>JAVBTX010000011.1:0-112703 GCA_031555935.1 Lachnospiraceae bacterium | reverse complement strand
GTCTTCCGGAAACTCTGGCACCAACGCGTCTTCTACTACTGAGTCTTCTATTTCCTCCAAAAGATACTCATATGTATCTGCATCCTCTGCAAGTATAACATAGTTCTTCTCCGTCAGGCTGCCTGTACCTGCGAATGTATCCTCTTGCTCTAGTTCTGCCTTTACCGGCAGAATCGTGCTATGATAGGTTAGTCCCATCAGCAGTGTTAATGTCAGCATTAAACTAACATTTCTTGCTGCTCTCTTTTGTATCCTCATTTCTCTCTCCTTACGTTTCATCAGTTCTTGCTCTACTTGACAAGCCATTCATCTCAATAAAATTGGTCCAGTTTCTTTTGTTGCTTATTTTAATGTTCCACATATATTAGACGTTTTAAAAGACCATTTGGTTCCCCGAAAACAGAATTTAACTAAGATTGTGAAAACTATAAAAAAGATGCCTTATATCTTGATTCTTGTTATGTATTTTGCCATGTTTTTTACAATAAAAATGAGCTATTGCAAAATGATTGTTTTTCCATTGATATCATTTTGCAACAGCCCATCTTTATTCTATTTTACATTACCCAATATCTTATTGCGGTACTCATTCGCGGAAACACCTTCCTGCTTCTTAAATACCCGTGAAAAATGCGCCAAATCAAGAAACCCTACTGTCTCTGAAATATCACCAATTCGTAGTGATGGATCAACTAGCAGCTTCTTTGCCGCTTCAATGCGGGCGTGATTCAATATCTCAGAGAAACTTTGCTCCACATGGCGGTTCAACAGCTTGCTTAAATGCCATTGGCTTACATAGGTCTTCTCTGCCACCTCACCAAGTGTCAGCTTATGCTGATAGTTTTCTTCAATGTACTGCAAGGCATTCTTTACAATAAAGCTGCCGGAGGAGCTTTCCGTTTCTTCTCCGCTATTTGTCTCACCGGTAATGCCCTTCACTTGTAATGCATGGCACATTGCTTCAATCGCTTCTTCTAACTCTGACATATTTGATGGCTTTAATAGAAATCTTCTAACCCCAAAATGGAGCGCCTGCTGCGCATAATCAAAATCACGATAACCGGTCAGAATACTAATCTCCATGCTCTGGAACTCCGACTTGATTGCCGCAATCATCTGCAAACCGCTCATCTCTGGCATACAAATATCTAAAAAGATTATGTCCGGTCGATACTCTTCAATCAGCCGCTTGCCTTCTAACCCATCATTTGCTGTTGCAACCACGGTGCAGTTCCACTTCTCCCACGGGATACTAAGCGACAACCCTTGAACAATAATTGGTTCATCATCAATAATCATAACCTTGTACATTCTTTTGTGCCCCCATTTCCGACCAAAATCGACGACACTGAATGTGCCGTCGATTCACTTTTATCTTTTATTAAATTTTAGCCCTTTACTGCTCCTGCTGTCAATCCTTTTATAATATTCTTCTGCAAGAACATATATACAACCAAAACTGGGAGAACAATTAGCACAACAGAAGATGCCATTAATCCATAATCGGTACCGTATTGGGAACTGATAGTTTTCAACAAGCTACAAATCGGATACTTGGTATTATCACGAATCATGATGGTCTGAACAAATAAGTCGTTGTATGACCATAAGAAACTGAATATTGCAACCGTTGATAAGGATGCTTTACAAAGCGGTACTATAATTCTTACAAACACCTGAAATACATTTGCACCTTCCATGTATGCAGCTTCTTCCATTTCAATTGGAATGCTACGCATAAAACCAATCATTACGATACTAGCAAAGCTTAAGTTTCCAGCTATCTGTGGTAAAATTACGGACAAGTTTGTATTAACTAAGTTTCCAGCTATCATCATCTGGAAGACTGGGATAATCGTTGCAAATACAGGGAACATTAAACTAGCGACCAACAAATTGTTAATCAATCCTCTTCCCTTAAAATTATATCTTGTTAATGCAAAGGATAAACAAGATGCCAATATCATTACGCCAATGGTAACTGATCCTGAGATAATTAAACTGTTCTTATAGGCGTTTCCGATATTCATTCGGGCAAATGCGGTTACATAATTTTCCCATGTGAACACATGTGGTAAAGCAAATGAGCTAGCTAGTACTTCTGCTGATGGTTTAAAGGAGTTCAGTGCCACCCATACAAATGGGAAGATTGTTGTCACTGCCCACAGTATCAGAAATGCATATACAAAAATTAATCCAATGCTTAATGATTTTCTGCTTTTGATGCTGTCTTCTCTAGGCATGATTCTTCGCCCTCCTCTCCTTCCGCTCTCTTCGCTCTTCTTTATCCTCGGTAAGGATATTTACGGTTTTAGCAACAACAACACCGAATATTACAATGAAGAGTGCTAAGGTTGAACCATAATCATAATCACTGAGGTTGAAGGTTACCTGATACATATAGGTTCCTAGGAAATGGGTAGTTCCTGCTGGCGCACCGCGCTCGGCAATAACCCAAGGTAAGTCGAATACTTTCAAGGCACCAGTTACTGCTAATGTTACCGATGTCAGTAATACTGGTTTTACTAATGGTAAGGTAATGTAAAATACCTGTCTAAACTTGCTGCATCCGTCAATGGATGCGGCTTCATAGATATCATCTGAAATATCACTTAGTCCCGTTAACAATATGACAAAATAAAATCCTACATAGCTCCATACGGTCGGAATGGCAATCATGGTAAACGCCAATCCCTCTCTCAGCCAATATACCGGTTCTTTTCCAAAAACTTCCAAAATCTGGTTTAACATACCACCATTGTAGTTGTAAAATAGCTGGAATAACAGACCGATTGCGGTTGCTGATATTACCACTGGAAAGAAAAACACGGTTCGAAACACTTGCTGAAACTTCTTGATTTGTGATACTAATACAGCCAGAACAAATGCAATTCCCACCTCAAAGATAACGGTTAATGCCATCATTTTCAAAGAGTTAATAATTGCTACCCGCAAGTCTGTATCAGCAAATATTTTTTGGTAATTAGCAAATCCGATAAATTTCCATTCTTTTCCTGGCATTGTTACAGCAGCTGTCATGTTATAAAAGCTGTTCTTAATATTTTGTATAAACGGTATATAAAGAAAGAGTAGCATAAATAGTATACCCGGCACTACAAATACTAACAACGGCCATTTTTTCTTATATAACATCCTTCTTCCACCTTTCTTTTTTCGCCTATTCCAAACTGTAAACAGCTTTTTTTCGGCTTGCTTGGTACAAAAAACAGAGGGAGTAATGAGGATTGCCCCCTCTGTTTATTTGTCAATGAATATTTACATTAATTAGTTTTTTAATTACTGTGCGTCTCTGTAGGTCTGTAATGCTTCGTTGATTACGTCTTCTGCACTTACTGCGCCAGTCGAAATCTTAACACAGTTAGCGATAAGAACACCGTAAGCTGCTGAACCAATTCTTGCGTCAGTTGGTAAGCTAATGGTTGGAGCTGCACTTGTAAGTTCTCCAGCTGAGATTGCTAATGCACTTAATCCTTCGGTAATTGGAGTAACGTTAGCTGCTGCTTTAGACATTGCTCCGCCTGCTTCCCAATATTTCTGAATGCTGTCTTTAGATGTATGAGCCATTACAAATTTAACTGCTGCATCTCTCTTGTCTGGATCTTCCCAAGCTTTTTTGGTGATATAGAATCCGGTAGAGAATCCGCTGATAACTGCGCCCTTGTCAGCTTTCTGCTCTGGAACGCCAGGGAATGCTACAACTACTGTGTTTTCAGCATCTTCAATCTGTCCTGCATACCAAGAACCGTCTAACTGCATAGCTGCTTTTTTGTCTCTAAATAATACACCAACAGAATCATTATCAACTGTATCGGTATCAACTGGGAATGCACCCATATCTCTTAATGTTTTGAATACTTCCAATCCTTTTACCCATGACTCTGGAGCGGTTTCTGGAATTGTTGCATATTCATCTGCACCAGCAGTGTATAATAGCTGGAATTCTAACCAGTAGTGAGGTACATTATTCAATGAAACTGCGATTGGAATAATGTTGTTTTCTTTGAATGTTTCAATTGCTGTTACTAATGAATCCCAATCTGTTGGTAATTCAACATTGTACTCGTCAAATAAATCTTTGTTACAGAATAATCCTTCCCAATAACCTGTGGTTGGAACCGCACGGCATACACCGTCTGGATTTGCTGATGCTGATAATGCATCATCAAAGATGTCACTTGCATATTCTGGGTACTCTGCTCTGATTTCGTCGATTGATACGAATTTGTCAGCTTCTAAGATAGTTGCTGCATTTGCATCGGTAAAATACTGGAATACATCTGGTTCATTACCTGCTGCAAAGTCTGCTGCCATCGCGTTCTTCCAATCCTCATCAGATGTCTGTGAGTTGTCTTCGATGGTAATGTAGCTGTTGTCTGCCATCAACTGAGTATTGATGTCCTGATACGTACTTGTGTGTGGGTCAGTTCCGCCGAACATAGAAACGGTCTTCAATGTTACTGCATTTTTTGTTTCTTCTGCTGCAGGCTCATCTTTTGTATTATCCTGCTCTGTTGCTGCTGCGTTGTTGTCGCCAGCGTTGTTAGCCCCACCGTTATTTGTCTTGTTTCCACATCCAACCACAAGGGTTGATACCATTGCTGTCACCAGCAAAATTGATAAAATCTTGTTTTTCATACTACAATATCCTCCTTAAAATAATGTTAGTGAAAAATGTTTTTTGGTAACTTGTTGTTACTATGGTTATATTATAAGTGCAGTTTACCTAAAAAGCATTAGACCTACTTGACATTATTTGTTTAATCTTGCCATCTATCAACAATTTTATGCAACTGTCTTTGTTGCTTCCTCCAAAACTGCCTATTTTCCTTCCATATAAGGAATTGTAACTGTCGAAACCGTACGAGCATCTTCGCCGCGTTCAATGGTCAGTCCATATTCATCTCCGTACACCAACTTGATTCGTTTATTGACATTGCTGATTCCAATCGATACGTGGTGACCTGGCTGCTTCGGAATTTTATCTGCATCTTCGTTCAAAATAGCATTTATCTTTTGCTGGTCTTTTTCCGTCAACGGTTTACCGCTATTAATTACGCGTAAATAAACATTTTCTTCATCATGGAAGATTCTCAGCTCAATGACGCCATTTTTTACAGCTTCTACTCCATGAACAATGGCATTTTCCACAATTGGCTGCAATACGAGCGGCGGCACATTAATATATAGTAGAGAGTCATCGATTTCACGTATAATTTGCAAACGCTGTCCAAAGCGCATTGACATAATGTAAAAATAGGCATCCGCACAATAAAGCTCCTCGGTCAAACGGATTTTTTTGACATTTGAACGGTTCATCCGGTAGTCTAGCACGGTTCCGAGCGCCTCAATCATCTTCGATACGACGGTATCTCCCGACATCCGTGCCTGCCAGTTCATCATTTCCAAGGTATTATTGAGAAAATGTGGGTTTATCTGTGCCTGCAATGCCAGAATCTGGGCATCCTTACGCGCTAATTTTTCGGTATAGGCCGTATCGAACAGTTCTTTTACCTGCATCGACATGCTGTTAAATGAGTCCATCAAATAGGCAAACTCTTTATTCGGCATTCCATCTCCGGTTATTTGCGTGCCAATTTCACCCTCTTCAATCCGATTCGAAGCACTTACTAAACGTTTAATCGGAATTTGAATCTGCTTCCACAGAAAAACAATTCCAAAGCTCATCAACGGAATTACCAGCACTAACACAACAAATACAATCTTATATACCGTATAGAGGCTGTCATAAATATCACTTCGCTTAATACTCGTAATAATTCCAACATTATAATTGTCATATCCCTTTTGATATAAATAACAATTATACGCCCCCATCTCTGCACGCAGCCACTTTTTATTGGCTATGCCGTCATATTCCATGTTCATTTGTTGTAACGCTTCTAATCGTTCTTCACCACCAGCCACATCCGTTTCACAAAAATAAATACTATCGTTCGCATCATTGATACAAATTGCCATTCCTTCCATCAGCTCGGTCGGAATATCCTGATACACTTTGTTACGGTTCAGTTCTAACACCAAGGTTCCAAATTTTGTATACCTGGCTTTCGTATAAAGGTTTCGCACAATATAAATTTTACCCTCAATGACCCGGACATATACATAGTTGGAGTCGAGTTCGCGAATTTCATCAATCCCCTCCTGCGCCTCGTCCACAAAATTGGCAAAACTCCGCCCCGTCCGAAAGCCAAAGCACTCCGGCGTTTTGCTGTCTTCCATGTAAAATGCATAGGAATCAAACCGATTATCTAAATAAAAATCTGAGACCAGATTTGCCTTCATTTCTAGTAAAAAATCAGTTCTGCTAATGGTTTCTCGATAATATCTGCCCCAACTATCCTCCCACTCGTTTTCATAGGATGGTCTTCGACTCAGACTGATGGCCTCATTTAATCGAATGGAAAGCACCGATGCCGCGGTCGTCATCTTCTGCTCCATTAGATTCTCTGCCTTACTCACAATCCCCCTATGATATGACATCGTTGTAAACGCAAAAAATACTGCTATCGGCACCAGCCAGCACAGTATCATAAATGTCAATAATCGTTTTTTTAGCGAACGCGGTTCCTTCTTCTGATTCATGTCGTTCCTCCCACTGTTTTTCTTTTATCACTATTTTAACACAAAAAATACCGGTCTGGCAGGACAAACACCTTTTTATATCACGAATTTTTAAATATGAATAAGCTTGAGGAACTTTTCTATATTTCAGTGATATGGTAATGGGTGTGTTCATCCTGCCAGACCGGCATTTATGGTCTGGCATCCAGGCACGGTATTATGGGTCTGGCATCCAGACACGGCATTTGGGGTCTGGCATCCAGACACGGTATTATGGGCCTGGCATATTTCTACAAGCCTAAAAATTCTTCATATATTTCACATATCTGTTTTGCTTCTTCAGCATCCGGCATCTCGCAGAAGATTCGGATTAATGGCTCGGTTCCAGAGAATCTGGCAATAATCCAACCGCCATTTTTGAAATATACTTTGCTTCCATCAAGATATGATACATGGTCAATTGCTGATGGCATTTCTGGGAGCTGCTTATCTTCCATCAGTACCTTGAAGACCTCTTCTTTTTTCTCTTGAGAGAATTTGTAATCTCTTTCTTCCATATGGATGTATCCACATTCATTGTGAATGTCTTCCATAATCAGGGACAGTTTCTTACCGGTTACAGCCAGCATTTCAACTAGTAATGCTGCTGCATAGATTCCATCCTTGCCACTGATATGTCCATGTACGGTCAGACCGCCAGAGGATTCTCCACCGATAATCGCACCAGTTTCCGTCATCTTGGCTGATATATGCTTAAAGCCAACTGGCACTTCGTAGCACTTCTCGCCAAACTGTTCCGCTACTTTATCGAGCATGTGGGTCGTCGCAATATTACGCACTACCGGTCCATGCCAACCTTTGTATTTTACCAGATAGTAGTACAGCAGCACTAAGATATCATTTGGATGCAGGAAGTTTCCTTTATCATCAATAATACCAATGCGGTCAGCATCACCATCGGTTGCGATTCCAATGTCGCATTTTTTCTCCAGCACATAATTCTGAAGTGCATGGAGGGTTGCTGCGGATGGAGATGGCAGCTTGCCGCCAAACAGTGTATCATGGCGGTCATGAATGGTTGACACTTCACATCTTGCGGTCATTAAGATTGTTTTTAATGAGGTCTCACTTACCCCATACATTGGGTCGAGTGCCACCTTTAAATCAGCACCACGGATTGCTTCCATGTTAACGGATTCAATAATATTATCAAGGTATTCATTGAGCGGATAAATCTCTTCGATTAATCCCGCTGCCTTACCTGCTTCGTAATCCATTTCCTTTACATCTGACAAATTAATATCTGCTGTGTAATCTTCAATATCTTTGGTCTGAATTTCATCGGCATCACGTCCACCCGCGGTAAATACTTTGACACCATTATAAATTGCCGGGTTATGGCTTGCCGTTATCATCATTCCATAAGCAAACTCATGCTTCATCACATAATACATAATCAGCGGAGTCGGTGATGATTTATTAATCAAGTATGATTTGATACCTGCTGCGGCAAATACCTGTGCTGACCATTGCATTGCTTCCTTCGAAAGGAATCTGCGATCGTATCCCATTACAATCCCTTGCTCAGCTACATCTTCATTTTTCATTTTATTCGCAAGGGCTTGTGCCAAATGCTGAATATTGGATTTGGTAAATTCATCACCAATTACGGCTCTCCAACCGCCCGTTCCAAATTTTATCATAGTCATCTTCCTTTCTACTTTTTGCCCATCACAATAGTTACATCATGCTTGGTTCCAGCTGGCTGTACCGGAATACACTCTACCTTATTATCATCGAGATATATTTCTTTGACACCCTTCATTACACCACTTGGATTCTCTACTTTGATGCTATAGGTTGCGTCACGCCATACACGGCTTACCGAAAACTCTTTCCAATCTGCCGGTACACAAGGATCAACTACTAATTCATCAAACTGTGGACGAATTCCTAACATATATCTGGTTGCGGAGAAGTACGCCCAACCGCCGCTGCCGGTCATAAATGGATGACGCGCCCGGCCAAATCCGGTGTGGTCTTTACCCATAATAAACTGACAGTAGGAATATGGCTCTGCTTCACGAAGCTCAATGTTGTCATTCTGATTGTACGGACATAATGCATCATAGAACTTCATCGCCCGGTCACCGCGTCCTAATTTACACTCTGCCGCCCATGCCCAAGGATTTGGATGTGAGAAGACTGCTCCGTTTTCTTTTAGTCCCGGATATACTCTGGTAACAAATCCAATGTCATCATCTGGTACGGTATAGGATGGTGCGTTCAACATAATTCCGTACTCAGTAAATAAATATTTATCTACGCTATCCATTGCTTTAATGGCTTTTTCCTCTGATACAGCACCAGAAAGAACTGCCCAGGCATTTGATTCCAAATGTACTTTTCCTTCTTTATCGGCCATCGTTCCAATCTTTTTACCATTCTTGGTCACGCCACGGATAAACCATTCTTCATCCCATAATTTTTCTTCGCAGACTTCTTTTACGGTATTCTGCATTTTGGTGTATTTTTCTACATCTTCTGATTTACCTAAATAATTGGCTAATTCTAAGAAGTTATCAATTGCCCAATAATGCAGGAAGGATACCATTGCACTTTCGCCACCGCCTAAGTTCAGGCAGTCGTTCCAGTCTGCTCTAAGGCCTTTACAGATTCCTGACTCGCCAACTTGTTCTGCGGAAAAATCAAGGATTTTCATCATGTGCTCATAAACAGTTCCTTCGCCGCCGTCGGCATAGGTGATTACTTCATTGATGAAATCTATTTCGCCGGTTTCTTTGACAAATTCTACAATTGAGGTTACCAGCCAAAGGGCATCGTCAGAGCAAGCATCTTCGATGCCGTGAATCTTGTCAGTGCCTGATGTCGGGATAACCGTTGGTGATTTAAATGGTTTCTTCTCTTCTTTTTTATTCGGATCAAACCACTCCGGCTGGAATAAATGTAAACCATATCCGGCTTTGGTTAGTCCTCGTAACAGCTCAACAATTCGCTGACGACATTTCTCTGGATTGGAATGTGGTATCGTCATTGCATCCTGCGCGGTATCACGATATCCCAGTCCCGTTCTGCCACCAACTTCGATAAAGGAAGCAAAGCGAGAGAACATCACGTTAATTTCTGACTGATATAATGTCCATGTATTGATTAATGTATTCATGCCCTCATTTGGGGTCTGAATCTGTAACTTTTCAAATTTGTTATTCCAGTAATCACGTAGTTCCTGATATGCACCATCGACATTTGCCATATCGGAATATTTCTCACGCATTACCTGACCTGCTTCGCGGTTTCCTTCACCAAGCATAAAGACAACACGGATTTCTTCGCCTGGCTGTAAGGTTAAGTTCTTCATCAAGCTTCCGCAGTGGTTATTGCCCAGCTCTGCTGACTGGCTACATTCACCTTTTTCTACTGCAATCGGATTGTCCTCGGTATGATACAGTCCTAAGAATTTATCTCTTAAGCAGTCATAGCCATCCGGCTCAAAGTTAGCGGTAAAATACTGGAAGCCAAATTCCTCGTAAAACAAATCATGTTCAATGATTCCATTTTCATAGGAAGAACCAGCACAGTATAAACTCATCTGGAAGTTCTGGTTGTCAATCATTATATGATGGAAGGAAAATTCCAAATAGGAGAAGAGTTGTAAGGTACGAACCTTGTCCGTGGTATTTTTGATTTTCACATCCCACAGCTCGACATCATCGTTCTTTGGTACAATTAAGGTCTGCGATGCCTGAACTCCTTTGTAATCACATTCATAGGTGGTGTAACTCATGCCGTGACGGCAGGTGTATTTTGCTACATCTAATGGTTTTGCGACTGGCTGCCAAGATACACTCCAGTAATCTCCGTCTTCTACATCCCGCAAATATACATAATGTCCCGGACGGTCCATTGGTATTGAATTGCCCCGGAATCTGGTTGCACGGTGGTATTCCGGTGTTTTATAAAACATATAACCGCCGGCTGTATGGTTTACTACCACACACATGTCCTTCACGCCTAAATAATTGGTCCATGAAGTCGGCAAATCCACACGGTCTATCACGTATTCTCTTTTTTCGTTATCGAAATGTCCATATTTCATTGATATGTCCCCCTGACTTATTCTAAAACAGTTGCATACTGTCTCAATTTATAGATTTATTATAGGTTGTTTTTGTTATTTAATGTATTGTCACGTGTGGCATAATTTGTATAATATTGCTGTTTTGATGGCAACCAAAAACAAGGTGCCGGTAATTTGGTTCCGACACCTTGTTTTTTACTGCTTAGATTTATTTATTGGATAAACTTGCTTATGCCTTCCAAGCTTGTTCGATGATTGTTTTTGCTTCCTCTGCCTCTTCTTTTGTTAGCTGTGGCGTATCACCTAAGGGATATTCAATGCCAAGGCTCTCGTACTTGACCTTGCCCATCGTATGATACGGAAGCACTTCTAAATGTTCGATATTGCCTAGTGTTTTCATGTAGTGGCCAAGCGCTTGTAATTCCGCTTCATCATCCGTAATGCCTGGCACGATGACATGGCGTATCCACAGTGGTACTGCGGCGCTCGCCAAGGCTTCGGCAAAATCAAATACTGGTTGGTTATCCTGCCCGGTCAGCTCTCGATGCGCCGCTGTTTCCATATGCTTAATGTCGAGCATGACCAAATCGGTTACTGCAAATAACTGCTCAAATTTGGTCACCAATTCGCTTTCCTTCTTATTATACACGATGCCTGATGTATCCAAACAGGTATGAATATTTTTTGCTTTGGCTTTGGTAAACAGTTCAATCAGAAAATCTAACTGCAACAGTGGCTCTCCGCCGGTAGCGGTGATGCCGCCGGTACGGTAAAAGCTGCGATTGCGTTCTAATTTCTCAATAATTTCAGTACTGTCCATCATGGTGCCATTTTGCATATTCCATGTATCTGGATTATGACAATACTGACACCGCATCGGGCATCCTTGAAAAAATACCACATAACGGACACCCGGTCCGTCAACTGTGCCAAAGCTTTCGAGTGAATGAATATATCCCTGCATACTAAAGTCTCTCGTGGAAGGTTCTGGCAATTACTTCATCCTGCTGTGCCTTCGTCAGTTTGATAAAGTTTACAGCATAACCAGATACACGAATCGTTAGCTGTGGGTACAGTTCTGGATGGGCCTGCGCATCTAATAACGTCTCACGGTTAAAAACATTGACATTCAAGTGATGTCCGCCCTTTTCCGTATATCCATCTAAAAGGGCAACCAGATTATCGGCATTATAGCCATCTTTGCCAAGTGCATCCGGTACGATGGAGAAGGTATTTGAGATTCCGTCCTGGGCATCAAAGAATGGTAATTTTGCCACTGATGCTAACGAAGCTACCGCTCCATGCGTATCACGTCCATGCATTGGGTTCGCACCTGGGGCAAATGCTTCACCACGTTTTCTGCCGTCTGGTGTTGCGCCGGTGTTCTTTCCATAGGTTACATTTGAAGTTATCGTCAGAATCGAGGTCGTATGCACACCGCCGCGGTAAGCATGATTGCCGCGCAGATACTGCATAAATAAGTGCAATACCTCTTGTGCTAAGGTGTCAACGCGATCATCATCATTACCGTATTTTGGAAAATCACCTTCGATTTCGAAGTCGGTTGCAAATCCTTTTTCATCACGAATTACTTTTACTTTTGCATATTTGATTGCTGATAAGGAATCTGCTACTACGGACATTCCCGCAATTCCGGTGGCAAACCAGCGTTTTACGTTTTTGTCATGTAATGACATCTGGATTTTCTCGTAGCAGTATTTATCATGCATGTAGTGAATGATGTTTAAGGCATTTACATATACATTGGCCAGCCATTTCATCATGTCTTTATATTTATCCATTACTTCATCGTAGTCTAGGTATTCCGATGTGATTGGCTGATATTTCGGGCCTACCTGTTCGCCGGTCATCTCATCAACACCGCCGTTGATTGCATAGAGCAGACATTTTGCTAAGTTTGCTCTCGCTCCAAAGAACTGCATTTCCTTACCTATTTTCATTGAGGATACACAGCAGGCAATCCCATAATCATCACCGTGAATGACACGCATTAAGTCGTCATTTTCATACTGAACTGCGGAATGTTTGATGGAAATATCGGCACAGAATTTTTTGAAATTCTCTGGCAGATTCACGGACCAAAGCACCGTTAAGTTTGGCTCTGGGGCAGCACCTAAGTTATTGAGCGTATTTAGATAACGGTAGGACATCTTCGTTACCATAGAACGGCCATCCACACCAACTCCGGCGATACACTCTGTTACCCAGTTTGGGTCACCGGCAAAGATTGAATTGTATTCCGGTGTTCTGGCAAAACGAACTAAACGCAGCTTCATTATAAACTGGTCAATAATTTCCTGAATCTCCTGCTCAGTGAAAACACCCTCGCGCAAATCACGCTCTGCATAGATATCTAAGAAGGTTGAAGTCCGTCCCAAGCTCATTGCCGCACCATTCTGCTCTTTGACAGTGGCCAGATAAGCAAAGTAGATTGCCTGTGTTGCCTCTAAGGTATTCGTCGCTGGCTTGGAAATGTCACAGCCATAAATTTTTGCCAATTCTTTTAACATTTTAAGCGCCCGAATCTGCTCTGATAATTCCTCACGCTCACGGATAACATCGGAATACATAATCGTTCTGGTGCTGTCCTTCTGTGCTATTTTATCTTCTATCAAACGGTCCACACCATACAGTGCCGGACGACGATAATCACCGATAATACGGCCACGGCCATATGCATCTGGTAAGCCAGTGATGATATGGTTACTGCGGCAGTTTCGCATTTCTTCTGTATAAGCATCAAATACACCGGCATTGTGGGTCTTGCGGTGAGTCGTAAAATACTCTACCACTTCCGGGTCTACCTGATATCCGTTGTCTTCACATGCTTTCATTGCCATGCGGATGCCGCCATATGGCTGCAATGCCCGCTTAAATGGCTTGTCTGTCTGAAAGCCAACAATCTTTTCTTTTTCTTTATCTAAATAGGCCGGCCCATGTGCGGTGATGGTGGATATTATTTCGGTATCCATATCTAATACGCCACCGTTTGCTAACTCCTGTTTGGATAACTCCATGACCTGCTCCCACAGTGCTGTAGTGTCTGCGGTTGGACCTTCCAAAAAGCTGTCATCTCCGGCAAATGGGGTGTAGTTTTTCTGAATAAAATCTCTGACATTTACTTCCCGCTCCCATGCTCCGCCCTTAAAATCTCTCCATGAATTTTCCATCTTTTTATCCTCCTGACAAATGAATATCTTTGACATTTAGCTCCAAAATGGTACAAAAAAGCCGACGTATCTGGAACCTCAGCCCAGACGGTCGGCATAGCAATCAGTTATACTTCATGTGGTTCATCCACTTATCCGTCAGTCATATAACCTAAGTTTAGTTAATCATAATTTTTTTGAATTGTCAAGACGGTTTTTGAATTAAAGGATATGTTCGATTGCTGCCAAAAATGGCTCAATCTCATCCTTCATTACCCGCATTCCAAAGAGATATTCTTCGGCCATCTGCTGCTGTTTATCTGTGCATTCCTCACGCACAAACTGACCAAGCAGATAGTAAGTTACCGCCACATCAAATAGCCGCGGCCCCCGGCAAACATTTCCAAAGTCAATGACAGCGGCCCCTTTTTCGGTTACGATTACCTTTCTTGGCCAAAACTCTCCGTGGCATAGCTGACTGCCATCCGGAAGGCGACGAATCTCTCCACGAAGTGTTTCCTTTTCTTCTTCTGTCATGTGCTGATTCGATTTTATCTTATCAAGCAGCATGAGTTTATAGTAGGCAATGTCCTCATCAAACATTTCATTTCTCAGAATTGCTTCATGAAGACTACAGAGCATCTCTGTTCCTTCTTCCACCTTGCCTGTTTTCATAATTACATCTAGTAAATTATCTCCCGCTAGTCGCTCAAACACGATGCCGGTCCGGCCACCATATGCTACAATGCCATGCTCCTTGGCCTTATGAAACTCCAATGATTTGACGGCATGGGCATTAATATATTCCTGCTCCACCGCTTCCGCTGGATAATTTTCGAGAAACAATTTGACGACGCGGTCTTCTCCCCAACAGAACACCTCTGACGTCTTTCCAGTCACAACTTTGCTGCCTAATCTCATCTATTTTCTCCTTTAGTTTATGCTACGTTTCCATAGTATCATATTTTTTTTCGTTTTAACATAGGTTATAAAAAAATTGTGATTGGATTTGTTTATGTGTTCAATTTCTGGATTTTGTAACCCGAAAACTGCTAATTTGGATAATCATTCATACTATAATAACATCCTGCATCAAATGACTAAGATTTTACACCACCGCGGCCCGGATGATTCCGGCACCTTTTTAAGTGAGCATTGCGGGCTTGCCCACACGCGGCTTGCGATTATTGACCTCTTGACAGGAGCACAGCCGATGACGGCTTCGCTTGACGGTCATTGCTTCACCATTGTTTACAATGGCGAGCTCTACAATACGGCCGAACTGCGCGCGGAATTAATCAGCCGTGGCCATTCTTTTGAAACCACCTCTGACACGGAAGTAATTCTTCACTGTTTTCTATGCTACGGTCCAGACTTTGTCAAAAAATTAAATGGTATCTTTGCGTTTGCGATTTGGGATGAGCGCCATCAGACGCTTTATCTGTTCCGCGACAGCTTTGGCATCAAGCCGCTATTCTATACCATGCAGGATGCCACTTTGATTTTCTCATCTGAACTAAAGGGCCTGCTTCAGTATCCCGGCGTTACGCCTACGGTATCTGCTCAGGGGTTAAATGAAATCCTTGGCCTTGGCCCCGCCCGTAATCCAGGTGCTGGGATTCTCGATGGTTGTCAGGAATGTCTGCCTGGTCATTATCTTACTTATAACCGCTTTGGTTTTACCGATACCTGCTATTGGAAATTAGAAAGCCGCCCGCATCAGGATGATTATAAAACTACTTTGGAAAAAACTTCTTTTCTGGTCACTGATGCCATTAAGCGCCAGATGGTTTCTGATGTACCAATCTGCACCTTTTTATCGGGTGGTCTGGATTCCAGCCTTGTCTCAGCTATCTGTGCGATGGAACTGCGTAAAAAAGATGAACGCCTTGCGACCTTTTCTTTTGATTTTCTGGACAATGACCAATTCTTCCAGGCAAATTCTTTTCAGCCTTCCCAGGACCGACCTTATGTTGATAAAATGGTCGAGAGCATTGGCAGTGACCATCAGTATCTGGTTTGCGATAATCATGCCCAGGCTGACTTTTTAATGGAATCTGTCAAGGCTCACGATTTGCCATGCATGGCTGATATTGATTCCTCGTTGCTGTATTTTTGCGGGGAAGTCAGTCAATCCCACAAAGTTGTCCTGACTGGTGAGTGTGCCGATGAAATTTTTGGCGGTTACCCCTGGTTCCATCGTCCTGAGTTCTTAAACAGTCATACTTTTCCTTGGACACCAAATCTTACGCCAAGGCTTTCGCTATTACGGCCAGAGGTCAGGGAACAGCTCCAGACTCAGGATTATGTGCAAAATTCTTACCACAAAGCCGTCAGTGAGATTGCCATCCTTCCTGGTGACTCCGCCGTGGAGGCCAGCCGACGACGGATTTCTTATTTGAATATTCGCTATTTTATGCAGACGTTACTAAACCGGATGGACCGCACCAGCATGAATTCTGGTCTGGAAGCCCGCGTTCCATTTGCAGACCGTGACCTGATTGAATATGTTTTTAATGTCCCTTGGGAAATGAAAGCTAGAGATGGGCTGGTTAAAAATCTGCTACGGCAAGCTTCCATTCCATATTTGCCGGAAGAAATTGCTTTGCGGAAAAAAAGTCCCTATCCGAAGACCTACCATCCATTTTATGAACAGTTGCTGGCCAGCCGGCTGAAGGATATTATTAGTGATGGACAGAGTCCGTTATTAACCCTGGTTGACAAAAATGCGGTCTTGAATCTGTTGGCTAATCCTAATGATTATGGACAGCCGTGGTATGGTCAGTTGATGGCTGGGCCGCAGATGATGGCTTATTTATTGCAGATTCATTATTGGTTGAGTGAGTACCAGGTGAAGATTGTGTTGTAAATATAACAAAGCGGCGGCCCGGGATGTTCTAAATGGGTCGCCGCTTATTTGTTATAAAAATTTTATTTTAGTCCAGCAACAAGCTGATTTTCGCGTAAATCAATCAAGATGGTATCACCAGCACCAACCTCATCGGCCAGAATTAATTTTGCTGACAATGTTTCAACATGCTTTTGTAAAAAGCGTTTTAATGGTCTGGCTCCATATACCGGGTCATACCCATGCTCGACAATATAGGCTTCCGCTGCTGCTGACAATTCGACGGATACCTCCCGCTCGGCCAGACGTTCATTCAGCTCTACCATTAGCAGCGTAATGATGCTGCCAATATTGTCCTTGGTCAACGGTTTAAATAAGATTATCTCATCCAGACGATTTAAAAACTCCGGACGGAAACTTCCACGCAGTTCATTCATTACCATTTCTTCCGCCTGAGCATTGATTGTTCCATCGGCTTCGATACCCTCTAATAAATAGGATGAACCCAGATTCGATGTCATAATAATTATCGTATTTTTAAAGTCTACGGTCCGCCCCTGGGAATCGGTAATACGACCATCATCCAGCACTTGCAGTAACACATTGAATACATCTGGATGCGCTTTTTCCACTTCATCAAACAGTACGACGGAATATGGTTTGCGGCGAACCGCCTCGGTCAATTGACCGCCTTCATCATAGCCAACATATCCTGGCGGTGCTCCAATCAAGCGGGATACTGAGAATTTCTCCATGTATTCACTCATATCAAGTCGCACCATACTCGCTTCATCATCAAACAGGCTAATCGCCAAGGCCTTGGCCAGTTCCGTTTTTCCAACACCGGTTGGGCCTAAAAACAAGAATGAACCAATCGGCTTACTTGGGTCTTTGATACCGGCTTTGGAACGAATGATTGCCTCTGTAACCATCGTTACCCCTTCATCCTGACCGATTACCCGTTTATGCAATTCTTCATCTAAGTGCAGGGTCTTATTGCGCTCGCTCTCCGTTAGCTTTGCCACCGGAATTCCGGTCCAGCGGGATATAATTCTGGCAATTTCCTCATCACTGACATTTTCATGCACTAGGGACAAATTTTTACCCTTTAACTGTTCTTCCTCGATTGATAATTGCTGCTCTAACTGCGGCAGCTTGCCATATTGCAGCTCGGCTGCTTTGTTTAAATCGTAGTCTTGCTGAGCCTGGGCAATTTCTTTACGCAAATTCTCTAAGTCCTCACGCAAATGCTGTACCTTCTCAACCGACTTTTTCTCATTATCCCACTGTGCCTTCTTATTCTGGAACTCGCCTTGCAGCTCCGCCAAATCCTTCTGCAAATTAGCCAGACGGTCTTTGCTCAATCGGTCCTCTTCTTTTTTAAGAGCCATTTCTTCGATTTCCATCTGCATTACACGGCGATTTAGTGCATCTAGTTCGGCTGGCATTGAATCCAGTTCGGTTTTTATTAGTGCACATGCTTCGTCAACCAGGTCGATTGCTTTGTCTGGCAGAAAGCGGTCGGAAATATAGCGGTTGGATAATACGGCTGCTGAAACTAATGCCGCATCCGTAATTTTTACGCCGTGAAATACTTCATAACGCTCTTTCAGACCACGAAGAATTGAGATTGTATCCTCAACAGTTGGCTCCGCTACCAGCACCGGCTGGAATCTTCGCTCCAAGGCGGCATCTTTTTCGATGTATTCCCGATATTCGTCTAATGTCGTGGCACCGATACAATGCAACTCACCTCTGGCCAGCATTGGTTTTAACATATTTCCGGCATCCATTGCACCGTCGGTCTTGCCTGCCCCGACAATCGTGTGTAGCTCATCAATAAATAAAATAATCTGTCCTTCTGACTTCTTTACTTCATCTAATACTGCTTTTAAACGTTCTTCAAATTCGCCGCGATATTTAGCGCCAGCTATTAATGCACCCATATCCAGAGCAAATAGTTTTTTATCTTTTAAGCCCTCTGGCACATCACCACGGACGATTCGTTGTGCTAATCCTTCCACCACAGCCGTTTTACCGACACCAGGCTCTCCAATTAGAACCGGATTATTCTTTGTTTTGCGGGATAAGATGCGGACGACGTTACGGATTTCTTCATCTCTGCCGATAACCGGATCTAGCTTCTGGTCTTTGGCACGTTCGACCATGTCATAGCCATATTTATTTAGGGTGTCATAGGTTGCTTCGGGATTATCAGAAACCACACGCTGGTTTCCACGCACGGTTGATAGTGCTTGTAAAAAACGGTCTCTGGTAATGCCATACTCTTTTAGGATTTCTTTGATTGCATTGTTTGGGTACTTTATTAATGAAAGAAACAGATGCTCGACCGATACATATTCATCGCCCATTGCTCTCGCTTCGTCCTCGGCATGGATTAACACTTTATTCAGATTCTGACCGATGTATACGTTTCCGCCAGATACCTTTACACGCGCCTCGAGATGACGGGTTACGTTATCCACAAAATGTTCTTGATTTATTTCCATTTTCTCGATTAGCTTTAGTATTAATCCATCGTCTTGGCGCAGTAATGCCACAAGCAGATGCTCTTGTTCGATTTCCTGATTGCCGTATTCGTAGGCTAGTTTTTCGCAGTCATTGATGGCTTCAACGGATTTTTGGGTAAATTTCTGAATGTTCATGTGTTTTCCTCCTTAACTTGGTATTTATTATGTCAAGTTTTGCTTTATGTAAACTAACTTTGGTTAATTTGGAATATAACACTTTTTGTTAGCACTGTCAAGAGGTGAGTGCTAATTGTTTTCAAACAAATCTCTGATTTGTTTATAATTCTTTGCAAACCCTTGATTTTACTAGATTTGCGAGATTATAAATTCTTTATAAAATGTGATTTTTGGGGTTACTACACCATTACTACACCATTTTTTTATTTTTTGGTGTAATTAAACTCCAACAGCTTTTTCATATCTAGCAATCTCTTCCTTTACATCTGATATATCAGCAATGTGATTGTAAACATCCATAGTCACATCGCTGTGAGCATGACCCATGGCTGATATATGCCACCTTGAAATTTACCCATTCTCTTGATTATTTGCAGTCATCCTAATTTTTCGGATAACTGCATTTTTCACAAAAAAAATGTACCTCCATGCAATGTGCAAAGAGATACATTTTGTAATGTTTTATCTATTTATTTTCTTCATCTTCTTTATGATTGACTGCCAATACATTCTATCTTTTAATACCCTAATAACCGTGATTGTAGAACCTTCTACCACAAAGAATATCAAATATGTACTATAAGGTCTAAAATAAATGTGCAGACCTTCAATAATATATCCTGTTTCCTCATACCCTCTTGGAAATGAATCCAGTTCTTTTATTGCCTTTTTTATCTTCTTTGAAAAAGCCTCTGCATATTCACGATATTTGAAGGTATCAAGTATATATTTCTTTGTTGATTTTATATCCCAAAGTGCATCCTACTTTATACTTCTTTGGTTTCTCCATACTCACTAGATTTTATCAATTTCCTCCCATGCTTCTTCAATGGTATAAACATCACCATTTTTCACACTCTGAATGCCTTTTGCCAATTCATCATACAACGCTTGAACAGCAGATTTTTCAGAATATTCTACTTCGTTAAAATTTGTGTTTTTTACTTCTTGTGCCATTAATGCCATCGTATCACGACCTTTCTTTGCTTTAAGTATACCCCAGATAGTGTTACCCACGCAATGTATTTTTATCATTTTAGTTATATTTATACATGCTGTGTCAAATACTTATCCAGCCCTTGAGACATCGCTTGTAGCATATGTAATAAATACTCCTTTTGTGCTTCACATCTCCCTTCTAGTATTAACACTTTTTTACTACACATTTTTGCCTTCCTATCGTTGAGTTTTTATCATCTATCCTTTATAATAATATTGTTAAAAAGGAGGTTCACACCATGAGGAACATTAATTTTTCATACATCTGTCAAAGCATGGCGAATCTATCTGGTTTTCCAATTCGTCACTATACCAATAAACAGTTAAATGATTTTCATTCGTTAGTTCCTTTTCCGGTTGATCCCGTGAAACTCTATCTTGATGATTTATTAGCAGTGGACAAATCCATTAGTTATTATATTTCCCCTTACCACATGTACTTTGGTGTCATCCATCATCGGGAACACCATATTGTCATTGGTCCGGTTGCCTATATTACTCCGGACCGTTCCATGCTCCGTGAAATTGCCTTTTTACTTGGTGCAACTGATCAAGAGATTGCTGCTTTCCGTTCTTCCATGTTGTCCATTCCGATGATGGGATTGGAAAACTTTTTACACATGCTGGCATTAATCAATTACTATATCAACGATGAAACAATACCGCTGCAAGACATTGCCATCTACGATTCATTATCCAGTATTAGCTATCAGCAAGCCAATCAGGAATTCATCGCAAGTGTTACTCCGGCTACCCAAACAGCACCGGAATTTCCGGAAGTACACAATACTCTTCAATTTGAAAATACCATGCTGGAATATGTTGAGAAGGGAGATGTCGGTGGGTTAACCGAATTTGTTAACCATATCGCTCCAGGAAATATTGGTAAGACAGCCGAATCTTTTTTTCGCCAGATGAAAAATACATTTATTATTACCACCACCTTGGTTTCCCGGGCTGCCATTCGCGGCGGACTCTCTTCGGAGGAGGCACTTTCTTTAAGTGACCGCTATATTCAAAAGGCGGAGACTTTACAGGATACCGATCGTATCCTGAATCTCCAATACAACATGGTAATTGATTTTACAGATCGTGTTGCCAGTGTAAACCGTGGTGGAGCTCGCTCTAAATTCGTTCGTGAAGTTACTAATTATGTCAAAGCACATATTACAGAAACGATTCCTATAGAGCGAATGGCAGAACAATTTTTTATGTGCCGCAACAATCTGACTACTCGATTCAAAAAAGAAACCGGACAGACCCTCTCTGATTTTATCCAGTTAGAAAAAATCAAAGAGGCCAAGCATCTGCTCTCCCACACGGAGCGTTCGATTCTGGATATTAGTAATTACCTTGGCTTTTCCTCGCAGAGTCATTTTCAAAATTATTTTAAACGAGCCGTCGGAATGACCCCAAAACAATTTCGGGAACAAGTTTAATTATCCCTTTATCATCTTTCGAATGCCCTTAAGATAATGACCATTTGCCATTTCCAGCAGTCCTTTGAACATACCACCTTTGATGCCGCCGGATATCTGCATACTGCGTAAGGGACTGCCGGCACTGGATAATATCAGCATCCGAAATTCCGGATTTTGATAATCCTTTTTTCCGCCGAATCCCTTTGCAACTGTTGTTTCCACCGCCCGATACATAATTTTCATGATCAGTGAATAATCCTTCATCTCCATTACCGTATTATCCATCGTAAAGCTGCCCTTTTTCAATTGTGGTTTCTGTGCCGTTATGCCACTCATCTGCTCCCACATTTGCTGACTCACGGTGCCCTGCATCGTTTCATACCAGCTAGCCCGCTGCCAATTTGGTGCAGCGATTGTCACACCATCTATTTTGATTTCTGCAAGCAATGGCAATTCGACACTGCTTTTTCCCACCAAAATCTGATATGTCCCCTTTTGCACCTTCCAGCCATTATCCCATAAAGCAAAACTGCGCTCGTCCAGCTCCAAGCAGATATCCCTGCTCTCTCCCGGATTCAAGAATATTTTTGCAAAGCCCTTAAGCTCTTTCGCCGGCCGATGAATGCCTTCCTGCGGCGGCGCGATATAAAGCTGTGCCACCTCTGCACCGGAGCAAATACCAGAATTGGTAACTGTAAATACGACGGTATTGCCTTCTAATCGCAGATTGGAATAAGTAAACTCCGTATAGGAGAGACCATAACCGAAGGGCCAGCGAACGGACACATTTGCCTTATCATAGAAACGATATCCGACATAAATACCCTCGCGATATTGAATCTCTTTTTCACCATAAAATGCCGCACTCGGACAATCCTGATAGTGGTATGGCCAGCTTTCAGCCAGCTTGCCGGATGGATTTGCCTTCCCATATAAAAGATTTACCACCGCTTCGCCGCCAGCCTGTCCTGTCAGTCCCATAAAGAGTATTCCCTTGACCCGGTCTGCCCATGAACATTCCACAACACAGCCACACAACAGGACGACAATCACATTTGCATTGGCGGCTGCGACCGTCTCAATCATCTGTACATGTCCGGCTGGCATCTGCATATTATCACGGTCAAATCCTTCCGACTCATAACGGTCTGGAAGACCTGCAAAGACAACGGTAACATCTGCCTTTGCTGCTTTTTCAGCTGCCTCGCAAAGCAATTTATCGTTTGTCACACCCGCTGCATCACAGCCGGCTGCATAGATTACCCCAGGCATATAATCAAGTGCACTGGTAACTTTGGTCGGATTGATATGACTCGAGCCCGCGCCCTGATAGCGTGGATGCTTTGCCATATGCCCGATAACAGCAATCTGCTGCTCTTTCTTTAATGGTAAAATATCTTCATTTTTCAGCAGCACTGCTCCTTGTTCGGCAGCCTTTCGTGCCAGCTGATGATGTCCTGCTTCATCAAAATGTTCTGCTTTTTTCACTTTACTTGCGGCCAAAGCCAACTCTATCACTCGGTCTGCACAAGCATCAATCGCCTGCTCCGAAAGCCGACCAGAAATTACGGCTTCGCGCGCTTCCTTTTCCATGTATTCACTTCCGCCAGGCATATTCAAATCACAACCCGCGACAAAACCTTCGATGCGGTCATTCATTGCTCCCCAGTCCGTCACTACGAGTCCATCAAATTCCCACTCCCGCCGGAGAATATCGTTTAACAGCATTTCACTATCACTACAATGAACACCATTTATTTTGTTGTAAGCACACATAACCGTCGCCGGTTTTCCCTTTTTAACAGCTGTCTCAAAGCCACTTAGATAAATCTCCCGCATGGTTCGTTCATCCATCATACTGTCTGCATTAAAACGGCTGTATTCCTGATTATTAAACGCAAAGTGCTTCAAGCTAGTGCCAACCCCATGTTCCTGCACCCCCTGAATAAATCCAGCTGCCAACTCCCCGGTCAGATAAGGGTCTTCACTGAAATATTCAAAATTACGTCCGCACAGCGGATTCCGTTTTATATTTGCACCTGGTCCTAAGACCAGACCGACTTCCTGATTCGCTGCTTCTTCGCCGATGGCCCTGCCGATTTCCTCAATTAGCTTTGGGTCCCAACTGGATGCGGTCGTTACCGCCGTCGGAAAACAAGTCGCCGGGCGGGATTCATTGACCCCAAGCATATCCGCTCCGCCCTCTTTGTCCTGCTTACGCAGCCCATGTGGTCCGTCACACATAAATACGGTTGGAATCCCATATTGCTCCATTTTTTTTGTTTCCCAGAAATTAGCGCCGGAGCACAAGGCAATCTTATCCTCTAAGCTCATCTTTTTTACTATTTTTTGATGCTTCATTCCGATTCCTCCCCTTCCTTTTTTTGCAACTATATACCTTGGTTCCAGATTCCTGCCTCACCCTTGTTCCATCCGGTAAGATGACATCGGCACTGCAATTTGCCGGAATCGTAATGGTATATTGGGTATTTCCCGCGGTGTCTCTTTTCCAACTGCTCGCTACTTTTCCATAAACACTCTGATATTCTGCTCCGGCAAACGTAAACGTTCCGCCTGCCACTGGTGCTACCACAAAATGATTTTCGCCTGCCACCTTGATTCCGCACATGACCCGAAACACCCATTCACAGGCAGCACCTTTGGAGTAATGATTTAATGATGCGATTCCATTCGCCGCCTGATGTCCTTCCCATGCCTCCCAGATGGTGGTTGCACCGTTCTTTGGCATTGACAGCCAGCCCGGTATTTCTTCATTTTCCAGTAATCGGTAGGCGTATTCTACATCTATATCCGTTAATACATCGAGAATCAGCGGTGTTGACAAAAATCCGGTACCCAGCCGCCAGCCATAATTCTGGAGTGCTTTGATCAGACGTTTGCGGGCATAATCCGTTTGTTTTTTATTTAGTAAATGAAATGCCAGTGGCCGCACCAGACGCGCCTGACGGTCTGTATCTAAGGTATACTTTTCTGTTTCTGCAAGTTTCTGATAATCGCGTTTCACATTATTGGCAAACTGACGATAAGCGGCTGCATCTTCTGTCTTTCCTAAGACAAGGGCTATTTCCTCCATTCGCTCCATCACACAAGCGGTATAAGCAGTTGCCACCTCTGGGTGTGGAACGGCGCAATCCTTCCAGGTCATTGTATGAACATCTGCTGGTTCTGCCCACTCACCATATGCCTGACCATAATTGCAAATATATTTGCGTTCTTTCCGCTTTAGTCCCGTTTTCACTGCCGTCGGATACCATTTTCCACATCGTTTCTGCATAAATTTTGCATAGTTAGCCATGCTCTCATAATAGTCCTGTAAAATCTGTTTATCACCATATTGCTTCCACAAAGTATACGGCATGAACACCCCGGCATCTGCCCAGCCAACCGAACCATTCATCGCCTTCATATAGAAGTCTGTGCCACCCTCCGGTGCAATTTGCGGCAGGCAGCCATTTGGCTTTTGCCAGTCATACATATCACGAATGAACTTTCTAGCAAACGCATTATAGTCAAACAGATACGATGCGGTACCACAAAAAATCTGGGCATCTCCCGTCCAGCCATGCCGTTCTCTGGTCGGACAATCAGTTGGCAGGTCCGCCGAATTATTCTTCGCACTCCAAACCGTGCTCTTGACAAATTGATTTAAAAGCTTGTTTGAACTGTCAAAATGCATTGTTTGCTCCATGTCAGAATAAACTGCAATCGCGGTGAAATCGGCTGGTGAGAATGCGACGGTTGTTTCAATTTCAAGATATTGAAAGCCAAAAATTGCAAACTTTGTCTTATAATCATTCATGCCATCCTTGCAGGTATAGTTTACCTGCTGCAGCGGTGTGGTGATTTTTTTGTTGGAACACTGAATATTTTTCTGGGTAAACTCACCTGACTCATCTAACATTTCACCAAAGCGCAAATCAATTTTCTGCCCTGCTTTGGCCGATAAATGAAATTCTACATATCCGGCGATATTCTGCCCGAAATCCAGCACCGTTTTGCCTTTTGGTGTTTTAATCAGGGTTGGTGAAAAACGTTCTTTTTCTCTGATTGGTACGTTGTTTGATGAGGTTGGAACGACATCACACGTGGAAAGAATGGCATCATTTTTATAAATAGCCGTCTTCCTTGCATCAACTACTTCACCATCTTTATTATCCGCAAATCGAATTGGCCCCTCATCACTCCACTGCCAGTTTTCATTCGTGCCAACCCTCCGCACTGCTCCCGTTTCATCGGTTAGCTCAATCTGTGCGAGCAGCTTCGTTTGGGTTCCATACTGATTCCTCAGCCCCCATGCGCCAACGCTGCCGCGGTACCAGCCGTCCGCCAGTTCAATGGTAATCTGGTTTTCACCATCCTTTAGCAATGTCGTAATATCATACGTTTGATACTGAATTCGTTTCCGATAGTCTGTAATTCCCGGTGTCAGAACGGCATCGCCAATCCGATTGCCATTTAAGCTGGCTTCATACAAGCCACATGCCGTAACATACAGTCTGGCTTTTTTTACTTGTTTTGCCAAAAATATTTTCTGAAAACAATCGACCGGATAACGCTCTGCCTTATCAACCTTTACCGCCCCACTAATCCATTTTGCCTTCCAGTCCTGTGACTTAAGCAAACCAATTTCAAAGAATGCCGTTTCACTCCACTCACCCTCTACACCCGCTTCATCCCAAAGCTTGACCTGCCAAATTACTTGGGTGCGGCTATGTAGCTCTGCGCCTGCCCAAACCACCTGCATGCTATTACTGCTTTGTTTTCCAGAATCCATCAACACCTTACCAGTATCATCCTTTGCCAGCACATAGTAAGCACTTTGTCTGATTCCTCCCTCACAATTCCACTGTAACCGCGGAAGCTTCACATCAATCCCTAACGGGTTATATAAAAATTCTGTTTTAAGACGAATTGCTCTCATATTTACACCCTTCTGCGCGTTGCGACGCGCACTTAAATCAATAGTTGAACACGCATTTTTGTTCAACATTATCCCTGTTCCTTTCTGGCTTTTATCTCCGCCTGTTCTTTATCAATTACCTTTTCTACATTCAGGAAAGACAGCAATGCAATCATAATGATACCGGTCACAATTTCCACGCCAACAAAACAAATCGTTATGGCATTCTGGGTTGCCATATTTTGAATACTTGCTACGGTTTCTCCTGTCGCAGCAATAAATTCAGGCGCCACATAACCGTTTTTTGTTAAAATCAGATTGAAGATTCCACTTGTGAGTCCCATGCAGATTGTAACAATAACGGTATAAATTGAAGTTGATAAACCATCAATCCGGAAACGGTATTTCCATTCCATATGATCTAACACATCGGCTAACAGTGCCGCAAAAACATAAGCACATGGCAGACCACCAATATTTTTAATGAACTGACCAACCAACACGACTACCATGCTGTGTGGATTAATCAGACAGATAATGCCGCCAATAATATAGAGGGCAAATCCCGCTACCGTTACATTTCGTTTGCCGAATTTTTTCGCCAGCGGCCAAACGATAAAGATACCAACTCCCATCGGGATGCCGCCAATTACGGATATCATCGTTTGGGTAATGCCATCATTATAGCTGCCCAAGACATAATTGCAGTAATAGACTAATGCTATATTTTTTATATTAGCCCCAAAGGTATAGAAGAAATAGTAAGCAATGATAACCACCCAGTACTTGTCGCTGAAAGCTGCCTTTAACTGTTTCGAAATTGGTATTTTTTCGGCCTCAGTTTCAGCAAATTCCTCGGTAATCCGTTCTCTGGTAAAATAATATTCCAACAGCGTCAACGGCAAGATTAAAATTGAGATGACACACATAACCAGCATCCAGCTTTCGCGGTTGACCCCAAGCTTCGGCAATACCAGCATTGGGAATATCAGCGCCACAATAATACCAGATATCATCACCGTAGAGATATTGGTAAATACCGACAACCCACCACGATCCTTGGTATCTCTGGTAGACAATGGTACCATCAGATTATGGCTCATTGTATACATCGTGTAGGCAAAGGAGTAGAACAGATTATAGGAAATCATTACCCAAATAACCTGTACCGTTTCATTTGCCGTTGGCACAATAAATAACAATATTCCCGTCAGAGTCAGCAGTGGTGCACTGATTAACAGCCACGGTCTTGCTTTTCCCTGCTTTGTTCTGGTTCGATCGATAATTTGCCCCATCACAATGTTGGTGATGGCATCAATGATCTTACTGACAATCGGAAATACTGCCAAAAATGCGCCGCCCCAAACACTGGTTAATTTTAAGACATCGGTATAATAAACATTTAAGTACGATGCCAAGACGGCATTTAATAATAATGCTCCGGCTGGGCCAATCAAATAGCCAAGCCACTTTTCTCCCCCACTCACATGTGCTGTGGTAACACGACTATTTAAAGTCCTTCTGCTAAATAATGTCTCTTTCATTCTGCTACACTCCTTTTTGCTCATCTTCATACTCAACGCCCTAGATTGTTATCTGATAAATTAAAGGTAACACATTCACATTTTTTTAACTTACACATATGTTGCAAAAATTACATATTTGTCGTCAAACATTACCAAATCCCAAAACCGGCATGTTAATCCAAAAAAGAAGAGGATGTCATTTTTTCATGACATCCTCCAAACAATTATTTTATTTCGAACCAATTAAAGTTAAATCCACCGGACTCAACATAAATTCTCACCGTTACTGTGCCCTCCGGTAAGGTAAAGTTCTCGGCAGTCACAGTAGACCACGCATTGTCTGTATAGACCAGAGCGGTTGAAAGCGTCTGATTATTTACCATAATCCTAAGCTTTGCATCGGTACTCCAGCCCTTTACTCTAAAATCCGCCTTGTAGGTGCCAGCTTTCGGAACCTGAATCACATAATCCATATAGTCTCCGGCATCAATCCAGCCAACATTTTTGCCGCCTTCATCGTTACAGTCTTCTACATCTACACCTTCCATTGCTGTATAATCTTCTGCCTGGATTTTTCCAATCGGTGTTCCCGGTTGTTCCGTATTCCCACCTGGGGTATCTCCGCTCGAGGCTTTTCCATAGACCTCAAATTCCCATAAAGAGAAGCCATATCCGCTTGTTCTGGTGCTTCCGTTCATTCTTACATATCTGGCGTTTACCGGAGCAAAGGTGATTTCCTCGGTTCCGCCGATTCCGTTCGTCTTGGTAGATACTGTTGTCCAATTGGTCCCATTATCCGATACGTCAATGGTATAATCTTTGCCGGCTGCTGCTTCCCATATTAGTTTTACCTTGCATATCTCATAGGATGCGCCCAAATCAACGGATATCCATTGATTATCGGCATGCTCTGACTCCCAACGGGTGCCTGTTGCATTGCCGTCTACGGCCTGGGCTGCTGTATTCCCACCAACACTGGTGGAAGCACTTGCAGTCTTATTCAGAGCTACGTTGACAACTTCATCTTCTTGGCTGCTACCACCGCCATATATTTCGAATTCCCAGAGAGAGAAACCGTATCCACTGGTTCTCGCAGTACCATTCATGCGTACATATCTGGCATTTACCGGAGCAAACGTAATTTCTTCGGTTCCGCCGGTCCCATTCGTTTTGGTATATACCGTTGTCCAATTGGTTCCGTTGTCTGATACTTCAATGGTATAATTTTTTCCGGCTGCTGCTTCCCACACTAATCTGACTCCGTTTATCTCATAAGACTGTCCTAAATCAACAGATATCCACTGATTATCGGTATGTTCAGATTCCCAGCGAGTGCCTGCGGCATTGCCGTCCACGGCCTGAGCTGCTGCATTTTCACCCATACTGCTAGATGCTGTGGCTGTTTTGCCAAGTGCCAGATTGGTGCCGCTTAATGTTCCGGTTCCCGGATTATCTTCACCTTCGCCAATTTGGAACCAGTTAAAATTAAAGCCGCCTTTACTAAATAATAATTTTAATTTTTGTTTTCCTGCTTTCAGATGGACATTGGTGGTTACTGTTGCCCACTGGTTATTTACCGGAATGGCTGCGGTGGCCAGCACCTCTGCTCCCGATAGATCTGATTTTATTTGAATCTCTCCTGCTTTGCCAGAGCCGTTGATGACTCTAAACTGGACCGGATAATCGCCTTCTTCCGCCACATCCACTTCGTATACACAATAGCTGTTATTGCTAATGAAAGCCATACATTTGCCGCCTTCTGATGCAACATCCACCGAGCAACTGAAATTAGTGTAGTAATCTTCTGCTTCAATTTTACTCGGGATAGCATGAGCTTCTGCCTTAGCTGCCACTGCCACCGCAAACTTACTGGAATGGCCATTGTTCATAAAAGGATTTACCGTTATGGTCGTATTTGGATTGATATAAGCTGAGCCAATCGTTCCTTCTGCATTGCAAAACTCTACATATTTCTCTTCATTCGTTGGATTCCAAATTACCGCACTGTAGGTATTTCCCTTTTTAAACACCTGATAACTGGTGTAATTGTTAGACCATACGCTTACTTCGCGCAGACCCTTAGCTGCCATATTTTGGATGTACCAGTAAGTATTAAAGATTTCATCATTTGGCAGTTCTGTGGTATCCCATTTTTGCATCACTGCTTCCGGATTGGAATTAGCCTGGAACGGCCATAAAATATGGAACCATCCCTCCGGATCGGTATTACCGGAAGCCGCCAGTTTTTGTTGATAGGAAACCTGATCGCTTTCATATTGGCTATAAATAGCTGCTGCCTGATCCGGACGGTAGCCCATGTAAGTCATAACAGGTGTTACCGGAAGCCAGTGAATACCATAAATACAACATGGATTTCCTGAAAAATAGGTGCCATAGGTATAAGCAGAACCCCATACCATTCCGACACAGCCCCGCTCATAATCTTCCGCCCAATTATCGTCGTCATAGTTAAACCAATATTGCTCAATCGCATTGACCTCTGAAGTAAAGCCCCAAATACCGGCATCCCGGTAGGTGTCGTTTCCGGTTACCAGACCCCACAGGTACAAGCCTGCCCAGGCAAAAGTTGCCTCAGATGCTGATTCTTGATTGTTTCCACTCTGGTTGTCGCCATATCCGCCTGCCCAGGAGTGTCCTTCATAAGGATCAAAGTTTCTCATAAAAGGATACAAGGCATCTGTTTTACTTGGATTCATGGCATCCCGGATGAGATGCTCAACCATTTCACCATAGCCTTCGACAAATTCACTGTCGTAGGATGCCAGTACGGCTGCAGGGAAGATAAAGTATGCCCACAGGAAGTGGTGGTCGGAAAGGTTAATACCCATTCCATGATCGCCGCCTTCACCATTGATCGTTCCCCAACTGGAGGAATAGTACATATAAAATATATCTTCCGGGCTGTCATAGGTGAACCAGTCCTGTAAAATATTTCTGAGAATGGTAATAAATTGATCTCTGGTTTCATACTCGCCCAGTTCATCTGCAATCAGGATTCCCATTGCCAGCGGGTGAGTTTTCTTACCCTGCCAGTAAGGATCCGCTACCCAATAATCTTTTACTACACTTTCCTTAAAGGTTTCAAGATAAGCCAGCATATCCGCTCTGTTATAGGTAGAGGATTCGGTCGGCTCCCCAAAAGAAGGGGTAATTCCCTGGAAGCGCAGGGTGGTGCTAAATTCCTTGCCCTCTAAAACCTTCATAGTTCCTCTCGCCGAACGGTATTCCCGGTTGGTCAAGGCATTGCTGCTGTATTTCCACTGATGAGGCATAAGTGCCATTAAAGTATCCGAAGAAAAGCCATTTCTCTTTACCTCTACGGTATCCTTAAAGGTAGTGGTCATGTTTGCGGTTCCTTCGTTATAGCCATAGCTTACGGTTGTATTTTTTACAATGGCATAAGCATGCTGATACATATAATTCAAATCCGCAGGTTTGGTAAGAGTGCCTACGGTCATGTAATTTTGTCCGCTTCCCAATTGAATCTTAATCTTATTTCCCAAACGGGTAAATTTGGTGCCTTCCGGCGCAAAGATTCCGTAGCTGCGGATTTGATTCTTGGTTACCGGAGCAGTATTTGTATTAGATACCTCAATACCGATGTGGTCGGCAGTAATCGTGTCTCCGTCATTGACTAAAATAGCCTGATTATTGTCGTTAAAGTAACGTTCTATCGCCTGAGCTGAAATTTCTACTGAATTAGGGTCAGAGAAAGTATTGTATACATAAGGCGATCCTTTAATCAGGGTGGAGCGCAGCTTTGGTGTTGTATCATCACTGTATATCACATCCACCGAATAATCTCCATAGCCATCTACTCTTGCTTCCGGCGTTTTTAATATGTTGGCAGCACCAATCGTTAAATCCATGGTATTGCTCTTGGTGTCCATACCGCCGTTATCTGGAGCGGTAAATAAATCCGAAGCATAATACATGCCAAGTCCGGTTTCACTGTATTTAAACATTAATGGTAATGCCGGTATACCATCACTAAGTCTTGTATAGATAATTGATGTCCACCAATCATTGGATGGAATCGGCGTTGTCACATTGTCTGTTACATATTTCGGTGTTCTTGGATGATACATGGTTAAATCATTGTTGTAGTAACTTCCTTCACCTACCTTTATTACTTCCGGTGTCGGCATAGTTGGTATCTGAGGATTGGTCTTTGAATCTCCCTCCTCATATTCATATACCTCAAGCTCTCTGATGCTGTAGCCGGAACCTCTTCCCATGGCAATTCCCTGCATTCGGACGTATTTTGCATCCTTATACATCGCAATTTGCTCATCTTCTCCCAGGCCTGCCAGTTGACGGTAAGCAACTTCCCAGTTTTCTCCGTCAAGAGAGGTTTGGATTTCATAAACCCGGCCAAACTCCACTTCCCAGCTGATGTTAACTTGGCCCACCTTATAAACCGCTCCTAAGTTTACCTGAAACCATTCATCATTGGTGCCTTCGGAAAGCCAATTGGAATTCTTATTGCCATCCACCGCTTTTTCAGGAGCTTTTTCTCTGATACTGTCACCTACCCACCAAGGAACAGCATAAGAAGATGCGGCTGAGGTCCGATTCAAAGCCAAATTTGTTCTCTCGCGAGGTTTTTCGTTTATGCCGCCTTTACCATAGATTTCAAACTCATAAACAGCTACGCCAAAGCCTGAAACGCAGGTTTCAGCCAAAAGGCGGACATACCTTCCGCTTCCACTAAGGTTGATTTCTTCTACGCAGTAGGGATTTCCATTGCTATCGGGCACCTGAGTGCCTCCGTCACCATTTGCCTTGGTATAAATAGTGGTCCAATTAAGTTCATCTGCTGATACCTGAATCTTATACTTCGTTGCATAAGTCATTGGATTCTGCCAGATAATTTTTACCCGGTCCACTTGAGCTGCTGCTCCCAAATCCACATCCAGCCACTGATTGCTGGTCTCCCATTTTGCTCCCCACTGGGTGCCAATATCTCCGTCAGTTGCTCTTGTGGGTATGTCATTTCCGTTTACCGAAGATGCATATGCCGGCCGGTTCAACGACAGCAGCCATGATTCCTCCGCTGCTTTTGATTCCATTGACGGTAAAGTAATGCTTGTCCCAAGGACACATACCGCAAGACCAAAGGTTGCTAAACTTTTAAAAATTCCTTTTCTCATCTCTCTCTCCCTTTCATGTATTAAAGTAATTTGCTTGTATCCAATTATGATTGTAGCATGTACCTTGATACTTTTTAGGGGGTTATTTTTACAAAATAGTGGATTATAATCTGTTTTTCTTATGTGCTTTCAGCTTTTTCATTGCCCAATCGTAATGGCTTGCTGTCGTGCTGACAAAATAAGAACCAAGAGTGCTTCCGCCCACCCATTTATAAACACCTTTGGAAAACAATTCTTCATTTGAAAAAGTTGCCGCCAGCTTTACCACATCATCATGAGATTTTTGAAACATACTTTTTGCGTCCTCTAATGATGTGGATTGGTGCTTTTTCCAAAATTCTACATTCATGTCCCCATAGGTTTTCCAGTTGTAAGGCTCTGGAATAAACGGTTTTTGATCGCCCTTTTGATTGGAATGTACCCAATTCAATAAAAGCTGATGCCATTCATAGAGATGGATGAAAATATCCCGAAGGTTTTTATCTCTTTTCCAATGATCCTCTTTCTTTTTTTCATCGCTTGAAAAATCAAAAGGTGTTGATAACTCTTTTTCTGTCAAACCAGATATAAGAGCGTTCAGCTTTTCGTAATTTGTAGCTGCTGCGGTTAATAAATCTGTTTTTGTTGTCGGTCTGCCCATTTTCTTTTTCCTTTCTGTTGACACCTTGTGTCATGGTTTATTTTTTTCGTATATTAACTTTGCTTGTTCTGCTAAAAAATCTTTTAGATAAATAGGCGAAAGTATATCTACCTGTGTTCCAAATGATAATAAAAATCCGATCAGCCACGCATCTTCCGGCATCTCTGCCGAAACTAATAAATCTCCATTTTCCTGCTGTTGCACTTGTGTCTGATCGAATTCATCATATACTCGATATGCTGCTTCTTTTGAAAAGCGAAGTTTGATTGTATGATACTGCTGTTGCGGAGGAGGATCTGATTGTTCTGGAAAAACACAAGCTGAAAATTCCTCATCCATAAGCTCACAATCTAAAATACGAGTCAGCTTGAATAATCGAAAATCCTTTTTTTCTGTACAGTATGCTTTTAAATACCAAGCCCTTGATCTATACATCAATTTTAATGGATGTATTTCCCTTTGGCTAATCTCTGCATAGGAACTTACATAAGTGATTCGCACAATTTTACGATTAATAATAGCTGATTTTAAGATTTTAAACTTGTGATTATCGCTTTCATTATTTCCCCATCTTGAAAAATCCACTTCTAGCCAATTCTCCAAGCTGACATCAAAAATAGCTAAGAGCTTGCTCAATGTATCTTGATTATTAATACTTTGTGTGACATTCATACTTTGTAAAGAGGTAAGTATTTCTTGCTTATCTTCTGCCGACAGTAAGACTTTATCTAAGACAAAATCATTCATCAAATGAATGCCGCCGTTTCTGCCTGCTTCTGTATAAACCGGAATACCTGCCCCGCTTAAAGCATCAATATCTCTATAAATCGTTCTAACCGATACTTCAAATTTTTCTGCTAATTCCGGGGCTGTAGCCTGCCCTTTATCCAGTAGGTGGTACAAAATCTTAAATAATCTGCTTTCCTGCATTGCCAGTCCCTCCTTTGACAATAGAATACCATTAAAAACCTGACACGTTATGTCAAGGTTTATTATAACTTTTTTCTTAATCCATATCAACCGTATTTGCCCTAACATGGCAAAAGCCGAGGATTTTGCTCCTCGGCTGCGGACTGTAGCGCGACTATACTACAGTTTTTCTTATTATCCTTTTTCTAAATAATATTGATATAGACCAATTGTTGATTCATACCATAACTTAGTCTGCTCATCCTCTAGTTGTTTATAGGTTTGAGAACCATAAAACTTTCTCAATGCATCCAATATTGATATTTGTTCCTCTTCTGCAATCATATCAATGACCCCTGCCGCTTTATGGGGTATAAAAATATGAACGTTTTCCTGGGTTATTTTAGGAATCCCCATAAACTCACCTGCTTTCTTCAAAATCCTCACTTGTTATAAATTTAAGCAATTGTAGTCCTGCATTCGTATGAAATGAGATTTGATTCGCTAGCTTATATGTTCTTAATTCTTGAATTGCAGCTTCAAATGACATAAATTTATTTTCGAATGCATTTAAACATGTATACACACGGTCATCAGCAACTGGACCACATACAATATCATATGGATGCACATATTCCTTATTCAATCTATTACTCAAAATAAATTGAAGCCACTCTTCTGTCGCTCCTTCAAAAATCTTAGTTTGCAATTCCTTCGCCTGATAAAACTCATCTGGTATTTCATATATGGATAATACACCCATATGCACATTTTCTCTTCGCGCTTTTATTTTTATCCAATTCTCAGCTTGTTCCCGACTTGTGGTCGTATAAAAGCCATTTCCAAAATCCAATGTTCTCACTGATTCCATGATTCTAGGTTTGTCAACTAAAACAACTCCCCCATGATATACAATCATACCTCCGAATACCCCCTATTTTTTAAATATAACTCAATTTCCTCTTCAATATATTGAACAGACTGGGTATGAAGAATCTCATATCCATCTGCAAGAAATTCTGTAACTCCATATTTATCAAATAAGACTAAAACTTCCTGACCACTTTTTTCATTTTTTTTCTTATATGACTCTATACAAAGTGAAATAAATTCTATTATCTTTTCATTCATCTGCCATCAACTCCCAACTTCGGATAATACCCATTATACCATCTTCTATTGTAAATCCAACACCTTTTCAAAAATAATCTCTACCGTATATTCCCCTGCTCCCACTTCCTGCAAAATCTTCTGATACAAACGCGCAATTGACGTTCGGGCATCTTCCTTCGCCTGTTCGGTTAATTCCTCACTATTCATTTCTTCCAACATGGCAGCCTTTATTTGCAACATCAGGGTCTGCTGCTCGGAGGTGGTGAGCTTGATTTCACTGGAGCTGCGAAGCAGACCATTTTCCACTGCAAAATACTCCGTTTTATTTTCATCAATTTGAATCAATTTTATTGTTGGTGAGCTAAGCTTCACCTGAACAATTTTTCTTTCATCGTCAATTAGAATTGAATCTTCTTCTATTGCTCCCAAATCGACGGTAAATAAACCTGTCCCTTTGTATATAATTTGCTGATTTTTCTTGAAAATATCCCAGTCTATCCAGGTATCATCCAATACGATTTCTTCACTCAACTCTACTTCTAAAGTAATCAGTTCCTGCCTCGTTTTAATCTCCTCAATAAATGCCGTGCGGATATTGGTCTTTTCTACAATCGTTGATTTGGTCGGCGGCGCTTCCATATAAATGGGCACCAAGGATTTATCCGCTTCGTTCTTTGAAAGCATTTTATGTACATCAAATCCACCAAGAAACAGCACCACTGCCGCCATGCCACCAAAAAGACATTTTAATTTTGTTTTTAACTGCACGATGCCACTACCTTTAATTTCCCACTTGTCTATATTGTACTCGCCCTTTGACGATATTAGACCTTACACCTATTCTTGAAACATAAAATCAACAATCCCATTAATATGATATTTTACCGTATCAAATACGGGAACAGGCAAATCTCCGTCTGAATACATCAGCGGCAGCTCTGTGCATCCCAATATAATAGCTTCAATATTTTCTTCTAATATCAAACGCTGGATTATTTTATCAATCTCATTTTTCGTAGTATCGTTCACAATACCAAACTCTAATTCGTCCGCAATCACTTTATCAATATATTTTCGTTCCGCTGCATTTGGTACAATGATATCAATCCCATTTTCCAGGAAACATTTTTTGAAATATGGTTGTTCCATTGTAAAAGCAATACCAAGCCAGGCAACTTTTTTCAGCCCTTGTTCGCAAATGGCCTGATACGTCGGTGCTACAATACTAAGAAGCGGTACATTTGATTTACTTTCAAGAACATCAAAAACAACATGCGGTGTATTTGATGCTATAATAATAAAGTCCACTCCGGCTTTTTCCAGATTTTTAATCCCTTGCAGTAAATAATCTGCCAGAGCATCATATTGTCCTGTATAACAATATCCTAACATCTCGTACATATTGACAGTTTCAATTGTTAATGCTGGAAATTTTCCGGCTTTGTCTCTTGCTTTAAATTTTGATGCAATTTCTTTATAGTATAGCAGTGTCGATTCTGGTCCCATTCCACCGAGTATTCCTAACTTTTTCATATCGCGTTCTCCTTTCAACTACCAATTGGCATCCTGCATTAGCTTTTATTATAATACAAATCCAACTCGCTCGCACGCTATTATACTAAAACCAACCATTAAATTCTAATTCACAAATACCATATTCATCATATCAACAAACATATTTTAGTATCAAAATACACGTTGCTATCGTTAGACATAACAACGCTATTACTAACATTTCATCTTGGATTTTCTTTCGATTGAGTCTCTTCAAGCGAAACGTATAGGCTATCATTGGCAATAGTGGAAGAAAATATCTTCCTTGTATTCCACTTATCTTATGTACACTATGCGGTGTCCAATACAACAGCATTGATAGACAAATAAGTCCTGTACAAATCACGCAGCTTCCCCAAATAACCACTCTTTCCCAGTTTCTCAGGCACGTTATTTCGTTTTCTTTTCTTACCATTGCCAGACCTAAAACCACATAATATAGCAAAATATAATTCCCGCCGATGGAAATATTGAGCCATCCTAATAGCATTCCCCCCATCGTTTTAATATACCAGCTCCCATCTTTTAAGGTGTTTAAAAATAATGTCCCTAGATTGGACAATGGATGGCAAAGCTCATATAGGGAATAACCGTACTCATTCGCATAAGAAATATATGCCGCTGGCAAATTTGGATTATTAATCTGTTCTATATAGCCGCTGACTTGCCCACCAAACACAAGGATAAAAGCACCACCAACTAAAAGCAAGGCACCACCAAGCATAACTAGCCGTTTTAAAGTAAATAAATCCGTCCTTAAATACAATAGAAACGGAAGCATTATAATCAGTGCATACGCTCCGCCCTTCACTCCGAGCAATACAATACTTGCCAGCAAAAAAATAATAACTTCGGATATTTTAATGTTATCCCCGCTGTACCGCCAGTGCAAACTTAGTGCCGTTATTACAAAAATAGCAGCAAACAACAGATTGTCATATGACATTGAGTTTACCTGCTGCAACGTCATTGGAAATAATGCAACGGTAAACAGAATCATTTTCCCAAAGGGCAGCTTCTTCAAGCAATAATAGGTTACCATGACAAAAAAAACCGTATTGAAAAGTGTTCCCAGCAAAATTGTCGGTATTGCTGCCAGTCCCATAATTCTTGCCAGTGCAATTCCGGCTGCACTAATTGCATATACCCCCAGCCAACTATTCATATTTAAGTCAAAATTCAAGGTCACTAGATTGCTATCGTTTTTGCCTTGCCAAAGTTCACTTAAATAATAATTATAGTCTTCTCTAGTGCCCTCATTTTTTATCTCCAAGTTGGCATCACAAGGTCTCATTACAATTTCATTTGATTCTAAACTTCCTGGCGATAAACCAAGAAAATAATTAGATACATAATAGCCAGCTCTGATATGGGTATTTTCATCCGGAGTCATAAATGGTGGAATCAAAAATAAAAACAAGCAACCGACTGTTAATCCAATTAAAAGATATAGATACTCTAGCGGCGGCTTCTTTTTTATGATTAGATAGATTACCGTTACCGTTAAAATCAGCAGCATAATCACCGTAATAATGCAAAGATAAGAAAATTCATCCATGTCGGTTTCCTCAATTGTATAAATTCAGCTTTTTTAACAATTCTAGTCTTCGTGCGGCAACCACACCATCACTGCTGCCTTGCTCTGTCTCTTTTCCAGATAGAAAAATATTTCTTACTCTTTGCCATCCTATTTTTATGATGGTCTGCCATGACATTTGACGGCGTAGCTGAAATGCAGTGCGGACATTTGTTCCTAATATTTTAATTTTATAGATGATGGACTTAAAACCACCTGGAATTGTCCGCTTACAATATTCATCATACACACGGAGAGCATCTTCTTTTTCCATTATGCCTTCACAGAAATTCAGCAAAAGTTCTTCCACCTCATTTTCATCAGCTTCACCCAATAAGGACATCTGATGATGAAATCCCAGATATTGATTGCCAATCCTTAATACACATTGGAAAAATTTATCGTAATGCAGCTCCTCCATACAGTTATAAAACCGTTCTAAATCCAGTTTGCTTTGATATGTATCGAAAAACATATTTACATCAACCAACATTCTTGCTTGTGCTTCTCCATGAAGATAGTGGTTAATCATGTGACTGACAATAAAAATCATATGATCGGTCATTCCGATGGTCGTAATCTCATTACCACAATTCTTCACCTTACAAAAATCCTCATGCGGATGCAGCAGTAAAGCATCTTTTCCTTTTACCGATTCAACAAGTGCTTCATCGGCATTTGACAATGACACATGTAGTTCAATCAATCCTAATACGGAATGTGTTATCTTTCCATGATGGGTTCCTGAAACGCGTTTCTCGGTTTTATAGCCCTTATCCGCTGCCCATCGATAAACTTTTTTCTCCTGCTTTTCATCTACATAGACATCAATATCACAGCCACCGCGAAGCTCTGGATGATGATACGCACTTGCTAATGCTGGGCCTTTTACGACCGCCGATAAAATGCCTAGTAGCTGAAGCTCAGCTTGCATATTACTTAGTTCGTCCGCTGCAACAACACGTCCAACCGCACTTTTTCGAATTTTCTTAAAAAGTGGTTCATATATTTCTTTCGGGCAATTCAGACCACCACCTAACTTTAATCCATAAGATACAAAGGTATCCAACTTAGTCTGATTTGCCAATATTTGCAGTTTATTCCAATCAATCACTGCCGCAGCTTGTTCTGGCACATCATCCCACAGACTGCATTTCGTTAAGTGAAGTAAATACTGTAATTCCTTCTCCATTTTGATTCTCCTCTCATTTGCCAGCGTAATCTCTAAACCATAAACTGCATAAAGATAGCAGGCAATACCAGCATCTGCATCAGCACCGTCAAATACACGATTTTCTTGATTCCACTTTCAGGGATGGCATAACGGTTAGAGCGCAATGCCAATATTCCTGCCAATGCCCCTGGAATAAAATAACGTCCCTGCACACCGGCAATATATAACTCATTCGTCGATGACCAGAAAAATAACATTCCCAAAATCGCTGCCGCTGCTAATCCTAACGAAACAACACCGAAAATAGTCCTTTGTTTTGGGCTAAGTTGTTCTGTCTCTTCCTGCTTTTTGAAACAAATAAAACCTAACAAGATAAAATATGGATAAATTGCAATGGTTGAAAGATTTGTGTTAATGAAGATTCCAACCATATTGTCCACCCAGTTGCCACTAAAAAACAAGGTATTAAATGCTAGTAATAATGTCTGGCTCGGATTTTGCAATAATGAAAACACATTATTTGTTCCACTAGACACTGCCATGATATAGAGTCGGCGCAGTATCGGCATTGCAACAACAAATCCAGCTAACCCGATAACAATAAAAAGTAATACGAAAATACGTCTTAATAGATTCTTCTTTACCAATACCATCAAATCCAATAGCAGGATTGGAACCATGCCATAATTCTTCATTGGCAAAAGAATCAGCTGCGCTAAGACAAAAATAACATAGTCGCCGTTTCGTTTTTCTGATTGTTTCTGCATAAACCGAACCGCAAGTGCCGTTATCACAAAGGAAAGGCCCATCGCAAAGCCATCATAGCTGATCGAACACATCTGCTGAATCGTCATTGGCAGCATTGCCAATACGAATACTGCTTCCTTAGCCATCGGGATTTTTCGAATCACATAGGTCATGCAGAGTAAATAAAACACCCACGCGCCCAACCGGCCTGCCAGAAACAGTCCTGGTAAGCTTAGGTTCAGCCATCTTCCAAACGTTATCCCTAATGCTGACAAAAAATAGGACGGGACAGACTGCCAAAAATAATTGATATCCTCCGTCTCACAAATACTGCGCTCAGCCCACATCTTCGGTGATTGTAATGAAGTCTGCTGATCATAATCCATATTCATTAATTCGTGATAATAATTATCAACATACTCCCGATTGATTTCATCCCCAAGATAGTGATTGCCAAGATGAAAATTGATATCCTGTTCCCTCACCCAAACCTCGCTTTGATTGGTACTTCCCTGCCCAAGCAGATAGTCTGAAATCCGATATGCTCTGGTAAAATGCCGCAGCTCGTCAGAAGGATTACCCGCTGGAATAATCAATATATAAATCAATCCAATCAAAGCTGCTGTATATAAAAATGCATATTCAAGCTTGACTGGTTTCAGAAATATCAGCAGATATAGCCCTAACAAGAGTATTAATAATAATGCAAATGAGATATTTACGACATGAAAAATGAGATCTGCGGTCTTCCTCCCCCAAAGCGTTAAACCGATATCCGACTTAAACTTTTCACCATTTACTTCAAGTAGATAGTCCTCATATTCATTATCCTTGGTCAAGCGAATAAATGATGTCTGTCCTTTCCTCCCTCGAACTTCCAGTTTTAACATTAGTTTTTTATCATTGCAATCTACTAATGGTTCTTTTAACTCGTAGTCGAGTTCTAACATGTTAATATCCGCTGCCGGACGAACCGCTTCAAAGAGCATCAGACCACCGTTGGCATCATATATTTGTACCACAAGCTCGCCACAATCCACGGTCTCATCTGCGGGTGGTACCATAAAAATTGTAAAGCCTGTTAGTTCGTCCATCGTACAGACAAATTCCTGCACTAACTGAATGTCCTCGTTTAGCTCCTGAAAACTTCCTTCTATATCAAATAAAAAGATATTGTCATTACCGGTTTGTTCAAAAGTTGTTCTGACATAGAACCATGCTAGGATTACGGCAGACATTATCAGAAATAATGCGACTCCATGATATATTGCTTTTTTCTTCATATCGTTTCTCTCTACTCTATAAAATCTCAATATCTGGCAGTCGAATCTGGCCATGATGCAGTGCATCCCAGTGGCAATCCGTTTCACCATATTTTTTCTCAACCAATTGGATTGAAAAAATCTTGTCTGCTTCATCAATCTCAATATATTCACCTCTGGTATCAGTGGCAAATAGTGCTACTGAGCAGTCATACTCACCTGCCGCTAACAGTCCACTGTGAATCAATAGCTTCTGACGAATCCCATGTTCCTGCCAGATACCGATGATCGGTTCCGAAAATCCACTTGCCACATGATTACCAAATTTATCTGTAAAGGTACAGCGTATCCGAACGCCAGATACCTGCTGACCTGCTTTCCAAAACAGGAACATTTCGAGGTCATCACCCACAAAGAGACGATTGTTCTGTACATTCATAAAGTCCACCCCAAGAATCATCGCCTGCGCTTCGCCACAAACAGTTTCTTCCCGCCGGATTATGATAATTGATGAATCGGAACGAGTTTCACGTCCCTTAGCATAACGCTGAATGGCTTCGTCGGTATCACCATGAAAGACAAGCTCCCCTTGGTCAAGAATCACACACTGATTGCAGAGATTGCGAATCGTTGACATATTATGACTAACATAGAGTACCGTACGACCCTCTTCCTTTGCCAAATTTCGCATCTTATCCAGACATTTATTCTGGAATGCCAAGTCGCCCACTGCCAGTACTTCATCCATAATCATGATTTCAGAATCCAGATGCGCTGCTACTGAAAATGCCAGCTTAACATACATACCGGAGGAATATCGCTTAACTGGTGTATCAATAAAATCGCCAATTTCGGAAAACTCAATAATCTCACTCATCTTTCTAGTAATATCCGCCTTACTCATCCCACAGATAGCACCGTTGAGATAACAGTTCTCCCGTCCCGTCAATTCACCGTGAAATCCAGTTCCAACTTCTAGCATACTTGTAACGCGTCCCTTAATTTTTACAGTTCCAGTGGTCGGTTCAGTCACGCGTGAGAGAATCTTTAGAAAGGTTGATTTGCCGGCACCATTTGCACCAATAACCCCAAGTGTCTCCCCCTTATGAATATCAAAAGAAAGACCTTTCAATGCCCAGTACTCCTGATTATCGCGATAGTAACGAAAATCGTTTTGTGCTAAGTCTGCTTTCCGATGACGCGCGAAAAGGCTCTTCACATCACTGACAAAGGTACTGCCGTCAATTGTTCCCAGACGATATTTCTTTTTTAAATTTTCTACACGGATTACAACTTCCTCTTCCATGATACCTCCCAACCATATCTTAAAATGTATCTTGAAATGTCCGCTGAACTCTTTGGAAGTTCCAAATGCCAAGGATTAACAGAACAAACGTCAATCCCCAACTCAGTGCCCAGTGAGACAGATAGATATTTTCGACGCCAAACAATCCATAGCGCATCATCAATAGCGACGGTGTTACTGGATTGAGCAGATAATAACGCATCATCTGTGATGGGACCAGCGAGGTCGAATAAATAATGGGACTAGCATACATCCACAGTGTCAACAAAAATCCTGCTAGAATCCGCAAATCACGATACTTTGTCGTCAATGAACAGACCAGCATGCCGATTCCTGTCCCAAGCAAACTTAGTTGCAGCAATGCTAACGGCATCAACAACACCGCCCAAGTCAAATGAAACTCCATGCCTTGTATTCTATAGTATCCCATCAATAGCACGGCCAATAAAAACTGCAATAGAAAATCAAGCAGTATCGTAATGCCATTTGAACAAATCGTAATCAGCCGTGGGAAATAGACCTTACTAAATAGTCCGGCATTTGCTTGAAACGTATCCATACTGCAATTAACATTTGCAGCAAAAAACGTCCATAAGATATTTCCGACCAGATAAAATAACGGTGCCGGAACCCCATCAGTAGAGAGATTTGCAATTTTGCCAAATACAATCGTATAGGTAAACATTGTAAAAATCGGATTTACCAAAATCCACACCGGCCCCAGAACAGTCTGCTTAAAGCGGGCAATGAAGTCACGTTTTACCGAGAGCCAGATGAGATCACGATAACCAGATAACTCTCGCAGACTATCACCCAGTATTTTCTTTTTTCCACCAATGACGTAGGACCATTCTTCGTGCATTTGCTGTATCCTTTCTGTTCTTTAAAGTAAAGCATCCACTTCAAACTTCACATCATGAAATATATCACGCGTTGTATTGATTGCAATTGCAGTCGGCAAGCCGGACGGTTTTTCATCATTTATCAGAATCCGTTCTCCATACGGTGCATCATAGATAATGGCATGAAATGAAATATCTTGTTCCCGGAGAAACTGCTCCGTTTCCGGTGCCTGATTCCGGCTTCGCGAAGTTACAAAAATCACCATATCGTTCTTATTTAACTGGGCAAAGAACTCACGTGCTCCCTCCAGAAGTGTATCATGTCCATCTAGTTTATAACCATTGTGCTTTACAATCGTTCCATCCAAATCCAATATCCATGTTTTTGCAAGTGAAGATACTCTATAGATAGTGTTCATGTGTGACTGCCACCTTTTCTCTTAATTGCTGCCCAATCATTCCGCCAGGATGATTTCGTTTAAAATCGCCTAACGAAATGCCCAGCCGCTTCGCCATTTCTACTGCTACCGATTGCAGCACAATCAGATTCAACGTGGTGGAATTATTTGGCATAATATTCCACGGATCTCCTTCTGAATTTAAGTCAAGATATACACCCTTGCGGATTTTTCGGGCAAGCAGTGAACTGCGGCTAAAAGAAATCAACCACAAATTTGTTCCACGTTCTTGCAAAAGCTCGGCCAGATAAATGCTTTCTCCTGTACCGCCACTCTTTGTCAACATAATAACCAAATCACCTTCTTGTACCATCCCCATATCACCATGAACGGCCGAGTTTGTATGTAAGAAATTTGCCCTTAGTCCCATCGATAACATCGAACCGACAAACTTGTCGCAAATTGGTACATTTTTTCCAAGTCCTGATACGATAATACTGTTTCCTGCCCGCAAGGTAGCTTCACATTCATCCAAAAAGCTTTGGTATTCTTGCTCATGAATCGAATTAAGCGCCTCGGTAATTTGTTCAACAGTCTCTGTAAAACATGCAATCATAATCATCTTCCTTTCCTTAATCATTCCATACATCCGCCAGATAGTAGAGTCCATTGTAAAAGGCTCCACAGATGGAATCGTAATCCTCCCATGCATAGGTGGTTAGTGACAACCAGATCACAGCATGAATCAATTGAATCTCTCGTGGATTTACTTCATCAGCCAGCAATTCAAAAAAGTCTTTTTTCAAATCCTCAAAGCCATTTGATGCAACTTCAAGTGTTACTTCATTCTTTCCTATTGTTAAGTGAAAATTTCTCCGGTTAAACTGGTCATAATTCCCAACCAGCGAATAGTATAGCTTCGCCCAATCATACACCGGGTCACCATATATTTTAGTCGTTCCAAAGTAGCCTCTTGGGTCAATCAGCACCGGATTGTTCTGCTTATCTAAGAGCATGTTCGAAAAGGTGTTATCACCGTGAATCACGGTAAAACCCTCACAGCTATAACCAGCAAACAGTTCTTCCAGTTGCTCTTGATAAAAGAATACATTCCGGCAGCTTTTTCCATTGATTGTTATGGTTCGGCAATCAGCAAATGGTACAAGGTCGCGAATCTGCGTCAGTCTGTCCCACGTTTTCTTTACATATGTATCCCAAATGCTAAAGTAATCTGCTTCGGCTGTTCCAAGTTGATGCAGACTTTGCAGTGTTGTAATTACTTTCTTTAGAATCTTGCGTTTTTCATCATGATAAAGTGCGCCATACTCATAGATATTTCCGCCAGTAACGCATTCCATCTTAATATCTGGCTCTAACTCGTAGATATGAGGAATCTGCTCAAAACCAAACTCCTGCACAAACCGATACCATTCCTTCTCGATTACTGCGAGCTTTTTTCCTTGCTCATCAATACCTTTTTTTATCAGGACATTACCTTGCTGCTGTAAGGAATTGAATGGTCTACACTTCTGTTTCGCCTGTTCGCGATGTTCCTGTTCATAGACACTACGTAAACCGTACTCCTTGGTCTGAGTGAGATTCAGTGGCTCAAACGCTATATTCTCTTGTTGAAGCCAGCGGACAAACTCGCCTTCTGCCGGAATCCTGCTCAATATTTCTTTTTCGGGAAATAAGAACCAGCCCGCCACCCCATTCCTCTCACTATTTATTTCCTCTAGCTGACCATGCTCATAACACCAGCGGCAAGGAAAGCTTTGGGATAAACCAATATAGTTTCCTTCTTCCACAGGAAGCTTAATCTTGTCTGCTAGGACTAAATCAGACCACACGAGCAGAAATGATTGATGCATAGGTATTCGCGCCATTGCTTCATCAATACCAGCACAGGTTCCCTTTTTCCCCTTGGCATCCACAATCAGATACGACACCTTGGCAAAAGCCGCCAGATACTTACGCATCACATCGGCTTTATAGTCCGCAATAATAATAAATTTCTTATCTGGATATTGTCTAAACAAATGAAACAGCATTGGTAGATTTGCTACTGGCACAAGTGCCTTGGGTTTATTGGCTGTCAGCTGCTCCATGCGAGTTCCCTTTCCGCCAGCCTGCACGATAATGTAATCCATATCCATGGTGTAACCTCCTGTTATTTTTTACCCTTCCATATGTCTTTCTATCTCATTAATAATGTGGTAAAAATCATAACCCTGATATTCAAATTCAATTGCATCGTTACACATTCCCATTCGATTCAGACTAAAAAAATCCATGCATGTGCCATCTCCCCAATGTAGATTTCCCTGATAAAAAATAATTTTCTTGCACTTCGCCGAGCTTATAATGTCGCAAAAACCGCTGCGTGTTCCAATAAAGTAGCCCGCCTTTTCCAAAAATGGAACGGCCAGTGCAAATGGAAAAAATATACGTTTTGTACCTTCAATTGGCTCTTCTGTCTCACTGCCACAGTTTGTACAAACCTCATAACCTTTTTGCTTTAGATTCTCAGCGATATGTACCCATACCCAATCTGGAATTAAACCCAGTGTATAAGAATACGGTGCGAGAACCACTGTCTTACCCGATTTCAAATGATATTTTTTAAATAGCTGGATAAGCTCGTTTTCTTTATATGAAAGCTCCGGATGGGTTACATTTTTTCGTTCCTTTTGCCCATATACACCGCTAGCGTATAAATCATAAAAATCCAACCCGTTGATGTTTCGCATCTGATCCATAATTCCTGTCGTCATTGTGATTGCATCGTGATGCAAGATCATAATGTTCAGCTCCTGCCACCCGATAAAAGTAGTAAAACGGACCAATGAATCCATTTGCTTGATGCTGAATGCGGCAACATTGCCCCAGCCAAACAGCTTACAGATTTTCTTGTTTGCCATGCCAATCACACCAATACTTAGTTCATTCCACTGCTGTTCTATCGCATAATCCTTCAACAATGCCAGCGCCAGATACACATCGCCGGTTCCTGGGTAAGGACAGATAAAAAATGGACCATCCTGTTCATTGGGACCATTATTTTTGTCTCGTTTGTTTAGCACCTTTTTACCGGCACGATGGAAGATTGCGGAAAATAAAAAGATTGCTATGCCAAAAGGAAAGTACAGCGCCAGCAGCAACAAAAAATTCACACGGCGTACTGATAATGGATAGCCATTCCAAGGCTTACGTTGCTTCTGAAACTGATTCCGCAATGCATCACTAGCTTGGCGAAATGGAATCAATCCATAGATGCCAATCGCAACCAGTTCTTCCACCGTTGTTCCCTTGACACCAATCAGTCTTGAAGCATTGCGCCCCTCCGGCTTATCTAAGGAAACAAATATGACACGTTTATCAAACGGATGAAGCTGATACAGTGCCAATATCTGTTCCATCTCTGCGGATGTACAAAAGACCGTGTTGACGATTCGGTTACTATATTTGCCAGCCTCCTGCTTCACGCGATGATCAATCGTAATTACAATTGCATGACTGAGATTTCTTCTTAACAAAAGCTCATCCAGATAGCGTAAACCGTTGTGATTTACTTCCCAGTCTAATGTCGGCATAATAATGATTTGAATATCACGCTGTAACATTTTGATATGGTTGTTTCGTAATATCTTCAAATATGCTCTGCGTCCCAAAACCGCACTATGTAATTTTTTGCATTGCAGCCTGGTTATTCCCATGTTCCGTTCCTCTTATCCTTTGTATTTCGTCCCAATATGCTTTAAAATCAGCAAGTGTTTCCTGAGTATTATGATAGATATGCTGCCGTTTATTCTTCGTCTTCCATTCCTTCAAATCAAACATTCGGGCAAAGGCATACATCGTTTCCATATGCGGTTTCAAGTGACGGTATTGGAAGTAATAAATAACATATAGATTCGTCGATGTTTGAATGATGTAATCTAGTATTCCCGAACGAATGGATACCACGAGTGGTATTGCCGCGGCTATCCGGTAAAGTTCACCCAAGGAACACTCCAGGCGTCTCGTTCCACTAACCACCTGCTGACTGCCGATGACATTGGTATAGACAAGTAAGCCCTGTGCTTTCAGATAATCTGCAATCTGTTCAAATACGCCAAACTCAGTACAAGCAAGTGAGGTGGAATAGGGATTTAACACCACAATACGATGCTTGTTTTGCTCAAAATCGGCAATTGCCGTAATCTCTCCCGCCGGATATTGTGGATATGTGATTGTTCCTTCCCGCTTTAAATAAAACAGCTTCTGGCGAATTAGCTGCATTGCCGGTAAGCCAGTGCTTTTCCCATACGGGTCCGCCACCATCGGAACGGTACAGATAATCCGATAACGATATGCCAAGTGCACATATTTCTTTGACATCAACACGCTTTCGATAGCACGCCACTGCCTGCTGTCACTGTCCAGATAGTGTACTTCATCTAAGCTCGCATACCCATCAACTAATTCCTGATAATGATGATTCGCAATCGCTACTATGCGTGCCTTTGGGTGTGCTGTCCGAAAATCATCGAGACAGGATAGTCCATATACAACATCTCCAAGCGAACGTCCGGTCAATATCAACCATGTCGATGCATCCTTCTGGTTAATCAGGTGATGAAAAGTTTTTCTTGATAACCAGATGTCGATGGGTACTCTCAGCCATTTGGTCAGAATATTTACTGCTGAACATTTCCACCTTTTTATTGTCAGACCAATACTTTTCATTGAAACCAAACCTTCCGTTCTCTGCGTCACTTAGGGCATCATGAATCATCTGGATATTAAACCGGGCGTGCTGGTGTTTCCCAGCGTACAGGCTCATTAGATAACTCATGCCAATTAACATATGATATTCCAATGAAACCATCCGTGCAGAAAGCTTGCCAAAATGCCGCTTGGCTACGTCATAACGATTCCGGCAGCCATAGTAATGACGCCATGTGGTTCGCTCAAGAACACCTTGTTTCTCGGTTGGAAGCTCAACCTTATGATTCAAATAGGCGGCAGACACGTTGATGACACCCCCCATTTTTCGTAGCCGCAACGAGTATTCGGTGTCATCATACCAGAGAAAATATCCTGCATTTGGCAGTCCAATCTGACCAATCACATCGCGACGAATCGTCAAACCACAAAAGGTGGCACAGTCACAATGAAAGTATTCTTTTTGGTATTCTCGCTGAGAAATATTTTTTTCCAGAAATAACAGTTTAGATACCACCTTACGACGGTGTATCCCCTGTATTTTTCCGTTGGTGCGGACGGTCCCTGACATCGCCACACACTTTGGATGAGCACTCGCATACTGCATCAAATATTCCAGATAATGTTGGTTCAACATCGCATCATCATCAATACTGACAATCCAATCCAACTGATATTTTTCCGCTTCCTCTAACCCCTTGGCAAAACCGCCAGCTCCGCCAAGATTTTTAGTTAGATGATGGGTTGTAAGTTCTGGGTACTCTAATTGCTCCAAATAAGCTTTGGTTCCATCCGTACTATGATTATTAATTACAATCACTTGTGCAAAAGGTACTGTCTGGGCAAACACACAGTCCAGACACTCCTTCAATAATTCCATTCGATTATATGTCACAATTACGATACCGCTTCTCATTTTACACCAATCTTTCACATCTTCTTACGCTTAAAGTTGTCTTAAGTATACAAAAAAAACGTCTTTCATCATTACCGCTCATTCATGATTTCTATTGCTAATTTGCTTTCTTTTCACTGATTTCTTTTTCCTCCATAACCAAAAACTGCCAAGGCTTCAAATTAATATTTTGTCCTGTTATATAATCCTCACCAGAAAGCAACTCGATTGCAACCTCATGAAGATATGTTTGCTGTTGTTCCTGTCCCGAATAGTTCATATAATAATGAATTTTTTTACCTAACTTATTTACCCCGCTTTTAATAACAATCGGAAATCCTGCTCTCATCTGTGATTCTAGTTTTGCACACAGAATAGCATGCTTGATAAGTTTTTTCGTATAAGCGTCACTCATCAGACATCCCGCATAAATTGCCACACCATCTCCATATTTATTTTCTGTTATAGCGGCATATCTGCCCCAGCATGGATGATTATAATACGCCAATACTGTTGCGCCCTCTGGTTTTAACAATTCCATCCATGTATGCACCTGACCTTCCGCTTCTGTCAAATCACTTTCTTCGACTTCTTGAAAAGCATCTGTAGCCCTCAGACTAACCTGCCTTGGAATCGTAAACTCCTGATAGCTTACGCCAGCACATTCATTTAACATATGTGGCTGCTTATCATGATAAACGGTCAGATTTTCATTGGTAAAACCGCTCTTACATGTAGTCAACAATGTCCCTCCCTGGCTTACATACTGCTTCAACGCTACCAGCATTTTTTCAGATGCACTATACAAGATTGGTGCAATCAATAAGTTATACTGTTCCAATCCATCCTCGGGATTCCAGACAATATCATACTCCACATTCAGTTCATATAAGGCATCCGCATATTGTCTAACAACATCATTGTATTGCCGGTTTGAATCTGGAAATGGAAATAGTGGCTCACGGCTCAGTGCCGTCAAGGAAGTATTTGATACCAAAATTGCTACCTTATTTTCTTTTTTCAGATGCAAGATATGCTCACCAAGCCGCTCAAAGTCCCGGCCGATACTTGCAGCCTCCTGATAGAGCCGATTTTCTGTCAAATCATGGCTAAGCAATCCCTTCCAATAGGTTTCAAAGCTATTATGAATGGAATGCCAGTGCCAGTACATAACCCCATCAGCACCATTGGCCAGATGACTAAACGCTTGCAGCCTGAGCTGACCATCATATGGCAGCCAGCCTACCTGTCCCTGCGCTTGCGTTTCTAAAACTAGATAATTATCCTGTTTCATACTCCGGTTGATATTCCCACAAAATGTAATTTCTTTTCCTGTCAATTCATCTTGTGATGGATAATAAATATCACAGCCGGCAATCGTCACTGCCTCACTCGCCAACTTATGATCAACATCTGGCTGTACACCAAATGAATAGCCCCGCCACTCAAAGTCAAAGTTGTGCGTCACAAACTGATCCTGACGGCGATACTCCTCGACAATACTTCGCTGCCACTTTAGAAAATCAGTTACAAGATGTCGTCTGAATTTTTCAAATTCTGCAAGAAAGCTGCCATTGATTGTTCCTGTTACATCCGGAACATGTTTCCAATTGTCAATTGCATTGGACCAATAGGAAAAACCAAATTCCCGGTTCATCTGTTCCACCGTGCCAAAGCGTTTTTTTAGCCATTCCACAAATTGCTTTTGCACTGACTTACCAGCAACATGGTAATGCTTTGTTTCATTATCTAACTGAAAACCAATCACGTTTTCATATTGCTGCACACATTCCAATAACTTACGAATCACACGCTCGGCATAATACAAATAATGTGAATTTGTAATATCCATATTTTGTCTGGCGCCATATTTTCCAATACCATTTTCCGTTTCGGCAATAATTTCTGGATACTTATATGCTAGCCAAGGCGGGATTGCATAGGTTGGTGTTCCAACAATTACCCAAATTCCTGCTTCCCTTGCCGCTTCAATACTTCTTGTTACATGGGTAAAATCAAATTGATTCTCTTTTGGCTCTTCCGATGCCCATGTTGATTCTGCAATACGAATTACGTTGATTCCCGCCTTCTTCATCATCTGCATATCTTCATGCAGTCTTTCCTTGGGCATATATTCATCATAATACGCCGCACCAAATAATACTTTGTCCATATTCTCCACTCCTTAAATGCAAGAAAAGGGCTGTTACAAAATACATTTACAGCCCTTTTCCCTATCTAAAAATTATTCTTATTCTACTCTTGTAATCGAAAGTGTTGTTGTAATATCTCCTACCTGTGTTCCGGCCTGTGCATAATCCAAAAACGCTCCATTCTCACCAAGATAAGAAACCAATTCGCCAGCATTATTAAACTGGAAGGTAACAGTATAACCATCGTCGCCCATGCTATAGACACCTGTATCAATTTCCAAATCCTGTCCATATACGGAAACGGTCAGGCTACAGGTACCATCATCATAAAGCTCACCCTTTACTTCTGCATCTTCACCGGCCTCCTCATTTGATGTGGTTCCGCTCATCGTCATAACCGCATCGGAAGCTCCAGAAGCAGTATTAATCATCTTTGTTTCTGTTCCTTCGGATGTATAGGTTGCACTAACCTTATTCCCAGTCATCTGCAATGTTGCTGGCGCATCTGATTCAAAATCAGGTGTTAGATTGAAAAGTATGCCACCATTACTTTCCTCTGCGCTCCATGTACCTTCAATCATCATATTTACCATGTCTAAGTATCTTCCATTATGGAAAATGGTAATCGTTGACACTTCACTGTCCATTGCTACAAAGCTCCAAACCTCTTGTCCAGCTTCAGCTTGATAAACTTCATATAATGGTGAGTTTTCACCGTCAGTATCATGGTTATAGAAGGTTTCACCACCGCCAACACCCGTAATGGTGGTCATATCGTTATATAGTATCTCGCCATCAAAAGCACAGCTATCCATCACATTTCCGTCCCAGTCATAAAAGGTGACGGTATATGGTGCTGTACCTGTCTGAATCTCTCCAAAATCACGTCCGGCAAAACATGCGTATTCACATTCAACCTCATCTACTGTATAGGTACCTGAAAAAGTAATCTGATTTGATGCAAAGCCGGCATAAAATACGTTTCCTAACAGTGGCTGTTCTTTATAAAAATGGAAGAAATATTCTTTCTGTCCATATCCCTCTACTGTGAACGCATAGGAATAGTAGCCATCTGTAATTGTTTTCATAATTTCACTTTCATTTACTTCTACTGGATCTTTTTCCGAGTTTTCTACTGCTTCTGATTCAGCTTCTGATTCCTTCTCGGTTACATTGCTATTGTTATTTTTTGTTTCGGAATTTCCGCACCCCGTAAACATGGAAACACACAGTGCTGCTGTCATTAATAATGCTAAAATCTTTTTACCTTTCATATGAAATCCTCCTCAATATAGTTTGTTTTTAAGTTACTAGTTTCCATTACATCTGCTGCTCATCATCGTCCCTCAACCGCCCCCTTTCACCCGCTAAGCCATTACCAAATCCTTTGATACGATACTCACTGGGACTAACTCCCGTAATTTTACGAAATACATCGCCAAAATAGTTGCGTGACTCAAAGCCTAATTCATCGGCTATACTTTGAATACTTTTGTTGGTATTCCACAGTAAATCTCTGGCTTTTTCAATTTTCTTCTGTGCCGCATAGTCTCGCACATTTATCCCAACCTCAGTTTTGAATTTATTACTAAAATAATAGTCGGTGTAACCAAGCATCTCTGCCAAATCATGGATATTAACCTTTTTATCCAAATGTGCACAGATATAGTCACAGCTTTTTGAAATCTGCGGAGATATTCCCATGCGCAGCTTCAACTGATGCACTTTATGAACAAAATCGGCGACCATTTTTTCTTTTGCTTCAACTACCAATGCCAGATTTTTTGCCATTTCTACTTCACGTACATAGAAATCGCTGATTCGATATGCAGCCTCTGGAGCCAAGCCGCCTTTGATTGCCGCGCGGGAACACAATGCCGTAAAAACAATCACTGTGTTTTTTGCCTGCCGTAAATAAGTCTCGCCAAACACCATTCCCTGCGCTCCCTGAAGTACCAACTCACTTATTTCATCCTTGTAATTCAAATTACCTTCTTCAACAACCTTGAGAATCTTTTGTTCCACCGTATAGGCGACATGTTCTATCTCTGGGATTTCTGACGCTTTCTCATGTACTTCACCGCGAGATGCAAATACGATATCATCAATCGTGACTTTTTCGCCGCTAAGGCAATAGTGCATCATGATTCCATAGTCAATAAAATTTGATAGTGAAACATATGGCAGGTCTTTGATATTGTCAATAATCTTTCGTTTATCCAAAAGAGATATTTGTAGCCATTGCAGCTCCTTATCAATTTCGTTTTCCGAATAATCATCCAGAAAAACCGGACCTAAAATATATATTTTACTAATTACCCCTTCTTCCACCACTGCTTCTGCAATCCAAGACATACCATGTGCATTCGTACAAAGATTCAAAACACCACAATTGCTGCTTTTTATTTGCCGCACACCTTCAGCTACCGGAAATAGCTGCTCCAACAAGTGAAAACTCTTATTATTTGTCCAAACCAGCTGATAGAATGAATTAAGCTCTGTAAAACTAATTTGATGGACACTGGAAATCATCTCACGAAATACGTTTATTTTTTCAGATGTATCTTTCATTACAATCTCCATTCTCCTCTGAAAAATTATTTTTTCATCATTGCCTTTAATAAAAAAAACAAGTCTGTCGTCTTGAAAAACTTCTGCATAAAGCTCTGACCAAACTCCCGATTTGGCTTTGCACTTTGGACGGTTTCCTTTCGAACCTCGGCTGACATTCCGGCGTTTATCGAGGTAAAATAATTAATTGCCTCTTCTCGTCGTGCCTTGCCCTTTGGCTCCCACCAATCCTCTTTCGTATATTGAATCTCACGATGCAATTTGCCTTGAATCATCGCTTTGAGCCGCTGTTTGAAATCCATATAATCCTGTTGACCATACCAGCAGATTTCTGCCAACGCATAGATTCTCGGGAACAATAAGTTCTCCAATCGCCTGCCCTCGGTGATATGCTCCGTCCACAGACAGGCTTCCATTCCCAGTAGTCCTTTGTTATCCGCAAAATCCTTTTTTCCTAGATGCGGAATTGTTGTATATACCTTTTCTACCGAAGACATACTGTATGGATAATCAAAATAGAATTCAAACATATCGGAATAAATCCATTGTCCGCCCTGTTCGGCAAACTCCTGCATGGCTTCCCGATGTTGTAATGTCCAGTACTGCACCTGAATATCAGCCGGATAATTAGATGCTAACAAAGTCTCGTTCCAACAAATTGCCTGTTTTCCACGCTTTTTCAAAACCTCATTAACCTGCTGTGAAAAATAACCCTGTAGGTCTTCATCCTTTGTTAAGCCCAGCTCAGTCATACGCTTTTTGCAATGTGGACATTTTTTCCAAGCCGTTTTTGGTGCTTCATCACCGCCGATATGGAAGCGCTTACTTGGAAACAAATCCATGACCTCGGTTAATAACTGTTCCACAAAATCAAAGGTATCGTCTTTTCCCGGACAGAAAATCACCGAATATATCCCGCCACCCGTTGCTAACTCCACATTTTCACCCGTACAACTAAACTTCGGATAAGCGGATAATATCCCTCTTGTGTGTCCCGGCATATCAATTTCTGGTATGATCTCAACGCCACGATTTTTAGCATAGGCAACAATTTCTCGAATTTCATTCTGGGTAAAGTAGTCTTTGCTTTTTTCATGCAATTTAGGAAACTGCTTACTCTCAATCCGCCAGCCCTGATCATCCGACAAATGCCAATGCAATACATTCATTTTTGCAAGTGAAATTTCTTCAATCACTTTCTTTACCTGCCTTGCAGGGAAAAAGTGCCGCGCACAGTCTAGGTGCAGACCACGATGTGGATATTTTGGCGTATCTTCAATATAGCAGCAAGGCAGGGTACCATTTTGATATAGGTTTGCAGCCGTAGTCAGCGCCCATATTATGCCACTTTCACTCGCCGCCTGAACCGTTATGCCTTGCTCTGTAATGTTCAAACTATATTTTTCCGGTTGCATCGTTGGAACCCGTTCCAATCGCAGCAAGCGTTCCCCATTACCAATCGTTAACTCCAGTCTTTCTAAAAATGCCTGTATACACCATGCTTCAAATCCACCTAAATCAATGCCAATGGTCTTCGGTAAACTCAGTTTTCCCTGAAGCTCTTTGACTGCGCCACGGGGGAATGGTATTAGATTTAACATATATTTACACCTCGCTCATCTATGATTGTGTTACTCCTTAACACCACCCATAATTACACCCTTTTCCAACCGTTCTTGGAAAAATGGGAACAAAATAATAATTGGCAATGTTGCTGCTACGATTACTGCAAATTGAATCAAATATCTGCTATAATCCGGATTCGACGACCGTAGAAAATCGGCATTACTCGTTGTAATCTGTTTAATCCATAGCTGCAGCGGCCATAAGGACTTGTTATTTGGTGTATATATTGATGCTGGAAGCCATGAGTTCCATTGCATTACGACACTGTTTAAAATAATAACCGAGCCCATATTCATTGCCTGCGGTAACATTACCTGCGTCATCGTCCGAAAATGTCCAGCCCCGTCAATTCGTGCTGCCTCATACATTTCTTTTGGTACCGAGCGGAATGCATTCATCATCATGACCATGAAAATTGCATTCGTACAGCCTGGTACAATGATTGCCCAACGGGTTCCAACCCAGCCCAGCTTCTGAATAACCATATAAGTTGGTACCAAACCACCGCCAAATAGCATCGTCATCATGACAAATAACGTCATAAAGGTACGCAGTTTTGTTTCTCGGCTCATTGCATAGCCTGCGACTACCGAAATTGCAAATCCCAATGCTGTTGAAGCCACGGTATAAAATATACTGTTGGCATAACCACTGACAATACTGGAATCATTAAAAATATGTTTAAATCCGTCTAATGTAAATCCACCAACTGGCCAAAGCACCAAACCCTCATGTGCCAAGAGTGACTTGCCATCTGACACAGAGCTCATCAACACATGCCACATTGGGATTAAGCTGCATATCGCCACCAGCCCACACAGCACAACTACAATCACTTGAATGACATGGTCTGATATACTCGGATTTTCTATCATTGTGGAAACACGATCATCTTCTTTTTTTCTCATTTTCATTGTGTATTACCTCTTTCTGCATTTTTCCATTAGAAAAGTGAAAAATCACTTGCCTTTCTACTAAGTGCATTTGAGCCAATCAGCAAAATTGTTCCAACGATGGACTGAAATAGTCCGGAAGCTGCCGACAATCCATAATTTGCTCCTGATGTAAAGGCCATTCGATACGTATAGGTATAAACGGTATCGGCCACATTGTAGGTAGATGGCATGTACATCAGCAGGATGTTCTCATATCCACCGGTAAAGCTAAGCCCAATATTTAACACAAACATCATGATAATAGTCGGCTTAATACATGGTAAGGTAATCTTCATCATCCGCTGCATTCGGGTTGCACCATCAATGGCTGCTGCCTCATGCAAATCCCCATTGACCGTAGCGATTGCCGCCACATACATAATTGAGCCCCAGCCAATGCCCTGCCAAATACCCATGAAAATATAGATAATCCAAAACACTGGAATCTGATTATTAGCCAACCAGTTTTGATTTACTGTTCCTAATATGTGTTGCAGCAGCATAGTTAATGGACCATCCTTTGCTAAGAACACTTGAACTAGCGAACACACAACGACTGCTGCCACAAAGTTGGGCAAGTAAGAAAAGGTCTGAACCGTACGCTTATATTTTTTACTATTGAGCATGCTCAGTAAAAATGCAAAGATAACTGGCATAATAAAGGCAACCGTACATTTAAGAAGCATAATGCAAACCGTATTTCTTAATGCTCGCGGGAAATCTTCTCCGGTAAAGAGGGTAATAAAGTTTTGCAACCCCACCCACTCACTGGCAAACCAGCCTTTGTTGATGTCATAGTTTTCAAACGCCATTAAGATACCCGTCATCGGAATATAGTTTAATACAAATATCATCACGAAAACAGGAAAGAACATTAGGTAAACCTGCCAGTTCCTCTTAAAATCCATCTTCCATGTTATTTTTGGTGCATATTTTTTAACTTCACGCGACATCGCTGTCTCCTCCTTAATAATGATAGTTACTCATTACTCCCACACAGAAATGGTTTTACTGACCGGTGAAAGCGTATCAGAAGATACCTTTATTGTTAGGGTATCACTCAATACCTTTACCACAGCCTGACTTCTACCATAGTAGGTCGTATATTTACCTTCTAAATAATTCTCTTCTGTCCTTGGATTCGCACTGCCGAATCCGAGCAGCTCACCGCCGTCCACTTGAACGCTTAAGCATGTATCTTGATTACATTCAATCTCTCCATTCGCACCGGTAATACAAATATCCAGATATAAAATATCGCCTTTTTTAAACTTACTTTCTTCTGGGCAAATCTGAATCTGAATGTCACTGTCTGCCGATTGCAAGCTGCTTTCGGCAAGCTTTATACCATTCTCATCATAAGCAATAGCGGTTAAGGTTCCAGCTTCATAAACTGTTTCAAATACTGCCTTCATTGATTCCAGCTTCTGCTTACCTAAACTTCTGTCATTGATAAACAGCTCTATTTCAGCCGCCGAGCTATATACTTCTACTACTGCCGCTTTTCCTTCACAGCCTTGATAAGACCAATACGGCAATGCATTCGTGCCGCGCCATACCGATTTTACCAGCTCTTCAGGATTTTTATTAACTGGTACAACCCCAATATATGGTGTGGTTCGTTTTCCCCATACCACGGATGCAAGTCCCGCCTCAGCATTGTCGTTACCTAAGATGTCAAATGCTCCCGAATCTGCCAGGAGCCACGGATATGGCTTATTTGATGTCTTCGCATCTTGATGATAAGTCCATGTACCAAGTCCAGCCTCACCCAGATAATCCCATGCCGTCCACATAAAATCACCAATTAGGTATGGATATTCCTGCACCTTGCGCCAGTTTGTAACTAAGTCATATGGGAATGTCTCACTTCCGACCACCACACGGTCTGGATGTGCTTCACCTTCAATATCATAACGTGTCGAAGCATAGTTATATCCGGCAATATCAAGTGCATCTAGAATTGGTGATGATACGCCGTCTGCCTGTGGCATCATTGCAGCATTGTTCATCCGGCTTCCCATTTCAGAAATCATTTGGTTATATGCCGTGCTGTCCATTTTATCTACGCCTTTGATTTCAAGTTTCTCATCGACCTCTACTTCCTTACCAGTTTCCGGATTGACCATGTCGTTTCCCTTCATCATCAATGACATTAGCAGAAGGGTAATATTAATTCCGGCAGTAACCGGTCTTGTCGCATCCAGTCGATGCACCAGCTCGACCATCTTCTTGCCTAGTACTACGCCTTTTTCTTCGGTTGGCTCTGATACCTCATTACCAATCGAATACATGATGACCGATGGATGATTATAATCCTTTTCCACAATTGCTTGTATATCAGACTGATAATTTGCCTCAAAATGATTGGCATAATCATGCGCATTTTTGGTCTGATACCACATATCCCATGTTTCATCCATGACATACATTCCCAAGGCATCGCACGCTTCAAGGGTTGCTACCGCAACTGGATTATGAGCCGAACGAATCGCATTAAAGCCGTTTTCTTTTAATCGCTTGATGCGGCGCCATTCCGATTTTGCAAAGCATTTTGCACCTAGAATACCATTGTCATGGTGAATACATCCACCTTGCAGCAGCACCGACTCACCATTTATGAATAAGCCTTGTGAGGAATATGCAATGGTGCGAATACCAAACTGCACTTTAGCGGTATCGAATACTTCGTCTTGATCCTGTAAGCAAACCTGACAAGTGTAAAGGTTTGGATTCTTTGCACTCCACAGCTTTGCATCTGGTATTGTCAGCGTAATATGCTCACCGCATCCAGCAGCAACCACCTCTTCTCCATCGAGAATCTCTACCCGTAGATTCTCTGCGTTTGCTGTATGTAATACATCGACCTGTATCTGGGCCGGATGATAGGAAAGTGTCGTAACCCTCACCCCTTCTGGCTGAATATGCTGCTTTGATCCCTGCCACAGCCATACTGGACGATAAATACCAGCACCGGAATACCATCTGCTGTTTGGTACTAACTGATTATCAACAATAACCTCTAGCTTGTTCTCGCTGGAATAATTTAAATTCTCGAGCGGTACCAGGAATCCCTTGTACCCGTTTTGACAAGCCGCAATTTCCGTTCCATTTAATTTAACGATTGCATTTGGATAGATACCCTCGAATTCAATATAACTATCCAATTCTTGCCACCCATCCGGTACATAAAACACTTTTTCATATTCGTAAATGCCTCCCTGAAAATAGGCACATGCGCTTCCTGATTTAGAATCTGACGAACGTCCTTGTTCTAACATAGCATCGTGAGGCAGACAAATATTCTTTTGTTCCTTGCCGTCTTCCCGCCACCGCCAATCTTCTAGAAATGGCATTCTATTCATAATAAATCCTCCTATAATTCCGTTTCCATGTATTGTTTGTATATCTATACTTTAAGCTAAATCACTGCTTATTTTTATCAAAATATAAATAAATATATCATAATTTCAATCATTCTTTTTATAATACTAAGGTTTATAATATTAAGAGACGTAAGCATCAACCGATGCCTGCAACATTGCAATCAATCCCATCAAATGTTCTTCCGGCATAACACCAAATGAAAGTAACGCACCTAAAGGCATCTCCATTGCTCCGGCAACTAAATCCCCAGCGCCATCCCCCATTGCCGCAGTAGCCGTTGCTGCACTATCACCACCATGGCGTTGTGCGATACTGCGTTGAATAAGCTGTTCCATGGTTGCTGCCGTCGCTGGATGGTTAATTAGTTCACCAATGCTGGTTTCCAGTGTTACTGTCAATGGCAGGCAATCTGCACTCTCTACCGCAATCACGTCAACTGCACGAGTATCCCGGCTTGAAGAACCAACACTGATTTCATAGCATCCACCTTCTACAAACCAGTCATGAATTGCACTCTCATAATAAGCAAAACTACGCTTATCCAGAGTAAAAGTAACCGTCTTACTCTCACCCGGCATCAGCTCGATTTTCTCAAACCCTTTCAATTCCCGAACTGGGCGGCGTACTTCACTGTTTGGTGCTCCCACATACAACTGAACAACCTCCTTACCGATAACCGCGCCAGTATTTGTAACGGTAACAGAAACATTCAGCGTATCCTTATCCATTAACTTGTCAGCCGATAGTGTCAGATCACTGTATAAAAAAGTGGTATAGCTCAAGCCGTGTCCAAATGGGAACAGCACCGGCATTGCTTTCTTATCGTAATAACGATAGCCTACAAAAATGTCTTCTCGATACTGAACCACACCTCTTTCACCTGGAAAATTCATGTATGCCGAGATATCTTCTAATCGCAGCGGAAAGCTCTCTGCAAGCTTACCAGATGGATTGGATTCACCATATAATAACGACATTGTCGCCTCGCTGGCACCGTCACCCGCCAGATACATTTCCAGTATTGCAGACACTTGGTCTACCCAAGGCATCGTCACTGGCGAACCATTCGCCAACACCACTATGGTATTTGGCTGCACCTTGCAGACCTCTTCAATCAGTCGGTTCTGATTCATCGGCAAATCCATATGGGTACGATCTGCACCTTCAGATTCAAAGCTTCCCGGTAGTCCGGCAAAGATTACTGCTACCTCACTAGCTTTTGCCAGTTCTACTGCTTCTGCCAACAGGCTCTCATCTATTTTCTCTCCATCTGTTGCTGCTCCGGTATAGGAGCAGTTCTCCGTACCACCTGCATCTACGGCAAAGCCCTTCGCATAAACAATTTCTGAATTTCCCTGAATCAGCTCTGCGATTGAAGGTACCTTGGTGGAGTTAATGAAACTGCTGCCGCTGCCTTGAATCCGGGGTCTTTCCACAAAGCCGCCAATAAAAGCCGCCTTCGTCCCCTTAGCCAGCGGAAGGGCATTGCCCTCATTTTTTAACAGAACAGCGCATTCCGTTGCCGCTTCCATCGCTACCTGATAATCAGCTTCTCGATCAAAACTGATGCCGTCCTGATGCTGTGCGGCTGATTTCATCACAAAATCCAGTACATTTGTGACTGCTTTATCCAAATCTTCCATTGACAGTGTGCCATCCTGAACTGCCTTAACAATCTTTGCATCATTGATCAATGAACCTGCACCGCCTGGCATTTCCAAATCCAGACCGGCCAAAATGCCATTAACCCTACCCTTTACTGCACCCCAGTCAGTGACAACCATTCCCTGATAGCCCCAGCGAGTGCGCAGGATATCGGTAAGCAGCTCCTTATTTTCTGCCGCAAACGTACCGTTAACTCGATTATAGGAACACATTACGCCCCATGGCTTAGCTGTTTTTACTGCTTCCTCAAAGCTGGCAAGATATATCTCATGCAGTGTCCGCTCTTCCACCACGCTGTCTCCGGTCTGACGGTGGCTCTCCTGATTATTGGCTGCAAAATGCTTGATACATGCTCCCACGCCTTGACTCTGTAACCCTTTTATGTAGGCAGTTGCCATCTGCGTAGATTGATATGGATCCTCTGAATAATATTCAAAATTTCGTCCGCACAGTGGACTACGTTTGATATTTACACCAGGTCCAAGCAACATGGAAACATTTTCTGCCTGACACTCCTTGCCCAAAGTTTCACCCAGCTTATGAACTAGATTAACATCAAAACTCGATGCCACTGCCGAAGAGGTTGGAAAGCAGACCGCCGGAATGCTCACGTTCAGCCCCAGATGATCGGCATCCCCTTCCTGCTTACGTAATCCATTCGGTCCATCACACATCATCACTGCCGGGATGTCCAATCGTTCGATTGCTTTCGTATGCCAGAAATCCTCGCCAGAGCAAAGTGATGCTTTTTCTTCCAGTGTCAGTTCCTTAAGTAACTCTTTCATATTCATATTTAGTTCCTCCATTTAATTAGTAGATGTCATAGAATCTTTTTCCTTGTTATAATCATTCTAGGAAAATACACATCAAATTCGTATCACATTTCAAATACTTATATCATTTTTCAAATTATATTTATTATAGTGGTACAGGGGTAAATATAGTAAATATGGTAAAAATATGGCACCTACCAACCAGTAGATGCCACCAAACTATTTCAAATCACCACTTCAACAGCTTCCACCGCCCCCTCATCCGGAAGACATTCTAACCGGTAGAAGGGAACCGCACCCGCCATTTTTTTTAATACCATCATCTCACGAACCATTGCCTCGCTATCCCACAATGGCAAATGTCCTTGTTTCATTAACACCTCAAAGGCTGCAGCTTCATCCAATTGATAGATTTTATTTTCTTTTGCCTGCTGCAAGCAGATAACCGCTGCCACTTTGCCACTTTCCTGGGTAATAATATGGTCACTGCCATCCCATGGCATTCCATGCGCAACTGCTCCGTCTGCATCTAAAAATACTGCCGGTGCGTCACTTGAGAGCATATAGGTTCCACGATATTTCTCCCAGAGTCTAGCTTGTGTTGACTTACCCATTCCGCTTGGTCCACAAAATAGTATTGCTTTATCCTGATACTTTACGCAGGACGCATGGATAATGCTACCACCGTGATATGGCAAGACCGAATCAAAGGCGTTATGAAAATTTTGAATCTTATCCTTGGCGCAATCGGCAGCATAATATGTGCATTCCCGATAATTATTAGTGGCATGCAGGCATGCCTGATATGTCAGTTCACCATTTACAAGCTGCACCTTGTTGTCCACCTCTTCGAAATGCCGGTTATTTTGGGCTGTCGCAAATAACCAGCCATTTTTATATGAGGTAACATTGGCATGGCCAAATGTCTGGATTTGTTCTTTATCAATCATAATTTTGTCATTTGATACCGTTACGTTTACCTCAAATTCCCATGGACATTCCTTAACAAAATGCTCCCAGTCAATCGGCATTTCCAGACAATCAGAGATATTGACCTTGGCATTGCCAAAATAAAAATGCTGCATCTTCACTTCTTCCTTTCATCACACGGTTTCAAAAATAGATATATTTTTTTCAGTTTTCCCCTTACAGGAAATAACAGCAACCACAGTTTTCCCCACAGCACCGCTGCCCGCCCCTGTAAATTAAATGTTCTTTTTCCTCTCTGCAATGAAACGGCAACGCCGATGATGTTATCTAATGACATCCAAAAGTCAGCTTTTAAATTCCCATCACCAAGTGTTAGAATCTGTTCTCCCTTAATTTTATAGACACGATGCAGGACATAGTTGGCATATCCGACATTTGCTCCGAACAGAACGATATCACCCTTTTTCACTTGTCCCATTCGCGGTAATATTGTCACTTGATCGATCTTATTTCTAATTAATGGTGTCATCGAAATTCCATTTACATAAAAGTATAACGGTATCTGCTCACCACATGATCCTGCTTCCCTTGCAATTTTGCTCCATTTGGCGATCGATATGTCTTGCCTCTGTTCTGTCATCTTAATAACCATGCCTTTCTCACAACCTGCAAACTTTGGGCCTCAGGCACAAAGTTGCGTGTGAAAAATCTTGATTTTTCACACTGATACCTCCCGAAGCTTTCCATGTTCCAGTTCGTAGGTTCGCTCACAAATACTTAATAATGACGGTCGATGAGTAACTACGATACAGGTCAAATTAGCAAAAGCCGTCTGTAAATTACGGACAATCTTTTCTTCTGTCTTCATATCTAATGATGCTGTTGCCTCATCCAGAATCAATATCGCTGCCGGTTTAATCACGGCTCTGGCAATCGCAATCCGTTGAGCCTGTCCTTCGGAGATAGCGCCACCCTTTTCCAATATTTGGGCATCTAGACCGCCGGGAAGGTTACGAACAAATTCTGCCGCCTCCACCAATTCTAATGCTTGCCACATTTCATTCTCCGATGCATTCTCTTTTCCCACCCAGAGATTTTGCCGAATCGAGCCCGATATCAGCGTATTCCCCTGCGGAACATACGATATATAATCTCGCATGTCGGCATTAACCATGTACTCTTTTCCATCAGACTGGTATAAACGAAGTGTTCCTTGCTGTGGCATTATCAGTGCCAGCAATAGACGAATGATGGTTGTCTTCCCCGCACCGCTTTGACCAATAATTCCGACTGTTTCACCTGGTTGAAAATCAAATTCCAGCTCTTGCAAGACTGGCTTTTCCCTTTCACTATAAGTAAACTCCAGATGCTTTGCGCAAACACCCAATGCTTCATTTGGATGCAATGCCGGGACATGTAATGCTTTTGCCTTTCTGTGTTGTTCTTCCGGCATCTCCGATATTTCCATGATTCTTCCTGCCGAAACAAGAATAGCTACAAGCTGCTGCATTAAGGTCTGCAAGCCCTGCATCGGACTCTGCACCTGTCCGACCAAAGTAAGCAGGAGTGTGACGGTTCCATATGTAATTTCGCCTCGTACCAAGCGAATCAAGCTCCAACCAAATGCAATCAGATACCCGCCTGAGAAAATCACACTCATTCCCAGACCCATACCCAAGCTGGCAATACTTCTTTTCTTGATAATCTCATATCGTTTTTTCCAAAACTCCTGCATACAAAACTTACTATATGTTTCTTTAGAAAAGCTTTTGATAATCACCAAATTCTCAACGCTTTCCTGCATAAACGCTCGATAAGCGGCTTCGTTTTCTCTTGATTCACGCTGATATTTTGCAAAAATGCGGCTAATCAAAACACTCATTATGACACCAATCGGACCAAGACATAGTGCAAATAGCGACAACAGCGGATCATAATGATATAGTACCAAAAACGCAGTAACCAGTTGAAAGACAATAAAGAATGCCGATGGAACCACGGAAAACATACCCGAAGCTACCGTATCAACATCACTTGTTATCCGCGTCATCAAATCTCCACTATGGATTTTTGATAATGGCAGCCACTGTGCCTGTAATATTTTTTCATAAAACTGCTCTTTTAACGAATACCCATAACGTTCATTTAATAATGTTTTAACAACATTTATGCCGATAGAAAAGAAAATATTACATAGTGTGACAGCTGCCAAAATAGCAAATATCTGTTCATTAAAAACAGGCTTACCTGCTGTCGCTTGGTCTACTACCTGCTTGTTGATGGCCGCGATCCCAACCCCCATTACTGATACTGCCGCATTCACCAATGAGACAATGATAATAATGGGCAGCCACGGCTTTATTAAATTTAAAAGCCACTTCGCATATCGTTTTGCTTGGTGGCGTTTTTTGAAATATTGTTTTATTGTTCTCATCGACATTACTCCTTGGTATTGCTTTATTCCAATGTGCGGTGACCCTGTTCTACCAAGCATTTGGTTCTTGCACAAATTCTGCGGTCAACATGCCCTTTTGGTGCTCCCTGAGCATGAATAACTGGACATAGATTGCATACCTTCTGGTAAATACAGTCATGGCACTCCATCGGAATCTCATAAGCCAATGCCTTGGCATGAGCTCTATTCCATGCCTCAATAAATCCAACCTCAAGAACCGCTTCACCAGCCGGAATATCCAAACACGTCTGCATGTTTCCTTTCCAGTTGATGCAAAATAATGCCTTACCAGCCGCACAACGCAATCCAAACTGCGATGTGGTACCAGTACCAACAGGTGGAAGCTCCTTTATCTTCTGGCGATTTGCCTTACGTACCGCTTCGGGAACAACAATATCCATGATTTCCATATATTCTTCTTCGGAAAAATCAAAATCATTCAGTTCACGGTTTGTTTCCTCCCGGGGCTGATTTAGATTCTGATTGACATTGATTTTCAGCTCATTTTGCTTGGCAAATGTAAGTACCTCTTTCAAGTCTGTGGCACCAAAAAAACGGCTTGGTGTTGCCGAAAGTGCAATTCGACAATCAATCACTTTGGCATGAACGACATTCTCAGTTACCTTTTGGAACATACGATAACCGGTTACTCGTTCATAGCTTTTTTCACTGCCGCCATAGATAGTAATCTGAATAGAAGATGGCGGATATTGTTCAAAAAAGGCAATCCGTGATTTATTTAGCAAAATGCCATTGGTCATCACCGTAATCTGGATTCCCTGACTGTACAGATATTGATAAATCATATCAAAATCTGGGTGCATCAGTGCCTCTCCGCCGGTTAACTGCGCATGCATCATGCCATTTTGAACCGCCTGCTCCATAATTTGAATCCACTGCTTGCCGGATAACAATGGCTGTCCCTCAATTTGCTTCTTATTCAAATGGACATAGCACATCTTACAACTCAAATTGCATAGCGGTGTCAACTCAAACACACCCATTTGCGGCAAGCCTGCTGCCCGGGCTTTTTGATTTAGTGCCTTTCCATATATCTTATGCCGCCGTTCATCCTCTTCTCCAATTCCCTGTTTTTCCATCTCACGCAGTAAAGCTAATAGGCTGCCTGTTTGTTCTGCCATATTTTTTCCTCTTCTATATCAACGTTGTGCTGCTTCCAGTACATCATATGTTTTCAATTTTTCAATTAAATCTAAGACATCACGTTCTACCTGCTCTGGTTCTGCCTCAAATTCCTCCAATACACTTTGAATTAATTCTTCTGTCGTTACGTCCTGCTGTAATTTTTCCCAGGCAAAAGCGGCTGTTTCACTTAGCACAATCGTCCCGGAAAATGTCTTCATGGCACTGCCTTTGGGAATTACCATATAATCATCTAATACTTTTTTTAGTTCATAATTTTCTTTTACCTTCATTATTTTCTCTCCTGACAAATCAGCACACACAGGCTTATATTGCCAGTGTGTGCCATTGTTTTTAGCTTGCGTACTGTAGATTAATTGCAATCGCTGATTCATCACCAACACAAGTACCCCAGCCTTCTCCGCCGTACTTACCGCCTGATGTATCACAAACTAATCCTCCTGCTGCTGGCATATTATACTTTGATGCCTCTTCAACTGCATTACAAGCAGCAGCAACCTGCTCATTTGCATTAAAGCTTACTTTATAAGCTTCCATTGCACGATATGTTCTCTTCACGTCTAGTTCCTCCTTTCTTCATTGGTGCCCTATGGGCTTTTTTAACTATACCAGATATTTTTTTATTTCCGTTACCGCCCATTCATGGTTACCACTTTTGATTATTTATTGATGTAAGGCTGATAAATATCAATACCCTTCTGGTAATTATATTTTTCCAGCATTGTACACCAATTCTCCCAATCCTGATCATTGAACGGATCGGCAATACCTTTAATAAACTCCGGTGCCTTCTGCTCCATGTAGTTCAAAATTTTTGTCTGAATATCATTGATTGCTGTCGTATCATCTTTTGACATTATCCCTGTGATTTGTTTTCCAATATACGCTGTACTTTCATATTGTATCCATCTTTTCATGCTAGCATCATAGCTCTCTTTAAAGCCTGTATCAACGCTTGAAATCAAATGAATACCTGGAAGCTGATCTGCTCTTATCGCACCACCAAGGCTAGCACTATCATTTACGATTATATCATCGTATCTATATCTGCTGTCCTCTGCAATACTATAGCCACCCTTGTCTAAGCCATAGTCCTGATAAAAGGTGCTATTACTCTCTGCAACCTGTTCCTCATTTAGACCTACTGAACGAATAATCGCACCTTCTTCTGAATATAAATAATCAAAGAAACTGCACAGCGTAGCAAGATCCTTATCCTTTGCTGCTGTTGTAATATAAAAGTTAACTCCAGCCAAGCTTGCATCGGTAAGGCTATTTGGTTCAACGTTTTTACATGAATCCGGTCCATAGACATCGTTAACCGGTAAAGCACAGCCATAGACACAAATTCCACTCGTCCATTCGTCACCCATATCCAATCTTCCGCCTAGCTGTCCAGCCAAACCACACCACATACCAACCTTACCCTGACGCACGCTAACATCGTCAATTGAATAGAATACATCACTAGTACGCTCATTAAACTCCTTGTCAAGCCATTTGTTGTTATACCATGTATTCAAACATTGGAAATAACTACGTGTGCTATCTGTATTTCCACCAAACTGAATCTTTCCAACATCATCCTTGTACCAAAGAATGTTGCCGCCACCAAAGCTTGAACCTAATTGACCGTTATAGGTATATCCTGGATAATACATGCTGATACAATAGGAATCGGTAATTCCTAAATCTGCCTGCGCCTTTTCAAATATTTCAAACATCCATTCCCAATCACTAATGTAAATTGGGTCGGTACCGCCACTTGGAAATACTACATCATCTGCCCAACTATCCGGGTTCTCTGCTTCTGTATAGCCACCAGAAAACGCTGCTCCAGTCTGTGGATTCGTTCCATACTTCACAATCCAGTCACGGCGATATTCATATCCGGTAAAGTAATAATCATAATCCTCATATCCCACCGTCAGGCTTAAAATTCGTTCCTCGCCATCAACATCATAGACTGCTGCTGACTTCACATCTGGATTATTATCCAATAACGCCTTATAGTTTGGCATGTATTGTTCCACATAATCCGTTAAATCAAGGATAATCTCCTCCTCATAAAGAGTTGGCGCTGAATCAGCGAGTACACCGTTCAAGACATCTGGATAAGTTCTGCTGGCAATCATCGTCTGATAATTATCGGATGCAGTCCCAGTGGGTGGTGCCCAGAATTCAATATCAATTTTTTTATTATCTTGCCCCCATGTTTTTTCAAATAAATACTTCACTGCCGGATTATCACTGTATTCTGCATAGTAACTGGCATCTGCCGATGCATAAATCCACATCGTATAGGATGTGTCTGCCGAGCTCTTCCCCCCCTTAGAATTACCGCAACCTGCTAAGCTGACAGCCATCACTGCGCCCAACAATACACCTAACATTACTTTCTTCATTGCCTATTCCTCCTTTTACATTTCGCCTAATTGAAGCTATTGATGTTCCTATCTTATCGAATCATTTGGTATATAAAAATCATTTTCCAAATGTTTATATCACTTTTCAAATCAAATATGCTATACTATGAAAAATAATAATTTTATTGGAGAATAGATATGAGAATTTCACCTGTTTGTCAATACGTTACGAACGAATTAAATACAACCATATCCTTATACAATGCGAACGAGACTCTGATTAAACAATACCTTCCAGCCAAGCAACCCGTAGACTTCTTTGCTGATTATCCGGAGCTTATTTCCTTTTTATTGGCAAATGCCAAGAAGGATTATCCGGTCTTTTCATTTGTGAATAACTATATCTGCTATGTTAGTTTTCTAACAACAGAGGGTTGCTACGTCATTGGACCGTTCCATCTTTTGTTTGTTGGAGAGGATATCCACGCGAAAAATGCCCTGACCATAGATTCACTTTTGCCAAATATGATGTCAGTTGTACCGGCTGCATATCCGCCATTTGCTTTAAAATATGTGCTGTTGTTATTTAACTGTTATCAGACCCACAACTTAACAATTGAAAAATGTTATCAGAATAATTTACATACCGAATTCATTCGCGAGGAGGCAAATGTACGAACAACCGCAGATATTTTTTCCAATCGTGAAAACCAAAAAATGCATAACCCTTATGATCAGGAACTACGTCTATTAAAAAGCATTGAGGACGGCGACGCTGAGAAATTGCGCCAGACATGGGAAGAAGATACCGTCAGCAGACTTGGCACTACTGCCATCGATCCTGTTAGAAATGGTAAAAACATGGCTATCTATGCGGTCACTGCTTCCGGACGTGCCGCCATACGTGGCGGTCTGTCGGCTGAATATGTGTTCTCTTTGACTGATACTTACTCCCAGCAGATTGAATCATTAAAGGATATGATGCTGTTACAATCACTCGTTCAGGATGCTGAAATGAATTTTGCGCAAATGGTTGCTGACAAAAAGAAAGAAAAGAAAAATGAAAGCGACATCGGGCATCCGTTGATTCGTAAATGCAAGAATTATGTCTTTCAACATTTGCACAGCCGTTTGACCGTTCAAGAAATTGCTGCCGAACTTGATGTCCATCCAAACTTTTTAAGTTCGCTTTTTCAAACCCAGGAAGGCATTTCGCTCTATCAATATATCCTGCAGCAAAAAATTGATTTAACAAAAAACTTACTTACGTATTCCAATTATTCTTATATTGAAATTGCCCACTATCTTGGCTTTACCTCACAAAGTCATCTTGGCTCTCGTTTTAAAGAGATTACTGGTATGACCTTAAAGCAATATCGTGATACTTACAAAAAGGAGGAATTTTCCTAACAACGCGTTAGGAAAATTCCTCCTTAGACTTATTGGGCAAAAAAACGAAATGACTTCACAGAAAAATCTTTTGAAAAGCGCAGCATAATATCGGTAATTCCTTCCCGTGGTGTAATACTACATGTAATTGGTGCAAAGGAGGTAAGTCCGCCTGTACCGTTTCCGGCACAATTGCCTATAGTCTCTCCTGTTTTATTATCAACAATTGACAGGTTAATTCGTCCCGATGTCGATGAAATCATTGCTTCAAAAGCATTTACTTTACTTAGGTCAAAAGCCGGATAGACAGCATAGCCCATTAGACCAATTCCTTGAATATAGCTATGACCATCGGACTTGTCAGTCAGGAATTGAATACCGGTGTAATCCTCGGTATCAATTGCGTCTACCCGCACCGTCGCAACACGACTGGTTACACTTTCACCAGCAATTTGAGCGGTTAGGCTAGCTCGTATATCCTTTGACGAAACACCGACTTCAAAGGTATATTCGCCAGCATCAACGACATATGCGTTACGCTCGGTGAGCCAGAATGCCAAATCATCATACTTAACCGTTAACTGCACTTCCTTTGTTTCTCCACGCTTCAATGTAACACGCTGGAAGGCTTTCAACATTTTGACCGGACGCTTATAACAAGATGCTGCTGGCACCACATACAGCTGTACCACCTCATCGCCGTCGTATTCGCCGGTATTCGTAATGCTTACCGTAACACGGATGTCTTCTCCCTCTGCATAATTCATCTTGTCTAATGCTGCATTTTCATATTTAAAGGTTGTATAGCTCAAACCATAGCCAAATGGATAAAGCGGTTCATTCTTTTGATATAGATAAGTCATATCGTTTTTGAGAATATCATAATCCTCTATCCAAGGCAACTCTCGCAGTGATTTGTACCATGTAGTCGGTGTACGTCCGGCCGGAACATTTTCACCGAAGATGGTTTCTACCGCCACATGACCAAGACTAGGTCCCAAATGCGCCGAAACCAAAACAGCCGCTGCCATATCTTTTTCTTTTTCAATTGAATATGGATAACCAGTAACCATGTATAAAATTGTCTTATCATTTGCCTGACTAACAGCTTTGAGCAATGCCGATTGTGCTTTTGGCAGGCGGATATCTGGTCTGTCATATTCTTCGCGCGCATTAATCATTGGTTGATTACCAGCACACACGATGGCGTAATCTGCTTCTGCCGCCAGTTTTGCAGCTCGTTCCTTACCATCTGAGATTACTTCAATTACAAACTGGTCTTCTCCATCTCGAGGGATTCCACTGACAGAAGCCAATTTACCATCATCATGTATCGTGAGCGAACGGTCACACCAAGATTTCAAATATTGGATACCATCACAATCCGGTTCTGCTTTGATTACCTCCATCGTAAACCAACCAAAGGCTTCATCAGCACAGCAACGCATCGGCATATCAAAGTTCACTTTTGCATCGCGGATAAATATGCCCGCATAGCCACGATTCTCCGTTACATATTTTCGTGTTCTGGTCGAGCGCAAGGTCCAGGAACCAAAGTCCCAGTCATTTAACTCAAATACATCTGCCTCATTCTGATTCTCGACGCTGGCAAATAAAATATCATCTTCACCAACCGTTAGATACTTGCCTGTTTTCAGCGACTTGATGACAACATGGTCAAAGCCTTCGTCAAATAATACCCGTTCTTTACCCAGCTTTTCGATAAATCCTTGTACCACTGGTGTTTGTTTTGCCGCATAGCCGCAGTAAGTGTCACGATAATTTTCATTCGCTAATGGTCCTACGACAGCCACTTTGCATTTACCATCTTCTTGTAGTGGCAGGAGTCCGTTGTTCTCTAACAGCATCATTGATTTACGTCCGATTTCAACGGCAAGCTGTTTGTGCTCGCCGCAGGCAAGCTTAGATTGCTCCATATGGGCATATGGGTGATTCTCGTCAAAGTCGCCCAACATAAAACGAAGCTCTAACAGGCTTTGCACAGCTAGGTCAAGCTGCTCTTCACTCATATAGCCATTTTTCAATGCCTCCCGAACGGCTGGTTCAACCATCTCACGGCTGTCAAGCATCATGTCCGCACCAATTCCAAGAATGTCGGCGATTGACCTCGCATGATTTTCATAGGTGCGATGCGCCGCCACGTTTTGGCCAAAATCTCCGCCATCACTAACCGCAAAAACCATGCCCCATTGCTTTTTACAGATTTCCCATACATCGGGATTGTTGACACCTTCAACACCATTGATACAGTTGTAGGCGGTCATCAATCCGACTGCACCACCTTCGCGCGTTGCAATTTCAAATGGCTTTAAATAATAATCATATTTCATTCGCGGCGTGATATTGGCATTTGTAGTCTGACGCTCATTCTCACTATTATTTGCATAAAAATGCTTCAGCATTGGAGCTGTCTTAATATATTTGGAATCATATCCCTTAAGTCCTCTGGTATATGCCGCTGACATTTTTCCCGCAAGACACGGATCTTCACCATATGCCTCCTCATTTCGGCCCCATCTTGGATCACGTTCCATATCCACCGTTGGTCCATATAATACTAGAGAAGTTGGTTCCTCCATCTGATTACTGATACGCACCTCATCACCAGCCATATCGCCGAGTTTCTCCATAAGACCTTCGTCAAACGAAGCCGTCATGCCCCACGGCTGCGGTAATATTGTAGATTCCCGCTCGCCGCGGTGAACCAGTCCTCTGGCAATCTCCACACCAATTTGCTCGGATTTCAGTCCCAGCCGTGACACCTCACATACATCAGTGGTGACCATCCCGATTTTCTCTTCCAGCGTCAGTTTGTTAATTAAATCTGCTGCCCGCTCCTTGGCTGTAAAGCTCGCATCTTGAAACAGATATTTCTTCTCCATTTTAATCTCCATTCCACTCACCGTTATTTTTTATCACTTCGGCATACCAATACGCCGAATCCTTCATCGTTCGTTTCTGGGTCTGATAGTCAATATGTATGAGTCCAAAGCGTTTGTCATAGCCTTCTGCCCATTCATAGTTGTCCATAATTGACCAATAGGTATAACCAATGACTTCACAGCCCTCTTCGATTGCCTTTTTCATGGATGCCAGATACCATTTCATATACTCAATCCGCTGCGGATCGTGAATCTTACCATCACTCATGACAAAATCCAGATTGGCCATTCCATTTTCGGTAATCATAATTGGCAGATGATAACGCTCAGATAAAAATTTGATATCCCAATATAAGATATCCTTAGTAATGACCCAGTCCATTGCGGTTCGCGGCAATCCCGGTGTTACCTTTTCATTTAAGGCTCTGGAATCCTCGTAATTATCAGCGTTATATTCATTAAAACCAAAGAAGTCAATCGGCTGCGAAATTAACTTCATATCATCCTCACTTAAGGAATTCTGCATTAACATGCCCGGTTTTCCCAGCAGAATTGGGTCTGCCCAAAAGTCAAAGCCAAAGATAGCATTCTTTGGATGAAAGGTAAGCTGTCTGGCTGCTTCAATTGCTTCTTCGGTATCTGCTTCTGGCAGGAAGGTCTTTCCATTTAAGGCAAATCCGATTTTCGCCGGTGTTTTGGCAGCTTCACGGATTACCTTTACTGCCTTTCCATGCGCAAGCAGGACATTTTTCGCCAGTGGTGCCATAATCATTGGCAGCTTTGCCATATCATCTAAATGACTTTCAAATGGGGCATGGTCGCCAGTTATGTAGCCCAGCCCGATAAAGCATGCTGGTTCATTGACGGTTATCCAGTAGGTCACCTGATCGGATAAGGCGTCCACCACAGTCTTGGTGTATTCGGCAAAATAATCACTGATGCTCTCACAGTTCCAGCCGCCTTTTTCATGTACCCACATCGGCAAATTCCAGTGGAACAGTGTGCACATCGGTTCAATTCCTGCTGCCTTTAGTTCTCTCACTAAATCCTTATAAAAGGCTATTCCCTGCTCATTTATCACGCCTTCTTCTGGCATGATTCTTGGCCAACTGACCGAAAAACGATATGACTTCAAGCCAATTTCTTTCATAATTGCCACATCTTCTTTGTAACGATGGTAATGGTCACAAGCAATGTTACCGTTCTCACCATGCTTTATATGACCTTCGGTTAGCGCATCCCATATACCTAATCCTTTTCCATCTTCATGATAAGCACCCTCAACCTGATGAGCCGCACTGGCAGCCCCCCACAAAAAATCTTCTGATAACTTCATATGTAACCTCCTATATTATGATTAGTTCTCGGCTTTTGCAGTAACCCTTTGCAGGGTTCCTGTCGTAATACCGGATTCATTAAAGGCATCAACACGGACATAATATTCTTGATTCTTAACCAGTGCCCCAATCCGTTTTTTGTTCTCAAAAATCATATAACTATGATAAAGCTTCTCCGGTGCATATCCCCACAGGATATTATATCCCAGCGGTCTGCCTTCTGCTTCTGTCTGCTCCACAGACTCTTCGATGTTCACTTCCATATCCAAATCTGTCGTCCGCACCGCACGGTATTCCGGAGCCTCCGGTTTTTCCCCTTCGCCACGGCCAAAGACACGCAGACCTGAGATACAGGCATTTTGTCCAAATGGTACTTCCAGAATTGTCAGACGGACAAAACGAGCATTGATACCGTCCTCAAATACTACCAACGGATGGGCTAAATCTGTTTCTACTGCTGAATAATCCTCCAGGTTAAAGTATGTCTCTCCATCCCGTGAACCTTCCAATATCCATCTTGTTCTAAGCTGGCTCTCTTCAATATAATGATTACTGCCCTCTGCCAGCTTCTCCTTTTGTAACTCCGGTGCTGCCGCCAAGATAGCTTCTTTTATATCGGCAAAATTTATCTGCACCGCATGAACGTCGTAAGTTCTCTGCAAATCCATCTCCAGCCACTCATCTGACTGTATATTTGCTGCCTGCCACCAGGTTCTGACATTTTCCTCTGCCGCCCACGCTGGTTCATTTCCAGCTGTATAAGAGGATGCTGTCACCTTCTTTCCCTGACTTAGCAGATACCATTCCGGTTCTACCCATGGATTTAATTTTGCCTGCTCTACGGCAATCGGCCAATCTCCATAGCGCTGATTGCAAAACAATTCACCGTCTGCATCCAGACCTGCCTGCCAGACTCCAATTCGTCGCTCAAACTGGTGGTTTACACTGATTCGCATTGTCGATGCATGCCAGAGATTACCGTGTAAATCCTCCATTGTCGAACCGTGACCTGCTCCGGGCATGAAACCACCTGGCTTATAGGAATAAGGATTCGCTTTTGCCATTGTAAACGGTCCTAATGGATGATCGGATGTATAGACAATATCTGCATAGGTATGAAACTGCGTACTTGGTGCGGCATATTGCAGATAATATCTTCCGTTAAGCTTGCTCATCCATGCTCCTTCAATAAAAGGCGCATTCCGCAGCATGTCCTTCATCAATTCTTGCATATCCGCTGGAACCTGCTCGGGATTCGTAACACCTCTGCTTTCCAAAGCTTTTTGGTAGCGGATTTCCAGCTCCTCGTCCGTACAAGGAAGCGTCGTGTGATCCTCACCAACTCGCTCAAATCCTTTGACAAACGGGTCGGCAAAGATTAACTCCTTTGGTTCACCGATTTGTCTCATGGTTAGCGAATTAAGCTCCACTCCATAGATAGGTTTCTTACAGGACAGTCCCCAGTAGAAATACATTCGACCATCCTCGTCGACAAATAGATTCGGATCAGAAAATGAAAAGCTGCCCTCTATTTTTTCATACGGTCCTTTTAAAATATCCTTGGTTCGATAAAAATGACAAACCACTTCACTTTCATTTGCACAGAAATATACATATTCTCCACATACTCTGGCATCTGGTGCATAACCATACAACGGCAAATCCTTGGGCAGCATGATGCTTTCCCAATGAACCAAATCCTCTGATACCTGAACACTAAGCGTTCGGGAGGCAAAAATGTAATACTTCCCCTGAAATAGAATCATCGAAGGGTCTGCCGCTTCGCGGTTAATGTCCACGTCTTTGCTCATCGGATTTTGTATAAACTGATACCGATAATTAATATTCAGTGGGTTACAGTAGTACTTATTCTTTTTCATTCCTTCTACCTCGCTGTTATTATTGTATAAGTTCAAAAGACCGAAAATCTACTGCCCCGTCCCCTTTGTAGATAAAACGCAATCCATAAATTCCGGCTATTTCCTGTAACGGAATTTCATATGTATGCCAGCTCTCACTAGCTGATACCTTTACTTCTCCAAGCAGTTGCCCCCTTGGAATATTATCTTTGGAAAATGCTTCGATTTTCATTCTTCTGCTACCCTTGCTACAAAGTATTATTTTCATCGTCCGCGGACAATCAAACGCAAAATACTTAAAGCCCGCACAGGCTCCATCTCTCATATTGGCGATATACTGATCACCATCCGACTCTCTGTCACCGCCACTCCGGGTAAAATACGGATACAAATTATTTTTATCCTTCATATGCGTTGCATCATAAACAAGTACTCCTTCGTTACAAGTCAGGTTACAGGCAATTCGTGCTTCGTAACTTCCTTCCCCAAGAAGTGGACCTTCATTTAATCCGCAGCTTGTCACCCCTGCCTGCGCAAAGGAACCATCTTCCCGCAATATAATTGGTTCGGCACAAGCTTGACGCGCACATTTTTGTTTATTTGTTTGTCGGTGATAAAAAATATACCATTTTCCTTTTATCTCCACGAGACTTCCATGAGTATTGCCTAGGCTGTTTTGGGGTGTCTGATTACTCTGATAGCCAATATCCCCGATGCTGACTAAGGTGCCGCCATAACGAAAACCTCCCGTTGGCCGTTCACTAATTGCATAGTTTAATTCATGACTCAACACCGACGAATAGATGAAGTAATATTTTCCATTAATCTTACGGATACTATTGGCTTCGTAAAATGCATGACCATCAAAGTTGGTTCCCTCAGCTAGTATCGGACCAGGGGCCACCATTACTGGTTCTTCTTTCATGGTCAGCATATCCGACTCTAATTCTATACAATATGCACCATCTATTCGTCGTCCCCGCAGTCCCATAATGGTTTTCATAAATCCTGGCAACGGTGAAAATCCCGTATAAAGATATACTCTACCATCGTCGTCCACCAATACACCTGGATCAAAATTATTCACATCGCCTTTTTTTCACCGTATATGGAACCGTCCGACTTTTGCACATGACCCAAGAATTCAAATTGTCCCGCCGGAGTATCGCATACAGCAACTGCGGTTACAATGAGATCCGCAAACTCATAGTAGAGATAGTATCTCCCATCTACCCCTTGCACTACATCCGGTGCACAGAGTCTCCGCTTCCCATTTGGGTTCTGGGGATCTTGATTCTTACGGTAGATTACGCCTTCATACTGCCAGTTTCCCAAATCATCCACGGGTGCTGACCAGCACACATAATCATTCACGCAGAAATCCCCGCCATTAAAAGCATCGTGACTTCCATATACATAAAGACGGTCGCCAAATACTCTTGGCTCCCCATCCGGAACATATTCATAGCTTGGTAAATACGGATTAAATGCCTGCATCATTTTTCCTCCTTGCCGTAAAATTCAGCCAAAGTAACTTTGCGCAGCCAGTTCCCTTATATTTTAAATACAATGGTTTTGTTCCTACTGCGTCGATATCTGCGGTGCAGCTAGTCCACTCTGCAGATGCCGGAACTTTTATTTCTGCCTTCTTATCTTCTCCTAGATACACCTCAAAGGTACCGTTCCCCACACTCTTTGTGGATAATGTCAGACTCACCAAACCATTAAATTTAAAATACTTGTAGCCAACCAGTGTTCCCTCCTTAATATCTGCAATGAAACGCTCCTCAGCCTCATGAGTGACATATGGCATATCATTTGTACAGCCATTCGGCGGGGTATGTGGCATTGTTCCATTCGTTAGGTTACACGCGATTACTGCTGGATATGTTCCCTCGGACACAAGCGGACCACCATTCAGACCACAGGAAGTCATCTCAACCTGCGGTATTGTCCCATCTGAATGCAGCTTAATCATCTCCGCACAGCCCTGTCTGCTATAAGTTGTCTTGTGGGTCTGCCGGTGATAGAAAATATACCAATCCCCATTTATACATTCGATACTTCCATGGTTATTGCCCGTCACAGTCAATCGATCAGCTTCTTTTCGCCCTTGATATCCAATATCGCCATTGGAAATAATCACCCCGCCATAGGTAAAATTACGGTCTGGATAGCGGCTTGTCGCATAACACAATTCATGATTTACCTCCGTCGAATAGATAAAATAATATGTATCCAAAATCTTGCGGATGGAACTTGCCTCAAAAAATGCATGGTGTTCAAAGCTTGTTCCCTTTGCATCAAATTGTCCTGGTGCTACTTTCTTCGGTTCGCTTGTGACGGTCAGCATATCGTCCGCCAGTGTTACCGTGAATGCACCTTCTACACCGTCCTTCTCCCGCTTAATCTGTTCCTTTGTTTTTTCAAACATCATAATTTCGATTTTGCGAATTAACGGCTTCATTAATTTAAGTACAAATCTAGGCATACGATTAATCTTTTCTGATGCCAGTGCCCATCCATAATACAGCCGAATCGTACCAGCATCGTTTATTACACCCGGGTCAAAGGTAACATTGCGGTCAAATGTCGTTCCGTCAGGATTATGAATCTCTCCATAATATTCATATGGTCCCTCTGGTCTTTCTGCCACTGCGACATGAATTGGACTGGTAAATGCCGGACCTGCTAACGCATAGAAAAGATAATATTTACCATCATTACCCTGCACCACGTCTGGTGCATACATATACTGATATCGCTCGTTCCGCCCTGGGTCCTGTGCTGCTCGGTAGCTTATGCCATGACAAGTCCAGTTTCCCAAATCATCCACTGCTGCTGACCAGACCTCATAGTCCAACATACAAAAGCTCTCTCCCCCCTCTTTGTCGTGAGAACCAAATATATAAATTCTATCACCAAATACATGCGGTTCAACATCCGGAATTTAAGTATCAATTGGTAAATATGGATTTAATGCCTGCATTTTTAATCTCCTTCTTTATCACTTTTTTATGTAGTCATGTTTATAAATCTAATTCATGTACTGCACCACCCTCATCCGTTATGGTAATGTGCCCAGCTTGCGCCGTTTTTTTCACAATTGCCTGTGCTCTGCCGAAGTAGGTGGTATATGCTCCATCGGTATACTTTTCAGTTGTTTTTGGATTGGCACTGCCAAAGCCTAAAAGCTCGCCGCCTGATACAACTGCTGTCAGCTTCCGGTCTGTATTACATTCAATCTGTCCATTCTCACCGACGATACCGATATCAAAATAAATAATATCCTCATTATCGGGCGCATACTTTTCCTCTCTGGTAAGCTGGACTGTAAGCGCTCCCGCTGCTGAAGTAAGCGTGCTTTCTCCCACGACACGTCCGGCTATGTCATAGGCAATGGCTTTGATACAGCCCGCCTCATATTTTACAGTGAAAATTGCCTGATATGTATCCAGCTTTTTCTTACCCATGCTTTTGCCATTTACGAACAGCTCTGCACTGTCTGCCGCCGAATATATTTCCACATCGACGGTTGCACCGTCACAGGACTGATAAGACCAGTGAGGACGTGCGTTCGTTCCTCTCCAGACAGCCTTCGCCAATTCTCTGCCACCATGATTTGCCGGGGTTACGCCGATATAGGGCTTCATCGACTTACTCCACACCACCTTGGCAAGACCTGCCTCGGCCGTATCGTTTCCAAGTATATCAATTGCTCCCGCATCTGCTAGTTTCCATGGATAGGGCTTCTCAAAAACAAAATCTTCTTTATCGTAGGAATATCCGCCAATACCAACCTCACCCAGATAATCCCATGCCGTCCACATAAAATCGCCGATAATATATGGTTTTTCTTCCACTGTCGGCCATACCTTGGCAATCTCATGGCAGTAGGTTTCCGAACCAACAATCACTCTGTTTGGATTCTTCTTTCCCTCTCTCTGATAACGTGTAGTACCATAGTTATAGCCTGTAATATCAAGAAGAGAACAGCATTTCGCCGCCTGATCACCCAAAAATCCGGCATTGACTTTGTGCATTCCATCCCCGGCTCTTGACATCATTGCATTGTACTGCTCACTGCCAATCTCCTGCTTCTTCTTTGCGCCATCCTCTTCTTTCTTATCCCCTCCGGCAAACATAGCAATCGGGTCAAAGGGAAGTTTTGCTAAAAGAAGCAGCGTAATATTCATTCCTGCCGTTACTGGGCGTGTACTATCTAACGAATGCATTTTCTCAACAAGGGTTTTCAGCATTTTCACACCCTGTTTTTTGGCCGGCTCCGTTACCTCGTTTCCCACCGAATACATCACTACGGATGGATGGTTATAGTCCTTATCAACCATCTGCTTTAAGTCTATCGCGTAACGCTCCATAAATCCAGTTCCACAGTCATATGGATTCTTATTTTTGTACCAGGTATCCCATGCTTCATCCATCACATACATGCCCAACGCATCACATGCTTCAAGGGTGGCTATACAGAGCGGATTATGTGCCGAGCGGATGGCATTATAACCAAACTCTTTGAGCCGTTTTACTCTTCTCCACTCTGATTCTGCATAGCTTCTGACACCGATGATTCCGTTATCATGATGAATGCAGCCACCCTTTAAGAGAACCGATTTTCCATTTACAAAAAATCCTTTTGATGACCACTCCAGCTTGCGGATACCCAACTTTTCTGTCTGCTCATCCACTACCTTTCCGTTCTGATAGAGTATTGTCCGACAGTTGTATAGATTCGGATGCTCTGCATCCCAGAGCTTTGCCTCCGGAATCGTAAGCTCTACATGACTGCCAGTGCCTTCTGTTATAAGGAGGTCGCCGAATAAAATCTCAACCTTTACCTCACTGCTTCCCACTGTGTTTACATCTACTGTTATCACCGCCGGTTGAATGGACTTTGTTGTTACCCGGACGCCGTTTGGTACTATATGCGCCGGCTCTCCAACAAGCAGCCACACGGGGCGGTAAATCCCCGCACCGGCATACCAGCGGCTGTTCGGATGCTTGGTATCATCCACTACAACCTTGATTTGATTTTTCGCTCCTGCCTTTAATCCGGTTAATTCCACATCAAACAGTGAATATCCGTATTCACAGCCACCGATTTTTTCCCCATTCAGATATACCTTAGCACTCGGATAAACGCCTTCAAATTCGATGTGAATTTTCTTTTCTTTCCATTCGGGCGGTACGTCAAATTCTTTCTCATATTCGTACCTGCCGCTTAGAAAATAAGCACCATTCTTCCCGCTTTCAGCTTGCGGGTTTCTGCCTTTTACAAACGTGGCATCATCGGGAATACTGACGGATTGCTTTTTACCGCCGTCAACCATTCTTTCCCAATTCTCATTAAAACATATTCTCTTCATTTTTACTCCTCGTTTCTATATCACCTTACTGCAATGACAGTTCTTTAAAATCCACAAAGCCCTTTCCTCTATAGGTGAAAAACAGTGCCTGCACTCCCTGCAGTTTTACTTTTCCTTCGGCTTCAAATATCTGCCATTCTTCTCCCTGTAAAAGTAGAATGCTACAGATACAGCTTCCGTTTTCTTCCGTCCGTACCTCCATCATACCATTTCCAGAGCCCCGTACTTTAACGGCAAAACGTACAGGCCGTTCAAACTGAAAATATTTGAATCCCGCTGTTGCACCGTCCTTCATATTGGCAATATACTGACCCGGCGCGTCTTCCCTGTCTGTACCCGACTGAGTAAAATACGGATGCAGGCGCTTCTTATCCTTTTCATAAGATTTTTCATACGGAAAAGTTCCTACTGCACTATACAAATTACATGCAATTCTTGCTTCATAATTTCCTGCACCCACAAGCGGTGCTCCATTCAAACCACAGCTTGTCATCTCAGCCTGTGCAATCACTCCATCCGACTGAATTACTAACGGCTCCGCACAGCCCTGTCTTGCACACTTCTGCTGATTTGTCTGACGATGGTAAAAAACATACCACTGACCGTTGATTTCGCACATCCCACCATGGGTATTTCCGGTATAATTATTTGCTTTCGTCCTTCCCCGGTAACCGATATCTCCAATACTTATCAATGTGCCGCCATACTTAAAATTCTTATTTGGGTAATCACTGATGGCATAACACAATTCATGGCTTAGGTGTGACGAGTATACATAACAATACTTTCCATTTATCTTTCTGATACTGCTGGCTTCAAAAAAAGCATGTTCTTCAAATTCTGTTCCCTTTGCTTTGGCAGCTCCCGGCACAATCGGCATCTCACCACCCTTTACGGTTTTCATATCCGGTTCTAATTCCATACATACCGCTTCTTCCACGTTATTACCCCTAAGCTTTAAGATATGTTTGAAAAAACCTGGTTCCGGAGAAAATCCTGCATACAAATATGTTCTCTTTCCATCGACCAGCACTCCGGGATCAAAGGCAAAAACATCTCCCTTTTTTTCTCCCCACGGGGTACCGTCCGGATGCTGTACATAACCGTAAAACGAATAATTGCCTACCGGTGTATTGCAGACTGCAACGGAGGTAATTGCCAGCTCATGAAGCTGATAATACAGATAAAACCTTCCATCTTGTCCCTGCACCACATCCGGTGCACACATATGCTGTTTCCCTTCCGCATTGCGGGGATCCTGATTCTTACGGTAAATCACACCCTCATATCGCCAATTTCCTAAGTCATTTATCTGCGCCGACCAGCATACATAATCGCCCAAACAAAAATCTTTTCCGCCGAATAAATCATGGCTGCCAAATACATATAGCCGGTCACCAAATACACGTGGTTCACCATCCGGAACATACTCATAACTTGGTAAATATGGATTAAATGCCTGCATCTTAAAATTTCTCCTTTACTTTACGTTTTCAATTCCCTTACGCTCATTAATTTCCTGATGAATCTGTGGCAATATTCTTTCCAAATTAAACATGGCAAAGATAATCGTCATCAGAATCATGCCCATTGCGGGTACACCAAAGGTTCCAATCGTTAAGAATTGCTGTACCGCCTCAGATTGGGCCGTCCAGCTTCCATCTGCTGCTGGTGCAACATATCCAGTTGCATTTAAACCCATATTTAAAAATCCAAGCCCCATTCCAGTCGTTACGGTAATGATAATGCTATAAATAGAAGATGAAAATCCATCACAGCGGTAACCACTTTTCCATTCAACATGATCTAAAGCATCGGCCAGAACTGACAAGGTAACATATGTCATTGGCAACGCTCCGATCGAACGAATTGTCAATGCCCCCAAAGCGGCTGAAAGGTTATTGGCGAATAACAAGCCCACTACACCACCAATGACAGCAATTATTCCACACACAACATAGACCTTCTGTTTTCCAAATTTCTTTACAAGCGGCCACATAATCAGGATTCCCGGTCCTAGCATCGCCTGACCAATAATATTTAACAGGGAAAGTGTTTTCCCATCGTTATAGGTTCCCACTACCCAGTTGGCATAGTAATGCATTGAGTTGAGGCTGATTGCATTGCATAAATAATAGATGAACATTACGAGAATTATCATTACCCAGTATTTACTGGAAAGACAGCCTTTTATCTGTTCTTTGAATGATATTGTCTGTTCTTTTCTTGCCTCTTCCAGATTATCTTCTTCCGTTACCCGCTCCTTGGTAAAATAGTATTGCAGCAAGGTACCAGCAATTGCCAGAAGGGAGACAACGAGCATTACCTTAATCCAGCGGCTCTGGTCGACGCCCATGTAAGGAAGGATAATAGCCGGATATAAGACCGCTAAAATCATACCCGGAACCATATTAATTCCCATCGATTGTGCCATGCCTAACGTATCACGCTTTTTATTATCACGAGTGGACAATGGCAGCGTAATCACATTACTTAGGTTGTACATCGTATACGAGATACAGAAAAACATATTATAGCTGCAGGTTACCCACACTGCGGTCAATACCTCATTCGAAGTCGGAACCGCAAACATTAAGACCGCAAAAATTGCCATCAATGGGCCAGAAATTAGAATCCATGGTCTTGCTTTCCCCTGTCGGCTCTTCGTATTGTCAACGAACCTTCCCATAACAATATTGGTAATTGCATCCAATATCTTCGAGATAACTGGCATCAGTGACAAAAATAAGCCGGCTGCAAATCCGCTCAAATGAAGCACATCTGTATAGAATGCATTCAAATAGCTGCCACCAACTGCTCCATTGACGGTTGCAACCAATGCTGGACCTAAAAAGTAACCAATCCATCGCTCCTTATTCTTAATTTCGTCGGTCTTAATTCTTGAATTAAATACAGGCTTTGATAACTGTTTAAATTGAAATGTTCTCATATGTCAAATCCTCCTAATCTGTTAACTTCTTACAGATTTATTATTTAATCCTATTTTAAACCACATTACATGTTCGTCATATCACTTTCCAAATTATTTTATTATTATTCAAATTAATTTCACGTTATTCTTACCATCAGGCTTTCAGTATAAATTTTCTTTTGCACTTCCTTTACCCAATTTGCTATGGGTATTATATATTATCTTCAACAATAAATTGCTTTAAATAGGCTAATTCTTCATCAGTAGCCGCCTTTGCCACAAGGTTCGTGTCATCATTTTGGAAAACATGACCAAGCCTATTGTCGTCGTCTCCATAGATTTTCAACATACACGCAACACCTAACTTTTGTAAATCCTTTGCTAAAATCGGCGCTTGCTCCCTTAAAAAGTCCTCATTAGCACTCATGATAAAGCATGGTGGAAAATCTTTTGTTAACTGTTCTCGTGGATTTGCAAATTTAGCTAAGGTCTCACTATAATTTCTCCCCAAAATCTCCGGTAAAATAATCTGCATTAAGTTACCTCGTTCGCCGACCGCCGCTGCCTTTAGGTCATACGCTCCACAGTTTAGTCCCATAGCCTTTGGCAGATAAGCTTTATTGACTTTTATCCCCCACGCCTTTCCAAATTTAGGATTAGTCAAAAGACAAGCATATAGTGCTGCAATATGAGCGCCTGCCGAATCACCAATCATCAATATTTTTTCTTTATCAAGGCCAAACTTTTCTGCGTTCTCCTGTACCCAAGCAACAACCATGTTGGTATCTTCAAGCGGTGTCGGAAACTTATATTTCGGTGCCAAACGGTAATTAAAATTAACAACTGCAAAGCCTCTTTTTGCTAAATTCAAACAATATTCTTGAGAAGATTCTTTGCTTCCTGAGACCCATGCTCCACCATGAACATTGATAATAACTGGTAAAGGGATATTAGAGCTCCTCTGATAGCAATAGAGGTCTAATGTATTCCACTTCTTGGTAGGGCCGTAAGATATATCATCATATCGCCGAACCTTCTCCGGAGGTGCTACCTTCTTATAACGCTTATAGCCGCCAAACATATACTTAATAAACATTGTTTTTAGTGACATTTTCTTATCATCCTTTACCAAAATATTTTCTTATTATTTCATTTACACCATATCAACTAATCTTTTCAAACCTAATAGACAGAAGTTCCATCCTTAATCCCGGTGATAACTTGTCCTATTACTTTTGGCATTCAGCTTATTCAATAATGCCACCCAGTCATTATACGTTAATTTCGGCAAAAACATTTTCAAAGTAGAAATAGCCTGACTATATAGTCCTTTTGACATTTCTTTCATCTGTTCTCGCGGAATCATTATAGCATCGTCACCCATAACATCCCCCAAAATTCCACTGGCAATGATTCCCTCTACAATCTCATCCAGATGACACTCAAAGAAATCTGCTCCCACAGGATGCTTCACCATATCACCGACAAGAGTCGCCAAACTATAGACAATGTTCTCATCTAAAGCTTCCCGCTCTGTTTCCACTGATTTACTTAAGATAACATCATGTGCCGATGCACAAATTTGTATATCAAATTGACCGGCTTCCATATGAAAACAATGCACCTCATCATTCCAATAGCAGAAATCCCGCTGATTCAAGGTAAAGGTAATGGTCTTGGTTTCGCCAGCTTCCAATTCTATCTTATCAAAGCCTCGAAGTTCTTTTACCGGTCTTAGTACCCCACAGGAGTTCACAGCAATATAAAGTTGAACAACTTCTTTACCTGTTATACTTCCAGTATTCGTAACATCTACAGATATTCTTATTTCTTCAGTAGCAGAAAGCTTCTCCTTATCCGTCTTCAAATTACTATATTCAAATGTAGTGTAGGACAAGCCATAACCAAATGGATACAATACTGGCATCTTTTTACTTTCATAATAACGATATCCTACATAAATCCCTTCATTATAGTGAACCTTATGTTTATCTCCGAGGTAAAAAAGATACGACGGATTGTCCTGTAAATGTAACGGAAATGTTTCAGGCAGCCGTCCGGAAGGATTTTTTGCACCAAACAAAAGATTGACACAGGCCTCTGCTACGCCTTCACCACCCAGATACATTTCAAGGATACCTTTAACCTTCTGCTCCCAAATCATTTCGATTGGACTACCATTCATCAGCACAACCACCACATTTGGCTGTACTTCTGATACTTTTTCAATCAGTTCATTGTGACTGTCTGGCATTCCTATCGAGGTGCGGTCGATTCCTTCTGATTCCATCATCAATGGAAGTCCTGCAAACACTACTGCCACATCAGCATCCTTCGCACCAGCAACTGCCGCTTCTAACAGCTCAGAGTTAGTTGTTACACCATCATACCCCTGATAATAAGACACCCTTGCTATCCCTTCCACCGCTTCAAGTAGATTCGTCTCCTGATGAACTCGAACACAGGAGCTGCCTCCCCCCTGAAATCTAGGTCTCTGAGCAAATTCACCCAAAAATGCTATTTTAATATTCTTTTTCAAAGGAAGTATCCGCTCTTCGTTCTTAAGCAGAACCGCTGATTCCTCTGCTGCCATGCGACTGACTGTATGAGCTTTTTCCTTTGAAAATGTCACCTTATGTCTTGCTTCCCAGCCTTTTTGTGCCAATTCTATTACATTCATACAAGCTTCATCTACCAAGAACTCTGGTAACATACCTAATTGAACTGCTTTTACGATTTGCTCACTAGTTTCAAGCTCTGCTGGCATGGTTAGGTCACATCCACCGGCAACAGCCTTTACCCGATCATGGACTGCACCCCAGTCACTAACCACAGTACCTTTAAATCCCCATTCTTTTCGTAAAATATCCACCAATACTTCTCTGTTCTCGGTTGCAAAGGTTCCGTTGATTTTGTTATAAGATGCCATGACAGTCCATGGCTGCGCTTTTTTTACTACACGTTCAAATGCTGGCAAATAGATTTCCCGCATGGTTCTTTCATCTAGTTCCGAAGAGGATGTTGTTCTTCTTGTCTCTTGGCTGTTTGCCATATAGTGCTTCAGACTGGTTCCAACCCCCTTACTTTGAACCCCCTCTACATAGGCTGCTCCTAATTCTCCAGCTAACAGTGGATCTTCTGAGAAATATTCAAAGTTTCTGCCACATAGTGGACTTCTTTTGATATTTACTCCCGGTCCCAGCAGCACCTGTACATCCTCAGCCTGACAAATCTCGCCCAGCATCTCTCCGACCTGTTTTACAACCACACGATCAAAGCTGGCTGCTAATGCACACTCTGCTGGGAAACTAATAGATTTTTTAGTGGAACGTGAACCATCATCATTGAACTCTTCCACTCGTAACCCATGAGGTCCATCACTTACCCGAATCGCTGGTATTCCCAATCGCTCAACCGCTAATGTATGCCAATTGTCCACTCCCGTACACATTGCCGCTTTTTCTTCAAGGGTAAGTTCTTTTACTAATACTTTTGCATCCTCCATTATCCATTTCTCCTATCTCATTAATTTGAATATTACATGTATGTTGAATCTTTTTATACCATATCAAACTTAGAATCAACGCTATTATAGTCGAAATGACATCCGATACCGCACAATCCAAATACCCTGTTCATAATAATTAATAAATAGGTTACGATTTTCTATTCAGCCCCATAGAATCAAGAATACGATTTTGCACCTGCTTTATTTCCTCTTCAGAATAGGAATTCTTCATTTTTGTTTCAATCATTGCTTTGACCATCATCACCTTATCTATCTGGGGCTTCTTATGCTCCAAATTACCGCTCTCTGTTGGAATTTCTTCAACGTAGTTGGACATATGTGCATATCGCATTGAAAGCTCCAATGATTTTTCTACTATCATATCAAGTGCCGCCTGTCCATGAATTGTGGCTTGTTCCAAGGCCGCCCCATTTAAAACGTTAATTTCTTTCACCTGCAAATACCCTTCCAGACGTTTGACAAAATCGTCATACTCGCGTTCATGCGTCCAAGCACTTTCTGCCAAGGCAGCCAGTCTAGGATAAATCATAAATTCAAGGTCTTCATTGGAAACAATCCATTCAGTCCATATCATTGCTTCTACTCCAAGAACACTATTCTCTGGAATCGAATTTCCCTTTAGATTTGGTATATAGGTATACGTTGACTTTAGTGTGGTATCTGCGTGTGAATAATCCCAGTAAAAATCATACATTGACGACAACACAAACTTCCGTCCTTTGGCAGCCTCAGGAAATGCATAGCTTTCGCCAGGTAACATTTCCAGCCAATAATGTACAATGGCATTTTCATCAAGCTTGCCTGACATCATGGCTTCATTAAAGACAATCGTGGTTTTCCCCCGAGACTTCAAATGCTCTATCAGCCGGGCTACAAAATGTGCCTGCAGCTGTTCATAACTGTTATACCCGTTTTCCTTCATAACCCGATTACAATCTGGGCAATTACGCCAATAGGTCTTCGGAGCCTCGTCACCGCCAATATGAAAATACGGAGATGGGAAGAGATCACAGATCTCGTCGATAAGCTCAAATAAAAATTTATATACGGATTCCTTGCCTGCACAAAGAATCCGATGATGCATTCCATAAATACCGGAAACCTCCAACGGCTCACCATTACAGCTATACTCCTGATACGATGCCAAAACAGCCGTTGTGTGACCAGGAAGGCTAAGCTCTGGAAATATCTCAATTTGCCGTGCTGCCGCATAGGAAACGATTTCCCTAATCTCCTCTTGTGTGTAATACTCACCATAGATATCGCCAGTCACGTTTTGCCCCTCGGATACCAACGGATCTATGGGAGCCAGCTTACGATAAGAACCTACCGTATTCAACCTTGGAAATTTTTTACTTTCGATACGAAAACCCTGATCGTTGCTTAAGTGCCAATGGAAGCGATTGATTTTAAGCAGTGCGCATTGTTCGATTATCCTTTTCACCTCATCGGCATTTATAAAATGACGAGCCGCGTCCAGCATAAATCCCCGATGCTCAAATTTAGGTGCATCCTCCACCATACAGCAGGAAATTGTACCATTGTTCATGGCCAATACCTGATATAGTGTCACAAGTGCGTTTGAATACCCTGGCTCCCCTTCAGCGAAGACATTTACTCCATCTTCACGAATAGTCATTCGGTAAGCCCCCACTGCCATTTGTTCTTCCTGGGTATAGGTAATTACTGCCTTCTCAGCCATCATCAATGTATAATTCCCCATATGCTTCAATCTATCACAGAAAACTGCATCTGTTTTAGGAAATTGTCCGCCTGTTGTAACAAACTGCGGAATTGTAAACGTTGCTTCGGACATGATAATTTGTCCATTCATTTTGGGAATAATTCGCTTCATGATAAATCCTCCTCATTTTCATTTTCTTTTTTATTGTTTATTTTTTTATACCATATCAGGCTTAGAATCAGCGCTATTATTATAGATGCAATATCCGATACCGCGCCTGCAAATATCAAACCATTTAATCCAAAGACTATATTCATAATCATTATCACTGGTATATACATCAGACCTTGCCTTAAAATTGATACTACGGTAGCATATGGAACTTTACCCGTCGCCTGCAAAAAGGTCGTGCATAGTTGATAAATCCCGCATATTGGTCCGGTAACCAGACCGCCGATTACCATTTTCCTTCCGTATACAAGCAGTGCCTCATCGTTAATAAACGATGCAACTATTTCATTTCGGAAAATAACACAAATTATTGTTAATACTGATCCTATTACAACATTTAAAATGGCTGTACTCTTTATAATCTTCACCATTCGCTTGATATTTCCAGCACCAAAGCAATAAGAAATTGCCGGCTGAACACCCATGCATATTCCCATTGCAATCATGCCAAGCAACATTCCGACTTTGGATGCAACACCATGCGCTGCAATCACTACATCACCATATCCAATCAATAACTTATTTACAAAGATGCTGGAAAAGCTCATTAGAACCGTACTAGTTGCCATCGGAATTCCTAATGTCACAACATCGATCAGAATTCGGTTCTTTACCACAAAATCTTTCAGCTGCAATGAAAACTGCTTCTGTTTTCTACAGATATGGAACATCAAATAAATACAGCTTGCAATATTTCCAATTACAGTAGCTATCGCGGCTCCTTGCACTCCCATCTGGAATACTAAAATTAGGATTGGATCTAATACTACATTCACAATCGTCCCCGCTATATTTCCAATCATGGACTCTTTTGCCGAGCCATCGGCTCTGACAATATTACCAAATACATTTGCAAATAAAATAACTGGTGAACCAATGGCGATAATCCTTATATAGGTAACAGTAAAATCAAGAATATTCTCTGTCGCACCCAAACGAATTGCGATTGGATATGCCAGGATATTTACTACCACGGCAACCACTGCACCGATTAATAGCAATGCATAACAACAAAAGCTGGTGATGTTCTTTATCCGTCCAATCTCCTTCTTTCCCAGTGCAATTGAAACCGCAATCGTACCGCCACCGCCAAGCAATGTTCCAATTCCCTGCAACACCGAGAAAAACGGACCGGCAAGCGAAACCGCCGCCACTTGATTCAAGTCGCCTGTTTTTCCGATAAAAAAGATATCTGCCATATTATAGATAACGATAACCAGCATAACAACAATGGTTGGTATACACATGCGAGTAAGTAATTTTCCCATTTTTGCTTTCTGCATTATTTCTTCGTTTGTCATATCATTCCTCCTCCCATCCATTAATTGGACAGTTGTATCCTTAATATAGTTATAGTATAATATCCTCATCATTCAAAAACAATCATCAATATATAAACAATTGTCGATTTAATGAAAGGCGTTCTTTATGAATACAAAAAACAATCAGCGCTTTCTCCAAACGGAACAGCTTATCAAAACAACCTTAATTGATCTTTTAGCAACAAAAGACATCAATAAAATTTCCGTCAGCGAAATATGCAAATTGGCCAATATTAACCGAACTACTTTCTATTTGCACTATTTAGACGTATATGACTTAATGCAGAAAATTGAAACCGATATGTCAACACAAATGGTCGATTTTTTTGCCTCCAAAGATGCAACAATTGATGACGGATTTATCAAGCTCTTTCATTACATTAAAGAACACCAAACCTTTTACCAAAGTTATCTGCGCGATAATAATCAACCTAGTATCATCAACATTCTACTTCCAGATACAGTTGCTGACTCAGCAAAAATTTTCGCTTCTCGACTTGGCTTTGAAACAGAGAAAGAATTCCTGTATCATCAGGAGTTCTTTAAAGCCGGAATAACAGCTCTTATTAAATTGTGGCTTGGGACTGGCTGTACTGAAACACCAGAAGAAATGTCAAACATTATTGGCCGCGAATATAGTCCGAAAAGAGAGCTTTTTTCTTAATCAAAAAATCCTACTTGATTGTTCATTTGCAATACAGCCTCCATCACAGATGATATCTGCACCAGTGAGATAACCAATCCGCTCATCAATCAAGGCTACATAGAGTCGGGCAATTTCTTCTGTTCTGCCCGGACGTTTGATGGCATTGAATTTTAGATATGCAGTCGCCTCTTCTTTTTCCAATTCGCCCATTGGGGTTTCAAAGTTACCTGGGGTAACACTAAGAACACGCACGCCCTTTTCTCCAAATCTTGCCGCATCTGTTTTGGCATACCAAATCACAAAATGCTTACTAATTCCATATGCAACCCCTGGGCGGGTCTTTTTCGGAAATATATTTACTCTTGCCATCATTTTTTCTAGAAATTTTTCTTTATTTATTCGACTAAGAGGATAACATCTTTTCGGCATGATTAACTGTGGCGTTATATATGCTGACATGGATGAGGTATCTATGATACATCCTCCTTCTGCCATAACCTCATAAAATGCATCATTAATATTTATTGTTCCTAATGCATTTCCTATCATGATTGTTCTGGCATCTCCCATATGAGGAGATAGTCCGGCGGCATGAATAACCGCCTTGACTTCCCCTATCTGTGCTGCACGTCTAGCGAGTTTTCTAGTACTCTCCTTGTTTGATATGTCACAGGAAAAGGCTTCTCCTTCTCCTCCCAATTCTCTTATGACATTAATCGCATTCTCTAATTTAGACGCGCTGCGTCCTACTAAAATAATATAATAATCCTCTGTGGCTAATATTTTTGCTGTTGCAAGTCCCATTCCACTGCCACCACCAGTAATTACACATACCTTTTTCACACTTCCACCTCACTATGATACTTTTATTTTACCCTCTTCTTTTAACCAGGCAATCTCGTCGTGAATCGTTTCCTCATAAGAACGCGTCCGATACCCTAGTTCCTTTTTTGCCTTACTATAATCAAAGGTATTATTCCGTGCCAGATTATAAACTGAAAATGTCGTCATTAATGGTTTTTTGCCACTGCGTTTTGCCTGTCTTTCCAGCAGCTTCGCAATACTGTTTGCCAACCCTAATGGTAAAAAGAATTTTAGCGGCTTGCAGCCACATTCATTTGTAATCATCTGACACATTTCCTTTAACGTTACCTCTTCATTTCCTAAGATATAGCACTCGCCCCTTTGTCCCTTATCCGCTGCTGCAATGCAGCCATAAGCTAAATCTCTGACATCACAGAGATTGAAGGAACCCTGAATGCCAGCTGGCATCTCACCATTAATAATCTGTATAATCGTTCCGGTTGTTTCGCTGATGGCAAAATCATTCGGCCCTAAGATACCACTTGGGTGCACGACACAGGCATTCAAACCTTGTTTCTCCACAGCATCTAAGACTTCTTGTGTTGCCATTGCCTTAGAACGGCTATACCAGCCAACGACCTGATCTGGGTCGAATTCACAGACTTCTCTTATTTTTCGTCCATTTGGCTGTTCTGGAATCGCACCAGTTGAGCTGACATATACCAACTTCCGGCATTCCTTATGAGCCAGACAGTTGGCAATGATATTTTTCGTTCCACCAACGTTGACATCAATTAACTTCTGACTAAAGTCTGGATTTACAGTCACCATGCTGGCACAATGAATCACGATTGTTTCCATATCTTCATCCACGGCAAAGAATCGTTCCAAGGATATGGCATCGCATAAATCTCCTTCACAAATCTCCACACCCTTTGGAATAAACGCCGCTGTCTTATCTCCTGGCAGGACAAATGCCCGAACCTTATCGCCTCTCTCTAAAAGCTGACGACATACATTTGAACCTAAAAATCCTGCTGCACCTGTTACTAAATATAATTTGTTATTCATATTATTTTTCTCCTTTATTTGCTGTTGTTTTATTTGATATTGGTATCTTAATGGAGAAAGGTAAACTGTTGGTAAACAATATAAATTGTTTTAAAATATTTTTTTGTGTGATATGATATTGCAAACTAAGGAGGTGTCGTATGGCAAAATACAAACATAAAGATGCAATGAATAATCTTTCCAATTATCTTGCTATTGTCGCACTGGTACCAGCGGTATTATCCGTACTGGCATATGAATTTCTAGATTACGTGGTAAATGTCTGGTTCCATCAGAATGAAAGCTTCAACCCGCTCAATGGTCTTGGTATCTTAATTCCCATGGCAATGCTAATGGAATTATTTGCCTTCTTTTTTGGAAAAGCCTTATATAAAGATATGTCATACTTACTGGATGGTCTAAGCGATGTTGCCAAGGGTGATTTTAATATTACTCTTGATACCAAACCATCCGGCCCGCTTATTGATGCCAAGAAGAATTTTAATCGAATGTCCGAAGAGCTACGCAGTGTCCAGACTTTGCGAAATGATTTTATCAATGATTTTTCACATGAATTTAAGACCCCGATTTCTTCAATTAACGGTTTTGCAAAGCTATTATTAGATACGGAGGTCTCAGAAGCTGAACGACGGGAGTATCTACAGATTATTGCGGATGAGTCTGACCGCTTATCAACCCTCGCCGAAGACACAATGTTGATGTCAAGACTGGACAATCAAAGTTCCATTTTAGATGTAGAAAGCTTTTCGCTGACCAAACAAATTAAGCAGAGTATTATTTTACTTTCAAATGAATGGTCAGTTAAAAATATTAATCTAACTGCTGATTTGCCCCCTGTCACTTACTTCGGCAATGCTGATTTGATGGCTCATGTATGGATTAATCTCCTAAATAACGCCATTAAATTTACTCCTGAAAATGGCACTATCATGGTCTCAATGACGGCTGATGATGAAATAATCCGTGTTGCCATTACCGATTCTGGGAAAGGTATGACCGACGAACAAATCAACCATATTTTTAATAAGTATTATCAGACCGACAGCTCTCATGCTACCAAAGGGCTTGGGCTTGGACTTTCCATTACATATCGGATTATTGAATTATGTAATGGACGTATTGAAGTAATAAGCACTCCGAATTCTGGCAGTACCTTCACGGTACTTTTGCCAGTAACGGCAAGTAATTCTGTAATCAAAGGAGATTAACATATGGCTACAATTTTAGTTGTTGAGGATGATAAAAACACAAGACTGTTAACATGTGCACGTTTAAAACCACATTACACCGTAGTGACGGCAACGGATGGTCAGGAAGCTCTTGATATTTTTTATAAACAGCACATTGATTTAATTGTTGCCGATATCATGATGCCCAATATGGATGGCTATGAATTAGTGCGGCTGCTACGCGAATATCGTCAGGATGTTCCAGTCATTATGCTGACCGCAAAGCAGACCTTTGAAGATAAGAAGAAGGGGTTTTCGACCGGAACTGATGACTATCTGATTAAACCGGTCGATTACGAGGAATTATTATGGCGTATTCAAGCTCTGCTACGACGTTCCAAAATCAGTTCCGAACGCCGTATTCAAATCGGTGATGTGATAATCAATGCGGATAATTATACCGTTGCAAGAAAAGACGATGTCATGGAGCTTCCCAAGAAAGAGTTTGAGCTGTTATTTAAACTGTTATCTTATCCCAGTGTTATTTTTACGAAAGAGCAGCTCTTAGAAGAAATATGGGGGTTTGATACCGACAGTGACGACAGCACGATTAAGACGCATATCAGTCGTCTGCGTGCTAAATTTGATATTTGGGCGGAATTTCAAATTGTTACCATTCGTGGTCTAGGATATAAAGCAGAAATTTCAAATTAAATATGAACCCCTTTAAAAATTGAAACTCAATTCAAGGCTGCTATATTTTATTTTTAATTCGCCAAGTATTTTTTCTCTTGCTGATTCAAGTTGCCAAACTATATCTTGATTGATTTTATCCGGCAATATAATACGAACCTTAATGTGCATTCCCACCTTAAAAATATCGCATTGCTTAATTTTTGTAATACTACTCAAATGCTTATTGACTACAATATTGATATTATTTTCAACCTCTTTATCACTTGTAGCCCCATTTGACAGCTCAATAAAAGAGTGAATGAGAACTACAATCGGAGCTTTTAAGGAAATAATGACTAGAATAGTTGTAACAAAAAAATCTCCTGTATAATGTAAAAATCCGAATGCACCGTTAATATCTATAAATTTTAACAATATAATTGCTATACCTACTCCCAAAGATAAAATACCATCAATAAAATTGGATTTGGATTCTGCGGTTAAGATAGTACTTATGTTATTGATTCTTTTGTTCTGCCGCCGATTAAAAAAACTCAAACCAAAACACAAGATAACCATGCACACAGTATAAGGAAGTACGGGACCAATGTTCATTGCTTCTCCGCTGCCATGATAAAAGTAATCATAGGCCACCATTGCAGTCGATATTACGGAAATAACTAGTAGTGTCAATGTAAGTATTGATTTTAAAATTGCATATAGGGGTTCCAAAAAATAAAGTCCATCTGGATATACTTTCGTCTTTTTTTTGCTCTTTTTTGAAATAATACACGCAAATATTGCAGATGCAAATCCAATCAAAGAAAACACACCATCTAGAAACAGTGCTTGAATGCCAGTCGCGACAAATACCCAAATTCCTGCTCCCGCCATCATTAGATTGACGATTGAGCTTACGATTAACGAATTCTTTTCAATTTCTTTTTGTATCATAGATACCTCCATTTCCACCGAGCAGAAAAACGACTCCAGTTGACTTATCTTACAAAGCGTAGCATAATCGACTTATAGTCATATATCAATATTCATTTGTACGCCGAAATGTCTAGTACACGACATTTTGAGTCTACTGTGTCGGATTAGGAGGTAACATTTTATGAAAACAGATGACAGACGAGTCAGAAAAACCAAAAGAGCCCTCCAAGAAGGACTCGCAGAGTTGCTGTTAGAAACTGACATCCGTAATGTCACCGTTCGTGAACTAACAGATAAGGTGGATATTCATAGAGCTACTTTTTACAGCCATTACAAAGACATCTATGATTTATATGAACAAATTGAAGATTCCATCTTTGAGGAGTTAAATAAAATCATTGTCGGTGATCCCTTGCACACATACGATAATGTATTTAACGTAATTATTGATTATGTATACAACAATGCTAAAATCTGCCGTATGTTTCTTTCTACAAACGGAAATCGTACCTTTTATGACCGTATCAGAATTTTTCTTGAGAATCAATACCTTGAGATATGGAAATACGAAACAAATCTTAGCACTGCTACAGAAGAAATACAATTTTTAGTTAGATATCATATCCAAGGCTGCCTTGCAATCGTTTGCCGATGGGCTGAAAGCAACTATTCCTATCCCAAGGATAAACTGGCTAATATTATCTTAAATACTGATACTCGTTTTGATAAAATGCTGTATCCAGCTTGATTTCTGATAATATTATTAATTTCCATGTTTAGTGTAAAGCATAGTGTATAATATATGGCAAAAATTGGAAATGAAATTGACAGAATTGCACAAAAATGATATAATGGCATCAGTGAAATTTGTGAAAATGCACAGAAAGAACAGATGCTTTTTATCCTATTTTATTTTTAGCATAGGGCATTTTTAATATTAGGGGGGAGGAGATACAATTGAGCAAGTAATATAATGTACTTACGGATATTTCAGATAAGGCGTTGCTTAAATGTAGGGTTATTGGAGAATGGGAGGAAATACTTATGAAGAATATTATGATTCAAGGAACCGGTGTATATATTCCTACTAACAAAGTTTACAATGAGCAGTTAGACGAACATTTTGAAAAACGTGGTCTGAATGCGCATAATCTTATGAGCCATTTAGGAAGGCGCAAACGATATTTTATATCGGAAGATGAAACTGCAATTAGTATGTGTATAAACGCCATCGAAGATTGTGTTTCTAAAAATCACTTACAGCTTGAAGATTATGAAATGCTGATTGTCTGCACCGATACGCCAGAATATCTATTTCCTTCAAATGCATTAAGAATTACGGGACTATATGGGGAGAAGTTAAAGAATGTCAGAGTTGCGTTCGATTTGAATAGCAATTGCACTGGCATGATTCAAGGACTTGATGTGGTATATAAATATATGCTGGCATCAGACATTAAAAAAGCGTTGGTGGTCGGTTGTTTTTGCATCACACCAATTGCATTATGGTCAGATACCGTTGTTTATGCAACCTTTGCTGATGCGTCAGCTTGTGTTGCTCTACACATGGAAGAAAACGAATCAAAAAAAGGTTTTATTGATTCAGTTGCTTTTGTTGATGCAAGTTATCATGATTACATAAAATACCCAAAGTGTGGTATGTCAAAAGTTCCCTTACAAGCAGTTATGCCAAATGAGAAGAGACTTGAATGGAAGCCGTTTCCGATGGATTTCATTCCAGGTCAATGGGAAAAGGCGATTACTCATATATTGGAACGAAATTCTTTATCAGCGAGGGATATTGATTACTATATTTTTTCGCAGCTTAGTGATAACTTTAATCTGGAAACATTGCGACTGCTCGGTATTTCAGAGGAAGATAACAAGTATTATTTTGTCGGACGAGAGTATGGTTACACCGGAAATACTTGCCCGATATTATGTCTGAATCGACTTTGGAATATCTATTCAAAAAAAGGAACAAAAATGATTATTTGTACAGTCGGTGCAGGATATTCTATCATTGCACAGCTATATGAATTTTAGAAAGAGAGGCTAGCAATTTTGAAAACACTAGAAAACAAACCAAATACAAAACATCTATCAGCATTGGATGAATATATCAACAAAGTCTATATCCTTGTGCTTCTGCTTGTACCGGGAGCATGTGAATGTGCCGGACTTGCATATACCTTCTCTAAAATTATGGGTTGGCTTCCATCGGTAAGCTGGATTGCCTTGATTATTTTTGATGTTACTTGCCTGCTTTATCTGGGGATTGCAATCTTCTTCATCAAAACAGGTATCGAGAACGGACTTGTTCTGCAAAACAAATTAAAAGCAGGAAAGACTTTTCTTATATTAGTCATGTTAATACAGTTTAATTTTATTGTATACATGATACCAGCAACAGACTTTTGGGGATTTGCCTTTTTCTTTGTAATATTAACGGCATTCTTCTTAGACCCTAAAATGGTGGCGATTACTTCGCTTGAAATAGGTGGCTCTATTGTAGCGTCATGGTTTTTATATGGTGAAGTTCATTTACCAGCAAAAGCTAAACATTTCGAAGTAAATATGCTGGATAGAATTGTCTGTGTCGCTTTATCATTAGTCACAATCGTATTATTAACCTATCTGATTAACCGATTTTTAGTAAATGCGAAAAAGGATGAAATGGAGAGAAATACTGAACAGGTAAACAAAGTGCTTTCAGCCGTTCAAACATTATCGGGAAGCTTATCTGTTGCTGGTATCACACTCTCTCATGTTTCCGAAAATGAAAGCGCGAATGCGGAAGAATTGGCCGCTACCAGTGAACAATTAGTCGAAAGCAGCAATCTGCTTAGTTCAAAAACAGATGAAAGTATGGCGAATCTGAGTGAATTAAGTCAATGGGAACGTGTTGTTGCAGATAATGTTGAAAAAGTAGAGACGACTTCCAAGGATTTGCTTGATAAATCAATGGAAAATGAAAAACTCTTAAATGACTTACATACAATTAACGGCGAAGTATCAGAATCCATGAGAACCACAACCGACATAACTCAAAAACTGTCAGAAGCAGTGCAGGAAATCGGTGTTACGTTAAACCTCATCAGCGATATTTCTTCCTCTACTAATTTATTAGCCTTGAATGCTTCGATTGAAGCTGCCAGAGCAGGAGAAGCCGGTAAAGGATTTGCAGTTGTCGCAACCGAAGTTGGAAATCTAGCCAACAGTACCCAGGAATCATTAAAAGTGGTACAGTCTGTGATTGAAAGAGTCCAGCAAAATGTAAGAGGTATTACCACCCAGGTTGAGGAAAACTCTACCAAGCTAAACACTCAGAATGAATATTTTACAAATGTATTTCAGTGTATGCAGGATATGACAGAACTTCTTAAAGTCTCTGTTGATGCCATTGACACAATGGGCGATGCTCATAGTAAGCAATCTGATGTTATTAAAAAGACCGTATCTATCAATCAGGATATTGCTGAGAGTATCAGAAATGACAACGAACAGTTCAATTCTATCAATGATATGGCAGAAAGTAACGCAAAAGATACTACAAAGGTCGCAGCACAAGCAAGCGTAATTAGTGATATGGTTGAGCAAATGACGAAACTGCTTAAACAAAACGAGTAGAATACTCCATATTTAAAAAACAGAAAAGATAGGGCTGATGCAAAAACCAGCTCTATCTTTTCCAATTCATAGTATCATTCTATCCTTCCCCAGTCCGCCTGGCAGAATCAAGACTATACATCGACGATTCCCACCTTCAAATATTCTCTTTGATTTTAATACTCAAGTCCATATAATAAAGCTCCTGCTTTGGCTGCTCACCAGTCAAAAGATAGTCAATCAGCAAGGCTAGAGATTCTGCCCCTTGCTCTCTTGGCTGCTGACAAATAGTCGCTGTAATTACATTCTTCTCCAGCATTTCAAGTGTAGTTGGTACGGCATCAAAAGTAATGATTTTCAAATCCGCTTGCGCATTCAAAACAGCCCGGCAGCCGCCATAGACTCCGGCTGCGGTAAAATAAAGTGCGGTCAGCTCGGGATGACTGTTTAATAAATGGTCTACGACCTCATAACAGCGATAATCGTCATCATTATTTTCCACAATTTCTTCTATTTTAATTCCAGATTTATTTTCGAAAAGCCACTCTTTAAACCCATGAATACGCTCCTCATGGCAGAGAATATTGTGAGAGCCGGTGACAATACCGACTTTAGCATCTCCGTTCGTCAGCAGATTTAAAAGTCCTGCGGCTGTCTGTCCACATTTGAAATAATTGCTGCCGACATATGCAATTCGATTGGAATCCGGCATATCGGTATTGATGGTGATGCAGGGTATTCCCGCTTCCCAAAGAGCATCAATTTTCTGTTGAATCCGGATGTCATTATATGGGGAAATAATCAAACCGTGGATTCCGTCAGCTGCAAAGGACTTCATTTCCTCTAGTTGCCTATCTGAATCAAAGGGAATCCGTCTTTCCAAAATTGTACAACCGTAAATAGACAACTCTTCTGCTTTCTGATGCAGCCCCTTTAACACCTCATCAAAAAAAGGATTATCAGCACCAAATAACAGCACCCCGATTTTAATTTTTTTCTTTTGGGCAGCAAGTGCCATACCAGCTTTATTCGGCTGATAGTTTAATAGTCTCGCAATCTCCAATACCTTTTTTTCGGTTTCCGCATTGACAAATCCACGGTGATTCAAGACGCGGTCCACTGTTCCCCGCGATACCCCGGAGAGCTCAGCAATTTCTTTGATAGTAGCCATATTGTTATCCCATTTTTTCTATTTGATATAATCAACATACCATAGGCATCACCGGATTGTCAAATATATACACGCACATATTGTGCACAAGCACATCTATGATATTCAGATATACATATCGCTATAAATTTCGCATAAAACAATCATATAAAACTGTGCAAATCGTATATTGCTATTTTCACAAAAAGATTGTATGATAAAGCAAACGTGCTCGTGCACAATAAGGAGTGTGAAAACAAAATGCTATACATAGGAATTGATTTAGGAACTTCCGCTGTCAAGCTGTTGCTGATGGATGGCGCAGGAACCATTAAAAATGTTGTTTCCCGCGAATACCCATTACATTTTCCCAAGCCGGGATGGTCAGAGCAGCAGCCAGAGGAATGGTATCAGGAAACCATCGCGGGTCTAAAAAGCTTGCTAGAGGGCTTTGATAAATCCGAAATTGCGGGCATCGGCTTTGGTGGTCAGATGCATGGATTGGTCATTTTGGATGAAAACGATGCGGTAATCCGTCCGGCAATTCTGTGGAATGACGGAAGAACGGCCCAAGAGTGTGATTATCTAAATCAGGTCATTGGGTCAGATAAACTTTCCGAGTATACGGCAAATATTGCATTTACCGGCTTTACTGCACCAAAGATTTTATGGCTAAAGGAACACGAACCAGAAAACTTTGCCAAAATAAAAAAAATAATGCTGCCAAAGGATTATCTGGTTTATCGGCTGACTGGTGTCCATTGCACCGATGTCTCGGATGCATCCGGTATGCTACTGCTTGATGTTAAAAATCGCCGCTGGTCCAAGGAAATGTCCGAAATCTGTGGCATCACGGAAGCAATGCTGCCAAAGCTGTATGAAAGCCATGAATGTGTCGGCACCATCAAACCGGAACTTGCCGAAGCACTCGGCATTTCCGTAGATACAAAGGTTGCCGCCGGAGCTGGTGACAATGCTGCTGCTGCTGTTGCCACCGGTACGGTTGGAAATGGCAACTGCAATATCTCGTTGGGAACCAGCGGAACCATTTTCATCTCTTCCGAACAATTCGGTGTCGACCAGAACAATGCCCTTCATTCCTTTTGCGATGCCGCTGGTGCTTATCATCTAATGGGCTGTATGCTGAGTGCTGCTTCCTGTAATAAATGGTGGATGGATGAAATCCTTGCGGCCAGGGATTATGGCAAGGAGCAGGAAGATATCACCAAGCTAGGTGAAAATCACGTCTATTATCTGCCATACTTAATGGGTGAGCGCTCGCCACACAACAACCCGAATGCCCGGGCGACCTTTATCGGCATGACGCTGGACACAACCAGAGCAGATATGACACAGGCCGTTCTTGAGGGGGTTGCATTTGCCTTAAGAGACTCCTTTGAAGTCGCAAAATCGTTGGGCATCACCATCGAACGTACAAAAATATGCGGCGGCGGAGCCAAAAGTCCGCTGTGGAAAAAAATCATTGCCAATGTGCTGAATATCAAGGTCGATGTATTGGAGACAGAAGAAGGTCCGTCCCTTGGCGGTGCCATGCTGGCCGCCGTGGCTTGCGGGGAATATAACACTCCGGCAGCTGCCGCAGAACAAATTGTCAAAGTGATCGATACCATCGAACCGGAACCTGATTTGGCAAAAAAATATGAAACGCGTTATCAGCAGTTTAAAAATATCTATCCTGCTTGCCGAGAATTGTTTGACAAGCTGATATAAAAAGAAAGTTGAGGGTAAAAAATGAACAATATTCCAGAAGTAAAAGTGGGCATTGTCGCAGTCAGCAGAGACTGTTTTCCAGAGACATTGTCGGTAAACCGCAGGAAAGCATTAGTAAAGGCTTATACCGAAAAATACGGCGAAGCAGATATTTACGAGTGTCCGGTCTGCATCGTCGAAAGTGAAATTCATATGGTACAGGCTCTTGCAGATATCAAGCAAGCCGGATGTAATGCTCTTTGCGTTTATCTTGGCAACTTTGGACCGGAAATATCGGAAACATTGCTGGCAAAGCATTTCGACGGACCCAAAATGTTTATTGCCGCAGCCGAAGAGACACAGAATAACTTGATGCAGGGACGCGGCGACGCTTTCTGCGGTATGCTGAATGCCAGTTACAATCTGAAGCTTCGAAACGTCGGTGCCTATATCCCGGAATACCCGGTCGGCGATGCCGAATCACTTGCCGAAATGATACATGAATTTCTGCCGGTTGCCAGAACTGTCATTGGTTTATCAGAGCTGAAAATCATTTCCTTCGGTCCAAGACCGACCAATTTTCTGGCATGTAATGCACCAATCCAGCAGCTATATAACCTCGGCGTAGAAATCCAGGAAAACTCCGAATTGGATTTATTTGAATCTTTCCATAAACATGCCGGTGATGCCAGAATCCCAGAAGTAGTTGCTGATATGGAGGCAGAGCTTGGTGCCGGTAATAAGAAACCGGAAATTTTAGAAAAGCTGGCGCAATATGAACTGACGCTGCTGGATTGGGTTGACGCCCACCGTGGATACCGCAAATACGTTGCCATCGCCGGAAAGTGCTGGCCGGCGTTCCAAACACAGTTCGGATTTGTTCCTTGCTATGTTAACAGCCGCCTGACCGGAAGAGGCATTCCGGTATCATGTGAGGTTGATATTTATGGTGCTTTAAGCGAATTTATCGGCACCTGTGTCAGTCTCGATGCAGTCACTTTACTTGATATCAATAACTCGGTGCCAAAGGATATGTACGAGGAATCTATAAAGAACCAGTATCCATACCAGCACACCGATACCTTTATGGGCTTCCACTGTGGAAACACCTGCTCGAAAAAACTCTCCGCCCATGAAATGAAATATCAGATGATTATGGCGCGAAGTCTCCCGGTCGAAGTGACGAACGGAACCCTTGAAGGTGATATTATTCCGGGTCAGATTACCTTTTTCCGGCTCCAGTCCACCTCCGATAACAAGCTGCGTGCCTACCTTGCCGAGGGTGAAGTGCTTCCAGTTGCCACCAAATCGTTTGGTGCGATTGGGGTATTTGCGATTCCGGAAATGGGCAGATTCTACCGCCATGTTCTGATACAGAAAAACTATCCACATCATGGTGCAGTTGCTTTCGGTCATTATGGAAAAGCATTATTTGAAGTATTTAAATACATTGGTGTCCCATTTGATGAAATTAATTATAATCAGCCAAAGTCACTGCCATACCCAACTGAAAATCCATTTATAAATTAATTTTATATGATAATGGTTGATACAAAAGACAAATAGTATGCTACAATTGATTCATTCAAATAATCAAATGAAAGGATTATAAAAGGATGAATTATCGTACCGATAAACATGGAAATAAAATATCAATTTTAGGTTATGGCTGCATGCGTTTCACCCAGTCTGGCGGACGAACAGATTTCGCCAAAGCAGAAGCAGAAATTATGTCGGCTTACCACATGGGAGTCAATTATTATGACACCGCCTATGTCTATCCCGGCAGCGAAGTAACGCTGGGTGAAATACTAGCCAAAAACAACATTCGAAGTAACGTATACATTGCCACAAAGCTGCCGCATTACCTAATCAAAAATGCCGAAAGCATGGAAAAATATTTTCGTGAGCAGTTAAAGCGATTACAGACTGACTACATTGACTATTATCTGATGCACATGCTTACCGATGTAAAAACATGGAATCGTCTGAAAGAACTTGGAATCTTAGAATGGCTGGAGGAGAAAAAAGCAAGCGGTGCGATTCGTCAGGTTGGCTTCTCCTATCACGGCAATTCGGATATGTTTTGTCAATTGGTAGATGCATATGATTGGGATTTCTGTCAGATTCAGTATAATTACATGGATGAAAATTCGCAAGCCGGACGGCGGGGATTAAATCATGCGAACAGCGCGGGGCTTCCAGTTATTATTATGGAGCCGCTGCGCGGGGGCAAGCTTGTCAGTCGACTGCCAGAAGCGGCAACAAAAATATTTGCAGATTATCCGACCTTACATACTCCAGTTCAGTGGGCACTGCGATGGCTTTGGAATCAGCCAGAGGTTACTTGTGTGCTCTCCGGAATGAATTCACTTGAGATGGTTGAAGATAACGCCACAACAGCCTCCAATGTACAAGTCGGTGAGCTTGGCAAAAACGAAGAAGAAATGCTTCAAAAGGTTGTTGCCGCCATCAATGCCAAGATGAAAGTCGGCTGTACCGGATGCGGCTATTGTATGCCATGTCCTAAGGGTGTCGATATCCCTGGCTCCTTTGCAGCATATAATCGCAGCTATACCGAAGGATACAAGGCCGGCATGATGGATTACATTATGTGTACTGCATTAAGAAAAGATTCGTCAGCAGCTTCCAATTGTATTGAATGCGGAAAATGTGAACCACACTGCCCGCAGCATATTGAAATTCGAAAAGAACTGAAAAATGCCAAAAAAAGGCTGGAAAATCCAATCTATAAGATTGCCAGACAGTTTGTGAAATGGTTCAAAGCTTATTAATTCAATCGAAATTGTAGAATCAGAAACGGACGGCATTTGCCGTCCGTTTCTGATTCCAAAGGAGCACTATAAATCTTCATTATTATGCAGCTCCGCCATCACCTTAAATAGCTTAGCCACATCCAACGGCTTGGCGATATGTTCATTCATACCTGCATCCTTCGCCTTTTTCACATCCTCCGCATATGCATTCGCTGTCAACGCCAAAATTGGTACCGTCTTTGCATCTGCTCGAGCCAATGAGCGAATTGTTATTGAGGCTGTCAAACCGTCCATCACCGGCATCATTATATCCATCAGAATCATGTCAAACTGGCCAATTTCCGACCGAATAAATGTATCCACCGCCATTTGTCCATCGGTACACGCGGTTACAAACACTCCGGCATCCTCTAACATGTACCGTGCAATCTCCATGTTCAACTCATTGTCCTCGACCAAAAGCACATTCATACCGGCTACTACCGATGCGCAATCCTCGATAATAAACGGTTCCTGTTTCAATGGCAAAACATCAATCTGGAATGGCAGAATAATGGTAAATGTGCTGCCAACATCGGTTTTGCTTTCAACTAATATTTGCCCCTTCATCTGCTCAACCATTTTCTTTACGATTGACAAGCCCAGACCAGAGCCCTTATATGTGGTACGGCCATCGCCTTTCTCCTGGGTAAATGATTCAAACATCCGTTTTTGAAATTCTTCACTCATTCCAATGCCAGTATCTGAAACCGTAAACTGATAAGTGGCCAGCGTAGCATTATGTGAAATCTCCTCTACCATTAGCGTAACACTACCACCAATCTTATTATACTTAATTGCATTTGTAATAATATTAACAATAATCTGTCTAATGTGCAGCGGACTTCCAATTAGATAAGGATGGACCATATCCTCTTCTATTTGTGTTTTCATTGTTATGCCATTTTCGGCCGCCAAAGGATGCAAAATTTCCATACAGTTTCCAAGCAGTTCATGGATATCAAATGGCTCCTCTGCCAGCTCGATATCGCCTGTTTCGAGCCTGCTCATATCCAGTACATCATTGATAAGTGATAATAGATACCCCGATGAAGTCCTGATTTTATCATGGCATTCTTGTATTTTATCTGCATCATCCATGCTCTTTTCAGAAATATCAAGCATTCCCATAATACCATTTACCGGTGTTCTGATATCATGTGAGATTCTGCTCAGAAATTCTGATTTTGCAATATTTGCCTTCACAGCTTCAGCTTTGGCAGTCTCCGCCGCTTTCGTCGCTTCCAGTAATTTTAATCGATTTCTCGTTGTAACTACTGCATATCGCATAAATACCGATAATATCAAGATAAAGATGGCAAGTGCAATCACAACAATCCCAACAACATGGTCTTGCAACATATCTACAAATGAGGTTTCTCTTTCCACACTTGATGCAGAAACTAACGCATCATTTATGATTGAATTTGGGGTAATCGAAACGCCCCGACTCATAAACGTTAAAAATGCAATATCATCCCCGCGTACCGCAAAACAAATATCAATCCCCGTCTGCAACGGTATACTCTGCAAATCTTGCATTTGATCCGTCTGATATGCCAGAATTTGGTAGATGTTTGTATTGACAACGGTACTATTTACCAAACCCTTACGGACTGCATCAAAACATTCATCTCGTGAACTGCACTCTAATATTTCCGCTTCGGGGTAATAGACTCTCACATAATATTCTTGGAACGGGTTGTCCATACTAATGGCAATTTTTTCCGCCATCTCCTGCGAAGATAATTTATCATTGATATAAAGCATTGTCATTGTGCCAGATGTCACTGCACTGGTCAGGCAAAAATCTTGTTCTTCAGCCGCCCAGTAATCGCCTAAGACCGGCAGCATAACATCAATTTTCTTTTGATAAAGGGCCTCTCTCATTTCACTATACAAATGGTATCTTTTATAAGTAAAATAGACATCATATTTTTCCGCTATATAAGAAAGGACTGCGGGTCCCATGCCCTCCATTTTCCCTGTATACGGTTGATTAAAACAATATGGCGCATATCCATCAAGATAACCGACCGTAATTTTATCATGAGAATCAATCCATTCCTGTTCTTCTTTTGATAATACCTCTGTAATCTGGGATGCACCCGTGATATATTTCTGATATACCTCGTTATTATAAAATCGGTTTCGCGCCTGAATCTTTGCCAGCGCTCCATTCAAATCCTCTAAAATGTCTATTCGATTCTTATTGACACCAAAATAAAATGGTGAGTCACCTAATTTGATAATTGGTATCCAACTGGCATTTCCCTCATTTCGGTCAGTAATTGTTGCTGCCAGTGAAGCATCAATGTCACCATTGTTTAAGTCTGTTATTCGTTCAAGCGAATCGGTGTACTCAACTATTTCACACTCAACTCCATTTTGCTCGCACCACTCGATAAATAACTCTTGCTGAAAACTGTCCTTATTAACACCAACCCTTTTTCCGTTTAAGGTGGTGTGGTCGGTTGGGTCAATTGCCGTCTGGTCCGCCGTAACATAAATATAAAAAGATTCATGCCCCTGCTCCTCAATCGAATAGAAAATGTCCTGTGCCCGTTCTTCGGTATAGGAAAGATTGCCCATGATATCTATTTCTCCGGCTTTCAGCATTTCTAACAAATCACTGAACTTACCATACACATACTCGTATTTCCAGCCACTGTAATATGCAATCTGCTGGTAATATTCATATCCAAAGCCACTTTTCGGTTCATCTTCTGCACCTTCTTGATACCCCACTGCCAGAATATATCCAACACGCACCGTTTTTTGCTCAGGTTCCGGTTTTGCTGCATCCGCTGAGATTGGGGCAAAAGAAATCAGTAACAGCAAAAGAGCCATAAATAAGACTTTTATTTTTTTATATTTAAATTGTTCTGTCATGGCAGATTCTCCTTTGTGCTATCTTAAAATAATACAATTAATTTATTATAACACGTATAAAACATTCACTGCCACATTTATTTCCAAGCATATGCTGCCAGTCGCAAAATACACGGTGTAACATTGATTGCTCCCCGCGATTAACCTTGTTCCATCTACTGTAATGTAGTTCTATGCAATACTTTGGGTAATCGAGTAGGAGGGAGTGACTAACTCCCGTCCTCTCACAGCACCGGACATACGGTTCTCGTATCCGGCGCTTTCAACAGTTGACGTGCACAGACTGATAGGCTGTGGCCAAATCATAAAAGCCACTGTTTATCAGTCTTTCTTTGTTTAATGCCCACACGACCGCTTTGTTGTTAGAAATGTACCAGTACTTTCTACGACTGTATGCTATGGTCGCCGCATAATGTTCCGGTATTCCTAACTTTATTAGATTTCTTTTCTTGGTTCTCGGTTTCTTCCACTGTTTCCATATGCACATGCGAATTCGATGGTATAACCATTGGTTGAGTTCCTTTATCCGATTCTTCATATCTGCAATTCCATAATAATTCAGCCATCCACGCATATACACCTTTATCTTTTCCAAGCATGGGCGTATGCTCTGACAAGACCTTCGGGAACTAAGCTCTCTCAACTTTGACTTCATTTTCTCCCATGACTTCCCATGAACTCGGACATAAATGCCCTTTCCGTTCTTTCCCAATGTAAAGCCAAGGAACTTAAAATTTCGGATTGCAAACACACTCACCACACGACTTTTCTCTTGGTTCACCGTGAGCTTCAATGTTTCCTCAAGATATTTTGTGCTTGATTCCAAAAGTCTCCTTGCGGCTCTGTCGCTCTTTGCTAGCAATACTATATCATCTGCGTATCTTACAAAGGCAACTCCCCGCTTTTGATACTCTTGGTCGAACTCGTTCAGATAGATATTTGCCAATAGCGGAGAAATATTTCCTCCTTGTGGCGAACCTTCCTCTGTTTCCATGACTACACCATTTTCCATGACACCACTCTTTAAGTATCTCTTTATCCACTGAATTACTCGTTCATCCTTTACATTTCTGCGTAGGATATTTAGCAACTTCTCATGGTTCAGAGTATCAAAATATTTCGACAAATCCAATGCGACTGCATGGGTATATCCTTGTTCTGCATACTCTTTTTTCTTTAAAATGGCATCCTTCGCACTTCTTCCCGGACGATAGCCATAGCTATTATCCGAAAACAACATCTCATATATAGGCATGAGCTGTTGCGTAATGGCTTGTTGGAAGATACGGTCTTTGACTGTTGGAATACCAAGCTTTCGTATTCCACCATCCGTTTTCGGGATTTCCACTCGTCTTACCGGGTCGGGTGTATATTTCCCCCTCTTAATCCTTTCGATAAGTTCTTTCTGGTTCTCCCGAAGGTATGCACCTATTTCTTCTATGGTAATACCGTCGATTCCCGGTGCTCCCTTGTTTGCCTTCACTCTCTTAAAAGCTCTGTTGAGGTTATCCTTGTTCAGTATCTTCTCCAATAGTTCCGGCTGTGCACTGTCCCTTTCCTTCCATATCCGATTGAAAGAGCGACGCGCTCTCTCATATCCTTCGTGTTCCGCACTATCCTTTTGCGAGTAGCTTTCTTCTTTGTTTTCTGCATCCATTTGCTCTTTCCTCCTTTCCCGGTTGTACTAAAGACTCCTGTTGATTCGGTCCTTCACCTCTCGGCTAATATGACCTCTGCGGACTTCTGTGTGTTCAACACTGCCTTGTTTCCTTGTACAGTGGTTACTCCTTTCAGAGCATTTCACACAGACCTCCCCGGGTACCACACGTTTCTTTCTCTCCATCCATCTGCCACATTTACCATGCATGATTCCGTGTAGTTATCGGGCTTTAACTTGTGTTGCAGTCTTACCCTCATGCATAGCCTGATGTGATTTCTGTTCGTCAGACCAGAGATTTGCCCACGGGTTAGTATGTTCCCCGCATCCAGCTTCCTTCAGATTCCACCTCGCGATGGACACCCTTGCCTTCGGCTATATCCT
>JAVBTX010000006.1:0-382954 GCA_031555935.1 Lachnospiraceae bacterium | reverse complement strand
ATACAATAATTATGCATTATTGATGCACCTCCGAGTGGTTTGTTTGGTAGACTGGCACTTGGGGGTGTTTTTATTATAAACAAAAATGTTGGAATGCACGAGTATGATTTCTCGTACACCCCAACATTTATTATAGAACCTGTTAATGCATTGATATTGACACAATCACTCATTTTTATTAAAAAGTTGCTAAATTTCTTTTCGTGTTCTATACTATCAAAAGAGAAAACGTTGAGATTATTGTACGAAAGGTGAACCACATGGAAGTAAAAGATTTTGATTATGAACTACCAGAAGAACTGATTGCCCAAGACCCATTGGCAGACCGTTCCAGTTCACGGTTGATGGTATTAGATAAACAAACCGGTGTCATAGAGCACCATGTTTTTAAAGAAATTGCAAACTATTTAAAGCCAGGTGATTGCTTGGTTATCAATAATACAAAGGTGATTCCAGCCAGATTATTCGGCGTTAAAGAAGGCAGTGAAGCCAAGATAGAGCTACTCTTATTAAAACGTTACGAAGATGATATATGGGAGACGCTAGCCAAACCTGGGAAAAAAGCAAAAATCGGAACCCGCATCATCTTTGGTGAAGGCATTCTAGTCGGGGAGGTGATAGATGTGGTCGAAGAGGGCAACCGATTAATCCAATTTTCCTACGAAGGAATATTTGAAGAAATATTAGACCAGTTAGGACAGATGCCATTGCCTCCATATATAACACATCAGCTTGAAGATAAGACACGCTATCAGACGGTATATGCAAAGCATGATGGCTCAGCGGCCGCACCAACAGCAGGTCTGCATTTTACACCGGAATTATTGACACGGATAAAAGATATGGGCGTATCTGTCGCAGAGGTAACATTGCATGTCGGGCTTGGAACCTTTCGGCCGGTAAAAGTGGAAAATGTCTTAGAACATCATATGCATTCCGAATTCTACCAAATTGAACAATCGGAAGCTGATAAAATAAATGCGGCCAAGAAAAACGGCCACCGCATTATCTCAGTTGGAACAACGAGTACCAGAACCTTAGAGTCAGCGGCGGATGCCGATGGATATTTAACTGCCAAAAGTGGCTGGACGGAGATTTTTATTTATCCGGGGTATCAGTTTAAGGTGATTGACAGCTTGATAACGAATTTTCATTTGCCGCAGTCAACGCTTGTTATGTTAGTATCGGCATTAGCGGGAAGAGAACATGTGTTACATGCATACCAACAGGCGGTAGAAGAAAGATATCGTTTCTTTAGTTTTGGTGATGCGATGTTAATCACCAATTTAGGGAATTGCACAAAGATAGCGTAAAATTTTATTCGGATTAATTTAAATTGGGTAGTTATTGTTAGACTAGCTTGAAAAAGGTTCGGTTAGGAACAGCGATATAGTGATATGGAAGCCGGCGGTAAAAATACAATTATTTAAAGGAAAGGTTTTATGTGAAATTATGAAAAAATTAGTGAGAAGGAACATTGTTTTATTCGTTATGGTGGTATTTTTAACATTAGACTCAGTAACATATGTAGATGCCGCTTATGGTATTAAAATTACAAATCAAAACACTCTAGCAGTAACTGATTTGAACTATGAAAATAATGGGAAACTGACTTGTAAGAGTGGTGCTATGACCTATAGTTATTTTAATGGAACTGATTACACAAGAAGAAGGGTAGAATTTTCTGCAAATGGTTGGACTAGATACAAGATTGATGCGAATGGAGTAAAGTTAGGGAAGGACACTACAAAAGATGAACCAACATATGATTTTCAGGCATTATTGAATAATGCTAAAAAGGGAAAATTAACAATACGATTTTATAATGGAACTTTTACTTTATTAGGACCATATAGGATATATGCCAATACATCCATATTATCTCCTGAACGCAATGCAACACTAAAAAAAGGAAAAAATACCTACATGTTTATTAACGTGGATGACGAGGCTGCAAAAAAAGTAAGCGGAGCATATGGTGGAGATGGAAATATTACCATGCAGGGCATTACATTTGATATGAATACACATGGTCAGCAAATAGGAAAATTTTCCCGGGCTAAAAATATAAATATTATAGATTGTATTTTTAGAAATGGAAAAGTCGGCCATGTTTTTGAATTGACAAGTATTGATACCGCAGCCATACAGAATTGTACATTTCAGAATTTGGTGTATGGGCTGACAAAAGATTATAATGGATCATACGACAATGAAGTTATTCAGATTGAAGCGTTTGTGTCACCAAGCTGCAGTCCTTATTGTAAATTTAATGATTATAGAAATGAATATAGAAGTAAAAATATAAGAGTTTCAGATAATATTTTTGATAATGTTTTAAGGGGAATTGGAAATCATGCTGGAAATTATAATATTGGCAGCTATAGTTCTGATATAAAAATCACAGAAAATCAATTTTATAATGTAAAAGAAGCTTGTATTAGGATGCAAGGCTATCATAATGTGGACATTTCATATAATACGTTTGCAGATACAATTGGTCAATGGAAATCAAAAAAAACTAATTGGGATATATATGTAGAGAGTAATACAAATGGAAGACTTAACATAGGTACAAATAGGGGGATTCGTTAAAAGTGGCGCTAGAATTTTATACAGTTATTGAAAATTATATGCAAAATAGATTATAATGTAAAAAGCAAACCAAAGAAAGGGGAAACAAATGGAGGAAAAGAGAAAAAACAAACGTTTAGACCTATCGGTAGATATTGAATTGGAGCGTCTTGACCAAGATGGCATCACGACACTGAAGTATGCCCATGTAGAGGTAACCGATATTTCGAGAACCGGTATCGGGTTTAATTCGAAGACCAAACTAGCCCTAGATTCTTTCTACAATACGAAGATTCAGATATGGACCGGTGAGATTTTGAATACGGTACTAGAGATTGTACGCGAATCTGGGGATGGAATTTATCGTTATGGCGGCAAATTTGTTGGAATGACCGACGTTGATGCATTGAAAATAGACATCTATCAGATTTTTAATGATATCTAAAGAACAGAAAAAAGATGAAAAATAAAGAGTAGAAAAAGAGTGGGTATATACCAGAGCTGAAATAAGCTTTCGATATACCCACTCTTTTATTTTGAAAGAAAATATTAACGTGAAAGTCGTTCTAAATCAGCATAGAAACCAGGATAGGAAATATCGACACACTCACCGTCTTTAATAAATGTCGTTCCATCCGCAGCTAATGCCGCAACAGCAAAAGACATTGCAATCCGGTGGTCAAGATAAGAATCAATATTGGCCCCGTGGAGCGTTTGTCCACCGTGAATGATCATTCCATCCTCCTGAGGGATTATATCGCCGCCCATCGCCCGTAAATTAGTAACCACGGTATCAATCCGGTTTGTTTCCTTTACCTTCAATTCAGCTGCATCCTGGATGGTTGTAGTGCCATCAGCAAACGCCGCCATCACAGCAATCGCTGGAATCTCATCAATCAATGTTGGAATAATCGAACCGCCAATAGTGATACCATGTAAGCTGCTTGAACGAACCAACAAATCGCAGACTGGTTCACCAGAAACGGTACGTTCATTTAACTTCTGAATATCGCCGCCCATTTCTAAGGCAACTTTTAAAATTCCATCACGCGTAGGATTAATACCAACATTCTGAATCAAGATTTCCGAATTTGGAACAATCAGACCTGCTACAATAAAATAAGTAGCCGAGGAAATATCTCCCGGAACACTGATTTGCTGACCAAATAAATCTGGTTCTGGCAAAATTCTGGCTGTCGTGTCATGGCTTTGAATATCAGCACCAAAGGCGGAGAGCATCAGCTCGGTATGATTTCGTGAAAGCACCGGTTCGGTGACAGTAGTGGGTTGGTCGGCATATAGTCCAGCCAGCAACACACAAGATTTTATCTGTGCCGATGCAACCGGTGAAGTATAGTGAATCCCAGACAGGGTCTTGCCATGTATTGTCAGTGGGGCACAGTCGTTGCCCAAGTCGCTAGAGATATCCGCATTCATCATTGCCAGCGGTGCCATAATCCGTTTCATTGGCCTGCTTTGAATTGAAGCATCGCCGGTTAGGTGTGAAGTAAATGACTGCCCAGCTAGAATTCCGGAAATCAAACGAGTGGTAGTACCGCTGTTGCCAACATCTAAGATTTCATTTGGCGCAGAAAGTCCGCGAAGCCCTTTGCCATGAACAATAACCTTATCGCTGGTGTGCAAGATGTCAATGCCCATTTTCCGAAAACAAGAAATTGTGGACAGACAGTCAGCACCTTCCAAAAAATTAGTTACTTCTGTAATGCCATCAGCAATTGAGCCAAACATAATGGCACGGTGGGAGATAGATTTATCACCGGGAATCGTAACTTCACCGGTGAGTTGTTTGGTTTGTGAAATATTCATAAGAAATCCTTCCGTAATTAACGTTCATAAACGGTATAATGGAATTTCTTGAGCAAGCTTAGAGCCTGTTCTAAAGATTCCTGGTCATACATTTCAATGCGTAAAACACCTTGTTCAAATTCCCGGTTATGAATGATACCAATATTTTTAATGCTTAAGTGATTGGTCGCGAGAATTGTGGCAATCGTAGCAATTCCTCCAGCTTCGTCAATCAAATCACAGTAAAATTCAAAAATTTGTTTGATTGAACCAGCACCAGGAATATGAATCGAGTCCCGGTAATCCTTAGCGGTTTCAAAAAATTGATAAAGACCATCACCATCCTCCACACAAATCTGTTGCTTCACGTCTTGCAAACGCTCCGTGAAGGCATCAATCAGCTTGGCAATCTGTTCTTTGTTCGAAAGACAGATGTTTTGCCACATCACCGGTGACGAGGAAGCAATTCTGGTGATATCTTTAAAACCACCGGCGGCGATACTTTTCATCGTTTCATCAGTCGTATCAATGTCGGCAATCAGATTGACCAGACTAGCCGCAATCACATGTGGTAAATGACTGATGGAAGCAGTGGCATAGTCATGTTCTTCATAGCCTAAAACCATTACCCCGGCCCCAAGCGAAGCGATGTAATTCTGAAATTTTGTCAGAGTATCATCCTTCGTTTTCGCCGATGGGGTGATAATATAGAATGCGTTTTCTAAAAGATGAGCAGTGGCACTGCCATAACCAGTTTTTTCCGAACCGGTCATTGGGTGTCCGCCAATAAAGTTGTCCTCTAAATTCAGCCGGATTACTTCATGATGAATGTCCGACTTGACACTGCCGACATCAGTTATAATGCAATCCGATTTAATCACATCTTTTAAAAGCTGTAAATATTCAACATTTTTTTGCACCGGACAGCAAAGGAAAATAACATCACAGTCCGCAAAAGCGGATGGTTCTAGCAGTGTGTTATTAATAATCGTGTGATCGGCAAAAGCTTCTTCAACAGTTGCCAAGTGTCCGGCAGTAGCAATCATTTGCGTATCAGGATAAATTCGTTTCATTGTTTTGGCAATTGAGCCGCCAATCAGTCCAAGACCGACAAAGCCAATTTTACCAAAGTCCATTATAAGCTCCTTCCAGCCAGCGATATGTAAGGACGAATATTCCCCATCACGGTTTCAAACTGGTCGAAATCAAGTGACTGTGGACCATCGGATAGCGCATGAGCGGGGTCGTTGTGGACTTCAATCATCAGTCCGTCGGCACCACAAGCAATGGCAGCTTTTGCTAATGGTTCAACGAAACTACGGACACCCGTTGCATGAGATGGGTCAACCACGACTGGCAGGTGGGATTTTTCCTTTAAAACGCAAACAGCACTTAAATCTAAGGTGTTGCGGGTGGCAGTTTCGAAGGTGCGAATCCCTCTTTCACATAACGCAACATTTGGGTTTCCGGAAGAGACGATATATTCCGCTGCATTCAACCATTCGTCAATCGTAGCAGATAAACCGCGTTTTAATAAAACCGGCAGACCAGTTTTGCCAACTTCTTTTAACAATTCAAAATTCTGCATATTTCTGGCTCCAACTTGAAGCATGCTGACATATTTAACCGCAGATTCTACCGCATGAGCACTGGTAACTTCGCAAATGGTTGCAAGTCCGGTTTCCTCCGCGGCTGTTTTCATATATTTTAGTCCATCTTCTTCCAAACCTTGGAACGAGTATGGTGAGGTCCGTGGCTTATATGCGCCGCCACGTAACACTGTAGCTCCAGATTTTTTTACTGCCCGGGCAATCATCATCAGTTGTTCTTCAGATTCGACGGCACAAGGTCCAGACATAATCGTCATCGTCTCGGGACCAATCATGGAGTTGCCAATTGCAAAGCTGGAAGGCTGCGGATGAAATTTCTTATTTGACAGCTTATAGCTTTCGGTAATGGGAACGACTTTTTCGACCGCAGCAGCGGCCTTAATATGGTCAGTATCCAAGCTGGACTTGTCCCCGACAACACCGATAATAGTAACTTCTTCACCTTCAGAAAGATGTGTTTTTAGGCCTTTTGCTTCAACCTCACTGACAATTTTTTTAATATCATCCACAGATGAATTTGGTTTCATAACAATAATCATATTATTTTCCTCTAATTTCTCATAGTATTTACTTAATATACTATAAAATTATTTTTACAGAAAGTCAACACTTTAAAGTGTAAAAGTAGAGGAGATTTTTTATCGAATAAAATCATATTTGCAACTTTGAAGAATTTTCCTGATTTTTAGTTACAGAAAATGTGCAAAATGTTAATAACATGTTCATAACTCATTCATGAAAGTTGTGTATTATAGATAATATAGTTGAAGTTGCCCGAGATAAATAGTACAATATAAACATAAAAATTACTTACAGGAGGTAGCTTCATGAATGTGTATACAACAGACAGAATTCGTAATGTGGTGCTTTTAGGACACGGTGGTGCCGGAAAAACCAGCCTGGTGGAAGCAATGGCATATTTATCCGGTGCTACAACACGTATGGGAAAGACTACTGACGGAAATACTATCAGTGACTTCGATAAAGAAGAGATTAAACGTCAATTTTCCGTTCAGACATCCGTTGTTCCAATTATTTGGGAAGATGTCAAACTTAATATCCTTGACACACCGGGATATTTTGATTTTGTAGGCGAAGTAGAAGAAGCGGTCAGTGTCGCAGATGCCGCAATCATTGTCGTATCCGGTAAGAATGGAATTGAAGTAGGAACAAAAAAGGCATGGGATATTTGTGAACGATACAAATTGCCGCGAATGGTCTTTGTAACGGATATGGATATTGATAATGCCAGTTTCCGTCAGGTCGTAGAAGACTTGCAGGAATTATATGGTAAAAAGATTGCACCATTTCATTTACCAATTCGTGAAAATGAGAAGTTCGTTGGTTATGTTAACGTTGTTGCCAAGAATGCCAATCGCTGGAATGACAAAGGCGAAGTAAATGAATGCGAGATACCAGAGTATTCAATGGAAAATCTGGATATTTGCCGGGATGCATTGATGGAAGCAGTAGCTGAGACGAGTGAAGAATTTATGGACCGCTATTTTAACGGCGAAGAATTTTCGGAAAATGAGATTCGTCAGGCGCTGCGTGTAAATGTAATGGATGGCAGTGTGGTTCCGGTGTCGATGGGCTCCAATGTTCTGGTTCAGGGTATTTATACGTTACTTGATGATATTGTGAAATATCTGCCAAGTCCAGATAAGCGTAGTGTGACTGGTATTAATGCAAAAAGTAATGAAGTATACTCCGCGGATTATGATTTTGCCAAACCGAAATCAGCATATATATTCAAAACCATTGTTGACCCATTTATCGGTAAATATTCTTTGATAAAGGTTAACTCAGGTGTATTAAAGACGGATGATTTATTGTTTAATCATCATCGTGATGTTGAGGATAAGATTGGAAAGCTTTATATTTTAAAAGGCAATAAGCCAGAAGAAGTACCAGAGTTGCATGCCGGTGATATTGGTGCATTGGCAAAATTAACCGATGCAGCAACGACCGATTCGCTGTCAACAAAAGCCAATCCGATTCTTTATATTAGAACGAGTCTTTCAACACCATATACATACATGCGATATAGGGCCAAAAATAAAGGGGATGAAGATAAGATTTCCCAGTCTTTGCAGAAGATGACGCAGGAAGATTTGACCTTAAAAGTAGTAAATGACAGTGAAAATGGTCAGACACTATTATATGGCATGGGTGATATGCATTTAGAAGTGGCAGCTAGTAAGTTGCTGAACCGCTATAAAATTGATATTGAATTAACAAAACCTAAATTTGCCTTCCGCGAAACGATTCTAAAGAAATCGGACGTGGAATATAAATACAAAAAGCAATCCGGTGGACATGGACAGTATGGACATGTAAAAATGACCTTCGAACCATCCGGTGACTTAGAGACACCGTATGTTTTTGAAGAGACAGTTGTCGGTGGTGCAGTTCCAAAGAATTTCTTCCCAGCGGTGGAAAAAGGAATGATGGAAGCTGTTAAAAAAGGACCGACAGCCGCTTATCCAGTAGTCGGAGTCAAAGCTGTGTTATACGATGGTTCTTACCATGCGGTCGATTCTTCAGAGATGGCCTTTAAGATGGCGGCTAAACAAGCCTTTAAAAAGGGATTTATGGAAGCTTCGCCGGTGTTGTTAGAACCGATTGCAACTTTGAAGGTTGTAATAGATGAGGCCTATACGGGTGACGTTATGGGAGATTTAAACAAACGCCGTGCCAGAGTATTAGGAATGAATCCAACCGAAGATAAGCGAACAGAGATTATGGCAGACATACCATACATGGAGTTATACGGATACAGCAATGTACTTCGTTCCATGACCGGAGGAAGTGGCGACTTCTCGTATGAATTCGCCAGATATGAGCAGGCACCGACAGCATTAGCTGAGAGTGAGATTGCAAGGAGGGCAAATAAAATAGAAAAAGACGAAATATAAAAAAAGCGTGAAATTATAAAACAAATTTCACACTAAAAAGAATGGAGATGGTAGTATGAAGAGAATGCGTGTATTTTTTGCGATTATTTTAGTAATTGCATTAGTATTTGAAGACCCGCAGCTAATCAGTACGCGGGAGATTATCGCGACGGATTCCTCTTCATACTACCATGCTTTTTATGAGGTGGGACCGCAACTAACAAATGAAAAGAAGGATAGCTATCATATCACTTACTTTTATAATGGTGGCTTGGAGAATGGACTAACCTTAAATACCTATTCTGAAGATGAATTGCCAATCATCCTGCCAATACCGGAGCGGAATGGCTATAATTTTGCTGGCTGGTATACAGAAAGCAACTACCGCAATAAAGTGACGATGATTGAGAACAGTGACTATGGTGATTTGACCTTATTTGCGAAATGGACAAAATGCATTGATTCTAATTATAACGTGCAGATGTATTCCTATAACACCAGTTCAATGGTAAGCGGAACAGATAAGGAATTAAAAAATTGCAAGTATGGTTTTGTAAATGATGTAAGTATTCCGGGGATGCCTTCCACAAGAGAACTGGATTATATGAATAATCTGACTTCGACGGATGGCCAATGTCCGCAAGGAATTTGTATTACCGAGGACTATTATTTGATTACGGCATACTGCGAAGATGACGACGAGAGTCTTGGCTCCTTGTATGTATTTGATAAGATTAGCGGTGAATATCTGGTGACCTTAGGCATGAAAAAGAACAGTCATTTAGGCGGATTAACTTATGATGGCAAGAATGTCTGGATTTGTCATTCGAATTCGAAGGCTTTGGAGCGAATTTCTTATGAGTATATCAAAAAAGTGGCTGCGCAGAAACCAAAGGCCTTTGTTGATGCAACGGGTTTATTTACCGAATATCGCGTTTCGAATATGCCTTCCTGTATGACGGCATACGATGGATTGCTGTGGGTGGCAACTCATAATCCATATTTGAAATCAATTATGATTGCCTATCAATATCGGGATGGAAAATTAAAAGAAGTAGACCGCTACCGAATCCCAGAGAAAGTGCAGGGCATCGCCTTTGATGTGACCGGAAATGTGTATCTGAGCACCTCCTACGGTCGTGCGAAATCCTCTTATCTTAAAGTATATGATAATGTTGAAGCATTAAACCGCAGTCCATCGAAACCGATGATAAAGGTTGAGATGCCGCCTTGCTCCGAAGAAATCAGCTTGGCCAATGATGAAGTATTTATTCTGTTTGAATCGGCGAGTCGGAAATATTTCGAAGGAACGGATGGATATGGTAAGAGTATTGCACCGATTGATAAGATATTGACGATAAATATAAAATCGATTTTAAAATAAAATTTACCCGCTGACCCAGCGAATTGATATCATCAATTTGGTCGAATAAGCAACAAAAGACATCTTGACAAAACCGCTAGTTGTGATTTAAGATACTACTTATAAATGAAAACGAGAAACGAAGAAAAGGACTAGTAAGAATAGATGGTATTTCAGAGAGCTGCTGGCAGGTGTGAAGCAGTATTCCGATATTCCCAACTCGCCTTGGAGTTCCGTGTGTGAAGCCAGAATCTGGTGTGTAATATGCGGCGGTTCATCCCCGTTATGGATTTGAGTGCCGAAGCTAATTCGGAAACTGAGTGGTACCGCGGAAGATATTCCCCCTTTCGTCTCGGATAAGAGATGATAGGGGGATTTTTGTGATTAGAAGAGAAAAGGAGTAAAAACAATGAGCAATACTTACAATCCAAAATCATTAGAACGCAAATGGCAAAAAATCTGGGACGATGAAAAGGCATTTGAAGTTGGAACAGACTACACCAAGCCAAAATTTTATGCCTTGGTAGAATTTCCGTATCCATCCGGTCAGGGGCTTCATGTGGGCCATCCAAGACCATACACAGCTTTAGATATCATTGCCAGAAAGCGACGTCTGCAAGGTTACAATGTATTATATCCAATGGGCTGGGATGCATTTGGTCTGCCAACCGAGAACTACGCCATCAAAAACAAAATCCATCCCAAGGTGGTAACGAAAAATAACGTGGCACGTTTCAAAGAGCAGTTGCAATCATTAGGCTATTCATTCGATTGGGACCGCGAAATTAATACAACTGACCCGGAATACTATCATTGGACCCAGTGGATTTTCCTGAAATTATTTGAAAAAGGTTTGGCATATAAATCTGAGATGCCAATCAACTGGTGTACCGGTTGTATGGTTGGACTGGCAAATGAAGAAGTTGTTGGCGGCGTTTGTGAACGCTGTGGCAGCGAAGTGGTTCGTAAGGTAAAGAGTCAATGGATGCTGAAAATTACAGAATATGCTGATAAATTAATTGACGATTTGGATATGGTTGATTATCTCGATAAAATCAAAACCTCCCAGAAGAATTGGATTGGTCGTTCGGTTGGTGCAGAAGTTGATTTTAAATTAAAAGATAAAGACGAAACCTTGAAGGTGTTTACCACCCGTCCGGATACCTTGTTCGGAGCAACCTACATGGTTATATCACCAGAACATCCACTGATTGAAAAATATAAATCAGAGATTGCAAACTATGATGGGATAACCGCATATCGTGAACAAGCGGCTAAGAAATCAGATTTTGAAAGAACCGAATTAGTAAAAGATAAAACCGGGCTTGCGCTTTCGGGTATCACTGCGATTAATCCAGTAAATGATAATGAGATTCCAATCTGGATTTCCGACTATGTTCTGATGACATACGGAACGGGTGCGATTATGGCAGTTCCAGCACATGATACAAGAGACTGGGATTTTGCCAAGAAATTTAACTTGCCAATCGTTGAAGTCGTTGCCGGCGGAAATGTGGAGGAAGAGGCATTTACGAATGTTCAGACTGGTAAATTGGTTAATTCTGGATTCTTAAATGGTTTAGAAGTGCAGGATGCCAAGGAAAAGGTAATTGAGTTCTTGACCCAAAAAGGCATTGGCGAGAAAAAGACGAACTATAAATTGAGAGACTGGGTATTTTCCAGACAGCGATATTGGGGTGAGCCAATTCCGCTAGTATCGTGTGATAAATGTGGTTATGTGGCGATTCCAGAAAGCGAGCTGCCGTTGACCTTGCCGGATGTAGAGAGTTATATGCCGACTGATAATGGTGAATCACCACTAGCGGCAATGGACGAATGGGTAAATACCACCTGTCCATGCTGTGGCGGTCCGGCCAAACGTGAAACAGATACCATGCCACAGTGGGCTGGTTCCTCTTGGTACTTCCTGCGCTATGCTGACCCACACAATACAGAGGCATTGGCCAGCAAAGAGTCATTAGACTACTGGCTTCCAGTTGATTGGTATAATGGTGGAATGGAACACACTACCTTGCACCTTCTGTATTCCCGGTTCTGGCATAAGTTCCTATATGACCAAGGCGTAGCAAATACACCCGAACCATATATGAAACGTACCTCTCACGGTATGATTCTTGGTGAAAATAATGAGAAAATGTCTAAATCCCGTGGCAACGTCATCAACCCGGATGAAATTGTGGATGGTTTTGGCGCAGACACCCTTCGTACGTATGAAATGTTTATTGGTGCGTTTGAGTTAAGCGCGGCATGGTCCAATGAAGGTGTTAAGGGCTGTCGTCGTTTCTTGGACCGTGTTTGGAAATTACAGGATATGCAAACTGATGAGGACACCTATTCAGCAGAACTGGAAACCAAAATGCATCAGACAATTAAAAAAGTTAGTAATGACTTCGAGGCAATGAAATTCAATACTGCAATTGCGGCAATGATGACCTTGGTCAATGAGTTTTACCGTGTTGGCAAGGTGACAAAGAAGGAACTGTCAACCTTACTCGTTCTATTGAATCCGGTAGCACCACATATGACGGAAGAAATGTGGGAAATCCTTTGTCTGGAAGGGCGTATTTATCAGAGCAATTGGCCAGCATTCGAAGAAGCCAAAACGGTTGAAAATGAAGTGGAAATCGCGGTACAGATTAACGGTAAGATAAAAGCTACCATCATGGTTGCCAAAGATATTGATAAGGATGCAGCCATTGCGCTTGGAAAAGAAGCATTGGGAGATAAGCTGACGGGAAATATCATCAAAGAAATCTATGTTCCGGGCAGAATTGTTAATATTGTAGCAAAATAAATTTTAAAAAAACAAAAGTGTCCCCCTGCTAGCCGTTAAGCTGGCAGGGGGACCTTTTTGTGCGCTAAATTATCTTTAATAGGAGAACAACTGTACCCAATAAGGTACATTGGAGTTTGTTAAATAGCCTACACCAATTTTGGTGTAACTTTTATTCATGATATTAGCTCGGTGTCCGGCACTGTTCATCCATGCAGTAACAACTGCTTTAGGAGATTTCTGACCGTAGGCAATATTCTCGCCGGCGCCGCGATAGCTTCCGCCAGCTTCGGTAATTGCAGTTGCAAAACTGCTACCGTTTGGACGGGTGTGCGCAAAGGTACTCTGAATTTCTTTGGCGCGTACTAATGCCGCACTACCAAGGGTTTTATCAATTGTCAATGGTGATAAGCCTTCCTTAGCCCGTTCTGCATTTACTAATTCTACGACCTGTTCTGCATAGGTTAAATCTTTCGTTTCGCCAGCATCAGCGCTAGGAGTTTCTGGTTTCGCTGGGGTTACTGGTTTTACAGGTGTCGCTGGTTTTTCAGGTGTCACATTCTCCGTGTCAGGAGTGGTAGTTTCTGTTTCAGTGGCCGGAGTTTCACTAGCCGGTGTCTCGGTAGCCGGAGTTTCGGTCTCGGTCGGCTCAGGAGTTACTTGTGTACCTGGGCATGGGGTAGATGTACCCGCATCTGTTGTCGGACAATTGGAACTTGGAGTACAATCTTGGTTGTTATTGTTACAGTTTGAATTATAATCGCCAAATTTAATGCCATAATCTTCTAAATTTAGGCAGTTACCATTGCTCATCACAATCTTACCCGGGGTACAAGAGCCGCCAGCAGTATAATTCTTTAATTGGTCCTGGATGTTAGTGCAGCTACCGTTATTAGAATAGGTATAAACCTTATAATTGGCTGCGTCAACAGTCAGGGGGGCAGCGATGCTGCTCAGAGTAAAAGCGATGGCCGAAATTGCAACTATTTTTTTCATGATTATTTTTCCTCCTTTGGAAATGTTACAAAGATATTTCGTATTTGTTACAAGAACAATATAACATAAATACAAAGGAAGAAATAGCGGTAAATTATGTCAACCAAAATAGTCGAGGGGGGTTATCGCCGTCGGCGCATAGTTTTCATCATCATCATAATCTGGTCAGCTTTCTTTTGCTCCGCGGGTGACATATTTTGCTTTAGCATTTCAACCATCAGGTCAGTTTCGTCAGGCGAGAACTCTACGCCATTGTTTTTGGCTGTGCTAGCCGCTGACATAAGTACACTAGCCATATCCTTGGCATCACCAGAGGGACTCTGATTATTGGCAAAGTTCATTAAAAATTCTAGTTTTTTAGGATCCATATTTTTTAACTTTGGATCGTTTTGAAAAAAATCAAGATTCATAGAGGGCAAATCCTTTCTGAAAAATTATTGTTGTTAGGAGAAGAGAATTTCATAAGTAGAAAACATTTGGAAGGCATTTAGCATCATATCAATATTTTCGCGCTGCTGACCGCTGCATACTTCACTTAAATCACTAAGCATTTGTAATGTCCGCTCTCGTCCGTCAGTAATATCACACATCTGCATAGTTGGAGTAGGGGCTGAAAATACCTCCGCCGTATTTTTTAATTCCATGTATTTAATCATGACGGCAAGTGATTTCTGTTGACTCCACTGCATATAGGGGAGCATTGTTTTTAGCATTTGCAGTTCCTGATTTTGCATCTGTGTATCAAAGTTGGTTGGTTTGAATTCGTTGTCCATCAAAGCTACCTTTTTCTTTTACCTTATGAGAAATGCTTGGGCAGTATTACAATTATCAGAAAAAAGCATAGAATATATGGTAGAGAAAATACAATCAGAAAGGATTATATCCGTGGGCAAGTTAATCATAGAAGGAAATCAGGTATACGAGATAGATGAGGAGTGTATGCGATTAAAACGGGCACAGGAAACGCAGCAAGTACAGGAGTCGCAGCGAGCTCAGGAGGTACAGCGGGGGCAGGAGCCGAGGCGGGGGCAGGGAATGTCACCTCAGGGAAATCGTCAGCGAAATGGGGGCGGACAGCGACCGAACCAGGGGCGGCGAAATAGATTGATATAAAAACACAAAAAAAGGTCTGTCGCAATGCGACAGACCTTTTTAGAATTAATTAGCAGCCGAAACCACAATCATTTCCGCCACAGCAGAGTAACAAGATGATAATCAGGATACAGCTGTCGCCGCCGAAGCCGTTGTTGCCGCAGCCATTGCCACATCCGTTGCCACCAAATCCATTACCACAGCAGCTTAGCAAGATGATGATCCAAAGAATAGAACCACATCCGCCATTGTTGTTACCACATTCGTTACATCCACAGTTTGTTGCAGCTAAATCACTCATTTTAATTCCTCCAAGAAATTTTCTTACACTTCATATTATGTTTGTGAACGCATTGTGTTCCTGTCCGAATATAAAAGTTTTTTTTCTTTTATAAAAAATGACTTGTTCTTGACAATACGTGTATAATTGTATACAATCATACAATAAAACGGAAAGATGAAAGGTTGAAGTATAAATATGAGAGAAGTCATAATAAATAACAAAACAAACCTGTTACAGTTGGAAGAACACTTTTATCACTTAGCAGACGTGGAGCACCCAAATGTATTCCGTAATCTATTTCCATACGAAGAAGTTCCGAAGATTGCCTTTAACGACCGTATTGTGCCGCACAATATGCCAGAGGATATATGGATTACCGATACGACGTTCCGTGATGGACAGCAGTCAAGAGAGCCATATACGACCGAACAGATTGTGACAATCTATGATTATTTACATAAATTGGGCGGACCAAACGGAAAGATTCGCCAGAGTGAATTCTTTTTATATAGTAAGAAAGACCGTGATGCAGTTTATAAATGTTTGGAGCGCGGATATCAATTTCCCGAAGTAACAAGCTGGATTCGGGCCAGCAAACAGGACTTTGAATTAGTGAAGGAATTGGGACTAAAGGAAACCGGAATCCTGGTCAGTTGTTCTGATTACCATATCTTCTATAAAATGAAAATGACCAGAAGAGAAGTGATGAATCTATATTTAAGTGTTGTCAGAGAGTGTCTGGAAACCGGAATCAGCCCAAGATGCCATTTGGAGGACATTACGCGTTCAGATATTTATGGTTTTGTAATACCATTTTGCTTAGAACTGATGAAACTGATGGAGGAATACAAAATACCAATTCGGATTCGGGCTTGTGACACAATGGGATATGGCGTAAATTTTGCCGGAGCAGTGATTCCAAGAAGCGTCCAAGGGATTATTTACGGCTTAACGACTCATGCGGGGGTTCCTTCTGAATTAATCGAGTGGCATGGTCATAACGATTTCTATAAGGCGGTCAGCAATTCGACGACAGCATGGCTCTATGGTGCCAGTGGTGTGAACTGCTCGTTATTTGGCATTGGCGAGCGGACTGGAAATACACCGCTTGAGGCAATGGTTTTTGAATATGCACAGCTCAAGGGAAGCTTAGATGGTATGGACACCACCATCATTACCGAATTGGCAGAATATTTTGAAAAAGAACTGGGCTACGTGCAGCCAAGCCAGACGCCATTTGTTGGGCGCAATTTCAATGTTACGAGAGCCGGAATCCATGCCGATGGCTTATTGAAAAACGAAGAAATATACAATATTTTTGACACTGACAAATTTTTAAAACGGCCACCACTGGTATCTGTTTCAAATACCTCGGGACTAGCCGGAATCGCGCATTGGATTAATACATATTACCGCCTGGATAAGGAACGATGGGTTGACAAAAACTCGAAACTTGTTAAGATAATAAAGGAATGGGTTGATACTCAATATGATGATGGCCGGGTGACCGTGCTGACTGACCAGGAACTGGTGGCAGAAATCACAAATTCCTGTAAAAAACTGGATATTATATTATAAAGTGGTAAAATTAAGGAGGCTTCACGTTGAGCGAAGATAAATATTCTTTAAGTGGAAGAGTCTTTCATAAAATAAGAGAAGATATTCTTGCCGGAAAATACAAAAAAGAGGAAGAATTAAAAGAGAAAACCCTCGGCGACGAACTCGGTGTTAGCCGGACTCCGGTGCGGGAAGCCTTACGCCAGTTGGAATTAGAAGGACTTGTGACGATTATTCCGAACAAGGGAGCATTTGTGGTGGGGATTTCCAAGGAAGATATTAAGGACATTTATGAAATTCGTGCGAGACTAGAAGGTCTGTGTGCCAAATGGGCCGCCCAAGAGATTACTGCCGAGCAAATTTCCGAGCTGGAAGAAAATATTTATCTCGTTGATTTTCATGCGGCAAAGGAAAACTATGCCCAGATTTTGGAATTGGACAATAAGTTTCATGAGATATTATATGTTGCCTGTGGCAGCAAAATGCTAAAGCATGAGCTGTCGGCATTTCATCATTATGTCGAGCGTGTTCGTAAAAATACGCTGGCAATGCCGGAACGGGTCATTCATTCCAATGAAGAACACAAGAAAATCGTGGAAGCATTAAAAATGCATGACGAAGCGAGCGCAGAAACGCTGGCCACAACCCATATGTTAAATACTATATCAAATATGGACAAATGTGGCTGGGATAATTTATTGAAATAACAAAATGGAGGATGAACAATGGACAAGATTAAAATGAGCACACCGTTAGTTGAGATGGACGGAGACGAAATGACCCGGATTCTCTGGAAAATGATTAAGGATGAATTGCTAACACCATTCATCGAATTAAATACAGAGTATTATGACCTTGGCTTGGAGTATCGCAATCAAACAAACGACCAGGTCACCATTGATTCAGCAGAAGCAACAAAGAAATATGGTGTTGCCGTAAAGTGTGCAACGATAACCCCAAATGCAGCGAGAATGACCGAATATGAGTTAAAAGAAATGTGGAAAAGTCCAAACGGGACCATCCGTGCCATTTTAGATGGAACGGTATTTCGGGCACCAATCGTTGTCAACGGAATTGAGCCATGTGTAAAGAACTGGAAGAAACCAATTACAATAGCCCGCCATGCTTATGGTGATGTTTATAAGGGTGTTGAAATGAAAATTCCCGGTGCCGGCAAATGTGAATTAGTATATACTGCTGAGGACGGAAGCGAGATGCGTGAGTTGATTCATAACTTTGCCGGAGCAGGTATCGTTCAGGGTCAGCATAATTTAGATGAATCAATCGAGAGCTTTGCGAGAAGCTGTTTTGCATATGCACTTGATACGAAGCAGGACTTATGGTTTGCAACTAAGGATACCATTTCCAAGAAATATGACCATACCTTTAAGGATGTATTCCAGGAAATCTATGATAAAGAATTTGATGAGCAGTTCAAAGCCGCTGGAATTGAGTATTTTTATACATTAATAGATGATGCCGTAGCCCGTGTTATGAAAGCCGAAGGCGGATTTATCTGGGCTTGTAAGAATTATGACGGAGACGTTATGAGTGATATGGTTTCCTCTGCATTTGGTTCATTAGCAATGATGACCTCAGTCCTGGTATCGCCAAACGGATTTTACGAGTATGAGGCAGCACATGGAACGGTACAGCGTCATTACTATAAGCACTTAAAAGGGGAAGAAACCTCTACCAACTCCGTGGCAACCATTTTTGCTTGGAGCGGAGCACTTAGAAAACGTGGCGAGTTAGACAAAAATGAAGCATTATGTACATTTGCTGATAAATTAGAACAGGCTTGTGTGGCAACCATCGAAGCCGGTAAAATGACCAAAGACCTGGCGTTAATTACCACCATAGAGGACCCAACCTCATTAAGCAGTGAAGGATTTATCAAGGCAATTCGTGAGACATTAGAAAAAATGTTCTAATCACCATACTTTGGAAGAATGGGGTGTATTATGATTTTAGCCTGTCAGAACATCAGTAAGTCTTTCGGGACAGACGAAATATTAAAAAATGTATCTTTTCATGTAGAAGAGAATGAAAAAGTGGCGATTGTCGGCATCAATGGTGCCGGCAAATCCACGTTATTAAAAATAATAACTCGTGAACTAGGTGCGGACGAAGGAGAGGTAACCCTGGCTAAGAACAAAAGTCTGGGTTACCTTGCTCAGTATCAGGACATCGGTGGCGAAGCCAATATCTATGACGAGATACTTGCTGCATGTGGTGAATTAATAAGAATGGAGCAGCGTCTGCGCGAGATGGAAACGCAGATGCAGCACTGCGCGCCAACTGAAATGAATGGACTGTTAGAAAAGTATAACCAACTGAACCATGAATTTGAGTACGCTGGCGGCTATACCTTCCGCAGTGAAATTACGGGGGTTTTAAAAGGTCTTGGATTTACCGAAGAAGAATTTACCAAGTCGATGAATGAGTTGTCCGGTGGACAAAAAACGCGAGTGGCGTTAGGCAAGCTGTTAGTAACCAAGCCAGATGTCATTCTCTTAGATGAGCCGACCAACCACCTCGATATGGAATCAATCGCTTGGTTAGAAACATATCTGCTGAATTATAAAGGGGCAGTGATTATTGTGGCCCATGACCGTTACTTTTTAGACCGGGTGGTGACCAAGGTGGTTGAATTGTCCCACAATATAGCCACGGTATATGAAGGCAATTATACCGCGTATGCACAGAAAAAAGAGCAGCGTCGGGAAGCAATCTTAAAACAGTATTATAACCAGCAGCGGGAAATAAAGCATCAGGAAGAAGTCATTACCAAGTTAAAATCCTTTAATCGGGAGAAATCTATTAAGCGTGCTGAAAGCCGTGAAAAGATGTTGGATAAAATTGAGCGGCTGGAAAAACCGATGGACGAAAATACCGATATCCATATTAGTTTAGAACCAGAAATCACCAGTGGAAATGATGTTTTAGAAATCAAAGAACTGAAAAAATCCTATGAGGAAACATTATTTGAACAGATTGGCTTTGAAATAAAGCGTGGTGAACGAGTGGCCTTGATTGGCAATAATGGCACCGGAAAAACAACCATCCTGAAAATGATTAATGGCTTGGTAGAGGCAGATATGGGAACCATTACGCTCGGTACCAATGTTCATATCGGTTACTACGATCAGGAGCATCAGAATTTGGATGCCGAGAAAAACTTATTTCAGGAAATTGCGGATGCTTATCCAAATCTAAATCAGACCAGAATCCGTAATGTTCTTGCCGCCTTTTTATTTACCGAAGATGACGTGTTTAAGCGGATTGGAGATTTGAGTGGTGGCGAAAGAGGCCGGGTATCCTTAGCCAAGCTAATGCTTTCCAATGCAAATTTCCTAATCCTCGATGAGCCGACCAACCACCTCGATATTACCTCCAAAGAAATATTGGAATCAGCGTTAAATTCCTATACTGGAACAGTTTTTTATGTTTCCCATGACCGTTATTTTATCAATCGAACCGCGACTAGGATATTAGAATTGACGGGGCAGACCGTGATAAATTACATTGGCAATTATGACTATTATTTAGAAAAACGCGAAACGATGAATGCCTTGTATGTGAAAAGGGATGATGCCACAGATTCGGCAAAAGCATCCGCTTGCTCTGAAGATAAACAAAGCTGGGAAGAGATGAAAAAACAGCAGGCCACATTGCGCAAAATTGAAAATGCAATTAAAAAAATTGAAGCTGAAATCAGTTCCAGTGAAGAACAAAGTGCGGCGCTAGAAGCGGACCTGGCAAAACCAGAGAACGCAACGAATTCTGCGAAGCTAAACGAAATTCATCATGAAATGACCTTGATTAATGAAAAGCTAGAGGCATTATTTGCGCAGTGGGAGCAATTATCACTCGAAAAGGATGCAACATCCCTATAAAGGGGATGTTTCATAGTTGTTAAATTTTTGACACATTGACATATCCAGCTGAAATAACTATAATTATTTTAAGTAGTTAAACTTGAGGAGGATATAAGCGTGAGTAAGGAAATATCACAAGCTGTTATCCGCAGAATGCCCAGATATTATCGCTACTTAGGTGAGCTGATAGATGAAGGAGTAGAGCGGATTTCATCGAATGATTTGAGTGCCAGGATGAAAGTCACAGCCTCCCAGATCAGACAGGATTTAAACAACTTTGGCGGGTTTGGTCAGCAAGGTTATGGTTATAATGTAAAGTACCTATATGAAGAAATCGGTAAGATAATGGGGCTGGATGAACAGCACAATATTATCGTAATAGGAGCTGGAAATCTTGGTCAGGCAATTGCTAATTATATGAAGTTTGAAAAATTAGGCTTTGTCACGGTGGGACTTTTTGATATTGACCCAGCATTGTGCGGAAAAACCATTCGGGGCATTCCAATCATGATGTTAGATACCATTGAAGAATTTCTAAGCGAACATGACGTTGACATTGCGGCCTTGACGATGCCAAAATCAAAAGCCGATGCAGTGGCAAATCAGTTGGTCAAATTGGGCGTCCATGCAATTTGGAATTTTGCCCATGTTGATTTGGATTTGTTAGATGAAAATGTTGTGGTGGAAAATGTACATTTGTCAGACAGCTTGATGCAGTTATCGTATAACATCATCAAGAGCAAATAAATGGAAAGAATGCATACAGAGGTGTTTGTATGGGTGATGATAATAAATTTCAAGGTGCATTAAGAGAAAAAAGAGTCCCAATCGTTGTTCTCGACCAGAAATGGCATCGATTATTTGCCTTAAGCGGCAAACCAGAGCATATTGCAAAGCTGGAAGAAGAATTGAATCTTTCGTTGCGCAAGCAGGGACAGTTTAATCATGATATTAAGGAATTAAAAGCCATTAAGAAAAAGTTGATGGAGAATATCGTTGTTAATATGGAAGGCACGAATGGAGAAGGTTCAATAGAAGCAAAGAATTTAGAAGACAATCGTCGTCTGATTGATGAGGTAAATGAGAAAATCGAGATTGCCGAGGATGAGCTATTAGACATGCCGCCATTAATCAAGCAACAGAATGAATTGCTGATGTTAGAGAGCATGAGCTATAGCTATGCGCAGCTACGCCAGAATTTGCAAGAGGCGGATGAGATTTCAGAATGGATTACGCAGGTTCGTAAGGATTTGAAAAAAAATATAATCAAGAAACAGAATCGGGAAATCAATAGCCGGCAGATATATTCTTATATGCATGATATCTTTGGGGCGCAGATTATTGATTTGTTTGATTTACACTATGAAGATGTTGAAGAGCGCTTAGAAAAGAAAAAAGAAACCTAATAGGGAAAGAATACAGGCGCTTTAAAGAAGCGCCTGCTTTTTTAAAGCGCCTGTTTCTAAATGGGAGGAAACAATATGGAATGGCTTGTAAATGCGAAAGAAATGAAATATTGTGACAATAATACAATTACCCATTTTGGTATGCCAGCGATGGTATTGATGGAGCGGGCGGCCTTAAAAGTAGCCTCGTATTTAGAGCAAAATAATTGTGATACCAGCAAGGTATTAATTGTCTGCGGCACTGGAAATAACGGCGGAGATGGTCTGGCGATTGCCAGATTACTACATTTACAACATATAACAGTAGAAATTGTTTTGGCTGGCGAAAAAAGCAAGATGACGAAAGAAACCAAGGCACAATTGGAAATTTGTCAGAAATATTTGGCGGAGCGAAGTGAGGGGGACCTTCAGTTAGTGATTGGAAGTGAAATCTCAAGGCGGGATTATACCCTTGTCATAGATGCATTGCTGGGAATTGGTGTATCTCGGAATTTAGAGGGGAATTACTTTGAGCTAATTACGCAGATGAATGAATTATCTGGTTACAAGGTGGCCGTCGATATTCCATCGGGCATTTCAGCAGATAACGGAGCGGTGATGGGAACCGCATTTCGAGCAGATGCGACGGTAACCTTTGGCTATCAAAAATTAGGACTAGTGTTAAATCCGGGGGCATCCTGGGCTGGTGAGGTACAGGTTGCGGATATTGGTATTGAAGAACATAGCTGGCTGGATAAAAAACCGGGAGTATCGGCATTGAATAAAACGGATTTAGCGGGATTATTAAAACGTGCACCGGATGGCAACAAAGGAACCTTTGGCAAGGTGTTAGTGATTGGTGGCACCATCAATATGGCGGGAGCTGCGTATTTTACAGCTAAGGCGGCCTATAAAAGTGGTTGTGGACTGGTGCGGATTTATACCACAGAAGAAAACCGCACCATTTTACAGACAAAGCTGCCAGAAGCAATTCTAACCACTTATTCAGGAAAAAAGGCTGATTTACAGCAATTAAATGACGCCTTGGCGTGGGCAGATGTGATTGTCGTTGGCCCAGGATTAGGAACGGATGAAAATGCCCACACAATCCTAAAGAATACCTTGAAAAATGCGGCTGTTCCGCTGGTGGCAGATGCGGATGCGCTTAATATAATTGCGGAGGATACCCAGATTTTGTTGAAACCACATACTGAAATGATTGTCACACCGCATATGGGGGAAATGGCAAGACTAAGCGGTTTGTCCGTATCCTATCTCAAAGAAAATCGCTTTAGTGCCGCGGAAGAATTTGCCAGAGAGTATAATGTAATCTGTGTCTTAAAGGATGCCAGAACGGTAACGGCAGTGCCATATGGCCGAACCTATCTGAATTTATCGGGCAACGATGGGATGGCAACCGGTGGCAGTGGCGATGTTCTCGCCGGTATAATCGGCGGCCTCGTGGCTCAGGGAATCCATCCCGAAATAGCTTCGTCGCTAGGAGTATTCTGGCATGGCATGGCTGGTGATGAAGCATCACAGAAGGTCGGCAAACATGGTGTAATGGCCGAGACAATAATAGAACATTTAGCTTGGCAGTAAGATTAGCGAAATAGAGGGTATAAAAATGAAGCAGTATAGCAGAGTTTATGCAAGCATAGATTTGGATGCAGTGCAGTGGAATATGGAACAAATGCACCAGCGTTTAAGTGATAAAACAAAGATTTTGGCGGTAATCAAAGCCGACGGATATGGTCATGGTGCAGTTGAAATTGCCCATCAGATTCAACAACTGGAATACCTGCATGGTTTTTGCGTGGCAACGGTCGAGGAAGCACAGATTTTGAAACGTCATGAGGTAAAAAAACCAATTGTCATTTTGGGATATTCTTTTGCGGAACAGTATGAGGCCATTGTGGCAAATGATTTTCAGCCAACGGTAATTTCTTATGAGATGGCAAAGAACTTTTCTGATATTGCCGTTAAAATGAACAAAGAATGTCGTATTCACATTAAAATAGATACCGGAATGAGTCGTCTCGGGTACCCCGTCAATGAAGAAACAGCTTGCGAACTGGAACGGATTGGGCAGTTGCCGAATATAGTATTGGAAGGAATCTTCACACACTTTTCCAGAGCCGATGAAACGGATAAAACAACGACTCATGAGCAGATGCAGCAATTTGCCCAGATAATAAAGCTGTGTCAGGAGCGAAAGGTAACATTTCAGTATCACCATTGTTCGAACAGTGCCGGAATTATCGATTCACCAGAGACTCATATGGATATTGTTCGGGCAGGGATTATTCTCTATGGCCTATGGCCATCGGATGAGGTACACAAAGAAAATCTGGATTTGCATCCGTTGATGGAATTAAAAAGTCAGGTAACCTATGTAAAGACTTTGCCAGCGGGGCGGGAAATCAGCTACGGCGGAACCTTTGTGACAAAGAAGGACACAAAAGTGGCAACCATTCCAGTCGGATATGGCGATGGTTATCCAAGAAGTCTCTCGGGCAAAGGCGTGGTTTTAATTCAGGGAAAACGCGCGCCGATTTTAGGCCGGGTCTGCATGGACCAATTTATGGTTGATGTAACAGACATTCCAGATGTGTTGGTAGGAACAACAGTGACACTGCTAGGCCGGGATGGAGATGACTGTATCACAATGGAGGAGTTGGGAGATACCTCGGGTCGATTTAACTACGAATTTGCTTGTGATATCGGCAAACGAATCCCTCGTGTCTATCTGAGTCAGGGTGAGGTGATAGGAACAAAAGATTATTTTGATGAATAACGGTATACGCTCGATAAAAATGGAAATACTTAAGGTATAACCAGATTTTTATGGAGTGAAGAGAATATGATTATCAGACGTGGAGATGTATATTACGCAGATTTAAGGCCGGTGGTCGGCTCCGAACAAGGAGGCATTCGTCCGGTACTGATTATACAAAATGATGTCGGCAATCGTCACAGTCCAACCGTGATTTGTGCAGCCATTACATCGCAGATGAATAAGGCAAAGCTGCCAACCCATGTGGAGCTTGATTGCCGTAAGTACGCAATGGTAAAAGATTCCGTGATTTTATTGGAACAATTACGAACAATTGATAAAACAAGATTAAAAGACAAAGTTTGTCATCTGGATAACGAAATTTTAGGAAAAGTGGATAAAGCACTTCAAATCAGCTTGGAATTATATACATAACTTGACTAATTATGCCTAAAATGTTATATTTCAGAAAAACGTTAAGAAGGGAAGTATAAGAAGCAATGGATGATGGTGGGAGTCCGAATATAGAAAAGAAGCATATTTTGAAACGATTTTTGGGGAAACTTCCGTTTGTGAATACAGAAGATGTAACCGAAGAAGAGATTATTTCGATGGTAAAAGAAGGCCATGAACAAGGTTTAATCCATCAAGATGAAGCTCAAATGATTCATAATATATTTGAATTCGATGACAAGGAAGCCAAGGATATTATGATACACCGAAAAAATATCAAGGCCCTGGATGGAAACAGTACTTTTCAAGAAGCGCTGCAATTTATGATTGATAACCGTTTCTCGCGGTTTCCAATTTACCAGGATAATATTGATAATATAACCGGTGTGTTACATATAAAAGAGATGCTGACCAATAGTCAGAAACAAGAGTTGATGGAGGTTCCAATCAAAGAGATTAGTGGTTTGGTATGGGAAGTGGAATTTATCCCTGAGACCCGGAACATCAATACGCTCTTTAAAGAGATGCAGTCAGCAAAATCCCACATGGTAATTGTGGTGGATGAATATGGGCAGACAGCCGGACTTGTTGCAATGGAAGATATTTTGGAAGAAATTGTCGGAAATATCTTTGATGAGCATGACGAAGAAAATCTACTGATTGAAGTGCAGGCAGATGACACTTATATTATGAGCGGTATGGCACCGTTAGATGAAGTGGCAGAGGTTTTGGATATTGAAATGAATACGGAAGATTATGATACCTTAAATGGCTTTTTGGTTTCCCAAATAGATAAAATACCAGGGGACCATGAGGTTTTTCAGGTGGATTATCAGAATTATGAATTTCATGTCTTACAGGTGGAAGACCGGACGATTAAATCCGTTCATGTAATTCCCAAAAGTGTTGAGGATACAAGTGCGGATACAGCTTGTCAGGACACGTAATAAATGCTAAAATAGAGTACAAATGAAATAGATAGAAAAGAGGAAATTGTTATGTCAGGACATTCCAAGTTTGCCAATATTAAGCATAAAAAAGAGAAAAACGATGCGGCAAAAGGAAAAATATTTACGATGATTGGAAGGGAAATTGCGGTTGCTGTCAAAGAAGGCGGTGCTGACCCAGACAATAACAGTCGGTTAAGAGATGTAATTGCCAAAGCGAAGGCAAATAATATGCCGAATGATACGATTGACCGAGGTATCAAAAAGGCTGCGGGAGAAGCTGGCAGTGTGAATTATGAGTCAGCAACTTACGAGGGTTATGGCCCAAGTGGAACAGCAATTATTGTAAAAACACTGACGGATAATAAGAATCGTACCGCAGCGAATGTCCGCAATGCATTTACCAAGGGCGGCGGTAGTATTGGAACACCTGGCTGTGTATCTTATATGTTTGATGAAAAAGGACAGATTATTGTAGCCAAAGAAGACTGTGATATGGAGGCCGATGATTTGATGATGCAGGCATTAGATGCCGGTGCTGAAGATTTTGCGGAAGAAGAGGACAGTTTTGAAATCGTAACCGAGCCAGCAGCATTTAGTGAAGTTAGAGAAGCATTAGAGAAAGCGAAAATCGTAATGGCAAGTGCCGAAGTGACGATGATTCCACAGAATTATGTGACGCTAACAGATGAAGCTGATATTGCAAAGATTCAGAAAATCATGGACTTATTGGATGAAGAAGACGATGTACAGGAAGTTTATCACAACTGGGACGAATAAGTATTTCCTGCATTTATAACAGGAAACTGTTGTAAATGCAGGGTTCTTTTATAATTAAGGAGAAATGAAGATGAGCGACTACAAGATTGAAACAAAATGTATCCAGTCCGGCTGGAAACCGAAAAAGGGCGAACCAAGAGTTCTGCCAATCTATCAGAGTACCACATTTAAGTATGACAACAGTGACCAGATGGGCAGATTGTTCGATTTAGAAGAGAGTGGATATTTTTATACCAGATTACAAAATCCGACCAATGATATTGTCGCATCTAAGATTGCCGAGTTAGAGGGCGGTGTTGCTGCAATGCTGACATCTTCCGGACAGGCAGCAAACTATTATGCTATCTTTAATATTTGTGAGGCAGGCGACCATATTGTAGCGTCTAATTCATTATATGGTGGAACCTTTAATTTGTATGGAACAACCTTAAAAAAGCAGGGCATCGACTGCACCTTTATTGACCCGGATGCATCAGCAGAAGAAATTAGTGCCGCATTTTTGCCAAACACCAAAGCACTTGTGGCAGAGACTTTGTCAAATCCCGCGTTGGTTGTTTTGGATATCGAGAAAATGGCTAAGATTGCCCATGCACATGGGGTGCCATTGATTTTGGATAATACCTTCCCGACCCCGATGAATTGCCGGCCATTTGAATGGGGGGCAGATATCGTAACCCACTCCACCACAAAATACATGGATGGACATGCAATGAGCGTTGGCGGCTGTATCGTTGACAGTGGTAATTTTGACTGGAATCAGTATGCGGACAAATTTCCTGGTCTGACTGAGCCGGATGAATCATATCATGGTATTACCTATGCAAAAAAGTTTGGTAAGCTGGCATACATAATGAAAGCCACTGCGCAACTGATGCGAGACTTAGGCTCAATTCAGTCGCCGCAGAATGCATTTCTATTAAATGTTGGCCTTGAGACTTTGCATCTGAGAGTACAAAGACACTGTGAAAACGCGCAGAAGGTAGCAGAATACTTGCAGCGTCATGAAAAAATTGCTTGGGTGAATTATCCTGGTTTAACAGATAATAAGTATTATGACCTAGCGAAAAAATACATGCCAAATGGAACTTGTGGTGTCATTTCCTTTGGTTTAAAAGGTGGCAGAGAGCAATCCATCGCATTTATGGATAAGCTTCAATTAGCCGCGATTGTAACGCATGTAGCGGATGCCAGAACATGTGTCTTGCATCCAGCAAGCCATACCCATCGCCAGATGACGGACGAGCAGTTACGCGAGACCGGAATTGCCCCAGATTTAATTCGTTTTTCGGTGGGCATCGAACATGCAGAAGATATTATTGCCGATTTAGAGCAGGCATTACAGACAATCTAAAAGTAAGAATAAAATCAGGAGGGACATAGTCCATGAAAAAAATACTTTTTGCAGCATCAGAATGTGTACCATTTATTAAAACTGGCGGATTAGCGGATGTTTGCGGCGCATTACCAAAAGAGTTTAATAAAGAATATTGGGATATCCGCGTGGTACTCCCAAACTATACCTGTATACCAGAATCATTTCGGAATGAATTCCGTTATGTAACACATTTTTACATGAATGCTGGACCACAGGTGCAGAACAAATACGTTGGCGTGTTAGAGTATGAATTAGATGGCATTACCTACTATTTAATTGATAACCGTGAATATTTTGATTGTTTCCAGCCATATGGTGATTTACTCTATGACATTGAGAAGTTTATTTTCTTTGACAAAGCTGTTTTATCAATGCTGCCACAGATTGGTTTTCAGCCAGACTTGATTCACTGTCATGATTGGCAGACTGGTTTTATCCCGGTTTATCTTAAGAATGAATTCCAAGGTGATATGTTCTTCTGGGGCATGAAGACAATTATGACCATACATAATCTGAAATTCCAGGGCGTATGGGATCCAAAAACAATGATGGGCTTGTCGGGATTTCCGAAAGAGTTATTTACCCCAGACAAATTAGAATTTAAAAAAGATGGTAATATGTTAAAAGGTGGTTTGGTATATGCCGATTATATTACGACAGTGAGTGATACCTATGCCAACGAAATACAGACCGAAGCATATGGTGAAGGCTTAAATGGCTTGCTATCAGCGAGACATTATGATTTGCAGGGAATTGTTAACGGTATTGACTATGGGGTTTACAATCCCGAAACCGATAATAAAATCTATGTGAATTACAACAAAGAGAATTTCCGCAATAAGAAAGCTCAGAATAAGATGAAGCTTCAGCAGGACTTAGGACTTGCTGTCGATAAAAAGAAATTTATGATTGGTTTGATTTCCCGTTTGACAGACCAAAAGGGATTGGATTTAATTAATTATGTAATTGAACGATTAGTTGATGACTATACTCAGTTTGTTGTCATTGGAACCGGCGACCCGCAGTATGAAAATGCATTCCGTCACTATGCATGGAAATACGGTGACCGAGTATCGGCAAATATTTGCTATTCCGATGACTTGGCACATAAGCTATATGCATCAGCGGATGCATTCTTGATGCCATCGGCATTTGAACCATGTGGACTGACCCAGTTGATATCCTTCCGCTACGGAACCGTTCCAATTGTTAGAGAAACGGGCGGACTGAAAGATACCGTTATTCCATTTAATGAATATGAGAATACTGGCGATGGTTTCTCCTTCACGAACTACAATGGCGAAGAAATGCTAAAGACCATCAATTATGCCAAGAGCGTTTATTTTGATAAAAAGCGGCAGTGGAATCAGATGATTGACCGCGGTATGAGCAGTGATTTCTCATGGACATCTTCAAAGGGAAAATACGAGAATCTGTACAACCACATGATTGGATATTAATGCCAATCCAAAAAAGAATAGATTAAAAGGAAGCACATATAATAAACAGGCGATGATTTTCATCGTCTGTTTTTTGATTTCATAAGAAAGTATTGCGAAAGAAAGTAAGAGGAAAGAACAATGAAGAATGGCGTAGAGAATGTATTTATGGCAAGGAAAAGCGTGATGGAAGAGCTTCCGGCAAAAGACGATACCAAAGAAAAAGAGGAAGAAAAGACCCAAAAAGAAAATGAAGAGATTCGTGAAAGTGGCCAGTTGTCATTACAAGAAAACCGCTACCGTCATAAAATCCATCTTTTATCGGTAATCGGTGAAATTGAAGGGCACGAATGTCTGCCTTCGACCTCTAAAACGACCAAGTACGAGCATGTATTGCCGCGTCTGGCTGAAATTGAGGATTCACGTGATGTTGATGGTGTTCTGATTTTATTAAATACAGTTGGCGGGGATGTGGAATCGGGACTGGCCATTGCCGAAATGATTGCATCTCTAAGTAAACCGACGGTATCATTGGTGCTGGGCGGAAGTCATTCAATTGGCGTTCCATTAGCAGTATCAACGGACTATTCCTTTATCGTGCCAAGCGGCACAATGGTCATCCATCCGGTGCGGATGAATGGAACAGTGATTGGTGCACCAGCCACGTATGACTATTTTAAACAAATGCAGGATCGGATTTTAACCTTTATTGAGCAGCATAGTGAAGCGAAAATGAAGCGTTTGGAAGAAATGATGATGAATACGGGAATGCTGACAAAGGATTTGGGGACAATTCTAGTTGGTTCACAAGCTGTTTCGGAAGGATTAATCAATGAAGTTGGCGGAATTCAGGAGGCCTTGACGCACTTGCACGAAATGATTGAAATGTAAAGCTTTTAATGACAAAAGTCTCATAATATGGTATCATAATTTTTGCATGGTTAAATAACAAGGAGGCAATTATGTCATTATTACAATCGATTTTAATGGGATTTATTCAGGGGCTTACAGAATTTTTGCCAGTTAGCAGTTCAGGACATCTGGCAATTTTCAAACAATTTTTTGACATTGAGGAACCAGGAATGTTTTTTGACATTCTGTTGCATTTGGGAACACTAGTAGCAGTTTTTATTGTGTATCATCAGGATATCTGGAAAATGATTTGTGAAGGCTGCTGTATCATTCGGGATTCATTTTTAAATGTAATTACGTTTTTTAAAAATATTGGTAAGGATATAAAAGAGCCATATCATCATGTGGTAAATAGCAGTTATCGTAAATTTGTAATGCTGGTTATCGTATCCACAATTCCAACCGCAATAATTGGCTACGTTGCCAAGGATTTAGTTGAAATGGCTAGTCAGCTTGTGATTGTTCCAGGGATATGTCTGATTATCACAGCTATTTTGCTGTTTATTGCTGACCGTGTGCCAGATGGTGGCAAGGTTCCAAAGAATATAACTTACACCAATGCATTTATTGTTGGAATCTGTCAGGGAATTGCGACGTTACCAGGTTTATCACGTTCTGGAACGACCATCACGGCGTGTCTGTTAAATGGATACAGCCGTAAGTTTGCTGTAAAATACTCATTTATTATGTCGATACCAGCCATTTTAGGAGCACTGGTATTAGATATTAAGGATGTGGATTTCTCGCTTTTGACAAGTAGTGATGCCATTAATTATGTTGCTGGTACGGTTGTCGCTGGGATTGTTGGTTATATCTGCATCAAGACGATGCTGGTTGTTGTACGCAAAAAGAAATTCACGATATTTTCAGTATATTGTCTGATTATGGGAGCAATCTGCATTGGCTCATATTTCTATATGGCGTAGTTTATAATGCATCGTTTGTTCAGGAGGTAAGTTATGGCAACAAGTAATACCAGAAAAAAAACAGCAACAAGGAGAAAAAGTACAAACACTAAAAAGAAAGAGCAGGTTTCCTTTCGTAATGAAGTTATCCTATGGATTATGTTAGCTGTTTGTATTATCCTTTTTCTGGCAAATTTTGGCGTTGGCGGTATTGTCGGCGGAAAATTAAGTTCAGTTTTATTTGGCGTTTTCGGATTAATGGCATATGTATTTCCAATTTGCCTATTTGTCGGCATGGCATTTGCAATATCGAACAGAGAAAGTGCGATTGCGGTGGTGAAAATCATCGCATCTGTCCTGTTTGTAACCTTTTTATGTCTGTTTGTGCAGATGGTATATGATAATGAGAAGAGTATGACCGCAGTGGCGGCCTTTAAATACAGTATGGAGACAAAAAATGGCGGCGGAATTATTGGTGGTGCGCTAGTATCCTTACTGTGTCCTAATTTTGGTGCCATTGGTACATATGTGATTGATGTCATTGTATTGATAATTTCACTTGTTCTAATTACAGAACGTTCGGCTTTTGGTGGGATGCAAAAGGGCGGCAAGGTTATTTATGATTCAGCCAAAGAGGATGCGAAACGTCGTCGCAAGCAATACGAAAATCGAAGAGAAGAAAAGAAAAAACGAATTGATAATTCGGTTAGCGGTGTGGCATTAGATACGAAAATACCATCAAAAAAAGAGGTGCCAGTGTCATCAAAGATGGTGCTGATGTCAGATGAAGTAAATGAAATAAAATTTGATGAATTGCCGGATATTCCAATCATCGGAAGCGAAGAACGTATTCGTCTACATTCCGCCAATCCTGGTGAGAATTTGCGGCGTGAGGGAGACTTACCGCTACATTCTGATATGAGCGCAGAAGTGGCACCAGCTACAGTCGTATCAGCGGATGTTACAGCCGTACCAGCGGATGTTACTCCGGTAAAAAAATCCAGAACAGTAACGCCAAAACAAAGCGAGGCTGAGCGTGAAGCAGATGTGAAGCAGTTAGAGCAGACTGCGGCGGCAATTGAGCAAGATTTTAAAACGGCCGGAAGCGAGTACATATTTCCCCCAATTAGCTTGTTGAAATCAGGAAACCGCAAGGCTTCGGGTGATTCCAAACAACATTTGCAGGAAACAGCATTGAAACTACAACAGACCCTAAAGACGTTTGGGGTAAATGTGACAATCCTAAATGTCAGTTGTGGTCCATCAGTGACCCGTTACGAGCTGCAACCTGAAATGGGCGTTAAGGTCAGTAAAATTGTGAATCTGGCTGATGATATTAAATTAAACTTAGCAGCGGCAGATATTCGAATTGAAGCCCCAATACCGGGCAAAGCGGCCGTTGGAATCGAAATTCCAAACAAAGAAAGTGTTGCGGTAATGTTTCGGGATTTGGTGGAATCAGAGGAATTTAACGCCGAAAAATCACCAATTGCCTTTGCCGCTGGTAAAGACATTGGCGGTAAGGTAATGATTGCGGATATTGCGAAGATGCCCCATGTACTCATTGCCGGAGCGACTGGTTCTGGTAAATCTGTTTGTATTAATACGATTATTATGAGTATTTTATATCGTGCCCATCCAGATGATGTGAAGCTGATTATGATTGACCCAAAGGTAGTTGAGCTTAGTGTCTACAATGGCATTCCGCATTTATTTATACCGGTTGTAACGGATGCTAAAAAAGCGGCAGGAGCGTTGCATTGGGCAGTATCAGAAATGATGGAGCGTTATGATAAGTTTGCCCAGTATGGGGTGCGTGACTTAAAGGGATACAACAAAAAGGTCGAAGCAATCAAGGATATCGAAGACCCGGACAAGCCAAAGAAAATGCCACAGTTAGTTATTATTGTAGATGAGTTGGCTGATTTAATGATGGTCGCACCAGGTGATGTGGAAGATGCAATCTGCCGTCTGGCACAGTTGGCGAGAGCAGCTGGTATTCATTTAATTCTGGCAACACAGCGTCCTTCGGTAAATGTTATTACTGGTTTAATTAAAGCCAATATGCCATCACGAATTGCCTTTTCAGTAACCTCCGGAATTGATTCTCGAACGATTCTTGATATGGTAGGTGCGGAAAAGCTGCTTGGAAAAGGTGATATGCTGTTTTACCCGCAGGGAATGCAAAAGCCACAGCGAGTTCAGGGCGCATTTGTAACCGATAAAGAAGTGTCTGATGTCGTTGAATTTGTGAAAAACCAAAATGGTGAAGTTACATATAGTGAAGAAATCGAAGCAAAGATGAGTACAATTGGAACCACCTCGGCTGGTAGTGATACCAGTGGTGTACCGGGGGATGATAAGGATGTTTTGTTTGCCGATGCAGCCAAGCTGTTGATTGATAAAGATAAGGCTTCCATCGGAATGTTACAGCGTTATTTTAAAATTGGATTTAACCGGGCTGCCAGAATTATGGACCAGCTCGAGGAGGCCGGCGTAGTTGGTGCCGATGAAGGCACGAAGCCGCGTCAGGTGATTATGTCACCGGAACAGCTTGAAGTATATATTGACGAAAATGTTTAAGATGTGATAAAAGGAGGAAGTTTGATGAAGAGTGATATCGAGATTGCACAGGAAGCGAAAATGGAGCATATCGGGAAGATTGCTGCCGAACTTGAGATTTCAGAGGACGAATTAGAACTGTATGGCAAATACAAGGCAAAGCTCTCCGATGAGCTGTGGGAACGGGTCAAAGAAAATCCTGATGGAAAATTAGTGCTTGTTACAGCGATTAATCCAACGCCAGCCGGTGAAGGAAAAACGACCACGAGCATCGGATTAGGCGAAGCCTTTGGCAAAATGGGGAAAAAAGCCGTATTAGCACTTCGAGAGCCTTCCTTAGGTCCATGTTTTGGTATCAAGGGTGGTGCTGCCGGCGGCGGATATGCTCAGGTTGTACCAATGGAGGACTTGAATCTTCATTTTACCGGCGATTTTCATGCCATTACATCAGCCAATAATCTGCTGGCCGCTTTGTTAGATAACCATCTACAGCAAGGAAATGAGCTTGGCATTGACCCAAGAAGCGTCGTGTGGAAACGCTGTCTGGATATGAATGACCGTGCGCTGCGAAACACTGTGATTGGTCTTGGCAGCAAATTAGATGGAATGGTTCGCGAAGACCATTTCATTATTACCGTTGCCTCCGAAATCATGGCAGTGTTATGTCTTGCAGATGATATGGAAGACTTGAAAAAACGTTTGGGTCGAATGATTGTCGCCTATTCGTTTGATAACAAACCAGTTACCGCCGATGATTTGCATGCGACCGGTTCCATGGCAGCATTGTTAAAAGATGCCATCAAACCAAACTTAATTCAAACTTTAGAATTTACGCCAGCGATTGTTCATGGCGGACCGTTTGCCAATATTGCACACGGCTGCAACAGCGTTCGGGCCACCAAGACGGCGTTGAAATTAGCCGATATCGTAATTACAGAGGCTGGCTTTGGAGCAGACTTAGGAGCTGAGAAATTCTTTGATATTAAGTGTCGAATGGCAGGCTTAAAACCAGATGCAGTTGTTTTAGTGGCAACGATTCGGGCCTTAAAATATAATGGCGGAGTGGTTAAGGCAGAGCTATCAGATGAAAACGTCGAAGCTTTAAAAAAGGGCATTGTCAATTTAGAAAAACACATTGAGAACCTTCAGAAATACAATGTACCAGTTGTTGTTACACTGAACTCGTTTCTAACTGATACAGCGGCTGAAATCGACTTTGTTGAACAGTTCTGTAAGCAGCGTAATTGTGAATTTGCTTTGTCGCGCGTATGGGAAATGGGCGGCGAAGGCGGCTTAGAGCTGGCGGAAAAGGTAATGTATACACTGGAAAATAAAAAAGCTGATTTTACTCCGTTATATGCAGATGAATTACCATTGACTGCTAAAATCGAAGCAGTCGCAAAAGAGATATATGGGGCCGCCGAGGTGACATATTCTCCAGCCGCATTAAAAGAACTAAATCGAATCACCGAATTGGGAATGGGACATTTTCCGGTTTGTATGGCAAAAACGCAGTATTCCTTATCGGATGATCCAAAGAAATTAGGTCGCCCGTCGGGATTTACCTTAAATGTGCGAGAAGTATATGCTTCGGCAGGTGCAGGCTTTGTTGTGGCGATTACCGGTGCAATGATGACGATGCCGGGATTACCGAAGGTACCAGCGGCTAATAATATTGATGTAAATAATGACGGTGTGATTACAGGATTGTTCTAGGAGCAGAATGGAGATTAAGATGGCAAAGATAATTGATGGAAAACGTATTTCCGCGGAAATAAAAGAAGAATTAAAAGCGCAGGTAGCAGCATTTAAGGAACAAGGAATTACTGGTGCACTCGCAGTGATACAGGTTGGATGTGACCCAGCCTCTAGTGTATATGTAAAAAACAAGAAAAAGGCTTGTGAATATATTGGTATCGATTCATTATCCTATGAACTACCAGAAGAGACAACCCAGAGTGAGTTGCTAGAACTGATTGAAAAATTAAATCAGGACGAGAAGGTAAATGGCATTTTAGTCCAGCTTCCAGTACCGGCCCAGATTGATGAAAATACAATTATTAAAGCAATTTCACCAGCCAAGGATGTCGATGGGTTTCACCCGCAGAGTGTTGGCGCGCTGACGATTGGTCAGAAGGGCTTTGTGTCTTGTACTCCAGCCGGTATTATTCAGTTGTTAAAACGTTCCGATATTGAAATCGCTGGTAAAAATTGTGTGATTATTGGCCGTAGTAATATCGTCGGCAAACCAATGGCATTATTGATGCTTCGTGAAAATGCAACCGTAACCATTGCGCATTCAAAAACAAAGAATTTGCCAGAGCTGTGCAAAACAGCAGATATATTAATCGTGGCGATTGGAAAAAAAGAATTTGTAGATGCTTCATATGTCAAAGAAGGTGCAGTTGTCATTGATGTAGGAATTCATCGAAATGAAAATAATAAGCTGTGTGGCGACGTTTTGTATGAGGAAGTAGAGCCATTATGCGAGTATATTACGCCAGTACCAGGCGGCGTTGGACCAATGACGATTGCGATGCTAATGAATAATTGTGTAGAAGCCATGAAGAAATAAGAGGAAGCGAGCAGATGGGAGCAAGTATGAAATGTGCAAAATGTGGTGCTCCGCTGAAGGTCGGCTGTATTTACTGCTCGACTTGCGGACATGAGGCCCAGATTGTGTCTGATTATAATGTTTTAGAGGATGAATTATTAACGTCTCTGATGAAAGAAGGAGAACCGTCTACAATTCAGCCGGCGTCTAAAAAACAGCCGGTGTCTACAAAACAGCCGGCGGCAAAACCACAACAGCCAGTCAATAAGACCATAAATAAGAAGAAAAAAAAGAAAAGTATCGTCCCATTTATCATTGCTGGTATCACATTGGCCTTGGTAATTACCCTGGTGATATTTTTGAATGTTAGAAATTATCGCAGTAACTCTTTTGAATATCAATATTCTCAAGGATTGCTTGCCAAGAACAGCGGTGATTATGCCAAAGCGATTACCTATTTGAAACGGGCATTGGAACTTGATGATGATAATATTGATGTCATGATGGAACTGGCAAAGCTATATCAAAAACGTGACAATAAAGAATATTTAGAAGCAATCCTATTACAGATGATAGCTCAGGACAAAGAAAACCGTGATGCATATACAATGTTGATTTCGCTTTATGACAGCCAAAAGAAGTATGATAAAATTTTAAGTTTACAGGATTCATTGCAGGATTCACCACTCAAATCGATGTTTGCAGATTATGCAGTAGAAGCACCACGTTTCAGTGAAACACCGGGTAGTTATAATGAAGAAATGACCGTCGAATTACTCGCAAAAGAAGGTCATGAAATCTATTTTACACTGGATGATACAGACCCGGTAAATGGTCAAAAATATGTGTCAGCACTTGCCATCGAAGAAGGAAACACGGTTATCAAGGCAATTGTGAAAGATAGTCGTGGACTTTATAGCGAGGTGATTCGTGGCGAATATCAAGTCAAATTTGAGGCGCCAGCCAATCCGGTAATTTCACCAAAAGGTGGTACTTACACGGAAGAACAACAGATTACAATTACCATACCAGTTGATTGTACGGCCTACTATACTTGGGATGATACCACTCCGACAAGAGAAAGTACCCGCTATGAGGGGTCCATTCAAATGCCGGAAGGTAACAATGTCTTGTCCGTTATTGTTTATGGTAAACATGATTTATCCAGTCGGGTTGTAAAATGCAACTACATTTATCAACCATAATAGGATTCCCCCGAACGCAGTAAGGGGGAATTTTTATAGTGGCATAGCCGCTACAAAAAAATACATCATGATAAAGTGGCAGACACTACCGCCCATGACAAAAAGATGAAAGATTTCATGAGAACCAAAATTTCTATGTTTGGAATCAAAAATTGGTAGCTTTAAAGCGTAAATAACACCACCAATGGTATAGATGATACCGCCTAAGAGCAGCCACGCAAAAGCCTTCAGGTCCATTGCATTTAAGAGTGGGGTAAATACCAGCACACAAATCCAACCCATCGCAATATAGAGGACAGAGGAGAACCATTTTGGACAGGTAATCCAAAACAGCTTGATTAAAATGCCACCGATGGCAATTCCCCAGATAAGTGTTAAGAAGGGTTTCCCTATTTGGTCATCAAGTACAATCACACAAATCGGTGTGTAAGTACCAGCAATAAGAACCGAAATCATGCAATGGTCTAATTTTCGCAGAATTCGATTCGTGCGTACCGATAAATCCAGTGCATGGTAGAAGGTGCTTGCCGCATATAGTAGAATCATGCTGATCATAAAAATGGCAAGGGAAATGGTATGAATGGAATCTGGCTGCCTGGAAGCTTTAATAAGTAGTGGGGTGGCGGCGAAGCAAGCCATTAACATGCCGATAAAATGAGTAATTGAGCTGCCCGGTTCTTTTAAGGTGAGTTTCATAAAATATCTCCTTTCAATAAATGTTCTAGGAGATAGTATGTGTGAAGTTTTAAAAAATATGAATGAAAAAAAAGAAGGATGTCACCATCCTCCTTTTTTTCTTGCGGTAATTTTTCTGTTATTTTTATATGTTTTTTTCGGGAATAAATTCTACGACATCAGTGTTTAGCTTAGATACTCTGGCCAGAGCATAAACAGCAACACCTTGTTCCTCGATTTTGTCACGGCCAGTTAAAAAAGATTTCTCAATTAAAACACCAAGACCAGCAATTGTTGCATGCGCTTTGCGGAGTAAACGAAGCGCACCAGTAGCGGCTTCTCCATTTGATAGAAAATCATCAATAATCAAAACGTGGTCGTCTTCACTGATAAAATCCTTTGATATCGTCAGTTCATAGCTGGTTCCTTTGGTATACGATGTAACAATCGTCTGGTAAAGGTTTTGATTCAACACCTTAGATGGTTCTTTTTTCATTACCACCATCGGTACATTCATTGCACATGCAGTCATCAGCGCCGGTGCAATGCCAGAGCTTTCAACGGTCACAATTTTGGTGATGCCCTGATTTTTAAAATGCTCAGCAAATGCAACACCGAATTGTTTCATTAAGTCAGGATGAATCTGATGGTTAATAAAGCTGTCTACCTTTAATAAATTTTCATTTACCGCTTTGCCTTCGGCAAGAATTTTGTCTTCTAATAATTTCAATTTAGTCACCTCGTATGTAGTTTTAATATTAAGTTTAGTATAACATAAATTACACTCTGCTGTCAGTCAGAATAAACTTTTTCGTAGAGAATTTCGATAATATGATCCGCATAAGCTTCTTCTAGCTCGGGATAAGCAGTTTGTAAATGCTGCATCATCTGTTCATAACGGGAAAAATATAACTGCTCAGTTGATAAGGAATCTTCATCTTGGGTAGAACACAGAAAGCTAGCTAGAAACCAGTTCGTAATTTCTTCGGTCAAATCTGTCTCAGAAGTAATAGCTTCCTGGGCAGTACCCAGTTTTTGCAGATATTTGATACCAATCACAAAAAAAGCAATAAATAATATGCCCATCACAATCATGGTTAGGACTTTCATATACCCAGCCATGTTAAATGAAATAATCCCCAGTCCAAATAGGATGAGAAAGATAATACCAGCACCACCAACTAACAAAAAGGTGTAGGCCGTTGATTTCATATCTTCATAGGCAGCATTTTTGTCGACATAGACCCGGGTTGCTTTTTTTTCTACATGATTTTCATCAGAAGCAGGAGCATCTTTTCCCGCATAATCAAAATCACCGACAATGGTCTGTGGTTTTTTGGGTTCGGCAGTTAATTCTGGAACGAGAGCCACTTTGCAGTCAGCACATCTCGTAATTCCTTCGATATATTCATTTTTGCATTCAGGACACCACATGGTAATACCTCCTCTTTTCCATTCATTATAATAGATTTTGCAATACAGTACAATATAAGATATAATCAGAATATGAAAATTACAATATTAACCGTTGGAAAAATCAAAGAAAAATTTTATGCTGAGGCGATTGCAGAGTATACAAAACGCTTAAGCCGTTATTGTAAATTGAATCTGATTGAAGTCGCCGATGAAAAGACCCCGGATCATGCAAGTGAAACAGTAGAACAGCAGATTAAAGAAAAGGAAGGAGAGCGTCTGCTTAAATATTTGACGGAAGATAATGCCTATGTCATTGCCTTGGCAATTGGCGGTCAGATGCTTGATTCCGTCGAGCTTGCAGATAAAATCGAAAAGCTGGGGACCTATGGACAGAGCCATATTATTTTTGTGATTGGCGGTTCGCTTGGGTTGACGGAGAAAATATTGGCACGCTCTGACTATCAACTGAGTTTTTCCAAAATGACTTTTCCTCATCAATTAATGCGGGTGATTTTACTAGAACAAATTTATCGCAGTTATCGAATCATCAGTCATGAACCATATCATAAATAATGCCAGCTGGGGAAACGCGGCATAGTTTTTTCACTCCTGACATATAGTAGGGAACCCTAACATATAGTAGGGTATGAGGAAAATCAGTTTAAATTTATTTAGGGAAAATGTGGTGGAAGCATTAGAACTCCCGAAAGATTTAGTATATGGGGCAGTGTTAATTAATGTCACTGGCCGGCGGGAGCTGCTAGTCGAAAACTATCGCGGAATATTAGAGTACTCCACGGAATGCATTCGGTTGCAGGCGAAGGACTGCCGGGTATGCATCACTGGAAAAAACTTGAATATCGAATATTACACAAATGAAGAAATGAAAATTTGTGGAATGATAAAAAGTATTCAGTATGAATAGGAGTGCCCATGTTTTTATCAATTATAAAATATTTAACTGGCTATCTGCGGGTGCAGGTTACCGGTTATGCTCCCGAACGCTTTTTGAACCTGTGCAGTAATCATAATATTTTGATGTGGAAGCTGGTAAAAATTGAGGATGGCTATGAATTTTATATCAGTTTAAAAGGATTCCGGGAGTTGAAACCCTTTCTGAAAAAAACAAAGACAAGAGTACGCATATTGGAACGAAATGGATTGCCATTTCGGATGTTTCATTATCGGAAACGAAAATTATTTTTTGTCGGAATTGTCATTTTTTTCACCTTTTTATTTATGCTGTCGCGTTATATCTGGAATATCGAGATTGTTGGAAATACGAGTGTGACTGATGCCGCGCTACTCCATTTTTTAGAAGAAAATGGGTATGGCTTTGGAACCAAAAAGGCATCCATCAATTGTTCTAGCCTTGAAGAACAGATACGGCTTGACTACGCCAATATTATCTGGACCTCAGCGCAAATATCGGGAACGAAGCTTACCATTCAAATCAAAGAAAACCTAGTGCTCGAAGATGAGGTTGGAACCGTTCCGGAAGGCCCGTATGATCTGATTGCGGAAAAGGATGCAGTAATTGAAAGTATTGTGACAAGAACTGGTACACCATTAGTAAGCGCTGGGGCAGAAGTGAAAAAGGGCGATATTTTAGTCAGCGGCTGCGTTGAGATAAAAAATGATGCCGGCGAAGTTATTAATTACCGCTATTGCAATGCCGATGCAGATATCTACGGCTATACGACTTATGAATATCAAGACCATTTTTCAATGAAACATGTGGAAAAAGATTTTACCGGAAGTGTGCAAAAACGTTATGAATTAGCGGTAATGGGAAAAAGTATGAAATTACCTTGGATAAAAGTAAACTTTTTGGACTATGATAAAACGACAGATTATTTACAGTTGAATTTATGCTCGGATTTTTATCTGCCCGTGACCTTACACCGTAATACATATCTGGAATATCAGAAAAAAACTATGAAATATACCAAAGAGGAAGCAAAAGAATTAGCAAATAAACATTTATTACTATATTTGGAAAAAATTAATGAAAAAAATATTCAAATTTTAGAAAAAAATGTTATGATAGATATGGATAAAAATTACTGTCAGAGCAGCGGCACGATTTCAACATGTGAGAAGCTGGGAGTGGCTGAAAAAACAGAAATAATATCAATACCAGATGAAAGGCAAGAAACAGATGAACCTGAATGAATTAACGATGAATATACCAATGAACCATATCGCAAATGTGTTTGGTCAGTTTGATAAAAATATCAAGAAAATTGAACGTGCTCTTAATGTTACCGTTGTTGCCCGGGATGATTCGATTAAAATCATCGGTGATGATGTAAATATTAAGGGCGCTTGTCATGTATTTGAGCAGTTGGTCAATTTGGCGGTAAGAGGCAATGAAATTACTGAACAAAATGTGGATTACACTTTAGAGCTGCAAAAAGTATCAATGGCCAGTGCTGTCGTTGAAATTGACAAAGAATTAATCTGTCATACGATGAACGGCAAGCCAATCAAGCCAAAGACCCTTGGTCAAAAGCAATATGTGGACGAGATTCGTAATAAGATGATTGTCTTTGGCATTGGACCTGCCGGAACCGGAAAGACATATCTGGCAATGGCGATGGCGATTACGGCCTTTAAAAACGAAGAGGTCAGTCGCATTATTCTGACCCGTCCAGCCATTGAAGCAGGTGAGAAGCTAGGTTTTTTACCAGGCGATTTACAGAGCAAAGTTGACCCATATTTAAGGCCACTATATGATGCTTTATATCAGATTATGGGGGCGGAGAGCTTTCAACGAAATATGGAAAAGGGCTTGATTGAGGTTGCACCATTAGCGTATATGCGTGGACGAACCTTAGACAATGCTTTTATTATTTTAGATGAAGCACAGAATACAACACCAGCTCAGATGAAGATGTTTTTAACAAGAATTGGATTTGGCTCAAAGGTTGTCGTTACTGGTGACAGCACGCAGAAGGATTTAGCACCAGGTGCTGTTTCGGGATTAGATGTAGCACTTCGGATTTTAAGAAAAGTAGAAGAAATTGCCATCTGCAAATTGACAAGCGCGGATGTGGTTCGTCATCCATTAGTACAAAAGATTGTTCGGGCTTATGAAGACTTTGAAGCTAGAACGGAAAATAAACGAAAAAAACAGGTGAAGCGATGATAAAGGACTATAATTTTTCCACCAAACGAGTGAGACGAGTGATGTCCATGATGTTTGGCATGATAATCTTATCGGTCCTGCTGGCAGTGAAAAATAGCTTCACCATTGATCGGATTTTGTCACTGATATTGTTGCAAGGATTATTTTTTCCGATTTTTGTGATGTTTCTAAATGTGGAACGTACTTCCGGCCGATTGAATCGCAATCTGGCGAGCAGCTATCGAATGCTAACGAAAATGTTTTTGTTGCAATTACTTTGCTATTTTGGTTTTTCTTTCTTACCGGCCTATTTTGCACCGGTGATGATACCAGCTATCTTTTTGACAGCCACCTCCAATGCCTCGATTGGAATGGTCAGCGGGCTTTACCTTGATGTTCTGCTATGTATGGTATCGGAGTGCAGTTACAATGAATTGGCGGCATATTTGATTTTGACAGTGCTAGGCTGCCTTTTGGCAGAAATGTTAGTTGACCGTAAATACCGGATTTATATTAATATTCTAATCTTAGCTTTGTCACTAGCAATACCGGGGTTGTTTTATTTCTTAAGTAACTTTGAGGCCAATTATTACATTTTACTTTATGGCGTGATTTGTGGATTGTTATGTAATGTTTTGGTGCTGCTATTTTTTGACCGGCTGAATCAATCTGCCGAGACAGAAGTATATCGCTCACTGAAAGAAATTGTAAATCCTGATTTTTCATTAGTAAGGGATATTCGTAACTATTCACAGATTGATTATATGCATGCCGTAAATGTTTCGCGGATTGCGTATCAATGTGCGTTGCAGATTGGAGCAGACCCGGATATTACCGCAGCGGCGGGATTTTATTATCGCTTAGGTAAATTAGAAGGGGAGCCATTTGTTGAAAATGGTGTGGCCTTGGCTAAAAATAATTGTTTTCCCGTTGCAGTTGTGCAAATTCTGGCAGAATATAACGGCGAGCAGGAGATTATGAGCACGAGGGAATCAGCGATTGTACATATGGTTGATGCGGTGCTGACGAAATTCGCCTTGTTGGACAAGGATACGTTGTCAAGTACCTGGAATCGTGACATTGTAATTTACCAGACCCTAAATGAAAAATCAGCCAGCGGAGTGTATGACGAGTCTGGACTGAGCATGAATCAATACTTAAAAATCAGAGAATATTTGACAAAAGGTGGTGATTTATTTTGACACTGATTATCGAAGATGAGACTTTCATGGAATTGCCCTTTGATGCAAAAGCACTTGCAAATAAAGTGATTTCGTATACAATAGAACGAGAGGATTTTCCATATGAGGCAGAAATCAATCTGACGCTGGTGGATGAAGCTGCTATCCGTGAAATTAACCGGGAGTACCGTGAAATCGACCGTGCCACCGACGTTCTTTCATTTCCACTGTTAGAATACGAGCAGGCGGGTGATTTTGAAAAATTTGAGGAAGAGGTGCTTGATAACTTTAATCCTGATACTGGTGAGATTTTATTGGGTGATATAATTTTGTGCATTCCACGCGTGTTTTCTCAGGCTGAGGAATTTGGTCACAGTACGGAACGAGAATTTGCCTTTCTGATTGTACATAGCATGTTGCATCTGTTTGGTTATGACCATATGACAGAGGAAGAGGCGGCATTTATGGAAGGAAAACAGCGGGAAATATTAGAAGAATTAAAAATTTTACGATAGAAATTTGGAGGTAAAGAAATGAAAAAGTTATTAATCACAGGTTTATTAGTTGTTAGCTGCGGATTATATCTGACTGGCTGCAAAAAGAAAGAAGAACCAATCGCCACTACCGAGCAGCCGATTGTAGAAGCAGTAGTGGTTGAGACAGAAACAGAAGCAGAACCAACTCGACCAAGTGGCGTGAATCTTTTGACTGGCGAGCCAATGGATGAAAAACTAGCGGCCCAGCGGCCGGTGGCAATTATGATTGGTAATACGGTCGATGCACTGCCACAGTATGGACTTGGACAAGCGGATATCTTATATGAAGTGCCGGTAGAAGGTGGTCTGACCAGATTGATGGGAATTTATCAGGATTATAGCAACCTTGATAAAATTGGTTCCGTTCGAAGCTGTCGTCATTATTTTGCTTATTATGCGATTGAATTTGATGCGATTTATCTGCATTATGGACAGGCTTCATACGCAGAAGCATTACTCGGCAGTGGTTTAGTCGATGATTTAAACGGACTCGATACAAAAGTTGACAGCTTGGCATTTACTCGTGACCCGAACCGAAAAGCACCTCATAATGCCTTTTCAACCTCCGAAGGAATTGCCGCGGCAATTGAATATAAGGAATACGAAACGCAGTATGACGAAAATTTTATGGGACATTATTTGTTTGCTGAAGAGGGCAAAGAAACTGAATTAAAAACAGGCGAAAAAGCAGTAGTTGTTCGTCCTGGATATGTTCTCGACAAGCCTTGGTTTGTATATAATGAAGAGGACGGACTTTACTATCGTTTCCAGTACAAAATGGAGCACATGGATGAAAACACCAACGAGCAGCTAGCTTTTAAAAACATTATTTTTCAATATTCTAATTACCATAAGCTAGATGAAAATTATCTTGATGTTTATTCCAGTGGTGGTGGTGAAGGAAAATATATCACCAATGGCAAGGCAATTGATATCACATGGGAACGGAAAGATGAAAATTCCATTACGCATTACTATGATGCAAATGGAGATGAGCTTGTCTTAAATCAAGGTAAGACCTGTGTTTGTGTTGTATTAAATGACGCGGTCAAACGTGTGGCAATTTATGCTACTGAAGCTGAATTTGATGAGGCACAAGCAGCAAATTAAATTAGAGGTTTAAATCAATGAGTAGTTCAAGAAAAAGGAACGAATCAAATGCGCTGGTACAGGGTTCTGTACTAGCGGTGGCATCCATCATCAGCCGAATGATTGGTTTGCTCTATAATATCCCGCTGACTAATATTATTGGCGACGATGGAAACAACTTTTACAGTGTGGCATTCGATATTTATAGTATTTTATTATTAATCTCATCCTACAGTCTGCCACTGGCGGTATCGAAGCTGGTGTCCGCTAGAGTGTCAGCAGGTAAACGACGTAATGCTTATCGTGTCTTTAAAGGGGCGATGATGTTAGCAGTGCTGACGGGCGGAAGTGCGTCACTGATTTTGTATTTTGGGGCAAATTATTTTACCAGTGTTGTATTGCAGACGCCAATGAGTATCTTTGCCCTCAAAATATTGGCGCCAACGATTTTAGTAGTAGCAGTTCTTGGTGTAATTCGAGGCTTTTTCCAAGGTCTTGGAACAATGATGCCAAGTGCTGTTTCACAGATTGTGGAGCAGGTTTTTAATGCCGGTGTCAGTGTTGCCGCCGCCTATATTTTATTTGGCTATGGCACAAGAATTGGTGCTGTTTTAGGCAATGAAAAAGATTATGCGGCAGCTTATGGCGCAGCTGGTGGTACCTTGGGAACCAATATCGGTGCTTTGGCTGGTCTGCTTTTTGTCGTATTTTTATTCTTTGCTTATAAGCCGTTATTTAAGCGGCAAATGCGCCGAGATGTCAGCCGTCAAAAGGAGTCTTACCGAAGTATTATTAAGATTTTGCTGTTGACAATTGCGCCAGTGCTATTAAGTACAACGGTATACAATATCAGTGGTATTTTAGACCATAGTATCTTTAAGCATGTCGCCAATCTGCAAGGTTATGATGAACATCTGATTGGAGTTAGCTGGGCAGTATTTGCCCGAAAATATAAAACACTTACGAATATTCCAATATCAATTGCTTCGGCAATGGCAGCTTCATGTGTACCAAGTCTGAGTGCTGCATTTGCACAGCGGGATAGAGATTCCATTCGTAAACAAATCAATTCCTCCATTCGTTTTATTATGGTAATCGCTTTTCCATGTGCCGTTGGTATGGGGGTACTTGGTTCACCAATCATGAAGCTATTATTCCATGATAGCTCCGCACTGGCTGGAAATATCATGTTAGCCGGAGCAATTGCAATTGTATTTTACTCATTGTCAACGTTGTCAAATGGTTTGCTGCAGGGAATTAACCGAATGAAAGAACCAGTCAAAAATGCCGCCATTGCATTAGTATTACATATTGTTTTACTGTTGGTACTGATGTTTGGATTCCACATGAGTATTTTTGCTGTTGTTTATGCCAATGCTTTTTTTGCCCTAATGATGTGCATTTTAAATGCAATGTCCATTCGTAAATATACGGGGTATCGGCAGGAGGTCGTTAAGACTTTTATCATACCATTGTTTGCCGCAGGTATTATGGGTGGATTGGTTTATGTTATTTACCAGGGCGTAATTAAAATAATCGGTAGCAATTTAGCGGGCGTTATCATTTCGATAGTGATTGGAGCAATCAGTTACTTTGTCAGTCTGTTGGCGATGAAGGGGCTGACCGAAGAAGAATTATTGAAATTCCCGAAGGGACATCTGTTAGTAAAAATAGCTTATCAGCTGCATATATGGAAAAAAGTGAATAAATAGCATAAAAAATGCGGATACTGTTTGTGGAAAGCCCCTCGCATTAGAGGGATATTGCATGAGGTGTAGTGTGAAAATAAATTTTCCCACTTTCTATTTAAGCAGTTTCGCAAGCATAGCTTGCGAAATGCATGAGGTGTAAAATGAACAAAACAAACCGTGTCCGCATTTTCTTTCTAGTAACCGCTGTCTTAATTTGCATCAGTTATTACATGGGTTATGAGTTGCTGAATCAATGGAACAGCCAAAAGGAGCAGCAAAACCAAATATTGAGTGCAGAGCGTGACTTAGCAACAGAACGAAGCGGAGAAATTGAAGCAACTGAAGTCGAAATATCAAAAATGAATATTCCCTATCAATATGTAATTATTGAGGAAGAGGGCTATCTGACTGTCTATATGCAGGATTTAACCACAATCTATATGTATACAGATATTCGGATGCAGGATTTGAATCCGACGTTACAGGATGAGATTCGAATTGGCAAGCCATTTGTCAGTTTAGAAGAACTATATGATTTTCTGGAAAATTACTCGAGCTAGGGAATTCCTAATTGAATTATAAAAATCATTATGATACAATTTATACGGTAAAACTTTCCGCCGAACGAAGTGAGGGAGAGTTACCATTAGGAGGGGAGAACTATGCCTAAAAATACATCAGAGAAAAAAGGTTGGGCAGATTTAGGACAGACCGGTTATGTAATTAGCGCTGCCGTTTTGTTAGCATTGCTTGGCTTGCTGTTATTATTTGTGCCACAGATTCAAATTGTCTATATTGTGTCTCTGGTTAGCTGTATCATGATTGTTGTGGGAATCATGTTGATGATTCGTTATTTTATCAAGGAATCCTTCCGTAATCTGAATCAGTACGATTTTTCAATCGGGGTAATGCTTGTGTCATTGGGCATCTTGAGCTTGTTAAATGCCAAGCCGATTTCACAATATTTTATTCTGGTTCTGGGCATTTCAATTTTAGTTGCAGCAACAATGCAATTGCAAAATGCGCTGGATTTAAAAGCGATGAAAGATAAAATGTGGCCATTGTTATTGGTCTTGGCACCAATCTCCTTACTATGCGCCGGGGTTATTATCTCAAATCCCTTTAAACAGACCGCTGATTTGGAGCAGTTTACATATGTTGTTTTGGTAATAGAGGGTCTTTTGAGTCTGCTTAGTCTGTTGTACTTGTCAATTCGCATCAGACAGTATCAGCAAAATGCAGAGCAGATTGAAAATACGATAGAAAACCAAGAAGAGACGGAAGAGTCAGAAATCAATGAAGCAAAAATATGATATTATTGTTGTGGGAGCTGGTGCTTCTGGCATGGTTGCGGCGATTGCGGCAGCCCGAACCGGAGCAACGGTTTGTATCCTGGAACATATGGATAGTGCTGGACGGAAAATTCTGGCAACCGGAAATGGAAAATGCAATTATACAAATAGGCTGCAGGGTGTCGAATATTATCATGGAGACAACCCTGCCTTTGTCTTGCCTATCTTTGAACAATTTGGTTGGCAGGAAACCGTAGCCTTTTTTGAAGAACTTGGAATTATGCCAAAAGAAAAGAATGGCTATTATTATCCAGCCAGTGAGCAGGCTAGTTCAGTCTTGGCAGTGCTGCTAATGGAATTAGAACGTTTAGCCGTTCCAGTAGTCTACTCCTGTGGCATTCGAGCAATCACAAAGACGGGGTGCGGCGATGAAAAAGTGTTCTTATTTGACACCAAGGATGGTGTGTTTGAAAGCCGCCGCTGTGTGATGGCAACTGGCGGTAAAGCAGCAAAAAAGACAGGCAGTGACGGAAGTGGTTTTCTATATCTTGAAAAGCTTGGACATCACATCATAGATGTTGTGCCAGCGCTTGTGCAATTGCAAGGGAAACAGTCATTTTTCAAGGAAATTGCAGGAATTCGTGCAGAAATTTCGATAAAATTATACAGCAAAAACCGCCTTGTTTCGACCGAAATAGGTGAACTGCAACTGACCGATTTTGGAATATCGGGAATCCCTGTTTTTCAGCTCAGCAGATGGGCTGCAAAGGGCTTGCAAAAGGGGGAAGAGGTCTATACTTTACTAGATTTTATGCCAGAACTAACAGAGGTGGAATTGCTGGAATTATTAAAACAACGTTTTGGGGCTTTGGGAATGGCATATTCGTCTCAAAAGACAGCAACACAGGCATTAATTGGGTTTTGCCAAAGCAAGCTGATTCCGGTTTTTCTAAGACTTTCCGGTATTAAGGAAACGATAATGGCGAATCAGGTGACGGACAAACAACTTCGCCAGCTTAGTCAAACGATTAAGCACTTTCGGGTTGATATTACTGGTACCAAGAAATTTGATTTTGCCCAGACCACGGCGGGTGGTGTTGATACAAGCGAAATTGATGGAGAAACATTGGCATCCCAACTTGTTCCGGGGATGTATTTTGCAGGTGAAATGATTGACATTGACGGCAAGTGTGGCGGTTATAATTTACAATGGGCATGGTCGAGCGGATATGTTTCAGGCCAACATGCGGCATTGTCACTGAAACAGTAGGAGTTATTATATGATACGAGTACAACAAGTAAAAGTGCCACTAAAGCATACCGACAGTGACATTATTAAAAAAGCATGTTCCACATTACATATCAAAGAAAATGCTGTCTTAAGTTATAAAATTAAAAAGCAATCGGTGGATGCCAGACGGAAGAATGAAGTCAGTTATGTCTATACGATTGATTTACAGTTAGCACATCTAGCTGAGGAAGCAAAGATTCTGGCTAAATGTCATAGCAACAATGTGAGCAAGGCAAAGGATATTAAGTATTTATTTCCAGAACCAGGAACAGTTCCAGTTAGGAAGCGTCCGGTGATTGTAGGCAGTGGACCGGCAGGACTATTTTGTGCATATATCTTAGCTGAGCATGGATTTTGTCCACTGGTGATTGAGCGTGGATGTGATGTCGAAACAAGGACGCATGATGTCGAGCACTTCTGGGAAACGGGCAGCTTAAAACCAAACTCAAATGTTCAGTTTGGTGAAGGCGGCGCAGGAACTTTTTCCGATGGAAAATTAAATACATTAGTGAAAGACCCGTCGGGACGAAATCAGAAGGTGCTTCAGATTTTTGTGGAATGCGGTGCACCGGAAGAAATTTTATATGTCAATAAACCACATATTGGTACCGATATTTTAAAACAGGTTGTAAAAAATCTGCGTGGTAAAATTATTGAAATGGGCGGCAGCTTTGCGTTTGAGACTCAGCTAACTGATTTGGAGATTGAGCAAGGGCAAATCAGTCGTCTGGAAATTAAACATCAGGAATGGATGGAAGCAGAGGCGGTCGTACTGGCGATTGGTCATAGCGCCAGAGATACCTTTGAACTATTGCACCGTCAGCAGTTGGCGATGGAAGCAAAGTCCTTTGCGGTTGGGATGCGGGTTGAGCATCCACAGACGATGGTCAACGAAAATCAGTACAAGGGTGCAGAAATGACATATTTGCCAACCGCGTCTTATAAATTGACGGCGAATTTACCAAATGGCCGTGGGGTTTACTCATTTTGTATGTGTCCCGGTGGATATGTGGTAAATGCTTCTTCCGAGGAAGGACATCTGGCAGTGAATGGTATGAGCTATCATAATCGTGATGGCAGTAACGCCAATAGTGCGATTATTGTATCAGTAACGCCAGAGGATTATCAGGGCGTGGGGCCATTAGCCGGAGTTGAATTTCAGCGGCAGTTAGAGGAACAGGCATTTCATCTTGGTGAAGGCAAGATTGTGCAACAGTTATTTGGTGATTTTGAAGCGAATCAGGTTTCAACATCTTATGGTAAATTTGTCAGCATGACAAAAGGAAATACGACCTTTGCCAATTTGAGAGACATGTTTTCGCCAGAACTAGCGGAATCTTTTATTGCCGGGATGCATCAGTTTGCCCGCTATATACCGGATTTTGACCGAACAGATACGATTCTTTCGGGGGTCGAAAGCCGAACCTCGTCACCGGTACGGATTACCAGAGATGAATATTTTGAAAGTAATATTAGGGGGCTTTATCCATGCGGCGAAGGAGCTGGATATGCCGGTGGAATTATGTCGGCGGCGATGGATGGACTAAAGGTGGCCGAGGCAATCGGCGCAAAATATAAACCAGATTTTGAAAAGGAGTAAAAAACGTGGCTGAACTAACACCAATGATGCAGCATTATGTAAATACAAAGGAAGAGTATAAGGATTGTATCTTGTTTTATCGTTTGGGCGATTTTTACGAGATGTTTTTTGATGATGCGATTACGGTTTCAAGAGAATTAGAGATAACGCTGACTGGAAAAAGCTGCGGTTTGGAAGAACGTGCCCCGATGTGTGGCGTGCCTTACCATGCGCTAGACGGTTATTTGAATAAATTAGTCTTAAAGGGTTATAAGGTGGCCATCTGTGAACAGGTAGAAGACCCCAAACAAGCCAAGGGCATGGTCAAACGCGAAGTGACTCGCGTAGTTACACCGGGAACAAATTTAAATATGCAAGCCTTGGATGAAACCAGAAATAACTATATTTTGTGTATTGCCTATCTTGGTGACTACTATGGAATCTCGGCCGCCGATGTGTCTACGGGTGATTACTATGTGACTGAGGTCGAGTCCGAACGGAAACTAATTGATGAAATCAATAAATATGCACCATCAGAGATTATCTGTAACGAGGCTTTTTATATTAGCGGTATTGATATTGCTGATATGAAAGAGCGGCTCGGCATCGCGGTATATTCCTTGGATGCCTGGTATTTCTCCGATGAAACAGCTCAGATGACTTTGAAGGACCATTTTAAGGTTCGCGATTTAAGCGGACTCGGTTTAGATGAATATGAAACCGGCGTGATTGCGGCAGGGGCATTGCTGCGTTATTTATATGAAACCCAGAAAAATAGTTTGAGCCAGATGACAGCGATTCATCCATATCGCACGGGGCGGTTTATGATTATTGATAGCTCCACCAGAAGAAATTTGGAATTAGTTGAGACTTTGCGTGAAAAACAAAAGCGCGGCTCCCTGCTGTGGGTGTTGGATAAAACTAAGACAGCAATGGGTGCTAGAATGTTACGGGCCTATGTGGAACAGCCGTTAATTAACAAAGAAGAGATTGAAAAGCGTTATGATGCAATTGCTGAACTCAATTCCAATGCGATTACGAGAGAAGAGATTCGGGAATATTTAAATCCGGTTTACGATTTAGAGCGTTTGATTTCGCGAGTGACCTATCAGACCGCGAATCCGCGTGACTTGATGGCATTTAAAAATTCGATTCAGATGCTGCCACCGATTAAAATGTTGTTGAGCGGTTTTCATTGTGAATTATTAACGGATAATTATAGCCGCTTAGATACCTTAGATGAATTATTTGCCTTGATTGACGATGCGATTATTGAAGAACCACCAATTGCGGTACATGATGGTGGGATTATCAAAGCTGGTTATCATTCTGAAATTGATACGCTAAGACAAGCCAAGACCGAAGGTAAAAGCTGGTTGGCTGAACTTGAAATGAAAGAACGCGAAAAGACCGGCATTAAGAATCTGAAAATCAAATTCAACAAGGTCTTTGGTTATTACCTTGAGGTAACCAACTCCTATAAAGACCTTGTCCCAGATTATTTCATGCGCAAGCAGACGCTCGCCAATGCCGAGCGTTATATCACGCCAGAGCTAAAGGAGTTAGAGGATACCATTTTAGGTGCTGAGGACAAGTTAATTTCGATTGAATATGAATTGTTCCGTCAGGTCAGGGAACAAATTGCCGCCGAGGTACTGCGCATTCAGACCACAGCGAAGGCGATTGCTCAGCTAGATGTATTTGCATCGCTGGCCCTGATTGCGGAGCAAAATAATTACTGCCGACCGAAATTAAATGAAAAGGGAACAATTGACATCAAAGAAGGACGACATCCCGTTGTTGAAAAGATGACGAAAAATGAAATGTTTATTGCCAATGACACCTTTTTGGATAGCGGCAACAATCGTATTTCAATTATTACCGGTCCCAATATGGCCGGAAAATCAACTTATATGCGGCAAAGTGCGCTAATTGTCCTGATGGCGCAGATTGGCAGCTTTGTTCCGGCAAAATCGGTAAAAATCGGTTTGGTGGACCGGATTTTCACCAGAGTTGGTGCGTCGGATGACCTTGCCAGCGGACAAAGTACCTTTATGGTTGAAATGTCCGAGGTGGCGAATATTTTACGTAATGCGACGGCGAACAGTCTGCTGATTCTGGATGAAATCGGTCGCGGAACGAGTACCTTTGACGGACTTAGTATTGCATGGGCGGTGGTTGAGCATATCAGCAATCCGAAGCTACTCGGTGCAAAGACGTTATTTGCAACGCATTATCATGAGCTGACCGAGTTAGAAGGCCGGCTTAGCAGTGTCAACAACTACTGTATTGCGGTCAAAGAAAAAGGCGACGACATTGTCTTTTTACGAAAAATCGTGCCCGGAGGAGCTGATAAAAGCTATGGTATTCAGGTGGCGAAGCTGGCCGGTGTGCCAGAAAGCGTAATTGAGCGAGCCAAAGAAATTGTAACGGAGTTAAGTGACAATGATATTGCGCTGGCGACCCAGTCGCTGATGATGGATAGTGGCAGTAAACGTCCGGGAAAACTCGACGAAGTAGATTTGGAACAAATGTCCTTAATGGATACGCTCGGCGATGATACCATTATTGATGAATTGCGGGGCTTGGATTTAGGCAATCTGACTCCGATTGATGCGTTAAATAAATTATATGAGCTGCAAACCAAGGTGAAAAACCGCTGGTAAAAATACTCATTCATGAAGAGAGGGTTACTATGCCATCGATAGCATTATTAAGTCAGGAAACAATTGATAAAATTGCCGCCGGTGAGGTGATTGAGCGACCAAGCTCGGTTGTCAAGGAGTTGGTCGAAAATGCCATTGATGCCGGAGCCAATGCCGTTACTGTCGAAATCAAAGACGGTGGAACGACGTTTATCCGCATTACCGACAATGGCTGTGGAATTGAAAAAAGTCAGATTCCACTAGCATTCTTGCGCCATTCAACCAGTAAAATCCAATCGGTGGAGGATTTGTTAACGGTAACCTCACTCGGTTTTCGTGGTGAGGCCCTATCAAGTATTGCGGCCGTTGCACAAGTAGAACTGATTACCAAGACACCAGCCGATTTTACCGGTACGCGCTATGTGATTGAAGGCTCAAAAGAGGTGTCACTTGAAGAAATTGGCGCACCGGAGGGGACTACCTTTTTAGTCCGAAACTTGTTCTACAACACACCGGTTAGACAGAAGTTTTTAAAATCACCACAGACGGAGGGCAGTTATATTCATGATTTGATGCAACGAATGGTATTGTCTCATCCAGATGTTTCGTTCAAATTTATCATGAATGGTCAGGTGAAATTGCAATCCTCAGGAAATGCAAATATTAAGGATATTATTTATCATATTTATGGTCGTGATATTACCAGCGGTCTGCTCGAGGTTGCTGAGAAAAATGATTTGTTTGAGGTCAAAGGCCTGATTGGAAAACCACAGATATCCAGAGGTAACCGAAATTATGAAACGTATTTCATTAACGGCCGTTATATTAAGAGCAGTTTGATTTCCCGAGCAGTAGAAGAAGCATACAAAAGCTTTCTGATGCAGCATCAGTATCCATTCACCGTTTTGTATCTGACGATTGATAGTGAGCTTTTAGATGTCAATGTCCATCCAACCAAAATGGAACTGCGTTTTACCAGACAGCAGGAAATTTATGCGTTGCTGGTTGACATTATAAAAAATAAGCTGACCCATCGTGAATTAATTCAACAAGTTCCCGTGGTGGAAGAAAAGAAGAAAGTGATTCCGGCTAAAATTGAGCGCGTTGCACCGGAACCGTTTGAAAAAAAGCGGCTTGAGGCGGTTCGTCAGGCGGTGCAAAAGGATAGTCCGTATGAAGCGAAGTATGAAACATTGCCAAAGCCGATTACCCCAGTGATAGTCGATGCAAAAAGACCAATAAGTCCAGCGTCAATTGAACCGTTGCTGGTTGGAGAAGAAATCAGCTACCATGTGAAACAAAATGTAACCTCAACACAGGAACCTACAGTTCAATCACAAACATTGGCAGCGACACCCGCACCAACATACGAGCAGGAATCCTTCCTAAATATTCAAGCCAAACCAAACCATCGCATCATCGGTCAGGTGTTTAAAACATATTGGCTGGTTGAGTTTGACGAAAAGCTTTATATTATCGACCAACACGCTGCTCATGAAAAAGTATTGTATGAGCAAACAATGGCTAAGCTAAAGAGCAGAGAGCATACCTCCCAGCAGATTAGTCCGCCGGTGGTCTTGACGTTGTCGATGAGTGAGGAAGATACCTTGCGAAAATTCCGTCCTCAGTTTACCGAGATTGGTTATCAAATTGAACATTTCGGTGGCAATGAATATATGGTCAGTGCGATTCCAGGCAACCTGTTTCAGATTGATGCCAGAGATTTGATGCTCCAGATGTTAGCAGAGCTATCCGAATTGTCGGGCAATGGCGCACCAGATTTGATTTTAGAAAAAGTCGCATCAATGTCTTGTAAGGCGGCGGTAAAAGGCAATCAACGTCTTTCGTTAGCCGAGATGGAGCACTTAATTGATGAGCTTTTAACCTTGGAAAATCCTTACAACTGCCCGCATGGCCGGCCAACCATCATTTCAATGACCAAATATGAACTGGAAAAGAAATTCAAACGAATTTTATAGGAGAGCACATGAAACGACCACTTGTCATATTAACCGGTCCAACCGCAGTGGGGAAAACGGACCTTTCCATTCAGCTTGCAAAAAAAATCAATGGCGCCATTATTTCTGCTGATTCGATGCAGGTCTATCGCTATATGGACATCGGCTCGGCCAAGGTAATGCCAGCGGAGATGCAGGGCATCAAGCATTATTTAATTGATGAATTTTTACCAGAGGAAGAATTTCATGTTGTAAAATTTCAAGCCTATGCCAAAAAATATTTAAATGAAATCTATGCGAATGGACAGATACCGATTATTGCTGGCGGAACCGGGTTTTATATTCAGGCATTGCTATATGATATTGATTTTACTGAGCAGGCTTGTGATAGCGACTACCGCCTTACCTTAGAACAGCTGGCGAAGGAGCAGGGGAACGAATATTTGCACCAAATGTTAAGCGAAAAAGACCCCAAAGCAGCACAGGCGATTCATCCGAACAATGTCAAACGGGTCATTCGTGCCTTGGAGTTTTACGAAGAGTCTGGCGGAGAAATGATTTCAACCCATAATGAAAAAGAGCAGGAAAAAGAGTCGCCTTACAACTTTTCCTATTTTGTCTTAAATGATTTGCGAGAAAAAGTATATGAGCGCATTGATTTACGGGTTGATAAAATGGTGGCGCATGGTTTGCTGGCTGAGGTGGAGCACTTGCGAGAACTAGGCTATACCAAAGATATGGTGTCGATGCAAGGTCTTGGTTACAAAGAAATTTTGTCTTATCTGGCAGGCGAATATTCATTAGACGAAGCGATTCGGATTTTAAAACGGGATACCAGACATTTTGCGAAACGGCAAATCACTTGGTTTAAACGGGAACGTGATGTCGTTTGGCTGAATAAAAATGAATTTGTGAGTGATGATAAAATCTTAGAATTTATGCTCCAAACATTAAAAAACAAGAAAATCATATAGAAAGTCTCCGTCATTACGTTTGAAGGAAACAAATCGAGGGAATGATAATGGATAGATATACAATTGAACAACAATATGAAACACTAGGCATTTCCAAAGAAGTATATCAGTTTGGAATAAAAATAGAAGCATCCTTAAAAGAACGCTTTGCAAAAATTGATGAGATTGCTGAGTTTAACCAGATGAAAGTGATTCATGCAATGCAATCGAAACGAGTCAGTGCCGAATGTTTTTCGGCAACAAATGGTTATGGTTACAATGATTTAGGCCGAGACACCCTAGAACAAGTATATGCAAAATGTTTTCACGGTGAAGATGCACTGGTTCGTCCGCAGATTACTTGCGGCACCCATGCGCTGGCCTTGGCATTACTGTCTAACTTAAGACCTGGCGATGAATTGCTTTCACCAGTTGGTAAGCCATATGACACTTTAGAGGAAGTGATTGGTATTCGTCCATCAAAAGGTTCATTAGCTGAATATGGGATTACGTATCGTCAGGTGGATTTGTTGGCTGACGGAAGCTTTGATTATGAGCAGATTCGTCAAGCGATCAATGAAAAAACCAAGCTAGTGACAATTCAGCGCTCCAAAGGCTATCAGACCAGACCATCACTATCGGTTGCCCGGATTGGTGAGTTGATTCAGTTTGTTAAAGCCATCAAACCAGATGTGATTTGCATGGTTGACAACTGCTATGGCGAATTTGTCGAAGAACAGGAGCCACTTGAAGTGGGGGCCGACATGATTGTCGGTTCTTTAATCAAAAACGCTGGCGGCGGCTTGGCACCGGTTGGCGGCTATATTGTTGGAACAAAAGAATGTGTGGAAAATGCTGCATATCGTCTGACTTCACCAGGGCTGGGTAAAGAAGTGGGAGCTTCTTTGAATGTAATTCAATCCTTTTACCAAGGCTTATTTCAAGCACCGGTTGTTGTTGCCGGAGCATTGAAAGGTGCCATATTTGCTGCGAATATCTATGAAAAACTAGGCTTTGCAGTGATTCCAAATGGGAGCGAAAGCCGCCATGACATTATTCAAGCCGTAACATTAAATTCACCAGAGGCTTTAATTGCATTTTGCGGCGGCATTCAAGCGGCGGCACCAGTTGATAGCTACGTAACCCCAGAACCGTGGGCGATGCCTGGATATGACAGCGATGTAATTATGGCGGCAGGAGCATTCGTTCAGGGTTCATCCATTGAACTCAGTGCCGACGGCCCACTCAAACCACCATATACCGTGTATTTCCAAGGTGGTCTGACCTGGTATCATGCGAAGCTTGGCATCCTGATGTCACTGCAAAAACTTCATGCAAAGAATAAAATTTCTTTTTAGACATGAACGATTCTTAAGAAACTTCGTTTCTTTTGGAACTTGTTTCGATGGAAACTATGTGTTACTATTAATAATAGACCAAAAAATCCAAGGTCTGCATAATTATGCCATTCGTGTGAGAGAGTAGAAAGGTTGTAATTGTGTATAAAAATGCAAATGAAATACCAAAAAATGAGTTGCCTTATGAAAAATGCTTGAAAAAGGGAGCGGCTTTTTTGTCTGATGCGGAATTATTAGCGGTGATTTTACGGACTGGAACAAATGGGAAGACGGCAGTAGAACTAGCAAGGCAGATTTTGACCACCTCAGATTTGGGGCTATTAAATCTTTACCAGCTTAGTATGGGGGATTTGCAGGCGATTCCGGGCATTGGGAAAGTTAAGGCGATTCAATTAAAATGCATTGGTGAGATTTCCAAGCGTATTGCCGCCACAAATCGCAAAGCGGGATTATCTTTGGACAGTGCCCAAGCGGTGGCAAGTTACTATATGGAGCAGTTGCGCCATGAAGAAAAGGAACATCTGATTGTCTGTATGTTCGATGCAAAATGTCATTTGATTGGTGATCAAACAATCTCAATTGGAACCATTAATTCGTCACTTGTTTCACCACGGGAGATTTTTTTGCGAGCGCTGGACGATCATGCCGCGCATATTATTTTACTGCATAATCATCCAAGTGGCGTGCCATTTCCGAGTATGTCAGATAAACGTGTCACCAGCCAAATCAAACAAGGCGGTGAATTATTAGGAATTACTTTGAGCGATCATATCATTATCGGGGATAATAAATATTACAGTTTTAAAGAACAGGGGCTAATCTGAGTCCGAAGGGAGATAAAAATGTCTAACAACGTATATGGAATTGATTTGGGGACTTCAAATTTAAAAGTATATTGCAAAACGGGCGATAAAATATTAAACGAGAAAAACACCATTGCCATTGTCAATAAAAACCAATTATATGCATATGGTGATTCTGCGTATGCAATGTATGAAAAAGCACCAGAAGCAATCCGGGTGACTTTTCCAATTATGAATGGTGTCATTGCTGATTTTGCTAATATGCAAGCGATGATTTGCGAATTTTTAGAAAAGCATACCAAGAGCAAGATGCGGGGCGCTGAATTTATTGTGGCGGTGCCAACCGACATCACACAGGTAGAGAAAAAGGCGTTTTATGATATTTTTTCACAGAGCCGGATAAAACCGCGTTCGGTACTGCTGTGCGAGAAAGCAATCGCGGATGCGGTGGGACTTGGTCTTGATGTAAATGAACCAACCGGAACAATGGTGGTTGATATCGGTGGTGATACGACAGAAATATCGGTTATTTCATTAGGCGGATTGGTCTTGTCCGATTTACTTCATTTTGGTGGAAATCGTCTTGATGAATCAATCATTAACTATATCAAACGCAATTACAATTTGATCATTGGGCAAAAAACAGCACAGACGCTAAAAGAACAGCTTGGCAGTGGGATTGAAACAAACATGGACAAGTCAATGGTAATCGTTGGCCGTGATGTTGTCAGCGGCTTACCAATTGAGATGGAAATCACCGCTCAGATGGTCTATGATGCAATTAAGGATAATCTTGGTGCTATCTGCAATTCAATCAAAATGATTTTGGAAAAAACGCCGCCAGAATTGGCAAAGGATATTATTCATTCAGGAATCTATATTACTGGCGGTTCATCCATGATTGCCAATTTAGACATCTTGTTTACCCAGATTACGAATATCAAAGTAAACAAATGTGAAGCGCCAGAAGAAAGTGTTGTTAGAGGACTGATAAAAATCGTATCAGATGAAAAGTTTAAACATTTGAGTTTTAGCTTAAAATCGAGATCTTATAGATAATAGAGGCAAAGTATGAGACTAAAACGGAAAAACAAATTCAATATTCCAAGCAAATATATATTAATGGTGCTGACGATTGTGTGCATCGCTGTAATGTATGCTAGTTTTACGATGAATTTAAGCGGCGGGCCACTAAACACCGTAGCTTCCACCGTATTTGCACCAATGCAAAAGGGAATCAACGAGATTGGTCTATGGATTATGGACAAAGCTGACAACTTAAAGAACCTAAGAGAGGTTATGAGTGAAAATGAGCAACTCAAACAACAGGTTGATGAGCTGACCAGCGAATTAAATACCATCAAGTTAAATCAATATGAGTTAGACGAGCTGCGCGAGTTATTGGAATTAGATGAGCAATATCCAGATTATGAAAAAGTTGCCGCGCATGTTGTCAGTAAAGATGCCGGAAACTGGTTCTCATTTTTTCAGATTGATAAAGGATACAAGGATGGTGTCGAGGTTGATAATAATGTCATAGCTGGTGGCGGTCTAGTTGGAATTGTAACCTCAGTGGGACCACATAATGCCAAGGTTCGAGCTATCATTGATGATATTAGCAGTGTTTACGGTATGGTTCTAAATACTTCTGATAACTGTACAATTAGCGGAGATTTAATGTTGATGACGGAGAGTCAGACGATTGAACTGAAATCTTTAAATGACCGCGAGAATAAAGTACAGGTGGGCGACCCACTTGTAACGTCACCGGTCAGCAGCAAATTCCTGCCAGGTATTCTGATTGGGTACATCAGCACCTTAGAAAAAGATGCTAATAACCTAACCAAATCTGGAACCGTAACGCCAGTCGTTGATTTTGAACATATTCAGGATGTGCTCGTCATTTTAGAAAAAAAAGAAGATGTCACCGCAGAAGTGGAAAATTCCACCGAAGAAACGGAGTGATGATATGAGAAGAAAGATATGTGTCACTCTGATAATTGTTGTTTGTTTTCTTTTGCAATGTACACTATTTAAAGCCTTATCCTTTGCCTCTATTTCACCCAATTTATTAATTGTGGTGACGGCTTCCTTCGGCTTTATGCGAGGGAAAAAAGAGGGCATGATCATTGGTTTTTGTAGTGGCTTGCTTATGGACCTGTTTTTTGGCAGTATCTTAGGTTTCTATGCATTAGAATACATGTATATTGGATATTTCAATGGCTTTTTCCGGAAGTTATTTTTTCCGGACGACATCAAGTTACCGTTGATATTGATTGGTGTGAGTGATATTGTATATAACTTAGGAGTCTATGTGCTGCGCTTCTTCTTTAGAGGGAATTTTCATTTGGGATATTTTATGGTTCATATTATAATTCCTGAATTGGTATACACCTTATTAATTACCATTATGCTATATTTTATTATTTTGAAAATAAATCAAAAATTAGAATTGATAGAAAAAAGGAGTGCAAAGAAGTTTGTTTGAATCACTGAAAGAATTTTTTGCTAATTTATTCAAATCCAGATTAGTTGTGCTCGGCCTCGTTATGATTCTATTATCGGGGGTTTTAGTCCAGCGGGTTTTTTATTTACAAATCATAAAAGGCGCCCAGTATCAGGAAAATTATAGCTTGAGAATCCAAAAAACACGTACCCTGAATAGTACCCGGGGGAACATCTATGACCGTAATGGAAATCTGCTTGCTTATAATGAACTTGCATATAGCATTTGTATTGAAGATAACGGAAGCTATGAACGACTAAAAGATAAAAACATTGCACTTAATTCGGAAATTGCCCAGGTCCTAGCTGTGTTAGATGAAAATGGCGATGCCATTGATAATAATTTTAATATTGCATTGAATGAGAACGGCAGTTATTCCTTTAAGGTTGAAGGGAATTCACTGTTGCGTTTTCTTGCTGATGTTTATGGCCGTCAAACGATAACTGATGAAAAATTTCTGACCGAAAACAGCAAGTTGGGATATGTGGAAGCAGAAGCCACACCAGAAATGGTTGTGGAATATTTGTGTACACATGAAAAATATGGCTATAATCTAACCGAAGAAGAATATTCAAAAGAAGATATCTATCGCATTCTGGTGGTTCGTTACGCCATTTCAGAAAACAGCTATCAGAAATATATTGCAACTACGATTGCGTCGAATGTCAGTGATGAAACCGTTGCTTATGTCAATGAACATTTGCCGGAATTGCAGGGCGTATCAGTTGCTGAGGATACGATTCGAAAATACAATGACAGTGAATATTTTTCACATATTACCGGTTATACCGGAAAAGCGTCGCAGGCAGAGCTTGACAAATTATCGGAAGTGGATGATGCCTATACGCTTAATGATGTCGTTGGTAAATCAGGTATTGAGCAGGAAATGGATGCTGTCTTAAAGGGAACAAAGGGTTCTGAAAAAGTCTATGTTGACAGTTTGGGAAAAGTTCTGGAAACCAAAGAGCGTACGGAGCCATCAGCTGGTAATGACATTTATCTTTCGCTTGATTTGAATTGGCAAAAGGCGACTTATAAACTAGTGGAACAGGAAATAGCTGGTATTGTTTACTCCAAAATTGAAAATAGCAAAGAGTACAATGCTGGTGTCGGAAGTAGTGCTTCTGATATCAAAATACCGATTTATGATGTATATTATGCACTAGTAAATAACAATGTAATTGATATCAGTCATTTTATGGAAGAAGATGCTTCGGCAACAGAACGGGTTGTGCAGTCTGCGTTTGAAAGTAAACAATCACTGGTATTAAGTGAACTTCAAACCCAGCTTAGCATGACAAACCCAGTTTCATATGAGAATTTAACAGAGGAACAACAGGTCTATATGACTTATATCGTTTCAATGTTGACTGACAATAAAATTCTGCTAAAAGATTTAATTGATACCTCCGATGAAGTGTATCTAAATTGGAAAAACGATAAAATTAGTCTTTCCGAGTACTTAAACCATGCGATTGCCTTAGGTTGGATTGATATTACCCAGTTTTCGGTAGAAGAAAAATATGCTGATTCCACCGAGATATATAGCGCATTGTTAAACTATATTCAAGAGGAATTAAAAGCAGACCGTGGTTTTGCCAAAAAAATTTATCGCTATCTGATTCAGGATGATTTGATTAGCGGAACCCAGTTATGTCTGATTTTGTTTGATCAAGGCGTAATTGCTGCCGATGCAGAGGCGATTCAGGCATTAAATTCAGGCGTGGAAAGTGCGTTTGACTTCTTGAAACAGAAAATAAAAAACATCGAAATAACACCAGCGCAGCTGGCCCTTGATCCTTGTTCTGGCTCTTGTGTCATTTCGGATGTTAAGACCGGTGAAGTCCTTGCCTGTGTCAGCTACCCTGGTTATGACAATAACCGTTTGGCAAATAAAGTCGATGCAAATTATTTCCGTTTATTAAATGAGGATTTATCGCTGCCGATGTATGATTATGCCACTCAACAGAAAACGGCACCTGGTTCGACCTTTAAAATGTTGACGGCAGCGGCTGGTCTGACCGATGGCTATATTACAATTGGCGAGGAAATCGAAGATTTGGGACAATTTAATGAAGTGGCAGATGGACCAAAGTGCTGGATTTATCCAAACACTCATGGTAAAATAAATGTTTCAGAGGCAATTCGCGATTCTTGTAACTATTACTTTTGTGAAGTTGGTTATCGAATGAATAAGAATGTTGGCAGTGATTCTGAGGAACAAGGAATATCCGTCATCCAAAAATATGCTTCCTTATTTGGCTTGGATGAAACGACTGGTGTAGAAATTCCAGAGAGTGAGCCGCATATGGCGACCGAATATCCGATTACAGCCGCAATGGGACAAAGTGATAATAGTTATTCAACGATTCAGTTATCACGCTACATCACGGCTGTTGCCAATAGTGGCACCGTTTATAATTATACGCTGCTAAAAGAAGTGAAGGATACTGAAGGCAAAACCTTAGAGCAATATACCCCAACCGTTCGTAATACGATTGATAATGTCAGCAGTGATAGCTGGAATGCGATTCATTACGGAATGCGAATGGTGGTTGAGACTCATGACCAGTTTAACGGTTTTACCGTTGATGTAGCAGGTAAAACGGGTACTGCTCAGCAGGTTAAGACGAGACCTAACCACGCTTTATTTGTCGGCTATGCACCGTATGATAATCCAACGATATCAATTGCAACCCGAATTGCATATGGTTATGATTCAGCAAATGCTACGCTTTTGTCCGCAAATGTGTTAAAATATATTTTTGAATTAGAAGATGAAAGTACATTGATTGATGGACAAGCAGAAGAAGTTGGCCAGTTCAGCAATAGATTTAATGATTAAGAAGGAGGATACAAAGATGTCTCATCCGGTAATTATAAAAAGCAATCCCCACGGGATAAATTTAGTTCTTGATGCCAAAATGCCGTTTGCCGATTTGAAGCAGGAAATCTTAAAAAAGTTTAAAGAATCCAATAAGTTTTTTAAAAATGCGAAAATTGGGCTATCCTTTGAAGGAAGGGATTTGTCAGATGAAGAACAGTATGAGCTAATTGATTTGATTACAGACAATACCTCGATACAAGTTGTTTGTATTATTGACAACAATGAAATGAAAGATGCCTTTTATGCTACTAAAATAAAAGAGTTTGAAGAAATTCAGAATGGAAAAAGCGGTGAGTTCTACAAAGGAACACTGCGTTCGGGACAAGTAATCGAATGTGAAAGCAGTCTCATCGTATTAGGTGATGTCAATCCCGGTGCCAAGATTGTTGCCAAAGGCAATATTGTGGTGCTTGGCTCACTCAAAGGGAATGCTTATGCTGGTGCCAGCGGCAATCAAAATTCATTTGTAGCAGCATTAGATATGGACCCAGTCCAGATTAAGATTGGCAATATTATTGGCCGCAGTGCTGATAAGGGGCCGTTAGCAGCAATCACAAACCGTAAGAAGGTATTAGAGCCACAAATCGCGATGGTGATGGATGATAGTATTTTAATTGAGCCAATTACGAAAGGTTTATTTAAATAAAAACGTTGTAACAAGTTGAAGGAGGAAAAGGAATGAGTGAAGTAATTGTAATTACATCAGGAAAGGGCGGGGTTGGTAAGACAACAACAACAGCAAATGTTGGTACCGGCCTGGCACAGTTAGATAAAAAAGTTGTATTGATTGATACCGATATAGGACTTCGTAATCTTGATGTGGTAATGGGCTTAGAAAATCGCATTGTCTATAATCTAGTCGATGTTGTAGAAGGAAATTGCCGGATTAAGCAGGCTTTGATTAAAGATAAAAAATATCCGAATCTTTGTTTACTGCCATCGGCACAGACGCGAGATAAATCATCGGTTAATCCAGACCAGATGAGAAAACTCGTTGATGATTTAAGGGAGGAATTTGATTACATATTACTTGACTGCCCAGCAGGCATTGAACAAGGCTTCCAGAATGCCATCGCTGCAGCTGACCGCGCGTTAGTAGTTACAACGCCAGAAGTTTCCGCCATTCGTGATGCTGATCGTATCATTGGTTTATTGGAAGCGAATGAAATTCAAAAGACCGAATTGATTGTCAATCGTCTGAGAATGGATATGGTAAAACGCGGTGATATGATGTCAATTGATGATGTCCGGGAAATCCTGGCAATTGATTTAATTGGCGCAATACCAGATGATGAACAAATCGTTATTTCAACAAATCAAGGCGAGCCGCTTGTTGGTTCTGATACACTTGCCGGACAGGCTTATGTAAACGTTTGCCGACGCATTATGGGTGAAGAGGTACCAATTCTTGACTTGGATAATAAAAATGGAGTTTGGTCGAAATTTGTTGGATTGTTCAAGAAAAACTAGGGAGGAAGCCGAAATGGGATTCATGGAATTTTTTAAGAAAAAGAATTCCGGTGACGTTGCCAAAGACAGACTGAAATTATTATTAATTTCTGATAGGGCAAACTGCTCACCGGACATTATGGAAAAGATTAAAAATGATATTATCCAGGTAATATCAAAATATATGGAAGTTGATGCAGAGGGGCTTGATATTCAAATTACCCAGACTGAGATAGACGAAAGTGGTGGTACGGTTCCGGCCTTATTTGCAAATATTCCAATTAAAGATATGAAGCATTCAAAATAATGATTGCTTGGGTGAAAGTAGAAGTGACAAATTATGTTTAAACAATATCAATTACGAAATTACCGGATTCGCCTGATTATTTATGTCATAGCACTTACCTGCCTTGGCATTGCGGTCATCGGAAGTGCGAAACCATCCGTACAAAACAAACAAATTATGGGATTATGCTTAGGACTATTTGTCATGGTCGTAGTTTCCTTGATTGATTATTCCTTTATCTTGAAATTTAGTTGGCTGATGTATGTTTTTAATATTGGTCTTTTACTTGCAGTACTAAAATTTGGCGTGAATCGCAATGGTTCCACCCGCTGGATTGAATTCAGTGGCTTTCAATTTCAGCCATCGGAACTGGCTAAGATAATATTAATCTTGTTTTTTGCTTACTTTTTTTCGAAATTTGAGCATAAAATCAATACGATTCCAATCTTGGTGGTATCGTTTTTACTTGTTGGTGTTCCACTGGTTTTAATTGAGAAAGAACCAGATTTGTCGACCACCATTGTGACAGCATTAATTTTTATTGCCCTCTTGTTTATTGCCGGATTAAGTTATAAAATAATACTAGGTGTTTTAGCGGTATCCATTCCTTCCGCATTGGTATTTATCAGTTTGATTTTGCAGCCAAATCAACAGATTTTAGACCCATACCAATATAAACGGATTATGGGGTGGCTGTATCCTGAGAAATATGCAGATACGGCATATCAACAGCAGAATTCGATTACGGCCATTGGCTCAGGTCAATTATGGGGAAAAGGGCTGAATAATGTGGATGTCGCATCTGTAAAAAATGGTAATTTTATTTCTGAACCACAAACTGATTTCATTTTTTCAATTGTGGGTGAAGAATTAGGCTTTGTTGGCGCTGCGATGATAATATTTTTATTGCTATGTATTACGATTGAGTGCCTATTAATTGCCAGAAAAGCGAAAGACTTATCCGGGAAGCTGATTTGCTGCGGAGTGGCAGCGTTAGTTAGCTTTCAGGGATTTGTAAATATATGTGTAGTAACAGGGTTGATGCCGAATACGGGATTACCATTACCATTTGTAAGCTATGGGCTTACCTCGTTGGTTTCTTGTTTTATCGGAATTGGTCTCGTCCTAAATGTTGGACTTCAACCGAAAAAATATGGATAGGAGGATATTTAACTATGAATATCGGATTAATCGCACATGACTCTAAGAAAAAACTTATGCAAAATTTTTGTATAGCATATCGAGGGATTTTATGCAAAAATGATTTGTTTGCAACAGGCACAACAGGAAGACTAATAGAGGAAGTGGCAAATCTATCTGTCCACAAGTATCTGGCCGGTCACTTGGGCGGAGCTCAGCAGCTTGGCGCTCAAATCGAACACAACGAGATTGACCTGGTCATCTTTTTACGTGATCCATTGACCCCAAAGTCACATGAACCAGATGTTAACAGCGTGGTACGTTTATGTGATACCCATAATATTCCGTTGGCAACGAACCTTGCTACCGCAGAATTATTGATTAAGTCTTTAGACAGAGGAGATTTAGAGTGGCGTGAAATGTATAAATAAAATAATTGCTGTCACTGTATCTGTATGCTTGTCATTTACCTTGACTGGCTGCGGTCAAACAGAAGCGCCGCTGGCTAGTCGCTATGATGTTTATCAAAACGTTTATCGTGTTAGTTCGAACTATGATTCAGAAGGCACTTTTTTTGCCGAACAGCTCTGCGTGGGTGGAATTACAAATTCTGGCATGGAGGCCGTTGATTCACAGGTTGCCGAAGGTGCTGGTGTGTTTCGACTGGCTGATGGAAAAATATCTTATGCACAGAATCTCTATGAAAAGTTATATCCAGCCAGTACAACCAAGATACTAACCGCCTACCTGGCCATTAAATATGGGGACCTTAACGATATTGTAACCGTTAGTGAAAAGGCAGCGACTCAGGCTAGTGATTCATCTGTATGTGGTTTAATTGCTGGGGATCAAATGTCTTTACGCGATTTACTATATGGATTAATGATGCGCAGTGGGAATGATGCGGCAGTGGCAATTGCAGAACATATTAGTGGTGATGTTGACAGCTTTGCGACCTTGATGAATGAAGAGGCAACGGCAATGGGTGCAACGACATCTCATTTTGTCAATCCACATGGGCTTCCGGATGAAGAACACTATACAAGTGTTTATGATTTATATTTGATTTTTCAGACAGCGGTAAAAGTTGATACATTTCGTGAAATCATTCAAACGAAAAACCATACCGCTAATTATACACATGGCGATGGAACACCAGCAACTTCAGATTGGATATCAACGAATCAATATTTCGCTGGTGAGGCAACAGCACCGGAAGGATTTTCAGTGATTGGTGGAAAAACAGGAACAACAGGTGAAGCCGGTTATTGCTTGGTCTTACTATCACAAAATGATAATGGTGATGAATTAATCTCCATTGTTTTAAAAGGTGATTGCAAAAGTAATCTGTATTTGTTAATGAATCAGATATTAAAAGGATACGGGAATTAGATGTTGTTTTTGACATACATTTATACTATAATATAAGTATAAAATATTTACTCGTAGAGTAGCAGACTGGAGGGCATATCTATGATAGAGATAATTGCTGGCGAAAAAGGAAAAGGAAAGACAAAGCATTTATTAGATAAAGTGAATGCTTCGATTAAACAGGTGAATGGCAACATCGTATATCTGGATAAGAGTCGTAAGCATATGTATGAATTAGACCGTAATGTGCGTTTGATAAATGTTATGGATTTTCCAATTTCCAATTGCGACGAGTTTTTAGGATTTATCAGTGGCATCGTATCACAGGATAATGACTTAGAAGAAATGTACTTAGATAGTTTTTTGACAGTTTCCGGTATCAAAGATGAGGAAATCTGCCATGCAATAGAGAAGTTAGATATCATCAGTGAGATGTACAAAGTGAAATTTATTTTAAGCGTATCGAAAGCAGAAGGCGAACTTCCAGACTGCGCCAAAGCTAAAATTTCTGTTTCGTTATAGTCAAATATTAAGGAAGTCCCAAAATAGTACACAATCTTTTGTGCGCCGGTGGGCGCATTTGATATGGGTGGATTGCAACGCAATTCGCCCATATTTTACGGTGTGATATTTGGGACATCCCTTTTGGTTATGAGTGATTATGCTTGGTCAATTGACTTAATACGACCATAAGCACTCAAAAGATATAAGCCACTAATTCCTACTACGGCATAAATAATGCGGGTAACCCAACTCATTTCGCCAAATAGGAAGGCAACAAGGTCGAAACGGAAAAATCCAATTAATCCCCAATTGATGGCGCCAATGATTACTAATGTCAGCAATGTGTAATCTAATCCTTTTGAATTCATAGAAACATCCTCCTTTTTTTCATAGTATGTACCTTTTTTGCGAACCTATTCAAAAAATTGATGGGCATTGTAATCTATGAACAAACATGCTAGAATAGGAAATATTTAGAATGTAAGGTGATTTTGATGGCAGAGAATAAAAAGATAGTAAGATTTCCCAACCGATTTCGTTTAAATATCGGGGTCGTATTTTTTGGGATAATTTTTATCTATATTGTCTTTAATATTTTTTCTTATTTTACAACAGAGCATATTTCTTCGCATGAGGTGCAGCAAGGTACAATTGCTGAAAACAACTTATATCGCGGATTGATTCTCCGGGAGGAAACAATTTTCACATCTGAATATAGTGGCTATGTTGATTATTATGTTCATGACACAGCGAAAAGCAGTTACAATCATCTGGTTTATTCGATTGATGAAAATGGTGATGTAGCAAATAAAATTGATTCTGCGCAAGATTCTGAGGCAGAGTTTAGCACGAGTGATTATGCAACAATTAAAGAAACAATTGCAGCTTTTGCCGGAAGCTATGATGCAAAATCCTATTATCAGGTCTATCCCTTTGAAAATCAGCTTGATTCACAATTGATGGAAGCGCTCAATAAAAGTGCACTCGATTCTTTGAGTGACTATGTGGCAACAGCTCAGTCTAACAACACCTTTCATCTGGTGAATGCAACGCAACCTGGGGTTGTCGTTTATTACACGGATGGTTATGAAAATGTTACGACCGATACATATCGTCCGAATATGTTAAATGAACTGAACTACCAAAAAGTAAGTTTGAAACAGACTGAAAAGGTGGAAAAGGGTAATGCTGTATATAAAATGATTACGAGTGAGGATTGGGACATCATTTTGCAGGTTTCTGATGCCACCTATAATAAGCTAAGTGACACAGATGTGGTCAAAATTCAATTTAAAAAAGATGGTATTAGTTGTTGGGTGAATTTTGAATTTGAAAAAATCGACAACCAATATTATATGATATTAAAACTAAAAGACCACATGGTACGTTTTGCCAATGACCGTTATGTAGAAGTAGCACTGCTACTTGATGAAGAATCCGGTTTAAAGATTCCAAACAGTGCGATTACCATGAAAGAATTTTATGTTGTGCCCAAAGAATACTTCCTTAAGGGTGGTAACGCTAATACCGATGGACTATTAGTAAATAGCCAGGATAAGAATGGCAAAACAATCACCACCTTTATTGAAACAAGTTTATATAATGAAACCGAAGAATCGTATTATATTGATGAATTAGACATACATAGCGGCAGCGTTATTGTGAAACCGGACTCAACTGAAACATATACCATTCATGAAACGGATCAGCTAGCCGGAGTATATAATGTAAATAAAGGCTATGCCGTATTTAAGCAAATTGATGTCATCTATCAAAGTGATGCCTATTCAATTATTCGCACTGGAACCGCGTATGGTATTTCCCTATATGACCATATTGCATTAGAAGGGGACAAGGTTGAAGAAAACGAAATCATCCATTAAAATAAATAAGAGGTAAAATTATGTTAAAAGAAAATTTAGCAGAAGTAGAGAAGAATATCTGCGAGGCTTGTGAAAAAGCCGGACGTAGTAGAGCAGAAGTGACCTTGATTGCCGTTAGTAAAACAAAGCCAGTGTCAATGTTGACCGAGATTTATGAAGCCGGTGTCAGGGATTTTGGTGAAAATAAAGTCCAGGAGCTTTGTAACAAGTGCGAAGAAATGGAAAAAGATATTAACTGGCATATGATTGGCCATTTGCAGCGTAATAAAGTAAAGTCCGTTGTCGATAAAGCTTGTTTGATTCATTCTGTAGATTCCTACCGCTTGGCAGAAGAGATAAATATTCAAGCAAAGAAGAAAAATATGACAGTGCCAATTTTAGTCGAAATTAATATCGCGGAAGAAGAGAGTAAGTTTGGTATTAATGAGGCCGATGCCATGCAGCTAGTTGAAGAAATTGCCGAACTAGAAAATATCCGCATAAAAGGCTTGATGACAATTGCTCCATATGTTGAAAATCCCGAAGACAACCGTAACTATTTCCGGGCAATCCGGCAATTATCTGTTGACATAACAAATAAAAACATTGATAATGTATCTATGGGTGTGCTTTCAATGGGAATGACTGGCGATTATGCTGTAGCAATTGAAGAAGGCGCAACGTTAGTGCGTGTTGGAACAGGTATATTTGGTGCACGTAACTATTCTAAATAAAAGGAGATTTTAAATGGGTTTATTTGATAAATTTATGGACGTCATGCGTTTGAATCCAGATGACGAAGATGATTTTTATAACGACGATTACTATGATGATGAATATGAAGAACCAGTAAAAAAGAAAAAGAGCCTGAAGGACGATTATGAGGATGATTTTATTGAAGAAAAACCGAAGGATAAACCTAAGCCGGTTGCGAAAATCACTCCAATGCGCCCAACCAAGAAGCAAGTAAGTAACTCAATGGCAGTTTGTGTGATTAAGCCAACGGCATTTGATGATGCCAGAGAAGTCACCGAAACATTATTAATGAACCGCACGGTTGTTTTAAATGTGGAAGGATTGGATGTTGAGATTGCACAGCGAATCATTGATTTTGCTTCTGGTTCCTGTTTTGCAATGAATGGCAATTTGCAGAAGATTTCAAATTACATATTTATAATTACCCCTGAGAGTGTTGACATATCAGGTGATTTCCAAAACCTCTTAGATTCCTTTGATACATCAGGGATTCAGACTGATTTTCGTTAAAAGGTGAATGTGAGGTAACTATGAGTGAGCATTTGTTAACAGAAAAACGTTTCATTGATTTATCAAATCTGGCAGAAAGAAAAGGAATTGTAACATTCAGTGATTTTTTGACTATAAATGAATTGAATATTTTCCATCAGAATGCCAGAAATTATGTGACATCATATGAAATATCGGGTGGATATGAATTTGCAGAGCGTCAGATAGCAGCTTTTATACCTGATGCTCTTTATTATATCTGGGAATATCCAATAGACTGTCTGCTAATCAAGCCGTCGTATCCTAAATTTGCCGAACAATTATCGCATCGTGATATTTTGGGGGCAGTAATGAATCTAGGCATCGAAAGAAGTAAAATTGGTGATATCCTGGTTGAAAATCCACCTCACCAAGGTACAATCTGCTATATGTTTTGTAAACAGGAGATTACTTCCTATATTTGTACCGAACTGCACCAAATTCGTCATACGATTGTCGAATGTACCATACAAGAACAGCATGAACTCGCGATAACACCTAATTTTGAAGCACATAATGCGATTATTGCATCGAACCGCCTTGATAATGTCGTCTCAGCACTCTGTAAATCGTCACGTACAACTGCAGTTAATGACATTCATTCAGGAAAAATTATGATTAACGGCAAAGAATGTTTACATAACACATATATATGTAAACCAAATGATGTATTATCAATTCGTTCTCATGGGAAATTTATTTTTGAAGGCGAAGATGGTGTTACGAAAAAAAATAGAGTTAAAATTAATTATAAAAAATACATCTAGGTATATTTCCCATTGCTTTATGCTATGGGGAATGTTTAGGAGGAAATTATGGCAAAAACAATCCCAGTCAGTTTTGATGGAGTATTATCGTATCAGATTGAAATACGTAATGATTTTAGCGATTTAATTACTTGTTTATTATCATCTGGATGCAAAAAAGATTCAAAAATATGCATCGTATCAGACTCAAACGTGGCAAAAACATACAGTAATCAATTGTATGAACTGCTAAAAAATACATTTTCTGCAATTGGGTTATTTGTTTTTGAAGCTGGAGAAGCTCGAAAAAACACGGATACTGTCGAAAAGTTATATGAACAATTAATAAATGACGGCTTTGATCGACACGATTATCTTGTTGCTTTGGGTGGTGGCGTGGTTGGAGATTTGACTGGATTTGCTGCCGCAACATATTTACGAGGGATTGAATTTATCCAGATTCCAACGTCTTTATTGGCTCAGGTAGACAGTAGTATTGGTGGAAAAACAGGTGTTGATTTTAAGCAATATAAGAATATGGTTGGTGCTTTTCATCAGCCGAAACTAGTTTACATGAATTTGTCAACATTGCAATCACTTCCGAAACGCCAACTTTCATCAGGCGTTGCTGAGATTTTAAAACATGGATTAATAAAAGATAATGCTTATTTTGAATGGATGAATGAACATCAGGAAAAAATTTATGCATTGGATCTAGATACCTTGGAAGAAATGATTTATCGCAGTTGTAATATCAAATGCCAAGTGGTTGAAAATGATCCAACTGAAAAGGGAGAGCGGGCATTACTGAATTTTGGCCATACGCTTGGGCATGCGGTAGAGAAGTTATCTGATTTCCAATTGTTTCATGGTGAGTGTGTGTCTATTGGCGCCATCGCAGCATCTTATCTCTCAATGAAAAAGGGCAATCTATCCGCAGCATCTCTTTCTTATATAGAAGATACCTTCCAAAAGTTTGAGCTGCCGCTTACAGTGTCGGGGCAAAGTGCAGATGAGATATTAAAAACCTCCAAATCAGATAAGAAGATGAAAGCCGGAAAAATCAATTTTATTTTACTAAAAGATTTGGGAAGCGCCTATATCTATCCTGATTTTACGGATGAGGAGATTTTAGATGGCATTCATTATATAATCACAGAATCCCCTGCGCAAAGCTCGGCGAAAAGTTTAAGAGAAGAGGAGTAAATTTTCATGAATCAGAAAACAGCCCTTATTAAAAATGCGATTGTTGCGTTAATTGCAGCCATTCTATTAATCTTATTTGATCAATTTACAAAGTATCTGGCTGTGATAAAGTTAAAGAATCAGGCACCGTTTGATATTATTCCGGGAGTCTTTCAACTAAACTACTTAGAGAACCAAGGTGCTGCCTTTGGTCTGCTTCAGGGACAGAGAATGTTTTTTGTTATAGCATGTCTGTTTCTGTTAACATTATTAGGATATTGTTTTTACAAAATGCCTTTGGAAAAACACTTTTTACCACTTAGAATCATCGTTGTATTTCTTGTTGCCGGAGCAATTGGCAATGTAATAGACCGTATCTGGCATGCATATGTAATTGATTTCTTTTACTTTGAGCTAATAAATTTTGCAATATTTAATGTTGCAGATATTTATATTTCTGTTTCGACCGTCCTGTTTTGTATCCTATTACTTTTCTATTATAAAGAAGAAGACCTTAACCGGATATTTCCGCGCAAGGAGCGTCCTAAGAAATGAGTATAGAATATTTTGAAGTAGATGGTGCATATGATGGGGAACGGCTGGATAAATTCTTGGCCGTAATTTACCCATCACAGTCCAGAACTTTTTTTCAAAAATTAATCAAAGAAAATCATGTCTTGGTCAATGAAGAACCAGAAAAGTCCAATTACCGAATGCATTTAGATGATGTTGTCCGAGTTGAAATTCCGCCGGCAGTGCCAGTGACCATTTTACCAGAGGATATTCCGCTTGATGTGTTATATGAGGATGGGGATTTGCTGATTGTCAACAAGCCGAAGGGAATGGTCGTTCATCCATGCCCGGGTCATTATACCGGAACGCTAGTAAATGCTGTTATGTATCATTGCCGGGATAATCTTTCCGGAATCAATGGTGAGATTCGCCCGGGGATTGTTCATCGAATTGATAAAGATACCACTGGCTCTTTAATTGTTTGCAAAAATGACGAAGCGCATAAAAATATTGCTGCACAAATCAAGGAACATAGTGTTACGAGAAGGTACCGAGGTGTTGTCAGGGGCGTTGTAAAGGAACCAGCGGGTCGTATCGAAGGTTCCATTGGCCGCCATCCAACAGAACGAAAGAAGATGGCGATTAACGAGAAAAATGGAAAAAGTGCGGCAACAAATTATAAAGTATTACAAACGTTTGCAAATGCAAGCTATATGGAATTCGAGTTAGAAACTGGTCGAACGCACCAGATTCGTGTACATATGGCGAGCCTGGGACATCCGCTTTTGGGTGATACCGTCTATGGCTCTGATAAGAACCCCTATCATTTAGAAGGGCAGGCATTGCATGCTATGACAATTGGTTTTATCCATCCTAGAACAGGAAAATATCTGGAAGTAAGTGCACCTTTACCAGAATATTTTGAAAAACTTTTATTAAAAATATAATAGTGTTTAGAAATCACCGTCTCATTATGAAGACGGAAAAAATCTGTACTTTTTTTAAAAAATGGTATATAATTTTTGTATAAACAAAGTAAAAAACACAAAAAGGTGGTGTTCTTATGGATAATGTAGTTTATGCAATCGGAAGAGAGCTGGGCAGTGGTGGAAAGGCCGTTGGTGAGGAACTTGCAAAACGTCTGGGCATTAATTTCTATGACAAAGAACTATTACAGCGCGCGGCAAAAGAAAGCGGTTTTTGTCCAGAGATATTTGAAAATCATGACGAGAAACCAACAAATAGTTTTCTTTATTCTTTAGTGATGGACACTTATTCGGTTAGTGGATATTCTTCAGCACCGTTTTTAGATATGCCATTAAATCACAAAATCTTTTTGGCGCAGTTCGAAACCATTAAAAAGATTGCCAATGAAGAATCTTGTGTAATTGTTGGACGTTGCGCTGATTACGCCTTAGCAGAAAATCCGAACTGCATTCATGTATTTGTTCATGCTGATATTGAATATCGAATCAAGGAAGTTATGGCCGCAACTGGATTACCAGAAAATAAAGCAAAGGATTTGATTCAAAGAACTGACAAACAACGCGCCAGCTACTATAATTACTATACCAGTAAAAAATGGGGCGATGCTAAAAGTTATCACCTAACATTAGATAGTGAAAAACTTGGTATTAATGGTTGTGTTGATTTGATTCTTGCTTATAAAGAACATGCAATAAAATAGATATTGAAAAAAGGCATTTGTTCATTTGTTTGGACAGATGCCTTTAATAGTGGGGTAAAAGGCTCAATCAAACTATCGGATAAATATCAGTTTTTCCGATAGGACATTGCAAAGAATACTAGAATATGCTAAAATTGAATTATTATCGCTAATGATACAAATGAAAGGATTTCCATCATGGGTAAAGATTCTCCATATTACAAAGAAAAGAAACGCCAATTGACCATTAAGCTACGCGAATTACTTGACCAGCTTCCAGACTTTGTTAGGCAATTTATTTACAGCAAGGAATTGCGTACTCAGACAAGCACATTAATTTCATATTGTTACGATTTGTCGACTTTTTTCCGTTTCCTTACCTACAAGAACCCTTTATACAAGGATTTTGAAACGAAAAATTTTCTAATTGACGATATCAAGGATTTATCTTCTGAGGACATTGTTGAATACCAACGATATCTGGAGCTAAATACCGACCCAGAAACCGAACTGCATGAAAACTGCAAGAAGTCGATTGCCAGGAAAATGTCTGCTTTGCGTGGTTTATATCATCATTTATATATCCATGAATATATTCAGAAAAATCCGATGATTTTGGTTCCTTTACCGATTCTAAAAAAGGATAAAAATATTGTTCGGATGAATCCTACTGAAATCAATGATTTGCTAAATGCAATTGAATACGGTGACGAACAAATGTCCGAACGTCAGAAAAAATATTGTGAAAAGACCAAAAGTCGTGATTTGTCCATTTTAACGCTAATGTTAGGAACCGGTATTCGTGTTTCTGAATGCGCTGGTCTTGATGTCACTGATGTCGATTTCGTTGATAATTCTTTGACAATTGTACGCAAAGGTGGCGCCCAGGATGTCATTTATTTTGGTGATGAAGTCGCTGACGTATTGTTAGATTACATCGAAGGTGGACGTAATCAAGTTCGTGCTGCATCTGGACATGAACAAGCACTCTTCTATTCGATGCAAAATAAACGTATTAGCGTGGATGCAATCGAAAACCTAGTTAAGAAGTATGCAAAGATGGCTGTTCCCAATAAGAAAATCACGCCACACAAGCTTCGGAGTACCTACGGCACGGCTCTCTACCGGGAAACAGGCGATATTCGTCTCGTTGCTGATGTATTAGGGCATGAAAATGTCAATACCACGATAGCCCACTATGCTGCCATTGAGGACGAACACAAACGATTAGCGGCAGATGCCGTTTCACTAAGAAAAAAACCACGGTAGCCCATGTGCAAGTTTAAAAGCATGGTTTCCGCCCCTAAACACTTACAAACCACAGATTTCAGATGAATCAAGAATGATTGTAAATGGTCCGTCATTTAATAATGACACCTTCATATCAGCACCAAATTCGCCAGTTTCTACGTTCTTAATATGGTGCCGGCATTGTTCAACAATATATTCATATAAGGCATTCGCCATCTCCGGTTTTCCTGCTCGGATAAAGGAGGGGCGATTGCCTTTTTTACAGTCTGCATATAATGTAAACTGAGAAATCAGCAGCATTTCGCCATTGACATCCTTTAATGATAAATTGGTTTTTCCGTTTTCATCTTCAAAAATTCGTAACTGTATTAGCTTTTGAATCATTTTATCAGCAATGTCCTTGGTATCTGTTTCGGCAACACCAATCAGAACCAGAAAGCCATTGCCTATTTTACCGTATACTTTATTATCTATGGTTACCTCTGCATGGGCAACCCTTTGAATAACAAATTTCATATTTCATGCTCTCCATCCTTTATTTTGATTCAAAGTATATCAAATAACTTGTAAAACGTCTATCATTCTATTAAAATTTGAAGTGGGAATTTCTCCTTCAAATTATAGTTGAAATTCCCACACTCGTACTTAGAAAATGAGGAGGTTACTTATGAAATTACAGCAACTATACAGCCAGACCAGGCGTGCCATCGATGAATACGCAATGATTGAAGATGGTGATAAAATAGCCATTGGTATTTCTGGAGGCAAAGATAGTCTGACATTACTATATGCACTACATGGATTGCGGCGTTTTTATCCAAAGAGGTTTGAGCTAGTGGCGATTACAGTTAATCTTGGATATGGTAACTTTAATGTTGAACCATTAAGGACTTTATGTAATGAACTAGATGTTCCATATGAGGAAATAAATACAGAAATTGCCGAGATTGTTTTCACCAAAAATCCACAGGAGAATCCATGTTCGCTATGTGCTAAATTGCGAAAAGGTGCCTTAAATGATGCCGCCAAAAAGCTTGGCTGCAACAAAGTTGCTTATGCTCATCATCGGGACGATATTATTGAAACAATGATGTTGTCACTGATATTTGAGGGGAGATTTCACTCCTTCTCTCCAATCACCTATTTAGAGCGAACCAAATTAACCGTGATTCGTCCGCTGATGTATGCTTCTGAGCCAGATGTTATCGGTTTTAAAAATAAAATGGATTTGCCGATTGTAAAGAATCCTTGCCCCGTGGATGGACATACTAAGCGGCAATATGTTAAGGATTTCATCAGACAGTTAAATATGGATCATCCAGGTACGAAAGAGCGGATGTTTACTGCTGTTTTAAATGGAAATCTACCAGACTGGCCGATGCGAACGGAACATCCGCGATACCATCCTTAAAATGATTAAAAAGTAGTGTCAGATTTGCACCAACACTACTTTTTCTAATTAATTTAAATATTCAAAACCTGATTGATTTCCCTCTCAATCCGTTCTTTTACCAATGTCGCAATCTGTTGCGTTTTTAGGCCTTTGTAATCTTCATAGTACAGTGGTTTTAAGAAACGAACCTGGGTACTGACTTTACCAAAGGTCAGTCGGTTGAATACCTTATAGGAGTCGATTAAAGCAACTGGTACAATTGGTGCTTTTGCCTTAACGGCACATTTGAAGCTACCGGCTTTAAACTCGCAAACTTTATTTTTTGTATTAAACTCATAGCCGCCTTCTGGAAACAAAATATATTTCTTACCCTTGGCAACATCCTTAGAAACATCGGTAATAACTTTAAGTGCCTGACGGACATCGTCCTTCTTTAAACGTTTTCCCTCACATAAATCAATAAATTCACTCACCAGAATGGTGTGGGATTTCTTCTCATCCATTACTAATGCACATGGTGACTGATGGGCATCAATAATTCCCAGTGCATCATATTTGCCTTGATGATTTGGATACATAATATATCCACCTTGCTGTGGCAGATTTTCTAAACCATAGCAGTCGGTTGTAATCTTTCCCGATTTCTTCATTAGATAAACAACATGACGGACTAACTTATAGCGTTCTTCTTCTGTAAACTTGTCCACATGGTCCGCCTCGTATCTCATTCGGGTAATGATGTATGGTGCACGGAACAAATTCATAAATATAACATATAAAAATCGTAACATAACATAATCTCCTAATTATATTGCTATAGTCCCCAAAGTGTAAACGGCTAGGACTTTCTTATTATATTATATCGCAAAATTGAAAAATAACAAGAAAATCCACGAAAAACATTATATAAGGAAAGTCCCCGTCGCTAATGCTTCGGGGAAAATTATAGTGTTACGTGGATTTGAAATCAATTATTGACTTGTAGATGTCTGATGAATTTCTATTTATAGTCGTAAGAATAATATGGTATTGTAAGATACTGACCCGCATAAATCGTTGCATCAGCTAAATTATTAACAGCAATCAGTTCCTCCATATAGTCATTCCGGTTACTATACTCTTTGCTTAAATATCTTCCGGCAATATCCCATAAATTATCCCCATCTTCTACTTGTACGCTAGTAAAATATTTGTATGAGGTTCTGGCATCAGCAGCGTCATTGCGGAATGTAGAGGATAAATTACTTCCAACTAATACACCAATGGTTATAATTAATATAGCAAGAACAGAAAGTAAAATCCGGCGTTTAAGCACAGCCACTTTTCTTTTTCTCTTTAAACTACTTCTTCTATAATTCGTATGAGCGATTGTCTGATTCATAATACTCTCCATTCTTCATAAGTATAGTGGAAAACAGCGAACGTTTGTTGCAAACATTTGTTTGTAATGAAATCATATCATCAGAACAATTGTTTGTCAATATCTTTTCGAACAAATTTTCGGAATATGTGTTTGCATTTTAGAGAACAGTATGTTAAAATAATGATAAATAAAATCAAATTACAAGGAAAGCCCATTTGCAACAAGTGCAGGGGGAAATTTAAGGGAGGATATACATATGTCATATGGCAAGATTAGTACCAAACAGCGCGAGATTTTAGAATATATCAAACAGGAGATTCTTAATCGTGGATATCCGCCAGCGGTTCGCGAGATTTGTGAGGCAGTTCATTTAAAATCGACCTCCTCGGTCCATTCACATCTTGAGACATTGGAGAAAAATGGATATATTCGCCGTGACCCAACCAAACCACGAGCAATTGAGATTATGGATGATAACTTTAATTTAACCAGACGTGAGATGGTCAATGTTCCTATTCTGGGAAATGTTGCGGCTGGACAGCCACTACTAGCCGTCGAGAATATCGAAAGCTACTTTCCCGTGCCAGCTGAGCTGATGCCTAATAGCGAGAGCTTTATGCTGAAGGTAAAAGGTGAAAGTATGGTAAATGCAGGGATTTTTGATGGCGATAATATTTTAGTACAGAAGCAGTCTACAGCTCGTAATGGGGATATGGTTGTCGCACTTGTTGATGACTCTGCAACCGTTAAGACATTTTATAAAGAAGATGGACATTATCGTCTGCAACCAGAGAATGACTATATGGACCCGATTATCGTTGAAGATTGTCAGGTTCTTGGAAAAGTATTTGGCGTGTTTCGTTTCTTTTAATAATAAATAAAACAAGCAAGAGGTGGACTATAATGGCCTGCTCTTGCTTGTTTCACTATCGCATGTTAACTTTCCCCGAAGCATTAGCGATGGGGACTTTTACTTCAATTTAATTATAATTCTTCTGGTGAAATTTGCTTTCCATCACGCCAGATTCGCTCTAAATCATAAAACATCCGGTCTTCTTTGGAAAAGATATGAATAATAATATCATTGTAATCCATCAATATCCAACTGGAACGCTGATTTCCTTCCACTTGTCTTACTTTATAGCCACCTTTGTATAGGGCTTCATCAACGGCACTCTGCATTGCTTCTAACTGATTTGGATTAGAACCGTCAACAATGATAAAGTAGTCGGCAATTACGGATAATTCACTTATATCAATCACTCTGATATCCTCTGCCTTTTTCTCTGCTAATGCCTGGCAAGCAAGCTTAGCCATTAATTTTGAATCATTGCTCATGTTAAGTCTCCTTCTTGGTAATATTCATAAGTCTGTAATGTCATTGGATCAATATCCTGTGTTTTTTTTGTTCGCTGTAAGAATTTCAATGTTTCACCGGTAATCCGGGCAACGGCTAAGTCTAAATTCGTAAAGGATAATTCCCTAATCTGCGCCAAATCATGTACTTTATAACGGTTAGGCTCAATAAAATCGGCAACAAAAACAATCTTGTCTAATAAGGACATCGCTGGTGCACCAGTCGTATGAACTGCAATTGCATGAATAATATCAGCGTCTTCGACGCGATATGTTTCATTGGCCACAATTGCACCTAGCTTAGCATGTAACAACGAGGGATTTTCAAGCTCCGCAGAGCTCATTTCCACTTTATGTTTTTTGCACATTTTTATTTTTTTATCATGAGGAATGCATTTGGCACAGTCGTGTAAAAGACCCGCCAACATCGCCTTTTTCATATCACAGTTGTGGCACATAGCCAGACAAGCCGCGGTATACATCACGCTGATAGTATGTTCATACCGCTCAGCATCTAATTCTTTTTTTAGCTCTTTTTGAATGTGTTCTAGTTGTTCGTCCATTGCTACCTCTAAAGAAAATTTAATTCTATTTATATAGCTTCGTATCTTCAATATAGTTACGTACATCTTCTGGCAAAAGATACCGAATGGTCTGCCCCATTCTCACTCGTTCACGTATTTCACGAGAAGAAATGGCCGTGTTTGGTGTATCTAGTAAAAATATTTGAGCCTGATATTTTTGTTGCAGCTTCGCCGCTAATGCTTCCAGCTGCTCGCGGTTTTGCTGCGCTCTAACAGCCACCAGTAGTTTGCACAATTGACAAATCCGCGCCGGATTACGCCATGTCTCAAAATCAACCAGTGAGTCGGCACCCATAATAAAATAAAATTCTGTATCTGGGTTTTCCTGCGTTAGTATCTCCAGTGTGCGATATGTGTAGTTTATTTCCTCTGAGTATAACTCACGTGTCGAAACGCTGAATTTATCATTGCCTGCAATTGCTAGTTCAACCATTGAAAGACGGTGAATTCGATCATCGACAATACTTTGCTTATGCGGTGACAATCCGGTTGGCAAAAAATATATCTGTTCTAGCCCAAATTGCTGCCAGGCATTTTCGGCCAATATTAGATGGCCGTTATGAATGGGATGAAATGTTCCACCCATAATGCCAATTTTTCTTTGTGACATAATCTTCACACTCATTTCGGCAATTCTATTTTTGGATTTTTCTTGTTTGGGCGATAAAGAACAATCTTCTTTCCGATTACGATTACAATCTCAGAATGGGTCCGGCCAGCAATCATTTCGGCTAACTCATGTGGGTCATCGGCACAGTTTTTTAAAACTGAGATTTTTACTAATTCTCTCTTTTCAATTGCATCATCAATTGCGGAAATAAATTCCGGAGTCAAGCTGGCTTTGCCAATTTGAAAAATTGAGGTCAAATTGCTCGATAGTCCCTTTAAATAGGAACGTTGTTTACTTGTCATCATGTTTGTTCACTACTCCTTATAATAATCAAATTCGTGGCTATACATACGCACTGTATCACCTTCCTGAATACCTTTTTCTTCCAACTCTTTTAAAATCCCCTGTTGTTTTAAGAATTTCTGGAAGAATAAAAAGCCCTTTTCGGTCTCCAGGTTGGTATAACCTAACATCTTTTCAATCTTCGGACCTTCAATAATGAAAGCGCCATCTTCTGGGTCAACTTCAACCGTAAATGTTTCCAAAGTATGAGAATCCGGGAAAAATTCCTGCTCATAGATGATTGGTGTATTATCCATATTATCTAGTAATCCCTTGACATGATATAGTAATTCCTTTAATCCTTTACGGCTAACTGCTGAAATCGGAAAAATCTTCATGCCCTGTGGTTCAAACTCAGCCCGAAGCGCTTGAATCACTTCATTTTCACCTTCATATATTGCATCAATCTTATTTGCTGCAATCACCTGTGGTTTGTTTAGCAATTCCGGGTTAAAGGAGGATAATTCCTGATTGATGGCATGGATATCGGCAATTGGATCACGGCCTTCAGTCGATGCAGCATCAACGACATGAATCATGACCTTGGTACGTTCAATATGTTTTAAGAACTCATGACCAAGACCAATCCCTTCCGATGCACCTTCAATTAATCCGGGAATATCGGCAATTACAAAACCATCGCCGTCCCCCAAATCAACGACTCCTAAGATTGGATTCAGGGTCGTGAAATGATAATTGGCAATTTTCGGAGTGGCATTCGTCACACTCGATAAAAGTGTTGATTTACCCACGTTTGGAAAGCCGACCAGACCGACATCAGCGATTACCTTTAATTCCAGACGAACCTCTAGTTCAAGCGCTTCCTGACCTGGCTGGGCGTATTTTGGAGCCTGCATTGTGGCGGTGGCATAGTTCTGATTACCAAGTCCGCCTTTTCCGCCGGTTAATATAATCTGGCGGCGATTGTCACCGGACATATCAGCAATTACTTTGTCGCTGGCAGCGTCATGAATAATCGTTCCGGCTGGAACTTTAACAATTAAATCACTGCCCTTTTTACCATGACAATTTCGTTTTCCGCCCTCTTCTCCGTTTTCAGCGGCAAATTTATGTTTGTGACGAAATTCATTTAAAGTGTTAATGCCTTCGTCAATTTCAAAAATGACATCGCCACCTTTTCCGCCATCACCACCATCTGGTCCACCGTTTGGTACATATTTTTCACGACGGAAACTAACATGTCCATTCCCGCCTTTTCCTGACTTTATAATAATTTTTGCGCTATCGGCAAACATAACTTTCTACCTCTTTTAAATTAACTTTCTTTATATCTAAATAATAAAAGAGACTGTTGCAAAATGAAACTAAAAAATGTTCTTTCGCAACAATCCCATCTGGTCATTTTATTCGTTACTTGCTACTGGATATACGGAAGCCTGCTTTTTATCTCTTCCTTTTCTTTCAAATCTTAAGATACCGTCTGTTAAAGCGAATAATGTGTCATCGCCACCGATACCAACATTCACACCTGGATGAATCTTTGTTCCACGCTGTCTGTATAAAATGTTACCAGCTTTTACGAACTGTCCGTCTGCTCTCTTTGCACCTAATCTCTTAGATTCGGAATCTCTACCATTTTTAGTAGAACCAACTCCCTTTTTATGAGCAAAAAACTGAAGGTTCATATTCATCATTGTCTACACCTCCTTTTACTTTCCGCCGATTATTTCCCTGAGGGACTTTCCTCGAATTTAAGGTTCATATACTTATTACCATAGTTGTCTTGTATTCCTTGTAAGCCTAAAACCAACGAACGCATCAATAAATCAGTCTCTTTGTCTGCCGATGTCACAAACCGAATGGTTAGTTTACCGGTATCTTCATTGGAATCTGTAGAAAACTTAGTCTTCGTGAAAGATGCAATCGAATTAATCGTATTTATCACCAGTGCGGAAACTCCAGCACAGATAATATCCTCGCCCTCCGGTGCATATCCAGCATGTCCAATGCAGTCAAAGCCTGTATATGATTTGTCCTTGTTTGTGAAAATCGTTATCTTTACCATAACAATTCCTATCAATTAGCCATTAATCTTTTCGATTTTAACTTGTGTAAAAGACTGTCTGTGGCCGTTTTTCTTATGATATCCAGTTTTTCTTTTATACTTGTAAACAATAACCTTTTTGCCTCTTCCTTCTTTTACGACCGAAGCGGTTACGGTTGCATCAGCGATGATTGGGTCACCAACCACTAATTTACCGTTGTTTACAGCTAAAACCTGATCAAAAGTAACAGACTCACCTGCTTCTACTCCAAGCTTTTCAATGTTAATGATATCGCCTTCGGATACTTTGTACTGTTTTCCACCAGTAGCTATAATTGCGTACATATGGGCACCTCCTTATCATTACTCGCCAGTTGTGGTGCTATTTTCATAGACTTAGAATACCTCACTGTGCGGCATACCATGATATATTAGCACAAATCAACCCCACCGTCAACGATTTTTTGGAGATTCCTGCACAAATTTTCCATGCTGGCATACTATGCTATAAAAATCTTTTTTGTTTGGTGAGACATGGCTGTAATCAAGGTATTCAACAATGATGAAGACAAGATGGAAACATATAACCGGGGCGAAAACGAACCAATGCCCTACAATACTGGAAATTCGCTATTAGTCGGTGAATTTAGAGGCTCCAGCGGCAGTAATCTGCTATGGACCGAAAAACGGGCAATGCAATCGTGGAATCGCTTCCGAGCCTTATGGGGTAGCCCTATTTTTGTTGGTTTTGCCTTTAAGCTGCCTTCGGAAGGCGGGCACGGTGTACAGTCCCAGCACTATGTCGGAGTGGCCTTTGATGTTGGACAGAATTTAAATAATACCCAGCGGGCCAGAATGCGTAGCTTAGCGCGCAGCTCCGGGCTATGGACCTATGTTGAACCGGTTTCCATCAGTCCGACCTGGGTTCATTTCGACAAACGGCGTGGAACACCGGCCTGTGCTTCGGGTGGTTATCCAGTCGTTCGCCAAGGTAGTATTGGCGCTTATGTCTGTGTTCTACAAGAGGCGCTAAGCAGTCTGGGCTACTCGACTGGTGGCATTGACGGCAACTTTGGAACGGGCACGAGAAATGCAGTGGTCCAATTTCAACGTGATAACAATCTGACCGCAGATGGTGTCGTTGGCTGTAATACTTGGCTTACATTAATGACCTTTGTTGTCTCGTAACTTTCCGATTTTCCTTATATGGAGGCATAATTTATGGAAATATTAAAATTAGGTTCGTCGGGACCTTGGGTAGAATTTTTGCAAAGTACCTTAAAAAAAGCAGGCTTCTACCCTGGTCCTATCAATGGCAATTATGATGATGCAACCAGAATCGCTGTCATTGATTTTCAAAAAAGATACAATCTGATACCGGATGGTATTGTTGGCGCAAGTACCTGGAATGCGCTATATCCATTTATGGCTGGTTATGATACGTATACAGTCAGGTCTGGGGATACCATCTATCAAATTGCGGCAAATTATGGCACGACCATGAATCGTATTTTAACGGCGAATCCAGGCATTAATGCCGCCGCTTTACAGGTTGGCCAGAAAATTTTAGTGCCCTTTACCAATATTGTGCCAACCAATGTCAGCTACACCTATGCCATTATGGAAATGAACCTCTATTCCCTAAAGCGTGTTTATCCATTTCTGGAAATCGGCTCTATTGGCAATAGTGTCATGGGCAATCGGCTCTATTATTGTAAAATCGGCAACGGCAAAACAGAGGTTTTTTATAACGCCTCATTTCATGCCAATGAGTGGATTACAACCCCATTACTGATGAAATACATTGAAAATTTTGCGCGTGCCTATACAAACCGTCAAAATATTTATGGCTATGATGCGCGTGAAATTTTTCGGAATGTGACCGTTTACATTGTTCCAATGGTTAATCCTGACGGCGTAAATCTGGTCACCGGTGGTCTCCCCAGTGATACCGCAGCTTACAAAAATGCCCAGCGAATTGGGGAAAATTATCCGGCAATTCCATTTCCAGATGGCTGGAAGGCAAATATTGAAGGGATTGACTTGAATCTGCAATTTCCGGCTAATTGGGAAAGTGCCAAGGAAATCAAAGCTAATCAAGGCTATACAAGTCCGGCCCCGCGGGATTACGTTGGTCCAGCTCCATTATCCGCACCGGAATCAAGAGCGATTCATAGCTTCACGTTAGCACATGATTTCAGTCTGATTCTGGCGTATCATACACAGGGGCAAGTCATTTATTGGCGCTATCTCGATTATAATCCTGATAAAGCCTATTATATTGGCCAGCAGTTTGCCGCGGCAAGCGGATATGAATTAGAAGAAACGCCGTATGCCTCTGGTTTTGCCGGCTATAAGGATTGGTTTATTCAAGAATACAATCGGCCTGGATATACAATTGAAGTGGGTCACGGAAATAATCCGCTGCCAATCTCCCAATTTGACGAAATTTATGCGGATAATGAAGGGATTCTAGTCCTTGGATCAGTCTTAATTCTGTGATAGCTGTTCTTGTAGCGAACGCTTCACCTTCTTACGGGTCAGCTCCACTAAACCAAGCTTCGTGATATCAACTAGATTAACCTGAACCGGGTCCGCTTTTAAGGCCATGCGGAAGGTATGCATCAGTTCTTCCATTGCCTCCTTAGAATCTAAATTAATAAAATCGACGATACAAATACCAGAAATATTTCGCAGTCTTAACTGGTGGGCAATCTCTAGGGCAGCTTCCTTATTAATTTTCAGGAAGTTCTCCTGGGGATTTTTACGTGCTACATTCTTGCCGCTGTTAACATCAATGACTGTCAGTGCCTCAGTTGGGGAAATAATTAGATAAGCCCCCGATTTAAGCCAGACCTTCTCTCTTAAAGCTTCCCCAATACCAGTTTCGAGGGCATACAATTTCGTCAATGAATATTCATCCGTATAGAAACGAATCTGTCCATCTATAAGATGCAATCCGCTCGCACGCTCACTAGTCAAATCATCATAGACCGCTTTCAAATCGGTAATAATTTCATCTGCTTCCGTTAAAGTTGCATCCATTAACTCCTTAAGGTAGAAGGCACTTTGTCCACGCAAAAGGCTAAAGGCAGTTTTATGCACGCTCGTTTTTTTCAAGTTAACGTACTCTTGCTGTAACCGTTCATATTCTTCCCATAGTACCGATTCCTGTACTGTCTGGGCATTCGTGCGAACGATTACCCCATAATCTTCACCTTTTATATCAGCCAGCTTTTCTTTCCATGCTTTTCGTTGTTCTTTTGAAAGCTTAGAAGATACACCAATCCGGTTGTTCTCTGTCGTCAGAACCATGTATTTGCCAGTGAAATTCAAGTTCGTCGTCACCACTGGAAATTTCGTTTTGACGGCATCCTTAACGACTTGAACGACTAATTCGTCACCGATGCAAAGCGGCTTATTGCCAATCTTTTTGGTGAAAATCGGATGAACATACTCTTCCATTGAGTAATAGCAAGTTCGACCATTTCCGAGGTCAATAAATGCCGCATTTAAGTTCGCCACAATATCCTTGACCTTACCAATATACATATTTCCGAGAAGCTCAGTATCACCTTGGGCATCAGCCGATTTACATGTAACTTCAAGTAAATGATGCCCTTCGTCACAAACTGCAAATACAGTATAATTTTGGTCAAACAAAGATACATTTGTTATAATATAACGTTTACTCAATTTCTGCTCCCATCTCACCGAGTGAAATATAACCGGATTCATCTTTCGCATAAACATCAAGCCGATGAATCTGGAACGCATTGACATTATACTCTTGTCCAAGAAATGCATAAAAAGCTTCAAGTACCAGCTCTGGTTTTACATTATCGGTGCTGCCAGTGCAGACATTTAGGTAATAGGCTCTCTGACCATCAATCTCCCTCACCTCAAAGGCATAGACAAGTTGCTTTAAGTCCATCACCTTTTCACTCTTCTTGGTTTTCTTGGTGATTAAGATTTCTGCTGGAAGCTCATAGAACTCCTTCACCTTAACCTGAAGCTCTTCAAGTTGAAGGGGAATCGAATCACCATTTTTATAAAAAACCATATAATCAGCGGCGGCAACCAAGGACATCGCTGTTTTTGCATCATCACTTAGCTTCGTAAATGATACAATCTCAATGCCTTCAACCATTGTATTATTTAAGGCGGTAAGCACTTCTTGAGAACTTTTCGAGGTATTTACTTCAATATCAAGGTACTCACCATCACTCGTTAATCCCACCCCAAGCGGTGCCGCAAAGGACATAATCTGATGTGGGCTAAAGCCTTCGGAATATTTTATGTCAACGTCAGCGCGTCGCATTGCTTTTTGAAAATAGCGCATCATATCAAGATGACCGATAAATTTCATCACTCCATATTTTTTGAATTTAATTCTTATCTTCAAGACAAACACCTCCTTTGTATTGCAGTGCACCACAGCCGCTGCACTTCATCCGGCAGTTTGGCGTTACATTTTCAGCCTTGGCATTCTGCCATTCACGAACTAAAAATTCTTTGGTGACACCAACATCAATAAAATCCCAAGGAAAGATTTCATCTAAATCACGTTCCCGCATCGTATAGAAATCAGTATTAATTCCGCATTCTTCAAACGCTTCAATCCAACGGTCATTTTCAAAAAATTCTGTCCAGGCATCAAAAATTCCGCCCTTTTCATAAACACGTAACAAAGCTGGTGCAAGCCGACGGTCACCGCGGGCTAAGATACCTTCTAACACCGTAACATCCGCTTCATGCCAGTTATACTTGATACTCTTGCGGTTCAACTGCTCTTTGACAGCCATGTTGACAACCTTAGCACGGCCTAGGTAGCTATCCTTATCATACATTCTTGCCCACTGGAATGGTGTAAATGGCTTTGGCACAAAAAACGAGGTGCTAATTGTTATCTGGCATTTTCCATTACGTTCCTCCTTTGGAATCTCATAGTAACGAATCGCAATTTTATTTGCCAGCTCGGCAATTTCCTTCATATCTTCTTCTGTTTCAGTTGGCAGACCTAACATAAAGTATAATTTTACCTTCTGCCAGCCGCCTTCAAATGCCTGTCCCGCGCCATTTAAAATAATTTCCTCGGTCAAGCCCTTATTTATCACATCCCGTAACCGCTGAGAACCCGCCTCTGGCGCGAAGGTCAGGCTACTTTTACGAATATCCTGAACCTTGCTCATCACATCTAAGGAAAAAGCATCAATCCGAAGTGATGGCAGGGAAATGTTAACCCCATTTTCACGGAAGTTGTCAATCAAATATGTTACCAATTCCTGAAGCTTTGTGTAGTCTGATGAACTAAGGGAGCTTAACGATATTTCTTCATGTCCGGTATTTTTGAGCATCTGATAAGCATGTTCCTTTAAGCTTTCCAGACCCTTTTCCCGATTTGGCCGGTAAATCATTCCCGCTTGGCAGAAACGACAGCCTCTGATACAACCGCGCTGAATCTCTAACACAACACGGTCTTGAGTCGCTTTGATAAATGGTACAACCGGCTTATCTGGATATGGTGCATCTGTCAAATCCATCACCACCTGCTTTTGAACCGTGGCCGGCACACCTTCCTGTTTCGGTGTAAAAGCAGCAATGGTGCCATCCTCATGATAAGTTACCTCATAAAGGGACGGAACATAGATGCCTGGAATGCTTGCCGCTGCTAATAAAAATGCATCACGACTCTTGCCCTGATTTTTGTATTCTTTGTATAAATCCAATAACATATTATAAGAAGTTTCACCTTCACCAATATAGAACATGTCAAAAAAATCTGCTAACGGCTCTGGATTATAAGTACAAGGTCCACCACCGATAACAATTGGGTCACTTTCTGTTCGATTCTTAGCATACATTGGTATTTCCGATAAATCTAAAATCTGCAAAATATTTGTATACGCCATCTCATACTGAATCGTAATCCCTAAAAAGTCCGCCGTCTTGACTGGCTGCTGACTCTCTAATGAAAACAGCGGCAGATGCTGTTCTTTCATGATTTTATGTAAATCTGGCCACGGCGAGTAGACGCGTTCACAGTACACATCCTCACGTCGGTTAAACATATCATAGAGAATCTGGATGCCCAGATGTGACATGCCGATTTCATAGACATCTGGAAAACACATGACAAAGCGAATATCTATATCCGCTAGATTCTTTTTCACCATATTCCATTCGTTACCAATATACCGTGCCGGTTTATCAACCGTCATCAATATCTCATCCGACAACGCCAGTTGCTTCAATGTTAATTGATTCAATGCTAATTGATTCATATTTTATTAATTCCTTTCGATTCACATTTATCTATTTTTGTAATAACTTATCTATTTCATGGGAAAACATATAGAATAAATCTATATAAGTTCCAACAATAATATTGCAATACTCTTTTATTATTTCCAAATCATAATCGTGGGCTAGTTCATTTCTCATGCGTAACATTTTCATCCAATCATCATCATCAATTAATTTGACTGCAAATGATTTCTTCAAGACTTCCTTTGGGGACCCTGCGACAAAATCTGTAATTTCAAAATATTGAATTAAAATGTCCTTCATAACTTTCCATGCCAACTCAAATGTAATGGAAAATTTTGAACTCGTTCCACTCAATACAAATGAATCACTCATATCACGCTCTCGTGCTTCTGCAAGTGCCTCTAATGATCGCTGAAAGCTTTCATATCTTTTCATAAATTTTGCGTCCATATCTTTTTATGTCCTCCAATAACAAATCATTCCTACACGTATCCAGATTCAAAATATCTATGGTATATAGAGTATCTATATCATCAATTTTTTCGCAATATAACTCAAAATCAATAGCTCCCATCACTGCAATATCAATATCACTCCGCTCGGATTCGGTACCTTTTGCTCTTGAGCCAAATAGGTATACTTCTTCCACTGACAAATCATCTGAAATTTTCAAAATCTCCTTTAAAACATCATCTACATGCATGATAATTTCTCTTTTCTTTTTACTTATAAATCAATAGATAGAATCCACTATACTGGAATTTATTACTACACTTACCTTGAACTTCACTAAAGAATTATAGCAGAATCCATTTTTTTCTTCAAGTTTTCTATTTGTCATTAATTTTTTGTGATTAATTTTTTGACATATCTTACAAAAACCAAGTCGGAGCAACATTGATATGCTCCGACTTGGTTTTTTTCAATCGTTATTATTTTGCTCGCTATTACAGCCTAGAACTTTTTAAATGTTATACCACTACAGCCACTCTGTTTTGTAAATAATGATTTATATGCCTTTAGCTTGGAGGACGGCACTTTTATTGTCGCCTTCATTTGATTAAATGTATGTGGTGTTCCTATTTTTTTCAAAGCTTTACTCTTAATCGTAAAGGTTTTTATTTTTTTGTCATAACAGAAGGCATGTGTTTTAATCTCTGTTAAGCCAGTTCCAATTGTAACTGTTTCCAATGAGGAGCACTTTAAAAATGCTGACTCACCAATGGTCTTAATATTATTGCCAATGGTTACCTTTTTCACTTTGGTACTCGCTTTAAATGCACTTTTAGCGATACTTGTTACTTTATATGTAATTCCTTGATACGCAAAAGAATTGCCAATCGTAATTGATGTTGCTTTTTTATCCGTTGTTCCGATACAAGCCACTTCTTTTTTGCCTGTAACCTTATATTTAAGCTTGGAAGAATCAGTATAGGTGCTTTTCCACTGGGCATATAACGTCGTGTTGCCGGTAATCTTAAAAGTATTTTTAGCGGTGTAGCTTTTGCCCGAGCCATCTGCTTTGGAATTCCATTCAGCAAAGAACTTCGATGTTGAGACCGGGGTTCCCTTTACGGTAACTGTTTTTCCACTGGTATATTTCGTCGTATCCGCTGGCATACCAGAAACAGTTCCGCCGCCATTTGCTTTGTAGGTGACGGTAAATGTTTTTGTTTCTGGCTTTGCTGTGACCGTCACTGTGGCTACATTACTGGTTACAGTAGCTGTTTTGGTTCCATTTACGCTGTTATTGGTATTTTTAACTTCAACATAGTAGTAATATGTTCCGGCTTTGGTTGTTGGAAGCGTATAGTTTGCGTTGGTTGCGCCACTAATTGCATCGCTAATTGCGATTCCACCCGTATTTTTCGCTGAGGTGTTTACATACCACTGATAGGAAAGGGTGCCACTATCACTGACTGTCGCTGCGACATTAAGTGCCTTTGTTTCACCTACCGTCGCAGAAAGTGATTTCGGCTGGGTGGCGATGGTCGGTGTTTGGGCATTTGTTGTTGAGCCTTTGTTAATGGTAATTTTATAGGTTGCAGTTGCGGTTTTAGCGGTTCCGGTAGTGCTGTCCGTTGCGGTTATTGTAACTGATACTTCTCCGTCCGTTGATTCTGTCGGAGTACCGCTGAATACCCCGGCTGAACTCAGACTTAACCCTGCTGGTAAAGTGCCAGAGGTAATGGCATAAGTATATGGTGAGGTTCCGCCAGTAGCACTGGTTACATTATCGCTGTAGGCGATGCCAACGGTACCGCTTTTAAGGTTTTTTCCACTAAATGTAATGCCTGAATCATCCGCGCTGCCACCCCAGTTTTTATGTACCGTTGCCAAATCAGAAAAGCAGCCGCTGGAATCAAATGTTTTCTTGCCAGCCGTTGGCGTACTATTTCCATTGATAATTGAAGTGGCGGTACGTTTCTGTGTGGTTGCTTTACCCAAATAAGAAAAGGTGTTAGAGTATACACTACCTTTATCAATTTCAGCTTGTGCCAATTTAGGGAATTTAAATACATCATTTACCTGAAATGCAGCACCGGTGCATCTATAAAACATACTGTCAGCAAAGTTAGTTCCCACCGTCGTAATGCCAGTTGGTAAATTGAATGCACTGCCCATCGTGAAATTAGTTCCCGAACAGCCATTGAACATACTACCTGCGAAGCTATTCCCCACTGTCGTAATGCTGGTTGGTAAATTTAATGTACTGTTCATCTTGAAATTGGCTCCCGAGCAGTCCTTGAACATAGTGTAAGCAAAGTGATTCCCTACCGTCACAATGCCGGTTGGGAAATTAAATGAATTTCCGATCGTAAAACTGGATCCCGAGCAGCTATCAAACATACTGTAGGCGAAGTTATTCCCCACTGTCGTAATGCTGGTCGGTAAAGTAAATGCACTGCCCATCGTGAAGTTGGCTCCCGAGCAGCCCTTGAACATACTGTAGGCGAAGTTAATCCCCACCGTCTTAATGCTAGTTGGTAAATTAAATACGCTGCCCATCGTGAAATCGGCTCCCGAACAGCCATTGAACATACTGTAAGCAAAGTAATCTCCTGCCGTCGTAATGCCAGTTGGGAATTTGATTGTACTGTTCATCGTGAAATTGGCTCCCGAGCAGCCCTTGAACATATTATAGGCAAAGCTCTCACCCACTGTCGTAATGCTGGTTGGTAAATTAAATGCGTTGCCCATCGTGAAATTGGCTCCCGAACAACCACTGAACATACAGTAGGCAAAGTAATCTCCTACCGTCGTAATGCCGGTTGGCAAATTGAATGCACTGTTCATCGTGAAATCGGCTCCCGAGCATCCCTCAAACATACTGGTGGCAAAGTTAGCCCCCACCGTTGTAATACCGGCTGGGAAACTGAAGGTGCTGTTCATCGTGAAACTATCTCCAGTGCATTTAGAAAACATTTTGTTGACAAAGAGACCACCCACCGTCGTAATACCGGTCGGCAAATTAAATGCACTGCCCATCGTAAATTTGGCTCCTGAGCAACCCTCAAACATACTACCAGCGAAGTTATGCCCCACCGTCGTGATATTATTCCAACTATCGGAAAATTTAAAATTGCTGCCCATCGTCAGATTTATACAATTAGAAAAGGTATTGTACCATTCATAAGACGATGGTGCTGTACCGTTGTTAATCTGAGTCGCTGTACGTGTCATTAATGGAGTCAATTGGCTATCGACCTTTGTTATTTTCTTAAGATTATCCGATTTACTTGCTCCCGTACCATTGGCGCTAACTCCAAAAGCAGCCAGCCACGCATCTTTTGAGTTAGCGGGTGTAATTGTAATCGTATAGGTTCCGCCAGTACTGTAACTATGTGCTATGCCAGCACTCATTCCAGTGCCAGAGACGTGTTCAGTCGCGTCACCAGTACCCCAGTCGATGTTCCAATCATAGGCATGACCTAAATTGTTATTTAACACACCCGATGTAGGTATTGTAAAGGTGTCATTGTCTTCAACTGTCACCTCTAGTATGAACTCCTCCGTGTCGACGGCCGCCTTCACTGGTATCGCCGTCATCGGCAGCATGGTCAACACTAGTACCACCGCCAATAAAAAGCTAAGTAATCGCTTGGTTTTTTTCATTTTTTGCATTGATTATCCTCCTAAAAATTTTGTCGTATATTTAAGCTGAAAAGCCCCCTGTACACAAGTGCTTTTGACTATTATAACAAATCAAAAATCAAAAAAGCTGAATCTTAACAAAATGTAAGATTCAGCTTATTTATTCAATGTAAGGCGATAACCTTTTCCTCGGCGATGTTCAATCTCAATACTGTTTTCAATACCCGAATCATCCAACCCGAGTTTTTTTCTTAGACGGTGCATTTGCACATAAAGAGTTCGAATATCATCATTGGTTTCTTGACCAGAGGACTTTTCATATAATTCCTGTGGCAAAAAATAAACATTTGGGTGAGAAGCTAGTAAATGAAAAATGTTGTATTCTCGCGGTTGTAACAGTACATCCTTGTCCTTATAAAACACTCGTCGTGCATCATGGTCAAAGGTAAAATGCCCGATGCTTCCGATTGACTTAGCTACGCTCAGAGGATTGCGCAGACGGCTGACTTCAAGCGCAATTGCTTCCGGCTCCACTGGTTTCATAATATATCCGCTAGAGCCAAGAGAAAAGGCATTCAATGCAAATTCGGAATATCCGGTGATAAAGATAATGTTGATTTTGTCGTGTATTTCTTGAAGCTTCTGCGCCAACGTTAAGCCGTCCATCATCCTCATGTCGATATCCAAAAATGCAATGTCAACCATTGTACTTCCCGCATAGCAAAGTGCTTCCTGCGCAGATGTAAAGCCGGTAAGAGAACAATCCGGTACCGCTTTTCGGATAGCTCTCTCCGTTAAGAATAACACTGGTTTTTCGTCGTCTACAGCAATTATATTCATGAAAAAGCATCTCCTGTCTTTTTGGAATTTTTATTCTTCGGAATCAAAATCGTTGCTGTTGTGCCAATGCCCAGAGTGCTTTCAATGATAAGTTGTCCATCACAAAGCATTTTCAGTCTACTGCACACATTGGCGATTCCAATATGCGTTCGGCCATCCTCTTTTTGTTCATCAGGGTTAAAGCCTACGCCGTCATCCACAACAATAATACGCCAAAAAGCGTTGTCCTCCTCCGTGCGTATTGTAATCAGCCCACCGGCCTCTCGCTTGGTAACACCATGCCTAACTGCATTCTCAACGATGGGTTGTAAGGTCAGCGGCGGCAAAACAAAAGCCGTGACAGATGTGTCGTATTTCGTTTGTATCAGGTCACCAAACCGCCTATTTTCCAATGACAGATAGAGGTTTGCGTGTTGTAATTCCTTTTCAAACGGTATCAGGCTTTTGTATGTGAGAGAATCCATGTTGCCACGCAGATATTTTGAAAAATCTCGTACCGCGATGGCCGCCTGCTCTGAGCCATCAACGACGCATAGGTATTCAATCGAAGCCAGCGAGTTATATAAAAAATGAGGTTGGATTTGACTGAGCATAACCGAGATACGAGCCTCCGTTAGTTCTAAATCCTTGCGCTGCATTTTATGCATCAATTCTACCTGCAAATTTATATAAATCAATGTGAAGGTAACCGCAACACCAACCGGATCTATGTACATATCAGGCACCGTCACACTGATTATATTACAGATAACTGGCATGACCACATACGATATCAATGAAACGCCTTCCTGAATGGTCAATACCTTGATATACTGTAAAACAATACCCAAATAGATAAACGCTATCATTACATAAGCAATATTTAACCACAAGAAGGTTGGCTGATAGATATAATTGCCGTATTCGTCAAGCCGAACGAATAGGTTTGTCGGGGAAGTTATCAGGGACATCAGGACCATCGCCACCCCGACAACAGTCAGCAGGGTAAATGACCTTTTCGATACGTCTGTTTTCAGGTGTAAATACTCATAAAGATACCACACAAACACAATGATTTGAAAATTGTAGGCCAAATTGCATAGACAACTAGTAATCCGCATGGCAACCCCTAGGAACATGCCGGAATGTCCTTCCATGACGGTAAGCAAAATATCAGTCAGAAAACTGATAAAGAAGCAAACCATATTGAGGAAAAACAAAAAATTTACTCGTTGCTTCAAATTCGCAGAAAACGCAGACAACATCAAAATTATAATGGTGGCACCGAACGCAATCATATTAAGTACAATACTGGCCAAAGAAATAGTCATGTGCGAAGGCACCTCCTTATATCATCCAATTTACTATGTAAAATACACATTACATTTTATTCTATTGAGCAAACAAATGTCAAGTTATGCGTTATTTCTCATTGTCTAAAGAAAATTTTGCGCTGGCCGCTTGGACTTGCTGGAACATTCCCTCAATTGATTTGGTGTCGGTGGTTTGTTCAAGCATTTCTACAATCTTGCTTGTTGGTAAGGAAAGGAATTGTGTTTCGGTCCGGTCGCAGAAAATAAAGGCCACAAATAGCATAATCGAAAAAATAATTTTTACTTTCCAAAAAACAGAATTGCCGACCATCTCCTGCTCTTCTTCTCGTTCCCATTCGGTCTGCAACCTATTTTTGTCAGCCCTCGTACCACCCTTTTCGTCAAATGAACCTCGAATTTCCTGTACATAGCGACGGCGCTGCTCCACATAATCCTCAGTCATGGCAATATCTCCCTTTGTTTTGTTCTATTGCTATTTTATGAACAAAGCTCGGATGTATTCGTATTCAGACATAATAACCGAAAAATAGTCAGTGAAGGTCTCGCCCCACACTGACTAATAGCTTTCCATCTATTCACCCACTGGTTCACAGGTCAGCATCATTCCCAGTTTTTTGAAAACATTAATATCAACTGAAGATAACATCACTGAAGTGTGTACCTGACAACCCATTAATTTGGGCAGCATATCCATTGCTTTCTGGGCATTTTCATCGTTACTGGCACACATTGATAATGCGATTAACACTTCATCGGTATGGAGCCGCGGATTCTTACTGCCAAGATACATTGTTTTTAATTTCTGGATTGGTTGAATGACCTCTGGTGCAATCAGATGTGTCTCGCGCGGAAGGCCTGCTAATGCTTTTAATGCATTCAGCAAAATAGCTGCCGATGCGCCCAACAAAGCCGTGGTTTTTCCGGTGATTATGGTACCATCTGACAATTCAGCCGCCGCACAAGGAACGGACAGCCGCTCGGCGCGTTCGTTGGCCGCCACACAAACCTTGCGATCAGCGATACTAATTTTAGCTTGTTGCATTATAAATTCAATTTTTTGTACTTCATTCTCTTGACACTCCTCATGAGCAAAACGATTCAAAGAAGTGTAATAACGGCGCAAAATCTCCATATTTGACGCGTAGCGGCAGGCATCATCATCAATAATACAATTGCCGGCCATATTAACGCCCATATCCGTTGGAGACTTGTATGGATTTTCGCCATAGATTTCCTCGAAGATAGCATTTAGGACTGGGAAAATTTCAATATCACGATTATAGTTAACGGTAGTTTCGCCATAGGCTTCTAAATGGAATGGATCAATCATGTTGATATCATTCAGGTCGGCAGTCGCCGCCTCATATGCCATGTTGATGGGATGCTTTAATGGCACATTCCAGATTGGAAACGTCTCGTACTTCGCATATCCCGCTTTGATACCACGTTTATGGTCATGATAAAGCTGTGATAAGCAGGTTGCCATTTTACCGCTGCCTGGTCCTGGTGCAGTAATCACCACTAATGGTCGTGACGTTTTAATATAATCATTGCGTCCATATCCTTCTTCACTGACAATAAGCGGAATGTTAGATGGATAACCAGAAATTGTGTAGTGAAGATAAACCGGAATATTCATTTTCTCGAGCTTCGATTTAAACTGATTCGCACCGCGTTGTCCCTCATAATGCGTAATCACAACACTACCAAAATACAAGCCGCATTCATCAAAAGCATTTTTTAAACGGAGCACATCCATATCATAGGTTATCCCTAAATCTCCACGAATTTTATTCCTCTCAATATCAGACGCACTAATAACCATCACAATTTCAGCCTGAGCGGAAAGCTGCATTAACATTTTCAATTTACTATCTGGTGCAAAGCCCGGAAGTACGCGGGCGGCATGGTAATCATCAAAAAGTTTGCCGCCAAACTCCAAATATAGTTTGTCGCCAAACTTGGTAATCCGTTCCATAATATGAGCTGACTGCATTCTTATGTACTCTTCATTATCAAATCCTATTTTGTTCAACATTTTATCCTACCTCATTTTTCTTCAAGAATATATTATACGTTATTTGGGCGAAAAAGTAAATTGTGGGATTCAAAAAGCCAGTGGATATTTTTAACAATCCACTGGCTATGCTTTATATGGTTTTATTTATCGCTGTGCTAATTCCTGCGTAATATCTTCCCAAGTAACCCCTTTATCTACCATCAAAACCATCGCATGATAAAGGAAATCCGATATCTCGTATTTGATTTCTTCTGGGTCTGGATTCTTCGCGGCAATTACGATTTCAGTCGCTTCTTCACCGATTTTCTTTAAGATTTTATCAATGCCCTTATCAAACAGATAGTTGGTATAAGAGCCATCCTTTGGATTTTCTTTGCGGTCGGCAATTATTCCATAGACATCTTCGAATACTTTAAGCGGATTCTTCTCAACATAATCTTTTTTGGTAATTTCATTGAAGAAGCAAGATGATTTTCCGGTATGGCAAGCGACCCCAACCTGTGATACCTTTGCTAAAATGGTATCGTAATCACAATCGGCGGTCAGCGATTTGACATACTGAATGTGACCAGAGGTTTCACCTTTTACCCATAACGCATTACGGCTCCGACTGTAATATGTCATTTTACCGCTGTTGATGGTTGCTTCGAAGGCGTCTTCAGACATATAAGCTAACATCAGCACTTCATTTGTCCGGTAATCCTGAACGATAACTGGTACCATATCGTCGGAATTTTTCTTGAGCTCGTCCCACTTAAGGGCTGGTTCAAAATGGTCCATTGTCAGTCCCGATTTCGCAAATGCAGCTTTTAACTGCATAATGTCAGTCTCTGGATTATTGATAAATTCGCCGGCAACACCGCGGACACAATCCTTTTTTAAGATGTCTGCAATCTTGTCATGCTCATATTTATCATACACGACAACAAATGGTACATCGGTAATATTTTCGACGGCTTCCACCATTTCTGGATTCATCAACAGCATTTCATGGAAATATTTTTCCATTTCGTACTGATGTTTAAAAACAAAATCGACATTCGCAATCGAAATATTAATATGTTCTTTGCCAAAGCGGGCACTTCCCTCGCGAGCAAGGGTATAGCTGGCTGGTTTGGTGGCATTTAAGACAACCTGCTTACAGCCGGCATAAAGTAGTTTTTTAATATCCTCCAGACGGCTGATATTTCCACCGGCACAAGTCGGTATTTCCACATTGCGATTAATTTCTTTGATGGTATGGATGTGCTTGTCATGCTCATCATCATCGGTTGACAAATCAATAATCAAAAGCTTGTCAATGCCGCTGTCATTATAGAGACTGGTCAGTGCTGCCAAGTCACCAGCGGATTCAAGCTCATTTGGTCCCTTGACTGCTTTGCCATCTTTTAAATAGATTGTTGCTAAGATATTTTTATGGTTCATTTTTTATAAACTGCCTTTCGTTGATAATATACTCGTTATCCTTGGGTCAATTGTGGTTGCCTCATCCAGTGCTTTTGCAAATGCTTTAAACATTGCTTCTATCATATGGTGATTATTTCCTGGTGTCAAGACCTTGAGATGTAAATTCATCCCTGCGGTATAGGAAATCGCATAGAAAAATTCCTTGACCATCTCGGTGTCCATATAGCCCACCCGGTCGGTGGTAAATTCAGCTTCAAATGATAAGTATGGACGGCCGGATAAATCCAACGAACATAGTACCAATGATTCATCCATCGGCAACATGCAGCTACCATAACGTTTGATGCCCTTCTTATCACCGACAGCCTTTTTTATTGCCGAGCCTAAAACAATTCCCGTATCTTCAATGGTATGATGACAGTCAACAACTAGGTCACCATTTACCTTTGCTTTTAAATCAAAAAATCCATGTCTGGCAAAGCCATCTAACATATGGTCAAAAAATCCAATTCCGGTATCAACCTCGGATTCCCCATACCCATCAATATTAAAGGATAATAAAATATCTGTCTCCTTTGTTTTTCTGGTGTATTCCGCAATACGTTTTACTTCCATAATATGTACCCCTTCTACCTTATTACCTACTTACCCCTTAGTCTTCAAATCTTACTTTAATCGAATTTGCGTGTGCCGTCAACTGTTCACACTCTGCAAATTGAACAATATCTTTATAAATTGGCTGCAACGCTTCCCTCGAATAAGAAATGATACTGGATTTCTTGATAAAATCATCCACGCTTAAGGCGGAGAAAAACTTTGCTGTTCCATTGGTTGGCAAGACATGGTTCGGTCCGGCAAAATAATCACCGAGTGGCTCACTGCTGTATTCACCCAAGAAAATTGCACCGGCATTGCGAATCTTGGTCATGATATCAAATGGATTCTGAGTTACAATTTCTAAATGCTCAGAGGCTATTTCATTGGTTGCAGCAATTGCATCTGCCATATTGGAAGCAATCAAGATATAACCATAATTATCCAAAGATTTTTGCATAATTTCCGTCCGCGGTAACATTGCTACAAAACGGTCAACTTCTTTTGATACTGCTTCTGCCAATTCTCTGCTGGTAGTAATCAAAATAGCGGAAGACATTTCATCATGCTCTGCTTGGGATAGCAAATCTGCCGCAACAAATTTCGGATTGGCGGTTTCGTCTGCTAACACCAATATTTCACTTGGTCCGGCAATCGAATCAATGCTGACATATCCAAAGACTGCTTTTTTAGCCAAAGCTACATAGATATTTCCTGGTCCAACAATTTTATCGACCTTGGGAATACTCTTGGTACCAAATGCCATCGCTGCAATCGCCTGTGCGCCACCGACTTTATAAATCTGGTCAACACCGGCTTCTTTTGCTGCAACCAAAGTGGATGGATTAACCTTACCATCTTTGCCGGGTGGTGTAGCCATAATAATTTCATCTACACCAGCCACTTTTGCTGGGACAACATTCATCAGTACCGAGGATGGATAAACTGCTTTGCCGCCTGGCACATAGACTCCAACACGTTCTAAGGCAGTTATTTTCTGGCCTAAAATAATGCCATCTTCCTTAGAATCAAACCAGCTAAATTGACGCTGTTTTTCATGAAATTCACGGATATTTACCAGCGCTTTCCTGATTACCTCTAACAGATTTTGGTCAACCTGCTCGTAAGCTTCACTAATTTCAGCTTCACTGACTAAAATCGTTGTCGCATCAATTTCGGCACCATCAAATTGTCTGGTATAATCAAATACGGCCTGGTCGCGGTTCGTTCTAACATTTTCGACGATTGTCTCGACTCGGGCTTCAAATTCACCATAGCTGTTCGGACTTCTTTTTAATAAATCTTCTAAGATATTATTTTTTGTTTCTGCATTTAACTCTAAAATTCTCATATTATTCACCTTTCCCAAAATAGATGTACTACTGCTCTTGAATCACTTGCTTCAAATCGGTAATCAGCTTGGTAATGCGTTCATTTTCCATTTTCATACTGACCTGATTGACCACCATCCGAGCGGATAACGGACATACTTCTTCTAATACCTGCAAGCCATTTTCACGTAAGGTCGAGCCAGTTTCAACGATATCACAAATTACTTCTGATAAACCAACAATTGGTGCTAACTCAATCGAACCATTTAATTTAATGATTTCTACGGTCTGGTGTTTTTTATTATAGAAATAATCCTTGGCAATGCGTGGATACTTTGTCGCCACCCGGATTAATTCATGATGCTGCAATAACTCCTTGGCATCCTCTGGCCCGCAGATACACATCCGGCATTTACCAAAGCCCAAATCCATTACTTCATAAATATTACGAGCTTCTTCTAAAATTGTATCTTTGCCGACAATCCCGATATCAGCAGCGCCATATTCTACATATGTTGGTACGTCTGGACCCTTCGCTAAAAAGAACTTTAATTTTAATTCCTCGTTGACAAAAATCAGCTTTCTGGTACTTTTATCTTTCATTTCTTCACAAGTAATGCCGATTTTTTCAAAGGCCTCTAAGGTCTGTTTTGCCAATCTGCCTTTGCCTAGTGCAAAGGTTAAATATCTCATATTTTCCATTTTATTTTCCTTTTCCGCGAAGCGCAAGCGACGGGGATTTTCCTCTTCTTATTTCATGAATTTCAGTTCTGCAATCTGGTTTCTGTTCTGATAAGCTTCGTAATCGGCCCTCGTCTTGCGTTCATCCATGCGGATGATTTCGACATGCCAGCCACTGGCACGCATCTCACGGGCCGTTTCAATTGCCTGCTTTTGATTTTGCTGGTTGTAGACAATTAAAATATTGTCTTTTACAACTGGAATATCAATTTTTTGTCGATTCAATGCCGCCATCAACTGGTCTACCGTAAATGCAAAACCGATTGACGGAGCATTTTTTCCGAAATAGGACAATAGATTATCATAACGTCCGCCTTTTACAATCATTTCGCCACTGCCAAAGGTATAGCCGGCAAAAATAATTCCCGTATAGTAGGAGAAATTACTCAGCATTCCCAACTCATAGGAAACATATTTATCGACACCATAAAGCTTTAAGACCTCATCCAACTCGGTTAGACGGCCTAGACCAGCAACAATCTGTGGATAGTCATGGGCTAAGGCCTTCACCTGCTCAAAATCCTCGGCACTATTATAGACAGTTCCGAGTAACCCAAACAACTCTTTTAAATGACAGTCAATGGTCGCTTCTTCAATCTCTTCCTCAACACCAAAGAAATTTTTGTTGGCAATCAGCTCACGCATTCTTGCTTCCTGCTCTTCATCCAAACCAGCCGCTTCCATCATCCCACTTAAAATATCGGCATGACCGATACTAATCTGAAATTCGCGCAGACCACTGGCTTTTAAAGAATTTACCACCATTGAAATTATCTCGGCATCAGCATCAACTGTATTATCGCCGATTAATTCCGCCCCAATCTGCGTACATTCTTTTAAACGGCCCTGATAGCTCGTGTTATTAATAAAGGTATTGCCCATATAACACAGCCGGATGGGCATGTCTTCATCGGCAAAATATTTCGCCGTCGAACGTGCAACTGATGGTGTAATATCTGGACGCAGTACCAGCGTATTGCCCTCTCGGTCAAAGAACTTATATAGTTCATTGGCTGGTGTAGTTCCGATTTCTTTGCCAAAGATATCAAAAAATTCAAAGGTTGGGGTCTGAATATCATGATATCCATAGCTTTTTAAAGTATGATGAAGCTTATCTTGTAAGACTAATTTTTTTTCGCATTCTCCGTTATAAATATCGCGCACACCTTCTGGTGTATGTAATAATTGTTTTCTCATTGTAGTCATTAACCTCCGATTTTTCATAAGCATGAAACTATGTATTGTATGCCGTCTCACTTCAACGTGCTAATGTGCTATCGTGCTATCACGATGAATTTGTTTTATTATATGGCAAAAAAATAAAAATGTCAATCCCTGTCGGCTAAATCATGCTGTAAACCGTCTAAATAAGGAACTAACAGCCCGCCTTGCCGTTTCAAAAAATAGGCCGAATTTAATTCTTCATAACGAAAGCTTTTCCGTCCGCCGGCTTCGGCCCGCTCCCAAAATTCCGTTAACTGCTGATAGGTTAGATAATAAAATTCATCGCGCTTCGTATAGAAGATTAAGAAAAAGGCGATTCCACCTTGTTTTTCAAAATCCGCCATAAACTGAACCTGATGCGCATGGATATTTGCCAGCGGAAAAGTATCGGCATTGCATTCCTTCGCATCAAAGCATACGGGAATCCCCTGTACTACCCCAATATAATCGACAGTACTCTTCTGGTCAAAGTATGCCAGCGTGATATGTCTGGTGGTCTGGTCAATATTAATCGGGGTAATTGGAGTCGGTACTTTTTGAATCAGTGCCAGCCCATTTTCTAAATATTTTTCATTCGTCCGGTTGATAAATTCTTCGAAGGTCGAGCCACGAAGTCCTCTGGAATTCCAGGTTGCCATTAGAGTATTGCCCCCTCTTTCTCCTTTGGTAATTGATAGTAGGTTTTATGTTCTTCGATAATATGTAAGTTGTGATTTTTGATTTCCAATATGTTTACGCTGCAATTAGGCTGATGATTATTCCAAAACTGAGTTAGCTCTAGTTTTTTGAGTAAGGCTAAGAAGGCCCGGATAATTCCGCCGTGACAGCAAATCAATACATTTTCATAGACAGCTTCTTTGGGATAGATTTCTTCTGCCAGAAAATGTTCTACTCTGGCAAACAATGCCTCATAGCTTTCGCCGTGTTCTGTTGCCTGATATTTCTCCGGCTGATGGAACAGATAATGGATATTTTCGTATTCTGGTTTCACGGAAATATCTGGCAAGGGAACGCCTTCGCCTTCCGCAAAGCTCATCTCAATGACCCTTTCGTCATAGATAATTGGCGTATCGGTTCCGGCCAATAAAATCTCGACCGTTTTTTTCGCTCGAATGAGCGGACTACAAAAGGCAATATCAAACTGTATGCCTTCTCTATCAAAACCATCTCTCGTCAGCTCGGCTAAACGGATTCCATGTTCATTTAAGGGGATATCGATTCGCCCTTGAATTAAGCTTTGTTTATTATAGTCGGTTTCGCCATGCCGCATCAAATAGACTTTCATTGGTAATTATCTCCTACTATGTTTAATACCCGTTCAAATTCCGTACCTAATGGGGCAATAAAGCTTCGCCCATCGGGAAATTCCATGCGATAGCTATGCAATAGCTGTCCCGTTATCCCCGCCGTTTGCTTCCATTTAGAATTGATACGGGAATTGCCGTACTTTGGGTCTCCAATAATGGGATGACCGATGGATGCTAAATGGGCCCGAATCTGATGAGAGCGCCCGGTGATTAGATGTACCTCTATGAGTGTTTTCTCAGTATCACTTTGGATGGGCTGGTATGCGGTCTCGATATATTTTGCCTCGGCGCGTGGTTCGCGCAGAATCTTGACTTGATTATGCTGCTCATCTTTGAACAGATAGCCCTGTAAAAATGCGGATTCCTTCATCTGTCCACTGACGATGCAGCGATAATACTTTTTGACGGTTCGGTTTTTTAACATCTCGGACATTTCCTGTAACCCTTTTAAAGACTTGCCCGCAATTAATAGTCCGGTGGTATTGCGGTCTAAGCGATTACAGACCGCCGGTTTAAAGGTTCTTAATTCCGTCTCGGTGATTTGACCGCTTGTTAGTAAATAGGCCAGCAGATATTCATTGGCCGAGATATCTTCCGGCTTGGCTTTTTGTGACAGCATTCCGGCTGGTTTATTAATCAGGACAATGTCGTCATCTTCATAGATGAGCTCCAATTTGTCCGCCGGAATGGTCCGGCTTTGGTATTCTTTTTCGGTTACCGATTGGCCCATAAATGTGGCAAGTGTTTCATCGGTGAAATAAATATTTACCAAATCACCCTCGGTAATCTTCTCCGAGCCGTCCGCTTTCTTGCCATTCCAAACAATGTTTTTTTTGCGCAGCATTTTATAGAGGAAGCTGGTTCCGGCATTCGGTAACAATTTTTTCAAATATTTGTCGAGCCGCTGTCCGGCCTCATTTTTTCCAATCTTAAATTCCTGCATCTCTATTTCCTTTTATGAACATTACGTATTGTTTTTTTCTTTGCCTTCGCTTTGCCTTTTTCACTACGCGGGGATTTTCCTTGATATCCCTTATGTCCCTGCCCCTGGTAATCTTTTTTTATCTGGCGTGGTCGAATCAGACAATGCTTCTCAAATCCAATCAAATCCTCGCGGTCTGCTTTTAACAGTGCTTCCCGGACTAAATCATAGTTCTGCGGTTTGCGGTATTGAATTAAGGCGCGCTGCATCGCTTTTTCATGCGGATGGCTGGTAATATAAACCGGCTCAAGGGTTTTTGGATCAAGTCCGGTATAATACATGCAAGTGGAAATAGTCGATGGGGTTGGATAAAAATCCTGCACCTGTTCCGGCATATAACCTAAATCTCGCAAATACTCGGCCAGCTCAATCGCCTCGGTTAAGGTTGAGCCGGGATGAGAAGACATTAGGTATGGTACAAGGAACTGTTTTTTCCCTAACCGCTGATTCATCTTCTTAAATTCTTCAACAAAGTTCCAATACACCTTCGCGGATGGCTTGCCCAATTTTTGCAGCACCTTATCAGAGATATGCTCTGGCGCCACTTTTAACTGACCACTAACATGATGCTCGCATAATTCGCGCAAAAAGGTCTTGTCCTGGTCATGCATCAGATAATCGAAACGGATTCCTGAACGAATAAAGACTTTCTTTACGCCCGGCAGTTCCCGTAATTTGCGAAGCAATGACAGGTAGTCCTGATGGTCGACGTTTAAATTTTTACATGGTGTTGGAAACAGGCACTGTTTGTTTGGACAGGCACCTTTCGTTAATTGCTTCTCACAGGCTGGAGCTCTAAAATTAGCCGTTGGTCCACCAACATCATGAATATATCCTTTGAAATCTTTATCGCTGATAATTTCTTCTGCTTCACTAATTAATGACTCATGGCTTCTAGTCTGGATAATCCGTCCTTGATGAAAAGTCAGCGCACAGAAATTACAGCCGCCAAAACAGCCACGGTTGCTGATTAATGAGAACTTCACTTCTTCGATAGCCGGGATTCCACCAGCTTCTTCGTAAGATGGATGATAAGTCCGCATATACGGTAACGCATAGACAGCATCCATTTCGGTCTGAGCTAATGGCTTCGCGGGTGGATTTTGAACGACAAACATTTTTCCGTCATAGGTTTCAAATAACCGCTTTGCGACAAAAGGGTCGGTATTTTGATATTGAATATAAAAGCTTTTGGCATACGTTGGCTTATCTTTTTTGATATCTTCAAATGCTGGCAGCTCAATTGCATCATAGATTACTTCGCGATTTCTGGTCTTATAAACAGTCCCATCAATAAAGGTAATATCCTTTACGGCGATGCCACTATTTAATGCCTCCGCTATCTCCACAATGCTGCGCTCGCCCATACCATAAGAAATCAAATCAGCACCAGAATCGAGTAAAATGGAGCGTCGAATACGATTTGACCAATAGTCATAATGACCCATTCGCCGAAGGCTTGCTTCGATTCCGCCAATAATGATGGGCTGCTGTTTGTAGGTCTGACGAATCAGATTGCCATATGCTACGGTGGCATAATCTGGGCGTTTGCCCATGACACCACCCGGCGTATAGGAATCTTTTTCGCGGCGTTTTTTTGATACGCTATAGTGATTTACCATCGAATCCATATTTCCGCCGGAGACTAAGAAGCCTAGTCGTGGTTCGCCAAGAATGGTGACACTTTCACGGTCGCTAATCTCTGGCTGTGAAATAATACCAACGGTATAACCGTGGCTTTCTAACACCCGGCTGATAATGGCGGGACCAAAGGACGGGTGATCGACATAGGCATCACCAATCACATAGACAAAGTCTAATTGTTCGATACCACGCTCTTTCATATCCTGTTTAGAAATTGGTAAAAATGCCATATTTACACCTCTTATTGTTCTTTTTCTGATAATGTACGAATTTCTATTTCTGTTAAACTCCGGTATTCGCCCGGTTGTAAAGCTTCATCTAGTTTCAGTGCGCCCATTGAAATTCGGCGCAGATAGATAACTTCTTTGTCAACTGCTTCAAACATTCGCTTGACCTGATGAAATTTTCCTTCGGTCAGGGTTACTAATATTTCAGAAACCGCCCCGGTCGTGAGAATCTCTAACGTTGCTGGGCGGGTCAGTTGTTTTTCACCGATGTCTAACCCGCTCTGGAATTTTTCGATATCCTCATTGGTGACGCTCCCACTTACCTTAGCATAGTATGTTTTGTTGACATGCTTTTTCGGTGCTAACAGATTATGTGCCAGTTGACCGTCATTGGTAATGAGCAGTAAGCCTTCAGTATCAATGTCGAGTCGCCCCACCGGAAACAAATCTTTTCGGCTTGCATCAATATAATCTAATACGGTCGGGTGAAGCTTGTCCTCAGTTGCTGATACGCAGCCAGCCGGTTTGTGGAACATATAATATTCATAGCTCTGATAAGCGACCGTATGCTCGTCAAAGGTAACGATGTCCTCAGTAATCGAAATCTTTCGGTCGGCTGCTTTTTCCACCTGTTCATTGACCTTAATTCGGCCCTTTTTGATATATTGTTTTACCTCGCTTCTTGTTCCCACTTGCATATCCGCGAGATACTTGTCTAAACGTAATTTTTTTTCCATGATTCCATCCACCAACTTTTGTCAAAAAATACAACTATTTTTCTTTGTTTCTAAAGATTTTAAAATCCAATATGAATTGACACTAAACTCTTCACCATTTTCATCATTCAAATAGATGCCAAAGTGCAAGTGCACATCGAAATTACCGACCGTTCCTTCAATCTCGCTGTAACCGCTGTCGCCCATAAATCCAAGCAGTTCACCGGCATGAACAGTTTCACCGAGCTCAAATTCGCGGGCATAATCATACAAATGCGCATAATAAAAATATGCACCTTTGGTACTTCGCACACCAATCCGATAGCCGCCCTGGGACAGCCAGCCAATCTTCTCGACTACACCATCACTGACGCTGACAATCGGATAATGCCCACGAACATTGAGACTCGCCATAACATCACAGCCCTCATGCCCACGATTGCCGCCAAAGGTCCGGCTCTGCATCCAGGAATCTTCAAAGCTGACCACTGTTTCGGGATGAATCTCGGATGTTGGTACAGGAAATACCTGAAGCTCTGACCATATCGCTTCTTCATATCCCGCGTAACGCTTAAGTGCTTCGGGATAACGCTTGGCAAATTTCGCCAAGATATTATTTAACTCGCGTTCGTCCGTCAGACCGGTATATAAATACCCAAACATATACTCCGCCAGGGAATAGTTGCCGCCAGAATCACTATACTCCTTTAGCTGTGCTGTTATCTCGAGTGGTATCTGCTGATTTCGCAGCGTTTGCATCATTGCTGGTTCATCGAATCGTATCAGTTCACCGGACTCTTGTTTCAAATGATAAATAAGCAGTGAATCGAAAATCACCACACATAGAAATAGTATAACACAAATACTTCGCTTTTCTTTCATATCATCCTTAATGGGTATATTTTTCAGTCTTTAAAATATATTTAAGTATGAAAAAAACTATTTCTATTACGCTCATTTTTTTATTAATTATTTATCTGATGATTGCTCCCACCAAAGCGGTGGCAGCGGCTAGCAATGGACTAGTTCTGTGGTATAATACGATTCTGCCGACCCTGCTTCCATTTGCTATTTTTGCAAATATTTTTATCAGCAGTAATTGCTTTTATTTGTTGTCCGGCGTACTATATCCGTTTGTACGTCTACTTTTGCCGGTCAGTCGCGAAGGGGTGTTCCCGGTCTTTGCCGGGTTTCTCTTTGGATTTCCAATGGGCAGCAACATTTGTGCCGCAATGTTAAAAGAGAACAAGCTATCCTTTGATGAGGCATCGATTATTTTTGCCATCAGTAATAATATGAGTCCAGTTTTTATCAGCAGTTTTATAATTAATGCTAGTCTTGGGATGCCCCAACTTGTTATTCCCAGCTTTATTGCGTTATATTTGCCGCCACTTGTAATTGGACGGATTCTGTTACATTGGCATTCGGCAACAATTCCTACATTATCGCAAAAAAATACGACACCAAGATTTCAACTCAACTTCAAAATCATTGATGCCGCGATTATTAACGGATTTGAAACACTAACCAAGCTGGGCGGATACATTATGCTGTTTTCCATTATTGCCTCGCTGATTCATGAATTACCGATTCCGACTGTTATTAACATTCCGTTATTTAAATCCATTGGCATCGGCCTGATTGAGATTACCAATGGTATCCAATATACCGCTGGAACCAGACTTGGGGGTGAAGCAAAATATGTACTGATGATGGCCTTTACCGCCTTTGGCGGACTTAGTGGCCTCGCTCAAACGAGTTCAATGGTTGCTGATACAAACCTTCCAATTCGTAAATACATTACCATTAAGCTGTTTGTTTGCTTATCGAGCACATTGTTAGCACTATTATTTTTCCGTATTATTCTTCTTCATCCGTAAATGATATGTCTGGTACTGACACATGCTTTTCATCGGTTTTGGCATTGGCAATTTCTTCGGTCTGTGGTGATAATTCCGAACGGTTGGCAACTACGATATCATAGAAGCCCTGCAAGGTATGTACAAGATTATCATAACGTGCTTTTGTGGTGTCAAGTGAATGGGCAATTACTTCCTCCAAACCTTTTAAGATATCATCGGTATACTGAATTGCTCCAGTCCGAATATTATTCGCATCGACTGTCGCGTTATCTAAGATTTCCTGTGCCTGCTTCGTCGCAATCATAACGACTTCATTTGCCTGAGCATAGGCCTGTTGCATAATCTGATGTTCACTGACCAATTCACTTGTCTGTATCTGCGCCTGGGCAATGATTGCATCCGCTTTGGCCTGCGCATCCGCCAAAATGGCTTCTTTATTGCTGATGATTTTCTGATAACGTTTGATTTCTTCCGGCGTCTTCATCCGCAGTTCCGTCAATAGTTCTTCTAATTCATCTTTATTTACGACAATTTTGGTGCTGGATAACGGCTGATATTTGCATCCTTCAATATATTCTTCTATTTCTTCAATAATCTGCTCCATTCTACTGCTCATATTGCCACTCTCCTTTATTTCTTAATGTTATATTTTTCATAAATCCGGGCAACGAATTGCTTCGGTACAAAATTCGATATATCACCACCATAGGCAGCAAATTCTTTAACAATGGTTGAACTTAGATAGGAATATTCCAGATTGGTCGTTAAAAAAATGGTATCCACCTTGGGATTCACCTTATGATTCGTCTGAGCAATCTGTAACTCATAGTCAAAGTCTGTTACCGCACGTAATCCCCGCACAACAATATTCGCATCAATTTCATCCATAAAATCGACCATCAATCCGTTAAACGAAGTAATTGTCACATTCGGCATGTCCTTTGTCATCTCTTCTAACATACTAACACGTTCCGCAACAGAAAACAACGAGTTTTTTGTGCTGTTATTCAGCACTCCGACTACTAATTCATCGACAATTTTCGCCGACCGTTCAATCATATCCATATGACCATTGGTAACTGGATCAAAGCTTCCTGGGTAAAGTGCTTTTTTCATAAATATCTCCTATCAGTGTTTTTTATTGACAAACAAATGCATATTTGTTTTGTAATTTTTCTGACGTATTATTTGATAACCCAATTCATCCAGATAGGAAAAATCTGTATCTAAAGCGGCTTCAATAATGATAACCGTATCTTCGTTTAACAGACTTGTTTCTAACAGACTCTTAAGCACATTTTTCTCTAAGCCCTGCTGATATGGCGGGTCCATATAGATATAATCGAAGGTATCGTTTCCTTCTAGCGTACGCAGTGCGGCGATGACATCCATCGAAAGCAATCTCGAGCGTTCGCCAAATTTGGTAAAGCGAATATTCTCATCGACTATGGCAACCGCTTTTTTATTATTCTCAACAAAGACGGCAAAAGCCGCACCACGGCTGAGAGCCTCAAGTCCAATCTGTCCACTTCCGCAAAATAAATCCAGAAATTTGGCGCCTTGAACATCATTTTGAATCATGTTAAACAGCGTTTCTTTGATTCGGTCGGTGGTTGGTCTTGTATCAATGCCTTCTAATGTCTTAAGCGGAAGGCTTCTGGCAGTTCCTGCAATAATTCTCATATACGTTCCTCTACTTTTCAGATTCCATTATCTCTAGTAATATTTCTAAGGCCTTTTCGACTGCTTGTTCGCGTACTGCTTGTCTGTCACCCTCAAAGTTAAATCGGTTAACAATTGTATTTCCTCGATAATAACAGCCAATATAAACCAATCCGGCCGGAAAATCTTCACCCTCATCATCTGGTCCGGCGACACCGGTGACGGCAAGACAAATATCAGCAGATGCTGCTTTGGCGCCACCCTCGGCCATTTCAAACGCGCACTGTTCACTAACGGCAGTATCATTATTAAGTGTTTCCTGACGAACACCAAGCAAACGCCGTTTAGCTTCATCACAATAGGTTACATAGGCTTCTCCTAGATAGGTTGAGATACCAGAGACATTTATCAATCGTGCGGAAAGCAATCCACCGGTACAAGACTCTGCGGTCGTTATGGTTAAATGTTTGTTTTTTAGTTGTTCAAAAACAAGTGTTTCCATCGAAATCTCCTAATGTTGTTCTTTGATTACGCCTTTGTTTTTGACGAGATAATCAACCAATGATACCACTGTTAGAATCAGCGAGATATACACCAATGCGGTACATATTATCTGATACCATCCCATCTCTAGGTTCAAAACTAAAGCGATAATCATCAGCATCTGAAATACAGTCTTGAATTTGCCCCAATAGCTGGCAGCAATGACCACCCCATTGTCACTGGCAATCAGACGAAAACCGCTGATAATAAATTCACGCGCAATAATGATGATGACAATCCAAGAGGCTAACTGTTTACTTTCAACCAGACAAATGAGCGCCGAACACACCAACAGTTTATCAGCAAGCGGGTCCATAAATTTGCCGAAATTTGTCACTAAGTTATGCTTTCTTGCAATATAACCATCGAGGAAGTCGGTTAGGCTCGCAACAATAAAAATTGCCAGCGCAATATAGTTCCCATATCCCTCAAAATAAGGGGCTAGTAAGAAAAAGACAAAAAATGGGATTAATAATACCCGAAACAAGGTTAATTTATTTGGTAAATTCATAGCATTTCTCCTATCAAATCATATTCATAAGCGCCGGTTACACGGACCTTTACAAAATCGCCGCTGATTAATTCCTGAGACGTATTGATAAAGATGTAACCATCTACATCTGGCGCATCTTTATAGGTTCTGCCAACATACGCACTCTCATCAGCAACCTTTCCTTCAATAAAAGCATAGAGTTCCTGACCAATCATCGCTTCATTTTGCTCAAAAATAATCTCCTGCTCTAACTCCATGACCGATGCCTGCCAGTCTTTTTTAACCTCTTCATCAATCTGTTCCGTCATTGTTGCCGCTGGTGTACCTTCTTCCGGTGAATACATAAAGGCTCCCAGACGGTCAAATTCCATATCATTGACAAATTGCATCAACTCTTCATGCTGCGCTTCGGTTTCACCCGGAAAACCACAAATTAATGTTGTTCGCAGAGCAATATCAGGAATTTCCTGACGGAGCTTGGTAATAATGCGAACCAAGTCTTCTTTATCGGTCTTGCGACCCATTCTTCTTAGAACTTCGGTATTGGCATGCTGAATTGGGATATCTAAATAATGGCAGACCTTTTCATTCCGTTTGATTGATTCAATCAGCTCATCATAGATTTCCTCTGGATAGCAATACATAATCCGAATCCAATAGAGTTCAGGTATTTTATTTAATGCATCTAAAAGCTCATGCAATTTTTTCTCACCATATAAATCAATGCCATACAAAGTCGTTTCCTGAGCAACTAAAATCAGCTCCTTGACACCGCTGGCACAAAGCTCTTTTGTTGTTTCAACAAGTTCTTCAATTGGGACACTGCGGTACTGACCACGAATGGATGGGATAATGCAATACGTACAATGCTTATTACAGCCTTCGGCTATTTTTAGATGGGCATAATGTCCACCTGTTGTCAAATGACGCTTGGTGGTCAGTTTTGGCAAGCCATCTAAGGTACCGAAATTCTGATAAATGGTTCCCTGTAATGCCGATGCAACGGCGGCAACAATTTCTTCATAGGAATTTGTTCCAAGGATTGCATCTACTTCTGGTATTTCAGTTAAAATTTCTTCTTTATAACGCTGTGCCAGACATCCGGTGACGATTAACGCCTTTAATCGGGCTGTCTTTTTCAATTCTGACATTTCGAGTATCGTATTGACACTTTCTTCTTTGGCATCGTTGATAAAACAACAGCTATTTATAATAATCACATCTGCTTCGTTCTCATCATCGGTCATCTGATATCCGGCATTTGCCATCATTCCCAGCATATATTCCGAATCAACAAGATTTTTATCGCAGCCAAGTGATACAAATAGTAAGTTCATAATTCCTCCAAATTTTAAAAGGGTGCACTATGTCACCCTCTTAATTTTATCGCAAATTTCCCTAATTTAATCTTCTTGTGACATATCGTCATCGGTAATGATTTTGACTTTTCCCTTGTAAAGTTCTTCCACTGCGGCTGACAGTGGTTTTTTGCTCTTACCACCTTCAATTAACGGTTCGTCACCGGCAATAATCTGTCTTGCGCGTCTGGAAGCGGCAATTACGATGGAATAACGACTGTTAATAACTGGTTCCTCGCCGATTACTACGTCATGGTTTACAACTCTCATGAGTTCTACATAAGATGGATGTATCATAATTTATTCTCCTTCCGAAAAACTTTTCAGTTCTTCTCTGATATCATTAATAAAATTTATATTACGTGATACACGATTGCGCTCGCTGTTAACAACGGAATGTACTTCCGTCACGCAGGCATCTAGTTCATCGTTAATCACAAAATAATCATAGTTCTCAATTCCTTCGGCTTCTTCGATGCCGCGTCTAAGTCTTGCATTGATGGTGCTCATATCTTCTGTTCCCCGACCGACTAATCGGTTCTTAAGAATCTCGGCAGATGGCGGTGAAATAAACAGCAGCAATGTCTCCGGAAACTTAGCTTTTACTTTTAAAGCACCTTGTATCTCAATCTCTAAGATAACATCTTTGCCAGCTTCTAACTGTTCTTCCACGTAAGCTTGTGGGGTTCCGTAGTAATTATCGACATATGTCGCATATTCCAACAGTGCATCATCTTTTATCATCTGCTCAAATTCTTCCCTGGTACGGAAGAAATATTCTCTACCATCTACTTCTCCCACGCGGGGATTTCTAGTTGTCGCAGAAATGGAAAGTGCATAATCCTGCGGATATTTTTCTAATAGTGCTTTCATAATTGTGCCTTTTCCCGAACCGGAAAAACCAGACACTACAATCAGTATACCTTTTTTCTTCATTTACAATCATCCTTGTTTGTATAAAATTCCAAAAATCTGCCAGACAATGTATCTGGCTGTAACGCCGATAAGACAATCCGGTTATTTTCCATAATAATCACTGATCTGGTTCGCCGCCCTTGGGTTGCATCAATGATTCGCTCATCTTCCTTGGCTCTTTGCACCATTCGTTTTGCTGGTGCCGAATCTGGCGTAATAATGGCTACGATTTTCTCGGTATGAACCACGTTGCCAAATCCAACATTCATCAGTCCTGCCATACTTCTCTCCAACCTTCCACAAAGCATCTGCGAAGTGGACTTTCCTTACTCAATATTCTGAATCTGCTCCCGTACTTTTTCAATATCAGTCTTCAAGTTGATTCCGGTATCGGTAATTGCTAAATCATTTGCTTTTGATAAAATCGTATTCGCCTCACGGTTCATTTCCTGAGCAATAAAGTCTAGCTTCCGACCAATGCTGCCACCTTCTAAGAGAACATCCTTAACGGCTTGAATATGACTTCTTAAGCGTACCATCTCTTCATCAACACTGACTTTGTCGGCAAATATTGTAACCTCAGTCAACATCCGACTCTCGTCAATCTGTTTATCTTCTAATAAATCACGAATTTTTATTTCTAATTTATCGCGGTATTCTTTTAAAATCTGTGGCGAACGTTCTTCGATAAAATCAACATAGCCCAGCATATTGTCAAGCTTTCCGATTAAATCCTCACGCAGATTCTCACCTTCACTCTGACGCGATTCCACAAATTCCACGGCGGCGCCGCGAACGGTCTTTTCCACAAGTGCCCACAATTCTTTTTCATCTACCTCTTGCTGCTCCATGACTAAAACGTCTGGATAACGAGATAAATGACTGACACTAATGTCATTTGTAAGATCAAATTTTTCAGCCATCTGATTTAAGTATTTGAGATACTCACCAGCTAAAGTTTCATTATATTTTAATGATACATTGGCCTCATTTAAATCCTCATATGTAACGAAAACATCCACCTTACCACGCTGAGTATATTCTTTCAACAAGCTTCTGATGCCACTTTCAAACGCACTAAGCTTCTTTGGCATCCGCATATTTACATCTAAGTAACGATGATTGACGGATTTCATTTCGATAATAACTTTGCGATTATCTTCGGTGATTTCACACCGTCCAAAGCCGGTCATACTTTTAATCATAAATGCCTCCTGTAAAGCGTGCTGCATATTATTATAGTTGAAATTTTTCCATTCGTCAAATATAATTGAGACTAGATTACTCAAAGCGTAATCACTTGGCGTAATCGCATGACATAAACGCTTGGCGTTTCGATAAGGAGGATTTATGGCATTAGACGGAATTACAGTTGCCAGTCTGGCGGCTGAATTAAATCATACAATTTTAAATGCAAAAATCAGCAAAATTGCGCAGCCGGAAAATGACGAGCTGCTACTCACCTTAAAAGGAAGTGAGGGAAATTATCGTCTGGCTTTATCAGCCAGTGCATCACTGCCCTTTGTTTACCTGACTGATAACAACAAACCAAGTCCAATGACAGCACCGAACTTTTGTATGCTGTTGCGCAAACATATTGCCAATGGCAGGATTGTTCGCATCTATCAGCCAGGGCTTGAGCGAATAATTTGCTTTGATATTGAACATTTAGATGAGCTGGGCGATTTGCGCACTAAGACCTTAATCATCGAATTGATGGGCAAGCATAGCAATATTATTTTTTGCAATGACGAAAAACGCATTATCGACAGTATCAAGCATGTTTCCTCGCAGATGAGCTCGGTTCGTGAAGTGTTGCCAGGGCGGGATTATTTCATTCCGCAGACGCAGGATAAATTTGATCCGCTCACAACCACACAGGAAGAATTTTTTACGCAGGTATTACCGCGTCCAACTACTTGTGCCAAGGCGCTTTATACAACATACACTGGTATCAGTCCGGTGATTGCTAACGAAATCTGCTATCGCGCTTCGATTGACGGTGATGCACCGACTGCTAGTCTTAGTGATGACGAACAATTGCATTTTTATCACAATTTTGATTGGCTGATGGAGGATGTTAAAACCGCTAATTTTAAGCCACATATGTTTTTACAGAATAAACAGCCCATTGACTTTGCACCGCTGGAATTAACCTTATATCAAGATATGGATAAGGAAGCACATGCATCCATATCCTATATTTTAGAGCAATTCTATGCCAGACGAAATGTGTTTTCCCGCATCCGGCAAAAATCGGTTGATTTACGAAAAATTGTCAACACGGCCAGCGAACGCAGTCATAAAAAATATGATTTACAGACCAAACAATTAAAGGATACAGAAAAACGTGATAAATACCGAATTTATGGGGAATTAATCAATACCTATGGTTATTCTGTGCCAGAAGGCGCAAAAAAATTTACGGCTTTAAATTATTATACGAACGAAGAAATTGAGATTCCTTTGGATGCTGATATTTCTCCCTCTGACAATGCCAAGAAATATTTTGCAAAATATAATAAGATGAAACGAACCGACGAAGCGTTGCAGTCTCTGCTTTTGGAAACGCAGACGGAAATGGAGCATTTAGATTCCATTGCGACAGCGCTTAATATTGCAGAATCTGAGGATGACCTTGTGCAAATCCGTGAAGAACTGGTTGCCTATGGCTATATTCGCAAAAAGAGCGGTGAAAAACGTCAAAAAATCAAAAGCCAGCCGTTTCATTATCTTTCTTCCGACGGTTTTCATATGTATGTCGGAAAAAATAATTATCAAAATGATGAACTGACGTTTAAATTTGCAAACGGTGGTGATTGGTGGTTCCACGCGAAAGGAATGCCTGGTTCCCATGTTATCGTCAAGACCGAAGGAAAAGAACTGCCTGACCGTACATTTGAAGAAGCGGCCAGACTAGCGGCCTACTATTCCAGCGGACGTGACAGTGAAAAAGTCGAAATTGATTACTTGGAACGTAAAAATGTGAAAAAACCAAATGGCGCAGTACCGGGATATGTTATTTACCATACCAACTACTCAATGGCAATTGCCCCAGACTTAAGTGGCATCTCTGATGCTAATGGCATCTGATACCAATGACTCTGATGCCACGGGCATTAAAACAATTTAAACATTTTTTTGACATTTTATGATTTTTTTGGCTGTGTATTTTCTTTTTGTTTGCAGATAATATGATTGTACCAAAAAAGTTTTATTCAAACTAAGGAGGAAATAATCATGACAAGTTCAAACAAAGCAGCTGTACCAGAAGCAAAAAGTGCATTAAACAGATTTAAATACGAAGTAGCCAACGAGTTAGGTGTTCCACTTACAGATGGTTATAACGGAGATTTGACTTCTCGTCAGAATGGTTCCGTTGGTGGTTATATGGTTAAGAAGATGATTGAAGCTCAGGAAAGACAGATGGCAGGGAAGTAAATAAATTTCCCCGGAGTAAAAACCTGGAAGGAAATTCCTGAAAATAATTAAATAACGTTCACGAAAAAACGGGTGCAAAGAATTGATATGCACCCGTTTTTTTAATCATTTTGTTCTTCTAAAATAAAATTACCAACTACTTCGCTCAGCTCAAAGGATACTACTTCCTGATTTTTGGACATGCTTCGGATGTCTCGCACCGCCGAGGATACGGTTTCTACGGAGGATAATATTTCGGTACTATTTTGGGCGGTTGTTAACGAGGATTCTGAAATATTTTGAATTGCTCGGCTAACCTCTCCGATAATTTTTTCGATATTGGTTGCCATTTCGGCAATATCATTTGAAAATGTTTCAATTTGTTCTGCATCCTCGCCATATTGCTTTGATACATTGACAAAAGCATCATAATCTGGAGCAACCGTGTCCGTCATAAATTTAAGCATCGATTTGCTTTGCCCAACTAAATGGTCAAAGGCTGACTGTACTTCACCAATCGTATCTTGAATCTTACCGACTGCCAAGGAAGTATCCCCCGCCAGTTTTCCGATTTCGCCAGCAACAACAGCAAATCCTTTGCCCTGCTCTCCTGCTCTGGCCGCTTCAATCGAAGCATTCAGTGATAACAGATTGATTTGATCTGCTATTGACGAAATCACATTGGCCAATTCTCCAATGGAGCGCACCACTTCAGCATTTTTGATACCTGCTTGTAATCCCTTCTGATGAACGGCCGATAATTCTGTCGCCTGCTGATAAGACTTACTACTGCTTTGTTCAATACTGGCAGCTCGGCCTTTAATTTCATTTGACAGATTCAGACTGCGAACGGTTTCTTCGGCTAAGATTGTAATGGAAGAATTCATTTCTTCAACCGAAGCATTCACCTCTTCTGTAGCTGCCGATGAATCGGTCATTGCCATTGTGACCCGATTCATTAATGCTTGTATTTTTTCAAATTGGCGTTTTAAATTATTGGATGAGCGATGGAGGTTTTTACCAGCATCCATTAAAATGCCCGCGTGGTCGGCAATTTTGGAGATAATATTTTTATTATTATCATACATTTCATTTAATGATGAACCCATTGCACCAAGCTCATCTTTTCGTTTGGTATTCAGGCTGTTAATTGTAAAATTACCATCGGCCAACTGGACCGCAAAATCTTTTACCCGATTAATCTGGCGGGATACCGACTGAACCTGAATTAAAATGGTAAGGGCAACTAATACCAGCACAATCAGAGCAACAACAAATAATGTCATCCCAAGAATAACAGTTTGCTGGTTCAGTTCTGAATCTTTGATGGTGATTCCCATTTCCCAATTGACATTTGGTATCTCTTTGTAATATAGCTGATAGCTTTCACCGTTTTTGGTAATCGTAGTATTTCCACTGCCATTTGCAGATAGCATCTGTGTCCCGGCATTGGCCAGGGATGTATTCTCATCCTCGGTTATTTTGGCATTCATAATCTTGCTTTCATCTTCATACGCCAAATACGTACCGTCAGAACTAATTAAAAATGCCGTTCCCGTATCACCGACATGAATTGCACTCGTCAACTCCTTGATGGTATCAGTTGTTATATTAACAGAGATACAGCCAATAAACAGATCATCCTTATTGTAAATTGGCGTCGACATTGTCACTAACGTCGTCTCTAAGGTTTCATCATAATGTGGCTCAGAATAAAAAACATAACCTTTATCCTGCCCCTTTACTGCCTTATAATAATCCTTATTTAAATAATCATAATATTTATTGCTATAATCATAGGTCAGAATTGGAGTATCGCCATCCTTGTATACATATGGACCAACATAAATTTGTTTATCATCATATTTATTTGGTTCAAACCAAATGCCGCTGCCATAAATACAATCTTCTTCGTAAATCATACTATTCAAAAAATTGACATAAGAAAGTAAATCAATACTCTGATAAGTCTGCCCAACAATTGCTGCCATATGCTTAGCTAATGCCACCGCGGCATCTATCTGTGATACTATTTCCTGATTCTGATTGTCCAATTGCAAATTCATCTGCGTTTGAATTTCTGACTTAATAATCGAACGACTTGATGCCACACTGATCGCGGTCAGAGTAATCATTCCAATAATTAATACCGGAAGAATTGTCCCAAGCATCTTGGTGCTGATTTTATTTCCGCCAGATTCGTTTTTCCCCATAATAAAATTTCCCCTGCTTTCTATAATATTATTCTCTTAGGTAACCTGATAATCATTTTTATTCTAGCAAGATTTTGTATTTAAATCAACAAAAAAACATGCAAATTCACAAATAATTTGTGCATCGCATGTTATTTTGTTCGTATTTTCACGAAATTGTCTGACTATTTATTTTTTGTTTTTGATTTGTCCGATTTTCCTCAAGAGCATCATTTAATCGCCTATTTTTTTCGTAAATTAAGTTTGGCTCATTTACACTTAATCGTTTTCGGTTTTACCTTCCAAAACAAAATTACCGACGACCTCACTTAATTCATAAGCAATCTCTTCCTGACTCTTAGACATCTTTCTGATATCACCAACTACTGATGAAACCGTTTCGACAGCGGTTAAAATCTCATTACTATTACCCACTGTATTTAAGGAGGACTCAGAAATATTCTGGATTGCCAAACTAACCTCCTGGATAATTTTTTCAATATTAGATGCCATTTCGGCAATATCATTGGAGAATTTTTCGATTGCATTCGCATCTTCGCCATATTTTTTCGATACATTGACAAAAGCATCATAATCTGGTGCAACGGTATCGGTCATAAAGAGCAGCATTGACTGGCTTTGCTTGACAAGCAGGTCAAAGGCATTCTGTACATCACCAATGGTATCTTGAATTTTATTTACGGTTTGCGAGGTATCACCTGCAAGCTTACCAATTTCACTCGCCACTACAGCGAAGCCTTTTCCCTGCTCTCCCGCACGAGCCGCTTCAATGGAAGCATTCAATGACAAGAGATTAATCTGGTCCGCAATTCCGGAAATTGCATCTGCCAACTCACCGATGGAGCGAACGACCTCGGCATTTTTGATACTTTCCTGTAAATCTGCCTGATGTTTCGATGATAATTCGGTTGCCTGCCGATAGGAATTGGTACTGTTGTTTTCGATTTCCGCAGCCCGTTTCTTGATTTCATTGGACAGACTTAGACTACGTTCCGTTTCTTCTGCCAAAATTGTAACAGAGGAGTTCATTTCTTCCACCGATGCATTTACTTCCTCAGTTGCTGCTGAACTGCCAGTCATATCTGAGGTTACATGATTCATCAATTCTTCTATTGTGTCAAACTGTTGTTTTAATTCCCCGGAAGATTTATGGAGCTGATTGCCTGAATCACTCAATACTCCGGCATCATTCGCAATTTTAGAAATTATCTGTTTGTTATTACGATACATTTCATTCAACGAGGCTCCCATTGCACCCAGTTCATCACTGCGCTTGGTACTTAGTTGTTTTATTGTGAAATTTCCGTTTGCAAGCTGACCGGCAAAATTTTTGACACGGTTTATCTGTTTGGAAACTGCTTGTACCTGAATCAGAATCGTAACGGTTACCAATAGCAAAATAATCAGTGCCACGGCCGCTAATTCAAAACCAAGCATCAATGTCTTCTGATTCAGCTCCGACGCTTTTATGGTAATACCCATTTTCCAATTTACATTTGGCACTTCTTTATAATAAAGATAATAGGTTTCACCTTTTTGGATTATTTCGGTGTTATTCGAGTCCTCGTCTGAAAGCATCTTTACGCCAGCTTTGGCAATGGAATCATTCTCATCTTCGGTCATTTTGGCATTCATAATCTTGCTGTTATCCTCGTATGCCAGATATGTTCCGTCTTCGCTAAGCAAAAAGGCGGTTCCGCTATCACCAACCTGAAGGTCATCGGTAATCTGGCGAATCGTATCAGTTGTAATATCAACTGTTATACAACCAAGATACTGATTTCCATTATTATAAATTGGCATTGACATCGAAATCATTGTGACATCTAAGGTCTCGTCATAATATGGCTGAGAATAGTATACGAAATCCTTATCCTTGTCCACAGTTGCCGTATAATATTCCTGAACAAAATAATCATAATCTGCATTGCTGTATTCATTTGTCAGAACTGGTGAGCCCCCGTCCTTATAAACGTATGGTCCCACATAACGCTCCGCTGCATCATATTGATTTGGTTCAAACCAGATACCACTTCCATAAATGCAGTCTTCCTCATAAATTGATTTTTCCAAAAAGCTTATGTAGGATTGCATATCTGTCGTTTGATAGGTCAGACCTACGAATGCTGCCATATGCTTACCCATGTTTACCGCAGCCTCGATTTGCGTGACAATTTCACTGTTCTTGCTGTTCAATTGAAGATTCATCTGCTTCTGAAGTTCTGATTTAATAATGGAACGACTAGAAACAACACTGATTGCCGTGAGTATTACCATTCCGATAATTAACACCGGCAAAATAGTTCCGAGCATTTTTGTTCGGATTTTCTTTCCCCTTTTAGTTTTTTCCCCCATATTAATCCCTTTCTGCCTTATTTTATTTGTATTATATATATAATACATTTTTATTTTAGCAAATTTTTTTAATGGAATCAATAAAAAACGCATGAATTTCCAGACAATTCACATTCCCGGAACAAAAAGCAAGAATATTATAGGTGATTGTCAAATATTATATCTAGTTGTTGAATATTATACACAATTATTAAATATTTATTTTTTCATTTTGATTTGTCATATATTCTTCAAGAACATTTTTTAAGCGCAGATTTTCGTCATTATTTAAGCCAGGGTCTTTCTTCAGTAATTGTTTGCTCTCCTCTGATGCGATACTCAAAATATCGGCATCATTAAAAACATCACCGACTCGAAATTCTAACATTCCACTTTGCCGAATACCAAAAAAATCTCCTGGTCCCCTTAGATTTAAATCCTGTCTGGCAATTTCAAAGCCATCATTTGATTGATTTAAAATTTCCAGTCGCTTTTTGGCATGTTTTGAATCTGAGCCATTTACCAGAATGCAATATGATTGCGCATCACCGCGGCCGACCCGGCCACGCAACTGATGCAACTGAGCCAACCCAAAGCGTTCCGCATTTTCAATCATCATAACGGTAGCATTTGGTACATTGACCCCGACCTCAATCACTGTTGTTGAAATTAATATTTGTATTTCATTTCGTTGATAAGCATCCATAATCTCATTTTTTTCTTTGGGCTTCATCTTGCCATGCAGGCAGGAAATGGCTATTTCTGCTGGCAGGGCCGCTTTCAGGTGCTCTGTATAATCAGTAACATTCTCTGCCTCGAGATTTTCGCTTTCTTCGACCAGCGGACAGATAATATAGACCTGATGGCCGCTTCTGATTTCTTTTTCCAGAAAAGAATATGCCGTCTTACGATAATCCTCGCCAACTACACAATTTTTAATTGGCAGTCGGTTGGCCGGCAGCTCGTTCATCACCGAAATATCAAAATCGCCATATAGAATGATTGCCAAGGTTCGCGGAATCGGCGTCGCACTCATCACTAAAATATGCGGACATTGCCCCTTATTGGCAAAAACCTCCCGTTGTCTGACACCAAAACGATGCTGTTCATCCGTAATAACCAGTCCTAATTTTCGATAATCGACCTTTTCCTGGATTAAGGCATGGGTTCCAACAATGAAGGCACTGTCAGTTTCACGAATCTGTTCATAAATCTCCCGCTTTTCTTTGGCGGTCGCCGAACCCGTCAATAAAATAACTGGAAAATCCAAATCAAAATCATTACACCATTGACAAAAAGTCTCGTAATGCTGGACCGCAAGAACTTCTGTCGGGGCCATAATAGCCGCTTGATATCCATTAGCTGCCGCCGTTACCATTGCTAAAAAAGCCACAATTGTCTTGCCCGACCCAACATCTCCCTGTAGCAAGCGCTGCATCGCATACACATCCTGCATATCGCCAAGAATTTCATTTAACGAACGCTCCTGTGCACTAGTCAAATGATATGGCAACTGGTCCTTGATGTGTAGGACCAAGCTCACATCTGTTATCAGACATTGATTGGCCATGCGCGTGGTATGTTCCTTCAGTTGATTCATCTGTAACAAGAACATGAAAAACTCATTAAACGCCAATCGGTCATGTGCTTTTTGCAAGGTTTCTAAATCACTGGGAAAATGTATTTCACCAATGGCCTGATGATACGCCATCAATTGGTTGCGCTCAAGAATACCCGCTGGTAAAAATTCAATATCTGGAGTAACTGCTTCATGTGCCTGCATGATAAACTTTCGAAGCTGATTATTACTCAAACCTTTTATCAAGGCGTACACGGGCTGATAGGATTCAGCTATCTGTTCATATTGCTCTGGGGTATAAATGGCTGGCTGTTCCATCTTATAGTGGTGGTTCTCAGGAAACTTTGAGTTTCGTGGAAACCTTGTGTTTCGTGGAAACTTTGAGTTTCTTGTTATTTTACCAAAAAACACATAGGTTGTGCCGCTCTTTAAGCTGTTTTTTAAATATGGCATCCGAAACCACACGCATTCCAAAATCCCCGTTCCATCGGTTACCTTTGCAATCGTGACCATCAGGTTTCTGGTTCCTTTCACAAGCGGTACGCCGCTAAGCCTGCCCATAATGGCGCAGTCCTTTTGATTCACAACATCCTGAATCGAAATACAAGACGGAATTTGTTTGTAATCACGCGGAAAAGCCAGGAGCAAATCCCTTACGGAATGTACTCCCAGCTTTTCAAAAAGCTTCTCTGATTTTTCACCAATTCCTTTTAATGTTCCAATTGGTTCATCAATTTTCATGGCTTATCTCCAACTTCTTCCTTTACCGATTCATTTATTCTACGGAAATTACATAGTAATAAATTGGCTGACCACCAAAGTGGATTTCCACTTCTACATCTGGATATTCTTCTTCCAATTCAGCGCCCAGTGTATGTGCATCATCTTCTTCCACTTCTTCGCCATAGTAAATGCTGATAATCGAACTATCTTCATCAATCATTTCTTTTACCATTGCATGTGTTGTCTCGATCATATCCTGGCTAACTGAGAGAATGCCCTTATCACCAATTCCCATATAGTCACCAGCTTTTATTACTTTATCGTCAATCTCTGTATCACGAACGGCATAGGTTACCTGACCAGTCTTAACATTCTCCAGTTCCTCAGTCATCCGACTCTGATTATCAGCAGCCTTTCGGTCTGGCATAAAGTTAATCAATGCGGTAATTCCCTGTGGAATTGTCTTGGTTGGGATAACGATGATTTCTTTATCTTCAACCAAAGATGCTGCCTGATTAGCCGCCAACACGATATTCTTATTATTTGGCAAAATAAAAATGGTTTTGGCGTTTACTTTATCAATTGCATTGAGCATATCTTCGGTACTTGGATTCATTGTCTGACCACCTTCGATAATATAGTCCACACCAAGTCCTGTAAATATCTCATTGATTCCAGCACCGATTGAAACGGAAATAAAGCCCATTTCCTTCGCTGGCTCAGAAACTTTCGCCGCTTCCTGCTCTTTTGCTAATTTTTCAGCATCTTTAATTAATCTTTCCTGATGCTCTTCGCGCATATTGTCGATTTTGATTTTGCTTAAGGAACCATGTGTCAACGCGGTCTGAATTGCCAGACCCGGATCATTGGTATGTACATGGGTCTTAACGATTTCTTCATCGGCAACGACAACGATGGAATCACCGATAGTTTCCAAATATCCCTTGTACTCTTGTTCCTGTTTTTCAGTAAGTGGTTTATTTAAAACAATGATAAATTCTGTACAATATCCAAATTTGATTTCTTCTTCAGCCTGAGCAGAGATTTTCACCATGCCAGCAGATGCTGATGCACCTTCAATGGTATAGTCAATTTCTTTGCCAAGCAGTGAATCGTAACCGCCTTTTAAGACCTCTACCAAACCCTGTCCGCCGGAGTCAACAACACCAGCTTGCTTTAATACTGGCAGCATATCTGGCGTTTTACTTAAAACATATTCTGCCTCTTTGATTACCTCACCAACAAAAAAGACGATATCATCGGTTTCATTACATAGCTCTAATGCTTTTTTTGCAGCCCCTTTTGCAACAGTCAGAATCGTTCCTTCTTTTGGTTTCATAACTGCTTTATACGCGGTTTCCACTGCTCTTTGCATTGCTTCCGATAAAATCGAAACATCTAAGCTCTCATGGTCTGCAATTACTTTTGTAAATCCACGGAATAACTGGGATAAGATTACACCTGAGTTACCCCTTGCACCTCTAAGTGAACCGGAAGAGATTGCTTTGGCAAGCTCTGCCATGGTTGGTTCGCCTAATGCGCCAACTTCTTTTGCTGCTGACATGATTGTCATGGACATATTGGTTCCAGTATCACCATCTGGTACCGGGAATACGTTCAGCTCGTTAATCCATTCTTTCTTTGCCTCTAAATTCTTTGCCCCGGCAAGAAACATTTTGGCTAGTACCGCAGCATCTATTGTATTTATTTCCACTTTCTACGTCCTCCTTAATCAATGACTCTGACGCCTTCAACAAAAATGTTGATTTTTTCTATTTCCATGCCTGTAAATTCTTCTACTTTGTACTTCACGGTACTAATTAGATTATCAGTTACAGTGCCGATACTTACACCATATGAAACAATTACATGAAAATTAATTGTAATTTTATTGTTTTCATCTACCGTAACATTTATTCCATGTGTCAAATAATCTCTTTTTAAAAGCTTTACCAGGCCATCCTTCATGTTTACAGCTGCCATACCAACAATGCCGAAACACTCTACAGCAACAGAACCGGCATAAGTTGCGATAACTTCATTATCAATGACTACATTACCTAATGCGGTGTCCATTCGTCCCTTCATTCTATAACCTCCAAGTTTAAAATTTTCATCCAAAATTTAATGCAATAAATCCTTATTTTATTTCAACATGAATTATATTATAACCGCTTTTACCTAAAAATGAAACATCTATTTTGTTTATTTTGAAAAAGTTCAATTTTTTTCTTGCATTCCCAGCTTGTTTCTGTTAATATATCATTGTTGTGAGCCTGTGCGAGTTACAGGTTTAGTAAACTTAAGGAGGTGCTATTATGGCAAAATGTGCAGTTTGTGGAAAAGGCGCTCATTTCGGTAACAATGTGAGCCATTCTCATAGAAGATCTAATCGGATGTTTAAATCAAACATCAAATCTGTGAAATGTAAAGTCAACGGAACACCGAAAAAGATGTATGTATGTACTTCCTGTATAAAATCAGGGAAAATCGAAAGAGCTTAAGCGACATATCTGTCGATAAATCAGGGAGAAATTCTAGTAATAGAATTTCTCCCTGATTTTTTTGTTACTACTTTGCGATTAAGGTTTATATCTCTTGCCAGTATTCAATTCCTTCTTTTTTAAAAAAGGCTATATCTTCATTTGTTTCGTTATAAATGAAGATATATCTTTCATGGCAAACGCAGGTAAACCATTTCTCACTATTTCGATAAAAGCATAACTCTTCTGGAAGATTTTCTCCATCCCAGTCAAACACGCTGTTTGCTGTTTGCAGAAAAGCCCTTGTATGTTTGTTACATTCATAATAATTCATTTCAGAGTTTTCAAAGGATGTTCCGGTATCTGGATGGTACCCAATACTTTTTCCATTTATAGTGAACTCCATCAAAGTGAGGTATGCTTCTTGAAAGGTATAGCTCACTTTTTCATCAACATCTTTCTCAAATACAAGACTAAATGAGTCACATGTTGCAACTGCATATTTGATGAAAGCTCGGTATTGTTTACTATATATTCTTATTTTTAACATATTGCCACCTCCTGGTCACATGAAAAAGATGTGTCCACCGCCACTTCCAGACCCAATACGTCTACGGGCATGATAATGGTAAAAATATCCTACAATGTTACCACCTATTTCAGGACCGTTTTCTTTTGTTCATAGGACCCCTGTTGTTGCTCCACGCAACATCCTTTTCTTTTATTTGAAACATAAATAGCCATATCATATTTTTATGCTCCAACATATATGACGGAATAGAAGTCCATTTGGTTCCCCAAAAACAATTATTTTTTATTATTAGCACTTTGCACAAAAACTTGTCCAACTTATTGTGCAATAATACATCAAAAAAAGGGCTCGAAAGAGCCCGCAAATTCATTGATTTATTCAGTTACCTGCACGTTCATTTGACCATCTGAACTCATTTTAAACAATAATGTTATCTCTTCATCGATGCCTATTATTTGCGTCTGGATATCAACACCTTCAATCGCGCTTGCTTTTACAATTTCGTCCGAATCGATAATCGCTTCTTTTTGCTTGTCCGGTAAATCCGTCATATACTCTACAATCGCTTTGATTGCAAGATCATAATATTCATCCATTTCATCTAAATTATCTACATCAAAGGTTCCATTATAAGCACTCATTAAGCTCAACTCATTTGTCGCAGTTTCATCACATAGAAAAACAAGGTAGATATTATCCTTTTCGAGTTTATCATAATCTTCAGGATGGATATACTGATTGTCAATCACAGAAGCTGGTTCAAGGACGGTTAGTGTCTCTCCATAATTTCTCTCGTCTTTAAAATATTTGAGAACTTTACACTGTCTTCTTCCAATATTTCCGACAGTGTAGCCTTCTGAAATAAAAGCTTCTGAATTTGCTTCTGTCAGTTCATCCATCACCTGGATAAGGGCAATTATTTGTGAATGGCTTTTTAATTCCTCATAACTAAATTGATAATTATCTGCATAAAAGGTGATATCGCTAATTTCTTTTGACGGCTTATCAAATATTAAATATGCTCCTATCAACAATGCAATCGCTATAACCAAACCGCATATACAGCCAAATATTTTTTTATTCATACTTCTCCTCTTCTGTCACGTACCGAATAAACTGTAAGATGGATAGCAATCAAAGGCTTAATGTTGCCAGAAATACTTCAACAATCAGTAATGTTATATATGATTTTCTAAAACGTAGCCTATATCCAAAACCCACGATACCATATATTAGCCACATTTTAAAAATATCTATAGCAACAATGATATCATTTTCAAATTTTAAAAATGCAATGCTAATGAAAATACTTCCAAATAAAATTATCCATTTAAATATATCTCCAATCTGAAACATGATATTTTTAAATTTTGTGTTTTCATGAAAGTTTATCGTACCATTTGTTATTATCCCATTACCGACTATAATATCATGTATATCACCAATCAGAAAAAAAAGAAAATTGATAAATAAAGCCACGAAAAGAAAAAAACATAACTGATTAAAGAGTAAATTACCATCATGTAACAAAATAGCTTTTAATATTAAGCTAATAAATGAAATCAACGAAAATGATACAATAAGAGCTATTGTTTTTTTTATAGGTATGTCAGTCAATACTTCATTTGACTGATGATAATTTTTTATTATTTTACAATTTTTGATTTTCTTGTTATCAAACATCCCTCAACCTTTTCTTAAAAATTTTAATAAACGATAAAATGTTCATAGCTAATTTCTTGACGGTATGATCCTGTGCATTCTGAATTAGCATAAAATTTATTGATATACTTATAATCCATTGCACCACACGTATACGTTGTCCATGCACATCCCAAAGTTTTAGTTTGTGGATTGACTGCTAAAAAGGTGTCATAGACAGATTTTGCCACTGTTGCTAATGATACCGCAATGCCAAGATATGGATGAAGCGAACCAATTAAGGCAGAAAACACAGTAACTGTAAGTTCGTTCAGTTGTTTTTGTAATGCAACATTATCTTTTCCAGAAGACAGATAATTATTATAATCAGACGCTTTCAAACTACCATATGGCGAAAGTGATTTTACTCCTTTCCAAATTGTTGCACCAACTAAGATATTTGAATTTGAAATATTTACGTCACTTTCAAATATTACTTGTTTTCCATCAAGTACGATATCGCCATCAGCTTCAAAAGAAATCACATTACTTTTTTCACCATCATTAGCCATAATGGTTATATTTTCATTGTCATCGACCTCTAAAAGAACAGTTTCATTAATACCACCATAATCTATCGAATACTCATTTCCCTCCGATGTTGCATTGATGTAATCAATAGCATAAATATCAATATAATCACTTAGCACATCCATTTCTTCTTGAATTTGAAATATTTGATTTTGAGATAGCTCTTGTTCACTTAAAACAGAGATATCTATATCATTTGATGAATTTGAGAAAAAAACTGGTTCTGCTGCAAATGATTTAGTGATTGATAACACCAAAATCACAAAAACTAAAATACTGCTAAACAATTGTTTCATACCTTCAACCTCCATAGTTTGATTTTTAATCTCTTGTATTTGTTATAATAATCATTTTATATATCCATTAGAAACTCCCCCTCCCAAAAAAGATTAATATAGGCATTTGCGAAACATCACAAGCCTTCATTTTCAAGACTTTTCACTGTTACACCTATATATTAGACGTTTTTAAAAGCCCTTTGGTTCCCTGAAATCAAAAAATAGCACTTTGACCAAAAAATCGTTCTACCTTTTGTACAACAATACATCTTCTAGCAGGAACAAAACAAATTATATCCAATAATCATCAAAACAAGACTAATTATGATATCGCAAACTTTGCCTGGTATCGCAAAGGACAATAATATTCCAATTCCAATCAAAAATAAAGAATAGCCAATTACTCTTTTCATCGCAGGCACCAAAAAAAGCATATATTTTTAAAATATATGCTTTTGGGTTTAATTTATTTACATTATTCTACTCTTAACCTTCGGTTTCGGACGCATCCGATAAAATGGTTTCCATCTCGACAGCGGCCTTTTTCTTGGCGGTCTTCTGTTCTTCCGTTTCTGGCTCTGCTTTGTCGTTCTTACTGGTAAATTTATTTACAAAATCAGGTACCATATCCAACAGCTTTGTGATACCATCCTGATTACGGATGTTGACTAGCTTCGTTGTTCCGTTTTGAATTACAAGTACCGCACTTGGGGTAATCTTACCACCCATACCACCGCCGCCGTTATTCTTTTTCTCCTGTGAGAACGCACCGGCACCAACGCCAAAGGTCACATCCACTAAGGGAAGAATAATTGTCTCACCGATATGAATTGCATCACCGACGACGGTCTTGCTGGTAATAAAGCTATTCATTCCTTTAAATAAAGATTCTACTGTTGAATTAAAACTGTTATCTGCCATGTTTTTGCTCCTCCGATTTGCTATGTTCTACTTTTTATTAATGTTTTTATAGTTTCATCTTTCCAAATATGAAGCAGGGAGCGAACCAAATGTATCATTCTAATTCGGCCTCTGACCTCAAATGTGCCCTTCACGTATACCGACTCTGACTGAAAATCTGGTCCAATCCGAACCTTTTTATGATAGAGAAATGGCATCATGCTAAGGATTCCCAATACCTGACCGGTTAAAGCTGGGTCACCAATTGAAAAATCTAAATTAGCTATTACTTTTCGGGGATGATAATGCAAAAGTAAATAAATAATTTCCTCGTAAATCAACCGGATGGTCTTTTTATTATTTTCGTCCCAAAGCCAGTTTTTTATGTTGCTAATCTGAGAAAATATTTTTTTGATTTTTTCTGGAATTGCCCGAAGCCAATTTATGATTTGCACTATCTTTTCTTTGATCTGCTTCAACCAGTCAGTAGCTTTATGCCAATACTTGGAATCAGCCTTCTTATTTGTTGATTGCTGCACGAACAATGGCGTATTCGGTGCTTCGGTCACATCGGATGTCGGCTTGCTCTCATCCGATAACATGCTTTCATCTGATAGCACGCTTTCGTCCGATAACATGCTTTCATCTGTTTTTTTATTCTCATCTATTTGCTTTGTTTCAACAATCGTATGATCCAAAGGCTCCTGCGCTTTTTGTTTCTTTTGCATTTTTCGTTTTCGTTTTTTTCTACGCGTTGCCCTTTTTTTCTTTGTTTTTTTTTCAATCACCGGATAAATCTGAATCGGAAAACCAAAGATACGCAATACGGCAAGCTGTTCGCCATTTTCCATGACAAACCGAAAGCTGATTAAGTAACATAGCCAATGCAGTCTTGCCTTTAACGCAACGCTGCTTTTTTCTAATTCATCAATTTTGCCTGTAATCCGGTAACCGGCTGGCCAAAATAGGACTGCTAATATCATCAATACAATTAGCCCAAACAGACTCAGCAGCACAATTCCAATTATTTTCAATATTAGGATTAATACACTCATCCGTTACTCCCATTGATATAGTTTTTCACATCAAAACTACCGGTATTTTCAAAGCTTTCTAAGACGATTGAGGCGGCTACTTCTACGGCTTCGTCCCAACCCTTCGCAAGACCGATAATCACCAAATCTTTTTTCGGATAACCCTTTTGCATCAATTCCACACTCGGAATAATATCGAGCAGATTACCCTCACAGTTAGCCAACGAAATAACATATATTTGCAGTTGCCCCGCGTTATGGCGTATCTTCCATTTAATTTTCTCTGATTTGTTAGCGATACTTTCGCCCATATATAATTTGCTATACCACTTCATCAGAACCCTCACCTTGATAAAAAAGCCATCTCAAATGCTTAATAATATTTATGTGTTCCCCAAAGATTACTCTTTTTCAAATCCAGGTATTCATTATAAGCTTTCTCTAAAATCTGCTTTTCATTCGAAAACTTTAACAAATGATAGGCTTCATGATACTTATAATATCCCGAATCTACAAAATACTCTTCTTTTTGTGGTTTACTGTAATAACTATCCGCCATCATCAAATACCAGTGTACCTGCTTCTCAACCGTGTCATCTGGTACAGTAAAACTGTATTGACTTTTTCCGATATACTTGATAATTGAGGCACTTGCCCCGGTTTCTTCAAATACTTCACGAACCGCTGTATCTTTATATTCTTCTCCAGATTCAACCGTTCCCTTTGGTAAAACCCAGCCTTCATATTTATTTTTATAGTTTTTATAAAGGACTAATATCTTACCACGAAAAATTACTACACCACCACAACTCGTTGCTTCAATCATTGCATAACCTCCTGCTGTGGTCTTCCAAATAAACTAATGACAGTATACCCCACTTTATTCCATCTGGCAAGAAAAGCGTAAAATTTTGATTTCACGCTGGGGTTGTTTTAATTATAATACGTATCAAAAATTTGTTTTGCCAATGGAACGGCAACGCTGCTTCCGGTTCCGGCTCCCTCAGCAATAATCGCCACTGCAATATCTGGTTTGTCCTCGCGATGTGCATAGCCGACGAACCATGAATGGCTTTCATTTTTATTGTTAGAAAACTCAGCCGAACCAGTTTTTCCAAAAGCAGTGTAGCTTTGGCCGTTTAATTTCGCACCAGTTCCGTTTTCCACAACATAAGCCATATATTCCTGTAAAATTGCTGCTTCTTCTTTGCTCATTAATTCCCCTGAAATCATAGGCTCATACTGTTTAACGACAATACCCGTGTCATTTTGAGTATGGTCAACCAGATACGGACGCATCAAAACACCGTCATTTGCAATTGCACTCGTAATCAGAGCCATGTGAAAAGGCGACACCAATGTCTCTCCTTGCCCAATTGCCGTCTGCATAATCAAACTCGCTCCGGCATTGCTTGCCAGGCTGAACTGACTCTTATTGTATTCAAAATTCCCCGGCAGTGACTGATTAAACAATAACGATTCACATAACTGGGTAAAGCTTTTCTGATTTAAGGTCAGACCGATGTTGGCATAAGCAGAATTACATGAATTAGCAAAGGCTGCCTTTAAATCTTGTGCACCATGCACCGAATTGTTGTAACAATGAATCGTGACCTCACCTTCGGTGGTACTGCCGTTACATTCATAATGATAGTCAGTGGCACTACCATTTTCCCGAAGATATTCCAAGGTGGTCAATATCTTAAAGGTTGAGCCAGGCGGATACAACCCCTGGGTTGCCCGATTGACCAACACGGATTCGGTAGAATCCTCAGTCACTAGCGTGTCCCAATAAGTTGGCAGGGTATTTGGATTAAAATCTGGTTTGGATACCATCGCAAGAATTTTTCCCGTCTCTGGCTCCATCACAATCACTGCCCCCTGGTAACTGCCAAGAGCATTATACGCCGTCTCCTGTAAAGTGGAATCCAGTGTTGTGACAACTGAATCACCAATACTTTTTTCACCCTGAAGTTCATTCACTGCCCGCTCTAAAACAAAGCTATGAGAACGCAGCAGATTAAAATTCATTGTCGATTCTAATCCCGCCTTGCCATTGCTGGCATAGCCAACCACATGTGCATAGATATTGCTGTAAGGATAATTTCTGGTTTCATTTCCCTCACCATCAACACTAGACTGCGCCAATATCTTTCCATCCGCCGAAAATATCTCACCCCGAACAATTCGGGTCGCAAAGCTGTCCTGCCTTTTGTTGTATGGACTGTTGATAAAATCTTCACTTCTAACCAGTTGAAAATAGACGATATAACCCATTAGAGCGATGAATATAAACAGAAACAAATAAGTAATGACCGCAAATTCCCGATTATTTGTCGAATTCTTCGAACTCGGTTTCGAAGGCTGTTTTCTTTTTTGATTTAGATTTTCGTTTTGATTTTTTTTCATTTACTGCTCCTTCGTTCTCCCGCAAAATGTAAAGCCCTTGAATAATCCCAAACAAAATCAATGTACTTAAGACCGAACTTCCACCGTAACTTACTAATGGTAAGGTTACCCCTGTGGAAGGAATGAATTTTGTCACACCGCCAATTGTCAAAAATACCTGAAATCCATACACCGTACCAAGCCCGAGAGCGATTAATTTATAAAACATATTTTTTATCTGCATGGCAATATTTAAAAACATCATAAAACAACTAACGCAGACCATAATCAGACATAATGCGAAGATAATGCCCAGCTCCTCCGAAATAGCGGCAAAGACAAAATCCTGTTCCACAACCGGAATTTTATTTGGCATTCCCTGATACAATCCCATTCCGAAAAACCCACCGGTACCAATTGCAAATAAGGACTGACAGACTTGATAGCCCTCGTTATTGATTACGCTCAGTGGTGCCTTCCAAGCCACCACCCGGACTCGGACATGGTTAAATAACTGATACGCCAAAACTGCCGCCGCACTTCCGGCCAGAAAGCCGCCTAGAAAATAAACAATATTTCTGGTGGCCACATACAACATCACAATATAGACAATAAAGAAAATTAATGCTCCGCCTAAATCCTTTGATGCCACTAAAATCAACACATGTAATGCTGCCACTACGCTCGTAATAATCAGTTCTTTCAATTCCGTTGAAGCACTTAACCTTGCCGCAACAAAGAACACAAATATTATTTTGATAAACTCTGACGGCTGAATCGTAATGCCCGCCACCGAAAAAGAAAGCTTTGCACCATAGCTCGTGGAACCAAACGCTGCCACCACACCTAACATCACAATTCCAAGTACGGCATAAAGCCATGTCAATTTATTTAAAAATTTCAGCTTATGAATCATAACTGGAATAATCAACGTAATCACCAGCGAAGCCGCCGCAATTACAAACTGCTTGATGGCATTCTCCTGTTTTAATCTCGTTAAGATAATAAAACCGATAAGTAACAGCATACACATATTATTAACCACCAGCCGCGAGGCCAACGGATAAATAAACTGATAACAATTTATAATTATCGTCACCAAAATTAGTTGCGCCATATAAAAAATCAAGCATGTAAAATCTCTTGTCACTGCAAAAATCACGAGGTATGCATTTAAGTGCAACAAAAGCATCCAGGCTGTCTGTCTGGAAAAAATGCGCTCCTGCTTCTCTTTACTTTTGCGCCGCCCCAATACCGAAAAACATTCATAGGTATATCCGGCAAACAATATTATCATTAGATATTTTGATAATTCTACAATTAAATTCGTCATCGGCTTTTTATTCTACTCCACGTTTGTAATGTCCATTTGTATAATCCTTCACCCACTCTTCGGCATTCAGTTGTTCATGTCCGATAAATGCCCGTTCATACGCCTGCAAAATCGATGCTATCTGGTCCCGGTTTTCCAAGGTAAAATGAATGCGCACAGCGGCTGGTTGTAGTGGTTCCATGTCCTTTGCCAAATGTAGTAAAAACAGCGGTTTGGCATTATACAAAATATTATAACAGTCATTGCAGTTATTTATGACCGGAAACTGAACCTCATAACGGTCTTTTAAATAAAGCAAGCTACTCTTTTGATTACATTTTCCGCTTTCCGTGTTTTTATAAACACAACCCGCACTTACCATTAACGGTAAATAGCCATAAATCATCATCTCACTGTTATGGTTGTCCCGGTGCCGCAGTTCCTTACCATTTAACTCTAATGGCATCGTTGTTCGCTCAACATCCATCTCGGCAAATGCCTGACTGGCTTGGTTTGAATAGGTATATAGACTGTGGTCAGCTCTGATTTCTTTGCCGCCAAGCGCAGGTATAAAAGATTCACCACTGCCTGCTGTCTTAAGAAAGCCTAATTCATCATAGTTTTTTACCACATACCCATCCAATGGTAATTCATTTATTTTCGGCATCATTTGAAGATAAAAGTCTCTCGTCTTCTTCCGAAAAATTGCTGGCATCATAAAAAAGACTTGTTTTCCATGTTGTTTACAGACGTCTACATCAGCTCTTAGCATGTCCACCAGATTGCTATTTGAATAGAGTATACTATCGAGATATATGGTCGATACATATGGATTTTGGCTGGCAAGTGTAATTGCTTCATGACTCTCTGTTGAAACAATCAACTCACTGACAGCCGTGTTCTCTGGTGCTTGCCGAAGGTGACTTTCCGCTGGCATCTGATACGGTTGCTGCCCATCTCGATGAAATGGTGCTAAGCGTTTTTCCAATAAACTAGCCAGAGCCTCTTGACGCATATTTTTTAATGCCGCTACCGGAATAAAGATATCGTCCTCCATTTGAAGCTCTAACTTATCAAAAACAAATGGCGTATTACCCGTCTGCTGTACCTTTGCCAAAATATTTTCCCGACTCATCGGGCTTTTGATGGCGGTTTGAACAACATCACCCGTCACTTCTATTTCATTTCCAAGCTTATCGTTCACTTGCATCATAGCATGAGAACCTTTGAAAAGTGTTAATTTTCCATTAATCTTTTCTTGTAATTCTTTTTCTGTAAATTCAGCAACTAAATGAGCAACCTCCTTCTCACTCGCCTTACTGTGAGTTGAGCTCTCGCCAGTCAGCATCTGAGGCCCATTCCACTGATGATAATATCCGTCGGTAAAGCCACTGCGATTCCCAAAGTCATAAAGCTTTTGCAAATCATCAGCACGAACCTGATAATCGCTACATAGATACTGATCCATATAATGCCGGTAAACTGAAACAACTCCAGCCGCGTACTGCAATGATTTCATACGACCTTCAATTTTAAATGAAGATACACCGCTTTGGGCAATCTGCGGCAAAAACTCAATTGTATTTAAATCCTTAAGACTTAAAATAAATGGTGCATTCTGATTCTGCACCTGGCCTTTTTCATTTAAAACGGTATATGGTAAACGGCACGGCTGCGCACACCGGCCACGATTACCGCTGCGGCCACCAAGCATACTGCTCAGCAGACACCCACCCGAATAACAATAGCAAAGGGCACCATGAACAAAGCTCTCAATTTCGACGTCGACATTGTCATGAATTGCTTTGATTTCAGCCAGTGACAATTCTCTTGCAGTAACTATCCGCTCCGCACCAGCTTCTTTTAGCAATTTTGCTCCATCAACACCAGTAATCGTCATCTGGGTGCTGGCATGGATTGGCAAATCGGGAAAACACTGGCGAATAAACTGAAGCACACCAAAATCCTGAACAATTACCGCATCTAGTCCCGCCTGATAGTATGGCAACAGGTAATCATAGAGCTTGGTCGTGATTTCATTATTTTTCAACAATGTATTTACCGTGAGGAATACTTTCCGGCCATGAATATGCGCATAATCAATCGCATTTAACAGCTCTGTAACGGATAAATTATTGGCATATGCCCGTGCACCAAACAGAGCGCCGCCTAAATATACGGCATCGGCTCCAGCCCGGATAACAGCCTTAACAATTTCGAATGAACCTGCCGGTGCTAATAATTCCAAGTCTTGTTTCATCTTTAACTTTACCTTTCTGTTATGATGATGAAAAAAGGGCTATTGCATATTTGCAACGCCCCACATTCCCCTAAGCGTCTGCGAAGGGGACTTATTTATACATTAGACTCATGACACTGTTTTGGCGCTTTTTCCCAACAATGTATCTTCCAAAGTAGTTTCCAGTTTCGTTTTTAACAGCAGAAGCTCTTTATTTTCTGCTTCTAATTCTTTGATGGTTTTTTGATCACTTTCGATTTTTATCTGATTGGAAATCAGGTCATGACGCAAATCATAGATTTCCTTTTCTTTTAATTCCATGTCCTGCTCTAATTTTTCAGCCTGAGACTTCGCCTTAAAATAATCGTCGGCAATGTTCAGAGCTAATAAGGTTGCCTTCATATCAGCCGGGTAGCGACGGAGTTCTTCCATCGTATCAAATTCATTCCGTTTATTATTGATATAAGCAGCCACCTTCTGCAAATATTCTTCTCCCTCATAACCACTCAATGTATATACTTTACCGCCAATGATTACTTCAGCGTTTGTTTTTGATGACATTACAATCAGTTCCTCCCTATGATATCTTGTGAATTTTCGCAACTATTGTACCACATATTGTATTATATAGATATTTGACCAGAAAAACAACTACTTATTTTCAAGACCAAAATGCTGCCATGCAAAATCCGTCACAACGCGGCCCTTTGGCGTCCGATTAATAAAACCATTTTTTACCAGATATGGCTCGTAAACGTCCTCAATTGTACCGGCATCTTCACCGATTGCCGCTGCTAATGTATCAAGACCGACTGGCCCGCCTTGGAATTTTTCAATCATGGTTAACATCATGTTGCGGTCATTTTGGTCGAGTCCAAGCTTATCCACTTCCAATAAATCCAATGCGAATGCTGCCACCTCACAGTCAATTTTACCATCATAGCGAACCTGAGCAAAATCCCGCACTCGTTTTAACAGCCGATTCGCAAGTCGTGGTGTTCCTCTCGAACGACGAGCTAATTCATGCGCTCCCGCCGTATCAATCTCCACTCCTAGCTTCATTGCCGAATGACGAATGATGACTTCTAATTCTTCGACGGTATAAAATTCCAGATGGTGAACAACGCCGAAACGGTCACGAAGTGGTGCGGACAAAAGCCCCGCTCTGGTGGTTGCTCCAACTAGTGTAAACTTCGGTAAATCCAAACGAATTGAGCGAGCGGTCGCGCCCTTGCCGACCATAATATCAATGACATAGTCTTCCATCGCCGGATACAGCACTTCTTCGACCTGTCGGTTCAAACGATGTATTTCGTCAACAAAGAGCAGGTCACCCTCTTGAAGATTGCTCAAAATAGCAGCCATTTCACCTGGCTTGCCAATGGCTGGGCCGGAAGTAATCTTCATATGTACACCCATTTCATTGGCAATAATGGAGGCCAATGTGGTTTTGCCTAATCCCGGCGGTCCGTAAAATAACACATGGTCCAAAGCCTCTTCACGCTGCATTGCGGCTTCAATATAGACTCTTAGATTTTCCTTCGCCTTTTCCTGACCGATATAATCATCCAGCGTCTGCGGCCGCAGATTTGTCTCTATTTTAATGTCCTCTTCTTGTATCTGCGTTGAAATAACTCTTTTTTCCATTTACTTTTCCTCTTACATAAATGCCATGTTTTTGAGCGCCTCTTTTAAAATATCTTCCACTGAGCGTTCTTCGGTAATTTCAATCTGACCTAATACTTTGACCGCTTCTGATGATGAATAGCCAAGCGATACCAGTGCTTCCACGGCCTCATTCTTTTTACCGGTAAGTAGATTTGGCGACGACTGACTACTGGCATTGTGGAATCTTTTATCAATAGCATCCTCAAGACTTAGCTTATCCTTCAATTCAATAATCACCCGTTGCGCGGTCTTGCTGCCAACGCCTGGTGCTTTGGAAATAGCCTTGGCATCATCACCGAGAACGGCAAAGCGCAAATCATCGGTTGACATTACCGATAGAATCGCCAATGCCCCTTTCGGGCCGATACCACTGACCCCAATCAACATTTTAAATACTTCCAAATCATCCCTCGTCAAAAAGCCATATAACATATTTACATCTTCTCTGACATACAGATAGGTATAAATTTTTACTTCCTGACCGATTCCCGGCAGATAATCAAGTACCTGTGATGGAATCCGAATATTATAGCCAATTTGATTATTTTCCACGACAATCCAGTCCGAACTGATGATTTCAGCCAACTCACCTTTGATATATGCGTACATTTATTTTTCCTCGGTTCTTTTTATGATATAAATCAAACGTTTTCCTACTTCACCGGCGATAATCCCAATTAACATCCCGGTTATAATTCCGGCCACCAATAACACTGGTGCATAATAGAAAATACTGTAGCTTTCCACAATCAGGGCCGCCACGATTAATTGCCCCAGGTTATGAGCGACGCCGCCACAAATGCTAACTGTCGTCAGATGAAACCAGCCGGTCTTCTTAATGAGGTACATCGCTAGAAAGCTGAAACAGCCCCCCGCTAAACTATATAAAATACTAAACATATTGCCAAACATAAAGCCAGCCAAAACAATTCTAAGCATCGAAACCGTAAACGCTTCTGCTGTGCCAACCTGGTACAGCATCATCACAACAATTAAATTAGTCAACCCAAGCTTTACGCCCGGGATTCCAAATGAAATTGGAATTAACGTTTCGACATAGCTTAACACTAACGCAAAGGCCAGAAATACTCCCATATATGCAGTCTTATTCTTCACACGCTCACCTTACCATTGAATCAAATTGACTTTTCTCACCCGATGCAATTGTCACGACCACTCGATTTGGCAGGCAGACAATGCTTTCGTTTGTATGTGAGATTGCTTTCTGATGGACACAAATCTGATCTGGGCAATCAGCCGTTATCATCTGAGCCACTCCGTCTTGAATGCGCAAGAAATTTGTTTCGCTCGCTTGCTTCTCTTCACCTATGGCAATCGGTATTTCCTGATTTTCGGCAAGTGGATACCGGCCATATTCCTCGCCATCGACAGTAACAACTACCGTCGCAGCAATTGTCTTTTGTCCCATCCACTGCACCACCAGCCAGCAGACGGTAGCCATCAGCAACAGCGTGATAATCAGCCCGATATCTCTTTTACCGAATTTCTTCATTCCGGCACGACCTCTCCAATATAATAAAAGCCCTTGCATTCTGTCAGATGAACATTATAAAGTTTACCAATCATCGATTCGTCACCGGCTAGATGCACGACCACATTATTGCTCAAACGGCCAGTTACCAAGGATGCATCCTGCCCGTTCACTTCCTCCACCAGCACTTGCTGAATGGAATCTTTATGAACATGACCCTTCTTTGCGGAAATTGCATGAACCTTATCTAGCAGACGGTCAAAACGGTCCTTAATGACATCTTCGGGAACCTGATTCGCCATTTCAGCGGCTGGGGTTCCGGTTCGCTTCGAGTAAATAAAGGTAAAGGCACTGTCAAATTCAATCTGCTCCACCACCGCTACCGTTTCCTGAAAATCTGCTTCAGTTTCACCCGGAAAGCCAATAATGATATCGGTCGAAAGACCAATATCCGGTACTGCCGCCCGCACTCGTTCCACTAATGATAAGTATTGCTCCTTCGTATAGTGACGATTCATTTCTTTGAGAATCCGACTGCTTCCTGACTGTAATGGCAAATGCAGATGCTTGCAGATTTTTTTTGAGTTCTTCATCACTTCGATTAAATCATCCGATAAATCTTTGGGATGTGATGTCATAAAGCGGATTCGCTCCAAGCCTTCGATTTGTTCAATTTGTTCCAGCAGTCCGGCAAATGAAATCGGTTTCTCAAGATTTTTACCATAGGAATTTACATTCTGTCCCAACAGCATAATTTCAACTACGCCATCGGCGACCAGCTTCTCAATTTCACTCTTAATATCCTCGGGCTTACGACTGCGTTCCCGACCTCTTACGTAGGGCACAATACAATAACTGCAAAAATTGTTGCAGCCAAACATAATATTTACACCTGACTTAAAGGAATACTTCCGTTCAACTGGAAGCTCCTCGACAATTTTATCAGTATCTTCCCAAATATCAATGAACATCTTATCTGCTTCAAAGGTATTCACAATCAGCTCAGCAAATTTATAGATATTATGAGTACCAAAAATCAAATCCACAAAGCGGTAACTCTGCTTTAATTTCTCAACGACCTTCGGCTCCTGCATCATACAGCCACAAAGTGCAATCATCATATCTTTATTTTTACGCTTGTAACCACTCAGATAGCCAAGACGGCCATAGACCTTATTGTTGGCATTTTCCCGAACGGTACAAGTATTATAAATGACAAAATCCGCTTCTTCCGAAGTCGATTCCACATATCCAACGGTTTCTAAAATACCACAGAGCTTTTCGGAATCTCTCGAATTCATCTGACAGCCAAACGTATTTACACAAAATGTCAGTGGTCTGCCTTTCTTTTCGGCCAATGCCTGCACATACTGTTTGGCAATATCCATATAGTAAAACTGACGCTGTGGTTCCGTTTCTGGAATGTTGTCATATGTAAGTTTGTTTATATTTTTCATCTTTGCTCCATCTACCTTTTTGAATAATTTCTTGCACTATTTATTTCTTTTTGAATAATTCCTTGCATTTTAGCACTTTTCTACGCTTTGTTCCGTCACAAGATACTGCATTTTTTGGTCCTGCGACTCACTTTTCAGTTCATCCACCACCTGAAATGCATAAGCAATCCCCAGCCGTATTATCTTCTTATTATCAGCTAAATAACGGTCATAAAAGGCTTTACCGTAACCAATGCGATTGCCCTGCCGGTCAAATACCAAACCGGGACATAAAACTACTGCCCGCTCCCATCTAACCTGGGTTTGACTAAGCGGTTCCATGACATGAAAATTACCTTCCGCAAATTCTGTTAATGAAAAAATTTGATAGAAGTCCATCTGAGCGCCATTTACCCGTGGAAAGGCAATTTGTTTGCCCTGACTTAATGCCAGCTTTGCTAACGGCAGTAAATCAACTTCTCGTTCCAAGGGATAATAAAAATAAAGCTGCTCGGCCTGCTGATACAAACTGCTGGCCATCAGCTGCTTACAAATTTGTTCAGATAAATGTCGCCCCATGTCAGGTGTCAATTGGCCGCGCAGACTTTTATATTTAATGCGTAGTTCTTTTTTTGTCGCCATGTTTTTCACCAAGATTTTCAATTGAGCCATCTGGATTTTGAACATCAATATTATTTAGCTGTCCTCTTAGATTCTTACGGACATTCTGGATATACTCACCGCGAAGCGTTGCCTGCTCTTCTTTTTCTGCATCGGTCAAGCCACCCGGTTCTTTTGATTTGTGGTACAGCACGTTAATTCTTTTAATCATTTCATCTAACATCATAATCTCCATTCTTCCAAATTCTGGCGACTTTGAGCGAAAGCTCAAATCACTGTGTAAAAATTTATTTTTAACACTCCATACTTTCTTCAATAAAATCGGCCAGATAAAAATCCTCATTGTGATGTGCCCGGAACAAAGTTCCAACCACCTTACCTTCAAAAATCCGATGAATTACGCCAACATTTTTACCATTGGCAATAATCATATCTGCACCCGATAAAGTGGCAATGCGAGCCGCTGTTAACTTCGTTGCCATGCCACCAGTTCCAACATCACTGCCCGTTGAATCTTTCGCCATCTGCATCAAGCCTTCATCAAGTTCGTCAACAAAAGGAATCAGGCTGGCTTTGGCATTTTGACGCGGGTCATCCGTAAATAAACCATCAATATCGGATAATAAAATTAATAAATCCGCACCAACCAGGGATGCCACAATTGCTGAGAGTGAATCATTGTCACCAAATTGCATTTCATACGTAGAAACCGTATCATTTTCATTGACAATTGGAATAACCCCCATGCCAAATAATTCCTCAAAGGTATTCTGGGCGTTTTTCCGCGAAATATTATTCATCATTGTATTTTTTGTAATCAGTATCTGACCAGCCGTCTGATGATATTCGGAAAACATCTTTTGATAGGTCATCATCAACCTCGCTTGTCCGACTGCCGCACATGCCTGCTTCGTTGAAATATTCGTTGGCCGCTCGGTTAAACCAATTACTTTCCGCCCCACGGCAATTGCACCTGAACTTACCAGGCATACATCAATGCCTTTATTACGTAAGTCGCACAATTCCCGAACCAAACGTTCCATCTTCAGAAAATCCAAACTTCCTGTTTCCTTATGCTGCAAGGAAGAGGAACCTATTTTTACAACAACTCTTTTTTTGTTTTTTAATGTTTTTCTTATATCAATATCCATACTTTTGCCTTCTTTTCATATTGTATCTACTTAAATGTCCCCAAAATACACGTAAAAGGGACTTTCCGCTCAATATACTCTATCATATCTTTTGAAAAAAATCATTAGTTATTTTAAAGTTACAATGTTATAATAACATCAATGTGGTCATTTCGCGTCGGAGGATTGAAGGTTGAAAGAAAATAAAGGTAAAGGTATCCATGTAGCTCATTGATTCTTTCAACCATACTTATTTGGGCAGTATCACAAGCAGGCTTGTGATATGCATGGGTATAAACAATGAAACAATTTCGTTTTTTTAATATATGTATGATATCTGTAATTTCTCCAAGAGCACAACGTGCTCTTTGTGTACTTTGTGCTCTTGGTGCTTTCTGCTTCCTTATAGGATGCAATCAAACACCGGCATCCATTAGCAAATCCGGTTTTTATTTTGATACGGTAATTACAGTCACCCTTTATGATGAACAACAGGAATCTGTCTTAGAAGATTGCTTTGCACTGGCCGAGGATTATGAAAATCTGCTTAGCCCTTCATTACCATGCAGTGATATCTACAAAATCAACCATGCCAAGGGAACACCAGTTACGGTTAGTGATGAAACCTTGTTTATCATTCAAAAGGGATTAGAATATGCCAAAGTAAGTGAGGACAATTTCGACATTACTGTTGGATGTCTTTCTTCACTTTGGAACTTTTCCGAAAATCTTGCCATTGTTCCTAATGAGACAGATATAGGTGCCGCCCTTGCTACCGTAGATTATCACAATATCATAATTGATGGTAATAATATTTCCTTACAAAATCCTGATTCGCAGCTTGATGTCGGTGGATTGGCCAAAGGATATATCGCTGACCAGATGAAGGAATATTTAAATGACAAGGGTATCACCTCGGGAATCATTAATCTTGGTGGTAACGTTCTTGTAATTGGACCCAAGGATAATGGGGAATACTATAATATTGGTATTCAAAAACCATTTTCACCTGATGGTACTGCCGCCGCGATGGTTCAAATAACGAACCAAACCGTTGTCAGCTCTGGTGTTTATGAACGTTATTTTTATCAGGGCGACCAGCTTTTCCATCATCTGTTGAATCCAAAAACGGGATATCCGTTTGACCAGAATTTGTTAGGAGTCACCATCATCTGCTCCTCTTCAGTGGATGGCGATGGTCTAAGTACCACCTGTTTTGCCCTTGGATTAGAGGACGGGATGAAACTCATTGAAGCCCGGCCAGATACAGAGGCAATTTTCATCACCGCTGATTATCAGATTCATAAAAGCTCCGGCATCGGTGAAACGATTCCCTATCAGGAATTTGATAACTAATTTAGGAAACAACATTATTGACCCAAACGCGTTTTTTCAGCAGCACAAAGCCAATGATGCATTTTACGATTTCAATCAACTGGCATGCCAAATAAATTTGCACAATTGATACGTTTGTACAAGTTACCAGGAAATATGCCAGCGGAATGTCTACTACCCATACATAAACACTGTCGAACAAAAAGGTGACAAATGTCTTTCCGCCAGAACGTAGTGTAAAATATGAGGCATGCATAAACGCGTATAATGGCATACATAGCGATGCTATCATAATAAATCGCGATGCCAGATTTTTCACGTCATCAGTAGTATTGTAAATTCGCGGAAAATGCGGTGCGATTAAAAACATAACACCACCAATAATCATACAGCAAAAGACCGAAAAAGCAATCATCTTGCGGTCTATATCAACCGCCTCTTCCATCTTTCCAGCCCCCAATAGCTGTCCCACAACAATTGCAATCGCCGAACCCATCGCAATAAATACAACATTAAACAGGTTCGATACCATTCCTGATATATTCAGGCTTGCCACCACCGCTAGTCCTCGATTTGAATAGCACTGTACGAGCATGGCCATTCCACCAGCCCACATTATTTCATTGATCAGCAGTGGCGTACCTTTGAGCATAATTTGTTTTGTCAAGGCTGCCGGTACATGAAGACTACGGTAAGCCCCAACAATGAACTTGTTCTTTTCCTTATGACGATGCGTCCAAATGACAATAATCAGACACTCTACCACTCGGGCAATTACAGTTGCTACCGCCGCACCATAGACGCCCATTTCCGGCAAGCCAAATTTTCCAAAAATCAAACCATAATCAAGCACCAGATTAACAAATACGGCCACAATACCAGCTTTCATTGGCAATATCGTCTCGCCTGTCTCTCGTAATGTCTGCGAATAAGATTGTGAAATTGCATAGGGAATAATCCCCGGCAATACCGTCAGTAAATACTGCCTGGCATAGCTAAATGTAGCCTCAATGTCACCAGCACCGCTTCCCTCATGCAAGAAGAATCGAATCAGTGTATTTCCAAATAGTAAAAAGATGATGCCGCCTAGTAACGACAACAGCAAACAAATAATTAACTTAAAACGAAAGGCATGCTTAACGCCCTCGTGATCTCCCTTGCCATAAAATTGGGCACCAAAAATTCCAGCGCCAGATACCGCGCCAAAAATACTAATATTATATACCATCATCAGTTGGTTCACAATCGCAACCCCTGACATTGGCTCTGTCCCCATCTGTCCAACCATGATATTATCCAGCAAGTTTACTAAATTGGTAATCCCGTTTTGAATCATGATTGGAATAGCAATCAGTAGCACCATCTTATAAAAACTACGGTTGCCAATGAATTTTCTCAAAAAGTCTTTCACTTTAACCCCTCTTTTCTTGTTAATCCCCTATATTCCATGTAAAAAAATACAGTCCTTGATAGAAATGTGATAAAAACGATTCTATCAAAGTCTGTACTTAATGACAAGCTATTTAAATAATTTTCTATAGAATGATGTTCTTTGGACATTTTTGTGCACATACACCGCACTGGGTACATTTCTCCTGATCGATATATGCAATGTTATCAATTACGTGCACCGCATCATATTCACAGTTCTTTTCACACAAGCGACAGCCAATACATCCGACGGAGCACGCTTTCATAACATCCTTTCCCTTATCCTTCGAGCTGCATGAAACAAGATGCTTTGCTTCATATTGTACTAACTCAATCAGATTTCTCGGGCAGGCACTGACACATTTACCGCATGCCTTACAAGTGTCTTTATCAACTAGCGCAATGCCATTGACAATATGAATCGCATCGAATGGACACGCTTTGACACAGTTACCATAACCAAAACAGCCATAGCTGCATGTCTTCGCTCCGCCGCCGGGAACAAACGCCTGTGCGGCACAGTCTTCCACGCCGGTGTATTCATAATTTTGTTTGGCACTTTCACAGTTGCCGGCACATTTTACAAAGGCCGTATTATGGACACTTTCACCAGCTGATACGCCCATAATCTCGCCGACCAACTCACCGATTGGTGCACCGCCGACCGGGCAGGCACCAACTGGTGCTTCGCCCTTTACAATTGCTGCCGCCAGACCAGAACAGCCGGCATATCCACAACCACCGCAGTTGTTGCCTGGAAGCACATCTATAATCGCTTCTTCTCTTTCATCTACTTCTACTTTGAATTTTTCACCGGAGACGCCAAGGAAAAATCCAATAAATAAACCTACACCGCCGACTATGACAGTGGCAAAAATAATTGCCTGGATGCTCATCTTCTTTTTCCTCCTAAATCATTCCTGAAAATCCCATAAAGGCAATTGACATCAGACATGCTGTGATTAAAACAATTGCTGTTCCCTGAAAAGGTTTTGGAATATCATTATATTCAATTTTTTCACGGACTCCCGCCATAATTACAATGGCAATAAAGAATCCAAACGCAGTTGCAAAACCATTTACAACGCTTTCTAACAAATTATACTCTTTGGTTACGTTCGTCAGTGCCACACCCAATACTGCACAGTTGGTCGTAATCAATGGCAGGTATACACCAAGGCTTTGGTATAACCCCGGAATTGACTTCTTTAAGAACATTTCGACGAACTGGACAAGGGCCGCAATAACTAGAATGTAGACAATTGTTTTTAAATATGTCGTTTCCGTCGGCACCAATATCGCCTTGTAAATCAAGGCAGTTACAAAGGATGCAATCGTAATTACGAAAATTACCGCACCACCCATTCCCGCTGCTGTTTCAGTTTTCTTAGATACTCCTAAAAATGGACAGATACCTAAGAACTGACTTAAAACAACGTTATTCACAATCGCTGAACCGATTGCCAGTAATAATAATGTTTTCATCTGTATCTATCCTCCTATTCTTTACTAATCGTGCCAGCGGCAATGCTACTTTTCCCGCTGCATGAAGACGACTGCCCACAACTATTGCAATCACCGGTCATACATCCTGATGGCGCCGCCAATGGTTTGCCCTTTGCTTCCATCTTAGCTCTGATGATATTCATAATCACTACTAAAAATGCTAAGACAAGGAAAGCTCCCGGAGCCATAACAAAGATTGTGATTGGGGTAAATTTACCTTCCCCAAACAAATCCAGACCAAATAACTGACCCGCACCTAATATCTCACGAATAATACCAATACAGGTAAGACCTAGGGTAAAGCCAAGACCCATACCAAGTCCATCAAAGATAGACGGCATAATCGGATTCTTCGATGCATAGCTCTCCGCACGGCCAAGGATAATACAGTTAACAACAATCAGTGGAATATATACCCCTAAAGATGCCGTTAAGGATGGGGTGTATGCTTCCATAATAAACTGTACTACCGTTACGAGGGATGCAACAATTACAATATATGCTGGCATTCTGACACTGTTTGGAATCACCTTACGAAATGCCGAAATCAAAAGATTTGATAAGACTAATACCACAGTGGTGGAAAGTCCCATTCCAACGCCATTGATTGCAGAGGTAGTTACCGCCAGTGTCGGACACATACCTAACATTAAAACAAAGGTTGGGTTCTCCTTAATAATTCCGTTAAATAAACGTTCGATATATTTTTTCATTATTTGTTACCTCCTTCTAAAACATTCTGGAAGTACGCAATACAAGCATTGACACCATTCGCCATTGCCTTCGATGTAATGGTCGCACTGGTAATCGCTTCAATTTCATTATCAGCCGTCGGTTTTGCTTTTACTACGGTAAAGCTGTCTACCTGCTTATTCTCAAACTGACCATAAAATGCTTCTTTTGCTGCCTTATCACCAAGACCTGGGGTCTCCGCTATACTTGTAATCGAATAGCCATTTACGGTACCATCATTTTTGATTCCAACCGAAAATGTAATGCTATCCTGACTAGCGTCCTTAGCAGTAACCGTAATCACATAACCAAGTACATTATCAGCGCTGTCATAAGCCACCTGAACATCAGAGATTTCATCAGTATAACCCTTTTCAGTCATTAATTCTTCTGCTTGCTCTTCATCAAAATCGGCGTAAGTTTCAAAACTGTCGGCCTCAGCAAAGACCGTTTGATATGCCGCTTGCATCGCTTTAAGATTGGCATCTGCAATTGGCGCCTTCGTAATCTCGTAGACCAGACCTAAAATCAATCCAATGACTACGGTAAATACAGTTAAAATCAAGGCATCATGCACTATTTTTTTATTCATGCTGTGTTACCTCCCTTACCAAGTTCCTTGAGCTGACCGAAGGATTTTGGAATTGTAATTTTTTCAATCATTGGCACTAACAGGTTGCTTAAGATAATCGCAAAGGATACACCTTCCGCATTCGCACCAAAGATTCGAAACAGTCCCGTCAAGACACCAAGACAGATTCCATAGAGAATCTTTCCCGATGGTGTTATCGGCGAGGTTACATAATCGGTTGCCATAAAGAATGCACCAAGCATCAAACCACCACCGCACAACTGTGCCACAATGTAATTCCAGTCAAGACCATGACCGCCAAACAATGCAATAAACGCTGCAAAGGTAACAATATAGGTTCCCGGTATACGCAGGTCAATCACACCTAATAAAATTAATATAATGGCACCAATTAAAATGGCAATTACTGATGTTTCTCCAATGGTTCCGGCTGTCTTACCGATAATCATATCCATCGTATTGACTACGCCGCCTTCTCGAAGCACTGCTAATGGCGTTGCCCCTGAGTAGGATTCAATATTATAATTAACCATTTGACCGGAAAATGAAATCAGCAAAAAGCATCTTGCTCCAAGGGCTGGATTCATAAAGTTCTGACCTAATCCGCCAAACAGCATTTTCACAATAATAATTGCAAATACGCCACCAAGCACGGCCTGCCACCACGGCAAGGTTGCTGGTAAATTAAGTGCTAGTAACAAGCCGGTTACAACAGCACTAAAATCATCAATTGTATTCTTTTTATGCACGATAATGTTAAATATCCATTCTGATATCACACAGCTAACGATTGTTACCAGAATTAATACCAACGCTCTATAACCAAAATTATAAACACCAAATATACTTGTCGGCAGTAATGCCAGTATTACGAAAAGCATAATTCTGCTGGTGGTATCTTTGGCCCGCACATGTGGTGATGATGATACTTTGAATAAATCACTCACAGTTTTCACCTCTTTCTCATGTATTATTTATTTGCGACGTTCCGCCAGAATTTGTTTCTTCATTGTCTTGATGTTCTGTGCCAATGGCCGCTTCGCCGGGCAAATATAGCTACAGCTGCCGCATTCCACGCATTCCATCCCATGCCATTTCTGGAAGCCATCCTTTTCGCCATTTTTGCTAAACTTAGACAATCTGGATGGAATAATCTGCTCCGGACATATTTCCACACAGCGACCACAGTTGATACATGCAGTTGCCTGTGCTTCTGCCAATGCCACTTCATCCTTGGTCAGACACAGAAGCGCCGAGGTCGTCTTCGTTGTCGGGATATTTAAGTCGAACATCGCAAATCCCATCATTGGTCCGCCGGCAATTATTTTCTCTGGCTGTTCTCTAAATCCGCCAGCAGCATCTAACAAGTCCTGAAAGCTAGTGCCCATGTAGAAATTGAAGTTACATGGGTCGGCTACTGCATCACCAGTAACAGTAAAGATTCGATTCATTACCGGCCGGCCACGTTTTACCGCATTGTATACCGATAACACCGTCTCTACGTTATCAACAATACAACCGACATCGGCTGGTAACATTTTCGAATTAATTGCTCGTTTTGTAACAGCATAAATTAACTGCCGCTCTCCACCCTGTGGATATTTCGTCAGTAAGCTTGCCACCTCCATGCGTGGCTCATCTTTGATTAATTCCGTCAATGCCGCAATACAGTCTGGTTTGTTATTTTCAATCGCAATAACACCTTTGGCATTTTTAAATAATTTCAGAATAATCCGTAAACCTTCGACAATTTTATCCGGGTCATCTAACATGATTCGATAATCCGATGTCAAATATGGTTCACACTCTGCGCCATTGACAATAATGGTATCAATCTGATCCGGTTCTTTCGGTGATAATTTTACATGCGTCGGGAATCCAGCTCCCCCCATGCCGACTACTCCGGCATCTTTTACTTTTGCAATAATTTCTTCGTTCGATAATGTATCAATGTCTTCGACCACTGGAAAATCAGCTTCCTTAAACTGTCCATCACTTTCGATGACAATGGAATTCACCATATCACCGGTTGGTACTCTGCGCAGTTCAATTGCTTTTACCTTACCCGAAACAGATGAAGCAATTGATGCCGAAACAAAACCAGCAGCTTCAGCAATCATCTGACCTCTTAGAACCGTGTCACCAACCGCTACGACTGGCTTCGCAGGTGCGCCAATATGCTGGGATAAAGGAAATACCAATTCACCCTTGGGCGGTACTAAACGCGTCGGCTTATCCTTTGATATTTCCTTCCCTTCTGCGGGATGGATGCCACCTTTAAATGTCAATAAACCCATTTTTCGTGCCCCACTTTCTCTCAAATTGTATTTCTTTACTGTCGTAAAGTTTATAAAAACACTTGTTTCATTATAGCACAATTAGTCATGATATGACATAAAATTCTTGCACTTTTTTACATGCAGAAAACGTGCTATACTATAAGCACTTAAATATATGTTACTTTTCGAAAAAATATATCCAAACAGGGGAAACACTATGAAAATGATTCAAAAGGAGCTGCCATTTACTGGCATGAGCCCATTGACCGAAGAAATTTTTACCGAGACTGCAATCTTTTTTGACATTGAGACAACGGGGTTCTCACCGACCCATACAAGTCTGTATTTGATTGGGACCGCACGGAGAAAAGGAACCGCCGTAAAAAACGGCGGTGTTATCTGTATTGACCAGTTTTTTGCCGAAAAACCAGGTGAGGAAAAATTGATTTTAACCGCATTTTTAGAACTTCTCCGTGGTTATGACACGATTATTACATATAATGGAATTGGCTTCGATATTCCCTATTTAAAAGCCAAATGCGCTCACTTGATGCTGAGCGAGCAATTTGCTGATTTTACATATGTCGATATTTTCAAATCAGTTTCCAAGCTGAAACATATTTTCAAGCTGGATAACTATAAACAAAAATCCATTGAGCAGTTTCTCGGGATTGCCCGCAGCGATTTATATTCCGGCGGTGAACTGATTCAGATTTATAAGAACTATGTCAAAGACCCAGATAATGAAATTCTCGATTTACTTCTGCTTCACAATTATGAAGATGTCCTTGGTATGATGGAGCTAATTCCAATTCTTTCATATGTCCATCTGTTTGGCGGAAATTTTGAAGAATTAGAGGACGTCGAATTATGTGATTGTAAAAATTATGATGGTAAAAATTTTACCACCGGAAAAGAGTTGGTATTAAAGCTGGTCCCGACCTATCCGCTGCCCCAACGCATTACCTATCGCTTCCACGACCTTTATTTGTCTGGTAAGGGAAGCAGTATTTCACTGGTCATTCGGGTCACCCAGGAGCCCCTTAAATACTTTTATCCCAATTACAAAGAATACTACTATCTGCCCGAAGAAGATACTGCTATTCATAAAAGTGTTGCCGCCTATGTCGATAAGGAGCATCGCAAACAAGCAACTGCATCGACTTGTTATACAAAAAAAGAGGGGCAATTTCTGCCACAATACTATTCACCACTTTTTACCCCTGCTTTTTTACGAAACTACGGCGATAAAGTTTCTTATTTTGAACTCACCGAAAATTTTTACAAAAGTCCTGATGAGTGTAATGATATGCTTTTCGCCTATATAAAGCATTTATTGGCACAGCTTCAAACCGCAAACCATAAAATATAGGTATATTTTTCTGTTTTTTGAAAAAACTATTAGAAAAACAGGAGATGTGAATTATGAGCAACGAAAATCCGAATGAAGTTACAATCACTACCTATGATAAAGTAATGTCTGCATGGCATCACTGTATGCATCTGACCAAGGTGTTTGAGAATCAGTTTCACGAAACTGCTGACGACAATCCAGCTAAGAAGCTCTTTGAAGAAGCCGCCGAAAGCCAAGGTATGCAGGCTGCAAAGTTTCGTGAATGGTTGCTAGGCCAGCAAGATAAAGAATAAAAAATTCCCCGAGCGCTTGCGCTTGGGGAAAAATTTTATTCCTTTTGGAAAAAGAAAGACTGTTTTCTTTCAAAATGCAAATCTTTGTAATTCATAATCTGCTCGGTACTGCCAATAAACAACATTCCTTGCTTCTTTAATGCCAAATTAAATTTGCGGTAGATTTCATCCTTTGCTTCTTCCGTAAAATAGATTACTACATTTCGGCAGACAATCAAGTTACAATCTGACGGATATGGGTCTTTTAGCAGATTGTGCTGTTTAAATTCAACACACTTTTTGATTTCATCGGAAATTTTAAATGAAGAACCAATCTGCGTAAAATACTTTTTCTTAAATTCTTCTGGCACTGCAACAATACTTTTGTCATTGTACAATCCCATTCGAGCCTTGTCTAATACTTGCTTATCAATGTCTGTTGCAATGATTTTAATCTGGTTGATTGGCATATGTTTTGACAATGCCATAACAAGTGAATATGGCTCATCACCAGTGGAACATGCAGCACTCCAGATTTTCAAGCTCTTTCCAAAAGTTTTTACCAACTCTGGAAAAACAACTTCATCCAAAAACTTCCATTGTTCCGGGTTACGATAAAACTCTGACACGTTAATGGTCAGGAAATTAACGAATTGCTCATATTGCTTTTTATCTGATTTGATAAGTTTCAAATATTCATCATAATCATCCAAGTTGCATTTCGTTATTAGGGTATTGATTCTTCGGCGCATCTGCTTTTCTTTGTACGCATTTAAATCAATTGTGGTGAGTGCAAATACATCCTTTTTGAACTTCTCGTAGTTGTCTAACATGTATTGTACTTCCTCCTTTTTGTAAGAAACACCCACTAACCAATTTTCCACTTGTGGAAATCGGATAGTGAGCATCCTTTTAATTTTTCAATATTCTTTTTTTATTCTTCTGTGGTCTCTTCTGCTGCTACAACTTCTTCAATATTTACATCAACAACATCGGCTTCTTCTACTTCTTCATCGGCTTCTGGCTCAATTAAAGCCTTAATGCTTAAGCTGATTTTCTTGTCATCTTCGTTAAAGTCAACAATTTTAGCTTCGATGGTTTCGCCAGTTCTCAGTACATCTGCTGGTTTCTCAACATGTTCTCGGGAAATCTGAGATACATGCAATAAAGCATCTACGCCTGGCGCTAATTCAATGAATGCACCAAAGTCAGTCATTCTTGCAACGGTTCCAGTTACGATGGTACCAACTGCATATCTTTCAGTCGCGTTATTCCAAGGATTCTCGTCTGCGAATTTCATGCTTAATGCAATCTTCGTCTCGTTAATCTCTTTGATAAATACTTTTACAACATCGCCAACCTTAAAGGCTTTTTTCGGGCTTTCCACTCTGCCCCAAGACATTTCTGAAATGTGGAGTAATCCGTCAGCACCACCTAAATCGATGAATACACCGAAATCAGTTACGTTCTTAACAGTTCCTTCCACAACATCACCAACATGAATTTTCTCAAATAAAGCTTTCTGAAGTTCAGCTCTTTCAGCTACTAATAACTGCTTTCTATCACCGATTACTCTTCTTCTCTTTGGATTGAATTCGGTAATTACAAATGAGATTTCCTGACCTTCGTATTTGGTCAAATCTTTCTCATATGTATCGGATACAAGGCTTGCTGGGATAAAGACTCTTGCTTCATCAACAACGACACTTAATCCACCAGTTAATACCTGTGCTACTTTCGCTGTCAGCACTTCTTGATTGTTAAATGCTTCTTCTAAACGTTTGCTTCCTTTTTCAGCCGCAAGACGTTTGTAGGTCAACATTACTTGTCCTTCACCGTCATTTACTTTCAAGACTTTTGCGTCTAATGTGTCGCCCACGGAAACTACAGTGGTTAAATCTACATTTGCTTCGTTCGTATATTCATTACGTGTAATGATACCATCTGATTTATAACCGATGTTAAGAATAATCTCATCCGGTTTCACACCGATAACGACTCCTTCGACTACCTCTCCATTTCTTATTGTTTTAAATGATTCCTCCAACATTTGTTCAAAACTCATTTCTGACATTATTTTGAACCTCCTCAATAATTTTATTTGGGGTGGATGCCCCTGCGGTAATACCTACGTTACCAATGGTTTGTATTTTTTGCAAATCCAAATCGTTTATTGTTTGTATATAGTAAGTATTTTCACATTCACTTTTACATATTTCAAATAACTTTTGCGTATTGGAACTATTCTTGCCGCCAATCACAATCATCGCTTCGACATCTTTAGCCAAATGCGCTGCTTCGGTCTGACGAACCTCAGTTGCATTGCATATTGTATTTAAAACAATTATATCATAACCTTTTTCGTTTATAATTTCAACTAATTCTTGAAATTTATTGTAGTTAAATGTCGTTTGGCTGACAATACACACTTTTTGTCCCGCCGAAATGCAAAAATTTTGGGCCTGTTTTTCATCATTTATGACCGTTGTCTGGCCTGGCTCACACCAGCCGCAAATCCCCTCTACCTCGGGATGGCTCGCATTTCCTATAATAACAATATGGTAACCCTTTTGACTGTATTCCTGGACATAGCGGTGAATCTTTAAAACAAATGGACAAGTGGCATCCACAATTTCAAATCCGCCGTCATTTAACTTGTCATAAATGTCTTTGGCTACTCCATGAGAACGAATTATGACCGTTCCATTGTCAAATTGGTTCAGATTTTCCATTTCATTTTCTTCTATTACCAGAACACCTTTTTCCCGCAAATCCTTTACAACCTCTTCATTATGAATAATTGGACCGTAGGTATAGATTTTCCCATCTTTTTCTGCAATCTGCTGATATACCATATCAACGGCGCGCTTGACGCCAAAACAAAAGCCAGCACTTTTTGCTACTGTTACGTGCCTCATAAGCTTTTTTCCTCATAGATTTTGCGAATTGCGCTCACTACACCATCGATGTCAAGATTTGATGAGTCCACCAACACGGCATCTTCGGCTTGTTTTAACGGTGACATTTCCCGATTCATATCGCGGTAATCTCGGTCTTCAATATCTTTTTCAATTGCTTTTAGATTACAGTTTTCGCCCTTTCCAACAAGCTCATCATAACGTCTTTTCGCTCTGGTTTGCACACTGGCGGTCAGGTAAATTTTCACTTGCGCATTTGGCAAGACACATGTTCCAATATCCCGGCCATCCATGATTACGTTGGTTGCATTCGCTAATTCTTGCTGAAGCTCAACTAGCTTTGTGCGAACTGCTGGGTAAACGCTTGTTGCACTAGCCGTATTGCCGACTTCCTCGGTTCGAATCCGGCTGGTGACGTTTTCACCATTTAACAGTACCTGCTGTTCGCCATTTTCATAAGCAATCGTCACAACTACATTTTTACAATTTTGTGAAATAGCAGCTTCATCTTCGATGTCAATCCCATTTTCCAGAAAATAAAGGGCCATCGCCCGATACATTGCACCGGTATCTACATAAACGAACGCTAAATCTTTCGCTAGTTTTTTGGCGATTGTACTTTTACCGGCTCCAGCCGGTCCATCAATTGCAATATTTATACTCATTTTTTTGTTCACCAGTTGAACCCGTATTTTGGTTCAATTTTCACCCTTCCTCGATACTATTTCCTGCCAGATACCCGGTTGACCAGGCAATCTGGAGATTAAAGCCGCCGGTTACTGCATCTAAGTCCAGTACCTCACCAGCAAAATATAAGCCCTTGACAAGCTTTGATTCCATCGTTGATGGATTCACATCCGCTACCGCAACTCCACCCCGCGTAATAATTGCTTCTTCAAAACCACGCAGACCGTTTAAGGTGACCGGAAAATGCTTTGTTACTTTCAGCAGGTTCATTCGTTCTTCACGAGTGATTTCGTTGACCTTTTTCTCTGGCGCAATGCCGCTTAAGTTAATTATCACCGGAATCATTTTGGCTGGATATAATTTATTCAGCACATTGGCAAACTGTTTGTTTTTGGCTTCTTCAAAATCTCGCAGAATCCGCTTGTCCAATTGTTCTTCCGATAGCGCTGGCTTTAAATCAATTTCCATAGCTAAATTTTTGCTGACAATCGCATCATTTATAAGGCTGCTAGCGCTTAAAAATAATGGCCCGCTAACCCCAAAATGGGTAAAGAGCATTTCACCAAAATCTTCAAACAACACTTTTTTGCCATCCTTAATGGTTACCTTACAATTTTTTAGTGATAGTCCCATCAGACTTTTGACATAGTCCTCACTCGCCGTAAATGGTACGAGTGATGGATGGCATTGCTTCAACTTGTGTCCGACACTCTTAGCAAATTGGTATCCATCACCAGTCGAACCCGTCGATGGATAGGAGCAGCCACCGGTTGCTAATACTACGGCCGCTGCTGGTACCTCTTCTCCAGTGGTCAGACATACGCCGGTTATTTTATCATTCTCGGTTAAAATGGATTTTACTGTGGTATTTAAACGAACGGTTACGCCCAATTCGCTCATGGTCCGTTTTAGCACAGCAATGACATCTGACGAATGGTCAGACACCGGAAACACCCGGTTACCGCGCTCCACTTTAGTCGGCATTCCGTGGGTTTCAAAAAAATCAATCACCCGGAAATTATCATACATATATATCGCACTATACAAAAATTTTGGATTACGAACGATATTCTTAAACAACTCTTCCGTATCACAGGCATTCGTCAGGTTACAGCGACCTTTTCCAGTAATGAAAAGCTTTTTCCCGAGCTTCTCATTTTGTTCCAGCAGTAATACCTGATGCCCATTTTCAGCAGCGGCAATCGCCGCGAACATTCCGGCTGGTCCGCCACCTATTACAATTACTTTACTCATTTTTATCTCCAAATTTTGCATAACGCATTTTTAGTGAATCATCAATATAATTTATTTCATCATTTTCATATACCTGGTATTCATCCCATATATCCTCAAGCATCTCCAAGGTTGCGGCCACTTTGTCCTGATGCTTCATACACAATGCCACAATCAATGCATTGATGACACTGAGCGGTGCCACGAGCGAATCCACAATGGATGCCATATCACTTTTGGCAATCAGATTACATGAGGAATATAAATTCATTGGTGAATGAACACTATCCGTCAGCGTAATAACCTTGGCATTGCGGTTGTTGGCAAATTCCATCGCCTTTAACGTCCGCATCGAATATCTCGGAAAACTAATTCCAATTATCACATCTTCATTATTTATTCGAACCATTTGCTCGAATAGTTCACTTGAGCTGTTGGTTTGCAGTAGCACTACATTATCAAACATCAAATTAAAATAGAACGCCAAAAAGCTAGCCAATGGTGCACAGCTTCGAATGCCGACAATATATATTTTCTTAGCCGCTAAAATTGTATCAACAGCTAGTTCAAATGCATTCTGGTCAATATTTTCCAGCGTACTTTTGATTTTCTCCATATCAGATTGCAATACGGTTTCTAATATTTTTGATTGGCTGATTCGACCATAAGTCACTTCCATTCGCTGAATGGAGTTTAATTTATTGCGAACCATTTCCTCAAGGGCCTTCTGAAACTCGGGATAACCCTTGTAGCCTAAATGGGCCGCAAAGCGAACCACCGTGGACTCACTGACACCTACGACTTCGCCAAGTTTGGCCGCCGTCAGAAAGACTGCTTTATCATAATTATCTGTAATATAAGCCGCCAGCACCTTCTGCCCTTTGCTCAAACTTCCATATGCTTCATTAATTCGATTGGTCAATTCATTTGTATTGCTCATCTACTGTCTTCCCACTTCTCCCAAATTTATAAAAACTGCGTACAAAACCGTACGCAGTTTATTATAATCAAATCAACTCAAAAACGCAACATTCTTTCCACGAAATTAGTGGCTACGCTTTTTTGAAATTTCCAATTTCTGTTTTGTTGTAATATATCCGCTTAAATCTACATTAGATCTATTGATGACACCGCCGAAAATACGTCTCTTTCCATCCGCATCTTCCTGACGAATTAGCCGGCCAGCTAATTGCACATTAATCTTACAATCGCGGTCTTCATAATTCAAATGAAAATTGCCAATATCCGTCAGCTGGGTCGAATCATCTAGTACCAAAGCAATTCCCGATAGACTAATGTCTTTAATAATAACTTCTTTTGTCTCATGCGTATTATCAATCTGCAAAATCCCCCTCGTGCCAATAAACTGTCGGTAAGATTCGCGGCGATTTAGCTTCTTCCCTTCCTTGTCTGAATAAAGAATATGGTATTTTTTGTTTTGGTAAACCATATTTTTTACTACACAGCCTTCCCAAATAAGTGGCTTCCCATCTTCACCAACATATACCACGCTGTTTTTTACATTACCAATATCAAAGTTCACGACTAGATTACCATGAACAATTGGCTCAATAAACAAAAGATTCTGCTTACACATCACAACCGTAGATATATATTCGATAGATGCTCTTTCGTTTTGGCAATAATCTGAATTCTGTTATTCTCCCCAATGTCATATAGCTTCATCTCGTCCCACCACCTACATTGTATTTTCCCCCGAAGTCCCTCAACTTAATTTTAATATAGCAAGTGTATTTACATTTGTCTACAAAAACGATAAATAAAGTAGTTGCTCATTTTATTTTTGTTAATATTATACAAATTTATGTTTTTATTTTTGTACAATTCCCACTTATTATTCAACTTCGTGGTCCACTTGCTCCTGATTTTCAATTTCTGTTTCGGTATCTGGCAGGTTCTCATTTTCTGTATTTTTTTGTATTTCCCCCGTCCCATCATCGTCATTTTCACTTTCTGTTTCCGTTTCCGTTTCTGTGGAAATTTCCTCTGGGACCTCTTCCGTTTCCTCTTCAACTGGCTGTTTTTCTGTTTTATTAATGACATATGCTTCTGTTTCTGTTTCCGTATCGATTGATTCTTCTGCAATTTCTTCGCTTTCCTCACTTGTTGCAGATTCAGCCTCTTCGGATGGTTCCTCTGTGCTTAGTTCTGTTATAGAATTCAATAATTGCTCAACTTTCGGAAATGGAATTATTTCTTTTCCGGCACAAAGAAAGTTCTGGATTTTCTGCCATATTGCGCATGGATATGTACTGCCCCACAATCCATTTAACTCCACATTGGTATCCGCACCCACGCAGACTGTCACCGTATAGTACGGTGTATAGCCGCAAAACCATCCACATGTCTGCCCATTAGTTGTTCCAGTCTTACAAGCCACCGGCATTCCCGAACCAACGGTCAGTCCACTGGCGGTTCCGCTCTTTGCCACTCCGGTCAAAATATCTGTCATCGTATCGGCGGCGGTCTGATTGTAAATTTGAACCGCAGCACCACGATGATAGACCTGCGCTCCTTCTGCATCGACAATGCGGTTGATACAGGTTGGTTCACGAAATCTCCCCGAGTTCGCCAATGCACAATAGGCACCCGCCATCTCGACCGTATTTACCCCATAGGTAAGGCCGCCTAATGAGGCTGAATTATAGTAATCATCTGGAACTATTTTATTAAAATGCATTTGTTGCAAAAAACTAAGACCGTACTCCGGTGTTAATTGACTTAGCAGCGACCAGGCCACGGCATTTCGACTTAATTCCACTGCCCGTCGTAAGGTCATACTACCTAAATACTTTCCATCCGAATTCTTTGGTCCGTCTGTAATAGGCTGATCTTGCACCACCGAATCAGCAGTATAATTATTTTCTAAGGCTGGGGTGTATACAATTAGCGGCTTGATGGTTGACCCCGGCTGGTGATAGCTTTGATAGGCTCGATTTAAGGTTCGAATCCCTTTCGTATCCTGACTTCTGCCGCCAACAATCGCGATGACCTGCCCGGTTTCATTATCCATTACGGTACAGGAGCCTTGATATAGATATTCGCCTTCTTCCGTCTCCTCCGTTAAATCTGCTAACACCTCATCAACAGCCTTTTGCGCCTCCTGCTGTGCTTCTTGGTTGATACTGGTATAAATATGATAACCACCTGTGTATAGCAATTGCTTTGCTTCATTATAAGCTTCCTCATATTGATTACGATAGTCACCATAATCCGTCATCGACTGAAATTCATAACGAAAATGATAGTCCTGCATCTGCATAAACGAAAGCACCGCTGCATGAATGGCATAGCTGCTCTCATAATTGTAAAATTCCTCTTTTGCACCAACTAGCTGCACCTTGGTATCAACAGCTTGGGTATATTGAATACTAGTCAAAAAACCTTGCTCATTCATCTCTTCTAAGATAGTGTTTCTTCTTGTTATGGTATGCTCATAATTTTTTCGTGGATTGTAATAGGTTGGATTATTTGGTATTGCACATAAAAACGTGATTTCTGGTATATCTAGTTCCTTCACATCCTTTTCGAAGTATCCCAAAGCCGCTGAACCGATGCCATAATAACCATTGGAATAGTTGATATTATTAATGTAAAATTCTAAGATTTGGTTTTTGGAATATTTTTTTTCTAAATACATTGCTAAAAATATTTCTTTCAGCTTCCGCTCATAGCTGGTTTCAAAGCTTAAATAGACATTTCTCGCCAACTGTTGAGTGATTGTGCTTCCCCCCCGGGTTATCTCGCCCTTGTTAGTCACCAATAGATAAACCGCTTTGGCTGTCGATTTCCAATCGACACCATGATGCTGGTAAAACCGCTTGTCTTCTATTGCAACAAAGGCATCCATGATTCCTGCTGGCAAGTCCTCATACTTGACATATTTCACATCCCGGTTGCTATACAGCTTTGCTAACTGATTGCCTTGGTCGTCATAAATATAGCTATTGTTATCCTTTTGAAAATCAGCGGCGGTGCTATCGTTAACGATTGCCTGCGCTTCTCTGGCATAACCTACTAGTTTTGGCCCAAACATAATGGATAGAACTATGCCAGATAGTAAAAACAGAACGCCTGGCAGTAGCAATACCCATTTTATCCATTTCTTCTTTTTCCGTGGTGTTGCGACTTCTTCTATTTCTTTCCCTTGGGCTTGCCGAAGGGATTTTTCGGTTTTATTTTCAGCTTTTTTTTCAGTTTTTTCCATAACATCTCCTTGGCAGTCTTTTTTATACTAGAGTATACCCAGAAGTCTTGGAATTTATTACCATTATTTCTTCTTTCAAAATAAAAGGTGCCCCAAAACCATTTCGATTTTAGGACACCCTTGTGTTCTATTCTTTTATTTTCTATACTGGATATGCGCCATTTTTTGTATCAGCCGCCGCTACATCGGTGCCGGTCTGCTGAGCTTGACGATATTTGAAAAATTCTGTTGCTACCTGTGGGAATAATGCATAGGTTAGAACATCTTCATCCTGCTGTTTCCACTGTTTCATTTCGGCTTCAATCTTATGAAGCTCTGGCTCTAACAAATCAGCATAGCGACAAGTAATCGCATCTTTTTTCTCTTCGCCAAGAACCTTGTCTACCACTTCTGGATTAAATGGCTTAACGGTCTGGCCGTATTTGCCAAGCAATACGTCTTTGGTTTCTTTGGTTGCAACTTTGTAACGTTCACCCATCAATACGTTAAATACTGCCTGAGTACCAACAATCTGTGAAGAAGGGGTTACAAGTGGTGGCTCACCAAGGTCTTTTCGAACGCGTGGAATCTCTTCCAACACTTCCTGATATTTATCTTCCGCATTCTGCTCTTTTAACTGAGATACCATGTTGGATAACATTCCGCCTGGCACTTGGTATAACAGCGTCTGAATATCTACGCCTAATACCTTTGGATTCAAAAGACCGCTCGCTAATGCTTCTTCTCTCATTGGACGGAAGTAATCAGCGATTTCTTTTAACAGCATCTGGTCGTAGCCTGGGTCAAATTCACTGCCGCGGAATGCTTCTGCCATAACTTCGGTTGCTGGCTGGCTGGTTCCTAAGGCAAATGGTGACATCGCGGTATCAATAATGTCACAGCCTGCTTCTACAGCCTTCAGATAGGTCATAGATGCAACACCAGAGGTATAGTGGGTATGAAGCTGAATTGGCAGCTTGGTGGAGGCTTTTAAAGCTCTCACTAGCTCATCCGCTTTGTATGGTGTTAAAAGTCCTGCCATATCCTTGATACACAAGGAATTGGCACCCATTTCTTCAACTTTTTTCGCCATATTCATCCAGTAATCTAAGGTATACGCATCACCTAAGGTATAGGATAATGCGACCTGAGCATGTCCGTTTTCTTTGTTACATGCCGTTACTGCGGTCTGTAAGTTACGAATATCATTCAAGCAGTCAAAGATACGGATAATATCAATACCATTGGCAACAGATTTTTGTACAAAATACTCAACCACATCATCCGCATATGGACGATATCCTAAGATATTCTGGCCACGGAATAACATCTGTAATTTGGTGTTTTTAAATCCAGCTTTTAATTTACGCAGTCTTTCCCACGGATCTTCTTTTAAGAAGCGAAGGGAGGCATCAAAAGTTGCTCCGCCCCAACACTCTACCGCATGATATCCCACTTTATCCATCTTATCGATAATTGGTAACATCTGCTCCGTGGTCATTCTGGTTGCAATCAGGGACTGATGCGCATCACGCAATACAGTCTCTGTAATTTTTACGGGTTTCTTTATTTCTTCTGACATGATTTGTCCTCCTTAAACTACTCCAAAGATTGCCATGAATACACCAGCCGCAACTGCTGTACCAATTACACCAGCAACGTTCGGTCCCATTGCATGCATAAGTAAAAAGTTCGTCGGGTCTTCTTCTGCTCCGACCTTTTGAGATACACGAGCGGCCATTGGCACTGCTGATACACCCGCGGAACCAATCAACGGATTGATTTTTCCTTTGGTTATAAAGCAAAGCAGCTTACCAAACAAGACACCGGATGCTGTACCAAATGCAAAAGCAACCAAACCAAGAATTACGATTCCACCGGTCTGCCAATTCAAGAATGCTTCGGCACTTGTTGATGCACCAACAGAGGTTCCCAATAAGATTACAACGATGTACATCATTGCATTGGAAGCTGTCTCTGCTAACTGTCTTACAACTCCAGATTCACGGAATAAGTTACCAAGCATTAACATACCGACAAGTGGTGCGGTCGTTGGTAAAATCATACACACGATAATGGTAACTACGATTGGAAACAAAATTTTCTCCAACTTAGATACCGGACGGAGGTTATCCATCTTGATTGCCCGTTCTTTTTTAGTCGTAAATAATTTCATTATTGGTGGCTGAATAATTGGAACTAATGACATATAAGAATATGCCGCCACCGCAATTGGACCCATCAAGCCTGACTGCCCCAGCTTTCCGGCCAGGAAAATCGAGGTCGGACCATCTGCTCCACCAATAATTGATACCGCTGCCGCTGCTTTATCGTTAAAACCAAATAAAATTGCTAACAGATATGCGGCAAAGATACCAAACTGTGCTGCCGCACCCAGCAAAAAGCTGATTGGATTGGCAATCAATGGACCAAAGTCCGTCATGGCACCCACTCCAAGGAATATCAGAGATGGTAAAATAGCCCATTCATCTAATGCATAGAAATAATACAATAATCCGCCCACACCATTGCTGGCTTCCTCTGGACTAATCATGATATCCGGATAAATATTTACAAGAAGCATACCAAACGCAATCGGAATCAGTAATAGCGGTTCATAACCTTTCTTAATCGCTAAGAATAAGAATACACATGCAACTATAATCATGACGTAGTTGCCCCAGGTCAGGTTAAAAAACGCAGTCTGATGCAGGAGGTTGCTCATTGTTTCTCCAACATAATTTAACATTTTTGTCCTCCTAAGGTTACTCGTTCATGGTCGCTAATAATGCGCCTGCTTCGACACTGTCACCAACAGCAACTTCGATACTTGCTACGACACCATCTTTTGGTGCAACAACTGGTGTCTCCATTTTCATGATTTCCAACACTAAGATTGGATCACCTAATTTTACTGCGGTGCCTGGCTGTGCTTCGATTTTAAACACCTTTCCGGCTGCGCCAGCTTCGATTTTAATGCTGCCTGCGCTGGCCGAACTTGTTGGAGCTGCCGCCGCTGGAGCTGCTGCTCTTGGTGCTGCCGCTCTTGGTGCTGCCTTTGCAGGTGCTGTACTTGTTGCGCCGTTTTCTTCTACGGTAACATCATAAACATTTCCATTTACTGTAATTGTATAGCTCTTCATTTAATATTTCCTCCTAATATATATCACTTTTTTTATCTTCTTTTTATGGAACGAACTACGAAATCGTTAGTAGATGTTCCAGTTGCCGCAGCAATTGCCGCTGAGATTACAGCGACTAATTCTAAGTCATCCTGTATCTGCTCTCTTCTAGTTATTTGTTCTACGAATGTATCTGATTTTACCTCCACTGCTGGAATATTCTTTTTTCGCTCAGTCAGATACGGAATAATTCTGAATGCATAGATGATTAAACTGATTAAAATCAGAATCACAAAGACGGTTCCCATACCCATTATGGTATTCATACCCGCTGTGCTCATTTTTTCACTAATACTTTGAATTGGATCGATTGCAATATCCGTCAGTTCCATCGTACTGTAATGATATACAAATGTAACCATTACTTCATTTCCTTTTTCAAACTCTATGGCCTGCTCGGCAGTCAATGTCTTTCCCGCCTTGACAACGTCAAATTCACCATATGCAACAAAAGAACCACTTTCAGCAGTTGCCTCATCCCATCTGGTAATGAGATTCACGGTCATTTCCTGTCCGCTTGTCAGATATGATACCCTATCTTCTTCGGTCAGACTTAACAGTGTTGAAACTGTTCCTTGCACATATCCCTGCAAGTCAGCATAGGAATATCCATTATAGTCAACTGTTGTCGGATCCGTTTTGTCGCATGCTGTCATTCCTAGTAAACAAAGGCACATACTTACGATCAGCAATATTTTTTTCTTCATAAACGTCACCTTTCTATTTTGCACCATGTTTCTTGAATGGCGTGTCCATACGCTTGGTATATAACATTTCAAATGCTGCAATCATATATTTTCTAGAATCTGCTGGCTCTAAAATCAAGTCAACATAACCTCTTCTAGCTGCGGTTACAATGTTAGACTGTAATTCATCGTATTCTTTTTCTTTCTGTGCCAGTTCTTCACCAGTAGCGGCTGGATACATAATCTCAGCGGCCATTTTGGCATCCATCGTTCCCATTTTGGCATCTGGCCATGCATAGACAAGGTCAGCTCCAATTGATTTGGAATTCATCATCACTGCGGCACTGCCATAAGCTTTGCCAGCGATTAGATTTACCTTTGGAACGGTTGCGTTCGCAAATGCGTATGTCATCCGGCTCATTGCTCTAGCCAGATTCTTCTCTGAACACATACTAGCTTTGAAGCCAGTAATATTTGTAATCGATAATACTGGAATATCAAAAGAATCACAGAATGAAATAAATTCAGATGCCTTCTCACAACCTTTGGCGGTCAGCACAGATTCAAATTCTTCGCTCTTTTTACCTTCTTCATCGTATGTTTCGGTACAGTTTGCTACCGCACCTACGGTCATACCATTTAATTTGATAAAGCCAGTTACCATGTTTTTGGCAAAGTCAGCCTTTGTTTCAAAGAAAGCATGTCCATCTGACAATTCGCTTAATATGTAACGCGGGTCACCTTTCATGGTCTCTAAATTCTCACAAGCACGATTTAAATCGTCTGCGCACTCATCATAGCAGCCGCCTTCGGTGTTATCACTTGGCAATAGACATACTAATTCACGAATCGAAGCAAGTACTTCATCTTCGCTGCCAATGCTATCTACGATACCAGCATTTTCACTCTGGAATGCGGCGGATGAGGAATCACATTTTTCAATCCGATTTCCTTCAATTGCATTTGGCGCATTGACAAACATCTTTGCTTTTTCTGACTCCATAAACGTAAAATCGCTTAATCCTGGCACAACTGCCAGTCCACCGCCACAAGTGCCAAATACTGCACTAATCTGTGGGATTACGCCAGAAGCCATGACCTGTTTTTCATAAATCATTCCTAATGCTTCCAAAGCATCTACGGATTCTTGTAAACGGACACCAGCGCAGTCTAATAATCCAATGATTGGAGCGCCCATTTTCATTGCCCGGTCATAAACCGCTGCAATTTTCTTTGCATGCATTTCACCAATTGTGCCGTTCAGTACAGATGCATCCTGGCTATAAACAAATACCAGATTTCCATCAATCAATCCATGACCAGTAATTACACCATCAGAAGGTGTGTCGGTCTGCGCCAGATTAAATTCTGTACTTCTTGCAGTTACCAAAGAACCAATCTCCATAAAACTGCTTTCATCTAACAGCTTACAGATTCTTTGTTCCGCTAAGTTATTCATTCTGTTGCTCATCTTTCTTAGTCCTCCATCTATATTTAGAAAAATTAAAAAATTCCGCTAGTGTAATTGTATTATACTTAACCTCGTTTTTCAATAGAAATTTAAAAGAAAAATTGTTCACATATTTTCTGTAAACACCAGTTGAAATTGATTTCTTCACATCCTTCGGCAGTCAGAACCTTGAGTTGGCAAATTTCGTAATCACCAATCCGATAGGTGATACTTCCCACTTGATAGCCTGGCGCAACTGGAGCCTGTAGTGTTTTTTTGATATTATAGACAATCTCTATTTCTTCATCATTTTGTAATAGTATTCCGCTTGTGTTTTCCTGTTCGCACACCGTCAGCGGTAAAAATGCAGTCTCCCCAAGGCCAAGTGTCTGGGCATTTTCAACCGGTATTTCAGTTACGAGTGAACTGTCATATGGGATACTATCCAGAGTCTGATATTGATAATTATCCAGTCCATACTGCATTAACTTTTTTGTATCCGACCATTTATAACTCTTGTTGTTTGGCCAGCCACATCCCAGCAATGCAACGACAAAGGTACGGTTTTCCCGCTTTAAGGCACCAACATAACAGTAGCCCGCCTGACCGGTAAAACCTGTTTTGCCCGACAACGCACCATCCATCATATTTAAAAAGGCATTGTGATTGTTACAGCTAAAGCTTCTTCCGCCATCCGATACCACGCCATCTTTTACTTCTTTATTATGAAAACTATAACTTGGGGTTCTGGTAATTTCCAAAAAGGTTTCAGCCTTTGGTGAATCCTGAATGCAGTAGCTTAGGATTCTGGCTAAATCAGCTGCTGTTGTGCCATGCTCACCACTATCATCCTTGGCATCCAGACCATTTGGGGTAATAAAATATGTATTCTGACAGCCCAGTTCTGCCGCCTTTTTATTCATCAGCGCAGCAAAACCTTCCACACTTCCGCCAACATGCTCAGCAATCGCCACCGCGGCATCGTTATGTGACTCTAACATCAGTGAAAAACATAAGTCGCGCAGGACATACGTCTCGTCGGTATTAATATTTAACTGTACATCGGGCTGTCTGGCCGCATATTGGGAGACGGTAACCAGGTCATCCAGATTACCATTTTCCAGTGTTATGATGAGCGTCATAATCTTGGTGGTGCTGGCATTCGCCCGCTTGGTATCCGCATCCTTGGCAAATAAAATACGCCCCGTTTCAGCATCCATTAAGCATGCTGACAAGGCGTATAGGTTGTCAGGTTCACTGCTATTTTTATTTTCTGTAGCGAATACTAATTGTGGATAAATGACTTCCAACATTAATACTACGGTCAACATCAAGGTTATCACTTTCAAACAGATATTTTTCATAGTCACTCCGAAATCTTGGGATTATTTTATCCTATTCAGGAGTTTTCCAAAAAATACATAATTCTATTGAATCATTATACTTGGACATTCAACTCTTCTTCTGCGAATTCCTCTTCTGCTTCCATTTCGGCCTGTTGCTGAAATTCAGCAATCTGGTCCTCATTTAAAACTGGTAATTCCTCAATCGAGTGCACTCCGAAGCTGCGTAAAAATTCCTCTGTCGTACCAAATAGCATTGGTCTTCCCGGTGCATCCAAACGACCAATTTCGCTGACCAGACTATATTCCACCAACTTGCTAACAGCATGGTCGGAGGATACGCCACGGATTTTTTCGATTTCGGCTTTGGTAATCGGTTGTTTATAGGCAATAATGGACAAGGTTTCCATTAAGACATCGGTTAATACCCGTTTTCTTGGCTGTTTGGCAATTCGAATCAGATATTCGTACATCTCGTTTTTGGTACACATCTGATATGCATTTTCCAATTCAATAACCTGTATCCCGTGGTCTTCGCTTTGATATCGCTCAATCAGATTCTCAATATATTTTTTAGCAATTTTTTTATCTAATTCTAAAGCGGCAGCAATTTTATCTAGCTCTACTGACTCTCCCATTGTAAAAAGGATTGCTTCAATAGCCGCTTCGTAATTTATATTTTCCATTCTAAATAACCTTTCACACTTTTTAGGCAGCAATTTTTGATTCGATTTTAATGTCATCAAAAATATTATCCTGAGAAATAAAGATTTTTCCAGTTTTCATCAATTCTAAAATGGCCATAAAGGTCACGATAATTTCCATTTTACTACTCTGCGCTTCTAACAGACTGCGGAAGCTGAAATGCGGATGGTTTAGGGCGTACTGCTCTAAATAATTCATTTTCTCGGTCATCGACACTTCTTCTTTTTCAATCTTGCCAAACTTCGAACGAACTGGGTCAATTTTTTCTTCCTGCTTGCGCATAATACTTTCAAATATATGATTCAGCTTCGTTAAAGTCACATCGGCCATCAATTCCTCTAAGTTAACCGGCTCTTCGTAGGCAGCAACTTCCTTCGGAATCGTTGGCATTTTGTACATGACCTTCTCGGCATCCATCTGACGGTCTTTTAATTCATAGGCCATGCATTTATACATCTTATATTCTAACAACTGTGCCACTAGTTCTGCACGTGGGTCCTCAGCTTCTTCACCGTCTTCCGTCACCTGCTTTGGCAACAGCATCTTTGACTTAATATCAAGTAAGGTAGCCGCCATTACTAGAAACTCGCTCACGACATTTAAATCCTTGCGCTCCATCTGGCGGACATAATCCATATATTGTTTGGTTATCTCCACTATTGGGATATCATAAATATTCACTTTATTCTTGTCCAATAGATGAAGGAGCAAATCGAGCGGTCCCTCAAACACTTGTAATTTTACCTTTAAATCCATTTTATACCTCATGCATTTCTTACCATTGCTTTGTACTGCTCCATTATTTTACATGTAGTTTTTGAAAATAGCAAGGCTTTTTTACAAGATTTAGTGTTTTTTATCAACCCAAACACAAGCTTTAGTGTTAAAGTTCCGTTTCCAGTTGGAGCATCACTAATTCTGCCCGGTCAAAAATACGGATATGGAAGGTATGAGTTCCCAGTCCCTTACTTATAATTGCGGTACTTTTTCCCAACTCAAATAATCCGGCATCATACTTCGGAAACCACTCAAATTGAGGTGAAATCAGACTCCCGACCCCCGGTATCCGAATTAAACCACCATGCGTATGACCAGCCACGATCAAATCAGCCCCCCAAGCTGCATAGTCTTCACAATACGCGGGATTATGAGCTAATAAAATGGTAAACCGCTCGGGGTTCTTTTGACCTAGTGCTTGCTTCATAAATCTTGGTGGCAAAGGTGTTACCTGGCCTTTTTGATAACATTCTAAGGGAATATCCACCCCACAAAGGTCGATTCTTGTCTCCCCAAATGGCATGGTCTGGTTATTCAAAAAATGAACCCCCAACTGTTCAACCTGCCTGCGATAGTCCGCATAAGCTTCATCATATGCCGAATCAGACTGCTCGAATCGACTTTCATGATTGCCATTACTAAAATACACTGGTGCTACTTGCACGAGCTGCTCAAAAAAACGCAGTGATTTCGGATAATCCGTAACATGTGCACTGACAATCATATCGCCGGGCACGAGAATCAAGTCCGGCTTCTGGCGTCTGATTTCGGCCATCAAACGTTCATTTTGCCGGCCATACTCATGACTATGAAAATCTGCAACCAAAGCAATTCTAAGAGACAACTTTCCGTCATCAGGCTCAGCGGGAGGCTGCCGTTTTATTTTGTAGTTTGTCACTTTAAATTTCTTTAGTTCCAGATACTGCCAAACCATATATATCAGGAGCAGGAGGAACAAAATTCCCAAAGTCTTCATCTATGTAACCTCTCTTTTTATCAATTAATATGCATATTATACAAGTATGCCACTTAAAATAAAGTAGAATCCTTTTGGAGGTATATTATGCAGCTTCTACTTTCCGCTCTAATCAGCCTGTCATTACTTTTGGGTCAGTTGCCGATGATAAATTACACCGAAGATACCAGCGCCAGCAACGCTGAGAGCACCAACAGCAGCACTGACTTATCTGCCACCTTAAACCTCTCCGCCCCCCATGTTGTCCTGATGGAAGCCTCCACCGGAACTATTATTTATGAAAAGGATGCCCATACCAGTCTGCATCCTGCCAGCATCACCAAAATCATGACCTTGATTTTAATTTTTGATGCCTTGGATAAAGGGCAAATTCAGCTTGAGGATACGGTTACCGTCTCGGACTATGCTGCTAGCATGGGTGGCTCACAGGTATTCCTTGAACCCGGTGAAACCCAAACGGTTGAGACTATGATTAAGTGCATTTCTGTTGCCAGTGCAAACGACGCGTGTGTTGCAATGTCCGAATTGATTTCCGGCAGCGAAGCCGCTTTTGTCGAGCAAATGAATGCACGCGCCAAAGGACTTGGCATGAATGATACCAATTTTGTCAATTGCTGTGGCTTAGATGTTGATGGTCACATGACTAGTGCCTATGACGTTGCCCTAATGTCCCGCGAGCTGACCATTAAATATCCGCAAATACATAACTATTCAACAATCTGGATGGAAAACATTATTCACAACACCAAGAACGGTGCCAGCGAATTTGGCTTAGCTAATACAAATAAATTAATCAAACAATATCAATATGCAACCGGTCTAAAAACCGGTTCTACCAGCCTTGCCAAATACTGTGTCTCGGCTACCGCTGAAAAAGATGGTATTGAATTAATTGCCGTAATCATGGCAGCGCCTGATTACAAAATCCGTTTTGCTGATGCCAGCGCGTTATTGACTCATGGTTTTTCCTGCTGTCAAGTCTATCAGGATGAAAACAAGGATACCTTAAATGACATGGCCGTGAAAGGCGGGGTCAGTGAATTGGTCCCTTTACATTATGATGGCTCATTTTCATATCTGAATACAACTGGTGATGATATGTCCCAAATTGAAAAGGAAATGGTTCTTCCAGAGAGTGCCAATGCCCCAATTGAAAAGAATGATGTTGCCGGCAAAGTGGTCTACAAGTTAAATGGAAATGAGATTGGTTCCGTTGCTATCCTCTATTCCGATGCGGTCGAAAAAGCTACTTTTCGGGATTACTTTTTCAAAGTGATTTCTGGTTATTTTGGCTAATAAAGATGTATATATTCACCCTACAGTAATGGTGCCAACAGTCTGAGGATACTTTGTATCACTCGTACAATCCATGCCCGATGGTTACAGAAGTCCAAAGTAATTTCCTCAGACTGCGCCATTGTTTCTAAGACATCTTTTTTTACATCCATCACTGCGGATGACTGGTACAGAAATACACCACATTCAAAATGCAGGTACAGACTGCGGTAATCCAGATTGATACTGCCAACGGTGGCAATGGTATCGTCACTGACAAAACACTTGGCATGTAAAAATCCCGGCGTATATTGATAAATTCGAATACCATTTTCGATGAAACGTTTATAGTCAGCCTGGGTTAGTAAATATACCATTTTCTTATCTGGTATCCCTGGTGTAACAATCCGTACATCGACCCCACTCTTGGCCGCATTGCAAAGTGCGGTCAGCATTTCTTGGTCGACAATTAAATATGGTGTATAAATGTAGACATATTTCCGGGCTTTATTGATAATATTTAAGTAAATATTTTCACCGGTATTTTCCCGGTCCAGTGGCGTGTCGCCATATGGCTGGACAAAGCCGTCGCTGACAAATGGTTTTTTCTGGTTGATATGCGGCATAAATTTCTGGTAATCCTCTGAGGAACGCACAATGTAGTTCCACATTTCCAAAAACATTGCCGTAAAGCTCCAGACAGCCTCTCCTTCTAAGCGGACGCCGGTGTCCTTCCAATAACCAAAACGTTGTATTTTATTGATATATTCATCCGCGATATTAATTCCGCCAGTGTACGCGATTGTTCCATCGATCACCATAATTTTACGATGGTCACGATTGTTCATAATAATTGACATCATCGGCCGGAAGGGATTGAAGGCGGCGCAATGGATTTTCTTCGCCTGCAAGGTCCGGTAAAAATGAGCTGGCAGTGTCGTTATGCATCCCATATCATCATAGATTAGCCGGACATTGACGCCTTGTGCAGCCTTTCGCCCAAGCACCTCTATGAGTTGGTCGAACATTACTCCTTCATCGATGATAAAAAATTCTAAGAAAATGAAATGCTCTGCCGCCTCTAAATCTCGCAGCATATTTGCAAACATCCTCTCGCCGGATGGAAAATATTTGGTATTGGTATTTTTATACACCGGAAACTGCGCAAAATGACTGAGATACTGTGACTGCACCGCCACACTCATATCTATTTCCCGCAGTTCTTGCATATATTCTGTTTTTTGGGTCAAAAGCGGCAACACTTCTTCGTGCACCCGATTCATTTTTTCTCTCGTTCGCTTGGTTAGCTCGGAACGGCCAAAGATGGCATAAATAAGCAGTCCTAGGATTGGAAACAACAAGATAATAAAGGTCCATGCTAATTTGTAGGACGGATTGAGAGGTCGGCTGACAATTCGTAACACAATCACGACCGCCAATGCCGTAATCACCGCATTCACATAACTGAATTGCAGACTAAACGTATAGAGTAAGTTAAACAGCCAGAGAAACTGTATCGCAATCGCCACAAATATAAAAAACAGACGACTAAATACGAGCTTTAGTATTTTTTTCATAATACGTACATCCTTCATTTGTATTTTACTCATACATCTTACATGATTTTCGTCTGTTTCGCAATTCATTGCGGTATCTTTTCTTTTATCGCAGTCTCTCCACATCAATTTTCCACCGTTCTCTTAAACCTGCCACTAGTTTTATATTAGGATACCCACCCGAAATATTTAGTATTCGTTTTTCAACGTTACCGCAAATTCTACCATATCATCATGTAGCTCAGCTGTAATCTCACCACCCATTTGCTCCATCAGTTCCTTGGCTATGGCAAGTCCAATACCGGTATTTTTCTCGGTTCTTGAATTGTCCGAGGTGTAGAATCGGTCAAAAATCCGGTCTATTTCCAGACTTTCTGGCACTGCAACTTTATTTGAAATCATGATTGTGCCTTCTTCCGGCTGGATTGAAAGTTGAAAAACCTCTGTTCCATGTTTTAGGGCATTCTGGGTCAGGTTTTGAAAGACCCGCCGCAATGCTTTTTCATCGCCATATACATACAAAGGTGTGGCTGGTATTTGCAGCTTTGGTTCAATTGCTTTGCCAGCAAATTCCGCATAAAAATCAGATATCATATCACAGACTAAATTGGTAAGATTGATTTTTTCGATGACAAGCTCATTGGTCCCTTCGACGATTCGGGTAAACTCAAATAGTTCATCCAACAGAACCGATAGTCTTTTTAGTTTCTTTTCAATTATCGGAAGGTATTCCGCTTTTTTGGCCTGGTCCGTTTTTCCGGATTGCAGCAATTGGATATATCCGAGCGCAGATGTTAATGGTGTCCGAAGATCATGGGATATATTTGTTATGGCTTGTTTCAGTTCCAGATTTGTTTTTTGAACTTCCAGCTCGATATGTTTCTGCTTATCAAAGGTTTCATTTATCTGACTAATCAGCTTTATAATATCTTTATCCTGAGTTGTCGTAACCAAATGAGTATTCGTATGCAAATGATACTTCTGCTCGAGCATCCTAGAAATATTTTTCAAATCTTTTTTTAGCAAGTAGATAGCAAGGACAGCGGCACAGAATGCCACTGTCAAAATAACTACAAGAACAATCATAGCCACTTCCTCCTTTTTAAGATGTTATCTGATTTCACTTTTTCGAAACAGTGAGAGCCCGGCAGCAATGCTTACTGCCAGATAAGTGATGCCAAGCAAAACAATTCGTGTGATATCCGTAGATGACAACATTGAGATGTTAGCCAAGAGCCTGATATTGCTCGTTAGTTCGTATTGAGCTAATTTTTCAAACCATGAATTAATTAGGGACAATAACATAATAAGAAGCATCGGTGCCATGCAGAAGGCAATATAGCCTCCGATAATTGCACCTGTTTTTTGTGTTGCAAAAACCAAAAAGATACCAACTGCTGTCACTGCCAACATTAAAAACATCTGCAAACCTACGGCTGCCAAAAGATTTTGTAAATAATCTTCTCCCGGACTGCCAAAGCCATTTTGTATCGTATTGATTAGCATCGGTAGAAAAACATATAGCAAAAAGGCGATTGCTGTAAATATAAAGGCTAAGAACATTTTTGACAGATATAGCTTTGTCTTTGAAACGCCCTGAGACAAAACGTTTTTGATACAACCAGCACTGAAGTCTGAACCCGCAATACAAAAGATTATCGCCAGCATAAAATAAACAACATTATCAGACGTTCCCATTAGGAAAAAAGGTGCTTCACTGCCCGTCAGTTTTGCAGCAGTAGCAAGCGCTTCGGCCGGATTCGAAGCTTCGGTGTTTACTTCAACATTTACCCCAACTGTCCCAGCATATCCCATTGATAAAAGGACGATCATTATTAGGAAAATAGCTCCAGTTATATACAATGCTTTTCCTCGTAAAATACGATATAAATCTGCTCTCATAATATTTAACATGTTAGATTCCCCTCCCTTGGCTGTCTTCATCTAAAATGGACTTAAAGTAATCCTCCAGATTATCTCCGATTTCATTCATTGACTTGATTCGAATACCAGCATTACTTAACTGATAAATGACTTCCGCTGAATCGTCAAGGTAATCATAGAGCCTGATTTCTGATTGGCTGATAATCTTGTAACGGTTCGTTTTCAGCACTGTTTCGATTGCCTGTGCGCTCTGCGATACATCGTCAGTCTGGATCGATAAGCTTTTCTGACAGTTTTCTTTTAATTCCTGCTGACTAAACTGCTTAATCATCTTGCCATCATTGATAATTCCATAACAGGTTGCGAGCTGTGAAAGCTCAGTTAGAATATGACTGGATAGTAAAATAGTTATTCCATATTCGGTATTCAGTTTCTTTAGGGTCTCTCTCATTTCAATAATACCAATTGGGTCTAAACCATTAATCGGCTCATCTAATATAATAAAATCAGGATGGCTCATTATTGCCAGCGCAAGACCAAGGCGCTGTTTCATACCAAGGGAAAATTTATCAAAGCGTTTCTTTCCGACATCAGCTAGTCCAACCATCTGAAGTGCCTCGGTGACGATGTGCTTTTCTGGAATCCCTCTTAAGATTCGATAGTATTCCAGATTCTGAACTGCTGATAAATTCGGATACAGTGCGGGTGTTTCAACCACACAGCCGAGCCGTTTTCGGCCTTCTGTCAATCCCGCTGGGGTGCTTTGACCAAATAATGTAATGTCACCTGAATCCGGTCTGGACAATGATGTAATCAGACGAATCAAAGTAGTCTTTCCGGCACCATTACGTCCGATCAAACCATAAATATCACCCTTTTTAATGGTTATATTCACGTTGTCGACGGCTGCCCTCCCGGAATATTTTTTGGTCAAGGAATTTGTTTTTAATACAATTTCACTCATAATATCCTCCATTTTCCTACGTGCCAAACGTGAGTTTTTTGTACGTTTGGCACGTTGTGTACGTTGTGTGTGTTCTTGTTTCTTAGATACATCATAATCCAGGAGGATAAAAAAAGTTAAAACCAAACCTTAAAAAAGTCTTAAATAAATTTATTCCTGCATCTTAAAACCAATTCCCCAGACGGTCTGAATATAATCTTTGTCAGGAGATACCGCTGCAAGCTTGGCTCGAATTTTGGAGATATGTACATTTATGGTGTTGTCATCTCCCATAAATTCATCCTGCCAGACGCTTTCATAGAGATTATTTTTGGTAAATACTTTTTTGGGATGCTCCATCAGAAGTTTTAATATTTCGTATTCGCGTTTTGACAGATGCAGCCAGGTATCACCGATGCAGGCATCAAATTGTTCCGGCTTTAAGGTTATGTCTTTGTAATGCAATGCTTGTTCCTCGTTTGCAACCGGTGTGCTTTGACGAAGCCTTGCTTCGATACGGGCCAACAACTCATCATTGTCAAAGGGTTTTGTAATATAGTCGTCAGCACCAGCTTTGAGCAGGTTAACGATTGATTCCTTGGTATTTATCGCAGTAAGGGCAATCACGGGAATTGGGCTTATGTTGCGAATCTCGGATAAAACCACGTCTCCGGACTTGCCCGGAAGCATTAAATCCAGCAAAATCAAGTCAAATGTGTCATTTCCAAAGCATAGCAGTGCTTCTGTTCCGGAATAGGCACTTGTTACCTTGTACCCATTCTGAGCTAGCAGTTCGGTAAGTAAATGGTTGATATCATTATCGTCTTCCACAATTAATATTTTTTGCATGTATGCCCCTTTCGGCTGTCTCCCCATAATCTCGCGTATTTCACAAGCAAGCTGATAGATTCAGCTTAATTGTAAATGTATGTTTTTACAAAGTCAAGGTGCATGACATACAGCATGCACCTATCTAAGTTATTTATAGCAATCTATCCACATCTATTCTGCCCCAACCCTGAATGCTTTTTTCTTTGCCGATATCTACTGCTGTTTCGTACAAACGCAATTTGACCTGGGCTGGTGTTAGATATGGGTATCGTCCTAACAGCACTGTGACTGCCCCCGTGACGACTGGTGTTGCCATTGAGGTGCCGCTCTTTATTTCATATCCCATATTTGGCGAGCAACTGGCTATCGAGGTTCCCGGAGCTGTCATTTCCGGCTTGACGATACAACACTCAGTCGGGCCACGGCCACTATATCCTTTGATTAGTCCGGGCCGCCGGCTGCCAAATGAATCATCGTCACTGCTACCAACCGTTATAATTGTTTTACACATCCCCGGAACCGTGATACTGCCTTTGTTTGGCCCATTATTTCCGGCCGCCGCAATGACAACGATTTGGTTATTCCAAACAGCTTCCACCGCCTCGACTAATTTTTGCTGTTCTTCTTTTTTGGCTGAGTTTAGCATACCTACGGAAATATTCAAAACCCGTATACCGTATCTTTCACGATTTTTGATCAGCCAATCTAAAGCTTCCAGAACCTGTTCTGTATTGCCGTTACCTTGGCGATCCAGCACTTTTATCATCACGATATTACATCCTGGGGCGATTCCCATATATTTTCCACGACTGGCAAAGCCACTGCCGCCGATAATTCCCGATACATGTGTTCCGTGCCCATTGTCATCGTACATGCTGGTTCGACGTGAGGTGAAATCGACAAATGCAGATATTCTATTATCAAAGTCTGGATGGTTGACAATTCCGGTGTCCATCACCGCAACTGTAACCCCTGAACCAATACATCCTTTTTCATGCGCACCATCCGCATGTACAAGCTCCCTTACCCGATTCATAAAGTTCTCTTTTATTTTATCATATTACGAAGGCATGGGGATAGTTCTGAGTTTCGTTTGACATTTTATTGTTACAAAGATATAATTAATATTATGAAAAAACAAACAATTACACCAGAGATGATTATGGAAGCAACAATTTCATATGTTGCTAACTATGGACTTGAAAATGTCACGACGAAGAAAATTGCCACCACGATTCAGATTTCAGAAGGCTCTATCTTCAATAATTTTCCGAATAAGAAGACTTTATTAGTTAGCTGTTTATATTATATTGACAGCAAGATTGATGAAGTCTTAAAAGTTGTCCCTTCACATGGTTTAAATATTAAGAAATATGCAACTAATATGTGGTATGAATATTACGGCTTTCTTGTTTCACACCGGGATTATGCGAAGTTCTATATTCAATTCCGTCAATCTTCTTATTACAATGATGAAACAATTGCTGGTCAAGATCAATCTTTTGGTTTTTTTGCCTCCTTGATAAAGAAAAATATCCGCCGTATTGGTTTTAATCCAGATTTTTTCTGGACCTATATTATTGAAAGCACTTTGAGTTTTGCCGTGCATGTTGCTGACGGCGGTCTGCCAGGCACTCCGAAGGATGTTGACCGGATGTTCAATCTGATTGCGTATGGTGTCCTTGGCACAATTAAGAAAGCACCTAAGGATGAATAGAACGTGCGCCCACCGGGCGCACTACATAAGGAACAGCCGGCTGTATCAACAACCGGCTGTTTTTTTGTATATTTATACAAACTACACTTAAATCTTTTTAAATTTCATACCACTAACACCCTGCTGTCTTGCAAATAACCTTTTGTATGCGCTAAGCTTAGAGGATGGTACTTTCATTGTCGCCTTCACTTGATTAAATGTGTGTGGCGTACCAATCGTTTTCAAGTTTTTACTCTTGATTGTCAGCGTCTTTATTTTTTTATCATAACAGAATGCATGTGTCTTAATCTCTGTCACGCCGGTTCCGATGGAAACGGTTTTCAATGAGGTGCACTTGAAAAATGCTGATGCACCAATTACCTTTACATTATTGCCAATGGTTACCTTTGTAATTTTGGTATTATTCTTTAATGCATTTTTTCCTACTTCCGTAATCTTAAATGAAACGCCTTTGATTTTAACGGTGTTTGCTAGATTTACCGATGTTGCAGTTCTTTTTTTCGCTGCTGTTAATCCCGTAAAGGTAACTGTCTTTTTGCTGTTTGTGACGCTGGTTATCTTGTAGTTATAACCTGAAACGGTAAATGTTTGACCTGTTGAAATCGGGTAGCTTACAGTTATGGTAAAGGTCTGGGTATAGTCAGTGCCTTTTGCCGATCCGTCTTTTACGGTTGCTTTCAAGGTTGCTGTGCCGGAACCAGTAAAGCTTAATTTGCCGTTGTTGATTACCGCACCAGTGTTTCCTTTTGACTTGACTGACCATGTAATCGTCTTTTTATTTGCAGTGGATGGATTTACCGTACCACTTAAGGTTAAAGGTGTTCCTACAACACCTCTGGTTGTTACGCCTGTTATATTTGTTACTGGGACATAATTACTTGGTCCGATTACCAAGGTTGCAACATTGGAACGAGTCGTATCCGATTTTATGTCGAAGTAATAGGTTCCTGCGGTTGCGGTTGCCGTCGTTCTGAGGGTAAGGGTATTGCCGTTGAAGGAGGCGGTTACACCAGCCGGAGCAGATGTTTCCGTTTCACCCGCTACAGCGGTGTACCATTTCAAGGAGCTTGATGTAAAGACTGGTGCTGTTGCAAAGCCACCTGTCGTAATGCTATATGTGGCGCTTCCTGCTGTTCCGGAAGTTAACGTACCAGTTTGTGCTCCCAGCGTAATGGAAGGCTCCACTTCAAAACTGAGATATAGATAATTTGATGTCCAATCAGTAGGTGCACCTGGGGTCATAGCTGCACTGGATAAGCCGCCCTGCACGGCGTATCTCAAGATATTACTGGTATCGGCTGGGGGCGACATAAATGCTATACTTGTTCCGCCGTTTCCTCCGATACCAATAATATGACCTCCGGTAAACTTGGTATCTACCATGTTGCCAATACCGACACTATAATCATCGGGGGTTCTTTCGGTGGTTCTGCCGCCAATTCCATAAACTTTTCCGCCACTGATTTCACATGCGTCAGCACCGGTTCCCTGAAGGCATAAACCAGCACTCAGATCACCAATTGTGCTGATTGCCATTACTGTTCCATCCGAAATTGTAGCTTTTTTTGCAAAATCCAGACCATAGCTATCTTGTTTTGATACACCGCCGACAGCAGTGACTTTTCCGCCACTGATTGTTGATGTGTCATTCACTTTTATACCAAAACTATTGTTCTGTGATACGCCTCCGAACCCATTTAAAGTAGCTCCGGAACCTATCGTAATGCCTTCTGTAAGTATTCCAATGCTATAACCATCTGTAGAATAGCCGCCAAAAGTATTTAATGTGCCATCGATAATCACACTGATACAATCAATTCCCTTGTTACTACTGGCACTGCTGCTATTTGTAACAGCGCCAGTAAATATATTAACTGCACAGGATGTATTTACCCTCATTGTACCTTGGTCTAATCCAATTCCGCAGTTAGAAAATCCGCTGCTTGTGCCGCCCACAATATTTAACGTGCCGCTTCCGGTAAATGTCACATCAGCAGTCTCTGAATATATACTCTTAGGCTCACTCGCTCCTTTATAAGCACAGATAAGATTGTTTGTACCACTAAGCGTAATGGTTGATGCCCCGTCACATACTAACGCATCAGGACTAAGTGTAACCAATGTCTTGTTTGTCCATGTTTCAGAACCATTTAGATTATATGTATCTGTCCTCACATCCGTTGCATTTGTGATGCAGACATATTTATGGGATGTCGTAACTTCACTGCCACTGGCACTGGAGGTTGTCCAATCAGTAGGACTAGTTGCATCGGTATTTACCGCTGTTTTCATGCCCGCATACCCTGTTGGGGCCGCGCTAAACGACGTTCCGCTTGCCGCCAGGCTGCTGGCGATTACCGTGCCGCCAGTGACTGAAATCGGAACATTTCCAGTAAAGAGATTTATACCACGAGATGTCGGGGCCGTATTACTCATTACACTAAGCACACCGCCAGTAACTGTTACACCGTCACTGTAAACACCTCTACTTTCATTGGTACCTGTTCCGCTGGTAACCTGTACCATACCGCCCGTGACACTCACCAGTCCTAGGCAAACTATCCCAGATGATGATTTCGCACTGCCACTAGTGATGACCACATTGCCACCAGAAATGTTCACTGGCTCACTGGCATAGATGCCATAACACAAACTATTCGTACTTACGTCACTACCCGTAATACACACATTGCCACCAGAAATTGTTACGATACCAGTAGTTTCCATACCCATGCTATTGCTGCTGCCATTGCCACCACATGCAATGACATTTCCATTTTGAATGGTCAGAGCTGTACTCTTCAAACCTTTCGAGTTAGAGCCACTGGAACTGCCAGCAATCGCATTGGCGGTACCAGTAAATCCAGTGTCAAAGGTAATTGCCTTTGTCATCATTCCGTAGCTATTACTATCACTATCCCCACCCTCTGCAACTAGGGTACCGCTTCCGGTAATGGTCAGGGGACCATCCGCTTTCAGCCCATAACTATCAGGTCCGGCACTCGTTGTACTCCTAATAATGTTCGCACCATTTAACTGAATCTTATTGATGCTGGATGGTACACTAACCGCTGTCGCTGCACTTGTCACCCACTCGAAGTTGGTCAGGGTCAAGATGCCATTCGATGCACTCCAGCCATTGCCGCTTGAATTGTTTTGAAAAGTCAATGTGGTTGTCTGCCCACTTGCTGCATTCACTGTCATCGGCATTGCTGTACCAAGCGTAATAATCATGCTGATGGCAAGAATCACTGACAATGTTGTTTTGTAAATTGCTTTCATAGATGTCCTCCTAAATATAATTTTTTCTATTTATACTATATCTCTTGAGGACATCCTTGTGAATGATTTGGGGCAAGTAGCGGGTTATTCGGGGTAAATTTTATATAGAAAAAATCGGGCACAACGCGCACAAAAAAGAATGGTTCTATAATAAATGTTGGGGTGTACGAGAAATCATACTCGTGCATTCCAACATTTTTGTTTATAATAAAAACACCCCCAAGTGCCAGTCTACCAAACAAACCACTCGGAGGTGCATCAATAATGCATAATTATTGTATCAATAAACTTATAAATATTAAAGATGTTTCTGTAAAAAATGTTGTTCACGGTAACACTTTCGTCAAAATTTTTCTTGAAACCAAGGCGTCTATGCAAACCTGTCCTTGTTGTCAGGCTTCTACCAAACGTGTTCATGATTATCGATTGCAGACAATCAAGGATCTTCCGTTTCAGGCGAAACACTGTTTTCTTGTTTTGAGAAAAAGAAGATATATTTGTTGCTCATGTAGCAAACGCTTCTATGAAACTTACGATTTCATACCGCGATATTTTCAGCGAACTTCAAGATTAACGGCTTACATAGCGAATGCTTGCCGCGAAACACAGAGCATCACTTCCATCGCAGAGAAATCAAATGTATCTACATCGACTGTCAACCGAATTCTTGATACCATTATTTTTCCAAAACCTGCTTTACCCGAAGTTCTCTCTATTGATGAATTTAAAGGCAATGCAAGCACTGGTAAATATCAATGTATTTTGGTTGACCCAATCAAACATCGAGTACTTGATATTCTTCCTGCTCGTACACAGTCACACCTAGTATCCTACTTTTCTTCTTTTCCAAAAAAGGAGCGGTATAAGGTAAAGTTCTTTGTCTGCGACATGTGGAAACAATACGTAGAACTGGCACAAATATATTTTCCTAACGCTAAGATTATCATCGACAAATATCATTTTATACGGCAAACAAGTTGGGCAATCGAAAATGTTCGTAAACGACTACAAAAGACCATGCCTGCCAATCTTCGTAAGTACTATAAACGTAGCCGAACCCTGATTCTAACCAGGTATCCTAAGCTAAAGAATGAACGGAAGACAGCCTGTGACCTAATGTTGCTCTACAATGATGATCTTCGTAAAGCCCACCGGCTAAAAGAACAATTCTTTGATATTTGTCAGAATCCGAAGTATTCTGAGCAGCGTGTTGATTTTTGGGACTGGATTAAGGCTTCTGAGACATCCGGAATCAAAGAGTTTGAAGCCTGTGCCAAAACCTATCGGACATGGGCAAAACTAATCCTTCACGCATTCAAATATGGACATATCACGAACGGCCCAACAGAGGGATTCAATAATAAGATAAAGGTTCTAAAACGCATATCCTACGGAATACGGAATTTCGAACACTTTAGAACCCGAATACTAATGACAACAAACTAATTTCATAAGACTGGCACTTGAGGGTCTATTTGTCATGCGCAAAAAGTATATCTTTTTGTCAAAACATCAAATCAACCTCAAATGCACAAATGGAGCGCGATTCATAAGAATCGCACCCCAACACTTGACATAGAGCCCATTAACACAACCACTCATATTATTTTTATATTTCTCTTTTACAGAAAACTATTAATCGGTGTAATACCACCATCCATAAGAACTTGTGTACACTTTTGCTGAATAGAAGTTATATAATTTATTAATCGTTCCTGGATAGTTCACTTTACCTTTTTTAAAATTCGGAACAATTCTAATATAATAATAATTGTCTGATGATATTTTTTTATTAATTGTATAATTTAGCTTTTTTGTTGTTGTTAGCTTTGAATACTTATTTCCATTGGTAGAAAAATATACCGTATAGTTTGTTGCCCCTTTAACCTTGTTCCAGCTTGCCTTTATTTTGCCGCCAGAATTTTTAATTCCAACATCAGATCCGGCTGCACGTGCAAAATATTCATAATCAGACCATGCTCCATATGATTTTTGGTTACCACTCAAATTGATATAACCACGTACTCGAATACGATAGAACTGGCGAGCTTTCAGTTTACTATTTTTAACTGAAACACTTGAATAATAGGATGACGTAGAGCCTTTTACCAAAACCTTGGTGCTATTATATGCACAAATTTGATACTCGTAGCCATCTGCGACAGCATTTCTATCATATGTAAAAGTAGCAGCGCCTTTGCTTGTCGATGTATCAAACAAATCACAATCTACACCTTTTATTTTTGTCGGTCTAGTTGGAACATAAGATAATGAACCACCTGAGTACGCTGCATATTTCACAGTACCATTATTTCTGTAACCATAAATTTCAAACTTATATTCTTTATTTTTCTTTAAACCAGTTATATTGATACTATTTGTTGTTGTATATTTGGTTGTTCCAGTATTAGAATCCGTTCCTTGTACATAATAAACAACTTCATAACCATTTGCACCAGCTAAAGCGGCCCAAGAAAGTTTGATAGATGTCTCTGTTGCCGCTGTCTGCTTAATTGAAGTGTACTGTAGCTGTCCTGGTGTTGTTACCATCTGAACTGTCGGTGACCACACTGTATCCAATGGTGGTTTAGTTAAACCATAGCTACCAGATGTTGATGCACCAACTTTCACATAATATGTACTGCCAGCCTGCAAGTTCTGATATACATAATCAGATGTATAAGAAGACGACACTCTCTCCCAGCCATTATAACTAGTAAACGTTGAATCTGTACCATAGATAATATAATAGTAAATACTTTCTCCTGCCGTTACCGATGATGGCGCCCATTGCAAATAGATTCTTGAATCAGTTGCATCTGTCTGCCTTACATTAGACGGTGCGCTAATTGCAGCATTAGCTGTCATCTGAATGGCAAAACTAAGTCCCAATGCCAAAAACAATACTGCCGCAAAATTTACAATTTTACTTGTGTTTAAGAATTTTCTCATCTTATTTGTTCTCCCTTTCTCCTTGAAAAATACTTGTTTTTAATCCCTATGTATAAGTATACATTTATTTTTTTCTTGATGCAAGCCAAAAAAAGGATAAAACTTCACATTCTTTTCACAGTTTTTATCCTTTTTTCAGTCATTTTATACCATTTTTATAATTAAGCTCTTAACTCAATGCCCATTCCTTCTAAGGCTTTTAAAATTTTACTCATCGCAGAGGTAATGTCATTCTCTTCCAGATTCCGGTCTTTGGCGCGGAAACTTAGGGAATATGCCATTGATTTGTAACCAGCTTTTATCTGACTGCCTTCATAAATATCAAATAATGCATAGCTTTCTAACATTTTTCCGCCCTTTGTCTCAAATATCTTTTCGATATCGCCGGCTAAAATATGTTTTGGTACGACCATACTAATGTCACGGGTTGCCGCTGGGAATTTGGCAATGCCGTTGTATTTGCGGTCAAAGGTTGCCCATTCCACAATGTATGGCATATCTATAACAGCAACATAGACACGGTCCTTGATGTTATAGTTACCAGCGACCACCGGATGAACTTCACCTAAATAGCCAACCACTTTATTCTTATAAATGATATTAGCCTGACGGCCTGGATGCAAAAATGGCTTTTCGGAATTCGGGTCACAAGTCATTTTTTCATCCATACCAACCTTGGTAAATAATTCTTCGACCACACCCTTCATTGTATAGAAGTCACCTTCGCCATACATTCCCAGCGTCAATTGCATCCGCTCCTCTGGCAGCTCCGTTACCGGTACCTGCTTTGGCAGATAAATGTTACCAAGCTCATACAAACGAACATCTTTGTTTCTTCTATTATAGTTGGTTGCCAGTGATGTCAGCATACCATTTAAGGAAATGGTTCGCATGATACTGAAATCTTCGCCTAATGGATTTGAAATAACAACCGCTTCACGAATTGGTGAATCTGCTGGCAGTAATAACTTGTCAAATACCTTTGGGCTTTCAAATGAATAGCTCATGCCCTGAGAAAAGCCGCAGAATTCTGCTGTGTCTCTGGCCACCTGCTCAATCCGCAGCTTGAAGCTTAACGTTCCAGTTGTTGCTTCTCCGCTAGGCAAGGTTGTGCCGATTTTATCGTAACCATAGAAACGAGCCACTTCCTCAGCCAAATCCGCGCCACGCTCCAAATCCTGACGCCAGGATGGAATCAATATTTCATTTGCCGCCTCATCATATCCCAATTCAATGTTCGCAAAATAGGACAACATTGTCTCTTTGGCAATGTCGGTGCCTAATAATTTATTGTATTTCTCCGGTTCAAATGGAATCCGATTGCCTTCTTTTACTTTTTCGTATACATCAATCGCGCCACCAACAACTTCACCAGCGCCTAATTCTTCGACCAACTGGCAGGCACGGTTCATTGCCATCAAAGCCAGATTTGGATCTAAGCCTTTTTCAAATTTTGATGATGCATCGGTACGAAGTCCTACTTTTTTGCTGGATATACGGATGTTTGTGCCATTGAAGCAAGCTGCCTCAAATAGCATCGTGGTTACATTATCGGTTATCATGGAGTTCTCACCACCCATGATGCCCGCTAAGCCAACCGCTTTTTCACCATCACAAATCATCAGAATATCTTCATCCATCTGTCGTTCCTGGCCATCTAAGGTTACGAATTTTTCACCTTGTTCAGCGCGGCGGACAATAATTTCACGACCAGCTATGGTTTCCCAATCGTAAGCATGCATTGGCTGACCATACTCTTCCATGACATAGTTGGTAATATCAACGATATTGTTGATTGGGCGAATACCCTGTGCCCGCAATCGGTCCTGCATCCATTTTGGTGATGGTGCTAGTTTTATATTCTTGACCACCCGTGCAGTGTAACGCGGACATAGCTCGGTGTCTTTTATCGTCACCTTGATATAGTCATTGACATTCTCGCTATTGCCGGTTTCTGTGATGACTGGTGGTACAAATTTTTTATCAAAGGTTGCTGCTACTTCTCTGGCAATGCCTAAGATACTAAAGCAATCCACACGGTTATTGGTGATTTCATATTCAACAATGGTATCATCTAAACCAAGTGCTGCAATTGCAGATTCACCAACCACTGCATCGTCACTAAAAATATAGATGCCCATTTCTGGTGCTTCCGGGTACATATCACAATTGGAACCTAATTCTTCAATCGAACACATCATGCCGTTTGATTCAATTCCACGTAATTTACCTTTTTTGATTTTGATGCCGCCTGGGGTCATTTTTCCGTCATGGCCACCTGCCACACGACCGCCGTCTAAGACTACTGGTACCTTGTCACCGACTTTAACATTTGGTGCACCCGTGACTATCTGCGTTGTTTCGCCGCCGCCAATCTCGACTTGACAAACAATTAATTTATCCGCATCTGGATGCGGTTCAATTGTTTGAATCTGACCAATAATGATTTTCTCCAAATCAGCATCTAAGTTTTTATATACTTCAACCTTTGAACCTGACATAATCATTGCATCGGCATATTCCTGATTGCTGACATCAAGCCCTGGTACTAAATCTTTTATCCATTTTAAGGAAGTATTCATCGTTTTTCTCCTTTTCTCTTTTCTAGAACTGACTTAAAAATCTATCGTCATTTTCGTATAGTAAACGCAAGTCATCGATTTCGTATTTTAGCAGGGCAATTCGCTCAAGTCCCATACCGAATGCAAATCCAGTGTATTCATCTGGGTCGATGCCGCTCATCTCTAAGACATGCGGATGTATCATGCCACAGCCTAAGATTTCTATCCAGCCCTCACCCTTACAGAAACGGCAGCCCTTACCACCGCATTTGAAGCAAGATACATCCACCTCTGCACTTGGCTCGGTGAACTGGAAATGATGCGGACGGAATTTCACTTTTGTTTCTGGTCCAAATAATTGTGCCGCAACTTCTTGTAAGGTTCCTTTTAAATCGGCAAAGGTAATATTTTTATCAATTACCATTCCTTCCACCTGATGGAAGGATGGTGAATGAGTCGCATCTACTTCGTCAGAACGGAATACTCTACCCGGTGCAATCATTCGAATTGGCAGCTTACCCTGTTCCATCACGCGCACCTGTACTGGTGAGGTCTGGGTCCGCAGAACAATTTTATCATTGATAAAAAAGGTATCCTGCTCATCCTTGGCCGGATGATTTGCCGGAATATTTAAAGCCTCAAAGTTATAGTAGTCATATTCCACTTCCGGTCCTTCCACGACTTCATAGCCCATGCCGGTAAAAATACGTTCTACTTCTTCTAAGGCAATCGTACTTGGATGACGATGTCCAATCTTGTTTTTCTTTGCTGGCAGGGTTACATCAATAACCTCTTCTTTTAACTTCACTTCTAGTTCAGCAGCTTCTAATTTTTGTTTGATTTCCTCGATTTTTTGTTCGATGGCTTCTCTGGCATCATTTACCATCTGTCCAAACATCGGACGTTCTTCTGGCAGCACATCTTTCATGCTCTTTAATATTGCGGTTAATTCGCCCTTTTTACCAAGGAATGCCACTCTGACATCATTTAATTTGGTTAATTCTTGTGATTCTTCAATCTGGCGAATGGCTTCTTCTCTCATCTTCTGAAGTTTTTCTTTCATCTTGATTCTCCTTTTTTTAATTAAAAAAAGCTTCGTCCCAAAAAAGGGACGAAGCTAAACTCCGCGATACCACCCTGATTCCTGAAATGATTTCAGACTCTCATATGCGTAACGTGCACTACCCGTCATCAGCTACTCTGGTTCGCCAATGCTGCTCCGGTGCGAAATTCAATTCCTATCTTACCTTAAGGAAGCTCTCAGCCGTCTACTTCCTCTCTCTGTAAAAAGTATAAGAATCTACTTAACACTTTCTTAACATTTCATCTAATTGAGACCTATCATACCACAGCATTTTTGAAACATCAACCCTTTTTTATCAGCTAAAAATTTCGTTCACGAAATTTTATTCTGTTTGCGTTGTTTGCGTTGCTTCCGCCGTTCTATTCGTTTTTCAATATTTTCCTCATAAACATCATTGATTTCTGCACATATCATCATAATGTAAATGCAAAAATACAACCACAGCATAATTAAGACAATCGTTGTCAAACTACCATACATGGAAAAACCATTAAAATACGATACATAGATTGACAGCCCAAAGGAAAATAGCTGCCATGCTACCGCAGACAATACTGCTCCTGGCAGTTGAGAACGAAAGGTTGCTTTTCTATTTGGCAATGCTTTGAATATTACCATAAAAAAGATAATTAACAAGCCTAAGGTCACTAGTCCCCGCAGGCTGATAACCAGCTCTGTCATCCGCACTAAAATCGGAATGTATTTCACAATCATATCCTGCAAGCTATTGCCAAAAACCATTAGTACCAGCATCACGACAATCGCGACAACAAATATAATCGTATATATGATCGCCCAGAATCGCATTACAAACCAATTTCTAGTTTCTTCGATGTTATAAATTGCATTTAAGCCGCTTGTTAGATACTGCACTCCCTTTGCTGCTGACCAGATTGCCAGAATTGCCGCAACCGAGATGATTCCAAACGATTTATTGTACACTTCATGAATGATTGAAATGCAAAATGGCGAGATATAGGACGGAATAATGCGATTGATAATTGTCATTAAGATACTCTCTGTCACGGATGTATATTTAAGTAATGAACTAAACACCATCAACAACGGAATTGCTGATAATATCACAAAAAATGCCGATTGCGCAGCAAATGCATTGATATTATCTTTTTTACATTTATCAATAAAGAATTTGACGTTTCCGGCTATTTTCCAAATCATTACGCTTTCTCCTTTTCGTTGTCATCTAGATAGATGTTTTTTACAATTACACCGGGATAAAATTTCTGTAAGATTTCCTCATAGCCATATCCCTTATCAGCCATTCCCTTGGCGCCATTCTGGCTCATGCCAATTCCATGACCATAACCGCCGCCACTGATGATATATTCCCCATTTTCGGTTGAATTAATCGTAAAATATGAGCTTGGCAGTACAGTCATATCTGTGCTTTCGCTCTCATCTTGCCATGTCACCGTTGTAATTGTTGTGCCAATTATGATTCGGATACTGTATTCATCGGCAATATCAACCGTTCCATTTTCAAAGTTAACAATCAGTTTTTTGATACCACCACAGCTATTTCGCTCCTGTATGACAAAGGATTTGATTATTCCCAATTCATATGTGTTTTCAGCATCATCGTTGTCTTTGTGATGGATGATGATACTATTTGGCTGAGCACTTTTACGAGCATTTATCTTTTCTTTTATCTGCTCCGACTTATCAGTTAGATTTAATTTGGCCCTCCAACGAAAATATTTAGCAAAACTGTCATAGCACTCATCATCGGCCTCATTGATATATGCAGCAAATACTGTCTCGTCTGACAAATCCAGCTTTTTTGCTTTATCTTTGAGCCAGGTTCCCTGTAAATAATCAAGAGTCCCATCGTCCTCAAGATTCCAAGATTCATAACTGCCTGAATGTCCAAAGGAGGTTGAATAATAGTAGGCTTCTACTGTTTTGTCTTGATTGGTTATAACCTGCCCCTCTGTTTCGTGGACTGCCTGAGTCGTCGTTTCCTGATGTTCCTGCTTATTATAGACCTGATAATTGGTACTATCATCGATATGAGCACCGTAGTCTGCATAGTCACCGTTCATCAGTTGAATATAGGCATAACTCCGCGCACATACCGCCTGTGCCTTTAATGCTTCGATACCGTAGGTCGCCGGCATTTCGCTTGGTACAACTCCACACAGATAACTTTCCAACGAAATTGCATTTACGACCGCATAGCCATCGTCATATTTTCGAATCTCGAGGCTGCCCTCATATGGATTTGATATTTTCGCCCCACTTTCATCACAAAAATACATACTGCCGCCATCGGGTACTTCTGCTTTTACGCTTTGCTCCTCTTCATCTGTAAAATAATCAGATGCCCGAACAATACTGCCTGCCTCTCGGTCTTCTACTGTTTCACCAATACTCACTTGATATGCCTCATCGGCACAAAGATATACTTCCGGCCGGCATATTCCACTATTTTCATTTAATAGTAACACTCGAACTGTCTTTATTTCTGCTGGCTCAGTCAATATAATAGCACAAATTTTCTTTTCTGCAACAACGTAGTGCAGATTCATATTGCCAATGACAATGTCTGACAGTGACTTTTGCTCTGTTTCACCATATGTTTGATAAACTGGCAAGTCTTTTACTCGTTCGATTGCACCATAACCTTCAATATCAATTTTTTTCTTTCGAATCGCCAACAGCTTGCCCTGGATGTAATCTTCTTTTTTCTGAATTTTGATTATGGCACCATTTTTTATATGTATATCACAAATTGTTTGCACCAGGTCTTCTGTTGTCTCTAACGGCAATTCTCGTTGTTTATTCTGGAAGATAAATTTCAGTTCCTCTTTTTGTTCCGTTACATACACGTTTGCAATTACCGACTCTTCCTGGTTCTCTCTGGCAAATCCCAATATTTGTTCATCCATCAAGTAGACATCATAGCTTTGATACTGTTCCAGATTTAATTGGTCTGCAGGATATGTATATGTTCCATCCTCCGTAATGATGGTCAGTTTCGCTTCCTCAGTTTCTCCCTCGATATAAAGAATGGATTTTTTCTGAACTTTTTCCGCAATGTCTAACAGCTCTACAATCTGTTCATAAATTGTATTCCATGTATCACGTTCTACCTCTGTTGCTGCTTTTTTGTCCTCATATTTTACGTATTCTTGCAGCTGCAATAAGTCCAGCAATTCTGCCAGATGTCCATAGGTCAAATGACCTTCCGTCAGATGTTCATCTGTTCCTATTCCTAACTTTTCCTGCCACTCTTCCTTGCTATAGTATGTAAACTGCATAAAATCAGGAATCTCATTAATATTTACATAAGCAGATGTAAATATGCCGCTTTCCTGATCCGTTTTCCAACATATCGCCACCAATCCCAGCAGCATCATTATTAAAATCACAGACATGCCAATTTTTTTGTTAAATTTATTTCTTTTTCGTTTTTGATATCTGCGTTGATTCCCCCCAAAATGCCGTGAGGTCGTTCTGCCTTTTGCTGCTTTTATTGGTAACAATCTCATTTCCCTCTTTCTTTTTTATCTTATCTAAAAGAAGCTGCTTTATATAAAGCAGCTTCTTTTATCTTTTGTATTTTATATTATTTTATCTTTTGTATGCTATCTTTGGTACATCCTATGTTTGTCTTATGTTGCTTATTACATTTATCTTTTGTATTTTAATTTTTTCTCTTCTGTAAATCCCAAAATGCCGTTTCCTACAATTTAGACTCCTAGCAAAGCTAGGTGGGTCACCGCAACTGACTTTCTGCCTTCCGCTGATTCGAGGCGGCCTGACATCCGTTCAGTAATTTAGGAATCCCATGAAATAAAATGTAGGTTCTAAATAATAGGGTGTCGAACATCTCAGGTTATTTACTTAATTTGATTATACTCTATTATACGACTTTTTTCAATGTAAAATTCGTGTCAATTTTTGTCACATTAAAAAAAATTTGTCTTTTTATGAAAATTTGAGAAATTTACAATGCGCCCCTAAAAAAAAGGATGTCCAGATTACTATCCAGACATCCTTCATTATTTTATTTTTTACAGTGATTCTGATGCTGCTAAAACTTTCTTTAATGCTGCTAATGCTTCATCAGGAAGTTTGTCGTAGCCGTCTTTCTTGGTTGCAAAGCCTTCTACTGCATCAACACGAGACTTCATTCCGCTTGTTAATGCTGCGGTATAATCTTTATCAGATAAATCAGGTACGAAGCCGTCCCAATCCATGATTTCGATATCTTCAAATGGTCCCCACTGCTTAAAGGATGCTTTTCCTTCTACGATTGCTTCTAATACGCCTAAAGTATCTTTTGGCTGTACTTTCTTGCCCATGAAGTCACCGGTATTTACGATGTAGCAATCTACGTTTTTCTCTTCTACCAATTTTTTGAACTTCTCATAGTCATTTGCTAGTGGGTAAGTTCTAAATGGGTTAGCATATGGTACGATACGTAATGCATTTAAGTCTGTTCCAGCAACTACACGCTCTGCGGTAGATGTCTTGGTTGCCAGAGTTGCACCCATAACGGAAGCCAATGCTGCTCCTTTGATTTTTACTACTGGTGGAATGGTTGGGTCTTTCATAATCCAGATAATGGAGTTAACCGGTGCTTCAACTTTGTCAACACGGTTTGGTGACCATAATTTGGATTTGATTGCACGGCCGTTACCATTTCTGATATCTTCTGTTACTAACTGAATCTTGCCTTCGCTGTCTAAGGTTGCAGAACAGTTCTGAGCAGATAATAAATATTTGTTATCTGGGCAGCCAGTTGGGTAATCTGATGTCTTATCGAAGTATGTTGGCTCTAATGCTACTGAGGAACATGTATCGGTATTGATGATAAATGCATCATCATGTAATACTGTGATTGGGTATTTTCCACCATGCTGAGCATGTGTTAAGGTGGATTTTCCTGATCCGGATAATCCGAATACAGATGCAACATATTTAGAGCCATCTGCTAAGCTGTACTCTTTCTGTCCGCCGTGGCAGGATGCATAACCATTTCTGTTGGCAATTGCCCAAGCCATGGTCAATGTTCCTTTTTTGTGCTCTCCGAAATATTTCATACCTAAGATACATGCGCAGTTCGCATCTGTATCAAAATAGCATAATGTCAAAGGATCGCTTAAGCAGCTGTAATCAACATCTGGCTTGTCCTCTGGAACCCACTGTGGGTCAGAGAAGATATAAACGTCTGCTTCCTTTCCATCGCCAATTGCTTTGGAATCTCTGTACATTTTTACATATTCATCTGACATGTACTGGAAGTTTAACATCCAGTTGTACATGATGTTTTCTTCACCTTCTGGAATTAAAAGATGTGCTTTCACCATGAATTCTGGATCCAGACCAACAAATACTTCTGCATGGTACATTGTTTTCCAACGTGTTTCATAGATTGCATCCATAGCAACTTTATCTAATTTGCCTGCGTCTACGCCTGGCTCGCCTTTGATACGACGTGCACCAGCATAACGACCAGTAACAGCACCATCGTTGAATAACAGAACTTTTGCATCTTTTTCAAGACCAAACTCTTCGCCTCTGTATATTGGCATATCTGTTACGATAGTTCCTGGAGAATTCTTTGCTAATTCATAAGCTTCTTTTAAGGTGTTTACCTTGATTACGTTATTTCCGTAAAAAGGTGCTTCGATGATGGAACGGGTTTTGGAAAAACCTGGTTTTCCTGCACCAATCTCATCAATTGGGTAATACGCTTTTGTTGACATAAAGTACTTCCTCCTTGTATTATGTATAAAATTTTTCTTTGTTTCTGCAAAAATACACTAATACCAATATACACGATGTTAATTTTTTGTCAATCAATTTTCTGTAAAATTTTCATCATTTTTTTTCTACTTTTTTCTACAAAATATCCAATTCGAAACTTTTTTCTGGTAATTATTTCTTATTATAAATGCTTCTTTTGCCCATAAATATGAAAAAACGATAAACTTTTATTAAACTTTCTTTAAATTCGACGAATTTTTCTTGTATTTAAATTTGAACATATGGTAACATAGTGACATAAGTCTTAAAGGAGGGATTATATGAATAACAATAAATTTTGCGAAATAACATCTGAAATCCTCGATCTATCTAAACTCAGTGAGGATGCTGCCTATATTCCGCCTGAACTATATACCAAATTTGATGTCAAACGCGGTCTGCGTGATATTAACGGAAAAGGTGTTTTGGTTGGATTAACTGACATTTCAGATGTATGCTCAACGGAGGTTATTAACGGCGAAACCGTTCCGGCTGAGGGAAGATTATTTTATCGCGGCTATAACGTGGATGATTTGGTCAAAGGAGTTGCACCAAACAGTCACTTTGGATTTGAGGAATGTACGTATCTTCTGCTATTTGGAGAGTTGCCTACAAAGGCCCAGCTAAAACGCTTCTGCGCCCAGTTATCAGAATATCGCACACTGCCAACCAGTTTTGTCCGTGATATTATTTTGAAAGCACCTAGTAAGGATATGATGAATACTTTGGCTAGAAGTGTTCTGACGCTTTATTCTTATGATGACAGAGCCGATGATATTTCAATTCCAAATGTATTAAGACAATGCTTACAATTAATTAGTTTATTTCCAATGCTGTCAGTCTATGGATATCAGGCATATCGTCACTATCATGATGGTGCCAGTCTTTTTATCCATTCACCAAATCCAGAACATTCCACCGCGGAAACGATTCTGCATGTTTTACGACCAGACAGTAAATATTCACCGCTGGAAGCTGAGTTACTTGATATCGCTCTGATTTTACACATGGAGCATGGTGGTGGTAATAACTCTACCTTTACCACTCATCTGGTTTCTTCTTCTGCTACGGATACATACTCCGTAATTGCCGCTTCGCTTGGTTCCTTAAAAGGACCAAAACATGGTGGTGCCAACATTAAGGTTATTCAGATGTTTGAAGATATGAAGGCGAACTTAAAGGATTGGACCGATGAGAAAGCGGTTGGTAATTATTTGCGTGACCTGCTGAACAAAAAGGCTTTTGACAAAGCTGGTCTTATCTATGGTATGGGTCATGCCGTTTACTCTCTCTCTGACCCACGAGCAAATATTTTAAAAACCTTTGTGGAGAAGCTTTCTGCTGAAAAGGGATTTGAAAAAGAGTTTGCCCTTTATAGCATGGTGGAACGTCTTGCACCACAGATTATTGGTGAGGAACGTAAAATCTACAAGGGTGTTAGCCCGAATGTCGACTTTTACAGTGGATTTGTGTATCATATGCTAGGGCTTCCACTGGAATTATATACCCCGATTTTCGCAATTGCCCGAATTGCCGGCTGGAGTGCTCACCGCCTCGAGGAAATTGCTCATAACGGTAAAATTATGCGTCCTGCATACAAAAATGTTGGCGAAAGAAAATCTTATCGTCCAATCAATGAACGTGACTAATCACAATGCGACTAATCACAATGTGATAAATCACATCAAAAAAAAGAATGCTTCAGCCACTCAAATGGTTGAAGCATTCTTTGCATTACTGTTCTATTTTCAAACAAAACCAAAAGGTACTGCCATTTCCAAGCTGACTATCGACTCCATATGCAGCGCCATGCAGCTCTAAAATATTTTTCACAATCGACAAGCCCAAGCCCGTTCCAGCCACTGCCCGCTTATGCGTTTTATCAACTTTGTAATAGCGTTCCCAGACATATGGCACATCCGCTGGCGCAATTCCTTCGCCGCTGTCTGTCACCTCAATTCGAACTAGTTCACCGCTAATAATCTGCTTCACTGTTACCGTCTTATCTTCTCCAGTGTAATTTATCGCATTATTGACTAGATTATAAATCACCTGATAGATCTTAAATTCATCCGCACATACATAGATTTCCCGGTCATAGCAGAAGTTTATATTATATCCGTCCTGTTCTTTCAGTTTATTATATCGTTCAAATACTGATTGAATACTATCGGTCAAATTAAAGATGACACTATTTTTTTCTAACACACCCGCCTGCAATTTTGAAATATCTAACATGTCATTGACAAGGTTGGCCAAACGCTTTGACTCATCAATTACTACTTGAATATTTTCTGGCGAATTTTCCCCCGGCAAGTCACGCATTACTTCTGAATACGCAATTATCATCGTCAGCGGGGTACGTAAATCATGAGACACATTGGCGATTAGTTCCCGCCGCAGGTTCTCTGTTTTTTCAAGTTCCTTTGTCATATAATTAAGGGTATCGGATAATTCAGCAATTTCGCGATAGTCCGTGCCTTCAAACTCGACTTGATAATTTCCCCGTGCCAGCTCATCTGCAGAATCGACCACCTTAATCATCGACTTTGATACTTTTTTTGATAGCAGCAAGGCAATTCCCAAGGATAGTAACACCATCACTACTGATATCCAAATCAACTGTATTTTCAAGGTATTAACGGTGGCATCGACTGGAGTTAGTACCATATTGGTCATAACTACATATTGCAGATCCGCCACATCAACAATTTTAACGAGAATTACGCTTTCAGCAAATTCCTGACCACGATTCTGCATAAAGCTCTTAACGCCCATATTGTCCCTGTTTTCAGCACCCTCTAATGGTTCTGGTGGTGCAATATCCTTATTCATAAAGGTCTTATTTTCATTACCCTCAAATTCTATCTCGGCCGAACCACCATTTTCAAGTGCTGTCTGATAATATTTTTCAAAATCCGTTTGCGGGATTCCATTCATTCTGGCATTGATAATATACTCTGCATTATACAGCAGCTCTCCTTCGGCATCTGTTACCAATACGGCCATGCCATTTGCCGCCGCCACTTGGTCAATTGCCTCTGATATTTCCTCGTCCCTGGCATTATTTTTTAATAATTCAACAATTTGCGAGGTTGCCTTCTGTGCTTCGCTGGTGCGGATTTTCTTGTAAAATGCATCCAGGTAAGCAATCTGAAATAACCACAATATGATCAGCAATATCACCGTAAATACCAGCATATAGCTGAATATCTTCCACTTGATACTTATCTTCTCCGTTTTCAACCCATCAGCCTCCTAACGCACCACTATATTTCAAATCGGTATCCCACTCCGCGTAACGTCACCAAAAATTTGCGGTAAATGCCAAGGCTGCTTCTCAGCAATTTTATATGTGTATCTAACGTTCGATCGTCACCATAGTAATCATAGCCCCACACCTCTGTGATGAGCTTTTCTCGTTCCAGGGCAATGTTACGATTCTTGACTAAATAAAACAGTAAATCATATTCCTTCGGCGACATGTCAATGCGTTCACCATCAACGGCAACAGTTCTGCCGGTAAAATCCACAACTAATCCCTCTGCGGTAAAGACATCATGTTTCATCTTATCACTGCTGTCCTGATTTCTGCTAATTACTACTTTCACCCGCATCATCAGCTCTTTCGGTGAAAATGGCTTCACTACATAATCGTCAATGCCTAATTCAAAACCATGAATACGGTCATATTCTTCACCTCTTGCTGAAAGCATGATTACTGGTATATCTTTTGTTTTGCGAATCTCTTTGCAAGTCGAAAAGCCATCTAACTCCGGCATCATTACATCCAAAATAATCACATCAAAATCCTGCGTTTTACAAATGCGCACGGCCTCCATGCCGTCCTTTGCTTCCACAATCTCATAGCCTTCAAACTCACCGTATTTACGAATAATTGCGCGAATCTTCTCTTCGTCATCCACCACAAGTATTTTTTCCATGCTCCGCTCTCCTTTTCGTTTTCTTTAATTTAGCAACTGTATGTGATTATCATGTGACGATTCTCTGATGTTTAGCTGAGAGCTAAATGTTTGTCCCGCTGTTTGCGTAAAAATATTAAAAATACTCCACATAATGCCAAAAACATTCCCAAGGTTAAAATACTGACAATTTTATTCTGCCACAGCAACTCATTGACAAGGTTGCCCACCCCAAATAAAAAGGTTAATAAACCAAAAGCCATCATCGGCCCCTGTATCTCTTCGATGAAGGCTTTTTTGTCGTGACATTTAAATAGTTCTTCTGTTGTTGCCACAAAAGTGCTTATTTCCCCTGTGACCTTCATTTTAACGGCTGTTACAAAAACATATCCCCCATATAATGCTACAACTACATCAATAATATATTGCCAATTTATCTTTTCCATATTGGTTTATCGTCTCCTTTTTTGATTTCTTTCATCATAGCTTATTATTTATTTTCTTGCAATCTGCTTTTCCTTATTTTTTAGATAAGTTATGATTGATAATTATCAAAGTTTAATGTAAAATAGCATTATATTACGAACAATTACTGGAGGGGATTAACCTATGAACATTACAGATACAAAAATTTTAATCGGAGATGACTCCATTCTTGCTAGAAAGCAGTTAAAGGATGCATTATCTTTATGGGGCGCATGTAACTTTGTCGAAGCCGTTAACGGACAAGAAGCGGTTGAAAAATTCACCGCTGAGAAACCAGACATTGTTTTTCTTGACATTGTTATGCCTAATATTGACGGTATTGAAGCGATTCATCAGATTATGAAGATTGATTCTTCTGCCTTTATTATTATGGTTTCTTCTGTCGGCACGCAGTCACAGCTTAAAAATGCAATTATGGCCGGAGCGAAAGATTTTATTCAGAAACCGCTTAACACTGAGCAGTTGAAAAATATTTTGCAGTCACACTTTGACGGAGTTGAAGGGAGATAAAATATGTATACACAGTTTTTTGGTAATTTTTTACTTAGCAAAGGAGTCCTCACTTCCAATGAGTTGATTGATGCTATGGAAAAACAAGCAAGCGTTCATCTAAAGTTAGGAACAATTGCGATTCATCAGGGACTTTTAACTGCTTCTGAGGTTGACAAGATTGTTATTATTCAAACTCACGAGGATTTAAAATTTGGCGAAATTGCTACCCGCGAAGGTTATCTGACAGACGAAGAATTGACTCAGCTCTTAGCAGCGCAAAAACCAGACTATTTATTATTAGGACAAATCCTAATTGAAGATGGAAAGCTGACGAATACTGACTTTGAAAATTTAATTTCTGATTATCAGTCACAGAATGAGATTTATGAATTAAATTCTGACGATGACCAAAAGTTGCTTATCACCAAATTATTAGATAACTTCTGCCAGTTTAATGATGCACTTTCTTCTGATACCGCAGTTGATTATCTAAGACTTTTATACAATAATCTAATTCGTTTTATTGGTAATGATTTTACTCCGCTTGATCCAATTATGTGCGACGACTATCCGACAACTTATTGTGTGGCACAGCACATCTTTGGTGAGATTGCAGTTCAAGCAGCTATGGATATGGACCAAGAAACTGGTATTGCTTTTGCCTCCAGATATGCTGGCGAGACTTTTTCGAAATTTGATGAATATTCGAAAGCCTCTTTAGAAGATTTCTTGAACTTACATAATGGCTTGTTTAATGTTAACATGTCCAACGAACGTTCCATTGAGCTGTCACTTTGTCCACCATCGATTATTGAAGGTGAATTGGTTAGCTATGATACCGGTTCTTATGTCTTTCCGGTAATCTTCCCATTTGGAACAATCCATTTTATCTTGTCTTTTTAATATTTAACGCATATAAAATTCTCCCCATGCACATTACATGCATGGGGAGAATTTTTAGATATTTAAAAATTTCTTTACGACTGCTTCCATTTCATCCACTTCACAAACTGTATCATGTAATACTGGTGCCGTGCGGATTTCTTCGATTGCCTGTGGTACCGTGACATTGCCAATACGGCTTAATTCATCTACCAACTCAAAGTCTGACATTGAATTATATTTACTATCAATCGCTTCCATTACGCTTCTCGTAAATTTAAACGGACTTGCCGTTGAAGCGATAACTGCTTTCGTTTCCTTATCGCCGGTCTCTGCCTTATATTTCTTATATACGCCGGCTGCTACTGCGGTATGCGTATCAATGACATAGCCGGTACTCTCATATAAGTCCTTAATTACCTTTGCCGTCTCTGCTTCATCATTATAATTTCCGTAGAAGTCTGCTAATTGTACTTTCATCTCGGCTGAAATTTCGTATTTTCCATCTGCTGTTAATGCTTTCATTAACTCAGCATTTTTCACGGCATCATTTCCTGCCACACGATAAATCAAACGTTCTAAATTACTAGAAATCAAAATATCCATTGATGGTGATGAGGTTAAAATAAAATCACGGTTCCGGTCATAGGTTCCGGTTTCAAAGAAATCATATAATACCTTATTATCATTCGATGCACATATTAATTTATCAATTGGAATGCCCATATTTTTTGCATAGAATGCTGCTAATATATTACCAAAATTACCGGTTGGTACGACTACATTCAACTTTTCATCACGACCAATTTCACCATTTGCATACATTTTTGCATAAGCATATACATAATATACAATTTGTGGTACCAAACGTCCAATGTTAATGGAGTTTGCTGACGAGAACTGGTATCCTGCCGCATCCATCGTGGCCGCTAACTGCTGATTGGAAAACATCGTCTTAACACCTGTTTGCGCTTGGTCAAAATTTCCATTGATTGCCACTACAAAGGTATTGTCACCTTTTTGAGTTACCATCTGCTTCTCCTGAATTGGGCTGACACCATCCTTTGGATAAAAGATGATAATCTTCGTGCCCGGTACATCAGCAAATCCAGCTAAGGCTGCTTTTCCGGTATCGCCAGAAGTTGCGGTCAGAATAACAATCTCATTTTTGACATTGTTCTTCTTTGCTGACGTTGTTAGTAAATATGGCAGAATAGACAGTGCCATATCTTTAAATGCGATTGTCGAACCGTGGAACAACTCTAAGAAATATGCACCATCTGCTTTTACCAACGGAGCAATTTCCTCAGTATCAAACTTACTGTCATAAGCGCTGTTAATACAATATTTTAACTCGTCCTCGGTAAAGTCAGTCAGAAACAGCTTCATCACTTCATATGCTGTCTCCTGATAAGTCATCTTGGCCAATGTATCCATATCGACAGCCAATGTTGGAATCTCTGTCGGAACAAACAATCCGCTCTCACCGGCAAGTCCTTTTAAAATTGCCTGGGAGGCAGTTACTTTTTCATCTGCATTTCTTGTACTTGCATATACTAAATTCATCTTTATACCCATCCTTCAACTTCTTTTATCTATGTATCAATTCTGTGTACCATTATATAAGAAAAAATCTGGCTCTGTCAATGACTTCACGCTTTTTTTATGATATACTTACCCTATACGAATGAAAACATATACAGAAAGGGTAATTCTATGTTGCCAGGTGCGTATCTCGCCACAAAAAAAGACGGCCAAAACTACTATCGTTCCAACATCACATATCGCAGCAAACACATTAGTCTCGGTAGCTTTCGGACCGAAAATCTGGCCCACAAGGCCTATTTGGAAGCGCAAAAGATTCTCGACGAGAATTCCTCCTATACACTTGATAATTGCTTTTCAAAATGCCATACACTTACATATGACAAGGTAATCTGCCTGCTAAACTTTCGCGATAACCGGATGTATATCAAAAATCCAATTTATCTGCGTGCCAATTTTTTTATTTATTTCCTTTCGCCGACTGAGGAATTAAAATTCGACATTGATGATTTGTTTTTTTATTCCAGTCATCGGATTTTAAGACGGCAAGGTCATCTGTATGTCAATGATTATGGAATGCAGTTATCCATCCTCTCCCGCTATGGCATTCGTAACTATGCTGTGGCTGGTAAAGATTATACCTTCGCCAATGGTGATACCCAGGATTTCCGCTATTCCAATCTCATTGTAACCAATAAATACATGGGTGTTTCGGCGATTACTGTCCGCGGAAATACCCGCTACCGGGCGCAAATCCATATTAATGGCAATTATAAAATCGGTACCTATCTTTCGGCGGAACGAGCAGCGGTGGCTTATAACAAAGCGATTGATTTAGCTTTAGCTCATGGCATTTCGAAGAATTTCACACAAAATTATGTGCTGGAATATTCACCGAAAGAATATGCGGATGTCTATACGAGTTTGAAAATTTCTGAAAAATATTTAAATTATTTAAAGGAGTTGACATCATGATGCCAGCTCCTTTTTCTGTATGTGCGCCTAACGGCGCACGTTTCTACTATTTCTGATTAATATAATTTACCAGACCTTCACAAGCAATAATTTTCTGCATAAATGGTGGGAATGCCTGACCCTGGAACGATGTTCCTTTGGTTTTGTTGGTGATGACACCGGAATCAAAGTCTACTTCTACTTCGTCTCCTGCTTCTATTCCCTTCGAAGCTTCTGGGCATTCAATAATTGGCAGTCCAATATTAATCGCATTACGATAGAATATTCTCGCAAATGTTTCTGCGATAACACAGCTTACACCAGCCGCTTTGATGGCTATTGGCGCATGCTCACGAGAGGAACCACAACCAAAATTCTTATCAGCGACAATGATGTCGCCAGTTTTTACTTTCTTTACAAATTCCTTATCGATGTCTTCCATACAATACAACGCCAGTTCCTTGGGATCTGAGGTATTCAAATATCTTGCTGGAATAATAACATCTGTATCTACATTGTCACCATATTTAAATACAATACCACATGCTGCTTTCATTGTCATTCCTCCTTATAGTTCATCCGGACCGGATATTTTGCCGGTGATTGCTGATGCTGCCGCTATCGCTGGGCTGGCCAGATAGATTTCTGAATCCACATGTCCCATCCGTCCAACAAAGTTACGGTTAGTCGTTGATACACAACGCTCATTTTCAGCTAGGATTCCCATATATCCACCCAAACATGGACCACAGGTTGGGGTGCTGACAATTGCACCGGCTTCGATAAAGGTACGAATATAGCCTAATTCCATCGCATCTAAGTATATCTGCTGGGTTGCTGGGATAACAATGACACGAAGGCTTTTCTTTACTTTCTTGCCAGTTAATATTTCCGCGGCAATCTTTAAGTCCTCTAAGCGGCCGTTAGTACAAGAACCAATTACCACCTGGTCTATTTCAATGTCACCAACTTCATCAATTGTTTTGGTGTTTTCTGGTAAATGTGGAAATGCAATCGTTGGACGAAGGGTACTTAAATCAATCGTGTATTCTTCATCGTATTCTGCGTCTGCATCTGCTTCATAGACAACATATTCGCGTTTGGAATGTTCTTCCATGTATGCTTTTGCTAAATCGTCAACTGGGAAAATACCGTTTTTACCGCCCGCTTCAATTGCCATGTTCGCAATTGTAAAACGGTCATCCATACTTAAATTGGCAATGCCTTCACCGACAAATTCCATTGATTTGTATAATGCGCCATCCACTCCAATCATGCCGATGATATGAAGAATCACATCCTTGCCGCTGACCCACTTTGCTTTTTCGCCAACAATATTGAACTTGATTGCCGATGGAACCTTGAACCACGCTTTACCAGTAGCCATTCCAGCCGCCATATCGGTACTTCCGACACCGGTCGAAAATGCGCCTAATGCTCCATAGGTACAAGTATGTGAATCGGCTCCGATGATGACGTCACCTGCTACAGTCAAGCCTTTTTCTGGTAATAAAGCATGCTCAATGCCCATTTCACCAACATCAAAGTAATTTGTAATGTCATGCTTGCAAGCAAATTCACGAACACATTTACAGTGCTGTGCTGATTTTATATCTTTGTTTGGGACAAAATGATCCATTACCAGGGCAATTTTATCTTTATGAAACACACCATCTGCTTTCATCTTATCCATCTCGTGGATTGCTACTGGTGATGTAATGTCATTTCCCAGTACCAAGTCCAAATCAGCCTCAATTAACTGACCTGCGGTTACTGTTTCTAATCCTGCATGTTTTGCAAGAATTTTCTGTGTCATTGTCATTCCCATTTTTTATACCTCCTTAATGTCCTTCTATTTTCTTATCTGTTGCTATTCTAACACAATTTATAGTATAATGGAAATACATATTAAATATATTCTTCATAACTTTTAGTTATATTAGAAAGGAGCTTCGGATGAATCAAAGTCTTTCAAGCTATCGCATCTTCTATACCGTCGCTAAAACCGGAAATATTTCCAAGGCAGCCAAAGAACTTTTCATCAGCCAGCCTGCTATCAGTAAATCGATTCAAAAATTAGAGGAAAGCTTAGGCTGCGATTTATTTCGCCGCAGCTCCCGCGGCGTTATTTTAACCGAAGAAGGCGAACTGCTATTTTCCCATGTCAGCCTGGCCTTCGAGACACTTGCAATGGGCGAGGATAAGCTTAAAAATTCGCTGTCACTGGGGATGGGGCACTTAAAAATCGGTGTTAGTTCAACCCTATGTAAATATCTTTTAGTTCCTTACTTGAAGGAATTTACTCATAAATACCCGCACATCAACATTTCAATTACTTGCCAGTCCTCTAACGAAACACTCCTCCTGCTTGAGGAAAATAAAATTGATATTGGATTAATTGGCAAGCCTGGAAATACAAAGTCAATCGAATTCTTTCCACTGATGGAAATTGAGGATATTTTTGTCGCAACAGATGCATATCTGGAAAATTCCAAAAGACGTGGTTATGAAATTGATGAGATTCTCTCCCACTCAACCTTAATGCTATTAGACAAAAACAATATGACGAGACAATTTATTGATGATTTTCTGCGCGAAAACCAGATTGTGATTCAAGATTTGATTGAGATTTCAACGATGGACTTACTGATTGATTTTGCCAAAATTAATCTCGGTGTAGCCTGCGTGATTCGCGAATTTGTCAAAGACGACTTAGATGCTGGCATACTGACCGAGATTCTGCTTGGTTTTCCAATGCATAAACGTGAGGTTGGATTTGCTTATAAAAATAGCTTAAAGCCTTCGAAAGCATTAGAGTTGTTTATTGATTTCACCATCCGTTAAAACAATCTGACGTTTCATTTGCTTGGCCAAATCCATATTATGTGTAATTAGGAGAATCGTTGTGCCATATACCTGATTGATTTTTTTCAAATATTCGATAACTTCCAGACTATTCCGAGAGTCTAAGTTCCCAGTTGGTTCATCACATAACAGTAGCTTCGGCTTACACACCAAGGCTCTGGCAATTGCCACCCGTTGCTGCTGTCCACCGCTAAGCTGCGACGGCAAGTGTTTTTTACGTTCTGCAATTCCAAAAACATTCATCAGCTCGTCAATATATCTTTCATCCCTTTTTTCTTTGGCTATCAAAAGTGGTAGGCAGATATTCTCTTCCGCATTCAATTCTGGTATCAAATGAAAGTCCTGATAGATAAATCCGACTGTTCGATTACGAAATTTTGATAACACTTTATCACTTTGATTGCTCATGTCCATCTCTTGATATTTAATACTACCAGTCGTTGGTTGATCCAACATGCCAATCATCCGCAGTAATGTTGTTTTTCCACTTCCGCTTGCCCCCGTAATAGCAATACTTTCGCCCTCACTTATTTCCAGATTAATACTTTGTAGCGCAACTACCTTTGAATCACCCATTCCGTATTCCTTTGTTAAATTTTCCAATGCTATCATTGTATTCATAATCTCTCCCATCTACATAGTCTTTTGAAGTTTTCTGAACGTGCGATAAACCGCATATAACTCTATCAACAATAAAAGTAGTGCACAACCACTAACAATACCAATAAACACGCGTATAAACGGCTGTTCCAACAATCGATAATAACTTGGAAACTGTAAATACCAAGGCTTCACACCTACAAAAATTCCATCTAGTTTTCCATTTTCCATATTATGCAGTATATAGATTCGAACACTTTCAAATATAGCAACCGGCAGCCAACAAAATGCTGCACCAATCAATGCGTACTTTACTTTTTGCAAAATAAAGAATAGATACAACCTACGTTTTGTGATTCCCAATCGTCGAACATCTTTTATTGCGTCTTCTTTTATTGTCAACTCACGATTTGTCATATTAATAATACCAAATAATCCAACTAACATTAGCAGTGAAAAAATTGCCACAAAAAAACTGAAATATGTAATTTTTGTTTTCAAAATATTTTTTTCGACTGTCAAATGAGATGTTCCCGTCACATCAAGGCTATGTCCGACCATGCCATACCAAAAATGTGCAAAACTTGTATTTTCAGCCGGATTTTCTACCTGCACTTCCAGCTTTGTGATATTATTATCCGGTAATTCCCATGCCTGAAATGCTTGCATATCACACAAAATTTGAAATTGACTGTTTCCGGTCAGACTCCTTGTTTGATAAAATTCCTGATATGACTCATCGGATATGTACATGATTCCAGCAACCTTGGCGGTATAGTCCACTCGTTTTCCAAAAACATATCCCGGATTTAGCTCTGATTCTAATATTCCATCCTCCCCCACATAATTCCAATAAAACTGTGGTTCATATCCATTCGGAATATTTCCGGTTGAAAAATCGAATTCCTCTGTTTTTTCATCAACTTTGACCAAATCCGTCATTTCAATGATATCACCAACTTGATAAGGGCATTTCGCATCCTTTGTCAGGTATAATAGAATCACTTCATTTCCTGCCATCATCTGCTCATGATTGATACTCCCTTGTAATAAATAATCCTCCAATTCTGCAAGCTGCATCTGGGATGTTCCAATAATCGGTATATTATACCGGTTATCTTGTTCATAACCTAGCCACTCCTCTATTTTCTGATTCAAATCAGCCAGATAATCAATAGAATATGTTATCTTTGCTGACGCTAATGCTTCATGTAATTTGATACTTTCAGATTTATCGATTCGAATTTTGGCACTTCGGTCTTCAATGATATAACGGCAGCTCAAAACATCTTCTCTTTGTTCTAATGCTTCAATATCTTCATCAGAAATTCCACCATTATGTCGATTGGAATCCGCTACCCCACAGGTACTAACATAAAAATTCTTTTCTAAAGAGTAATCACAATTGCCGACATTCATTGCCTGTAAATTCTGTTGCAATTCCTGTGTTTCAAATCTTGTCCGCTCCATAAAATAGAGACTACCAAAATAGCCTGCCATCATTAATGTTGTTACCAGAATCCCGGTGCAAATCTGATAGCTTCGACCACTGACAAAGGTCTTTTTCAACTGCTGATATAATCTATTTTTCTTACTTTTTGTTTGTCTTTGCTCCTTCTCTCTTACATTTTGTAATAAGAAGATAATTCCAACACAAACTATACTTTCCAAGCAAATTTTTAATGGGTAGGTGTATGGATTGAGCGTGACGGAAGCGATAATTTTTTCTACCCAAAATGCTGAATATATACTCTGGTGAAAAAACACTTTCTGCACTAGTAAGGTGATACCATAGCCAATGCTCCCTAATAACATCCCCGCAAAAATCCCCACAATTACCAATACCAGAATTTCTCCTACCAGCATAATAAGCGTCCTCTTTCGGGTCAATCCCAGTCCACGCAATATGTCTAATTGCCGTTTCCGTTCCGATAACAACATTCGAATTGCCACATAGATAGAAATAATAGATACACCGCAGATTGCCAGCGAAAATATTGGTATTAAGACATTGCTTTCAAAATCTTTCTGCGCATGTGATAATGTGGCATCAATATTTTTCTGATTTAATTCACCCGTCATTGTCAGCATCAATACTTGTGCCATAATCCTAGCACTTTGAAAGGAATATAGCATTTGATTTTCAATTAGCCAATTGCATATTTCATCTATGTCAGCATTCGGATTCTCAATTAACAACATCACACATTCTGACGCTTCTATGTCCTGCATCCCAATAAATACTTTTGGAAAAGAAAACTCTGTGATCATAGATAACCCTCTTTCCTTTGAAAGGCTATCTAGTATTCCTGAGATATAAAATTCTTCTGTTTTAATAGACGTTCCATCTCTTCCTTTTAGTCGTAGCTCAACCATCTCCCCAACCTTAGGGTACACTCCAAGAGCTTCAAATGTCTCTCTATTAGCCGCTATTTGGTTCTTTGCACTGGGATATGTTCCCTCTTCACACTTTAAATGATATAATTTCTGTCCATCTTCTGTTATCGTACCAGCCAAAAAATCATTTTTATTTTGGGTAGATTCCACATTCCCCCAAATTTCCATACTGGCATGTTCTGAAAAATATTTACTTTCTTCAATTAACTTTTTTTGTTGCTCTGAAACATTTGTCACAACAAAATTATAATTCCCCATGTTCTGGAGGTAACTTTCATATCTCGCAAGATGCAAGCCTCGCACAAAAAAACAGCAACACATAATAGAGGCAATTGACAATGCAACTGCCCCTATTACAGAAAACGCCATACGCTTGTGATTTTGCCAGTATTTCAATGATACTTTTATCATAACTTTAAACTCTCCCGCACTTAATTATACAGACATTTTGTCAATATTCCGCTCACTGTACCGGATATTGCCGCAACACTTGTTGTATATGTTACACCGGTACTTAAAGGTATACTGAGTGGATTTATTGATATTTGATATGGAAATGTTAGTTTATAACTACTTCCATTACTACCAGCCACCCAAACACTGGCTCCTGCTTGTCCACTTGTTGGTCTTGTATTTAATGTCATAGTCATTCCAGATGTCCATGTTGTATATGACTCTATTGCATGATAAGTCATATTTACATTATAGGTGTAATATATTTCTCTTATCAACCCACCAAACGCCGTCATTGTCACCATAATACACATCACCATACCAGCCAATACCACACACCATTTTTGTTTTCGATTCTGTTTTTTCTTCATACCAACACTCCTTTTATCTATTATTTTTTATACTACATATATTAGACGTTTTAAAGGGTCATTTGGTTCCCTAAAAATAAAAATATTTTATTTTCACTAAAAAAAGAATCTCGCTTAACATTCCTTAAGCAAGATTCTTTTTATAATTAGTTATTGATTAACTTATCGTCTTCGTTGTTCCAGCTATATAATTTACGAATTTCTTTTCCAACTTCTTCTGATGAATGCTCAGCGCCAAGCTTTTTCATTGCTCTAAAGTGAGCCTGTCCGCCAGCTTCTGACATATCTAACAAGAAATCTTTAGCGAAAGTTCCGTCCTGGATATCAGCTAAAACTTTCTTCATTGCTTTCTTAGTATCTTCGGTAATAATCTTTGGTCCAGTTATGTAATCACCGTACTCTGCTGTATTAGAGATTGAATATCTCATTCCTTCGAATCCTGACTGATAGATTAAGTCAACGATTAATTTCATTTCATGAATACATTCAAAGTATGCATTTCTTGGATCGTATCCTGCTTCTGTTAAAGTTTCGAATCCAGCCTGCATTAATGCACAAACACCACCGCAAAGAACTGCCTGCTCACCGAAAAGGTCTGTCTCTGTCTCTGTTCTGAAGTCTGTCTCAAGAACACCTGCTCTTGCGCCGCCGATTGCTAATGCATATGCTAACGCTTTGTCTAATGCTTTGCCAGTTGCATCCTGATGTACTGCTACTAAACAAGGTACACCTTTGCCTACCTGATACTCACTTCTTACAGTATGTCCAGGTCCCTTTGGAGCAATCATGGTTACGTCTACGTCTTTTGGTGCAACAATCTGTCCGAAATGTACCGCAAAACCGTGTGCGAACATTAACATGTTGCCTGCTTCTAAGTTTGGCTCAATGTCTGCTTTGTACATTGCTGCCTGCTTCTCATCGTTAATCAGAATCATGATAATGTCTGCTTTTTTTGCTGCTTCTGCTGCTGTATAAACTTCAAATCCCTGCGCCTCTGCTTTTGCCCATGATTTGCTGCCTTCATAAAGACCAATAATTACGTTACATCCAGATTCTTTTGCATTTAACGCATGTGCATGTCCCTGACTTCCGTAACCGATTACTGCGATTGTCTTGCCTTCTATTACGGAAAGGTTACAATCTTCCTGATAAAAAATTTTTGCTGCCATTTTTAAAGCCTCCTATAATAATTTTAATCTAAATATGTTACATCCGATGACCCTCTGGTCAATCCGGTGATACCAGTTCTTGCAAGTTCTAATATCTCATAGCCCTGCAATAAATCCATAAAAGCCTCCAGCTTGCCTTGATGTCCAGTTAATTCTATCACCATCGAATCATTCGTCACATCAACGACTTTTCCGTGGAATATCTCCGTTACACTCAAGATGGCCTGGCGCTGTGTATCCTTTGCTCTAATCTTAACAAGAATCAATTCTCTTGTCACGGATGTTCCTGATTCTAATACTTTGATATCAAGCACGTCCTCTAGTTTTGCCAACTGCTTTTCGATTTGCTCTAAAATCAGCTCATCACCGCTTGCCACAATCGTCATTCTGGTAAATCGTGGGTCTGCTGTCACACCTGCGGTAAAACTATCAATATTATATCCTCTCCGGCTAAACAACCCGGAAACATGGCTCAACACCCCTGCGGTATTCTCGACCAAGATTGAAAATATTTGTTTTCTCATGAGTAAACCTTCCTTTTTTCTACACTCACACTAGTTTATTCTAGCATATGAGCGACTTTTGTCAATACTAAAATGCTTTTGAATTCGTACATAGATTTGCTACAATCAATGCTACTGGACCAATATAGTCCTCTTTATGGGCCAATGCCGTATGAACGATTTTGGTCTCATTATATCTTGGTTCATAGGAAATACATGCCTGTATCAAGGCCTCCCGCAAAATCTCGTTTTCAAATAAGGTTCCGCATAGAATCACCCGGTCAGGTGCTAGCATTGTCATCGCATTCACTACTGTCGTAGCAAACATATCCAAGATTTCATTTAACACTTCCTTGACTTTGAGGTCGGCATCATTCACGATCTCAGCAAATTTTTCTTTACTGAAATTACGAAAGTCGCCGCCTAACTTTTGATACATTTTAGGTGTCTCTTCCAATGTAAATATCTGCTCCAGACGATTTTTTATGGTGGTGTATGAAATCAGGGTTTCCAGACATCCCCTTCTGCCACAGTAACATTGCTGACCGTTTTTTTTCAGAATAAAATGACCGATTTCCGCTGCCCGTTCATTTCGACCTTCATATATCTGTTTATTTGCGACAATTGCACTGCCTACACCTGGTCCCCATTTTACAAACAATAAATTTGGACTCTCTTTCCCTAAACCATATATTATTTCTGCAAAGGCAAATGCAGTTACATTATTTGCCAAAACTACCGGTTTGTCCAGATAGGAAGATAAAAGCTTTACCACCGGGACCTCTTCCTTCCAGATTTTATATGCATGAATACTTTTGCCACTCTTTTTATCAACCGTACCTGCAATTCCAACACCAATTCCGCCAATTTTTTCATCTGGTAAATGGGCTTCGGCCTGCATCTGCTGACAATGCTTTGCTAAAATATGTAAATACTGCTCCGGCTCTAATTCCTTATTGGTAGCAAACTGCTTTACCTTTTTTGCTTCACCCTTCAGATTGGTCAGGGCTATTATGGTCCGCTGTGAACCTATGTTAATCCCAAATACATACTGATATTCATAGTCAATATCAACTAACACTTTCTTTCTTCCAGCCCGGCCTTCACCGGCTAATGTGCCCTTTTCCAGCAGTATTTTCCGTTCCATAAACTCAGCACAAATCTGGGTTACCGCTGCTGGTGTCAATCCCAACTCCATCGCTATATCTTTTCGCGATATAGGGCCTGATTGGTTGATAAGACTCAATATGGAAATTCGGTTATTCCGCTTTACGATTTCCATATTCATTCCTGTTCGTTTCATTTTCCCATTACCTACTTTACGTCTATTAAGAAAGAGTTCCTCAACAACTTCCTTTTATCTCCTAAATCTTAACAGACTCTTTTGGAAAAGTACAGTCTATTCGTGAAGCCAGTCTATCATAATAGCGGCATCTTCTATATGCAATCCATGTACATCATCTTCATATACAACAAACTTATAATCTTTTCCGGCTTCTTCCAATTTCTGCGTTAGCTTCTCCGACTGTGTGAAGGATACTATCTGGTCCTGACGGCTATGAATGATTAGAAATGGGCATTTTAGTTCTTCCGCCCAGTAGGTTGCCGAACGTTTCTCAAATTCCTCGGATAGTTGCTCTGGTGTTCCGCCTAATAGTTCATCAAAAACTTCTCGCATATCAACTCGTTCCTCATAGGACAGATAGGCATCGGCCACCCCTGAGATGACGACAGCTCTTTTAATTCGGGTATCATCACGGCAAACCATATAGGTCATCATTCCGCCCCTCGACACACCCATCATATAGAGTTGTTCCATGTCGACAATTGGAAGTTCCTCACACAAATCAACCAGCTTTCGAACATCATTTACATCGGCACCGCCAAATTCATCCTCGCCGGTTCCGCCTGATACACCACGATACTGTGAGGCAAAGACAATCATGTTTAACGCCTCCGCTGCTCCAGTAATATCCGCTACTGTATTTTTCCCGTACTCGCGATTTCCACCACGATTAAATATTACACAGGGATAGGCGCCTTTCTCTTCCATACATTTTATTGGAATAGAGAGGATTGCGGCAACCTTACATTCATCACTTTGATACATCAGCGTATATGTCTGGACTGTTTGGTTTTCATTTGTTTTGCCGATCTTCTTGATGCTGATGATGTCGCCGATGGTGGAATAGTTCTCTGGATTCCACAAATCTACTCCTTCCGTGGTAATCTCTGTCTCTTCTATTACACTTAATTCCTCTACACTTATTTCCTCAGATTCTGTTTCGCCTTGCATATTTCCTTTATTTTTTTGGCTGCCGCAACCAGCAAAACAAATCATTATCAATATTATTGCAAGCATATTTATTATTGACAATACATTTGTTGGTATATTTCCGATTCGTTTCACCTATATTCCCCTTATCTTCCCTCATTATTTTTATGTGCACTACGAGGTGCACTGCCATCCTTGTAACTTTCTAATTCTTCATTCCATAGAGTATAATCCCGCTCGAACAATTCTTCACATAGCTGTGGCTTAAGCATCTGCCAATCCATTTTTTCTAACAATTTCTGCTGCACAAACCTCTTGCTTTTCTGCTTATATTTGGGTAAATGATTGTTTTCTAAGAGTCGCTGTAATTCTGGACGCCAAAGCAAGGTAATCTGATGTTCCTTTTTCATTTTGGGATTATCTACTGCTTCACGCCTCTCCTCGATAATTACTTGTCTACCGTTAACAAATACAACAAAAATCCCCCACTCCTTTGGGATATGTTCTGCCACATGCTTTTCGTGAGATTTTCCCACAACAATATAATTGCGGTCACAATATTTATTATAGTCACGTACCTGTCTTTTTAAACGCTCATACGTGTCTACGTCGCTCTTTATTTCCAGGCCGACCAAAGAATCTTCCAGTAGCATAATAACGTCGGCCCGGGATTTGCCCATGTTTTTTTCTTCAAATATCCGCGTCTTACCAAACCGTTCCTCTAAGTAATCAAATAGCGGCTCGCGAATATCAGTGTCGTATAGACGGATTCTATCTTCCGGCATGTCTATTTATACCTTTCATTCTTCTTCCTTTGTTTCCTAAAAACAGCTCTTAAATACCGTTAACCGGTGCAGTGCCCTGGTTGAGGCAATATACATATGCTGCCGATTCGTAATATCAATCACTAATACTCCATCAAATTCCAAGCCCTTCGCCATATAAAGCGGTATCGTAAATACATTTGACAGTGGACTTTCATTATTATCTGCGACCACCGATATTTCTATCGGCTGTGCTGATTTTTTCGATTGTTTTTTCAGTTGTTTCGATAAGCTGCGCTGCAATTCATTGGCCGCCTTTTGGTTCTCACAGATGAGTGCGACTGATTCAAATCCACGCTCAAGGCAGGTTCTAACTTCCTGCAAGATGAAATCATTTCGTTCCTCCTCCGTCTGGGCATTGTGTGTCTGTGGCTCATCACCATCTCGGCAAAAACTTTCCACTGCCACCGAATCATCAAGGAAACTAGCCGAAAATTCCAGTATCTGGCGGCTGCATCGAAAGCTTTTATTCATATTTACCAGCAACGATTTGGGACGGTCTAATATCTGACTGATTTGGTCGTAAAAATCTATTGTTACTTTTCGGCTAACGGACTGGTTGATGTCGCCCAAGGTTGTATAGCTAGCCTGCGGATACATGATTTTTAATATTTCAAAATGAAGTGGCGTATAATCCTGCACCTCATCTATAATCACTTGTCGAATCGCCCGACATTCATCTGGTGCTCCTCTTTTTAACAATTGGAGGAAGCTGATGCATAATGCATCCTCATAGCGCAGGATTCTGGTATTCATATTTTCCAAGCTGTATTCAAATATCTCATCATCCGTTTGCTTTTTTTCTAACAGACGCAGATATAGTTCTCTTCCATTTTTGGCATCCTTATTTCGTGCGACAAACTGTTTCATGTACTTGATAAATGTTGGTGATGTTTTATATTCGAAGCTTTTGGCCATAATTCCATCTTTATATTTACTTTCTGCCGCAAGCTCTAAAAATTCCCGATAGCTCTGTAGATTTTTCGGATGAATACAGTTATCAATGATATCCTCAAAGATGTAGGAAACAACATTTTCCTCGCCCAGCTCTGGCAGTACCCTTGAAATATACTGCTCGAATAAGCTGTTTGGAGATATAATTAAAATGTTATTTGCCAGCAATTTTCCCGCGATTCCCTGATACATTAAAAATGCCGCCCGGTGAAGTGCTACTGATGTTTTTCCACTTCCTGCAACACCTTGGACCATCATCAGGTCATTGGTGATATCACGAATGACTATGTCCTGGTCCTTTTGAATTGTTTCGACGATGGCATGCATGGATTTTGATGCATTTTGCGCTAGTAGTCGTTTTAAAAACTCATCCATGATTTCCATTTCGGAATCGAAATAATATTTTAGTTCACTGTCTTTGATTTCATATTGCCGTTTGAGACTGACCTCGCCATGAATCGTGCCGGATGGGGCATTGTATTCTGCGTTCCCCATGCCATAGCGGTAAAAGACACTGGCGATTGGTGAACGCCAGTCATACACCTTGATATCATAGCCTCTATCCCCGGTTAAGGTAAAACGACCAATGTATATCTGCTCTGCCGCCGCATCTCCTTGAAATGTAAAATCAATTCGCGCGAAATATGGTGTTTTGATAACTTTGTGCAGGCGTTTGATTTTTTGTTCTTCCATTTCATAATCTTCTACTTGTCTGGAAACTTCTTCGGCGTATTGGCTAAGTTCGACGAGCTGCTCAAATCCGTCACTAGAGTATAAGTTTCCCATTTGGCTTGCCGTATTTTCCCGTTGCTCCCGCTTTGCTTCCAGTATTTCTGCTTGTTTGTTTTTGCTTTTTTCTTCTGATTTTTCCAGCTGTTCCTGCGCTGTCTTTATGATATATTCCAGATGATTTATTTCCTTGATATCCATTGTTTTATCCATTTTTCCCACCTTTATTTCATTATCCGTTTCTTTTCTGGCATACCTTGCAATAATAGGTTCCCCGCCCATGAACCATTTCCTTTGTTACTTCGCCCCCGCAGACACTGCAGACCTTTTGCATATGGACTTGCAACTGCACCTGAAATAACCCGGTTATTCCATTGGCATCAAAGGAATGGATGGTGGTTCCACCCTGTTCGATTGCGGCATCTAAGATTTCTTTTGATGCTTCGATTAACTCTTCTACTCGTTTTTTACTGAGCCGTTTTCCTGACGTTTTGGGATTCATTTGCATCTTAAAGCATATTTCGTTGGCATAGATATTTCCGATTCCGGCCAGTATGCTTTGGTCTAATAGTAATGTTTTTATCGGCAGGCTGCTTTTATGGATTCGCTGGTATATTGCTTTTACATCAGCATCCCACGGTTCTGGCCCGAGTTTACTTAGTGACTTATTCTGGTAGTAGTTTTCTTTTTCAGCTAGTTCCAGACGACCAAATTTGCGGGTGTCCTGATAACGTAGCTGAGTATTGTCGCTAAACTGAAACGTGATATGTTCATGCTTATTAAGCGGTTTATCCGCTGCGACGATGTTGTATTTTCCTTCCATTCGCAAATGTGAAACAAATGCATCATGGTCTAGAATAAAGATTAAGTATTTCCCAATTCGGTCAATATCATGAATTGTTTGCCCCTCTAATGACGTAGTGAACACTTCCGTGTCACCAGTGATGATTTTATCATAATGGACTGTGATTTTTGCTATTTTTTTATCTATGATAAAGTTCTTCAACGTTCGGCGAACGGTTTCTACTTCTGGTAATTCCGGCATTGCTTTCACTCACTTTCTTTATTTGTTGCTCGCCACAACATGGCAGGCTAACTTTCATTGTATCATATTCCAGTTTTTATTTCATTAATCATTAAATAAAAAACAACGACAAAATTTGATATTCAATGTCGTTGTTTTTTTTCCTTATATTTTTATTTTATTTCAACCATTTATTCAAAACGGTATCTAGTCGTTTAAATTCAATTGGCTTCCCGATATGGTCATTCATTCCGTTGCGCATACACAGCTCAATCTCTTCTTTTACTACATTTGCCGTCATCGCTACAATGGTAATATCCCGATATGGTTTATCTGATGCACGAATATATTTTGTCGCCTCATGACCATCCATAACTGGCATTAATAAATCCATGAATACTAAATCAAAATGCTGCTTTTCCAGCATCTCAATTGCTTCTTTTCCATTACCGACAATAACGGGATGAATCTCATAGAATTCAAGCATGCTGTTGGCAACCTCTTGGTTAATTTCATTATCTTCGACCAATAATACGGCAACGTTTGGATATACTGCCTGTGTTTCTTCCGATGTGCCATCATCGTGCTGACTATGAATCGTGTCTGACACTTGAAACGGTATTATGATTGTGGTCGTTGTTCCTTCCCCTTGCATACTGGAAACATTTATTTCACCATTCATCAGTTGAACCAGCTGCTTTGTTATCGTCATACCAAGGCCTGTTCCTGCTACTGCACTTCTCGCTTCATGAAATTGCTCAAATGGTTTATATAAACTATTCAACTGCTCATTTGACATTCCCACTCCAGTATCACTAATCACAAACTTTATCAGCACTTGTACATTCGTAGTGATTTCTTTTTCTAATGTAACATTTAGTGCTATTTTTCCTTGCTCCGTAAACTTTGCTGAATTGTCTAAAATATTCTTCAATACTTGCCATACTCTAGTTCTATCACCCAAAATATATTGTGGCAGTCTTTCATCAATTTTTAACTGCAATTCGATATCCTTTGTTTCAATTCTCGGTGCTACTACTGCAAATGCATCATTTAATACTGATTCCAATTCAAACTCATCCGTAAATATTTCAATTTTATTTGCTTCTATTTTAGAAAAATCCAATACATCATTGATTAAATCTAATAGTAGTCGGGCTGAATTGTTTACTTTATAAAACATTTCATGGGCATCTTTCTCAAAGTCTTTTTTTAGTGCAACTTGAGAAAGACCAATAATTGCATTCATTGGTGTACGCAGCTCATGACTCATATTGACCACAAACTGACTTTTCAGTTCATTTTCTTTACGCTCTAAATTAGCTGTTTTTTGCAGCATTTTCGTTTTTAAGATATCTGTTGTAATATCTTGAATCACCGCCGCATATGCTGCGCGCTCATTAAACCGGACACAATTGACCATCACCCGGCCAAAGAATTTGCGGCCATTGCATGTTGTAAATTCATGTTCGCCGCTGCTTTTTACAATTTCCAACAAATTCTCGATACCATGTGCCAGAGCGTCTTTTCGTGACAAATATGAAAATGTTTTCACATAGGCATCATTGACATACAAAAGTAGATTGCTTTCCATATCAACCACCAAAACCGGCTGCATAACAGAGTTAAGCAATGAATATAAGTCCTCTTGTGAGCGGCGGATTTCATTGTCTTTCTCAAGCAGTTCCTCGGCCGTATGCAAATGCTTCTGTATCTCAAGCAATGAATTGTTCTTTTTTCTTAGTACAAATGCAAAAATTCCTACTATGGCCGCAACAAATATAGCAAATACTAATAGGCTAATCAGCATCATAGCCTCAACCGGGTTGCTTTCCAAAAGCGATAATTCTCTATTATAAGCGATATGCTCCGAATAAAGTTCATTCGTTTTTAATCCACTTTTTTTCGCTGCTTTGTAATCAAACATCCATGTATTTAGTTTATCTGCATTGTCTGCAATCACAAGTTCACTTATTGTCTTACCATCCAGAACTTCCAGTGCAAGCTCACCTGCCCCATGACCATGCTTATATCCATCGGATACTTTACCTCCGATTATTGTTCCAAATCCAATATCTGCTCCGCTAAGGCAAAATATCGGATTTGTAAGACCGTCGCCTAAAGTCTCTGCAAATTCTTGCTCGGAATAATATTTTCCGGTTCCGTCAACGTAAAAGGTTCCGCATAAAACGAGTGTATTTTTGCCCATTGCTGAAATTTCATTCATGATATCAATTAATGGTTCGTTTTGATTATATTGCAGAGTTACCTTTCCTTCATATGATGAAAACTGCTCCTCCATTTGGTTTCGGCACATGCGTCCAGTGATGGAATCATCGTTTAAAATATAAATTTTTTCGGTGTCAGGAAATAATCGAAGCATTTCCTGCATCGTTTCAACGGCAGATGTCGTTTCTCTTAATCCTGTGATATGCTCCTCAAGACCATAAACCATTTCATCCGAATAATTATTGATACCACAATAGACTACAGGTATATTATTGAATAACATACTGTAATTTTTTACCACAAAATCAAGCGCATTATTATCGGACGTTATGATGATATCTGGGGCTCGGTCAATAAAGGTTGCATGAATAGATTTTTCCATTAATTCATATTGAGCCTGAGTATTTGACAAACGCTTTAAATTCAGGGCAAGATTATAATAGGTTACATTTTCTGCGCCGCTCAATGCTTCTTTTACCCCATGTACAAGGTTATTTTCCCATAGCATTTCAGAGCTGTATGACGATATATGCAGTACCACTTTATCCTTTGTATCATCTGCTGTCAGATTGTTTTTTATTTTATATATCGTTCCATCTTTGAGCATTTTTGCGTATTCTACCGCTAATTGCTCGGCTAACTCTGGATGATTATTATTTACAAAGGAATAAGTGTCTACTACTTCAACAATTCCAGCCCCTTTGATTCCTTCCGGTAGTACTTTAGCACTAAGTTCAGTAACCGGCATAACCAAAACATCTGCATTATCATTCAAAATTTCATTATATAATTGTTCGTAATCATTAAAGGAATATTTTTCGGCTCCCGAAGGTATATGATTCTCTACATGCGTATTTTTAGCATGATATACAACACGCAGACCATTCAAATCCTCCCAGGAATCAAAGGTCTGATTCGAATCCGCGTTGGTATAGGTAACCATATCTACATAGGATATCGGCACTTCAATTGGAATTAAGTTTGTATAAATGTCTTCAATCCCAATTGCCTGCACCGCAAGCAAATCATTTTCACCATTATCTACGGACATAATCGCCGTTTTCATTCCCATTGAAGACACAACCACGTCATATCCAAGCCGGTTAAGGGCGGTATAAATAATCCGGTCGATGATGATGTTTTCATCATCTGACACAGCGATTCTGACTGTCTTTCGTTCTACTTCACTTGCGCTTGCATTATTACTAAATATAGGTATCATCAAGCTTAATGCCATGATTAAGCTTAAGATTATTTTTCTCATGCTACACCTCTTTGTCTGCTAACATATTCTTGTATTTCTAAATCAATATATCATATGCTTCCATAAGATTCAACAATCAAAGACATTAACGCAAAAACTGCACCAACCATAACAGTCAGTGCAGTCTATTTTTTTGTATTTATGTGGTGTTTCTTAGAATTTACCTTCTTTAGAAGCTTCTTCAATCGAAACAGAAAAAGGCTGTAAATACACTGTTTACATCCTAAAGTGTAGGAATAATGTAGGAGTAAACTACGTTTAACTACTCTCTATGACACTTAACTGTCTATGAACATCTCTGCCACCATACATAATACGGATAATATTTACTGTATTTTTTATTTCATCTGGCAGATAAAACACAAGATAATTATCCACCGGAAAGTACCTCACTCCTTGACTGTTCCAAGGCTCATCATCATATAAATGATAACGCATCGGCATTTCGTCAAGGAATCGAATCTCTTTCATAATCCTTCGTGTCTGTTCAGCTGCCGTTTCCGGCACAAGCAGCTCGTAAGCAATGTACTTATAGATATTTCTTAAATCCTGGTGGGCTTGCGCTGAATAGACTACATTCCAACTCATATACCAAAATCTCTTTTCAACTCATTTTCAATGACATCTGCTGAATACACTCTGCCTTCTTGTATATCATCCATACCTTTTTTCATTTCTGCATCAAACTGTGCCTTTGTAAGCGAACTATACGCAAGCGGAGCCTCTTGTGGTAATTTCATCTCGAAAGGAATTCCACGTTGCAATACAACCTGTCTTAAAAACATACCAACTGCATTTGACATTGGAATACCTAAACTACCAAGCACCTGCTCTGCCTGTTCTTTTATTTCGGGCTCTACCCGTGCAAAAACATTCGATGTTCTAGCCATACAAATCGCCTCCCTTTAATATTAGTATATCCATTTTGCTTGCAAAATGCAAGCGTTTCGCAATCACATATCAAAAATACTTTTTTTCAGTACGCGGGTAACAAAAAGTTATGTTATTATGAAAAAACAGGTGTATGAATATGGTGTATGAATGATGTAGGAATAGTATAGGAGTGGCATACATTTTCATGCATTAGCCACTCCTACATACTTTAAAAATCTTATATTTACGCTATTCTTAAAATTTACCTTCTTTAGAAGCTTCTTCAATCGAAACAGCTACTGCTACGGTAGCACCTACCATTGGGTTGTTACCCATTCCGATCAGTCCCATCATTTCTACGTGAGCTGGTACAGAGGAAGAACCTGCGAACTGTGCATCTGAATGCATACGTCCCATTGTATCTGTCATTCCGTAAGATGCAGGACCAGCAGCCATGTTATCTGGATGCAAAGTACGTCCGGTACCACCACCAGATGCTACTGAGAAGTATTTTTTACCCTGCTCGATACATTCTTTTTTGTATGTTCCTGCTACTGGATGCTGGAAACGAGTTGGATTTGTAGAGTTACCAGTAATGGAAACACCTACATTTTCTTTATGCATGATTGCAACACCTTCGGTTACATCGTCAGCGCCGTAACATTTTACAGTTGCACGAAGTCCTTTAGAGAATGCTTTCTCATACTGTACTTCTACATCACCTGTGAAGTAGTTCATTTTTGTCTCAACAAATGTAAATCCGTTGATACGAGAAATAATCTGAGCTGCATCTTTGCCAAGTCCATTTAAGATAACACGTAATGGTTTCTGACGTACTTTGTTTGCTTTCTCAGCGATTCCAATTGCACCTTCAGCAGCTGCAAAGGATTCATGTCCAGCTAAGAAGCAGAAACATTCAGTTTCTTCTTCTAATAACATTTTTCCTAAGTTACCATGTCCGATACCTACTGCTCTGTGGTCTGCAACAGAACCTGGGATACAGAATGCCTGAAGGCCTTCTCCGATGGCAGCGGCAGCATCAGCAGCTCTGCGACAGTCTTTTTTGATTGCGATGGCAGCACCTACGATGTAAGCCCAGCATGCATTTTCGAAACAGATTGGCTGAATTTTTTTAACTAATTCATATACATCCAAACCTGCATCTTTGGTAATTTTTTCAGCTTCTTCGATAGAGCTGATTCCATAACTATTTAAAACAGCGTTGATTTGATCAACTCTTCTTTCATATGATTCAAATAATGGCATTTTTGTCCGTCTCCTTTCTTATTCTGCTCTTGGGTCGATAATCTTTGCAGCATCTTCGACACGACCATACTGGCCTTTGGATTTCTCCCATGCTGTGTTTGGATCATCACCTTTTTTGATGAAGTCAGTCATTTTTCCAAGAGAAACGAACTGATATCCGATTACTTCGTCGTTTTCGTCTAAAGCGATGCCAGTTACATATCCTTCTGCCATCTCTAAATAACGAACACCTTTTTCCAATGTTGCGTACATTGTACCAACCTGGGAACGAAGTCCTTTTCCTAAATCTTCCAGACCTGCGCCGACTGGCAAACCATCATCAGAGAATGCACTCTGGGTACGGCCGTATACAATCTGTAAGAATAATTCTCTCATTGCGGTGTTGATAGCATCACATACTAAGTCAGTATTTAATGCTTCCAAAATTGTTTTTCCCTGTAATGCTTCTGCCGCCATAGCTGCTGAATGTGTCATTCCTGAACATCCGATAGTTTCAATTAATGCTTCCTGAATGATACCTTCTTTTACGTTTAAGGACAGCTTACATGCACCCTGCTGAGGAGCACACCAGCCTACACCGTGTGTAAATCCGGAAATATCTTCAATTTTTTTGGAGTGTACCCATTTTCCTTCTTCTGGAATTGGAGCCGGCTCGTGCTTTGCACCTTTGGCAACTGTACACATATTTTGTACTTCATGTGTGTAAATCATTTTAAGTCTCCTTTCAATTATAAATGTATCTCATGTTAAATTTTAACTTTCCACCGAATATATGAGGGACTTTGTTAGACATTTAACATACTGCCCATATTTTCGCACACTTTTTTCAATTCGTCTAGTCCCTTTTCTACAAAATATGTCTAATCATACCTTTCCATGCGGTCAAAGGATGTCGATGCCAATACGGCTACTGCTACTGTAATAAGAACAGTTACGATAATTAATGCTAAAAATCCTGTGTTAATATTAAATATTACACCAAATACTACTGCCATAATGATTGCAATCGTCATGGCCAAGCCTTGAAAGATGGTTCGCAGAATGGTTTTTCCGCCATTCCCCAGCGACTTTCCTAATATTTTATCGGAAAGCATATTGATATAAAGCTTGTTGGCCATCAGACAGATATATATGAGCACTGTTAAAACAGTGACAATTGGGCTTAGCTTCATTACAATCGCACCTGGAATAGTGATCAGGCACCCATCGACAATTGCCCGAATATGCTCAATCTTGGTAGCATACCAGACTTTTTTGATACCGCTATCGGGAACAAGGAATGTGTATGGGTTTTCCAGTTCTTTCGTCCATTTTGTTACATAGCCGCTAAATATAAAGATGATATAGGCAATCACAGCTGGAATGACAAATACTAATCCTTCTTTAAACTCTTTTGTCATATCGGTAAAATACGCCACCGCCGCAATGGCTACACCAATGCCTAGACTAAGCAATGTATTCCCACCGAAGATAAAGAAACGATTTTTCTTATATTCTAGCAATTGCCGGTAAAAGATCGCCTTTGCATATACGCCCTTATACTCTACTTTAGCACCCTTCACATATTTTTTTTCGCCAAAGGAAATCGATACCTCACCCTTCTTGGCGCGCTGCTGTTTGGTGGCAAATTCCTCAGCAAATTTTGTTGCATCCTCATAAAATTCACCAGTACAGGTCATTTTTCTGGCATAGATAAATAACAACAGCACCGTAAGCAAATAACAAATGGTCGCTGTTACATTTACCGCAGTTGGTCCAAGCAGCAGTAAATGTACAAAGGCAATCGCCCAGCCCACAACTGGTACTAATTGTATCACTGGTAATGTTAAATACTCCCGAACAATGCTAAAATGCGCCCCTTGAACACAGAGTAATATTATCGCGGTAACAGTCAGCACGCCCATTAGTCCATAGCAAATCCATTTTAGAGCCGTGAAAAACCCCTTGGGCAGCGTCTGATTTCCATAGCATATAATTATCATACTGCCCTCTAAAATATTTTCCAACACTGCAAAAAAGATAAAGTACAAAATCATGCGCCATGCTGCAATGTCCATAAAAGCAATGCCAAATATCATTACAAAAAAGCCAATGGCAAACAATGCTACATAATTTCGCAGTGATGCAAACAGTAACACTTGTTTTGGATTTTCCGGTGACGGAAATACAAAGTGAACATCGGATGCTTTAAATACCAAGCCTTTACGTTTTGTATAGCTAATAATGTCCGCTGGCATAATAAAAAATACAATTCCCGACAGAATGGTTGCAAAGTTCTCTGCCGATTTGAGCCCCATATCCTCTGCCATCATACCAAAAGACCATAGCATCATCAAAATATAGCCCACGATTCCCACAACGGCAATGTATGTTACTGGTCGTTTTAAAGCTTTCTTTACTTTGTTAACAAAGATTCTCTGAAAAAGATAACCTAAGCTACTCATTGTTTTCACCACCTGTCACACCTGACGAACTTGTCAGTTCAAAGAATAGTGTTTCAATATCCTGATCTTTGGCATCTTCCTTGGAATATTGACCAATTATCTTTCCCTTTTCCATAACAAACATCAAATCCCATAAATCTTTGACCATTTCTAACATATGGGTACTAATTAAAACCGTTGTCCCCTGCTCTTTTAATTCAAGAATTACTTCTTTTAATTCTTTGATTGCGGCTGGGTCTAAGCCAACCATTGGTTCATCTAATAAAATCACCTTTGGCTTTACTGCTAATGCACAGCAAATACTGACCTTCTGCATCATTCCCTTGGATAATTCATTCCCCAATTTATCCTGCTTGTCGTATAATTCAAAGCGTTTTAATAATACGTCAATTTCTTCCTCCGTAATGGAGCTGTTATATGCCCTTTTGATATATTCGATATGTTCTCTGACAGTCAGAGCCTCAAACATTGCTGGCATTTCCGGCACATAGGCAAATACCTTTTTTGCATCAACGGTTCGCGCCGGCATTCCTTCGATTCCAACCCGACCATCATAACGCAGTAATCCGGCAACACTTTTAATAATTGTTGATTTTCCCGCCCCATTTGGACCTAGTAAAATTCCTACCGCCGCATTTGGCACTGCAAAACTCACTTGGTCAACGGCTAGATTCTTTCCATATTTTTTGCTTAAATTCTGTACCTGTAACATGTTCATTCTCCTCTATGCTTATTCTGGCTATACAAAAAGCAGATGTTCTTGTACTAGTCATTTAATACAATAATACATCTGCTTTTACTTGTCAATATTTCATTAACATTTTGTGGCAATTTCACCTTGCTTTTTATAAATAGAATGTTCTGGAATAACACCACGCACCATTGATAATGGGTAGACATTACTATTTCTGCCAATTACCGTTCCCGGATTCAGAACCGAATTGCAGCCAACCTCTACACAATCGCCGAGCATTGCCCCGAACTTTTTAAGTCCTGTTTTAATTTTTTCTTTTCCATCTTTTACAACAACGAGTGTCTTATCAGATTTTACATTAGACGTGATTGAACCGGCACCCATATGTGATTTGTAACCCAAGATGGAATCACCGACATAATTATAATGTGGCACCTGCACGCAGTTAAAAATAACAACATTTTTAAGCTCTGTTGAGTTGCCTACGACTGAGCCTTTTCCAACAATGGCATTACCTCTGATAAATGCGCAATGTCTTATTTCTGCATCTTCATCAATAATTAAAGGTCCATTTAAGCTAGCCGTCGGTGCGACGTTCGCTGATTTGGCAACCCAGATGTTTTCACCACGTTGTTCAAATTTTGCTGGCTCCAGGGTTGCTCCTAGTTTGATGATAAATGCCCCGATATCAGCAAGTGCTTCCCACGGATAAGTCTTATTTGCCAAAAGTTCCGCAGCGATTGTCTCTTTTAAATCATATAGATTCTCGATTTTACATTGTTCCATTAACATTCTCCTCATTCTACTTATTATTTTTATAGTACTGGGCTGCGCTATCAAACGACGCCCGCAATTGGTACTGATTATTTAGCCGTAAAACACCAGCCGTTCGGGTTTTAACAAAGTTCTCTAATTTAACCATGTATTCCTCTTCGGAAATCGAGCCTTCTGATACATAAGTCAAGCCCTTTTCCCAACTGGCTGTTAATTCAGGATTTAATAATGACTTAATTGACGCATCTACCACGTCATATATCATTTCCCCCATCAGTGCCGGGGTTATAATCTGGGTCTTTTTATTTAATGACAGATAGTTATTATTAACCAGTTTCTTTAGGATTTCAGCTCTGGTTGCACTGGTGCCGATGCCTGAGCCCTTCATCTGAGCGCGCAGTTCTTCATCTTCAATCAATTGTCCGGCATTCTCCATCGCTAGTATTAATGAGCCCGAATTATATCGTTTTGGTGGTGAAGTTTCGCCTTCTTTAATGGACAATTCCCGAATTATTAGCTCCATCCCCTTTTTCAGCGAACCAATTACTTCTAATAATGCGGCATCACACATCTTATCTTCGCCGTCTTCCGTATTTTTGACATCCTCGCCATCTTCTGTGGCATTGGCCTTATCCTTTTTTTTCGAAAAGGAATATTCCATTATCTTTAAGTAGCCCTCATCCGTCAACACCTTAAAACTGGCAAAAAAACGTTCATTACCGGCACCTACGGCCAGACTTACCTTCTGGTAAATCGCTGGCGGGTAAAAAATAGCCAGAAAACGTCTGACAATAATTTCATAGACCTTCACGCCACGCGGATTCAAGCCATTTAATGCCGACAAGCCCTGACCAGTTGGGATAATTGCATAATGGTCGGTAATTTGCTTATCGTTGACATATCTTGTTTTGGCAATATTCTTGTACGTTCCCTTTTCCAGAACTTCTTCGGCAAATGCCCGCATTCCGGGAATATTTCGCAAACCGCCGATATTTTTATGTATTTCCTTAGATACTGCAGTTGACAATACTCTGGCATCCGTTCGTGGGTAAGTTACGAGTTTTTTCTCATACAGCTCCTGAACAATCGCCAGGGTTTCATCCGGACTAATCTTAAAAAAACGAGAACAGTCATTCTGTAATTCGGCTAGGTTATATAATAGTGGGGGATTCTTTTTTTCTTTTCGACCGATTCAACCTTTGCCATAAGTTCGGCTGTGGTCTTCCCATCTTCGTCGAAAACCGGTTCCGGATTACCAATTAATGTTCCAATCAGGTCCTTTGCGTCTTCTCTTTCTTTAAAGCCATTTTCTTTATATAGCTTTGGTGATTCAAAATATTCTGAACCTTCGACCACCTTCCATTCACCGTCAACTGCCTGCCCATTGATATCTATAGCTGATAAAACACGGTAAAATGGAGTTTTGACAAATTCCCGAACCTCCCGTTCACGCCGAACGACCATACCGAGGACACAGGTCATTACCCGACCAACCGATACGACACTATATTTTTCATGTAAATAGTTTGCAATGGCATTCCCATATTTCAGGGTTAACAGCCTCGAAAAGTTAATCCCCATTAAATAATCTTCTTTTGCCCGCAAATATGCTGCACTTGAAAGATTGTCATATTCCGTCAAATTCTTTGCTTCACGAATACCACGCAGAATTTCTTCCTCTGTCTGTGAGTCAATCCAGACCCGCTTCCGCGTCTTTCCAGTTACACCAGCATGCTGTTCAACCAGACGGTAAATATATTCTCCTTCCCGTCCCGAGTCAGTGCAGACATAAATCGTATCTACATCCGGACGATTTAACAGCCGCTCTACAATTTTATACTGCTTCCCAGCACTCTTTATTACTTCATATTTAAATTCTTCCGGCAAAAATGGTAGTGTACTCAGACTCCACTTTTTATACTTTTCGTCATAAACCTCTGGATAACTCATTGTTACCAGATGACCTACACACCATGTAATAACCGCCTCGTTTGATTCTTTATACCCATCATGGTTCTTCACATCCAGCTTCAGTGCTTTGGCAAATTCTTGCGCCACACTGGGCTTTTCGGCTATATACAAAGCTTTCGCCATACTACTCTCCATTCTTTACAATTCACGCATATTAATTAAAACCAGTCTGGTATCCGCTTCAGCCGCTTTTTGCAACTCTGGTTCAAAATCAGTTGCTGAAAACAAATACAAATATTCCGCTGTTATCCGGGCCTTTTTCATATTAACTTCTAGTTCCTGACAGTCTGCCATCGTTAGATATGGCTTAGACCAATTACAACGTCCGACAATGCTTTCTCTCACACTATTTTGCGCAATAATATCAATATTTCCCTGCTTGCCGACCCATGTTCCAATTCGGTGAATCTGTAATGGTAATTTTTCCACCATATTTAAAAGCATCATATATTCAGTACACACCTGAATAAAATAATGATTTAAGTATTCATCTAAGTCGGGCTCTATATAGCGTTCATAAAATTCTTCCGGATTGAGCATATATAAATCAGAAAGATGGGGATAGACAAAACGGAACCAAAAATTCACATAATTATTGCGAATCCGGTAAACTCCCTTCTTGGCATTCTCCCAGCCACCGGTATCAAAAGATACCACCTTTTCAATCACTTCAAAAGCCATCAAATTCTTCATATAGACACTAATTTTGGCACGTGAAAAGCCTGTATAGTGATAAAGCTCGTTTAGTTTTTGATGACCAGCCGCAATCGCTCCAAGTATCGTCTCATATAGGGACAATTCCCTTAATTCAATGCTGATATAATTTTCAGCAGCATGAAAGAGATAACCATTACGACTCAAAATATTTCGACAGATATTTTCCTTAAGACTTTTCTTGCCATTCCAGCGTTGCAGATAGCCTGGCACACCGCCGAGCACTCCATATGCCGCTACACACTGACTCGTGTCGTATTCTGGGAAATGACGAACGACATCTAAAAAGCCAACATCATTTAATTTTATTCTCGCATCTATTTTTTTCTCATATGCCTGCAATTTCTCACTGGCATCATTCTCCATCCAAACAATAGATGAACTGCAAAGCACAATCATCACTGGTCCCGGATACAATCGTTTGTTTTTCAGTTTGAGAATACTTTCCATGAAGTTTTCGTCTTTTTTGACAATTCGCTCAAATTCATCAATGACAACTACCAGCTTGCTCGCATCACCACTGCGAACCCGATTGAAATATTCATCATAGGTATTTTTTTGCAGCCTCACTCCATACTGCCCCACAATTTCCCGGCCCATTTGAATTAGCTGTTCCTCTGCTGAGGCTTGTCTGCTACGATAATAGAAGAACTTCTTGTTCTTGCAAAACAACCGGATTAACTGCTCTTTATCGCTATTTTCACGACCATAAAGCAACACCAGTTGATTCCCACTATTTTCATATAATTGCTCTAACTGCTTAATTTCTGCTGTCCTGACAATCATGTTTCTTCCTCCTGTTTGTGTTAACTAGAGAAAATAATATCATATTTTAACTTTTTAGGCAATATTATTCAGAAAAAACCATTGCAAAAGCGGTTCTCACCGCCATGCAATGGCCTATTAAAAAATCTTTTTTTATTTTTTTGAAATATATCCCTGAGCCTTCAACAATTCAGCGCAAAGCACTGCTCCGCCAGCCGCACCACGTACGGTATTGTGGGATAGACCGACAAATTTCCAATCATATACGTTGTCTTCACGAAGACGACCAACGTTAACGCCCATTCCATTCTCATAGTCGACATCTTGTGCTACCTGTGGACGGTTGTCATCTTCTAAATACTGAATAAACTGCTTTGGTGCGCTTGGAAGTCCAAGTTCCTGTGGAGCACCTTTAAAATTTACTAATTTTTCAATTAACTGCTCTTTCGTTGGCTGCTTTTTGAATTTTACAAATACCGCTGCGGTATGTCCGTTTAAAACTGGCACACGGATACACTGGCAAGTAATTACTGGTGAAGTGGCTGGTTCAATTACACCATCTTTGATTTCACCCCAGATGCGAAGTGGCTCTTTCTCACTCTTTTCTTCTTCACCACCGATAAATGGAATAATGTTACCAATCATTTCCGGCCACTCTGTAAAGGTCTTTCCCGCTCCGGAAATCGCCTGATAGGTGGTTGCCACAACTTCATATGGCTCAAATTCTTTCCATGCAGTTAGAACTGGTGCATAACTTTGAATCGAACAGTTTGGTTTTACTGCGACGAATCCTCTGGTCGTTCCTAAGCGTTTCTTCTGGAACTCAATTACTTTCATGTGTTCCGGGTTGATTTCCGGCACCACCATTGGTACATCTGGTGTCCATCTGTGGGCACTGTTATTAGAAACAACCGGTGTTTCCGTTTTTGCGTATTTATCTTCAATTGCTTTGATTTCATCTTTGCTCATATCAACCGCACTGAATACAAAATCAACCTCGGCTGCTACGCTCTCTACTTCATTTACATTCTTTACCACAATATCTTTCACTGCTTTTGGCATTGGAATTGTCATTTTCCACCGGTCTCCAACTGCTTCAGCATATGTCTTTCCAGCACTTCTTGGGCTTGCTGCAATGGTTGTTACTTCGAACCAAGGATGATCCTCTAATAAAGATATAAATCTCTGTCCAACCATTCCCGTTCCACCTAATATTCCAACTTTTAATTTGTCACTCATCTTGTCAATCTCCTTGTTCTCTTTTTTCAGCTATGCATTTAATACGCTTTTCTTTTGTGTCCGTTTTGCGCGTACAACTGTCTTTCTGATAAATATATTATAATATTTTGCACAAAAAAGCAATTCACAAATCAGCAAAAAATGCTAAGTGAATTGCCTTTTTATTATACATAAGTACCAAACCTATTTATTTTCCTGCCAATCGTTGTCAAGATATGCCTGTTCCATCGCAATTACTCTTTCCATTGCGGCCTTGCCTGGTGCCCCGATTGTAAGCCGCTTGTTGACACAGGTTTCCATTGAAATCGCCTCATAGATATCAGCTTCAAAGACTGGACTGATGACGTTTAATTCCTCTAAGGACATATCGTCAATGGCAATATTTTTCTCAATACAATATAGAACAATCTGACCAACAATTCCATGTGCATCACGGAATGGGATGCCATGATTCACAAGATAATCGGCCGCATCAGTCGCGTTTGTAAAACCATTATTGGCACTGCTTCTCATACTTTCTTTATTAAACTTCATCGTTGCCAGCATACCGGTAAACAATGCAAGACATCCTTTTGCGGTATCCATTGCATCAAAGGACAATTCTTTATCCTCCTGCATGTCTTTGTTATATGCCAGTGGGATTCCCTTCATCGTCGTCAAAAGAGACATCAGGGCGCCATATACCCGTCCCGCTTTACCACGCACAAGCTCGGCAATATCCGGGTTCTTCTTCTGTGGCATAATGCTGCTTCCAGTGCTGTAAGCATCATCAATTTCAACAAACTGATATTCATTGGAGTTCCAGATAATAATTTCTTCCGAAAAACGGCTTAAATGCATCATTACAGTTGATAATGCTGACAACAATTCAATCAAATAATCACGATCAGATACACCATCCATGCTGTTTAACGTTGGTCCATAAAAGCCCAGCAATTCAGCAGTATAATCACGGTCTAAGGGATAGGTTGTACCAGCTAAAGCACCAGAACCTAACGGACAATAATTCATTCGTTTATAAATATCTTCCATTCTTAAGCGGTCACGCTTAAACATTTCAAAGTATGCCCCCATGTGATGTGCCAAAGTAATTGGCTGTGCCTTTTGCAAATGGGTAAAGCCCGGCATAATTGTCTCAGTATTTTCAGCCATTATTTTAAGTAATACTTCAAGTAGTTCTTTTAATAAATTGTCGGTTTCTAACAGCTCCGCTCTTGTATATAAGCGCATGTCAAGTGCCACCTGGTCGTTACGGCTGCGTCCGGTATGTAATTTCTTGCCCGTATCTCCAAGCCGTTCAATTAAGGTCGCTTCGACAAAGCTGTGAATGTCTTCATACGTATCGGTGATTTCCAAACGACCTGCTTCGACATCATTTAAGATTTCGGTTAGACACTTCACAATTTCCTGCTGTTCGTCGTCGTTCAAAATGCCCTGCTTTCCTAACATTTTCACATGAGCAATACTGCCCTCGATATCCTGTTTATAAAATTTCTGATCAAAAGATATTGACGCATTGAAGTTGTAAACCAATTGATCGGTCTCCTTCGTAAAACGTCCGCCCCATAACTGTGCCATATCTTGTCCTCGCTTTCTTTTCGTAGATTTTTCTAACTTTTTTATTATAGCAAAGTTTTGCAAGTGATGCAATTGTTGCTATTCCGTTATTGTGTATGCAATGAGTCGGAAGTATGCCGCTTCATAGCGGATTGCTTGGAATAAACACAGCCACAGTAATCCTGTCGGTACATGCCATATTCATGCGACAGCTCGACCGAGCGTTTGTAGCCGTTTTTCTTTTTAAAATCCGAATATAAGTATGATACCCCATATTCATCCTCTAATTGCTTACCGATTTCATTCAGCTTAGTGGCATTCTTCAATGGGCTGATGGACAAGGTCGTAGTAAAATAATCCATCCCCTGCTCTTTCGCTAGGATTGCGGCCTCCCGCAGCCGTAGCTCATAGCATTTAAAACAACGCTCGCCGCCTTCGGGCACATTTTCCAAGCCCTGCGCCAGTTCGTAAAAGCGTTCCTTTTCAAATTCACCCTCGATGAATTTTATCTGATACTGCGCTGGAAATCTGGCAATAAACTCTTGCTGCTCTTTGACCCGCTTCCAGTATTCCTCATCCGGATAAATATTCGGATTGTAATAAAATACCGTAATTGCAAAATATTCCGACAGATATTCCAATACATAAGAACTGCATGGTGCACAGCAGCTATGCAGTAATAAGGTCGGAACCTCGTCCTGACTCTGGTGATATATAATTGTTTTTTCTAATTGTTTTTGATAATTTTCATTCATAGTTGCTATTTTACCTCATTCTATGCATTTCAGCAATCCCCCCGCACATTCCCCTATTATTTTCATATCATAACATATAACAATTGTATCCTATGTAATAAATATGAGGTGTTCCAATGGAACCGATTCTTGAATGCAGAAATGTCTGCTATAACTATCATTCACTGGCCGGCGAAACACCGGCTTTAGAAAATATTAACTTCACGTTAGAAAAAGGCGAATTTCTGGCAATCGTCGGTCCCAGCGGATGCGGAAAATCGACACTATTGTCGCTAGTGTGCGGACTGCTGAGCCCGGAAGCCGGTGATTTATTGTATTATGGACAGCCAATCGGAACAAATGACCGCCAGCATTTTGGTTATATGCTGCAAAAGGACCACCTGTTTGAATGGCGCAGTATTCGTAAGAATATTTTGCTAGGTTTAGAGATTCAGAAAAAGATAACCCCAGAATCACTTGCCTATGCCGACCACCTACTAGATATCTATGGCTTATCAGCATTTGCCGAAAAACGTCCATCGGAGCTTTCTGGTGGAATGCGCCAGCGGGCTGCATTAATCCGAACATTGGTACTACAGCCCGACTTATTACTGCTAGATGAACCATTTTCGGCACTTGATTATCAGACTCGATTAAATGTCAGTGATGATATTGGAATGATTATCAAAAAGGAGCAAAAGACCGCTATCCTCGTTACCCACGATTTGTCAGAAGCGATTTCAATGGGTGATAAAATATTAGTCCTTAGCAGCCGTCCGGGAACCATCAAAGCGGCCGTGCCAATCTCCTTTGATGCACCACTCTCACCGATGGAAAAACGCAATCACAACGCCTTCAAGAATTATTTCAATTTAATATGGAAGGAGTTTGAAGCGAATGACTAAGCATTTAAGTGCTCAAGAAATGTATTTAAAGGGGCAAAAACGGCGGCTATTGCAAATTCGCCTTGCCCGGATATTCATACTGGTTATTTTCCTCGTGCTCTGGGAAGTCACTGCTAACTTGAAAATCATTGACTCTTTCATCTTCAGCAGCCCATCACGGGTCATTACTTGTTTTATCCAGATGCTGCTGACCCAGCATTTGCTCCAGCATATCGGGATTACGTTATTTGAAACCATCGCCAGTTTTATATTAGTATTAATTTTCACGTTAATCATCACCACTTGCCTGTGGCTCAGTGACAAGGTCTCTAAAATTTTAGAACCCTATTTAGTAATTTTAAACTCACTTCCCAAATCAGCCCTCGCTCCGCTCTTAATCGTCTGGCTTGGCGGCAATTATAAAACAATTATCATAACAGGTATGTCAGTGGCCATTTTCGGGTCAATATTAAATCTTTATACCGCTTTTATGGAAACTGATTCAGAAAAAATTAAGCTCGTTAAAACCCTCGGCGGTAACAAAAAAGATGTCCTGTTCAAGGTCATGATACCGGGAAATATCCCCTCTTTACTAGCGATTATGAAGGTAAATATCGGTCTATGTCTGGTCGGTGTTATCATTGGTGAATTTATTGCCGCCCGAATCGGTCTTGGATATCTGATTATTTACGGCAGCCAGGTGTTCAAACTAGACTGGGTTATCATGTCAATTGTAATCCTTTGCGTAGTCGCAATGGGCCTCTATTCACTTCTCAACCGGTTGGAAAAAATTTATTCCAAACATGTCTAAAATAAAGGGACTGCTGCTATAACTGATTCACTCAGTTACCCGCAACAATCCCATACATAGTTACACCTCTTTAATCCTTGATTCTCCCATAAGAAAATCCAAACAACAATACTACAATCAGCAAATTGCCCCCAATAATTGCTAATCTCTCACCGATATTCGTCTGTGCGCCGAGCTGATTCATCAGATTCGAAATTTGCTGTGAATACGTAAAGCGTGACACCTTGGCAATTGTATCATTAAACATTGACAGCATTGGTAAAAAAGAAAACACCATCATCACCGGCACTGTCAGCGAGGTTGCCGCCATCTGATTCTTACTGCGGATTCCAATTGCTGCCCCCATCATTAGCGAAGTCAATATTCCCAGGGCCATAATCAGCAGGAAATGGACAAACTGACTGCCACTATATTTTCCCGCCAAGCCAAATACCACACTGCCAAGCATGCAGATACACATGATATAAGCGCCCGCCCCAATTAGATATTCCACCGGTTTCACATTTGACATCATCAACACCCGCAAGGTATTTCGTTCTTTTTCTTCTGAAATAATTGCCGCCATACTTGTCAGCGGTGCCATTCCCACATACATTGTCGCAAATAGAACCACGAAAAAATTCTCTGGCATGCCCTCATACTTCACAACATTTTGCATGATAATTGCAATCAATGGAAATAATAGAAACTGAATCAACACCTCTTTATTTTTCAGTGTATCCTTTAACTGCTTGCGAAAAATCGCAATAATTTTTACTCCATCCATTTAATCAAGTCCCCTTCCTGTCAATTGCATAAAGACCGTCTCCAAATTAGGTTCCGTAGAGTGAATACTTTCAATCTCATTCCCCAACAAATACTGACACAAACACTCAACAGATGATGCATCATTTGGTAAAACTTGAACCTCGCCATTTCTAAGCAAGACCTGAAGCTGATTCTGAGTATTGTATTTCCGGCACACCTCTCCTGGCACACCATATTCCACCAACACCCCCTGATGCAGCAAGCCCACGTAATCACATAACTTTGTTGCTTCTTCCATATTATGCGTAGTCAGAAAAATCGTCGTTCCCTTCGCCTTCTCTTCTAAAATTAACTGATGAATCCCCGCCGCCGTCTGTGGGTCTAAGCCACTGGTTGGCTCATCTAAAAATAAAATTTCTGGCTCCTGTAAAATTGCTCTCGCAAAAATAAGCCTTTGCCGCATCCCCTTGGATAACTTGCTGACCGTTTTCTTTTTGGCATCTTCAAGGCCAACCCGCTTTAACACCTGAGTAATCTTCGTTTTTGGAATCCGATAAATCTCCGCAAACAACAATAAATTATCATAACAGCTCAAGCGGTCATAAAGTCCCGAATTATCCAAAACCATTCCAATGTTGCAATACACGGCACTACTTAATTTCCTTGTGTCCTGCCCTAGCAGCTCTGCCACGCCGCCACTTTGGGTAAGCTGGCCCGTCAGTATTTTGATAAAGGTTGTTTTCCCTGCCCCGGAAGGACCCAACAGCCCAAATATTTCACCCGAACCAATTTCTACATCTAATTGCTCCAGCACCCGCTTTCCATGAAAGCTCATTTCAATCCCTTTCGCCCAAATCTTACGATTCATCTTCATCCTGCTCCTTCCATTGTCTCTTCATGCGCTCCAAGCCCTCTTCCAAGCGTTTGTTTTCCAGCCTTGTTTTTAGCAAGGTTAGCGTCACACTCGCCCCAAAGCAAATTACAAAACAAATTACAAACATCACCCACGGCTGCCACATATCAACTGGAAACCAATGGAAAATCACAATAAACACCGTGATTACGGCAATAATCGAACACACCATAAGAATCGTCCGAACTACCTCGGCCATATTTTTTATCAACCAATTTGAAAAAAATAGATAACGGAAAAATGTTGTTAAGATTGAGACCCCTAAAAACTGTAACATAATCTCGACCGGAATTCCCTGCGCTCCCAAACCATACATAGTCGAAATCTCAGATGCACTTTCCCCAAACCAAACAGTAAAGCACATCATCACAATCATTGTAAAACCAAAAATAACCAAGACATGTATCAAATAATCAAAAATTGTTGTTTTTCTCTCTTCCATCGTTATCGAACCCCCAGTCTTTCTTTTACGGCTTCCGCATACTGCCTGGAAATAATCAAGCATTCACCATTACTCAGCGTAACCTTTAGTCGCCGTTCTACATCTGCCTTCAACGAGACAATATGTTTAAAATTAATGATGGCAGATTTGCTTGCCCGGAAAAATCCTGCCTGCGTCAGTTGCTCATCCAGTTCATACAACCGCAAATTAGTTTCATATACTTCCTTCTCTGTATAGATAAAAGTTTTCTTATCTGCTGTATCAATATAGAGCACCTTTGTCACATCAATCAGAAAGGTTTCACCGTTCTTCATTCCGGTCAACTGCATATCCAGCATTCGTAACAGCGAAATGATTTTCTCGATTTCTGGTGTCAATCCTGAACAAGAAATTGATATTTCTGTTTCCTGATAACCACCATCCGCATTTATTGTAATCTTCACATTGTCACCTCTCTTTTTCTATTACCACCATAGCATTAACTTTTTATCCCGACAAGATACCTTGCCGCATGTTGCCAGATATGGATGCTAAGTTCCCAAAATAGAGTCTAATTTCCCACCCTGCAAAAAGAGGATGCGCTTTCGCGGCATCCCCTGTAAGATTTAATCAAAATTTTTAATTTTCTCTTCTTCCTTTATTTCCCAATGAATCAGAAATGTTAACGCCGCTCGCAGTATAATAATTCCGCCAACAATCGCAATTTCCCTCCACTCTCGTACCACTACCGTACGCAAGATTTCACTACCCAGTTTAAATTCCAACCCAAGGGCCAAGCCCTTTGCCAAGACAATTCGCGTATCCGGCCGGCGACGTATATATTTAGACACACCAACAATTCCGGTCCAGATGATAATGATGATGCCAACAAATTCAAAAAACAAAATCGCTATTTCAACAATATTTTCTAACAAAGTTTCCAAAAATACCATCCTTGCTTCTCCTTCGTTTGTCCGATTTCTCTCATCATATCACAAATGGTTTTTGGCTTCAAGTTTTGTCACATTTCATCTGATATTTCCCGCATATCCTCTGGCATATTTTCTGGCCGTTCTCCGGGGAAATCTTCTGGAAGATCTCCGAGGAAATCTTCTGGAAGATTTCCTTGCATTCCCCCTTTCATTCCATTGCCGCCCATTCCACCGCCCATACCAACACTTCCGCCAGCACTGACAATCATACCATCAACGGTAAAGCTCACGCTTTCGCTGCCGCCTTCATAATTTGCGTTTTCATAAAAACCATAAGTTTCGTCTGTTCCGGTAATTGTGCCGCCGGTATATACACTGTAGCTCTCACCACTTTCAATTGTGCCTGTGGTCAGTAACATGTTGCTGTACGCCTTGGTTACGGCAAAAGCAAATACGACATTCCCATCACTATCTTTTATCGCAATTTCATCACCCACGCTGGCACTGCCTAGCAGGATTGCCGCCTGTGTACAGCTCGCTTCGGTTGGTGAACTATTTGTTCCACCTGTTGCAATTAGAGTCCCACCAGTAATTGTAAATTCATTCTGGTCACAATCAGCTCCACCTTCCGGTTCCTGTGCACCTAACGCAATGACCAGACCACCATGTATTTCCAGCGTTCCATTGGAGTCAATCGCATCACCATTGGAAATATTGCTGTACAAAAATCCGCCATTAATCTGGACTAGATTGCCGCCGTTTAAACCATCATCATTACCGATAATTTCAATAGTACCATCGTTAATTACCAGATTGTTCTTCGCCTCCAAACCTTCTTCACAGGTGGATATCGTAATCTTACCATCATTAACAATCAGATTGCCAAGTACCGAAACACCATCATCATTCGCACTTAACATCAGCTCACCGTCATTCATCACAAATGCGCCTTCACTCTCCATCGCATCATTTGCAGTCAGCACCTCAATCGTTCCGCCATCCACGCAAATACCATCATTGACATGAACTCCGTCTTTTACCGCTGAAAGTGTAATCTCACCACTTTCAAAATAAATCATATCATCGCTGCAAATTGCATGTTTGTAATTACCAGATACAGTTAAACTGCCGGTTCCCACAAAGACCAAATCATCATTCGCGAATATAGTTGCTTTACCAAGCTCCATCTCACCATCTTTGTTTTCTCTCGCGTAGTCTTCACTATACTCTGCTCCATCCGTCAGCACATTTTCTGTTCCCGCTGCCAGCTCAATATAAGTTACCTCAGCATCAAATGCATAGATTGCTGGTCCACTTGGATTCGTAATATCGACACCATTTAAAATCAATTTGACAGCTTCATCCGTTTCCACATAAATCATGCCTGCCGACAGCGTTCCTGATAGCTCATAAGCACCGCCTTGGGTAATTGTCACAATTCCATCTGCTGCGGCGGCACCACTGCCTTCAATCGAAATCTGTGTTCCCAACGTAATCACGGCTTTTGTTTCCCAGTTGGTAATGACACTTAAGCTTTCAATTTCAATCGCGGCTGCCTCAGTGATTGCCGCTACTTCCTCGGCAGTTTTGGTGTTTTCCGCAAACATTTCGCGGCTATTTACCTCCTGAGTCGTTGCACTGTCTGCCGTCGTCTGGTTACTATCGTTACTTTCTCCACATCCGGTCATTATTCCGGTTATCAATAATGCACTCAATAAAATTGCCATTAATTTTTTCTTCATTATAATTCCTCTCCTCCAAAATCAGTTCTTCCACAAATAACGGTTAAGTTACCATTGCGGCATCTCAGGGCATCCAAAAATTCTTTCTCGCGTTCATCATCTTTTAACGTCACATGGTATTGCAGCTCATAAAGGCTGCCCATATTTGTTGTTTTTACACGCAGCATTTTGCGTTCTTTGGCATATAGGTCAAAGACCTCATCAAAGATATGCGTATAGTCTAAGTTCTCTGGTATCGTAATTCGTAAATCCTTTTGCTGCTGTTTTTCTTCGCCGTAGTGCAAAAAGTTCAGTGCCAGAATAATCAGTGCCACCAAAATGGTGATGCCAAAGGCAAACACTACATAACCCATACTGCAAGTCACACCGACTGTCATCGCCAGGAAAATATAAGCAATATCTCTTGAACTTCCTTGCAAGGAACGGAAGCGAACAAGACTAAATGCACCCATAATCGCAACAGAGGTTCCTAAATTGCCATTGACCATCGTCATAATCACGCAGACCATAATTGGCAAAACAATCAAGGTTCTGGCAAAGTTCTTTGAAACCTTGCCGCTTTTCAAATAAGAAATCGAAATAATCAGTCCCAAAATGCCGGCCGCTGCGGCATATAAAAACGCGGTTGTCAATGTAATCGTACTTGTTGTATCTGCTGTTGATGTTAAAATTTCGCTTAACATATACAAACCCTCCTATCATCTTCGTAATAATTATTATTTTGATAGTTACAATTCAAATAATCGTAACATCCATCGGTAACATTTTGTTTATATACTGTTCCATATTTGGAAAATGAAGTATCTCTGATTTCTAATTCCATTAATATATTGACAAACCACAGTGGAATTGCATTTGCTATTTTAACCTCCATCAGATAACTGCCAGATGCCAAGGCCATCGTTGTTTCTTCATCACTGGCAATGTCCAGGTTGTGATTCCGGCTGCGAATATTCTGATCAAAGGTCACCCGAAATTCGCTGTCTTCTTTTCCAAACAGAGCCACCCGGTCATATGCCAGATAAAGCTTTGGCTCTAAATTGTAATGAGCTAACACATATTCAATTTCCCGCAGAATCTGTGAATCCTGCTGTGGCTTCTGCCCTTCGAATAGATACGCGTCGGCCTCATCCTTTGCTAAAACAACCCGGCGTTTATTGACGAGCCCATTATACTTCTTTTTGATTTCCAGAAAAATTTCGGATTGCTCAGTTGGCTGCCCATAACATCTAACCCGGAATTTTTCTTTGTACTTTGGCTTCTCGAGGGAAGTCCGAATCAGCTCATCGTTTTTCGTGTCATAATAAATATTGCGAATGGTGTGTAGCCCATAATCATCTTCTTCCATATAAGGCGCTAGGCGCTTTCTTAACTCGTTATACTTTTCTTCTGATAAAAAATATTTCTTTTCATATCGGTGAAATACTTTCTGTGCCATCTCTATCAATCCCTTCCTTTGTTTTGCTTTGTTGTTTGTAAATTCATTGTAAAATCCTTGTGTGATTGCTGTGTGAAGGTTTTCGGAAGATTGTCCGATGATTGGTCGAAGATTGTATGATACACAACGCAAAAAAAGAGCTTGCGCTGGAATGTGCAAACTCTTTCACTTAAACTTAGTTACTCTTTGTTATAACTGGTGACGTATTTTCTTGTTCTAATTTTCTCAATTTGATTAACAGAAAAATTCCATTTAACAGAAACGCTGATGTCCAGGCACTCACTTCAGCAATCGCAACGGCAGTAAAACCAAGCACTGGTGACAGGCATACCACTGCAATTACTCGCGCCGCCAGCTCCACCGCGCCAGAAGCCATCGGAACCATTGTAAAACCCATTCCTTGCAACGTATTTCTGGTTAGAAATAAAAAGCTGATTGACCACATCATCATTCCGCAAATCCGCAAATAATCAATAGTCAGATTGATATTTGTAATATCAGATAACATCAGGGATGCTAACTGTCTTGGCCATGCGACTAACAAAATTCCGGTTATTACCGCTATTGTGGCCGCAATTCCCAAGCTGCTTTTTAGCCCGCTTTTAATTCGCTCGATTTTCCCAGCTCCTAGATTTTGTCCCGCAAAGGTACTCATTGACATTCCAGCGGCTGCACAAGGCTGCATCATAACCCCAGCTATTCTTGAACATGCCGAGTATGCGGCCGTGAAATTTACGCCAAACATATTTACAAAATACTGTACCAATAAAGCTCCTACAGCGGTGATGGAATTCATACAAGCCACCGGAATGCCTACTCTAAATTGCTCCTTAACTAGCGAAAAGTCCCAAGCCCAATCTTCCTTTTTTAAATGGATAAAGGATATCTTTCGCACCTTCCAGTAACAGAAAATACCGGAACATAACTGCGCAATCAAGGTTGCAATGGCAGCCCCTTCCACTCCCATGTGAAGTCCCATAATAAAGAAAATATCCAACACAATATTAATTCCCGATGCCATTAACACGGCAATCAAGGGGGTCCGACTGTCACCAAGCGAATTCAAAATCGCACCTAAGCAGTTATAGAATAACAGTAGCGGCACGCCTGCCATAATAATCATAATGTACAAATAGGCATCATCAATAATTAAATCTGAGGTATTTAATACGCGCAAAATTCCCCGCATAAAAATCATGCTAAAGGTCATAATCGTCAGACTCACTGCCCCACAAGAAATAATTCCCATCGTAATGGTCTTTCGCAGGCGTTCATAATTCTGGGCACCGTATGCTTGTGCCATCAAGATTGACATACCATTGCCAAGTCCCATAATAAAACCAAAAATAAAAAAGGTAATCGAGCCGGTTGCACCAACTGCCGCCAGGGCCATATCATTGATTCCCTTACCAACCACAATGGTATCAATGATACTATAAAACTGTTGTAAAATGGTACTGCATAATACCGGTATAAAGTATGCAAATATTATTGGAAACGGTTTTCCTTCCGTCATATTCTTTGTGTATGCCATAATAAACTCCATTCTTCCCAAAGTATTCATCTAAAGTATTCTTTGAGTATCATATAGCATCCACCAAAAAATTAATAGTAAATTATTTTTTAAAACTAGTATTATTGTATTTTATATTCCATTTCAAAAAAGGAACCTGCTTCCACTGATTCGTCTATTACAATGCCAATACTATAGTTACCGCGACCAAGTTTCAAACGCTCATCCTTTAATTTGTCAGTCGTCCCCATTTTCCGATAGACCACTTGGTCATTTTCATCTAATATCACCACCTCTGTGCGGTAATCATTGTTCAATTCCAAATCCAAATAATAGTAATCCGGATAAGCAACGATAAAACCATTTAGTTTGTAGTAACCACTCTTTGATGCATCCTGATAACTGACAATACTTTTCGCATCTGTTTTAAGATAGCAAGAATTAACCGGTCGGTTAAACATAAAGTAAAATGAACTGCCAAGTAATACCAGCAACACTATTATAATCAGCCCAATTGGACTTCTTCTCTTGGCCGTTTTCCCTTCCCTTAACCGATACATCGAAAGACCTCCCAATGATATCATTAAAAATAGTACAAGGAAAAGCAACACGTCTACCCCAGTTAGCAGGCTTATTCGTTCAAAAAAATGCCAACTCTTTGAAATCAAAAGTGCTAGCGATACAATTGACATAATACCTGCCAGCCGTATCCAGCGTCCTAACATCTCATTTTTCGAACTATTATCGGTATAAATCTCGTACTCTTCCGCTGGTAATTCTGCTCGATATTTCTTCCGAAAACAATGCCAGCCGTTGAAAATGGAATTGACATATTCCCAGCCTTGTTCCTCAAAAGTAGTAATGTAACGATGACGTTCATTGCCCATTACATCTGCATTATAATCAATCTGATAACGATAGGAAATCGTATCGTCCCACTCATAAGTCTGGCTAAAACAGCCCATCTTGGTGACCTGCCAGCCTTCTTTCGACTTTTGGTTATATCGTTCAATCTCTTTATCATAATTCCATGCTGCATACGTTCGATGCTCTTTTTTTCTTTTCTTCATTCTGAATCCCCTCCTATAATTTTTTCTGCTGCCCGCACCAGACGTTTTAACCGAAATATCTCTTCCTCTAGTACCTGATGCCCAACCTCTGTCAATCGATACATCCGTTTGCGCTCCATTCCGGCCTGGTCAATATGAGCCTCTTCAATCCATCGTTTCTTCATCATATTGGAAGTTGCCCCATACATCGTCCCAGAACCAATCTTCACCATTCCCTCGGTCAGTAATTCCGTTTCCTGCATGATTCCATAACCGTGCATCGGCTGCTTGGCTAAGCATAACAGAATATAATAATAGCTCTCGGTCAAAGGTTCTGCTTTATTCATGTTTACTTCACTCCTTTTCGCTTATATATGTCGTCCATTGATATGTCGCCACTCGATATATTTATAACTATATCGTACCACGACATATGTCGAGTGTCAACATAAATAAAAAAATTGCGTAAGACTGTTTTCGCCATACGCAACTTTTGTGATATCTATTATTCTGTTCTAAGAGCTTTTACCGGGTCCTTCTTCGCTGCCATTTTAGCCGGAATAAATCCACCTAATAACGTCAGGAAAATACTAAGGATAATTAAGAATATTGCACTGCCAACCGGTAAGGCTGCATGTATTGTCGTCAAACCAGTAACGGAATGAAGTATCGCATTACCTGGAATCAATAACAACAGGGTGATTCCTATTCCCAATGCTCCGGCACACGCTCCAACAATAAATGTTTCGGCATTAAAGACCTGAGAAACATTGTGCTTCGATGCTCCAATCGCACGCAAAATACCAATCTCTTTGGTTCGCTCTAATACTGAGATATAAGTAATAATTCCAATCATAATTGAGGAAACCACCAAAGATACTGCAACAAATGCAATTAATACATAAGAAATTACATTTACAATCGTAGTGACAGAAGACATCAACATGCCAACATAGTCCGTGTACGTAATCTGATTATCCTCGGAAACCGTTTTGTTATAGTTTTTAATGCAATCAGCAATCGCGTCCTTGTCTTCAAAGCTATCAGCATAAATACTGATGGATGCCGGAGCCTCCACACTAACTACCCCAAAACTATCCATATTATCATCATAGCTACCCGAAGAAACATATGTGTCATAAATTAATAGCAGCGTATCATCTTCTGGGTCTTCCAAATAATAATCTAAAGCGGCGGCCATCTCGGCCTCACTCGTTGGCACCTCGCCCATCTGCGACAAATCTACCTGTGACATGTCTGGAACTTCACTCATCTGCGATATATCTGCCTCGCTCAGCACTGATGCATCTGAGCTATCGTTCATTTCCGACATGTCGGTTGTTTCACCCGCATTTTCACCCGACACTGACATCATCATACTCGTATAAAGCGCCGCTTTTTCCGAAACATTTAAATGTTCTAAATATTCCTTAGCATCTGCAATCTTCGTTGCATCATCAGATGGTGAGAAGGTAATACCACTTAGTACATTTATATCCTGACTTTCCATTTGAGCTGTTACCACCGGACTGTCACTGGTATGCTCAATAATGTAATCTGTCAAAGCGGAAGAATAACCAATCACACTACGAACTGCCGAATAGGTTGCATCCTCTTTCGGACTGACAACACCAACAATCTTTAATTCCACCGCATCGGTCAACAGGTTCTCAATTTTGTTGGCATCACCACCAGCATAATCAAAGGTTCCTTCGCTATTTTCGGTATAGAAGTCACAGGCTGGAACTAAATAAAAGGTCTGGTTACAAATATCTTTATAACTCCAGCTATGTTCCTCAAATTCCACTTCTTCGCTATTTTCTATTTTCGTCATTACATCTTTATACTCAGTAGATGGTAGTAAACCCATCTCATATAATGCCGTTATTGTGATTTCATTGTTTTCATCTAAGAAGCAAACCACCTCATTATAATTCGTCGGCCAATCTCCGTAGAGCAGTTCATAGCTCTCCTGTACCACCGGACTAACCAAATCATCAGATGTTCCCGCCAACAGCTCTTCAAAATTACTAGAAGTCATCATTTTGGTAAAGGATTCCATTCCTGCCATCCCGCTCATCATTGACGCTGGAGAATTTTTTGCAACTAGTTCAACACCATCCGTATTAATCAATTTGTCTTCGGTATCATAGGTGTATACATTAAACTTGGTATCATAGGAATATACCACACCATTCACGCCAAGGTACTGTTGTACCTCGCTATCCTTATCTTCCAGATACTTTTTAAACTCGGTCAGGTTATTTTCCGTCAAACTAGTCATTGCTGTGCTAGCCCGCTCTAACCGTGAGGAATCTGAATAGACCGCATCTAATTCATGGATACTGTCTTTTTCACCCGGTCTGCCACCAGCCGATATCATACTACTCAAATCAAAGGTTTCCTCATCAATTTCAATTGGGTATGAGGTCATTGTATCCTTCTGTAAATTAGTAATATAATCATTTACCCCGGTTGATATCGACAATATCAGTGAAATACCAATAATTCCAATCGAACCGGCAAATGCCGTCAAGAAGGTCCGACCTTTCTTGGTTCTTAAATTATTGAAACTCAATGCCAATGCGGTAAACAATGACATAGAAGATTTGCCCATATTTTCATGACGTGGTTTTTCTACTGCTTTCGTGTCAACCTGAAAAGCATCGGTGTCATCAATCACTTTTCCATCACGCAGTTTGACAATTCTAGTCGCGTATTCTTCCGCCAATTCAGGATTATGCGTTACCATTACAACCAATCGGTCTTTTGCAACTTCTTTTAACAAATCCATTACCTGAACACTGGTTTCCGTATCTAAGGCTCCGGTTGGTTCATCTGCTAACAGAATATCAGGGTCATTTACCAATGCTCTGGCAATTGCGACACGCTGCATCTGTCCACCAGACATTTGATTTGGTTTCTTATGAAGCTGCTCGCCTAACCCTACTTTAATTAAAGCCTCTTTTGCCCGTCGTCTTCGCTCACTTTTACCAACTCCGGAAATAGTAAGTGCCAGCTCAACATTGGATAAGATGGACTGATGCGGAATCAAGTTATAGCTTTGAAAAACGAAACCAATGGTATGATTACGATAAGAATCCCAATCACGGTCCTTATATTTTTTTGTTGAAATTCCATTGATAATCAAATCGCCGCTGTCATAACGGTCTAAACCACCGATAACATTTAACAGTGTCGTCTTTCCTGAACCACTCGGCCCGAGGATAGCGACAAACTCATTATCTCTTAAATTCAGACTGACTTTATCTAATGCTGTCTGTTCTAATTCACCGGTTATATACTTTTTGCTTATCTCTTTGATTTGAAGCATATTATTTATCTCCTTTTTTCCTTAACCTTGCTACATCTCATTGAGTATAATCGTTTTTCACAATATATACCAATAAACTTTTTATAAACTTTATAAATTAATCAGCATAAAATGTGAAGTTAGATTGCGCTACACCCAAAAAAACAAGGTGCAAAAAGAAACTGCACCTTGTTTACAGGCATTTGTCAAATAAAGATATAGGTTCCATCCGCCTCTAAATAAGTTCCATTCTTCCCATAGGCAAATAAAAGTTCACGACCTTCTGGAAGCTCCACTGCTTCCTTTGATGTATTTAATATCACATGCAAATTAACACCGTCAAATGTTTTTACATAATGAACCACTCTTGGATTTTTGGCATCATGACACCACATTATCTGGTCAGTTTTACACGCCTCGTAATCCTTGCGCAGCTTTATCAACTGCTTCATATTAGCAATCTTATCATCGTATTTACCCTGCTCAATGTCCTGCCACGGCATACAACGACGACAGTCTGGGTCAAATCCACCCGGCATAACGATTTCCGTTCCATAATAAATACATGGTGAACCTTCCATCGTAAACAACAGCGATAGCTGCTGATAAAATTTGCCAAGTGTGCCTGCTCGTGTAATAAGCCGCTCGGTATCATGTGAATCCAACAGGTTAAACAACACTCGATTCGTTTGCTTCATATACATGCTATAACATCTATTTAATCCGTGTTCTAAATCCACGCCACTTCTGCTCTCATCAATAAAAAAATCATTAATAGTCTGCTCCAATGGGTAATTCATCACCGAATCATATTCGTCACCCATCAGCCAGTTAATCGAATCATGCCAGATTTCGCCCAACAAATAGACTTCTGGATTCACTGACTTTAATTCTTTGCGCAATTCCTTCAAAAATGTATGCGAAACCTCGTTACCAACATCGAAACGAATCCCATCCACGTTCCAATCCTTCAGCCAATGACAGCATAGCTGTTTAAAATATGCAATTACTTCGGGATTATTTGTATTCAATTTGGGCATACCACCATGAAAAGCAAATGAATCGTATCTGCCATCCTTGGTACTGCCATTTTTCTGATTAAATGGAAACTGATGAACAAAGAACCAGTCAAAATACTTCGACGCTGGTCCATTTTCCACCACATCCAGCCACGGCGCAAACTGCTCACCACTGTGATTAAACACGGCATCCAACATAATGCGGATTCCAGCCTCATGCGCTTCATTCACCATGCAGATAAATTCTTCATCATCACCGAAGGCTTCATCAATATGATAGTAATCAGCCGTGTTATATTTATGATTGGAGCTTGAGGCAAAAATCGGTGTCAGATAAATTCCCGTGATTCCCAAATCCTTTAAATATGGAATTTTATTTCGAATCCCACGCAAATCTCCGCCATAAACATCCCGATAATGCACTGTTTCACATTTCCACGGTTTCATTCCATGCGGATTGCGAGACATATCACCATTACAAAACCGGTCTGGAAAAATCTGATACCAGATGGTATCTTTGGCCCAATCAGGAGTATCATTTACATCCGACGGATTCATCCACGGAAAGAAAAAGCATTGTTCTTTTCGGCCCGGAATCTGCATCCGTTCCTGCGTATAACAGCCATCTTCAAAATAAAAAATAACCTCTTCTCCAGCCCATAGTTCAAAATAGTATTTACAGCGACGAAAATCTGGTTTGACCTGAATACTCCAGAGTCTCTGGTGTGGTAAACGCTTGAACTCGGTAACTTCCTTTTTTTCACCACTCCACTTTTCTGCACCGCCTAAAATGCCAGATGAAAATGGATCACCATAACAAATAAATACCTTTTCAACATCATATCCCGTTCGAATCGTAATTTCTAATTCCCGCTCGTTTAATGCATAACATTCGTTGACTGCCGACCTGTGCGAAATAAGTCCTAGCTCCATTGCCATACCCTCCTAAACTATCCACATAGTTACCCTGCTTGTTTTCTTTCATTATAAATTGTAACTAGATTTTTTTCTTGATATATTCGTTCTTAAAGTTGTACAATTCTATCATTTTTTAGGGCGTTTCCATAAAAAAAAGAAACTTATCATTCATAACGACATTTCGCTATCTGATAAGTTTCCTCTGGTAAAAATTTACTTGTCCTTAATGATAAAACGCAGTGCAAAAATTGCGCCAAGATAAAGCAGTGCTGTTAATATCATAAATATCAATTTTTCAAAAATAATACCGCTTATAATCTGGATGACAATCACAACACCATGAAGCCAGATTGGCAGATTATGCAGACACACCGCCAGCAATGCTTCAATTACTACAATCATACATACTGGAACAACGGGAATCTCACATACAAAAATGCTGACAATTATTCCTGCAATTACCACCAATGCATATAGTAGCAATGCCATGTACTGCTTATTTTTTAGTAACTCTAAAAGTTCTGATACAATGTTTTTTCTTGCATAAGCCCGCTTCGCTTGAACGGCTTTTTTCTTGATGTCACGGGTACCGGAGTTGGTCACAAACTCTTTCATGGTCACTTCTGTGCCCATGGTCACCTCGGTGTCCATTGATTTTGTTTCTTTTTCCATAATAAAATAAACCTCTCGTTTTTTACTTAATGGGGGTATTCAGCCCTTTTCGTACATTATACCAATGAAAGGTGAAAAGGACAACTTTTTTTGTTTTTTACCTATCATTTCATTTTACGCTTGGTTTAACTTTAGAATATTCACTTAAATATGTTTTTGCTTGTTCGGTTGTAATATTAAAATCGGTGATTAATTTGGTGAGGATATATTTCTCAGTAGCACCTAATTCCTGACAGGTTTCAACTAAGGACTCTATTCCGTGCTGTATTTCTTGTTGTATTCCTTGCTGTTTGCCCAACTCAATTCCTTGCTGTTTTCCTAACTCTTTCCCGCGCTTCTCTGCACTTCGCATCTGTGAGTTATAATCTCTCACCGCTTTTTCACGCGCTTCGTATTCCAATTTCTTTCGCTCATCTGCACTCAGCTTCATCAATGCTTGGTATGCTTCGTCTACATATTCGTTTGTCTTCGCCATACGCTCGAATTCCTCCTTGCTCTTTCCACTGAAAAACTTCATCCATGTAATGATATCTTCACCGGTTTTTACTTCTTTAGGCAACTTTTTCAATTCCAGCACATGAAGCTCCAGCTTGTCCGAATAAAGCTCTCCCGTTTTGTCATCACGTAAATGAATTGACCGGTAGCATTCCTCATCTTCTGGGAATTGAATAAAATCTAAAATACTTACATGAATACACTTCTGGAGACTATCATAATCATCACCCATTTTTATCTGCTCGACATACATCTTGCATAGGTATAATAAAACTCGTTCGTCCCAATACGCAAAATAGTTTACCTGCATTTCTAAGTCCAACTGGGTCTTGTTAATTAACTGCACGCGAACATCTAAGATGCATAGCTTATCGTCTTCATATTGACGGTCCATGATGGTTGGTAAAAGGGTGGTTGCTTCAATGCTTTCTGGGCTGATTTTTAGCAATGCGGCGATAAAGCCTTTTCTCACCTTGGCATTCTGCATCAGCTCTTTGAAACAAAAGTCTACTGTTGGTAACATGATAAAGTTTTCTTGTTCTTGTTTTTTCTCCATAAATTAGGTTCCTTTCCTGTGCTTTTCATGTTGCTGGCTGGATAAATACAGAAAAGGATTTTGATGTAGATTTCTACAATTCACTTATATGTATCATAGCACGTTAGAACAAAAAAAACCATACTTTCCTTACGTTTTATGCAAGCTGCAACATATTCATTTGTTTTGTTCGAGAAATATTTGACGATTTGTCATTAGAAAATAGAACCGCGAATGCGTACTATGATCTTGGGTAAAAGTATAGCATTACACTACATAAATGGCAACAACATTTTTTACTCAAGATTACCCAAACAACTTATGCTAACGCAGTAAAAAAACAGCCAGATGAAACAGGCGGCAGGTAATGCGTGTACCTACCGCTTGTTTTCATCTAGCTGTTAAAAATACATCTGATATCTTAATTTACATTTTTTAACTTTTCTTTTTTACTTACACTTCACTTTCTTCGCCGCCGACCAAGCGCCATATACCTTCTTGCCATCGATTGTTTTGTAAGCGCGGACGTGACCATAGTATGTCGTTCCTTTTTTCAGCTTTGTAAATGTATAGGTAATGGTCTTGTTCTTCGTTATCACCTTCGATTTATTTCCGGATTTGAAGTTGCTTTTCGTGGATATCTGCACTTCATAGCCGGTTGCTCTGGTGTCCTTCTTCCATGTAACGGCGACCTGTTTCGTCTTTGGCGTTTTGACGCTGGACAGCGTTGGCTTTTTCGGGCTGACCTTGATGGTGATTTTCTTGGTTGCCTGATTGTACTTCTCACTGCCCGGGGCGGTGATGGTGATGGTCGCTTTACCGGTTCCCTTGATGGTTATCTTACCGGTGGAGGATATGGTACAAACCGCTTTGTTGTTTGATGTATAGGTTAGCTTTGTGCTTGATACACTGCACTTTGCACCTAGGTTAAAGGCCTTATCACCGTATGCTTTGGTGAAGTTCTTCGCCGTGATGGTCTGGTTGGTCTTGACGATTGGCTTTGCCGTGATGTTGGCTTTCACACTAGCTGGTTGCGCTGACAAGGTGTAGTTGCCAGCGTCGGTTCCGGTTAGGGAGAAGCCGCTGAAGGTGACGGTCTTGCCGGTGCCGACATTGGCATTGTCAAAGGCCGCGGTTCCAGTTATTACAGTCAGGTTGTCGCCTGCGATTTTTCCATTGATAACTGCAGTTCCAGTTATGCTGGCTTTGGTGGTGCCATCGTGTACCTTGCTGCTGGCTGATAGACCGGTGATGGTGACCGGTCTTTCGGTAATCGCAACGGTAACATCGGTTGGCTGGGTCAAGGTATAGTTACCTGCTTCGCTGCCGGTTAGGAGGATATTCGTTGTTACGGTTTTTCCATCACCGACATTTTTATCATCCATTTCACCACTTCCGAGTGTGAAACCAACCTTTCCTTCATCAGCTGGCAGTACACCGGACAGCTCGCCGCCGCCAAGGTCTACTGTTGGTGTTCCGTTATAGGTGCGAGGTGTTGCTGTTACATCAGTGATGTTGATTGATTTTTCTTCAATTGTAACCACGACATCGGTTGGCTGGGTCAAAATGTAATCGTCGCTATCATCCCCGGTTAGGGTGATGTTGGTGGTAACGGTTTTATTTGTACCTGCGTTTTTGTTAGTCATGGTTCCGATGCCGAGGTTAAATCCCACATCATCGCCCTCATCAACACCGACTAAGGTTCCGCCGGTTAAGGTTACATTGGTGGTACCGTCATAGCTGCGAGTAACTGCATTTATGTCAGCAATTGTAAGATCCGGTTTGATGCTTGCGGTTACATCGGCTGGCTGGGCTGACAGCTCATAATTCCCTGCATCATCACCGGATAGGGTGTAGCCAGAAAAGGTTACGGTCTTGTCTTTGCCCTTGTCTGCACTATCAAATGCTGCGGTGCCAGCTTCGACGGTTAAGTCATCGCCATCAATTTTCCCATCGATGACAGCCGTACCGGTTGCCACTGCGGCCGTTGTTCCATCGTATGCCTTATCGCTGGCTGATAGTCCGGAGATGGTGACAGGTCTTTCGGTAATTGAAACGGTAACATCGGTTGGCTGGGTCAAGGTATAGTTACCTGCTTCGCTGCCGGTTAGGAGGATATTCGTTGTTACGGTTTTTCCATCACCAACTTTTTTATTATCCATTTCACCACTTCCAAGTGTGAAACCAACCTTTCCTTCATCGGCTGACAGTACACCGGACAGCTCGCCGTCGCTAAGGCCGACTGTTGTTGTTCCGTCATAGGAGCGAGTTGTTGCGGTTACATCGGTGATGGTGATTGGTCTTTCTTCAATTGTAACCACGACATCGGTTGGCTGGGTCAAGGTATAGTTACCTGCCTCGCTGCCGGTTAGAAGGATATTCGTTGTCACGGTTTTTCCATCACCAACATTTTTATCCTCCATTACACCAATTCCGAGTGTAAAACCAACCTCTCCTTCATCGTCTGGCAGTACACCTGACAGCTCGCCGCCGCTTAGGACTACTGTTGTTGTTCCGTCATAGGAGCGAGTTGTTGCAGTTACTCCAGTGATGGTCAAGACTGTTCTTCCAAAATGGCTTGGAATCGTGCCATCCTGGTCACCCGCCAGAACCGGCAGCTTGCCCTCTCCGCAAATCCATGGTGACGTCCAGTTCATGGTAGCGGACCAGAATGATGGAGTGACCACTTGTGACATTTTTATGTCTAATCCATTGTTTGTTGCTGCACCTTTTGTACTCCATGTTTTTGTGTTGGCTTGATTCAATATCTCGCTATATGCAACATTGTTCGATAAGGTTGCACCCACGACAGATCCAATAATACGACCGACATCAGAAGTAGTTCCCGCTATCTTCACATTCAGTGCCGCACAATTTGATACCGTACCACTAGATGAATTTCCAACAATGCCACCGATGCTTTCAGTTCCGCTAATCGTCCCAGTTGCGTAGCAGTTTAAAACGCTGCTGCTAGATAAATAACCAGCAATTCCACCAGTATAATATAAACCACCCGTAACATCACAGGTAGAATAACAGTTCAAAATTGTACTATTTGTCTCAACATATCCGGCTATTCCGCCAATATTACTATATGTTCCACTGACTGAACCGGTTGTGTAACAGTTTGTAATGCTGCTGTTGGTTACACGGCCCGCAATGCCTCCGGATTTACTGTGTGTTGTTAATGCCACATCGGTAACACCAAGTTTTTCTATCACGGCTCCGTCGATTTTCCCAAACAAACCCTGGTAATCACCACTAGAATTATCGATGGTCATGTTGCTGATGGCCTTACCATTTCCGTCAAATGTTCCTTTGAATGGATAAGAATCCGTTCCGATTGGCGTCCAGTTACCATTTAAAGCGCAATCAAGTGTAATACTCTCGGTCAACCGATAGCAAGCACTGAGATAATCCGCATCACCGCCATTGACCAATGATGCCAGTTTTCTTAAGTGTGCTTCCGTATTGATGATAAATGGTGAAGCTTCTGTTCCCTCGCCCTCAAATACTGCTGATAAATCTGTATCCACAATGTGGCTTGGCATCGCAACCACGGCACCAAATCCTGGTAATGCTCCCGCCCCCATTGTCCAGACTGGTGATACAAAGCGTCCGCCAATTGTTCCATCCGCTATAATATCGGTATAAGATAAATTTCCCCCATCCTTACCACTAAGATTGGATACCCAACTACTATTTTCATCATCCTGATTCAATATCCCATTATATGCAGCGTTGTTCGATAAGGTTGCACTAGTGACAGATCCAATAATACGACCGACATCAGAGGTAGTTCCCTCTATCCTCACATTCAGTGCCGCACAATTTGATATCGTACCCATCCATGTATCCCCAACAATACCACCGACGCTTACAGTTCCGCGAATCGTCCCAGTTGCGTAGCAGTTTAAAACGCTGCTGCTAGATAACTGACCAGCAATTCCACCAGCATACCCTGAACCACCCGTAACATTGCAGGTGGAATAACAGTTCGAAATTGTACTATTTGTCGAAACATATCCGGCTATTCCGCCAATCACATATGATGTTCCACGGACTGAACCGGTTGTGTAACAGTTTGTAATGCTGCTGCTTGTTACGAAGCCTGCGATGCCGCCAGAATTATTGAATGTTATTAACGCCACATCGGTAACACCAAGTTTTTCTATCACGGCTCCGTCGATTTTCCCAAACAAGCCCTGGAAAATACCACTAGAATTATCGATGGTCATGTTGCTGATGGTCTTACCATTTCCGTCAAATGTTCCTTTGAATGGATTAGACTGCGTTCCAATTGGAGTCCAGTTACTGATGCTGCTTAAGTCAATATTGGCTCCAAGCCGATAATATGCCGCGTTATACGTTGCATTATTTGCATTTACCAGCGCCGCAAGCTTCTCCAGCTCCTCGGCCGTTGTAATACCAAACGGTGATGCCGCACTGCCGTCCCCTGTCTGGAAGTTCGCATCTGCCGCCATGACCGTTATGGCCGCATCGAACGTTCCGGTCGTTCCGGGCAGACCGGTCGGTATCACACCGGTGACTAAGGCAATTGTTAGTACAAAGGCAATTAGTTTTAAGATTGTTTTTCTTTTTGTTTTCATCCTATTTCCTCTTTTCTTAATTTGAATCTATTTTTAATTTGTTATGCTATCTACAAGCCTGACAGCCTCATCGTATTCCGACAGCAGTAAACACTCCGCTATCTTATTTGCCGCCTCGGCCACCTGGCTTTTTTTCAGCTTCACCAATATCTCATCGGCGGTACTGATGTCATAATTCGATATTGCCGATTTTAGTTTTTTGATAAACTCCTGCAACTCTGTCGCTTCCAATTGTTCCTCAACAACAACCTCGCCTTTTTGCTGGGTAATATAATCCGTGATGGTCGTGATGGTCTGCTCTAGTTCTGCTAGGAATGGTGTGGTATGTAAGGCGATGTAACTGCTGGCCTCATTGTTGCCCGCGGTTTCAAGCAGTCTTGCCATCTCGGATAGCTTCGCGGCACCGATGGTTGCTGATGCACTCTTGAGGGCATGAACATTGATGGTAAATAAGTGGAGGTCGTCTTGTTCCAGACATGTCGTGATGTCAGTCAGTCTGGTCTGGCCGTCCTTGCAGAAGCATTCCAAAGTCTCAAGGTAGTCCTCCATGTTACCGCCGATATTGCGCAATCCCACCTTCGCATCGACATTTTCCATGACGATTTCGTGGTTTATTTTTGCTGGCATGGAACCTTTTTCCACCGTCTTCGGCTTCTGCTGCTTTTCCTTCGGAACCCATTTGGCCAAGATGCTTTTCAACTTCGATATTTCAACCGGCTTCGATTGGAAATCATCAAAACCATTTGATAAAAAGATTTCTTTCATGCCGTTGACGGCATTTGCGGTTAGGGCAATAATCGGCAGCTCCTGATATTTTCCGCCCAGTGAACGAATCCGTTTGACTGCCTCAATGCCGTCCATTTCCGGCATCATATGGTCCATAAAGACAATGTCATAATCGGTCTGCTGAACCTTTTCAATTGCTTCTTTACCAGACAAACACGTATCAGCCGTAATTTCAAACACTGCCAGCAGCCGTTCCATTACTTTTAGGTTCATTTCCATATCATCAACGACCAGAATGCTGGCGGCTGTTGCGGCGATATCCGTCTCCTCGGCTTCGCCGGTAATGTCATGGACACTTTCATTATTCAGCGCACAAGCTACCGAAATGCTGCTGACTGGCATCGCCAGCACGCGCACATTTGGCGGCGATACTTCTTCGCCAAACTCCGATAACAGAAATACTTCCGCATCCTTGTGGCGATTTAACATTGGTTCTGCCTTCGCAAAAAGAGCGTGTGACAAAAATACATGCTGGTAACGGCCGCTTTCTAACTCCTGCTCAAAAGCTGACAGCGTTTCGACCGCTTGATATGCCAAATTAAGATTTGTTAATGTCTGCCCTAAGTAATGCTGATAGATTGCGCGTTCCTCATAGAGTAAAATGCGAATCTTCTCCCGCTCCTTCACAGTCGCCAGCGGTGCCGGATTCTTGATTTCCTGCGGTAAGGTGACGGTAAACACCGAGCCTTTTCCATATTCACTCGTGACCGTGATTTCGCCGCCCATCAATTCACAGAGATTCTGCGTAATCGCCAGACCTAAGCCGGTGCCTTCGATGCCGCGGTTTTTTTGAATGTCGAGCTGGGTAAACTTCTGAAACAGTTTTGCTAAATCCTCTGGCTTGATGCCGATGCCGGTGTCCTCCACCGTTATCTTCATCCGTAAGCTTGTGCCAGTAACTTCGCCGCCGATGGATAAACGAACATGACCGGTTCTGGTATATTTCGCCGCATTGGTCATTAAGTTCAGCAAAATCTGACGAATTCGCGTTTCGTCACCATTGAGCATATATGGCAGGTTACTGTCGATATCGGCAATAAATGCCACCTCCTCGGTTTTTATCTTGGTGCGAATGATGCTGCACACATCATGAAAGACCGACGTAATGTAATACTCCGACGGAACAATCTCTAATTTGCCGGACTCGATTTTGGAAAAATCAAGGATGTCATTGATAATTGCCAGCAGGCTGTTGCCGGCTTGTTTGATCGACAGCAGATTATCCTTCGTCGCAGCCGATAATTCTTCTTCACGTAAAACGACCTCGGTCATGCCAATAATGGCGTTCATCGGGGTGCGGATTTCATGACTCATATTGGCCAGAAAATCACTCTTTGACTTGCTCGCCAGTTCCGCCTTGCTGGCCAGATTGAAAATAGTACCCAGATTTTTTTCATTCTGCGCATTCATTGCATCCAAATCTTTTCGCCGCTGCCACGTACTATGACGGACACTGTCCTGCTGGTAGGAGGCTAAAATGCTAACCACAATCGCCGAGAACAGGTCATTGACGGCGTAGGATATCGAGCTGATTGAAAAATCAATCGCAACAGCCGTTCCGACTACCAAAAAGAGGACCACCGCCGCTAATGATGCCGACACCTTATAGCGAAAGGAAAACGGTGCAAAGACCGGAACCATAATGATAAATGCAAAGCCGCCGATATAGAGTCCGGCTGCTTCATTTGCCGTCGCCGTGATTAGGGCGGTTGCTAAATAAAGATAGAGCATCAAAGCTTTCAGCAGCACATCGGGACGATACTGAAACTGCTTCGTACATCGTAAAAGGATTACGATAATACTGAGCACACTCAAAACCACGCGCAGGGTGACAGCTAAGTATGGCTGTGGGTGCAGCTCTAAGTCCTTCGGGATATAAGGCAGCCAGATAAAAAGCATAAAATAAATCACAAAGAACAGCTTCCCCGCCTCATAATTTAATTCCCCATGATACGAGTCGCGGCTGGACTCTTCGCCATAAGCTTCACAGAACCGTTTATTTCTCTCCAGTAATTTTTTTAACATAGACTAACTCCATTCTGCCGAAATCGTTTGGAATTTATCGGCAATGTCCATAAATATTCCAATCAGCCGCGGGTCAAACTGGGTTCCGCTGCCTTTTATCATCATTTCTACAGCCTCATCATGGGTAAAGGATTTTTTATAAGTCCGCACCGAAACCAGCGCGTCATAGACATCGGCAATCGCCATCAAGCGGCCCTGTAAGGGTATTTCTTCACCCTTTAAGCCCTGCGGATAACCGGTTCCATCCCAGCGTTCGTGATGACTATATGCGAGGATTGCCGCCTGCTGCAAGAATTCACTTTCCTCCACCTTATCAGAAATCCGCTCAATTGCTTCTTTGCCTAAAATGGTGTGATTTTTCATCTGCGTAAACTCCTCTTCACTCAAACGTTCAACCTTATTGAGAATGCTGTCCGGCACACTGATTTTACCAACATCATGCAGCGGCGCAGAGCGAACCAGCAGATTGATATCCCAGCCCTTGGTGATGTTGGAATAGACGTCTCTGGTCATCAGTTCTTCAACCAACACCCGCAGATAATTTTGGGTTCGTTCAATATGTCCGCCAGTCGTACCGTCCCGGTACTCGACTAGCTCCGCCATCGTCATAATGATGCCGTCTTGCAGTCTGACCACTTGTTTGGTTTTCTGCTCCACCATTTTTTGCAGGTTTTCATTATATTCCCGCAAACGCTTTTGCTGTTCCTCAATTAATAGATGCAGCTCAATTCTTTTTTTCAACAGCGGGATGGAAAATGGCTTGGCAATATAATCAACAGCGCCCATCGACAGACCATCGTATTCACTTTCCGCATCACTTCTGGCAGTCAAGAAAATGACCGGAATCTCTGCTGTTGCCGGATTACCTTTGATTTTTTCCAAGGTCTCATACCCACTCATCTCCGGCATTTCGATGTCTAATAGGATTAGGTCGGGAATCACTCTTTCAAGCAGAGCCAAGGCCTTCTCACCCGACGGAACCGTCAGTACCTCATATGTATCTTGCAAGACATTTTTTCCAATCATTAGATTGGTCACACTATCATCAACTAACATTATTTTTCCTTTATTCATGGCTTAAGCACTCCTTCCTCTATCAAGGCAATTAGAACCGCGGTAATCTTCTCATCAAATTGCTTACCGGCGTTGTGAATCAACTCGGAATACATGGTTTCCAGTGTCAGTGCCTTTCGGTATGGACGGTCACTGAGCATACTGTCATAGGCATTACAAACACTGATAATTCTGGCAATTAGCGGTATCTCGTTGCCCGCCAGACCGTGTGGGTAACCGGTTCCATCGACGCGCTCATGGTGGTATTTGGCACCAACCGATATCTCACCGTCGATTGTGATACTATGTAACAGCTCGTCACTGACGAATGAATGGTCCTTGACAATTTGAAATTCTTCCTCACTAAGCCTGCCTTTTTTCTCGATAATACTGTCCGGCATACTGACCTTGCCAATGTCGTGAAGAAGGGCGGCATAGTTCAAAATCCTCAGTTCCTCCTCTGACAGCCCCATTCGCTGACCTACCAGCTTGGAATACTCCGCAACCCGGTGTGAGTGCCCCCTCGTATACTCACTGCGTGAATCAATCGTATCAGCCATCACCGAGATTACCTGTCCGGTTATGTTTTTATACTCCTGATGCTGCTTCACTAATTTCTTCGTGCGGTAAATAATAAACGCGCGAATACTTAAGAACAGTGCCCCCAGAAATAAAAGGATTAACAGCAGCCGTACCAACGGCATCTCTAAGAAGGTCGGCTCCTTATATAGTTCCAGACTTAGTTCTTCACTCATACTTCCCGAACCATCGACCCCTGATAAATAAAAATTGTATTTACCACCCTTAAGATTGGTGTAACTAATCTTAGTCGCCTCATTGCGGTTCATCGTCTTGTACTCATCTTCAAAACCTTCTAACCGGTAATTCAGCACTCCATCGGTTGAGGTGTAGCTTAATAAGGCGATGTAAATATCCACCCGCTTTGCCCGCCGCGGAATCTTGATTTCGGACTGCAAATCAATTGCTTCGCCATCGACATAAATATCGGATATCACAATCTGGGACGGCTCTGCGTTCTTCGTCTGCGGCAAGGTTGAAATACTTTGGACCCCTTTGCCGGTACTGATATACATCGTTCCGTCAGCAGCAATTTGGTTCCACGAATTAGCGGTAATTGAAGCTGCCAGACCATCACTGCGCCGCCACTGGGTAATCTCTAGCTCCGCCTCTGACATCAGATTTTTAAGGCTGCAAACATTGATGCCCTTGGTATGGAGAAACCAGATGTCAGCTCCGACCGCCTGAAGGTCAAACACATTGTCATCATATGCACTTAGCTTTTCCAGCATCGCAATCTTTCCGGCGGCTAAATAGCAGAGCGAATTTCCGGTCGAGATAAAGAGCTTGCCATCAATCCATGCCATGCGCAAAATGACGCCCGCACCGAGACCATCTTTTTCGGTATAGCATGTGATTTTATCACCATCAATGGCATAGATGCCGCCGCCATCACTGCCGGCATAGAGAACGCCGCTCTCATCTTCACAAAGTGACAATATCACATCATTGAGCAGACCCTCGTTGGTGCCATAGCTTTTAACCACCTGATTATCACGAATCAGACTGACACCGCCGGACATGCCAATCGCAATGCTGCCATCGGCACGTTCGATGACACAACGGGTCTTGTCACTGCTTAACCCATTGGTGGAATTAATTGATACATAGGAGCCGTCCGGTTTGACGTGCAGCACCCCGTATTTTTCATAAGTACAAATCCACAGCTCATTTTGGGAGTCAACAAAAATGCTGCGAATCCGAATGTCTTTTAACATTTCGGTCAATTCATTTTCCACTGGTTCATTGTCCTGTAAGACAATTAGGCCCTCATCGGCGCCGATATATAAGCAATCCTGATAGAACGCTGTGGTATTGACGGTATAATCAGGAAGCTGGGCAATAAAGCTGATGTTTTGAAATTTGCCGGGCGTTAACTGTAACAACCCCTGTCTTGATGAACCCAGCCAAAAACTGCCCTCATAATCCTGATAGATACACTCGATGGAATTGCTTATTTCGATACCAGTGACCGGTACAAAGGTTCCCTCCGACAGATAACCAATCCCATTATCGGCCCCAATCCAAGTTCTGCCATCATGGTCCTGATAAACACAATTTAACGTCAAGCGACCAGGAATCGTAATGGTCTGGTGGCTCGATAACTGTCGGTTGGTCAGATATAGCGTATCATCCATTGTCCCGATATAAACATCACTGCCGGCAGAGACAAATAAACTTGTTGGCTGGGCTTCACCAAAGTAATCTTTATCAAATCGTTTCTGGATTTTTCCTCCGGCCAGTAAAATGATTTCACCATCATTCAATAGCCCGATGAATTGATTTTCCCCGATGTACTCCAAATGCGTCAGCAGCAGATTCTGACAGTCTGACCACACCGTGACGATATCATCCGCAGATATTACGGCAAGTCCGGCGGCGGTTGCAACATAGATATTGCCCGCCTCATCCTCGGCAATATCCCGCACCAAGGAAGACGGCAGTCCCTCGGTCAGTTCAAAAATGGTAAAACCATTGTCACGATAACGGACGATACCACCATTGTTTGTTCCAATCCATAATTGCCCGGCGGCATCTTCATACAGGACATTGACATTAAAAGAAGGAAATCCGTCCTCTGGCGTATACACCCTCGTATCAATGCCATTGTAGCGCATCAAGCCCTGATAGCCGCCAAACCACAGATACCCATCACTCGTCTGCAAGATGGTATTGACCTCGCTGACAGGAATGACACCTTCGTCGTCATACAAGGTCTGCGTATAGTCCGCAAGGAAAACCCGCCCCTCATAATCGGCATCGTGGGCAGCCTCAACTGACGTTGGTCCCCATAACAGCAATACCATAAGCAGTACGTGGAAAAATCTTTTCATCATTCATATCCTCTTTCTCTCAATTTAATTAGCCAAGAGCCCCCATCACTGCTGCTCCAAATTCCAGATAAGCTTCTGCAAATCCAGCAAAGTTCTTGTTACAATATTTCTCATTCCCAGCCTTAGCCTCAGTCTCTAACATTAATGCCAAGGCCGACAAATCATTATTGCCAATGGTCGCTAAATATCCCTTCACACCATGCACTTCGATGGCAAATAGCGGTAAATCATGTTGCTGCAAGCTGTGTTCCATCTTCGCAATCGACGGTGCTACTCCCTGCACAAAATAGGTCAACGTCTCCCGATATACTGATTCCATGCCGCCCATCCGCTCTAGTGCCGCTGCGGCATTCAATCCTGGTATATTTGATAATTGTTCTAACATATGCTCCTCCTTGGATAACCATTTTTCTAATATGTTTGACAGCGCGGTTTTATCAATCGGCTTTGATAAAAAGTCGTTTAGTCCCGCCTGTAAGAAATTCTCCTTGGCTCCGGCAACCGCATTGGCCGTCAGCGCAATAATTGGTAAAGCCTGATAAGTACCACCCAGTGCCCGGATTTGTTCGGTTGTTTCAATACCATCCAGCTCCGGCATCATATGGTCCATAAAAATAATGTCATAATGCTTTTGCTGTACCAGCTTAATTGCTTCTACCCCGCCGCCAGCGATGTCGGCATCAATTTTAAACAACCCCAGCAATCCCTTCGCCACTCGTAGATTCAGCTCATGGTCATCGACCACCAAGACATGTGCCCCTTGAAAGGATTTTTCCGAGTGTTCCTGCTTGTGCTCAGTTTTCTTCACCATCGGCTGCTCGATAATGATTTCTTTGTGACCGGTCAGCTTTTGACGAATCCGAATCGTGAAGGTCGTACCTTTTCCATATTCGCTGACAACGGAAATCTCCCCGCCCATCAATTCAGCAAGGTTTTTGCTAATGGCAAGGCCCAGCCCTGTTCCGGTAATGGCACGATTCTTGCGGGTGTCAACCTGGTCAAAGGCGCCGAATAATTTCTCAATATCCTCCGCTTTAATGCCGATTCCGGTATCCTCCACCCGAAACACCAGCCATACATTCTGTTCATCCACACTTTCAAAATCAGCATGCAAGCGGATGTAACCCTGATTTGTAAATTTGATGGCATTGCCAATGATATTAATTAAAATCTGACGGATGCGAATACTATCCCCCCATAAAAATAACGGCAGCTTCTTATCAACCTCCTGCTCCAGCTTCACGCCCGCCTTCACCCTGTTTTGCAGCAGATTCAAGGTCTCGCTCAGCAGATTCGAGAGGTTATACTCCGCCTCAATGATTTCAAACTTCCCGGATTCAATCTTTGAAATATCTAGGATATCATTAATAATTTCCACTAACCCATTTCCCGAGGTTTTGATGGCGGCAATCTTTTCCTCGACCTGATCTGGCAAATCCTCCTGCAATAAAATATCACTCATCCCGATAATTGCGTTCATCGGGGTGCGAATCTCATGGCTCATATTGGCCAGAAATGCACTTTTCGCCTTGTTCGCCGCCTCTGCCGCCAGATTCAGCTCGTGCAAACGCTCAATCATTTGTATTTTATCCGTCATATCGCTGACCAGTACAATTGCACAAATCAAATCATCATAGGCATCATAAATATAGGTCAGCGACAGACTGCATTTCTTCTGGCTGATAATGCAATCCGTATCATAGGTAAACATCGTCGGCTCGCCCGGATGGTGCTGCTTCCGCAGTTCAAAGGTCCTCTCATCGAGCAAAAACAGATTCGGCAATGTCTTGCCCGGTAAAAATTGACTGCTGACGCCAAAAAAATCGGCCGAGCATGCATTCGCCAGTCGTATCTGTCCATCACTATCCAACACCAGCATCGGCACATTGACCGAGGAGTAAATATAATCCGCCAGATTAAATGTACTAATCGAAAACGAATTGTATTTTTTTGAAAATAAAAATATTGTGCAGACAAGACCAAACTGACAGACGGCGCCAAACGAAATCGCTGGTCTTCCCATGACCGGAAAGCAGAGATTAAAGACGGCCGTCGGGATGGCCATTATGTACATGCCAAGAATTAATTTGGTCTGTCGCCGTTCACGTTTCAGCACTGACTTTTTGACCCACAAGCCGAGGATTACAATATCCACAAAGACCGAATAAAAGTTAAACACCATCACCGCCAGATTTCCAGCACTTGGTATCAGCGTATAGCTCATTCCATAGGATACCGGATGCCAAATTGCACTGCCCGCCAGATTGGAGAACGGATAAATCAAAATGGCTGCCGCAATATCAAGCCAGATAAGAGCTGATATCAGCTTTGATTTGATACCAGAATTATAGGCATAAAATAAAATCACGGTCGGATGGATTACAAAGTTTGCCGCCAGCAAAACCCCGCGCAAAAAGACAAGTATCGCTTCGTTAGTGCCAATTGCCAGCAGTCCATCTGAGATACTCCACAAGGTGGAGCTGATGCATGCAATCAGAAAATACCAATTGCTTTTACTTTGCTTACTCTCTTGAAAGAAGGTTGATACTCCCAGTAAAAAAGTAATAATTGCAAAGGTATAAAATAACATAAACTGTATCATTTCATTTCCTCCTTCGTTATCTCAAGAAGTAATAACAACTGACAAACACTGCTATCACAAGAATAAAATAGGTAAACCGATAAATTTCATCTCTTCGTCCCGCCACTAATTTGAGACCGATGTATAACACAACGCCAATCAAGGTGGCATAAAACAACTGAAAGGTTAATCCGATTGCAATCATCACAACCAGTGACGGCAAGGCTTCCGTCAAATCCTTATAATTGATGGTAAAGATATTTTTAACCAGCAGTACCCCAGCAATCATCAATGCCGGTGCAATCGTGTAGCCCTCGATGGATAAAAAAATCGGTGAAAAAACTAAGCTTAATGCAAATCCAGCGGCCACGACCAACGAGGTGATTCCGGTTTTCGCACCGGAAACTATTCCTGCCGAGCATTCCGCATATGTCGTCACGGTACTTGTTCCAACCGTCGCACTGACAATACTGCCCACCGCATCGGTATACAATGCTTTTTTCATATCCTCTTTACTGAGCCGCCGGCCGCTTTCCGCCAATTGCGTGGATAGTCCAAACAAGGTTCCGCTGATATCGAAGAAATGGGTGAAAAACAAAATGATTACCAGCCCTAAAAATGATAAAATCTGATTCGGCGAACAAAAGATTTCGGCGGGGTCAGGAAACTTCAAAAAGACCGTAAAGAACTCGGAAAAGTTCGGTAAAGCAATGAAATCCGACACCGCAAGCTGTCCATCGCCAACGACCTTAAGCACCAGGCTAAGCAGATACGTGGAAGCAATACCATAGAAAATAGCACCCACAATCTTGCGGCTGTAAGCATACAACGTCACGAGCAGCCCAATTAGAAATAGTATGACATGGGTCGGATTCGAGATTCCGATGGAATAAGTGCTGCCGCTTTTTTCAATGAGTCCCGAATACTCTAAGCCGAGGATAAATATCGCCAGCCCCAGCCCTGATACAATTCCTAACTTGATACTATCGGGAATGGCATTAAATAATATCTCATGCCAATTCAGCTTCAGGACAAGTATAAAAATTGCTCCCGATGCATAAACCGCTAGCATCCCCACCGGCCATGAAAAATGTAGCTGTTTAACGATGTGATAGACAAAAAAGCTGTTAATGCCAAGCCCCGGTGCCAGAGCAAATGGCAGCTTGGCATAGAATCCCGCAATTAAGGTTGCGATGACGGAGGCGATGACCGTGGAGATAAAGACACCATCCATACTCATCCCCGCTTGTGACAACACCTGTGGATTGACCTGCAAAATATAAGCCATTGTGACAAACAGCGTAATGCCTGACAGAATTTCATTTTTCAGGGTGGTATTATGTTCTTTTAGATTAAAATAATCCATATGGCTATTCCTCGATTCCAGTTATTTCTTCAATTTTCTCATTCAGTAACTGATAATCCACCGGTTTTTTGATAAATCCATTCGCACCGGCTTCCATTGCCCGGACAAAGTGCTCCTTCGTCGCGTTTCCGGTCAAAAAAACAATCGGTGTCTTTTCGTAGATTGGCATCTTCCGAATCAGATTAAGGAGTGTATACCCATCCATGCCCGGCATCTCAATATCCAGAAAAATCAAATCCGGGGTCTGGGTGGTTAAAAATAATAAGGCATCCTCCGGTTCGGTCATCCCGACTACAGTATACTTCTGCCGCAGCATCGCTTTGAGCGTGACCAGCACTCCGGGCACATCATCAACCGCCATAATCAACAGACGTTTGCCCGACTGCCGCTTCGCATCAATATCATCAATTAATGATACCAGCTCACTCATATTTCGCTCGATTTCTTCAATATTAAATGCCGCCAGATTCTTCCCCATTGCATCTAACAGCCAGTCAATCTTGCCGCCAAAGGAAAAGCGTTCCATTTCCTCTAATTCGGTCAAAGCATGGGAAAATTCATAATTCTCAATAAATTTCTTGAGCTTGTAAAACATCTCCCGCTTAATTTCGGTTACCGGCTGCTTATCACCGGATTTGGCAAAGATTTCCTCCGGCTGGTCTAATCTCTGTTCCTCCGGTATATCAATCATGCGGATTCTGGCTTCCTTAATCCGGTAGACCAGCTCGGTCGTGTCACGGCGAACCTTTTGAAACACCTCTCTGGTTTTTCCATGACTTTTTAATTCCAGCAGCTTACTTAAGCGTTCGATTTGCCACGGCAGGGTGACTGCATTAATGGCAATTAAATAGCCCTGTAAAATGGTTACCTTATCTCTAATCTCATCATTGCGGAAGGGAATACTGCTAGGCAGATATTCCTCAAACAAGAGGGGGACTTCGTCAACAAAGCGGTTTAGAGCTTCGTAATATTCCTCCTGGCTCCCTGCCCGCTGAATCCCCCGCCGGACTTCTATTTGCATAATTTTCATTAAAACATTGATGTTATAAGTGTATATCAACGCCATGATTCCCTCCCATTATCTTTCTCATTGTGGTAATTTATTTCTTCACTTTAGCGTTCTTACTTAGTCCTTTTTTCTCAAGTATCGTCTGATACGTTTTCACTTTGATCTTTGGCACGGTTACTTTTGCATTGTTAGGTGTTCCGGTAAATGCTTTTGCTCCCACCGTGCTGGCTTTTAACTTCGTTGTCTTGATGGTGATTGTTTTCAGCTTCGAACAGTTACGGAAGGCTTCTTTGCCGATGGTGGTTACGTTCGCTCCAATGGTTACTTTGGCAAGTTTTTTGTATCCTGTAAAGGCTTTGTCACCGATGGCGGTTACTTTGAAGGTCTTGCCGCCAATCTTTACGGTGCTGCCGATGGTCAAGCTGGTGATGGTTTTCTTGGTGGCTCCGGTCACTTGGACGGTTCCTTTGCCGTTTGTTTTGGCATCAGTGATTTTATATTTGATGCCGCTGACGGTGTAGGAAGTGCCTTTGTTTGCGGTAACCTGAAAGGTCTTACTAACGGTTCCGGTGTAGTTCCCCTTGCCGGTGACGGTTACCTTCGCTGTACCGATATTTTTATTGTTTTGATAGGATACCGTATAATCGGTTCCTGCTTTTAATGTTGTTGTACCATCTTTTACAACGACCGTAGGTTTTACGGCATTTCCGGTATAGGACATTTTGGTGGCAGAAAGAGATACCATTGTAGCGGAAAGACCTTTTGCTTTGATACTCCATGTCTGTCGGATGTCTTCGGCATTGCCATTTTTCCAGATATAGTTGTTCTTATCCTTTAAGGCGATGGTAAGTGTGTATGTTCCGGCTTTTGTCGCCTTGTTGCCACTGACTGTATAGAGGTCATTTGCCGTAATGGATACCGATTTTTCTGTTCCATCATAAATAAGGCTCGGGATTGATATGGTTGGCTTGGCTACCTCTGCCGGGCTTATGGTAACCGTTTTACTACCGGTTACGGTCTGATAATTTGTCTTTTCCACCTTGTAATGGGCCGTATAGGTTCCGACATTGGTGTACGTTGGATTCGTCACTGCATATGTTCCATTCTCTGTTTCACTGTAGGTAATGGTGGCATCTGTTGGGGCTGTTACGGTTATGCCGTAGGATTCTCCGTCATATGCTCCAATGTAGCCACTTGCGGTAACATCATCGCTCATGGACGCTTCTGTAATGACAACCGTCTCACTGCCGGTTACGGTCTGATAATTTGTCTTTTCTACCTTGTAATAGACCGTATAGGTTCCGGCATCGGTGTACGTTGGGTTGGTCACTGCATATGTTCCATTCTCTGTTTCACTGTAGGTAATGGTGGCATCTGTTGGGGCTGTTACCGCAATTTCGTGAGATTCTCCATCATACGCTCCGTTGTAGCCGCTTGCGGTAACATAGTCTGCCATACTTGCCGGATTACCCGCAGGCGGTTCACCTTGAAGGCTTCCATTTCCTTTTAAACTATTGTTATTCGTTATCGTCCCTTCATTTGTTATCGTTCCATTATTCGTTATCGTTCCATTGTTCGTTATCGTTCCATTGTTCGTAAGGATGCTGTCTTCTGGTACTGTCAATGTTACATTTTCCTGTACTACCAGCGTTATATGTTCCGGTATTGTCAGATTAGAAGATACCATAAGATTCTCTGGCAAAGTGACAGTTACCGGTTTGTCTTTAGATGCCTTTTCCTTAGCATAAGCGACTGCTCTTTCCAATGATCCAAATTGATAAGTAACATCTTCCCCATCTTCATCCCATGTTACGATTGCTTCGATTGCTTCAATTGCTTCGATTTCAAGGCTGATATCCTCCAATTCACTGGCATAATCTGTTTTATAGTCGCCATTGCACTGCTCGGAAAATAAGCTTAACGTATAACTTCCAACCGGCAACCCTGATGGAATGACAAGGTCTACATTTCCATTCTCATTTTCTTCGGTTATCTCTGCAAGATTGCCGTAATAAAGTATTTCATATTGTTTATTACGGATGATAGCGGATACATATTCCTTGGTTCCTTTTGTCGCATCCTTAGCTGTAGCATTCTCATAAGATATATTGATTGGCTCTCCTGCTGCTGCGGTAATGCCACTATCTTTTTTTGCACTGTCTATTTCAAAAATTCTTGTAACATCTTTTACTGTTACTTTCCATTCATTCCCCGTATAGCTTTCCACTTCTGTTAGAGAGGAAGCACCTACCGGCACTAAGGCATCTTCAATGCCTTGGGATTTGCCGCCGGCGGCGGCAGAGGAAAAAATGACAGATGACAGTTCAAGATTAAAAGCGGGGGCAACACCAACACCGCTGACCTGTGCATATCGCTTAGAGAGCCCACCGGCAGTACTGACGCTGCCGGCATTTCCTATCATACCGCCAGTATACTTCGAGCGTAGCCACCAATCACCTGCGGCATTTGAAACATCATAATATGCACCCTGTCCTTTGGCATATTCGCTTACATCTAATTTTCTGGAATTATTATTTGCCTCTCCGTTATTATAAAATCCATAACTATCATTCTGCCCATCTGCAGCAGTCAGGCAGAAAATCTTTACTCCATCCACCTCATCAATAGCAGGATTTGTCCAATATCTTTCTGTATTCGTAATGCTTTCCCATCCCTTGCTTTCTCGAATGACTGTCCGCTCTTTTTCACCAAAGGCAGTGTTTAAAAAGCCTCCTGCGGTATAGGTGCAACCAGATAGTAATTCATAAATAATACCATCCGCACTGTTTAGCCATTTCTTCAAATTGCTCTCTGCCCACACGTTTGAACTATCCGCACCATCATCAAATCCTATTGTGTCTAATATCTGATCCGAAAGCAGAAGCATGGCTCCGTTTTCGCTGCTTAAATTTGTAGTAGAATAACTGCTTCCGTTATCCAATACCCGCCACTTAACCGGTTCTTTGTCATCGCTGGCATCTGCTGTTCCATTTTCATCCGTATCACTCTGATAGTAGTTCCCGTAATACACATAGTCACCAGACCATGCCGTAGTAGCATCTGCCGGATTCGCCGGATTGCTAATCACACCTGCGCCAAGATGCATCTTCTTTTTCGTATCGCCTACTCCGGTTTCCGCTTTCGCACAAATGACTGCATTCGGTGTGTACGGTATCACCCCCATTATCATTGCCGCTGTTAATAGCACGGCAAGCATCCGTTTTCCTCTTTTTTTCTTCAACATAATTTACCTCATTCCCTTATTTTTTCTTCGGATTGTAATCCGCGTGTAACAATTTATTATTTACACTTAATACTTTTAAGCGCCGACCAGTCACCATACACCTTCTTGCCGTCAATCGTCTTGTAGGCACACACTCTGACGTAATAGGTCTTGCCTGACTTAAGACCAGTGAAGGTCTTTGTAATTGTTTTATTATTCTTGATGGTCTGTGATTTTTTACCAGCACTAAATTTCTTATTCGTTGCGATCTGTACTTCGTAGCCCGAAGCGGTACTATCTTTTTTCCAGGTCACTGCGACCTCTTTCTTTGCTGGTGACTTTATCTTTGTTACGGTTGCTTTCTTTGGTGCAACCGTGATTGTAATTTTCTTTGTTGCCTTTTGATAGTTCGTATTCTCTTTTGCGGTGATTGTTATCGTTGCTTTGCCGCTGCCGATGATGGTTACTTTGCCGCTCGTCGATACCTTACAGACCTTGGTGTTGCTGGACTGATACGATAATGCTCCGCCGCCGGCGGTTCCCTTGGCTCCAAGGGCAAAGGCTTTGTCACCGGTTTTCTTGGTTTTGTTGGCGGCGGCTATCTTCTGCACTGCCTGAGTTATTGTATAGGTCTTGGTCTGGGTTCCGGTGTAGTTGTTTTTGCCAGTGATGGTTATCGTATAGCTTCCAGCATTGGTGCGGGTGGTTGGATAGCTGATAGTGTAGTCTTGATTTTCGACTAAGGTCTTGCTGCCGTCTTTTACGGTGACCGTTGGGGCCTGGGCCTTGCCATTGTAGGTGTAGGTGGTTTGGCTTAGGGTTACGGTACATGGGTTGAATGATTTTGCCGATATTGTAAAATTTTTCGTCTGGCTTCCGCCGTACTTATACTGTCCATCTGCTGCTGTAATTGTTGCGGTTGCTGTTCCGGCATTGATATTGTTAGTGTAGGTTACCTTGTAGTCGGTTCCTTCTACTAGTGTCTTATCGCCGTCTTTTACGATTGCTGGTTCCTTCTTGCTGCCGTCATAGATGGCGGTTGAAAATGTGATTGTACAGGTGGATAGTGGTACAATCAGCTCGTAATTGATGTTGTTTTCTTTGGCATAGGTTTCTCCGGTGCTGTCGGCGTAGCAGTAGATGGTGAAGTCTGGGATTAATTCATCTACCTCATCATTTTCATTACAATCATAACCGAATGCATAATCCCCAATCTCCGTAACACTTTCTGGGATTACAACATCATTTAGACTCGTACAGCCTAAAAACGCACTATTTCCTATACTCGTCGCTAACGGCAGGTCCAATTCTGTTAGACTCGTACAGCGATAAAACGCACTATCTCCTATGCTCGTCGCTAACGGCAGATCCAATTCTGTTAGACTCGTACAGCCTTCAAACGCACTACCTCCTATGCTCGTCGCTAACGGCAGATCCAATTCACTTAGACTCGTACAGCCAGAAAACGCTTTATCTCCTATGCTCGTCGCTAACGGCAGATCCAATTCACTTAGACTCGTACAGCCAGAAAACGCTTTATATCCTATGCTCGTCGCTTTCGGCAGATCCAATTCACTTAGACTCGTACAGCCAGAAAACGCTTCACCATCTATGCTTGTCGCTAACGGCAGATCCAATTCACTTAGACTCGTACAGCCAGAAAACGCACTAACACCTATGCTTGTCGCTAACGGCAGTTCCAATTCACTTAGACTCGTACAGCCAGAAAACGCACCAGATCCTATGCTCGTTACACTTGGTGCACTCACTCTTTCTAAATTGGTGTTCTCATAAAATGCCAGCATGCCAATACCAACTACCGCTGTCCCACCAATCGTCGGTGGTATCACGATGCTCTTATCCGTTCCTTTATATCCAGTGATGGTCAATTCACCATTTGCTTCTGTGTATGTAAAATCCGCCTCCGCTGTATATTGTGTAATATCAAAGCTCGCTGTCGTGGTATCGATATAACTGCCTTTTCCAGTTATCGTAACGGTATAATTTCCAATATCGGTGCGGCTGCTTGGATAGCTTACCGTATAATCCTCATCTTCTACTAAGGTCTTGCTGCCATCTTTTACCGTGACCACTGGTGTCTTTATTTTACCGTCGTAGGCATATCTGGTTTGACTTAAGATTACGGTACATTGATTGATTTGTTTAAATATCGTAAAGGTCTTGTTTTCGATTCCGGCGTACTTTTGCAGACCGGTTATCTTCGCATTTGCTGTTCCACCATTAATATTATTGGTGCAGGTTACCTTGTAGTCAGTTCCTTCTTGCAGTAACTTATCTCCATCCTTCACAACGATTTCTGGTTTCTTCTCGCTACCATCATAGATGGCATTTGATGATAATGTTATCGTACAGGTGGATAGAGGCACGATATCCTTGTAGGTCGTTGTTGTCAGCTCATAGTTTATGCCTTTTTGTTTGGCATATGTTTCGCCGACGCTGTCTGCGTAACAGTAGAGTATCAAATTGTCATCGAATGCCCCATTACCAATCTCCGTAACACTTTCTGGTATTACAAAATAATTTAGACTCGTACAGCCATAAAACGCTCCAGATCCTATGCTCGTCGCTTTCGGAAGACTAAATTTGATTAGACTCGTACAGTAAAGAAACGCCTCATTTCCTATGCTCGTCACTTCCGGCAGATCCAATTCAGTTAGACTGGTACAGCCTTCAAACGCTCTAAATCCAATGCTCGTCGCTTCCGGCAGTTCCAATTCAGTTAGACTCGTACAGTAAGCAAACGCATTCCTTCCTATGCTCGTCGCTTTCGGCAGATCCAATTTAGTTAGACTCGTACAGTCCCAAAACGCCTGAACTCCTATGTCCGTCGCGTTCGACAGGCTCACGTTGACCATATTCTTACAGCCTTTAAACGCATTCAACCCTATGTTCGTTACACTTGGTGCACTCACACTTTCTAAATTGGTGTTCTCATAAAATGTACTCTCGCCAATACCAACTACCGCTTTTTCATTAATCGTCGGTGGTATCACGATGGTCTTATCTGCTCCGGTATATCCAGTGATGGTCACTTCACCATTTGCTACGGTGTATGCAAAATCCGCCTCTGCTGTATACTCCTCTGCTCTTACCGTTACCGTAAATACCTCTGGCAAACACGTTCCAAAATTCATAAATATTAACAACACTGCTAATACTCGAGCTACCATTTTTTTAACTTTCATCATGATTCTTTTCCTCCATTTTTCCCTTTTTGTTATTTATATGTGATACGGCAGCGTAAAATAAAACGCTGTACCGATTCCATATTCACTTTTTACCCAGATATCGCCACCCATCTGTTCAACCAGACTCTTTGTGATTGATAGCCCCAGGCCATTTCCATGCTCTGCGCCCTTGATATAATAAAAACGCTCGAACAGATAGGGTAGAAATTCTGGGGCTATCCCAGTGCCGGTGTCTTTTACGCAGAATATGCAATGCTCCTGCTCCGGACTGACGGTTATTGTAATGCCACCAGTGGCAGTATGGCGAATCGCATTGGATATCAAATTGTCAAATATCTGATAGAGCCGGTATACATCGACACTCACACTGCCTGAGGCGGACGCGATAGTAAGGCTAAGATTCTTGCTGCTGCAAATGATGGCAAATTCTTCTTCCATATTTCTAAGCAGCTCTTCTATTTCAATCCACTCGATGTTAAGCTGAATGCTGCCACTGCAAATACTGTTGAGCTCTAGCATTTCTTCAACCATATGGTTTAGTTGCGCCACCCGGTTGGTGATTCTCGACAGCGTATGGCGGTCGGCTTCACCTAGCTCATTTTCACTAAGGATTTCCGCCGCACCGCTGATTACGGCGATTGGTGTCCGCAAATCATGTGAGATGTTGTGCAGCATCATGTCACGGATTTCCTGCTGCTGGCGCAGCTCATTGGTCAGCTTGGTCAGCTCATTTTTTCGATTGGCTTCTTCAATAATTCGCAGGACAATAAAATACACCCAGAACATACTGCATACTTCCACTACCTGAATCCCCAGATTACGCCAATCCGACATAATGGTTATCTCAAAACTGCCGGTATAGAGCAGCGATAGGACTGTAAATAAAAACGGGATAATCCACATATTTTTCCAAGCCGGTATCTCTAACTCGATACTTGGCTTTATTTTCTTTTGAAAGAATAGATAAATTAGTGGCAGCGTTACAATCAGCACCCCGGTATAGATGAGCAGCCATTCCTTCGAACCGTAGATGATATACGTCGCTGGACTGAATCTCGCTTCAAGCCAATTGGCGATGTTGACGATGTGCAGCCGGTAGGTGGTCGCCACCCAAAAGACATAGAGCAGCTTGTTAAAGGATGCATCGACCAACAGCACATAGAGTAATGCGCCAACCGCCAGCAGCAAGACACTATGAATCTGGATCAGAACCTGCATGTAGTGAATCACATTCATGATGTAGAACACTGCCCCCAGCTCAAAGACACAAAAGAACGCAAATATAATCAGCAGCGTTTTCTTTTTTACCCGCAAATGATTCCAAAAGATTGACAGACAGAGGATGGCATGGGGTATCATGGTCAACAATGTCATGATTGCCGGTGAGATTTTATTGATCATGTGTTTCCTCTCCTTTTTCGTTTGTGCTTGGATAGACAAAGGAATACCCGACCCCACGGATGGTCTGAATATGTCCATTGGCTCCATTTTCACTTAATTTACGGCGGATTGCTGAAACATGCTGTGCCACCGGTGATACCTGAAAGCCATGCTCACCCCATACTTCTTTGTATATCTGATGGTGTGACAATATTTCATTTTTATTTCTGATTAACAATAGTAATATGATATATTCATACCTTGTCACGATGATTTCTTGTTCATTGATTATTACTGCTTGTTTGATGGTGTCTATCTGGATTGGCGGCAGTGATATGATGGCGTCTCGGCTTCCGCTGCGTTTTTTCAGCAGTGACTCGATTCGCAGCAGCAGCTCTTTTAAGCTGTATGGCTTACACATATAATCTGAACCAAGTGAAAAACTTGCTTCCATATCCCGCTCAGTCTTTCGGGCTGTCAAAAATAAAATTGGTACCGTTGTCAATGTATGTAGTTGTTTCGCGAGTGAAAATCCATCCACATCCGGCATCGTCACATCTAAGACGATGATGTCGGCTCTTTCATATTGCGCTAATGCCTGACTGGCATGTTCTGCTGTCAAGGTCTCATAGCCGTGCTTTCTTAGGTATTCCATGTTGTTTTCCAAAATATCCTTATCATCGTCAACCAATAAAATTGTCATGTCATCTCTCCTTTATTTTTTTGATTATAGCAAATTTTTTTGCCAAAAAATGAACCTTGCAAAATTGCAAGGTTCATCTCTTTTCATCCCATTTAAATTCTTTGTCTATCATATATCCCTGCCCGCGAAACATGGTTATTTCGCATGTTTTGGATAATTTCTTGCGTAGTCGGGATACGATTGTCTGGACAGCATTTTTTTCTTCATCTGGATCCTTTCCCCAAACCTTTTGATAGATTTCTTCGGTACTGACAATTTCACCTGCCCGCTGTGTTAATAATAGTAATAGTGCAAATTCCTTTGGCGACAGCATTAAATCCTTCCCCCTTGACAGTGCCCGTAAGGATACGACATCAATGGTCAGCTTGCCCCTGCGAATCACCTGACTTTTGATCTGATTCATTTTATTCATTTGGCGGCGGCGCATGGCTGCCTCAATTCGGGAAATCAATTCCTCTGGATGAAACGGTTTGGTAATATAATCATCACCGCCAGCGGACAGACCTTTTACCAAATCCTCATGCTCTGATTTTGCTGTCAAAAAGAATATATGGGCATCAACACTACTTCTGATTTCTTCACAAAATGCGAATCCATTTCCATCCGGCAATAAGATGTCTAGCAAGATTACATCTGGTTTATACCATTGCAGGATGACGCGCGCCTCATTAAGCGTCTTTGCGGTTAATACATGATATCCTCTTAGCTTGATGGCCCGGCTATTGGCAATATTCAGTTCTTCATTATCCTCAATCAGTAATACAATCCCTATATTTTCCATCTATAAATATACCCCTTATGCTATCGGCAAGATAAATGTTACCGTTGTTCCCTCACCAGATTTACTTCTTATTTCGATCGTACCGCCATGTGCTTCGACGATTTCACGGCAGATTGCTAACCCCAATCCACTTCCCCCAGTGGTGCCGCTGACTCCGCGCTCAAATACATGCGGCAGCAAATCAACAGATATACCGCTGCCGGTATCGGCAATGGTCGTAATGATACTGTTATCCTTTGATTTTACATTGATAATTACCAGACCTTTTTGCGTATGATTCTTCGTATTCTGCAACAAGTTAAAAATGATTTGGGTTAGTTCGTCGGGATTACCGATAACCGGTGGCAAGCCTTCTTCTATTTCAATCACCTGCTCTACTCCCGCCCGTTCTAAAATCGGCTGATACAGTCGCATGGTCTGTCGAATTAGCTCGCCGATTTGAATGGGGATACGTTCGACGCTGCGCTCAATATTCAAGGTCATCATTTTCATACTGTCAATCAACTCTGCTACTCGTTTTGCTTCAAATGCTATCTTATCCAAATCCTGCGATATCTGCTCATCGTTCTCACCTTTGGCCTGCAATTCCATCGAAACTAATCCGGCATAGCTTGCCAAGACCGCCAGTGGTGTCCTTGCTTCATGTGAGATGGTTGACATTAAATCCGTTTTTAATTGGTTCATTCGCTCCAGTGCTGCATTTTCCGCTGCCAGCCGCTTCTTTTCTTCGGCTTCTTTTAAGGTATCTCTGGAATATTGCAGCGCGATGATTCCCAAACCGAGCGTAAACAACAAGGTTCCCACCATGAAAAAGAGACTCAATACGTTTGTAAAACGCGCTGAATAATTCACATACTCGATGACCGATGCGCCAAATAGGATAAATGCCGGCAGCGCAAATTTTTTTGCCGCCTTATTCCGGTATCTAAAATGTTCCCAGACCGCCGTTCCAAAAAACAGGAGCAGTCCAAACACCTCCAACAACTGGAATACAAATAGTGTTTTGGAAAGCGATTTTATTCCTAATAACTGTAAACCCAATGCTATCATTACCAATATCATCAGTAAGGTGGATGCTATTTTTAACACCTGTGGCTGACGTGGCTCCAGCACCACCAACGCAAATCGCAGTAATGGTACCGTCATTAAAAATAAGCCCAGCATTGCCATTAGATACAGTATAATCGGGTTCGGTACGATAAATGCGGTAGCATTACACTCACCAAATCCCCAGCATCCTGCTGATAATGAAAATATTCCCAGATAGAAAAATGCCATTCCTGATTTTTCGCCATGCCAGATTCGCATTGTCAATAGGATAACGACCAGACCGATAAACATTAGCATAATCGAAACGGCTAACAAGGCGGCATTTTTATTAAACAGCCAAGTCAGCAAGGAACCATCACTGCCCGCCATAATCGCCGGCACGCTCATGGTGCTCCGCTGTGACGGCGAGATATATTCGAAGCGTAATTGTGACGCATTATCTGGCAATGGCACTATTTTAAGCATCGTTGGCGGGTCTAGCAACCAAGCCGGATAGCTTCCCGGCTGTCCGCATTCATAGATTAACTGGTCATCGGCATACAGCTTTAGTCCTGTATAGACTGTTTTTACCAGCAGACATTCATACTGTCCCGGTTCTACTGTTACATGCACGGTTACGTTTGTACGCGGAGCAAGGTTCTTAACACTATGAGGAAACGTGGCCGTATTGCTCGCTCCATGTTCTATCTCATAGGTAAAGCTTCCCAAGGCTTCTGCTGGTCGAACGAAGTCATGTGCATTATGTTCTATATTGATTGTTCCGATTATATATGCAATAATTAAGACCGCCAATCCAAATGGTAATATTACAATCCCAATGATGCCTGGACGGATTTTGTTTTGATTCATGTTGACATGTTCCTTTCGTAATTTCTTTCAAACTTTTACATCTTATATGCTACCATGAAATTTGATTTTTTAGAAGATATTTGGGGCAATTGAATTTTATAGAAATCTATAAAAAACTTTTTTGACTTTTTTGCAAAAAATGATTGCATTATTGTTCGTTTCTATATATAATGGCTTAGTGTGATTGATTTTACACGTGCCAATATAGCACAGTCGGTAGTGCACTTCACTCGTAATGAAGGGGTCATCGGTTCGATTCCGATTATTGGCTTAATGAAAAACACAGTAAAAAATGGCTGTAACCATTGATTTTACTGTGTTTTTTGTTTGTTCATTCTTGGTGGTTCCTTTGGGTTTTTGGGTGATATATCGGTAGTCAATCGGTAGTCAGAGCCACTTTTTGAGGGCATCGGTAGTCAAATCGGTAGTCAGAACTTTTGTTCTTACAGTTATATTAATTCTATCATTTGAGATTTTTTTCGCAAAAATAGAACCACATTTCTGTGGCTCTATTTTTGTTCTATGCATACATCAATTTTCCTTTTGGCTCTGGCACTTCAACAATAAAACTCTGGTCATCTTCTGACCAATATATAATTCTCTCGTATTTATGCATTTTTACACCTCCAAATGATATTTTAAAATCAAACTTCTAATCTGCTTTACTTGGTACGGTTTATATCATCATGTGAAATAGTTCCATTCTCTTCTCTATCTCTTCTCCCGTCCAATATTGCTTGAACTTCATCTGGCTCTGGTTCCACTTCGGGTACTAATTCGATTAAATTCTTCAATGTTTCCTTGCTCATTGCTACACCCCCTATGCCTCTTTTTATGATACATCATTTTTCAGATTCTGTAAATAACACTAATTATTTGCATTTTTCTCATAAAATCTATTGACATTTCCCGATAATTTTCACATAATATTTTTTGGATGTTTATTATTATTAAACTTTTAATCTATTATTAGTTTTATCTTGGAAAGGGGAACAATATGGATATCGGACATAGAATCAAGGACCTTCGCATCCTTTACGGACTGACTCAGCAGGAATTAGCTGACCGGTTAGAATTATCCAAGGGCTTTATCTCCCAACTGGAACGAAATCTGACCTCTCCTTCCGTGGGAACGCTATTAGATATCATCCAGATTTTGGGAACCACACCAGCGGAATTTTTTGCTGATGATGAACCAGAACAGATTGTTTTTAAAAATGAAGATTATTTTGAGAAGGCTGATGAGGAAAAAGGTAGCCGGATTGAATGGCTGGTGCCAAATGCCCAGAAGGATTCAATGGAACCGGTGCGGCTGACATTAAAGCCAGGCGGAACTTCGGAAATTTACCTGCCCCATGAGGGCGAAGAATATGGATTTATTTTAAAAGGCAGCGTCCGCTTATATTATGGAACAAAGACTCACACACTGAAACAGGGAGAATCCTTTTATTTAAAATCCGGGAAAAAACATCATCTTGAAAATCACGGAAAAGGCAATGCCATTTTAATATGGGTTACCACACCGCCAAGCTTTTAAAAGCCAAAGCCGCAAAGTGTGGAAGAATGGAGAATACGAATGGGAAGAAAACTAATTGAACTACAGAATATAAACAAATCATACAATGGGGTGGAGATTTTAGATGACCTCAATATCTATTTTAATGAAAATAAATTCTTAACCCTGCTCGGTCCATCGGGCTGCGGAAAGACCACAACGCTCCGCTTAATCGGCGGTTTTGAGACACCGGATTCGGGCAAAATATTATTTGATGGTCAGGACATTACTGCCCTGCCGCCAAATGAACGTAAGGTGAATACCGTATTCCAAAAGTACGCCTTGTTCACCCATATGACGATTGCCGAAAATATCGCTTTCGGTCTTAAAATCAGCAAAAAAAGCAAAACATATATTAATGATAAAATCAAATACGCACTGAAACTAGTTAACTTAGACGGCTTTGAGAACCGCAGTGTTGATTCCTTAAGCGGCGGTCAGCAGCAACGAATTGCAATTGCCCGGGCGATTGTTAACGAACCCAAGGTGCTGCTGTTAGACGAGCCACTTGGGGCACTTGATTTGAAACTGCGTCAAGACATGCAATATGAATTAATCCGTTTGAAAAATGAACTGGGCATCACCTTCATCTATGTTACCCATGATCAGGAAGAAGCACTGACCATGTCCGATACGATTGCCGTTATGAATCAAGGCTATATTCAGCAGATTGGTACGCCGGAGGATATCTATAACGAGCCTTGTAATGCCTTTGTCGCTGACTTTATTGGTGAGAGCAATATCATTGATGCGGTTATGATTGAGGATAAATTAGTCAGCTTTTTAGGCATCAAACATGCTTGTGTTGATACTGGATTTGGTCATAACAAACCTGTCGATGTTGTGATTCGTCCAGAAGATATTGAGATTGTCAGTCCCGCGGAAGGTTTTATCGAAGGTGATATTACCTCGGTAATCTTCAAAGGTGTTCATTATGAAATCGACGTCATGGCGAATGGGTATGAATGGTTGATTCAGACGACTCAATTTTTCCCGGTTGGTTCCCATGTTGGCTTAAAGGTTATTCCGTTTAACATTCAGATTATGAATAAGCCGGAATCAAGTGATGAAAAGGCGGTGGAGTCCGATGTCTAAACGAAAACACCAGCTCAATACACGGCATTTACTTACACGGCAATTATTGGCCGGTCCTTATATCGTCTGGATGATTGGCTTTACCGTACTGCCAATTCTGATGATACTATACTATGCATTTACCAATGCGGACCACAGCTTTACCGTCGCCAATGTGACGGCGATTGCTGAATCTGTACATTTAAAAGCATTGCTACTGTCACTGAAACTAGCCCTGCAATGCACCGTCATCTGCCTCATTCTCTCCTATCCATTGGCGATGATACTGCACGGCTTGAAAATTAAGAAACAGAGTTTTGTTGTATTTATCTTTGTCCTGCCAATGTGGATGAATTTTATGCTGCGTATTCTCGCTTGGCAGATGCTATTATCCAACAATGGTATCATAAATTCGATTCTGCAATTTTTAGGTTTGGGCAGTTTGCAAATTTTGAATACCCCAACGGCAGTTGTCTTTGGTATGGTGTATGATTTCCTGCCATTTATGATACTACCGATTTATAACTCGATGACCCGCATCCGCAGTGATGTTGTGGAGGCCGCGAAGGACTTAGGCGCGAGTGATTTTATTATCTTCTTTCGGATTATTGTACCACTGACCATGTCTGGCGTTGTCAGCGGAATTATTATGGTCTTTGTGCCAGCCCTCACCTCGTTTGTTATTTCTGACTTGTTGGGTGGCGGCAAGGTTCTTTTGATTGGAAATGTGATTGAACAATCATTTATCAAGGGCATGGATTGGAACTTAGGCTCCGGCTTATCAATTGTCCTGATGTTCTTTGTCATTGCCAGCATGGCCTTTATGAATTCACATGGAAAAGAGGAGGACGCTGCTGTATGGTAAAAAAATGGACTGGACGGCTCTATCTGATACTAATATTTATGTTTTTATATCTGCCGATTGCCGTATTAATCGTTTTATCCTTTAACAATTCCAAATCCCGGGTAAACTGGGGTGGTTTTACATTTGACTGGTACTTAAAACTGTTTCAAAGTCGTATGATTATGAATGCCTTTTATACCACCATCTTCATCACGCTTGCTTCCGCCATTTTTTCAACAATAATTGGAACGGTCGCGGCCATTGGAATTAGTGCAATGAAGAAAAAAAATAAGGCGATTATGTTAGGGGCAACCAATATCCCACTGTTGAATGCTGATATTGTAACGGGTATCTCATTGATGCTACTATTTGTAAAGTTCACCAAATTGGGCATGTCAACCGTGTTGCTGGCACATATTACCTTTAACATTCCATATGTTATTTTAAACGTCCTACCCAAGCTAAACGGTCTATCCCAGAACACCTATGAAGCCGCTTTAGACTTAGGTGCAACACCGCTTTATGCCTTTTATAAAATTGTTTGGCCGGATATCCGTCCGGGTGTGTTCTCAGGATTTTTGATGGCAATGACAATGTCGCTTGATGATTTCTCGATTACGTATTTTACCAAAGGGGCTGGTGTCAATACCTTATCAACGATGATTTATACGGAATTGCGAAAAGGTATTAAACCGGAAATGTATGCGCTCTCGACCATTTTATTTATCATTGCGCTACTGCTCTTATTACTGATGAACTACCGCTCTGCGGAAAAAACGAAAGTACCAATTGAAAGGAGATAATAATATGAAAAAATTACTGATAATGCCACTACTTGTTCTATCCACCTGCATCCTGTCAGCCTGTGGTTCCACGAATGCGGAGGACTCTCTTGTGGTTTTAAATTATGGAAAATATATTGACCCTGAGGTGCTTGAGATTTTTCAAGAAGAGACTGGCATTTCGGTTGAATATGAAGAATATGAAAGCCCGGAAGAAATGTACACCAAGTACAAAGCTGGCTCGATTGATTATGATTTAGCTTGTACCTCTGACTACATGGTTCAGAAATTAATTGAAGAAGGCGAAGTGCTGGAAATGAATTTTGATAACATTCCAGGGAGTGCTAATCTTGATACATCCTATTTTGATTTTTCGAAGGCCTTTGATCCTGACAACAAATACTCTATGCCATACTTCTTTGGCACAGTTGGCATCCTCTACAACAGCAGCATCGTTGATGCCGCAGAGGTAAATACTTGGGATGTCCTATGGGATAGCAAATATTCCGGCCAGATTATTATGGAAAATTCCGTTCGCGACTCTTTTATGGTGCCGCTTAAAAAACTCGGTTACTCCTTAAATACCACCAATGAAACTCAGCTTGATGAAGCCTTAACGCTTTTAATTGAGCAGAAACCATTGGTCTATGCTTACTTAGTTGATGAATCCTCTGATGAAATGGTTGCTGGCAATGCTGCAATGGCTTTGGTTTATTCTGGGGAAGCAGCGCTTGCTGAAACTTATAACGACAAACTCGATTATGCGGTTCCAGCCGAAGGTTCAAACATGTGGATTGACTCCTGGTTTATTCCAGCCACTTGTCAGCATACGGAAAACGCCGAAAAATTCTTAGACTTTTTATGTCGTGAAGATATTGCCATGATGAACTTTGAATACGTCTACTATGCAACACCGAACCTCGCCGTTTATAATGCATTAGATGAGGAAACCCAAAACAATGCTACCATCTTCCCGCCAAAAGAAGTGCTGGACAATTGTGAAATCTACTCCTGCCTAGATGCCGACTCGACTGCTTTGTACAACAAACTTTGGAAACAATTAAAATCAAATTAATGGTTGCTTTATTTATCAAAACATGATACATTAAATCCACGCAGAATCTTCTGTGTGGATTTTTTGTCCTATCGGACATTCTTTTTTATCATTTATTTATCAACACATATCCCAAGCTTAACTATCAACTACTATCATTTCTTAGGAGGTATCTTTTATTTATGACATATGAAAAATTCAAAGTTTCTGTTGTTGACTATATGCACCAGCACTTAGATGCAGCGCATAAGATTAACATTCACCCAATCACCAAAAATAATCATGTTTTATTAGACGGATTGACTATCTTAGAGGCAGATTGCAATATCTCACCAACCATTTATTTAAACTATTATTACGATGAATTATTGACCGGCAGTAAGACATTAGAAAGCATCCAAAAACAAATTCTGCAAACATATTTGATTAACCGACCAGAAGAAAAAATTGATGTCAGTTTTTTTACCAACTATGAAAATATCCGAAACCGAATTGCGTATAAGCTAATTAACAAAAAGCAAAATGAGGAACTTCTAAAAGAAATTCCTCATGCCAGTTATCTTGATTTAGCACTTGTCTTTTATTGTCTGGTAACCACCTCCATCGCTGGAAGTGCAACCATTCTGATTCACAACAATCATCTTCAGCTCTGGAACGTCACTGCCGAAGCACTAGAAGTCCAAGCCAGGAAAAATACCCCACTGCTTCTGAAAGCTGAATTTCTCGATATGGACCACGTCCTAGAGGATCACGTCCGACAGGACGTTGCGCTCCCTCCCGAACATTCTCCGATGCGAATCCTCACCAATTCCAAACGACTCAATGGTGCCAGTTGTCTGCTCTATCCGCAACTACTAGATGATGCTGCAACAAAACTAAATTCTGATTTCTATATAATTCCCAGCAGTATTCATGAAGTTCTCTTACTGCCGGCGGAACCGCTCTATACCGTTTCAGAATTAAATGAAATGGTCACCGAGGTGAATACATCTCAAGTGTCAACCGAAGAGATTCTCTCTGATCATGTCTACCTCTACTCTCGTTCCATGAAAAGACTCTTAATTCCTGAAGTCGCGACCACATAATTCATCATAGAGCTTTTCATATTTCCGAGCTGAATGTCGCCAGGTAAAATCTTGTTTCATACCATTATTCATCAGCTTAACCCAAACTTCCGGGGAATTGCGGAACACATTTAAAGCAGTGAGAATCGCATCGCGCATTTCGTGTGCATTAAAGTTCTTAAAGCCAAAACCGGTACCAACATTCTCATATCCGTTGTAAGCCGTCACTGTGTCTTTTAAACCGCCAATTTCCCGGACAATTGGGAGCGTTCCATAACGATAACAGATTAGCTGGCTAAGGCCGCAAGGTTCATATTGTGATGGCATTAAGAAGACATCACTGCTGGCATAAATCTGATGAGCCATTTTATCATTATGACCCATGATTACTTTCATTCGTTCTGGATACTTATCGGAAAAATAGTATAGTGTCTCCTCATAGCGAAGTTCACCATTTCCCAGAATAACTAGTTGCATCCGGCCATCGGAAAGCAGTTCATCCAGCATATATTCCAATAAAGCCATACCCTTTTGCTCCGTCAGACGGGAAACCATTCCGATGAGCATTACCTCATTACTCTGCTCTAAACCAAGTTCCTTTTGAAGGGCTAGTTTATTTTTCTTTTTCGACGCTTTGAAATTATTTTCGTCAAATAAATAATGTATCTTTTCATCCGTCCTCGGATTGTATTTATCATAGTCAATGCCATTTAATATTCCGCACAGCTTATGTCGATTTTCATTGATCAAACCTTCTAAGCCCATGCCACCACTTGGAGTTGTGATTTCATATGCATATGTCTCACTCACCGTCGTTATCTTATCTGCAAAAACAATGCCCCCTTTGAGGTAATTGGCATCACCATATGCCTCTAACCCCTTGGTGGTAAACAGTTCTGGCGGCAGACCGGTAATATCCATAACCGCTCTTAATTTCCAGCTACCCTGAAAATCCATATTATGTATTGTCAGCACGGTCTTGATGTCCTGATAAAAGGACGATTCCTGATACATCGTTTTTAAATAAACTGGCAACAGTGCGGCCGGCCATTGATGGCAATGAATCACATCCGGTTTAAAGTCCAGAATCGGTAAGGCATCTAAAACTGCCTTACAAAAATAAGCATACTTCTCAACGTCCTCGTGAATATTATTATATGGCACCTCACCAGCAAAATAATATTCATTATCAATAAAATAATACTGTATTCCCTCATATTTCAAAACCTGAATTCCAGCATACTGTTTACGCCATGCAAGATTCACATAACAATGCGATATATGCTTCATCTGATTTCGTAATTCCTCGGGAATACATTCATACTTTGGTAAAAACACCCGTACATCGTATTTATTCTTGTCTAATGCTCCTGGCAATGCTCCGACAACATCTGCCAGACCTCCAGTTTTAACAAATGGTACCGCCTCCGGTGCAACGAATAATATTTTCTCCATTGTAGTTCCCCCCACAATAAATCGCCATTAATGTTTTCTACTTCATTATACACTACTTTGATTTTGAATGGAAGATAAGCTATTGCATAATTTTGTATTCTAGGCGTATTTTGTCTGCAATTAATGCGATAAACTCTGAATTTGTCGGTTTTCCTTTTCCATTATTAATGGTATAGCCAAATAATTCATCAATTGTATCCATTTTTCCTCTGCTCCATGCAACTTCAATCGCATGACGAATGGCACGTTCTACTCGACTCGGAGTAGTCTGATACTTCTTCCCAATAGTTGGATATAACACTTTTGTAATTGAGTTCAACACTTCAATATCATTGACTGACAAGATAATTGCATCTCGCAAATATTGATATCCTTTGATATGTGCTGGCACACCAATCTCATGAATAATATTGGTCACATCCGCTTCCAGATTATGTTCCGAAGTCTCAGGGCTTCTCTCATATGCATTCACCTTGCGAATGTCAAAGCTCTTTTGCTCTCTCCGATTTTTCACATGCTTAATCCGACTTAGCACCATTTCATTATCGAATGGCTTCATAATGTAATATAAGGCTCCTAAGTCAAATGCTTCCTCTGTGATTCCTTCTTGTCCAATCGCACTGATGACAATAAATTCCGGATGCTTTTTGATTGACTTATCTTGATTGATTCTACTCATTACACCAAGTCCATCTAATTTTGGCATTACAATGTCCAGCAAAACAATATCCGGTTCTTTATTCTTTATCAATTCGTATACTTCTTCGCCATCTCTTGCTGTTCCTGTTAGTTCGATTTCATTATCACTGCGAACTATTTCCTCTAAAAGTCTTACCATTCTTTCGTTGTCATCGGCAATTACCACATTTAATTTGTCCATGTCCACCCTCCTGCTGTTTTTCATACTCATAACACGAACTCAAATTCCCTACATTCGTATTATAGCACATATTTCCAATCTTTTTACAACGCAATTTGTATCATACTTGGACTGTCGGGTGGTAATTTGTCGAATTTTGTCGCTAACGTTGCGATTATTAACATTTTAATTGTTTTTTAACATATCTTCGATAAAAATGCCGTAACCTTTCTGCGCATTTTGTATAAATACGTGAGTTACTGCCCCAATAATTTTTTCATTTTGGATAATCGGTGAACCAGACATACCTTGAACAATTCCACCGGTTTTTTGCAATAAATTCTCATCGGTAACTTCAAACATAATCTCTTTGTACTGCTCATCCACATGAAAATCTATTTCTGTTATCATAATCTGATATGTTTCTATTTCACCATCTACGGCACAGATTATCTGCGCATTTCCTAATTGTATTTCCTGCTTATAGCCAACTAACAGTGATTCTTGATTCTTTAACTCCTCAGGAAGTCTTTCGATATTGCCATAGATACCAGCCTGTGTATTTTTTACAATTTCACCTAACCAATTCTCTCTATCATAACTAATTACTCCGCTTAGTTCACCTGGGGTACCGCTGGCGCCCTTAATAATCCCAACAATATTACTTTGGTAGAGCATTCCGCTTTTTAAATTCAACACTGTTCCAGTGTCAGCATCACTTACCGCATGTCCTAATGCACCATACTTATTGTCTTCTGTAATATAGGTTAAGGTTCCGATTCCCGCCAAATCATCTCTAATCCACAAACCGATTTTATAACTGCCATCCGTGCTTTGCGCTGGATTTACTGCAACCTCAATCAATTCACCTTCACGCAATATTTTTAAAATGACCTTTTTTCCCTCACATTGGCTAATTGCTTCTATTAAAGCTTCTTTACTCTCAACCACTTCCCCATTAACTTCCTGAATATAGTCACCGCTTTTGACAAGATTTTCTGCCGGTACTACCATATCACCGCGCTCATTCGTGACATTCCCGGTTCCAATCACTAAAATACCATCTGTTTCTACATAAATGCCCACCGGAATTCCGCCGGTATAGAGATATTTTTCATCCACTACCTGAGCAGTCACTTCTTTTACCGGGATAATGCCAAATAATTTACATGAATAAGTAATCTCCGAATTTGTCACTTGAACTGCTGTGGCATCTCCATTTTGATAAGACTCCATCTTGCCAACAGTTTCTTTTACCGCATCATTTTCTTTTTCGTCAAATACCACTGGCAGCGATAAATTGATATTATTTTCTTCATCATGAATATAAATGCGATCTGGTATCGCATAGATTAATGACGCATAGGCAAACAATAATACGCCGACAAAGCCCACGCATGTAAGGGCCGCCGCTTTTTTCTGTAATTTTTGATATATCATTGGCACATTCCTCTCTGTTCAAACATAATAAAAAAAGAATACAACAACGTCGTAATACGTTTGTATCCTTTTTTAGTATGTGACATTCTGGGATTTTCAAACTAAGATTTTTTAGCAGTTTGTGCCAAAATTTTCATTTCGCGGGCATTTTCTAGTACCGTTTCGGTAATTTTCACACCACCGAGCATTCTTGCCAACTCCTGTGTACTTTCTGCTTCGTGTAATGGGCGAATGGAAGAAACTGTATTTTGATTTACCACTTCTTTTTCGATTAAAAAATGTGTATCTGCCATTGCAGCAATCTGCGGCAAATGCGTGATACAGATAATCTGATGATTTTTGCCGATAACATTCATCTTCTCTGATACTGCCTGTGCCGTTCGACCGCTAATACCAGCATCTATTTCATCAAATATCAACGTTGCAATCGCATCATTTTCGGCCAAGACCGTCTTTAAGGCTAACATGATTCGGGATAATTCACCACCAGAAGCCACCTTTCCCAGCGGTTTTAAAGGTTCACCTGGATTGGTCGAAATGAGAAATTCGGCATCATCACTGCCGTTTGCCGTTTCCTCTGCCAACGTCGCAAATTCCATCGTAAACTTGACATCCAAAAAATTCAAATCAATCAAAGCCATCTGTACCTGTTCGGTAAGCTTCTTCGCATAGCGTTTCCGAAGCGCTGAAATCTGAACACATAATTCCTGCACAATCTTCTTTTGCGCTTCTAATTGCCGTTCTAAGTTCCGGCGATAGCTATCAAAATCCTTTAATTTATCAATCTGAGCCTGCTTTTGCTGACACTCTTCCAGAATTTTTTCAATCGAACTGCCATATTTTGCTTTTAAATGATTAATTTCATCTAATCGCTGCTCGGTTTCATGAAAGCTTTCTTCATCAAATTCAGCATCTGCCATATAGTCAGCCAGTTCCCGATTAAAATCATTTAACAGATTATCAATCTCGCCCAGCTCACCAGCCAACGTATGTAAACGTTCATCATACCGCTCGACACTATTTACTTCCCGCAAGGAACGTCCGATTTTATCGCTGGCACCTTCCTGCATCGATGCCGTGCACTCATAAGCGAGTTGTAACGCTTCCATAATCTTGCGGCTGTTGCTCATCCATTTATAGTCAGCTTCTAACCGCTCATCTTCGCCTACTTGTAAGTTGCCACTGACAATTTCATTTACTTCATATTCCAATAACGACAATTCACGCATCCTTGCCGCTTCATCGAGTGAACTATCCTGTAATTCCTGCCGAAGCGTCGTATAAGAAGCATAAGCGGCTTTTAACTGTTCTTTTGGGGCAACCACTTCTTCCTTGGCATACTCGTCCAAGATTTCTAAATGCTTCTTCTTTTTTAAAAGCGATTGATGCTCATGCTGACCATGAATATCAATTAACAATGACGCCGCTTCTTTCATTTTTGAAGCTGGCACACTCTCACCATTGATTTTGGCGACACCACGACCATTAACAATGCGGCGACTTAAAATAACCTCATTGTTTTCGGGAACAATATCCATTGCTAATAACTGTTTGTTGATTTGTTCGTCTGTCACGTCAAAAATGAGCTCTACTAAAGCCGGATTATCATTCTCACGCAGTATTTCCCGGGGTATCTTTTCCCCCAGTGCTAAATTAATCGAACCGATAATAATTGATTTACCAGCTCCCGTCTCGCCGGTTAAGATATTTAGTCCTGACGAAAAATCCACCTCCGCTTCTTCAATTAAAGCCAAATTTTTCACATGTAAATTTCGTAACATATTATCCCCATCCTTCCAACGTCTGGTTCTATCCTTCCACAATTTTCCGAAGTCTTCCCATTAGTATTATTGTATCATCCACGGTGCGAACGGCACACATAATCGTGTCATCGCCAGCAATGCTGCCAACAATTTCATGACAATCCATTGCATCTAAGGCGGCCGCTACTGCCATCGCCATACCTGATACAGTTTTTATAACAAGTATATTTTGAGCCATATCCATTGAGACAAATCCATCTCGAAAAATACGTACGTATTTACGGCTCATATCCTGATTTGTCTCGACCAATACGGCATACTTTTGTTTTCCACCCTGCAAAGCAACTTTGGTCAGCTTTAACTCACGGATATCCCTAGAAACAGTTGCCTGAGTCACCTGATATCCTTCAGCCTCTAATCGATCTGACAATTCTTCCTGAGTACCAATTTCATTTTTTTGAATTAACTCTAATATTTTTGCATGTCTGCTTGTCTTCATATGTCCTCCACATGTCCCCCAAACGTAAGTGAAGGGGGACTTTCCTTCTTACCAGAGCTATTATTTATATGTCTGCATTTTTTTTCGCAGTATTTCCAAAAAACTAACTTTGCTGATTTTAAGGATATTGGTATAAGCCTCAGCCCGATGAATCACAATCCGGTCACCGACCTCTAGCTGCACATTATTATCACCATCAAAGCTTACTTCAACCTGTTCATCCTTCTCACTTCGCCTTGAACCTATCTCAATCATAACTTCATCCTCCGGGCTTAAGACAATGCTCCGAGAATTGAGCGTATGGGAATTAATCGGCGTAATTAATATCATCTTGGCTCGCGGGTCAACAATTGGTCCCGAGGCTGACATATTATATCCGGTTGAGCCGGTTGGCGTTGCCACAATAATTCCATCGGCTTTGAAGGAATAGAGATATTCGCCATTGACATAGACCTCCAAATTAACAATCTGAAGTGCTCCCGTGCGATGAATGACAATATCATTTAAGGCCACATGGGCTTTTGTCTGAACAAACTTCGTCTGTACAGACATCATCTGTTCGGACTTTTTCAGTGCATAGCCCGTCAGCATCATCCTTTTTTCAATACTGCAATGGTCTTCTAACAATTCCGTAATCGCCGCATAGATTGTCTCTTCTTCTAATTCGCACAGATAGCCCAAATTGCCGAGATTAACACCAATCAGGGGAATATTCAAGGTTACGGTATCTCTGGCGGCCCGAATCAAGGTACCATCACCACCAATGACAAAGATGCATTCCGTCTCTTTTGGAACATCCGCTTCCTGGATAATCTGATTTCCTTCCGCACTGACACTCACCGCATAGGACGCTGTTCCACCCTTACTATGAATATATGAAATTATTTTCCGAGTCAAATTCAGTTGTTGATCCTTTAATGCATTTGTTATAATGAAAAAATGTTTCATCACTTTGCCAGCGATGCATGGGCCGCCTCAACCACTGCGGATACATCAACTGTTTCCTCCTTTTTCATTTCCTCAGAATGAGGCATTGCGCTTTTCTGCAAATGAACCAGATATTCAATATTTCCCTCTGGCCCCTTAATTGGAGAATATTCCAGATTTAACACCCGAAAATGCTCTTGCATGGCAAATTCAATTACTTTGCATATCACTTCTTCGTGCACGGATTTATCACGTACTACCCCTTTTTTTCCGACCTTTTCACGGCCCGCCTCAAACTGAGGTTTGATCAGGCAGACCATCTCGCCTTCCTCTCTTAATAATTCGCGCGCCGGTATCAGCACCTTCGTCAATGAGATAAAGGAAACGTCTACGGAAGCAAAGTCTAGTTGGTCGGCAATATCCGCCGGGGTCACATAACGAATGTTGGTTTTTTCCATACAGACCACGCGCTCATCCGTGCGTAATTTCCACGCAAACTGACCATAACCAACGTCCACCGCATAGACCTTTTTGGCACCGCTTTGCAGCATACAATCGGTAAAGCCGCCCGTCGATGCACCAATATCCATGCAGACTGCATCTTCTAACTGAATATCAAAATGAGCCATCGCCTTTTCTAATTTTAGACCGCCGCGGCTGACATATTTTAAAGTGTTGCCACGAACCTCAATATTGACTTGTGGAGCGAAATTGGAACCGGCTTTATCTTCTCTTTGCCCTTCCACAAACACGTTGCCTTCCATAATCATTGTCTTGGCTCGCTCCCGCGATGGCGCTAAACCCTTCTCTACCAGTAATACGTCTAGTCTTTCCTTCATAAGTACTCTCCAATGGCATTTAAAATTGATTGCTCATCAATGCCAACTTCCTGTCTAAGCAAATTTACATTCCCATGCTCTACATATTCATTCGGAATGGCCACATTTAAAGTCCGTACATGCTGATTTGTTAGCCGGTAATATTCATTGACCATTTCTCCGAACCCGCCATGAGCAATATTTTCTTCTAACGTAACAATCAAGTGATGATTCCGGGTTAGCTCATCGAGCATTGCTTCATCTAACGGCTTGGCAAAACGTGCATTTACCAGCGTCACCCGCTGACCTCTTTTTTTCAAGGTCTGACGTACCGCTACCGCCGTCTTGACCATGCTGCCAAATGCCACTAGCGCGATTTCCTCTTCATCATAAATCATTTCACTCTTGCCGTATTCAATTGGTGCCCGGTATTCTTTTAGTTCTTCGTAAGCCTCGCCGCGCGGGTAACGAACCGCAATCGGAGCATCAAAATCAATTGCATACTTAATCATATCAGACAGCTCCCATTTATTTTTGGGGGCTAAAATTGTCATATTGGGAATGATTGATAAATAGGAAATATCAAAAATGCCCTGATGTGTTTCGCCGTCACTGCCAACGAGTCCCGCCCGGTCAATCGCAAATACGACGGGCAGATTCTGGATACAGACATCATGCACAATCTGGTCATAAGCGCGCTGTAAAAATGAGGAATAGACTGCAAAAATCGGTTTCATTCCTGCCGCCGCCATTCCAGCCGCAAAGGTTACGGCATGTTCTTCAGCAATGCCCACATCAAAAAACCGCTCGGGAAACATATTTCTGAATCGCTTTAGCCCGGTTCCATCGGCCATCGCAGCAGTAATCGCGACGACCTTTTCATCACGGTCACCCATCTTACGCATCACAGTTGAAAATATATCAGTATAATTTGCCTTCGTTCGTCTCACTGCCGGTAATCCAGTATCAATGCAAAATGGTTCGGTCCCATGAAATCTTGCGGGATGACGTTCCGCTGGTGCATAGCCCTTACCTTTTTCCGTCAGCACATGAACCAAAACAGCGCCATCTACCTTCGCCGCTTCCCGAAACACTTTAATCATTTGCCCAATATCATGACCGTCGACTGGTCCAAGATAGAGAATTCCCATATTTTCAAAAAGCATTCCTGGTATCAGCAACTGCTTAATGCCGCTTTTCGTCTTGCGAATCCGCTCCACAATCCGCTCTCCATAGACTGGAATATTGCTTAAAGAATTTGTAATTCCGCTCTTCAAGCCCTGATATGATTCTGCCGTCCGCAGGCCACCCAGATAACTCGATAAGCCACCGACATTTTCGGAAATCGACATATTGTTGTCATTTAATACGATGATAAAATTAGAATCCAGCTTTGATGCATTGTTTAATGCCTCAAATGCCATTCCGCCCGTTAGCGCACCATCGCCTATCACCGATATGACTTTGTAGTCCTCGCCTTTGATTTCCCGCGCCATTGCATAGCCTAACCCCGCTGAGACTGAGGTCGAGCTATGTCCGGTATCAAAACTGTCACAGTTACTTTCCTGTCGTTTCGGAAAACCACTCATGCCACCATATTTACGCAGTTCATCAAATCCGGCTTTTCGTCCGGTTAAGACTTTGTGGGTATAGGCTTGATGTCCAACATCCCAGATGATTTTATCCTTCGGCAAATAAAAACTTAGATGCAGTGCCATCGTTAGCTCCACCACACCTAAATTAGAAGCCAAATGTCCTCCGGTTGCAGAAATTTTTTCAATTAAAAACTTTCTGATTTCCTCTGAAAGGAGCTCCCAGTCTCTCGAATCAATCTTCTTTATATCATTTTCTCGTTCTATTCTTTCTAATACCATATTGGTACCTCTTACTTCTCACGATGTATTAAAGAAATCAACAATTGTACCAGAAATTCATTTTTCACTACTAGCTGATTCATCTGATCAATTGCCTCTTTGGATAGCTGTTCTACATCAGCCCTGGATTTTTCAATTCCTTCATAGCTGACATAGGTTGCCTTTGCATTCTTTTCATCACTGCCAACCGGTTTACCCAGCACTTCTGCTGCTCCGGTCACATCTAAGATATCATCCTGAATCTGGAAAGCCAGACCAATTTTAGCTGCCACTTGCTCAACCTGATGTTGTTCATTTTTTGTTGCACCAGCTAAAACGGCCCCAATTAACATCGAGCTTTCAATTAAAGCCCCGGTTTTTAGCTGATAAATAAAGTCTAACTGCTCTTTGGTTACTGCTTTGGTTTTATCGGTTTCGATATCCACCGTCTGTCCACCAATCATGCCATAGATGCCTGCTTTGCTGGCCAATATCCGTAACGCTTTGCCAATATTTTTGTTCTCCGGCTCTTTTTCAAGTGCTAAGGTTGCTATTTCAAAGGCATAATTTAACAATCCATCACCCGCTAAAATGGCGATTGCTGAGCCATACTTAACATGCGTCGTTGGTCTTCCCCGACGCAGCTCATCGTTATCCATATCCGGCAGGTCATCGTGAACCAGCGAATAGGTATGTATCATTTCGATTGCCGTCATAAACGGTTCAATTACGTCAGATTTGCCGCCAAACATCCGGTATGTTTCCTGCATCAGCATCGGGCGCAGACGTTTTCCACCCGCTAAAATACTGTAATTCATTGCTTCAATTACAATTTTCTGATATCCCTCTTCTGCCGGCAGATATTTTTTCATTATTTCTTCTATGCAAGCTGCCCGTAAATCAATCTCTTCTCTTATATTCATTGTAATACTCCTAACAATTTTCTAGCTGTCCAATTGTCCCTGTTCATTTAATACCAGCATTTTCTTTTCAACTAAGTCAATCTTATCATTACATTCTTTGAGCTTTTTCATACCCTTTTCATACGTAATAAATGCTTCTTCTAAGGATATATCACTATTTTCAAGCTGTTTAATCATCGCTTCAATTTCGCCAAAGCCTTCTTCCAGCGTTATTTCTTTACTCATACTTGCTCCTTTTTATTTACTGTTGTATCAATACAGCCATTTGCCACATGAACCCGAAGCACGTCTCCTGGCTGTACCTGATTAACACTACGTATACTCTGTCCCTGTTCATCGGTTACTAAGGCATATCCCTGGCTTAAGCGCTTCGCCGGTGAAAGACCATCGAGGCTGCCTGCTAATAGTTGCAGTCGATTCCGCTTCTGAGTTAAAATAGTCTGCATCTTTAATCCCAGACTTTCTTCCAAATCAATCAAATACTGTTTTTTCTGATTCATCTGGTTCTTCGGACTTAAAAACCGTAACTGCATCCGCAAATGCTCAATTCGGTTCGTTGCTTCTTTTAAATGAGAGCCCATATATCCATTTAACAAACGACCACATTCCATCAATGCCTTTTGCAAGGTCTGAATATCAAACACGGCCAACTCAGCCGCTGCCGACGGTGTCGGTGCCCGCATATCTGCGACATAATCAATAATCGTCGTATCCGTCTCATGACCAACCGCGGAAATAACCGGAGTCTGGCATTCAAAGACAGCCCGGGCGACGATTTCTTCGTTAAAAGCCCACAAGTCTTCAATCGAACCACCGCCACGACCAACAATCAACACATCCAAATTCAAGGCATCTAAAGCATAAATTCCATTCACAATGCTCTCGGCTGCACCCTCCCCCTGGACTAATGCCGGATATAAAATCAACTGCACGTAAGGGTTACGCCTTCTGGCGATATTTTGAATATCCTGAATCGCCGCACCGGTTGCCGCTGTGACAATACCGATTTTCTGTGCATACCTTGGAATTGCTTTTTTATATTCTGGTGCAAACATGCCCATTTCTTCCAACTCTTTTTTCAGCGTCTCATACCGTAAATACAAATCGCCGACTCCAGCTCTGGTAATCTCTCTGGCATACATCTGATAGCGGCCATCCCGCTCGTATACTTCTACTGAACCGCTAGCCACTACATGGTCACCATCTTGCATTGGAAATGTCAGCCCGCGACGATTCCCGGCAAACATTACCGCATTTAAGGCACTGCCATCTTCTTTGATTGTAAAGTAAATGTGCCCAGAGCTATGATACTTGCAATTGGACACTTCACCGCTGACACTAATCTTACGAAGCATAAAGTCCTGAGCAAACATATTCTTAATGTAGTTGTTAATCTGTGCTACGCTATAAATATTTTTCGTCATGCTAATTTCGCTAAGACACCGTTGATAAATGATGGTGAATCATCGGTTCCGTATTTTTTTGCCAATTCAACTGCCTCATTAATCGCAACTCCGACCGGCATACTTTCTTCGTATTTCATTTCGTATACCGCCAAACGCATTAAGGTCAGGTCAACCTTACCCATTCGAGTTGTCTTCCAGCCCTGAGCTGCACCATTGATGGTCTCGTCTATCTCGGCTAATTTGCCTAAAATATCCTGACATTTCTCTTCCATGTAATGCTGATTCTCATCACTGGCATTCTCTGATTCTCCCATTGATAATTCAAACTGTGAAATTAGCTCCTGCTCCTCATGAAACTCTATACGAAATAACATTTTAAATATCTGTTCTCTGATTTCTCTTCTATTCATCGTAAATCCTTTCTCTTTCTAATGTGGCTCCTATATTTAACAAAAAAGGATGCCTAAAAGACATCCCTTATTATACAACATTTCCCAATATTTAAAAAGCACTATTTCGTATTTTTCATGTCTACACTGGCAATGCGTACATTCACACCAGCAACTTCTAAACCGGTCATTGTTTCAATCGCTGTTTTCACTTTTTCCTGAACCTTTGCAGATACCTGTGGAATCGAATAGCCATATCCAATATTCAGTGCCACTTCGACTGCAACGATGTTTTCGTCCACTTCAACCTTCACACCTTTTGATAAATTCTTCATCCCTAATTTGCTGACCAACTCATTGGTAATATTACCCGCCATCGAGCTAACGCCTTCAATCTCGGTAGCAGCTAGTCCCGCAATAATTGCCACTACTTCATCCGCAATGCGAACCTCTCCCAGGGTATCTTCTTTTATCTTAAAAACTTTTCTGTCTTCTGCCATCTTTTTTTCTGCCTCCTAAATGATATTATTATATGAGTATTATAGCAGATAATTCATTGATTGAAAACAATTATTGATTAATCTGTTGCACCAATGCCAAAAAACGCTGCTTTGGAATCGGCTTGGAATAATAATAGCCCTGTAGAAAATCGCATTTCTGCGCGGTCAGATATTCAACATTTTCTAACGTTTCTACGCCCTCCACAACAATTTCTAACCCCAGTTCTTTAATCATCTGAATCGTATTCCTAAGTGCAATCATGGCCTTTTCATTCTTGCAGGCCTCCCATAAAATCATTTTGTCAATCTTGACCAGCTTAAATGGTAAGTGGAATAGATAGTCGGTATTGGAGTATCCAGAACCGTAATCATCTAAGGAAAACTGAATGCCTTGCTCATATAATTTATGTATGTTTGCTTCTAATACTTCGGTCGAATGAATCGCCGCTGTTTCTGTGATTTCAAGATTTATCTGCGATGCATCAATCTGATATTTTCTCATAATGTCGAGCAATCGCTCCACCAAATTATGCTGCATACACTGTACCACTGATAAATTTATTTCAATATATTTGATACCATATTCTTTCAAATTCTCTTCATGTAAAAAGCGACATACGCTTTCAAACACATACTCACCAATTCTAAGAATCGTGCCACTTTGCTCCGCTATTGGGATAAATTCCTCCGGTGAGATATACCCCAGACTTTGGTCCTTCAAACGAATCAACGCTTCCGCTGAAATAATACGTTTCTCTTCGACGGAAAAAATCGGCTGATAAAACACTTCAAAACCACCATTTTCAAGAGCATCCTCAAGAATCTTGCGAATTCGCAGCTCCCGATTACGTTTTTCCACATTCATATCCGATGCCGCCAATACTTTGTTCTGATTCTCTGCTGAGCTACTGCGCATATATTGCAGATAACTCATAAAAATATCCATCGTTGCCGCATCATTTGGGAACTTCATATAAGCCAGATGAATCCGCAGCCGTGCCGCCATATCATCCCTTCCCCATGATTCATCAAAACGTTTACAGATTTTATGAATCATGTGCTCAATATCCATTGCAGTTGCCTTTTTATCCGGCAACAACACAAACATACTTTGCGAAAAATGATATACCGTCGCGTGTTTACAATCCTTATCAAGATATTCTGCAATTTCTTTTAAAAACTCTGAAACCGCCTCAATTCCCATCGTCTGCCGCAATGCTTTTAGATTATGCACCTTCAGCATCACACTTGAAAAACGTTCGCCGGCCTGAAATTTCCCCTGAAATGTTTTTAGTAACGCTCGTTGATTTAAGATATCCAACTCGGAATCTATAAATTCCTCCGGTCTTTCCATTGCCAAATAGAACAACAGCAGGCATACTGCGACACCAAAGGGCTCAATCATAATGGTTGGATTAAGATATTGCGCAATTACAGAAATCAGGCAAATGATGACAAACATGTTGCAGTATCCCCGGATTTCTTTACGCGCCAATTTTTTATAACGAATCAGATATACCAACCCAACTAAAATATAGAACATATATCCAAAATACAGTAACGTAATTCCCGGCATTCTGGTATAATGCAACTGCTCATCAATAGTAAAGACGATATTCTTCGCCAGTTGTAAAATCAGCGTGCCAATCACCGCAAACAACGGGATTGCCAAGAGTAATTGGATGCCGCCAAATTTTACTTCCATTTTCTCAACCAAGCAACGGCAATACACAAAAAACGCTACCGCGGTTATGATATGCGTTACAAAGAAAATATAATTAAATACATATAACAGTTCCCGTGCTTCAAATATCTGTTTCTCCGTAAGCCACACACAAAGGATATCCATAACCGTGGAAATAAAATTACTTCCCAGCATCACCAGCCAGATTTTCCCTTGTTTATCACCAACTCGCTTTCCTAATCCATATGAAAGAAGTACGACTGTCATCACGCAAATTGCTGCAATGTCAAAATACACAATATACCCCATTGTCTTCTCCTTGCTGTATCTTATTCCTGGGTACTATTCGCATTCAGCATATATATTTTCCACAACATATTTTACATCCGAAAATGGTTCATTCTCCTTCGCCATCTCCACATTCTTTGCATCTCTGATTCTCCCCAACTGTGTCATATAATACTCCACTGCTTCCTTCGAGTCGGCAAACTTTCGTAAGGATGCAGGGGCATTCCAATCCCGCAAATATACCATATTATAGTCAATATAGGCGACCATTGCAAAATCACCATCAATCGTATTCAGAAAAGTCCGCTGCATCGATGCGTGCATATCGCACCCACGGATTATTTCCAACGTGCCATGAGCACGATTTTCCCCACGAGTGGGACGTTTTTCACCTTCTGCGGTGTGACGTTCTTTTTGAACATTATTATCTGGTATTTTTTTGGTTTTTGGCTTTGGCTTTTTCTCCTCCGCAACCATCTGGTCAACTGCCGCTGCTGCACGGTTCATGGCTTCAAAAATATCCACCTGACCTTCCACCAAATTCCGCTCTGTTTTCATTCGCGTTCGCTCCTGTCCACCCTGTTTATTACAACATAAATTCTTCCATTAGTATATCATCTTTTTTTCTATTTGCCAATAACTTCGGCATTCAAAAATTCATATGGGGTCTGCTGATAAACATAATAATTCAGCCAGTTTGCATATAGCATATTACCATGAGAACGCCATTGTAAATGTGGGCGATTCTCGGGATTATCCTGTGGATAATAGTTAGCCGGTAAATCAATTGGCAGACCTTTGTCCCGATCACGCTTGTATTCCTTGTCCAAGGTAATACGGTCATATTCAGGATGGCCCATTACAAATATCTTTTTGCCGGACCGGTCTGTCGCAATTAATACGCCAGCCTCTTCTGATTCGGCTAGAATTGTTAAATCCTTCACTGCTTCAATATCCGCCTTAAGGATTTCGGTATGACGAGAATGCGGTGCCATAAAGTAATCATCAAACCCTCTGACCAGTGGTATCTTACGGTTCATCACATGATGCTTGTAAATACCAAAAACCTTTTGCTCTAAGATATGTTTTGGAATACCATAGTGATAATTCAGTGCTGCCTGTGCCCCCCAGCACAAATGCAGCGTTGAGGTGACATGAGTCTTCGTCCACTCCATAATTTTGCAGACTTCCTCATAGTAGTCAACCTCTTCATATTCCATTAACTCCACTGGTGCACCAGTAATGATAAAGCCGTCTAAATTGCGATGTTTTACCTCATCAAAGGTCTGATAAAATTTATTCAGATGGCTCTGTGATGTATTCTTTGACTGATGTGTACTTACTGCGAGAAAGGTTACATCCACTTGTAAGGGTGAGTTGGAAAGTGAGCGTAACAATTGCAGCTCAGTCTCCTCTTTCAGTGGCATCAAATTCAAAATTCCGATTTCAATTGGTCGGATATCTTGATGTTTGGCCCGATTTTCATCCATTACAAAGATATTTTCACGCTCTAAAATCTCCTTTGCCGGGAGATCACTGATAATTTTTATTGGCATTTTTGTTTCCTTCCTTAACTTTGTATCATTGCTAACAATTCTGCTTCTGAGATAACCGGTACGCCAAGGTCATTGGCTTTCGTCAACTTGCTTCCGGCATTTTCTCCCGCCAGCAGGTAATTTGTCTTTTTAGAAACCGAACCAGACACCTTGCCGCCATGACGTTCGATTAACTCCGATGCCGCCTTGCGCTCCATTGTTGGCAATGTTCCGGTCACGACAAAGGTGAGTCCGGCAAAGGTATCATCACTGCCTTCCTCTTCTTGCAGCTGCATATTTACACCGCTTTCCATCAGACGGTTGACAATCTCCTGATTTCTTTCATCATCAAAAAACTGCCGGATACAGCCTGCACTAACTTCACCAATGTCATTGACGGTTAATAATTCTTCGATACTCGCCTGACGCAAATGAGCGAAGTCTTTAAACTGCTTCATAATTGATTTTGCCGCCGCCTTACCGACATTGGCTATCCCTAGTCCGCAAAGTAGCTGATAGGCATCATTTGCTTTGGCCTTTTCAATTGCTTCTAACAGCTTGTCGGTGTTTTTTTCTTTTCCGATAATTCCTTGTTCAATCAGCTCTTCACGATGCTCCTTTAAGGTAAATACATCAGCCACATCTTTTAAATAGCCCAAACGCACCAATTCCTCAATATATACGGTTCCAAATCCCTTAATATCCATGGCATCACGGCCAACAAAATTGATGATATGGCGTTCTAACTGCGCGGAACAATTTGGCGAAGTGCATTTTAAATCGGCGGTATCTTTTTCCCGCTGTGTTTTGGCACCACAGGCTGGACAATACTCAGGAAGCTGATACACTTGCTCTGACACTTTTTTGTCTTTGACCACACTCTTTATCTTGGGAATTATCTCACCAGATTTGTATACGACAACGGTATCGCCAATACCAACACCCAGCTCATTAATATAATCCTGATTATGAAGTGTCGCCCGTGAAACACTTGTCCCACATAACCGAATTGGTTCAAACACAGCGGTTGGTGTAATTCTGCCCGTTCTTCCCACCGACAATTCGATATCGAGAAGCTTCGTCTCTTTTTCCTCTGGTGGGTATTTGTATGCCACTGCCCAACGCGGTACCTTTGAAGTCGCGCCTAATATTTCACGGTCAGCCAGATTGTTTACCTTAACAACCGCACCATCAATATCATATGGCAAATGGCCCCGGTTCTCACCAATCTTGCAAATCGCTTCCCAGACTTCTTCCTTGGTATGGCAGACCTGGTAGTCAGCGATTACCTTAACCCCTTGTTTTTCCAAATACTCATAGCCTTCGGTATGGGTTGTAAATTCCTTGCCCCTTACTTCTTGAATATTAAATATAAATAACGACAGATTTCGTTCCTTGGTAACAGCACTATCTAACTGCCTTAACGTTCCGGCCGCACAGTTGCGTGGATTGGCAAATATCTTTTTGCCCAAAAGCTCCTGGTTCTCATTTACCTTTTCAAATGCCGCACCCGTCATATAGACCTCACCACGGATTTCCAAATAAGGAAGACTTTCTTTCAGCTTCGCCTTCACATCTTTGATTACCTTGGCATTGGCAGTTACATCTTCACCAAAATTAATGCCGTCGCCCCTTGTCTCAGCCAGTTTCAACGCCCCGTCCTCATAGCGAAGCGACATTGATAGTCCATCTATTTTATATTCTACCACAAATTCTGGGTTATCCAACTGGTTTTGCATTTCTTCCACAAAAGACATGACTTCTTCCGCCGAAAAAACATCTTGCAGGCTAAGCATTGGAACATTATGTTTGACTAGCACACCAGCTTTACGTTTGGCGGTTCCACCTACTCGCTGGGTTGGGGAATCGGCTGTTACCAATTCCGGATTATCTTTTTCCAGTTGTTTTAATTCCTGCATTAGCTGGTCGTATTCATAGTCGGTTATTTCCGGTTCATCCATATTGTAATAGCGGTTACTGTGATATTCCAGTTGTTCCCGCAGTTCTTCGATTCGGTTTTTTGCTTCCATTTGTTACTTCTCCTCTTCCCGATTTTTCTGATTTTACAGTTTCATTTTTTGATGCCTTTATCAATCGGTATAATTCGGCCAACTCTTTTGGGCTCACCTCACGATGCTTGCCAATTTCGAGTTCACCTAGCTGGATGTTCATAATTCTTACTCGTTGTAGCTTGACAACCCGATAACCAAAATATTCGCACATTCGGCGAATCTGACGATTTAAGCCCTGCGTTAAAATAATGCGAAATTCCTTCTTGCCGGTTTTTTCTACCTGACATTTTCTTGTCGTTGCATTTAACTCCACTAATGGTACTCCATTTGCCATCCCATGCAAAAATGAATCCGTCACTTCCTTGTGAACGGTCACGAGATATTCTTTCTCATGCATATTTCCGGCACGCATGATTTTATTTACAATATCACCATTATTGGTCATTAGCAATAGTCCTTCGGAATCTTTATCAAGTCGGCCAATCGGATAGATTCGTTTCGGATAGTTCATAAATTCGACAATATTATTTTTTTCCCGCTGCTGGGCTGTGCAAATCACACCGATAGGTTTATTGACTACCAACAATATCATTTCCTCTTCGCGGCTGACCTTCTTGCCTTGATATAACACGTTCTGTCCGGGCATCACCTGATCTCCCATCACGGCTATTCTACCATCTATTTGCACGTTTCCCGCCTGAATCTGACGGTCAGCCTCGCGCCTTGAACAAACGCCAGCCTCACTTAAGTATTTGTTTATTCTTGTATTCCCTTCCATATTTACCCATCTGCGCGTTGCGACGCGCACTCAAATCAATAGTTGAACGCGCATTTTGTTCAACATTCTCACCTGCCAAAAAACGGAGGTCCTAAGACCTCCGCAATTTTTTATTTTAAGAACTCCGTCTTGATGTATCCGGTTTTGTCATTCCAGCTTACCTTGGACCAACCTTCGGCATAACTCATCACAATTGTGACTGTCTCACCGGCAAAAGCTGTGCCGATTTTTTCAGCATCTTCTCCCATTGATGAACGGACATTTACACTTTGTGAAAGCATAACCTTGGTTCCTTCGGCAATCGCATTTGATGAATTGTCTACTTGAGGTGCCTCTGTAGATACAAACTCACTCTTGACATATGCTTCCGCACCATTGTAATTGAGCTTGCTCCAACCATCCTCGGTCGTTCCTGTCCTGGTTAAGGCTGTCCCCTCTGAAACTGTTTCAATAAGCTCCGCGCTCTCATTCGCCTGTGAACGAATATTTACATTTTTGAGTGCATATACCGTCTCATTTGTCTCCGCAGGTGGTGTTGGTTCTTCGCTAACCGGCTCCTCTGTAACTGGTTCTTCCGTTACTGGTGGCTCTGTCTCTGTTTCGGTTGCAACCTCGGTATCCTTTGCCGCCTGCTTATCAGCATAAGCCTGCGCCCACACTTTGTATGCATCAGCAAGCGTAACATTAATCATCTCTGCAAGCTTTTCATCGGTTATTGCTATTTCAAATTCGTTCTGTACCTTTGCCTGCAACTCAATTACATCCTTTTGCAATTCAAACAAATCCATTAATTTTTTGACCTGCTCATCTAACTCTTTTTCTTTATTCTGAAGATTGAACTGGCTGTACAGATTATCAATATACAATGCACCCTCGTCATTTGTTCTTATATAGAAGAAATCCAAACCAGGAGCTGTCGTCTCAACATCAATAAATTTTATATTCAAATATACTGACACCATATAGGAGGTATCATCCAGTCCTTTTTTTGTATAGCACTGAATATCTTCATACCCTTCTACGTATTCGGAAAACATCTTGATATAGCTGCGTTCCTTCTTGGTCGTTGGTTTTGCATATTTTCTTACTGTTTTGGTATCACCGGCTGCATATGCCGTATAATAATTCTGTATCAGTTCATTGACTGCTGGAATCGCATCTATCTGGTACGCCTCTAGCATTTCCGTCTCGGTAACTACTTCCGTACCATTTGTTTCTTTCTGTGTGTTGCCCTCGCCTGTGCATTTGGCTACAATTAAAACAAGTGCCAGCAATAATGCTCCAGCCGCAAAGTAACGAAGGTTCTTCTTTACAAATTGAAGTGTCTTATCTATCGAAAAACTTTTAAAAGTTTTAGTCAGCTTATCTCTTAATTCTTGTGATTTCATAATGATAATTCATCCTCCTAAACTTCCCCCGGACAAATGTGAGGGGGACTTTCCTTATATTCAGTTGTCATCTATTTTTATACACGATAATTTCTAAGTTAAATTCATTTTTAATATTAATACACCACAGATAAAATGTCAATTTCTTATATCTTAATTTTTTCTGTAAAAAAATGGATGAATGACTTTTCTCATTTCATCCATCCTATAAAAAATGCACCCGGCGGGAATCGAACCCGCATTGTCGGAGTCGGAGTCCGATGTTCTATCCATTAGACTACGGTTGCAAATTTTGCAAAAATCTGCAAAATCACAAATACTTATGTATCATAATACACTAGCGCTTAAATGTCAAATCCTTTTCCAAGCGTAAAGTTTCCGCTGTAACTTTCACTCACTATTTTGTAAATCTCTTTTGCTATTTCTTCACTATTTCTGTCATCCGTGCATATCTCCTGCGTTTTTGCCATTTCATAATATGGCATCCGCTTTTCCATTAACCCGGCAATATAGGAAACACTCATATTATCATTTAATAGCGGACGGTTTCGTCCCGTTTTAACCCGTTCATAAATAGTTTCTGGTGTTGCTGACAATAATACGACCTCACCACTAGCTCTCATTACCGAACGATTTTCTTCCTTTAGGATTACGCCGCCACCGCAAGATATTATCTGCCCCGGAGTATCTGCCAACGCTCTCAGCAAGTCTGCTTCGACCTTACGAAAATAATCCTCGCCAATTTGTTCAAATATCTGAGGTATCGCCATGCCCTCACGAGCGACAATTTCCTCGTCCATATCGACTTCCTTCCAGCCAGTCATTTCAGCCAGCCTTCTTGATACAGTGGACTTTCCCACGCCCATAAATCCAATTAAATATATATTCTTATTCAAAACCGTTTTCTCCTATTTTACAATACTCTGATGTAAATATGTCAACATCGTTTCTAATTTTTCCATCTGTAACTGTCCTGGTGCAGATGGATTCTGATGTGAGCCAAAGGTGATACAAGAGCCAAATATTTCACCACAGATACGACTAATCATGCCATCGGTTCCCATCGACATCGTAACTACCGGCACTTCATTTTTTTTCTTAAAATCGCTGGTTGCTCCTAGTAGCTGCAACACATCTTCTTTTTCCTGAGGCATCACCGCTAATTTAACGATGTCCGCGCCAGCGCCGGCCATCGCTGTCAGCATCGCTTCCATCTCGGCTCTTGGGGGAGTCTGCACGAAGTTATGGTGAGATGTGATTACCGCCGTACCACTCTTTTGCAATTGATGAATCAGTGCACTGGCATCGTCCCACTCATAATATTCCACATCAATAAAATCAACGAGACCACTTGCTGCCAACATCTGATAAAGTCCCCGCAACCATTCCGGTTCTGGCTGCCACTGCCCACCTTGCTGCTTTGTTCGAAAGGTCGCCAACAAGATAACTTCACGTTCCGTTGCCTCAAGCTGTTCCTTGATTTCCACCAGCACAGCCTTAACCTCGCTGATGTCCTGCGCATCCGCAAACCAATCAATACGCCATTCTATCATTTCCACTTGTTTGGCTATGAGTTGAGAAACCTCTTTGACGATGGCGTCTTTTTTCTGTTCTATAATTGGAACACAGACGATTGGTTTTCCGCTGCCTGTGACTTGTCTTTTTGTCTTTCCCATTTCTAACTCCGTTTCTACTGTCGGTTACTTATTTCTTAAATATTATATATGAAGCGGATTTATTCTGCAAGATGAATCCCGCAAGTGATTGACAGATATATTAATTTCCATTAAGATATGCTTTAGGTGTTTTACTTAGCTTATAGATAGGAAAGAAGGAAATATTCATGGCTTATGAAATAACCGGTAAAACCAAGCTGACTGCCCTATTAGGCCGTCCCATTTCACACAGCATTTCACCGCAAATGCATAACGAGGCGTTTCGGCTTTTGAATTTAGATTACCGCTATCTGGCTTTCGATGTTGCAAGCGATGATTTAGCGGCTGCAGTGGCAGGATTAAAAGCGATTCAGATTCGCGGCTTTAATCTTACAATGCCGCACAAAACTGATATTATTCCACTGCTGGATGAGCTGACTACCGCTGCCAGACTGGCTGGCGCTGTCAATACCGTTATCAATGAAGATGGCCGGTTGATTGGTCACACTACGGATGGCACCGGCTACATGCACTCTCTTGCTGATAAGGGACTTGATATCACTGGTCAGACAATGACCCTGCTTGGTGCTGGCGGAGCTGCCACCGCGATTTGTGTACAAGCCGCTTTAGATGGTGTTGGCGCGATTCATATGTTTAAGCGTCCCAATCTCACATGGGATGAAACGAAGGTCTTTACCGAGCGTGTTTCCAAGGAAACGAACTGTCAGGTTCAGCTACATGATATTACGGATAGTAATACCCTGGGCAGTTGCATCCGCGAGAGCACTATTTTAACAAATGCAACAAATGTCGGCATGGAACCGAATGTCAATCAAACAATTGTTTCACCGGATTTTCTTTTTCCTGAACTAATTGTTTCTGATATTATATATAATCCAAGGGAAACCTTGTTGCTAAAAGATGCCCGCGCCCGTGGCTGTACTACCGTAAATGGTTTGTACATGTTGCTCTATCAAGGTGCCGCGGCTTTTGAATGCTGGACCGGTCAGCAAATGCCGGTGAAGATGATTAAAGAAAAATATTTCAACGTTTAACACACAAAAGGAGATAAAAAATGAGTTTTACTTACTTAAATCAATTACCATCACCAGAGGAAATTCGTAAGAGCTATCCACTTGCTGAGAAATTTCAGCAAATCAAAGCACAGCGGGATGCTGATATTCGCAATGTATTAACTGGCAAGGACGACCGCTTTTTAGTTATTATCGGACCTTGTTCTGCCGACAGTGAAGCACCTGTCTGTGATTATGTCAGTCGTTTAACTGCTATTCAAGAAAAGGTAAAAGACCGGGTTATTATTATCCCACGTGTTTATACCAACAAACCAAGAACGACCGGTGAGGGCTACAAAGGTATTGCTTCCCAGCCAGACCCTGAAAAAGAACCAGATCTTGTTGCTGGTCTGATTGCAATGCGTAAAATGCAGATTCGTACCATTGAAGAAAGCGGTCTGACCCCAGCCGACGAAATGCTCTATCCAGAAAACTGGAGCTATATCGAAGACCTATTATCTTATGTTGCAATTGGTGCCCGCTCGGTTGAAGATCAGCTACACCGTCTAACGGTCAGCGGCTTCGATGTTGCTTCGGGAATGAAGAATCCTACCAGTGGTGACCTTTCCGTTATGCTTAACTCTGTTTATGCAGCTCAGCACTCTCACCTCTTTACATATCGTGGCTATGAAGTTGAGACTACCGGAAACGACCTGACCCATGTTGTTCTTCGCGGCGCGGTCAGCAAGCACGGAAACTGCACACAGAACTATCACTATGAAGATATCATGCGCTTGATTGAAATGTACAACGAACGCGACCTGGTGAATCCAGCCGCAATTATTGATGCCAACCACTCCAACTCCAACAAACAATATTTAGAACAGATTCGAATTGTCAAAGAAGTGATGCACAACCGAAAACTTTCTGCTGATATTAAGAACATGGTAAAAGGTGTGATGATTGAAAGCTATATCGAACCGGGCTGCCAGAAAATCGGTGAGCACATCTATGGCAAATCCATTACTGACCCATGCCTTGGCTGGAAGGATTCGGAAGAATTGATTTATACGATTGCTGATATGAATCAGTAAAAAATGTGCCCACTGGGGGTGACCGTGTGCCCGTTAGGGAACATTGGCCCAGTTGGCACATATGGCAAAAGGGTGAACCGTTTTTGTTTACGGCTCACCCCATTTTTATATGTAATACTTATTTTTTTACTATCCGCGCGGATGCGCTTTGGTATATACTTCTCTAACTTTTATCTGATTGAGCTGTGAATATATCTGCGTCGTGGCAATGTCTGAATGTCCCATCATCTCCTGCACTGCCTTAAGGTCGGCACCATTACTAATCAAATGTGCCGCAAAAGAATGACGTAAGGTATGCGGTGTAATATCAGAATGGATTCCCGCCTTACTACCATAGTGCTTAATCAATTTCCAAAAGCCCTGTCTGCTCATGGCCTGTCCCGAACAATTTGTAAATAAAAGCTCACTCTGCTCATCTGATACCAACTTCGGTCTACCGCCTTCAATGTAATCATCAATGGCTTTCTTTGCTACATTTCCAAAGGGAATAATTCGCTCCTTTTGGTTATCTGCACAAGTGATATATTCCATCTTAAGATTGACATCGGTAATCTTTAGGGTTATTAACTCCGTCACCCTGATTCCGGTTGCATATAAAAGCTCTAACATAGCCTTATCCCGCAATTCCTTCGGTGTACATCCATTCGGCTGCTCTAACAACCGCTCTGTCTCCTCGGTCGTCAATATCTCCGGCAACTTCTTTTCTACCTTTGGTGCTTTTAATACTTGCGTGATATCATGCTCGATGTACCCAAGTTTTTCCAGGTAATCAAAATATGCCTTCATTGATGCTATGCTTCTTGATATCGTGGACGGTTTCCGCCCAGCATCCTTAAGCTGTAATATGTAAGCTTGCAAATGTTGTTCGGTAATTTCTGCCACTTCCAAAATTTGATTTTCTTCCAGATAGTTTTTAAATTTTCTTAAGTCTCTTTCATATGATACTTTCGTATTCTCCGATGTTTTTTTTACTTCTTGAAGATACGCTATGAAATTTTGTATGTCTACCATCATAAGTTTATCCATCCCAACGCTTTATTCTATCTCGAAAAAAAATCCATTTTTAAATCGAAAAATGTACCAAAAAAACGTGGTACATCACCTATTATACTGATTTGAAAACAGAAAATCAAATAGTAATTTGCACAGATTTTATAGGTTTTTTACAGATATACCATATATCGACTTTTTTCGACTTCTTGCTCCTACATCTGGTGATTTCTCGAAATATTTTTTTAAAAGTTTTTTAATATTTTCTTCATAACCAATGAATTGGGTTTGCTTTCGTCAAAATGCTAAAAGATTTTCAACACTTTTTTCATAAAAAAAGGATTTACATATGTTTCCGATAAAACACCAAAAAGTAATAGCATCAGCAGTACCAATCCGAGCAGTAATAACATGATTTTTCTGGTCCCTTTTTCGCCGCCAATACATTGTTCACGCCGTCGCTGTAATTGAATCTGCATTTCCAAGAATAGAAAATAAAATATAACGTAAAAAATATACTGTGGCAGCAAAGATACCAATACTAGTAAAATTGCCTTTAGGCCGAGATTGCTGATTCCTGAGACAAATAAAAATCCAACCGCCGCACCATTCCAGGCGACAAATACCAGATGCAAAATATACCAGTAATTTGTCATCCCAAACATAACCAGGACAAACAGCACAGGTATTCTTGTTTGCAGGATGTAGATAAACAGCTCACCGCCATCTATTCTGGAGTATTCAAATTGCTGCAGAAAATATCGATTGAATACACCAAATTGGGCTAAGTGTTCTTTTCCATATAGATTTGCCAAAATAATTCCGACAAAAAAAGCGCCAAAGAAAACGTATTCCAGATATCGAATCTGGGGATTTTTCTTTGGCTCGTTACTTTTTCTCTTTTCTCTCATTCATAACTCTTGTCTATCTGATTCTTAGTTCAATCTATGCACATGTTTATTACAATATGCCAGTATTCCGGCAACGGTTTTAGCATCTTGAATCTCTCCTGCATAAATCATTTTGCATAATTCTTCTGGTTCATGGGCCTCCACTTCAATTTCCTCAGCTTCATCTAATTGCTGTGTTCCCGGCTTTAAATCAGTTGCTAAAAACACCTCAACAATCTCATTGCAAAAGGCCACCGTTGTCCGCAAGGAAATCAAAAATTCAATCGTATCACTGCGAAATCCGGTCTCCTCTTCTAACTCTCTTGCCGCACAAATTTTCATATCCTCATCCACACTGTCCCGACAGCCGGCTGGTAGTTCCAGGGTCATTCGCTCCAAAGCATTTCGATACTGACGAACCAGCAGGATTTTTCCCTCTGGCGTAACTGGCACAACTGCCGCCGCACCTTTGCGATGCTCAACATAATCCCATTCTTCCGTCTTGCCATTTGGCAATTCCATATAGTCGCAATATATATCCAAAATGCTGCCCTGATATTTCAGTTCTCGTTTGGTTCGTTTGATTTTTTGTTCCATTTTATTTCCTTCCTACATTCAAAATTATATGTTGTAGTTATATCATACTTTTGACATTATTGATACACCATTTAAATCTTTATTAACTTTTCCCTAAAAATAATTAATTTTAGAGCCATTTAATGGACACCCTAAGAATTATGTAATATGATTACCTTATCTAAAAAAACACAAGAATAAAGGATGAAAATATGAATTCCAAAAGACAGCGCATGAAAAGACGAAAACGCATCCGAAATACCTTATGCATTACATTCTGCGTAATACTATTACTAATAACTGTTGGTATTATCCGAATGTTAACCAATGCCATCGGCAATCTAAACCGAATGCCGGAAAGCATTGATGAAATGATTGAAAATAGTACCCCACCACCCAAAGAACCAGCCAGCGAAGCTGCCGTGGATGATGAGGTTTTAACCATCTGCATTGATGCTGGTCACGGCGGAAAAGATATCGGTTCCGACTCTAAGGGCCGAATTGAAAAGGACGACAATTTAAAGCTTGCGCTAGCTATCCAATCTTATCTGGAAGAGCAGGATGTCAAGGTTATTATGACACGTACGGATGATACCTTTTTGAAGCTTGCCAAACGTTGTGACATTGCCAATCAGGCCGGAGCTGATTATTTTGTTTCCGTGCATCGCAACAAAGGCAATGGCAATGGTGTGGAGTCTTGGATTTACAGCCAGGCCAATGCTGAAACAGAGGCCCTTGCCACCAACATCCAAGATGGTCTAAGTGATGTAGGAATTCAGCGCGACCGTGGTGTCAAAAAAGGTTCTCAAAAGAGTTCCGCCAAGGACTATTTTATTAACAGCAATGCCAAAATGCCATCTTGTATTATTGAGCTTGGTTTTATCAATGTCGCAGAGGACAACCAGCTTTTTGATGATAATTTAAAGGCCTATGCCAAAGCAATTGGCAAAGCTATTTTAAAGACAGCTCAGGATTACAGCGATACTCACGTAAAGGTGCCAGAATCCACCGAGTCACTCTCCGATACTGAGGCAGTTCCTAGCACGGAAGGTATTAGTATAGTTAATACCAGCCACACTATTACTAATCCCACCATTGATATTAATGGTTTGGATACCACTATTTTAGATTGGGGACAAGGCTCTAATGTGGATGAACAGAATCGACCAACCGGCTCTGTAATGTATCAGGAAAAATATGGAAAATACAATGCTTACTTTATCAGTGAAGGCGACAAGACCATTTACCTTACTTTTGATGAAGGCTATGAGGTTGGTTATACCCCATCCATCCTTGATACGTTGAAAGAAAAGAATGTGAAAGCCGTTTTCTTTGTTACACAGCCTTATGCAAAAACTGACCCGGAACTCGTTTCGCGTATGATTGATGAGGGTCATATGGTCGGTAATCACACTGTCACCCATCCTTCCACTGGGGTTCCGTCGCTAAGTGTTGACAAACAGCAGTCAGAAATCGTTGACAATCACAATTATATTAAGGATAATTTCGGCGGCTATGAGATGCATCTCTTCCGCTACCCAGCTGGTAAGTTCAGTGAGCAGTCTCTGGCAATCCTTAACAACTGCAACTACAAGAGCGTCTTTTGGAGTTTTGCATATATGGATTACGATGTAAACAATCAGCCAAATGAAGCGGAAAGCTTACAGAAAATGATTGATAAGCTTCATTCCGGGGCTATCTATCTACTGCATGCGGAATCTTCTACAAATACAAATGTTCTTGGTAATTTTATCGACAAGGCCAGAGCGTTAGGATATGAATTTGCACTATTTGATTAAATAGATATACAACCCAAAAGCACCACCTAGATTCATTTATCTTTGAACGAATCTAGGTGGTACTTTTTGTTTTTGAACGTTTGGTTCTTAGTGTGCTCTATATAATTGTTTCTGTCATGTAGCATTCCAAAATATATTGTGGATTTTCATAATAAAAACTGCCATTATAGTCCTCTATATATTTTACAATAAATGATGTAAACACCTCTAGCAAAGCATCCATTACATTGATTTGCTTTTGCTTTGCCACACCTAGAATCAATCGCTTATATACCTTGCCAATATCCCAATGGGTAGGTATTGAATATTTACATTCTGATACGTTATCGAAATCACCATTTATAATGTTGTATTTTTCAATCAAATCATCACTTACTCGTTCGATATTGTCACTATGATAAACGTCTGCCAAATCATAGATTTTTTCAAGCTCTTTTTTTCCTAATGCCTTGACAATATCGCTGCGCTGATTGTATGTCTTTCTTGCAATATATTCAATGAGACTGCATGTAAAAAACAAGTCATTGCTTTCTCTGCTTTCACGTCCGGTCATAAGAAACCTCCTCATGGCATCGATATTCTAAACACTTTAATGCTTCCTCTGTGCAAAAATTAATTTGATGTGTTGGATATTTGAATTTTGCCATTACCCAAAACTGTTCTCTGGTGATGATTCCCTCTACATAGTCAGATATAAAATTATATATCTGGTCATCCGCCATCGCTCCTATTACGATATCATAATTGTGTTTTTTCCCAGCTCGACAAGCAATAACAAAGTCCAACCATTCCTCTGTCATTTCTTTAAATTCCAATATCTTTAAAGACATATTCATTCTGACATCATAAATACTTATAATTGGTGAATCATATCTTTTTGCCCAGCGCTCTGCTTGTTCTTTAATAATCGTACAATAAAAACCCGTTCCGAAATCTTTTGTGTTTTTCCCTATAATTATCTGAGGCTGCTCAACCGGCATATAACCTCCATGATATACTGTCATTTTCGACATATATTCCCTCTTCTCTTGACAAATCAATCGTTTTCTAACGCTATTTTATCACATATTTTCTTTCCCGCCAACCAACAACATTCCCAGAAAAACAATCGCATCCACAAGTATAACTATCCTTACGTCTGACACAGTTCCATAGACAAACAACACTGTAAATGTCTCAATTGACAAAGCGATAAAGCATAAGAAATTGGTCAAATAACTTACAACACTCTCCTTATGAATGTTATGAGTATACAGCCAACGCCAAATAAATGGCTTCAAGATTAATCTTATGATAACGCAAGATATTGGGTAAATAAAGATAAACAAACGATTGACGTTCTGTACTGCTTTCCCTTGACTCCACTGAATTGGTATCTGTTCTGGCAATAACCAAAATGTACCAATTGCTATGAGCAAGCAGCATATCGTAAGGATTCCCCATATTAGCAGACCACCCCACAAATCAATAAATTTTGCCGAATCCATCTTCAACTTTTCTCTATGTTCCAGCCAGTAATGCTTTTTATCATTTACATATTTTCCTATATCAAGGTTTTCAAAATCAAGCATTTCATCCTGCATCATTAATGTGCAGAACAGTTTTGCTTGTTGCAGCTCCTGCATCTGTGAATCCAATTTATCATTTTGCTTTTTTATTGCTGCCTTAAGCGTTGTCTGATGTTTACTTATCCTTGTAATTTCTTCAAGTGATAAATCCAAGGTCCGCAGATACGCAATCTTTTGAAGCATTTCTACGTCCTTAGGGGAATATTCCCGATATCCGTTTTGTGAATTTCGCGCTGGTTGTATTAACTTCTCCTGCTCATAGAAGCGAATCACAGAACGTTTTAAACCGGTATAGGTTTCTACTTCTTTTATCGTCATCTCAATCTTGTCTCTCCCTTTTTTGTTTTATTATAAAGTATTAACCTTGTTTATAGTCAAGAAAAATGCTGAACTGCCCCGATATTTTTTAATTGTCATTATTTCCTTTTTTCTTTTTAAATCGTCATTATATCTTTTACTATTATACAAATTTTTAATATAAAAAAAGAATACAGTCTTTGCAGATTGCTGTATTCTCTTCTCTTTACTTTGATTTTTTATCATTATACGCAATCGCATCCAACTGAAACTTCAATCCATCACTTCCACCACGATGAGCGAACTCCGTTTGAATCGACTTGCGTGCTGGGTATTTGCCGTTAAATCTTTCTTTGATAACTTTCTCCATCACCGGAATATCCCAAACATCACGGAATAATGCATCAAATTTTACGACAGACTCTAACGTTAAGCCAATTGATTCTAGTCTGCCCGCCAGATGGTCAAATGCACCATTTACTTGCGCCTCAATTGGTTGTCCAATATTTCCGACACAATAACTTACAAACACAAAGTCACCAGCCTCTACCATTCCAGCGTGCGCCCATTCTTCATTTAAATCATGTCTAATAATCTCCGACATTTACCTTCCCCCTTATTTCCTTTTTATTGGCAACAGTAAATCGACTTGCCGCGGTCCTGAATGATTCTCCGTAACTACGCCATGATAGTCCAATTCCTCTTCCAAAACCCACTCTTGATTGGTTGTTTGAGGTGTCGTTCGGCAGACCCAATCGGCCTCAATATCATTTTGTTCACGGACCCATTCTTTTAGTAATACCCACTCGTCATAAGCACCGCAGGGAATTGTATAGGATGCATATAATCCTCCTTCAAAGTGTCGTTTGATAAGAGGTTCTGGTATGTCCACTCCCTCCGGAATTGTTAACCATAGTTCATATCCACCCTCTATGACACTACCTGTTTTGTGCGCCAGAAAATTAAAACGACGAATATCCGGTTTTTGCTGAATCAGCTCCGCCGCTAAGGAGTGGATTGCTTCGCTTGCGATATCTCCAGCACTATAGTCTTTGCAGTAATATGCTGCAATGGTCATTGGCGGTAAGTATATCATGCGTACATCCCGGTCAGTTAACTTGTTTAATCTCTTACTTGCTCTGTTCAATTCTTCGATGTTCTTGTCCTCCTTAAAATTAATTTTGGAGACAGTTAAGGAATCCACAATTTCTAGCAGACTTTTATCATCTAGTAATTGTAAGCTTTTCGCACTTTGATTCAATCGTTCGATAAAGGTTTCTATGACGCTTTTTATTGTGGACAGTGCCATAATCTCATCATCAATTTCCGTTAGACTTTGCCGAAACACGTCAATCGCCAGCACAACATTTTCATCCTGCAAAATTTCCGCGATTTGCTTGAGCGGAATTCTGAGCTTTCGCAAAATCACTATTTGCTGAATCCTTTTCATCGTCTCTTCACTATAAAAGCGGTATGAACTTTCGTTTTTCTTTTCGCTGGTAATCAGTCCAATCTGCTCATAATAGCGCAACGTTCGAACAGAAATATTAAAGTGCTTTGATACGGTGCTGATTGATTGTAATTCCATAACAGCCCTCCTTTCATTTTAAATTGTACAAGATGACGCGACGTCAGAGTCAACCTCTTTATTGTTTTTCTTTAACATAATAATAATATGCCCAATACTAGTTATGCAAACTAATATTGGGCATCTGTACTGCTCCGTCCTTTTCCACTAAAAAGTTTCATTCAAGCGACTTAACTTGGCTGCCTGGTCTGCGGCAATTAATGCATCTAATATTTCCTGAATATCACCATTCATAATTTCGTCTATCTTATACAATGTCAGTTTTATTCGATGATCCGTCACACGTCCCTGAGGGAAGTTGTAGGTTCTAATCTTCTCGGAACGGTCGCCGGTTCCAACCTGACTTCTTCTTGCTTCTGCTTCGGCATCATGGGCTTTCTGGCACTCGATATCGTAGAGCTTCGCACGCAGTAAGGCAAATGCCTTGGCCTTGTTCTGCAACTGTGATTTCTCGGTCTGGCTGTAAATTACAATTCCAGTTGGATAGTGAGTTAAACGAACAGCAGAGTCGGTTGTGTTGACACACTGACCACCGTTTCCGGATGCACGCATTACGTCAATTCGGACATCTTTTTCATCAACCTGTACATCGACTTCTTCGGCCTCTGGCATTACCGCTACTGTAATCGTTGAGGTATGAATCCGACCGCCGGATTCAGTTGCCGGTACGCGCTGGACGCGGTGTACTCCCGATTCATATTTCATTACGGAATATGCGCCCTGACCGGTTATCATAAAGGTAACACTCTTCATGCCGCCAATACCAATTTCTTCGCATTCCAGTGTCTCTACTTTCCAACGTCTGCCTTCTGCATAATGTACAAACATCCGGTAGATTTCTGCCGCAAATAAGGCTGCCTCGTCACCACCAGCACCACCACGGATTTCGACAATAACGTTCTTATCATCATTCGGGTCTTTCGGAAGCAGTAAAATCTTTAATTCATTTTCCAGCTCCTCCACTCTTGCTTTGGATTCATTTAATTCCTCCTTTGCAAGCTCTCTCATTTCCTCGTCGCTCTCTTCATCTAGCATGGCCAGACTATCTTCAATATTTTGCTTACACTGCTTGTATTCTTTATATGCTTCTACCAATGGAGTCAAGTCGCTTTGTTCTTTCATCAGCTTACGGAAGCGGTCTGGATTGCTTGCCACATCCGGCTCACTCAGCTCACTCATAAGCTCTTCAAAACGAATCAATAAATCCTCTAACTTATCAAACATATCTTTGTCCTTTCCCTTTTACTACTCGATCTAAATGTGTTAAATCCTGAATCACTTCAACCTCAGTATAACCAGCTTCCCGCATCAGGGCGGATACGTCTGCCCCTTGGTCGCAGCCAATTTCCATCAGCAAATATCCTTCAGAATTTAGATATTCATTACTCTTTGAAATGATTTGTCGGTAAAAATGTAATCCGTCTTCGTGTCCATCCAATGCATTTAACGGCTCAAAATCTCTTACCTCCGGCATTAGTCCAGAAATATCTGCACTTTTTATATAAGGTGGATTTGATACGATGACATCAAATTTTCCCGAGACATTATCAAACAAATCACCACGAATCCAATCAATATCAAGCTCATGCGACTTGCTATTTTCTTTTGCGACCAGCAACGCCGTCTTTGAAATATCACAGCCTACGCCTATCACTCCTGGAACATTTTTCATCAGGCTAATGATAATGCAACCGGAACCGGTACACATATCGAGAACACGTTTGCCGCTTTCGCATACCTTGATTGCCTCTTCAACCAAGGTCTCGGTGTCCTGTCTCGGAATCAAAACATTGGAATTTACCTTAAAGACTAATCCCATAAATTCCTGCTCTCCAATAATATATTGTAGCGGAACGTGCTCGGCCCGCTTTTTTAATGCCAGCTCGTATTCGTTCTGTTCTTCCGCTGAAATTTCTTCATCACCATTTAGGTAGTAAAAACTTCGTTCAATTTTGCAAACCTGTTGCAGTAAATACCACGCATCCAAACCGGGATTGTCGATTTGTCCTGCGGACAATACCTCTGTTCCCATTTTAACTGCTTCTCGATAGGTCATATATTATTCCATCTTTCTATTCATTGACATGTCATTCTCTGCTTGATATTTCTTCCAGTCAAAAACAGCCTCTACGGATGCAATCCCAACCTCTATCATTGCATCTTCCGGTTCTTTGGTGGTCAGCTTCTGAAGCCACATCCCCGGTTTGCTCAGCAAATTGATAAATTTGTTATCAGTTCTACCAGCCAAACGGATAAATTCATAGGAAATTCCCGCAATCACTGGAATCAACAAAATTCGTAGTATAACCTTTAAAATACGACTATCGACACGAATAAATGCAAAAAAGATAATACTTAAAATTAATACAAATAACAAGAAACTTGTTCCACAGCGTTTGTGCTGTCTGGAACTTTTTCTGACATTTTCAACATTCAGCTCCATGCCATGCTCAATACAATTGATACATTTATGCTCGGCCCCATGATACATAAATACGCGCTGAATATCCTTCATGCATGATATTAGCAAAATGTATACCACAAAGATGGCCAATCGGATAACACCTTCTAACAATGCTAAGATGGTCGGTGATTCGATGTAACGCTGAAACACTTGCGACAAAAAGAATGGCAAAATCATAAAGATTCCAATTGCCAGCACAAAGGATAGCACCATTGTAAATCCCATTTCGGCATTTTCCTTTTTCTTCTTCTGTTCTTCGCTTAACTGTTTTGTTTTGGCATCTTCCTCTTCTTCCTCAAAAAATGAGGCTGAAAATGCCAGCGTTGACATTCCTAACACCAACGAATCAATAAAATTGAGCACGCCACGGATAATTGGCGCGTTTTTGAGCTTTTGATTTTTGATAATACCTTTGTATTCTTTCACTTCTACAATAATTTCCTGATCTGGTTTCCGAACGGCTATGGCATATTCATCTTTGTTTTTCATCATGATGCCTTCCATTACTGCCTGTCCGCCAATTCCTGAGTATTTCATATTTATGCTTAAACCTCTTCTCCAAAAAAAGGTTGAGATTACATTAACCTCAACCTTATCTCTGACTCCATCAGATAGCTATCTGATGGAGTTTTCGTTATTGTGTAGTTCCTATTTCGTGCCGTATCTCTTATTAAACTGTTCAATACGTCCGCGTGCCTGAGCTGCTTTCTGCTGTCCTGTGTAGAATGGATGGCATTTAGAGCAAATTTCAACGTGGATACTTTCATTGGTTGTACCAGTTACAAAAGTATTACCGCAGTTACAGGTTACTGTTGCCTGATGGTAATCTGGATGGATTGCTTCTCTCATTTCTTTCACCTCTCTATATATCATTTCCGCATGTTTTCATAATAAACACGTCACTGCTTAATTTCCGAATAAACAGCTTGTTTATTGTAACATACAAGATATGGATTATGCAAGTATTTTTAGAAAAATTTTGTCTTTTTGATTAACTGACAATATTCCTTATTATTTCTGGTGCGAGCAAACATATTCATAATGCTCTCCACCGCGTCATCTGTCTTCATTCCATTGATGGCCTTACGCATAATCATGACCGCTTCCTGTTCTTCATGGTCGAGCAATAGGTCTTCTCGTCTCGTTCCTGATTTCACTATATCTAGTGCTGGGAAGACACGTTTCTCGGAAAGCTTGCGGTCAAGCACAAGTTCCATATTACCGGTTCCCTTAAATTCTTCATAGACTACATCATCCATCTTGCTGCCAGTATCGACTAAGGCTGTTGCTAAAATGGTCAGGCTGCCGCCCTCACGCATATTTCGCGCCGCACCAAAGAAACGTTTTGGCATATGCAGTGCCGCTGGGTCCAAACCACCGGATAAAGTTCGTCCACTTGGTGGAACGGTCAAGTTGTAGGCTCTGGCTAATCTGGTAATACTATCTAATAAAATCATTACTTCTTTTTTATGCTCGACAAGACGTTTTGCCCGCTCAATTACCATCTCCGAAACTCGTTTGTGATGTTCTGGCAGTTCGTCGAAGGTAGAGTAAATCACCTCAACATTTTTACCTTCTATCGCTTCTTTGATGTCGGTAACTTCCTCTGGACGCTCATCAATCAAAAGAATGATTAAGTGCATATTCGGATTGTTCTTCGTTACTGATTTAGCAACCTCTTTTAACAAGGTGGTCTTACCGGCTTTTGGCGGGGACACAATCATACCACGCTGTCCTTTACCAATTGGCGATACCAAATCAACAATTCGCATTGCCATATTACGGCTCTCAGTCTCTAAACGAAGGCGCTCATTTGGAAATATTGGTGTTAAATCTTCAAAATTCTTCCGTCGCATTGCCTCGGATGGATGGTAATTGTTAATGGTCGTAATATAGAGCAGCGCCGAAAATTTCTCTGCCTGAGTTTTTACTCTGGTATTACCAACAATAATATCACCGGTTTTTAGATTGAATTTACGAATCTGTGATGGTGATACATAGACATCATTTTCACCCGGCAGATAGTTCTCGCAACGAATGAAGCCATAGCCATCCGGCATTACTTCTAAAATACCATTTGCTGCCACACCACTGTCTAATTCCTGACGTTCCATCATTTTTTCCCGACTCTCCACGTTACTTGGAGAGTTGCTTTCCACGTTACTTGGAGAGTTACTTTCCGAATTATTCGGAGATTTGCTTTCAGCACTATCCTCCGGCGTGGTTTTGGCACTGGTTTGTTTTTCATCTTCGGCTAACATCGCTTCTACTAAATCAGCTTTTTTCATTGTTGACGTATGCTTGATTCCTCTTGTCTTTGCCACATCACGTAATGTCGTTGCCGAAAGACTCTCATACTTTTCTCTCATTTTTTTCTCCTTCATTACAAATTACAACTATGTAATTATCTATTGTGTCATTGGGATTTACGCATGGGATGCATGCGCCACTGGACTCCTATTACTTACGATTCCAAGATTTGATATTACACATTATACACTACTTGTTTTAAAATAGGAAGTCCTATTTTTCTTGATTTGTCATTTTTTTAATGCTATGATATGTGTATGCAAACAACAAATCAATTTGGTTATCACTCTTTAAGCGATTATTTAAAACAGGTTTTTGGTGAAAAAGTCTACCGACTGTCACTTAATGGCGGGATGACCTGCCCTAATCGCGATGGTACTTTAGACACCCGCGGCTGCATCTTTTGTTCCGCTGGCGGTTCTGGTGACTTCGCGGCTACATTGGGGAATTCTATTACCGCTCAGCTTGCTGAAGCAAAGCAACGCATCCAGCAAAAAACTACCTGTCATAAATTTATTGCCTACTTTCAGGCATACACCAACACTTATGCCGATATCTCTTATCTGCGCCGTATTTTTATGGCGGCAATCGAGGCGCCTGATATTGTTTTGCTCTCCATTGCGACCAGACCGGATTGCATTGATGATGAGGTACTCGCACTGTTGGTCGAATTAAATCAAATCAAACCCGTCTGGATTGAACTGGGACTACAAACAACACATGCGGTCACTAGTCAATTGATTCGCAGTGGCTTTTCTTATCAATGCTTTGAAGAAACCGTTATGCGTCTGCACCTTGCTGGCATCGAAACAATTGTGCATTTAATTTTGGGTCTGCCAAACGAAACAAAGGAAATGATGCTGGCCTCCATCGACAAAGTTGCTGCACTTCCGATTCAAGGACTGAAATTGCAGTTACTGCATATTTTAAAAGGAACGGATTTGGCAACTTATTACGAAGAACACCCATTTCCATTATTCACAATGGAAGAATACTGTGAGTTTATTCCGCAGTGTCTGGGACGTATTCCAGAGGAAATTGTGATTCACCGGATTACTGGTGATGGTCCCAGAGCGCTACTGATTGCTCCCACTTGGAGTACCGATAAAAAACGTGTTTTAAATCTGATTCATAAAAATATGCTCCAAAATAATATCTGGCAGGGAAAATTCTACCCATCCACTCTGCTATCACACTAAAACTGCTTATTATTTAACACATATAGAACATACAGAAAGGTGATTATCATGGCTGAACCATCTACATTATACAAATTGATTATTATTTATATGCTGGAAAAGGTTGATTTTCCTCTGACCAATACACAGATTTCCGATTTCTTTCTAGCGAAGGAATATACGGATTATTTTACGATTCAGCAAGTCATTCATGATTTGTTGAACTCTGACTTAATTCTGGCTCAGTCCACGCACAGCAATACCCAGTATCTGGCTACTCCAGCCGGAAAAGAAACGCTGCGTTATTTTCAGGATAAAATTTCTTTATCGATTCAAGAGGACGTGCTTTCTTATTTTGCTGACAAGAAAATGGAGCTTAAAATCGAAAATTCGTTATTGGCTGACTATTATAAAACACCAGAGCAGGAGTATGCAGCTCGTTGTCAGATGAAGAATCATGGTGTTTCCAGACTTGACCTGACCTTGACCGTAAAAACAAAAGAACAGGCGGAAGCTATCTGTCAGAACTGGAAAAACCAGAGTGACGACGTTTACGCCTGTCTGATGGACCTCTTATTAAAATGATGCGTGCCTTTAGGCACGCTACATTCGTCTTTTTTTCTGCTTTGTCTTTTTCTTCTGCACGGAATATCCGAACTTGCCTATCTTCTTCCCTAGCTCAAAATATTCACCATGTGAGTATGCTGTCAGTCCGGCCTGATTCAGATGAAATTTTCCCTGCTCATCCATGTAGGAGTCGTCAACGTATACTCCGAGCACCGTGGCCAAAAACATATCATGACTGCCAAGCTCTTTGACTTCGGTGACCTTGCAGGCAATATTGACCGGACTTTCTGCAATCCCGGGACAGCTTAGTTCATCAATCACAGCCGGCGTTAACTTCATTTCTGTAAATTTATCAACATCCCGACCGGAACGGACGCCACAATAATCTGTAGCCCGAATCAAATCTTTGGTTACCAAATTGACGACAAACTCCCCTGTTTCCTGAATAATATCATGTGAAAATCGATTCTTACGCACCGATATCGACAACATCACCGGGTCTGAACAAATGGTTCCTGCCCATGCTACGGTGATTATATTTGGTTTTTCGCCCGGCCGTCCGCAGCTAATCATTACCGCTGGGACAGGATATAACATGTTGCCTGGCTTCCACTTTTGCTTTGCCATTTTTTTATCTCTCCATCTGCTGTATGCCCGCTATCAAAGTCGGTATCAGCTGTTTCTTGCGGGAAACTATCCCCTTTTGAATGTAGCGGTTATTTTTATCAGGACCACCATAACAGGTATTTAATAAAGCAAGTGCATCAGCTCCGGCATAAATTATTTCGGAGGCCTCACCTAAAATATCGGTCAGCATTACAAATACCATATCTAACTTCTGCTCCGCCAGCACTTTTTCCAGGTATGGTTGCAGCTTCTTTTTTATCTGTTTCAATTCTGTTTTGTTCATTGAGCTTAACTGCGCAACACCAAAGTTTGTTTCATCGACATGAAACACCTTGAAATCCTGGTAAAAGATTTCTTCGGTGGTTTTTTTCTTAAAGTCACTGCCCGCATCAAACATTGCCTTTGCAAGTGCTTCGATGTCCTCACCGGAAATCTCCGCTAATGCCTCAGCGGCAAGACGGTCCACTTCCGTACAGGTCGGCGAACGAAACATCAGTGTGTCGGAAATGATTGCTGCTAACATCAGTCCGGCCATCGTTTTATCAACCGCGATTCCCTTCTCCTGATACATCTGGTAGACAATTGTTGAGGTGCAGCCGAGTGGCTGATTACGAAAAAACACCGGTGATATGGTTTCCAAACTGCCCAGTCTGTGATGGTCGATTATTTCTAGTATCTCCGCTCCGTCGATGCCTTCGACCGCCTGTGATTTCTCATTGTGGTCAACTAGAATAATCTGCTTTTTCTGCATACTGAGTAGATTACGTCGCGAAATCATACCGGCATAGTAGCCATCTTCGGTCAGCACTGGAAAATCGCGATGCCTAACCTTGGACATTACTTCTTTTACCTCATCTAAATAGTCGTCAAGTTCAAAGGTAATCAAATCCTCTTTTCGCATAATATATTTAATCGGCATACTCTGATTGATCAAACGTGCAACCGTAAACGTATCATATGGAGTTTGAATCATCATACAATCTTTTTCCTGTGCTAATTGAATAATCGTCTTGGTCACCTTGGCATCTGAAGACACAATAATACAACTGGCGTTCATTTCCAGTGCACAGAATTGTGATTCATAGCGGTCACCTAAAATAACTAAGTCATCATCCTCGATATACTCTTCCATCGCATCGGGCGTGGTTGCTGCCACGACAACTTTGCCTTTGATAAAATAGCCGTGTTCGTTGCCGGTTATAATTTTTCCATTGATGGTTTCAATAATATTTTTAAACTGGGTTCGGGCTGTTGCGAGAATTCGATTGTCAAGAACATCCATATAGGATTTGGCAATATCACCCGTTACAATGAGTCCCTCAAGGGTATTGTTACTTCTTGTAATTGGCAGTGATACGACATCGAGTTTCTTCATCATTTCCCAAGCCCGTTTGATTGAAATATTACTGCTAACGCCCTCATTGCGGCGATAAACAATATCCTTAATCTGAGCACCGACGTCTTTTACTAAGGCTGGTTCTTCAACACCGAAATAGTCTAGGACATAACGCGTTTCCTCATTAATCTGACCTGCCCTTTTGGCTTCAAAAACAATACCTTCCTCGGTCTGTCGTTTTAATTCAGTATATGCAATTGCTGCACTGATTGAATCTGTATCAGGGTTTTTATGTCCAATGACCCATACCTTTTTTGTTTCCATTTTAAATTACCCCCTATTGCCACAACAGGACTGTTGCAAAATTATTTTCTTCTTTTGCAACAGTCCTGAACGTGGATGCGCGAGAGACATTTCTATTTTAAGAAATCAAATACTCCCAGGCTATATAATATAAATGCCACTAGTACCAAGAAATTCATCACCGAAATCCATGAAAGGCATTTTACATATCCCTTCACATTCTTGATTTCCTTTTCCATTTGATCATTTTCTTCTATTTTAGTTGTTAATTCTTCAAATAATTTGGCCATGTTTCGATAGCATTTGACATCCTCGCTATGAATTTTCTCAGCCAGTTCTAACTTCATTGTGTCTAACTGCTTTGACACTTCATCGAGTGCTGCCTTCATTTCTTCAGTCTGGGCTGCGGTGCGTCCCGTCGTGTCATTGACATCGCTTTCGATTTTATTAGCGAGGTCATTTAACTTCTGCTCAACTTGTCCAATCATGTCATCCATCTGTGACTGAACACCAGTTAATAACACCTCTGCTGCTTCTTTTCGTTCGCTGAGCACATTTGCAAGCTGCTGTGCTTCCTCTTCGCGCTCTTCGACTATATTTTGCAGCTCTACCACTTTATTCTCCTTCGATTGCAATAACCCTTGCAACTGCTTTGCTTTCTCGCGAAAATCATCAATCTGCTTTAATAAAAAATCTTCTTTATCCATTTTAACAACTGACACCCTTTCCCTCTTTTGATTCTCGTGTCGGTAAATGCGATGTATAAGCCCACTCAAAAAGCCGTTCATTACCGTTCCTCCCTGTGTCCCCAGCATATTTTTGCTGTTTAGAAAACTCCAAATTTTATTTTATCATTTTCACTCTTTTTTGTCTATGTAAATTTGCTGTTCCTTTGCCGTCAGCTCTGCCTTCGCAATTAAATCAGGGCGGCGTTCCATCGTCCGCCTGATAGATTGTTCACGGCGCCACTGTGCTACCTTGGCATGGTCACCAGATAACAAAATCGGCGGCACTTTATGCCCATTCCACTCTTCCGGGCGGCTATACTGCGGGTACTCCAGTAGATTCCCCTCAAATGATTCCGTCGAACCAGATTCCTGATTGGACAATACCCCCGGTACCATCCTAGAAATTGCATCGGTTAACACCATTGCCGCCAACTCGCCGCCGGTCAGCACATAGTCACCGATTGAAATGTAGTCCGTGACGATTTCCGCGAGAACACGTTCGTCTATACCTTCATAATGTCCGCAGAGTAAAATCAAATCCTGCTCTAAGGCAAATTCCTTCGCCATCGTTTGAGTAAAGGTTGGTCCTTGCGGCGTTAAGTAGACTGTTCTTGGCTGATAGCCTACTTTTTCAACTACTGAGCGCCAAGCATCATAGACTGGCTGTGCCTGCATCACCATCCCGGCACCACCGCCATATGGATAATCATCTACCTTTTTATGCTTATCATTTGTATAATCCCGAATGTTGATGGCCTCAATGGACAATAGTCCCTTCTCGGCAGCCCGCCCGATGATGCTGGTATGCAGTCCCTGTTCGACCATCTCGGGAAATAATGTCAGTATATGAAAATTCATGTTTGCTCCCATCTGCTCGCTTCTGCGAGCGTACAAATCAGGGAGGGTGAAAATGTTTTTCTTTCACCCTTTATCCATCCTATTTTTTTATGTTTAATTCACGCAGTCCATCAAGCAGATGTACTTTCATACGTTTCGCTTCCAGATTGACTTCCAGAATACATTCCTTAATCGCCGGAATTAACAGCTCCTCTGGCCCCTTCTCTATGACATAGACATCATTTGCGCCGGTTTGCAACACGTCACCAAGCGTTCCAATTTCTTCCCCTTCGTCGGTAACTACATTCAGACCTATCAAATCGGCAATAAAGTATTCATTCGCTTTCAGCTTTACAGCATGTTCTCTCGTGACAAAAAGACCTTTGCCCTTATACTGTTCGACATCATTTATATTATCAATTCCCTTGAATTTTAGAATGACCAGATTCTTAAAAAATTTCACCTGGGTAATTTCAAGTTCCAATTGCTCTTTTCCAGTATCTAAGATGACCTGTTTCAGCTTTTTGAAACGTTCTGCATCATCTGTCGTGGGAAATACCTTTACTTCACCACGTATGCCATGAGTGGTGCTAATCACTCCTACCTGTAATAAATCTTCCATTGTATTCCTCCTGCAAACTGCTTAAATAGAAAATGAGGCGGTCAATTCAATGGCCGTCTCACTTTTATGTTGCCGGTAATCATTACATAATTTCAACGATTACTTTTTTGTTTTCTTTTGAGGCTGCGGCTTTTACAACAGAACGGATTGCTTTGGCAATACGGCCCTGTTTTCCGATTACCTTACCCATATCAGACTGCGCAACACGCAACTCTAGGATAATGGATTTTTCGTTAACTGTCTCCGTTACTACTACTTCATCCGGACAATCTACAAGCGATTTTGCAATCACTTCTACTAATTCCTTCATATATCCACCTCACTAATCCATCCAGTGACTATTTTACGATACCGGTTGCTTTGAAAATTCTGTTAACGGTTTCTGTTGGCTGTGCGCCGTCTGCTAACCATTTCTTTGCAAGTTCTTCATTTACATGATATTCACTTGGATTTTTCATTGGGTTATAAGTTCCAATCTCTTCGATGCATTTACCATCTCTTGGGGATCTTGAATCTGCTACTACGATTCTATAAAAAGGAGCCTTTTTCTGTCCCATTCTTGTCAATCTGATTTTTACTGCCATTTCTCTTTCACCTCCTTACAGTGATTACTATGTTATAATTTTATACTAAAAGGGAAGTTTAAACTGTCCTCTTTTACCACCTCGTCCGCCCATCATTCCAGGCATTTGTTTCATCATTTTCTTCATCTGCTCAAATTGTTTTACCAGTCGGTTGACTTCGCTGATATCAACACCAGCACCCTTGGCAATCCGATGCTTCCGGCTTGGATTAAGCAAATTGGGATTGTTTCTTTCTTTTAGTGTCATGGAATAGATGATTGCTTCGGTGCGAGCCATGTTTTTCTCGGCTGCATCTTCGTCAATATCTGGCATTTTGTTACCCATACCTAAGCCCGGCATCATTCCCATAATGCTGCCTAAACCGCCAAGCTTTTTGACCTGACTCATGGACTCGAGATAATCATTAAAGGTAAACTCCGCCTTTTTCAGACGTTGTTCCATCTCCTTTGCCTTGGTCTCATCAAAATCTTCCTGAGCCTTCTCGATTAAGGTCAATACATCACCCATACCAAGGATACGGGATGCCATTCGGTCGGGATAGAACTGCTCTAAGTCTGATAACTTTTCACCCATGCCGACATACAAGATTGGCTTACCTGTCACTGCTCGAATCGAGAGTGCCGCTCCACCTCTGGTATCACCGTCTAACTTTGTCAAGACCACTCCATCAATGCCAATTTTCTCATCAAAGGTTCCGGCCACATTGACCGCGTCCTGTCCAGTCATCGCATCAACTACTAAAATCGTCTGGCTGACGGAAACATTTTCTTTTATTTCAATTAATTCCTGCATCATTTCTTCATCGACATGAAGACGACCTGCAGTATCAATAATTACCACATTAAAACCGTTCTTTGCTGCATGTTCCATTGCTGCCTTAGCGATATTGACCGGCTTGTTTTTATCGCCCATTGAAAATACTTCGACACCCTGCTTTTCACCATTTATTTTCAACTGTTCAATCGCGGCCGGACGATAGATGTCACATGCCACTAATAATGGTTTTTTGCCTTTTTGCTTCAGCTTACCGGCAATCTTAGCTGTGGTTGTCGTTTTACCGGCACCTTGCAGACCTGCCATCATGATTATGGTCGTTTCCTGACCTGGGCGAAGGGTTAACTCCGTCGTCTCAGAGCCCATCAGCTTAACCATTTCTTCATTTACAATTTTTATTACCATCTGACCTGGATTTAATCCCGTCATGACATCGGAACCAACTGCTCGTTCCTGTACTGCTTTGACAAACTGTTTTACCACCTTGAAGTTTACGTCAGCCTCTAGCAATGCCATCTTTACTTCTTTTAAGGCGGTTTTGACATCATCTTCGGTAAGACGTCCCTTGCTTCTTAAGCTTTTGAATACATTTTGAAGTTTTTCTGATAAGCTGTCAAATGCCATTCTATAACTCCTCTATTATCTGATTGGAAATCTGTCTGATTTCTTCGATTAATGCTTCGTTATGAGTTTTCTCAAATTCACCAGTCAGCCGATGAATCTGCTCTACATTTTTTTTGGCTTCGATAAATTTGGCGACTAGATGTAATTTCTCTTCATATCCCGCCAGAAGCCGATTGCATCGTTTGATTAAATCATGTACCCCTTGACGGCTAATGCCTTCATCGGATGCAATTTCACCCAAGGACAAATCATGAAACACAAAATCCTCATAGATACGCCGCTGGTGCTCATTCAATAATTCGCCGTAAAAGTCATACAGATAAGCTTGCGCTACTTTTTCTTCCATCGTATACCCCTTGTGTCAACGTTTATCACTTGACACCAACTTGTGTTAGTTTACCGCAAATAGAACAAGGTGTCAAGCGTTTTTTCTTGACACCTTTGTCAACGCGTTTTTTCTTGACACCTTTGTTTACATTCCCGAAAGCCGGTCAACCGATTTTAATATTTCATTTACTTCCGGTATATTTATGTTATGTTCTTCCAGCATTTCTTCGATTTCATCTTTTTGTTCCAACACGACATCCATATTATAATCAATCCGGGAACGCAGCTTTTGTCTCCGTTCAATCAGGTCATGTTTTATTTCTACCATTTCCCTTTTGTCGACAAGCGCGTGGGGCTGATTGATCCAAACCTTGGAATCATACAAATTATAGGTTCGTAACATCCGCACCAGTTTGCCGTTAAAATATTCTAAGTCATCGCTGTTTCGTTCGAATTTTTCACGTTCTCTGGCCGCCTCTAAATACTGCTCCCAGATATAGTTTAATTCATAAGAGTTATGCACATGATATTTCTCACAGGCGTAATCGACCGCATTTGTTGAATGGACATATTTCATTTTGGTTTTATTTAGCAAGCCAATGGCGTGATTCATATTTACCTCGGATTTTTTGATTTCCTTGGTATTGTTCTGCATTCGCAGATAAATTGCCATTCCACCGATTGCGCCAGCGGCAATTAGAAGGGTAAATATAATTCGGGTATCCATTTCAAAGCCTATCTGCAGGACAAATACCACTGCCATCAGCATCAGCAATAAACCAAACAAGCCGTAAGCTAATCGTCGCAATAACTTCTGCTCATTCATCAGCTCTTGGCGATAGTACATCCATTCCGTCTTTTCACCCTCTAAATACTGCATGTCCCGCTTGACTGCCGATTGATACATCTCATTGGACTGCAAGGTACGAATGGCTGTCGTAATCAGCTCCTCGTCCTGCTGCATTTGATGAAACTGAGAATCGGTTATCTTCTTTGTCGTCTGCATATAATCCTCGTGGGTCTTGGTCAAGGTCAAAATGGAAGATGCCGTCTCACTTAAAATAGCCTGCTCTTTTGCTGGTAATTCCTCAATTATCTGAATATCTTTTAAATATGATGTCAGAATCCGGTATTCATTTTTTTCTTCCTCAAGCCCTTTGACCGATTCAATGACTTGCTCACAACGCTCTAAGATATAATGATGGACTTTATGGGCATCTGCTAAATCCTCTGGCGAAAGCATATCCGAAGTCACCTCGGCTAAGATTTCGTCAATGCTCTTTTTTTCTTTTTTTCTACGTCTGAATAATTTCATTTACTTTACCCGCTTTTACCCACTTTTTAGATTTTGCTATACATTCGGAGTTTTTTCTTCCATTCCGCTAAGGATTCGACGGTTGGCACCCCGCTACTTTCCAGCTCCAACTCATTCACCGCCTGCTGCACTCTTGTCATTACTACCTCGCGCCATTCTAATGGCGGCTCATAGTTTGCTACATTTTCCTTCGTCGATATACATTGCAAGGCAAAATACATTTCTGTCATTGATTCTGGATTATTGTTGTATTCATATGCTTTTTCAAAACACTCAGCAGCTTGCTCATACAAAAACATCTGCGCATTGGCGACTCCCAGGTTGTGATAGATACTGCCTATTTCAACTGCCTGCAATGGTTCCTTTTCCAATAAACGCAACAGCTTTTTATATTCCAGAATACTGATTACATAACGACGATTTTTTAAATGACGGTCCGCCCGCAGCTTGCCCTTTTGAAAGTCACTCTTATGCTCTAACTCCCGCAGTTCTTCAAGTATTCCCTTCTTGTGCCCCTTGTCGATATAGCCACAAGCATTGACCGTTAAAAGCACCAGCTCAGCCACTTCTGCACCATCACGCTTTTTCTTACGAAGCTCGGTTACTAAATCGGCACATTTTAATTCTTCGACCAGCCAGCTAAACAGTTCTTCGCACCAAAAGGAATCATCCAAACGGTCAGAATTGTTTTCGATATAATAACACAATTCCTCCAGTGAGTAGATATTTAGCGATATATTTTCAATATAATATGGCATTGCCGCCAGCCGTGTCCGGCATAGTATTAAGTCTCCCATCGTTAATCTCCATTCTATATTCCCATCACATATTCCCATGTTTTATCAGAACTCTTATAAATTTCTCCAAAGCCCAAATCGCGAATGGTCACCTGCACACTGCTGTCCGACAATGGATTTGCCATAATCCGAAGTCTTGACATCTTCTCTGGACGCTGAGGCAAATCAGTCAGCTCTAAAGTGTCAATTTTGGCTTCGCGGCTGTCCGGTGCTTGCAGCCAGAAATCAATCTCTGGTGTTCCCGATAACAAAATCTCGCATTCACCCTTCGCTTCATACCAATTCTCACCGGCTGATATCAAGGAATAAAAAGCCAGCTCCTCGCCATCGCGAACCTTGAGACTGATATTCAGCTTCATTTCATTTTCACCCATGTAAACAAAATTCCACGGCCGGACGCCGCCAATCACCGCTGCGCTATAAGCCGCACCCTTGGCATAGAGATTCTTGCCTAAGAACACTCTTCGCCCCCTGCAAAGATAACTCAGCGATTCCATCATCCAGTCACCATCAAAGCCATCACCCGTCAAATACACCGATGAAAAAATACGTTTGCCAAATGCTTCGGAAATCACATCCATAAAGGCCGTATCTTTTTTCCCTAACAGCGGACCGTAATTTTTTTCTTTGAGGGTTACCATCTGTGGTGTCGTTTTGGTATTTCGCTCCATATAAAAATATCTTAAATCTGCCCCCGCATAATCAAACAGCACGGCATCATGAATCCACAACGCCTGCTCCTGATTGAAGGTGTAATAATAAAAGCTTTCCAAATAGTCAATAACCGTAAAATGTCCCGGGGTAATGTCCAGTTTCTCCATAAGTTCGGCAAACAATCCCATATTTTCGCGGTTTAACACACTGGTCGTCAAAACAAGCTGCTCAATTTCCACATTTGGGTCTAGCTTTGCCGGCAAGGTCAATAATTTTTTTAGAAATAACGCCAGCAATTCTAAGTAGGAATACTGCTGCCCTTCCAATTCGATTGTTTCCCGATTCAAAGCCCTGCTATACAAATCCTCTATTACCACATCCTGCAACTGCGCCGCCATCGCGGCCGCATCTTCACCATAGAACCACTGGCCGATACCTCTTCGCTTATAGAGAATCTGCGGTATCTGGTAGATTTCACTGCCAGCTATTTTGCTGACTGTTTCCGGTTCTTTCATATCTTTTGCATAATAGCTGACCATCGCATGTTTCGTGCCAAGGTCCAGCCCCACATATAACTTTTTCTTCTCCATTGTCTCACCCTAAATCATCCGAAATAGTTTCTCATTTATTTTCTCACGACGGTCATACTGCTGGGCTAACTCCTGCCATTGCTTATCTTCACCTAACGCTTCGGCAAACAGCATTGCATTAATCATATCATAGCGGCTCTTTTCACCATATTCTTGAACATCCCGATTGGCAATCACATTAATTTCCATTGCCTGTGAGCCTTTCGCATCTTCTTCGGTAATATAATATTCAACCTCTTCGCCAAAGAACAACGTGAACTCTTTGACAAAAATCCCTTCAAACACATCATTCATTTCTTCACTCATGAAATTCTCGTTACCTGCCCCCATACGGTAGTGAAGCACCACCCGCTTGCTTGGATTGGTACGATACTCGAGGAATATCTTGTCGTAGAACTGAAAGCGATATTTGACGCTGTCCGGGAACATTCGGTAGAATCCAAAATACATCCCCCGGTCAACATATTCTTCTAATAGTCCCATCGCTACTTCTAACTTTTCCTCAGTCCAGACATTTTCCTCAGCAAAATAAGACAACAATGCTAATTTGCCAACATCCGGTACTTCTTTATCCTCATAGATTCGCTGCATAATTTCTGGAAAAACCTGCTCTGGAACGACTGTCTGCTTGACCAGATAAATATAAGAAAAGTAGTATAGGTAGGCTTCACGAATTACCTCAAGACCACCATGAACCCGATAATTTTCATATATTTCCTCAACCCCATCAACGTACTCTTTCGTATACAGCATCTGAACCAGCAAACGTTCCTCTAATTCAAAGCTATCAATCTCGAACGCATAACATGCCTGCCAGAGTTTTTTCATGCTCTTGGTTGTACCGCCATAGTATTTTGCCAAATATTCTAAAATGACGGTATTGTATTTGCCCTGTAAAAAGACATAGGTGGCAAGATTAATTAAAAAATCATCCTCTTCGCCATCACACTCTTCGATTTCATAGGAGCAAAGCGGCACCAGCTTGGCTGGGTTCAATTGAACTGCACCGTATTCCTGGATATACTCATAAGCCCTGTCGTACTGATGATAATTTATCATTTCTTCGATTAAATAAATGCGTGCCTCGCGCTCACATTTTCCAACCGGTACCTGTTCTAAGTATTTCTCTGTTAAATCAGTCTCATCCATCCGGTCTAAGAAACGGATGATTTCTGGATATAACTTAGCCTGATAGTCCTCTCGAAGCTTTTCACTGCGCAGTAGCTGCAGCAAATAGTCGCGGTCATCCGGCATAAACATTGTGCTCTTCTCCCGACCCGAGAAATATTGCAATAAAAATACAGTCTCATACGGCGCACACGCCAAACATTTGCGCATAAACTGTCCCGGGTTCATCAAGCGTTCCAACTGATATGAGATTCCGGCACCGTATTTGCGCCCCGCTGCATCTTCTAATACGATTACGTAATCTTTACTATAAAGCTGGAAATACGCAACATTTTGAATCACCGGAACGATTTGAACTTCCTTTAGCTGCCGGTGAATAATGATTACCTTTGCCGCCTTGCCAAAGACAGTTAATTTGTGGGTATACAATATCTTCGCCAGCGAATGAACCATATCCTTTTGAATCATGCCGCGCTCTAACATCTCACTATAAATAATTGCCAGATTATCGTCGATATGACCTTCTTTTATCTGCTCTAAGGTAAATTTTTCTAAGATACTCCGGTAGTTATGATAAACCGAAGGTTCTTTTTCTTTTCCGGCAATGATATTAACGAGCAAGGCCGCTTTTTGCTTATAGGGAATGGCTGCATCGTATTGAAAATACATCTGTACGATTTTCGGCATTGTCTGGATTTTCTGATTATCGTGCGACATCAGATATGCTTCATTTAATCCCGCAATTCGCAAATCTGCCTCAATCCCCCATTCATACCACTGATGGTATTCTGGTGAAAATCGGCCGGTTCTGACCAAATAGGAACAGATTGCCGAAAGCATCTGCGGTTTTTCATATTTTGCATAGAGAAACTGAAGCACTTTATAAAACAGCGGATGGTAAACCCGCATACTACCTGTTAAATTCAATATTGCAATTGCAATATCCTCGGTTAATGCACCCCGCTTACCAGCCCAATACAACACTTGGATTTCAAAATCGCTCAGGCGGTTGAGCAGATACGGGTTCTGCCAATAGATGTACCATGCTTCCATATAAAGAAACGGACTTGCACAGGATTCGGTGATACGTGCTTCTAACATCCGCAGCCTGGCCGCATTGTTCTCACAGTATTCCCGCTTCACAAATAACAACATCCAGAATAGCTCATGACTTTCTTCATGATGCCGATAAATCTCTTCTAACTGCTTGGCCAAACGATTGACATAGGACGGCTCACGCTCGGCTAGCGTACACAAGTATAAATAGTAGCCATAAATCGGAATACTTTTATCCTCCTGCCGCCGTTTATATTCTTCTAATATCCAAGTTGCTTCCTGTCGCTGGCCACTGACTAAAAAGGCCTGCGCTTTCATTAAGGTGTACCAGTCATTTTCACCACCAACCGCAATCAGGTGATTTAACACACCAACGGTCTTGGTTGCCCAAAGTGCACCACCAATTTTTTTCAATCGATATTCTATGTATAACTCCGTCAGTTCCTTTTGCCCACGCTGCATTTCCAGATGGTTAACGGTGGCGGTGGCATGTTCTTTCTGATTGACAATGATTTCAACCATTTCCCGCTGATATGCATTTTCAAAAATTAGGCGACCAAAATTCTTGCCCGCATGTAGCTTAGAGGCATCAATAAAATACTCCACCTTACAGATACTGCCGACAAAATCCTCGGAACTAATTTGCTCCTTGTCCGACCGCAAAAAATCTTCATCTGATGAAATCGCTATTTCTAAATATCCCCAATTATCTTTTTTGATGGATACCGTTTCCTTCTGATTCTCCTCGAGGTATGGCATTTCAAAAAGTTTTTTTTCTGGTTCAAAAGTGATTCGTTCTTTTTTCTTAATTGCAACGAGAAATTCTTCTAAACACTCCGCGGTATGCATGTCCCCTGATAGGCCTTCATATAACAGGCGGCTGTTCACATCCTTGGCTTCAATGATACTGCCAAAGCGCGGCGAAGCAAACAAACGGCTTGCTTCATCAATATCCGTCTGAGCCAAACGTGAAAAATCATACAGCGAACGTATTTTGCCAATCGAACTATCGGCGTATAGCTGGGAAATGGACACAACAAAAGAAAGGTTATATTCACCCTGGTTACAGATAATTGTAAATACTCCCTTTTGAATATCCCCTTCAACAAAACCAACACTATGAAATTGAAATTGAATCCTGACTTCTTCGCCCTTAAACTGTGGTGTCAATACCTCCATATGTGGATTCGAGGAATAGACAAGTCCTTTTACTTCAACCTGATTACGGCTGGTAATCACAAACTCACCCTGATAATCAGTCCCCTCCAACACCTCAATTTCTATCTTCTCCGTAGAAAGTGCGAGAACAGGTTCCTCATGTTCAAACATTCCCATCGCTAGTTTCTGGATCCGTTTACGCAAAATTCCACCTGCTTTTCCGTTGCATTTTATTTTATTACAGTTATAATAGATTATAAACTATTTGGCAGATTCATGCAACCAAGATTACATTGTGGAGGTATTTTTAATGATAAAACATAGTGACCATTTTCATGGCAGTGACTTAGAAAAAATCGAGCAGATTTATGGCATTCGCAAAGAGGACATCGTTAGCTTTTCAGCCAACGTGAACCCATTAGGGGTCTCCCCGCTGCTGCGGGAAACACTGTCAGAAAAAATTGATGCCATTACTACTTACCCTGACCGGGAATATAAGTCTCTGCGTCAGTGTATTGCCAACTACGCCGGCACCGATGCTGACAATATTATTGTTGGTAACGGCTCCACCGAATTAATTTCACTCTTTATTCAAATTGAACATCCCCAAAAGGCGATGATTATTGGGCCAACCTATTCCGAATATGAACGTGAGATTTCGCTGGGCGGCGGCACCACGCTTTATTACCCGCTGCTTGAGGAGGATGACTTCCACCTGGATGTCAAAGATTTTACTTCCTCTTTAAATGAAAGTATTGATTTAGTTGTTATCTGTAATCCCAACAATCCAACTTCGTCTTGTATCACCAGTAAGGAAATGCGACAAATCTTAAATGTCTGTAAGCAGCACGATATTTTTGTTATGGTCGATGAGACTTATGTTGAATTTGCTGAAAATATGGAGGATATCTCTTCACTTCCACTAACCAATTACTACAATAATATTATTATCCTGCGCGGAACCTCTAAATTTTTCGCTGCCCCGGGACTGCGATTAGGCTATGCCATCACCGGCAATCGCGATTTAATCAAGGCGATGAATACCCGTAAAAATCCTTGGACCATTAGCTCCTTGGCGGTAATCGCCGGTGAAATCATGTTCTGTGATAAAGATTATATTAATAAAACCAAAACCCTGATTTCCACGGAAAGAAGCCGTCTCTATAGTATGTTAGATTCACATCCGGATTTTAAGGTATACCCACCTTCTGGAAACTTCATGTTAGTGAAAATCCTGCGCGATGAAATTAACTCACAGGATATGTTTGACCGGGCCATTCGCCAGAAAATGATGATTCGAGACTGCTCGACCTTTCCATTTCTCGATAATAAATATATCCGTTTCTGCTTTATGAATCAGGAAGATAACAACCGTCTGCTAAACTGTCTGATGGAAAACAAATAATTTTTTCAAAAAAACCCTTGACTTTTTTGCAACTTCGTATTATTGTATTAATTAGATAGTACAGCAATACAAAAATACTATGCAAAGAAAGAGGTGATTTTATGCCATGGAACCTAGATTCCGACCGACCAATTTTTATTCAGATTGTAGAACGGATTCAATTGGACATTATTTCCGGTCTGTATAAACCGGGAGATAAACTCCCATCTGTTCGCGAATTAGCCGGCATTGCTGCCGTCAATCCAAACACGATGCAAAAAGCGCTGACAGAGTTAGAACGCACCGGATTAGTTTTTTCACAACGAACCAGTGGCAGATTTATTACGGAGGACACACAGATGATTCAAGATTTACAATCTAAGCTTGCTCAGGAAAAGATAACTGAATTTTTTGAATGTATGAGCAAATTAGGCTACGGAAAGCAAGAAACACTTTCCTTTATGCAAGAAAACATCAAGGGGGACGAATCATGAGCACTTTATTAGAATGCAAGGACTTATCAAAAAAATACGGCAACAGCACTGCTCTTGACCACATTAACATCAAATTAGAGCCAGGACATATTGTCGGTCTGCTTGGACCAAACGGCAGTGGCAAGACGACATTAATTAAAATTATCAATGGTCTTTTAACACCGACCGACGGTGAACTGACCATCCACGACAAGCCAGTTGGACCAGCCAGCAAAAAGGTGGTTTCTTATCTACCGGATAATACCTATTTGAATCCTTCCATGAAGGTTCGTGATGTGATTGACTATTTTGAAGACTTCTACGCTGATTTCGATACTGTCCGCGCTTATGATATGTTAGCGAAGTTGTCCATCAATCCAAATGACAAATTAAAAACGATGTCTAAGGGTACCAAAGAAAAGGTTCAGTTAATTCTCGTAATGAGCCGTCATGCCGACCTTTATGTGCTCGATGAGCCAATTGCTGGTGTTGACCCTGCGGCTAGAGATTATATCTTAGAGACGATTATCTCGAACTACGATGAAAATGCAACGATTTTAATTTCCACTCATTTGATTTCCGATGTGGAGAAAATCTTAGATGAAGTTATTTTTATCCAGAACGGCCACATCCGCCTAACCTCTTCCGTTGATGCAATTAGAGAAGAAAAAGGCACATCTGTTGATGCTTTGTTTAGGGAGGTATTTAAATGTTAGGAAAACTGTTCAAACACGAATTTAAAGATACTGGGAAAGTGCTATTACCACTCAATCTCGTTTTGATTGGCTTAACCTTAGTTGGTATGATTATTATTGGACTAAAGGTTTTTGATACAGAAAATATTGCGGTTGGAATTATGTTGGCAGCAATGATTCTGTTCTATATATTTGGCATCTTTGCATTGTTTATTGTCACTTATATTTACCTGATGATGCGTTTTTACCGCAGCATGTATTCGGCCGAGGGTTACTTAACTCATACATTACCGGTATCCTCATTTGCCATTTTGAATACGAAGATTTTAGTTTCTGTTTTTTGGGCTTTTATCAGCATGGTTTTGACCATTTGTTCTGTTTTCGCCTTAATTTTAACGGGTCTTAAGACTGCTGGTGAATCCGTTGATCTTCAAGCGATTGCTCGTTTCATGGAAGTTGAAATGAATTATCCACTGCCTAACATGATTGGCAGAGCGTTATTTTTCATGGTGCTTTCCAGCTTCTCAGGCTTGCTGATGATTTACTGCTGTATCTCCGTTGGTCAGCTATTCAACAAACACAAAATTTTAGCATCCTTTTTGACTTATGGTGTTATTTATATTATTTTGCAAGTAGTCAACACGGTTTTGATGTTTGGCAGGGCATTGGATTCAACAACGATTTATGAAAACCAATATGGATATGCCACAGTTCCTTCTTCCTTTGCCGGAATTTTCAACTCCAGCATGATTCAAAGTATTATTCTAATTGCTGTTTACTACGGTGTTACCGCATTTATTAGTAATAAGAAATTGAATTTGGATTAAAAATTATTTCATAATCGCAAACAAAAAGCTATGGAACTCTTGATAGATGCTCCATAGCTTTTTTATGTGTGTTTTATTTATTCTTCAAATACGCATCAATTCCCTGTGCTGCTGCTTTTCCAGCACCCATTGCCAGGATTACCGTTGCAGCACCGGTTACTGCATCACCACCGGCAAATACGCCCGGCTTGCTGGTTGCTCCGGTCTCTTCTTCCGCAATGATACATTTACGGCGGTTGATATCAAGTCCCTTTGTCGTCGATGAAATCAATGGATTTGGTGAAGTTCCAAGTGACATAATCACAGTGTCTAATTCCAAATCAAATTCGGAACCAGCAATCTCGACTGGGCTTCTTCGGCCTGATGCATCCGGCTCACCTAATTCCATTCGGATACAAGTCATTCCTTTTACCCAACCATTCTCATCCACTAATACCTCAGTTGGATTGGTTAACAAATCAAAGATAATGCCTTCTTCTTTCGCGTGATGTACTTCTTCCACTCGCGCTGGTAATTCTTCTTCGCTTCGACGATAGACAACATGTACCTCAGCACCAAGTCTGAGTGCGGTTCTAGCTGCATCCATTGCCACGTTTCCGCCGCCGACTACAGCAACTTTTTTGCCCTTCATAATCGGTGTATCGTATTCCTCACGGAATGCTTTCATCAGGTTATTTCTGGTTAAAAACTCATTCGCTGAAAATACGCCATTGGCCTGCTCGCCTGGGATTCCCATAAATCTTGGCAGTCCGGCACCAGAGCCAACAAATACTGCTTCAAAGCCTTCTTCGTCCATCAACTGGTCAATTGTGGTTGCTTTTCCGATGACTACGTTAGTTTCAATTTTTACACCTAATGCTTTTACATTTTCTACTTCAACGGCAACTACATCCTGCTTTGGCAAACGGAATTCTGGAATCCCGTAAATTAATACGCCGCCAGCTTCATGCAGTGCTTCAAAAATGGTTACATCATAACCCATCTTTGCCAAATCGCCAGCACATGTTAATCCGGCTGGGCCTGAACCGATGACTGCAACCTTATGGCCGTTCATCTGCTCTGCCATTTTCGGTTTGATGTTGTTGTCTTTTGCCGTATCGGCAACAAAACGCTCTAATTTACCAATCGATACTGGCTCACCTTTGATACCGCGGATACATTTTCCTTCACACTGGCTCTCCTGTGGGCAAACACGTCCACAAACGGCTGGCAATGCCGATGATTTATTGATTACATGATAGGCTTCTTCAAAGTTACCTTCTTTTACTTCATTTACAAAGGCTGGAATATCAATTGATACTGGACATCCTTTGATACACTGTGCATTTTTGCAATTTAAGCATCGCTCTGCTTCCGCCATTGCTTCTTCTTTATTATATCCCAGACATACCTCGGCAAAATTAGTGGCACGCACCCCTGGATCTTGTTCCCGTACTGGTACTTTCTTCATTACATCCATTATTTGTCACCTCCGCAGTTTCCACATCCGCCGTGATGTGTATCACCTTCTAATTCTTTTAACATGGCACGACCTTCGAAATCCTTGTAAAGCTGCTGACGTTTCATCGCCTGATCAAAGTCAACTAAATGGCCGTCAAACTCTGGTCCGTCGACGCAGGCAAATTTTACTTCATCACCAACGGTTAAACGACATGCGCCACACATTCCCGTTCCATCTACCATAATTGGATTCATCGAAACGATGGTTGGGATATTTAATTGTTTGGTTAAAAGACAGACAAATTTCATCATAATCATTGGTCCGATGGCAATACAAAGATCGTAGTTCTTTCCTTCATCCACTAATGCCTGTAACTGGTTTGTACCCATGCCGTGGAAGCCATAGGAGCCATCATCTGTTGTTACATAAAGATTGCCAGCTACCTGACGCATCTCTTCAACTAAAATCAGTAAATCCTTGTTTTTAGAGCCCATGATAACATCACAGTCAACACCATGCTCATGAAGCCATTTTACCTGTGGATATACCGGTGCTGTTCCAACTCCACCCGCAATAAAAACAATCTTCTTCTGCTTTAATGCTTCAATATCTTCCTCAATCAACTCCGAAGCACAGCCTAGTGGTCCAACAAAATCCATAAAGGAATCGCCAACTTCTAATTTAGCCATTCGCTCCGTTGAAGCACCGACGGTCTGAAATACGATTGTAATTGTTCCTGCTTCCCGATTATAATCGCATACAGTCAGGGGAATTCTTTCGCCTTCTTCGTCAATTTTAACAATTACAAACTGTCCTGGCTCACAAGATGCTGCTGCCCGTTCTGCCTTCACATCCATCAGATAGATTTTATCTGCCAATAATTCTTTTTTTACTATTGGATACATAGTAACCCTCCGCATTCCTCTTTATTCTCGCATTTTTACGCTACCATTCTCTATAATAAATGAATATTTTACAAAATTCAATCATTAATTTAATCAGTTACCACATTCGATACTGATTTCATTAAATGTGCCAAGAATATCTTCCACTTTTAGGGCATTTTTTTCAGCTCCGGCTTTGTCAATTATGCTTCTGCCCTGATGCATCATCAGCAGACGATTGCCATAATCTACCGCATAGCGCAGGTTGTGGGTTACCATAATCGTTGTGACCTTTTTTTCTTTAACAATCTTGTCGGTCAGCTCCATTACGATCTCGGCCGTCTTGGGGTCTAATGCCGCGGTATGCTCATCTAAAATCAAAAACTCAATCGGATTCATCGTCGCCATCAACAATGCCAAGGTCTGTCGCTGTCCGCCCGACATGGAGCCAACTTTAACATGAAGCTTATCCTCAAGGCCCAGATTCAAGCCGGAAAGCATTTCACGGTACGCATCAATTCTTGCTTTATTCGTTCCGCGGCCTAAGCCGTAGCCTTTTCCTTTATTGTCTGCGATTGACATATTTTCCAGAATCGTCATCCCTGGACATGTGCCCTTTGAAGGGTCTTGGAAAACCCTGCCAATCCGCCGATGTCTGATAAAGTCTTTCTGGCGATTCAAGTCAACGCCATTGACCATAATTCTGCCACTATCAATTGGTATTGTTCCACAGATAATATTTAACATGGAGGTTTTTCCCGAACCGTTACTGCCGACTACTGCGACAAATTCCTCGTCCGAAACGGTCAGATTGAAATTCTCAAACAAGCCCATTTCATTAATCGTTCCCGGATTATATAATTTATTGATATTTACCAGTTCAAGCATTTCCCTTCCCCCTTCTCTTACGGTCCATTCCCAATACTAAAATACCAAGGAACAATACTGCTGTAATTAATTTTAAATCGGTTGATGGCATTCCCAGCTTGATTGCCAATGCCACACATGCCTTATAACAAATTGAGCCAATCACGACACTGGTGGTTATTTTTAGGAAGCTTACCTTACGCAGCAAGCTCGTTCCAATGATAACACTTGCCAGACCGATGACCATCGTTCCGGTTCCCATCGATATATCGAAGTACCGCTGCTGCTGTGCATAAATTGCGCCACTTAGAGTTACCAAACCATTGGCAATGGCCAGACCAATTATTTTTACCGTGCCCTTATCAACGCCCATTGAGGTGACAATCGTCTCATTATCACCAACCGCCCGCAATAAATAGCCTGACTTCGTACTCATATACCAGTCCAAGAGGAATTTCATCAAGAGCGCAATCACGGCGATAATTATCACGGTTGCAAAGGTTGCTAATTTGCCCTGAAATAACGTTTTTACAAGCGCATTATCAAATAATGTCGTCATGTTATAAATCGGCAGATTGGCTCTCCCAGCGATTCGCAGATTGATGGTATATAATGCTGTCATCATAATGATACCTGACAATAAATCTCGAACCTTCAGCTTAACGTGGATGATTCCGGTCAGACAACCCGCGAATGCTCCTGCACCAAATGCCACCACTAAGGTCAGCAACGGGTGAATGCCCTTTGTAATCATTACTGCCGAAAGCGCCGCTCCTAATGGAAAACTCCCATCTACCGTCAAATCCGGAAAATCCAGTATCGTATACGTGATATAAATTCCTAATGCCATAATGGCATATATCATGCCTTGTTCCAGCACACTGAGTACTAATGTCATTGCTTTATCCCTCGCTTATTTATTCCACTACTATTTCTTCAAAGGTTTCGGCTGCATCCTTAATATAATCTGCATCTAAGGTTAAACCGATTTTGGATGCCGCTGCTGTATTTACATATAAGGAAGCTTTTGATGCCGAAATAAATGCGGTTTCTTCGGCTGTCGCCTCGCCTTTTAAAATCTTGGCTGCCATTTTTCCAGTCTCCATCCCAAGCTGATAATAGTCGATTCCCATTGAAGCGACACAACCGTTTCGAACCTGTTCAATTTCACTTCCAAATACCGGAATACCTGCACCATTTGCTTTATCAAGAACGGTCTGCAATGCATTTACAACGGTGTTATCGGTCAGGTTACAAAGGCAATCCACCTTAGTTACCAAGTCCGTGACTGCCAGCTCGATATCTGCTGACGTATTGATTCCAGTATCGACGATTTCAAAACCATACTCTGCGGCCGCTGCCTTATAAGTCTCAATCGTGCTACAAGAATTGGCTTCGCTGGTTGTATAAAGGATACCGATTTTGGTTGCTTCTGGTAACATTTCACGAATCATTTTCAACTGCTCTGCAACTGGCAATACGTCCGAAGAACCTGTAACATTACCGGCATTGCTGCCATCTGCATTTGCCAATCCAGCTGATGCTGGGTCTGATACTGCCGTGTAAATAACGGGGATATCGGTGCTCAGGCAAGAGTTATAGGCACTTGCCGCACTTGGTGTTGCTATTGCACAAATCATATCCACTTTGCCAGATACGAAGCTATCCGCGATGGTGCTGGCCGTTCCTGTATCTGCTTGCGCGTTTTGATACTCTACTTTTAGGTTTTCACCTTCTTTGATGCCGGCTTCCGCTAATCCAGCCAGAAAGCCTTCGCGGCAGTTATCTAAGGAACCATGCTCGGCAAATTGGGAAATGCCGACGGTGTAGGTTGTTTCGCCCGTTGTGCCATTTTTACTTGTGTTATCATTTGCTTTGCTGCCACATCCAGCTAATAAAGTTGCTGTCATTACCACACTCATCACTACGGTTAACATTTTTTTCTTCATAATTTTTTCCTCTTTCTTCCTTATAAAATTTAATTATCTTTTATAAGATTCCACCGTTTATGTCAAAATGAAGGCTAAGCATCCCGCCCGGCAGTATTCCGGTGCGGAAGTACACCATTTAATGAGATTAAGCTTGCGCAATCTCCGCGCCGAGCGACATCCGACCAACGGGAGGATATCTTCCTTCTAAGCGAGTGCGCATCATTTTTTGATTTGCGTTCTCCACAAAATCAAAAAAACCGTCTCAAGCATTAATGCTTGAGACGGTAATAATTTACATTATTATCGCGGTACCACTCATTTTGACAAAATCGTCCACTCTCTCATGTACAAATATACATGCCGAATTGATAACGGGTTCGGTTCCCGATGACGCCTACTATTCTTACATGTCCCTCAAACTGAATTGTGACTAGTAAAAATTTCAGGTCACCCTCGAAAGTCCATTCAACAGATTCTTCCATACTGCAATCTCACCACCTGCAGCTCTCTTTAATTTCCGAATAAGTCTACTCCTCTTTCTCAACGGTTTCACTTATTGACTATACGATAATACCTCTGTGCCAATTTGTCAAGACTTTTCTTCACTCTGGGCAAGCGTATTTTCAATTGTCTTACGAAATTCGTCCTCACGTTCTTCTAAAATCCGCTCTATTTGCCCTCTGGTAACTTCATCGGCCACCTGCTCTGAACCATATTCACCGGAATAAGCATTCGTTGATTTATTATAATTTTTATTCTTCTCCTGCTCCCTTAAGGCTTCCTCTATTTCCGCCTGCTTGCGTTCCTCATCTAGCGCTGCTTCCCGTTCAAGACGCTCAATTACTTCCTGTGCAGCTCTCTGTTCTTCTTCTTGTTTCATACGGTCCACTTCTTCTTGTGAAATATATTTTACATTTTGCCGTTTGATAATACTTTTTGAAATTTTTTCTTTGAAATTTCTTTTATCTATTACATCCACATTAACACCCTCAGACATATTTTTTCAGTTTATATACTTTCATTATATGTGCTATATCTCTAAAAATCAATTGCTATTACTTCTTTGTATAAAATTTCATTTTATTGCACATGATGTATTTATCAACATTTCCGGAGGTCATGCATCATGTCGGTTTATAAAGTGGAAATCTGCGGTGTTAATACTGCCAAACTGCCAATACTAAAAGAAGAAGAAAAGAATGCACTTTTTCAAAGAATAAAACAAGGCGATAATGATGCAAGAGAGACTTACATTAGAGGAAATCTCCGCCTTGTACTAAGCGTTATCAAACGTTTTTCTGGTAATCATGAGAATATTGATGATTTATTTCAAATTGGCTGTATCGGTCTGATTAAATCAATTGACAATTTTGATGATACGATGGGTGTTAAATTCTCCACCTATGCAGTGCCGATGATTATCGGTGAAATTCGCCGCTACCTACGCGACAACAATAGCATCCGCGTCAGCCGTTCCCTACGTGACACGGCCTACAAAGCTATTCATGCCAAAGAAATCCTGCAAAAAACTTCCATGCAGGAACCAACGTTAGACGAAATTGCCGCCGCTGCCGGCATTCCCAAAGAAGATATCGTCTATGCCCTAGATGCTATTCAAAGTCCGGTCAGCTTATATGACCCGATTTATACGGATGGCGGCGATACTCTTTATGTTATGGATCAGATTAGTGACAAGAAAAATAAAGAGGATAATTGGATTGAGGAGCTTTCACTTGCGGATGCGATGGAGCGCCTGAATGAGCGGGAAAATCATATTATTAATTTGCGATTTTTTCAAGGGCGAACGCAGATGGAGGTGGCAGATGAGATTCATATTTCGCAGGCACAGGTTAGTAGACTAGAGAAATCGGCGCTTAAGAATATGCGGAATTATTTGGCTTTGAAGAAGTGAAAGATTGGATTCAAGGGGACGTGCCCGGCGGAACGTTATTTTTGCGCAACCTACGCGGGACGTTCCGGTGAACTTCTATACGAAAAAAGTTGAAGCAGTGGCTTCAGCTTTTTTAGAATTTCACCTCCACCGCTTCGAAGTTTCGCAAAAATAACGTTCCGCCGGGCACTGGCTCTTGAACAAATTTCAGCCACCAAAAACACAAAAACAATAAGACATTTAAGTTTAATTATCTTTCTCCATCATATGTTCACCATACGGGGCATACGTACCCTTTACATTAAACTTTTATATATATTTAGTTCCTTACGGAAGACGGCATCTCATTATCCAACCATACCTCAATCTCTTGTTTCATCCCTAAGATAGATTCATCTAATGGAATGCGGATTCCCTGACAACCACCTTGACAAGGTTCGTTACGCAGTTTTCTGTCACAGCCATATCCTCGAGCAATTTTCTCCTGCAAGGATAATGGAAATGTTGCGATAACGTCTGCATACTTGTCTGTTTTCTTGGCTCTTACAAACAAGCAGTAACCATCTTTCATAGATAATGACAATTCCCATATTCTAAGCTGATAGATATCTCGAATAGATAAGGTCCGTTTGCTATTTTTGATATAGGCATAAGCAAAGTGGACGGCGTTATCATTGAGTGTGACGCAAGTTAATCCCATATCAATATAGCGATGATGCAATTCTATGGCAAACGTTTGAAATGCTTCGGGTAGCGGATGTAAATAATCCTTCAGAATATCAAGGATGTCCGTATCTTCTGCTTTCATTACCCTATAATCACACCGGAAAAGATTATAGGCATTATTATAGAATCTCACCCACAGTTCTTTCGCTGCCATCGACATGGCTTTTAACCCCGTCAGCATAAGGGGATTATTCGGATATGATACTTCTAACACTCCCGATATCGTAAGCGTCTTTGCATCTAAATCAACGCCCGTAAAAGCAAATCCACATAAGGCCAGAAAACGTAAATATTCAGTTTGCTTTGAAGCCGGTATTTTAGGCTTTGGCGCCATTAATGACAGTATTTCAGTTATCAATAATGAATCACCGCTTTCCGCTAGTTTGCCATAATAACCAATGTCAATTAACAGGCTGTTCATATTATTTAAAAATGGATAATCCGTCGGATTCTTCGATTTTCTCGGTTTGGCATATAAATCCCCATCTGAGATTAAGCGGTCACAAAATATATACAAAAAATCCCGAAAGGCAATCACACCATTTCGTATACTTTCTTCGCTCGCAACGCTTTCAAACATGGGTTTGATTGCATAAGTCTCGGATATATCCGCCGGTATCAGGATTTTCATGTATTTCGCATATTCACTGACAGGTTTTTGCATTTCTGGTTCGCCGTGTTCTATACTCATTTTTATACCATCCTTATCACATTCTTGCATTAGCAAGTATTTTCTCTTGTTAATTATTTATATTCCTTGGGGGTCAGTATCCGTGGAACTTTATTTTATGCAAACTACGCGAAACGCTATCCGCCGCTCCGAATTTGCATAAAATAAAGTTCCACGGATACTGACTTCGAAGGAATTTACCTAAAAATAAAAAGCAAAACACATTTTATATCTAGCTAATGTATGTAGCATTTGAAATAAGCCAAAAAAGAGGATAAATTAAATTCATCCAAAGCGTAAGTGCCCCGTGGGAATTTTTTTGAGTATATTCGAAGCGATGAATAATGTCTCGCGTAGTATACTCAAAAAAATTCCCACGGGGCACGTACCCTTTAGATTAAATAAATTTACCTCTCATACTTATCACAAATCGAATTAATCTGATCCGCAAACTTCGCCAATTCCTTATTCGGTATCCCCTCATTCTTCTGAATCACGCTAAGCAGCCGCTGTCCCGCCGCCAACAATCTGGCAAATACATTACTGCTCGCCCGGATGCTCCGATCCTTCTTCTGAACCACCTCACGCGTACCTTCACTAATCAGAACATTCTCCGTCAAATCATAGACATCACCACTATATGGTGCAACTGCATCGTAACCTAGCTGTTGATGCAAATGCTCGGCAAATTCATCACAAACAGTATCATCACCGTGGACAATAAACACTTTCTTCGGTGGCTTTTTGAAAGCCGCTGCCCACTCAGTTAGTTTATCGCGGTCTGCATGACCACTGATTCCCGGCATATTTTCAATCTGCGCCCGAACCTCAATGGTCTCACCAAAAAGTTTTACTTCTTTGGCACCATTTAACAGGTGGTTACCCAAGGTTCCCGGCACCTGAAAGCCAACAAAAAGAATTGTCGATTCCGGCCGCCATAGATTGTGTTTTAAGTGGTGACGAATACGTCCCGCTTCACACATACCAGAGGCCGAAATAATCACAATTGGTTTCTTTTCAAAGTTAATTAATTTGGACTCGTCACTCGTAACAGAGGTTCGTAAGCCAGGAAACGCAATTGGATTAATCCCCTTGCTTAGCAATGCCTTTGCTTCATCATCAAAGCAATCCTCAACATTCTCGTGAAAAATATTGGTTGCTTCGACCGAAAGCGGGCTGTCGATAAACACTTCGAAATCACCGCATTCTGGCAGCATATTTTCTGCTTTGATGACGCGGATAAAATATAATAGCTCCTGTGTTCTACCAACCGAAAACGCTGGTATGACAAGATTGCCGCCGCGCTTAAAGGTGCTACCGATTACCTTTGCAAGCTCGGCTGCAAAATCCGGTGGATTGGCATGGTTCTTGTCACCATAAGTTGATTCCATCACCACGTAATCGGCCTCTTCAATAAAATGAGGATTCTTAATCAGTGGCTTATTGCCGTGACCAATGTCACCAGAAAAAACAATTTTAATTTCTTCACCATCTTCTTTGACCCAAAACTCAATACTTGATGAGCCAAGCAGATGCCCGGCATCAACGAACCGCACCTGTAAATCTTCACCGATTGTAATAATCTTAGCATAATCACATGGTATAAAATGATTCAATACCCCGATTGCATCACTCATATCATATAGCGGTACTACTTCCGGGTTACCAGCCCGTCTCGCCTTGCGGTTGCGCCATTCAGCCTCGAACATCTGAATATGGGCACTATCCTTAAGCATAATATTACACAATTCACATGTTGCTGTCGTTGCATAAATCTCACCACGGAATCCCCGGCTGTACAAAAGCGGCAGTAATCCCGAATGGTCGATATGAGCATGTGTTACAAACACATAGTCGATATCAGAGGCGTTCACTGGTATTTCCTGATTCACGTAAAGGTCGGCGCCCTGCTCCATACCACAGTCAACAAGAACGTGTTTTTCACCAAATTGCAGGAAATGGCAGCTTCCAGTCACTTCATGTGCTGCCCCTAAAAATTCCAATAACATAATACCATCTCCCTTGCAGTTTTATAAGAATATTTTACCACACCAGAAGGTATTCGTCACGGTTTTTTGCATCGCCGTTGGTGATTAATAGCGGCTATTCAAAGCGGACAATTTCTTTCTTTAAACGCTTCATAATTTTCTTTTCCAGACGCGAAATATAAGACTGCGAAATGCCCAGCAAATCAGCGACTTCCTTCTGAGTCAGCTCATCTCCATCCTTTGAGTTCAGACCAAAGCGCAGCTCCACAATCGTTCGCTCGCGGCCAGAAAGATGCTCAATCGCTTTATTTAGCAGCTTTTTTTCCACTTCACTTTCGATATCCTTGTAAATAACGTCCTCATCCGTACCCAAAATGTCTGATAACAATAATTCATTTCCATCCCAATCGACATTGAGCGGCTCGTCAATGGATACTTCCATTCTCGTCTTACTATTACGGCGCAAATACATCAATATTTCATTTTCAATACAGCGCGATGCATAGGTCGCCAATTTTATATTTTTTTCAGGGTTAAAGGTGTTAATTGCCTTGATCAGTCCAATCGTTCCGATGGAAATCAAATCCTCCACCCCTACCCCGGTATTGTCGAATTTCTTCGCAATGTATACAACCAAACGCAGGTTATGTTCAATCAGCTTCTTCTTGCCCTCATCCTTTTCGTCCTCCGACATTAACTGACGAATGCAATTTTTTTCGTCTTCCCCCGTAAGCGGTGGCGGCAGCACCTCTGCTCCTCCTATATAATGAACATCTCTTCGATTCTGAAACATCAGATTCATGAAGGATGGCACAATCTTAAATTGGATATGCTGCGGCACGTTTACTTTTATGTACATACTATTTCTTCCTTTCCTAAACTTTCAATTGACTATTCAATATCATTTGGTAACTCTTATGTGCCAGTAGTTCTTCGCCAGCAATTCCAAGCACAGCCGGCTCTATTTTCAACACATTTTTTCCGCGGTTAATTAGCATTTGTTCAATCGTAACAGCCTCCATCAGCCCATTATTTTCTCCCAAACTCGAAAAGCTTATCAGACGTTTTTTAATATCATATTTCTCTAAATATAATTGTACTGTTGCTGCCGACACAATATTTACCGGCTGTTTAAAATAAGGGTCCATCAGCAAATTTCCCGTATCGTAAAATGCTTTTACACTTATCTCATCTTGCCCAATCCGCAGGACTACATCATAAATTCTGCGCCCCACCACCGACTGATGTTCCCACAAATACGCAGCTACCAAGCCAATGACCCAGCTCATCGCAATACTAACCCAGAGTTTTTGACCATCAAAAAGCGTCTGGTAAATCCACTGCATTGTCCCGCCAAGTAATATGATTGCCAGATAAATAATCGCTAGGATTTTTAAAAATTGCCGCCAGCTGCATTTGCCAAATGCCAGCCACGCCATCAGCGGATTTAGCAATGCATGAACCATCATTACATATAAAAGATAGCTTGGTAGTGTCAAAAGCAGGACTAGTGAGGCCCCCGCACTAAGTAATGCCGGTGCAATTAGTTTGTGGAGCCGCTGCTTCCTCCCTAGGAATGTATTCGCTAAAAACAAAGCCAGATAATCCATGCAAAAATTGGTCAAAACAAAAACATCTATGTATATCCCATATTTCACAATCCACCTCCTAGTCCATGCGTTTTATTATAAAAGATGAGTTTTGCTTTTTTTGTCAAAATACTGTCCCCTTTTCCTATTTTTCATCCCGAAAATACGACAAAAAAGCCGTATACTTTGACGACTTCTCATCATTGTATACGGCTCACTTTTTTAATTCATGAATGGTTTGATTATCTTCTGGTACTCTTTAAAAACTCCGGAATCTTGATGTCCTTCTCGGGAACACTGCTTTCTGGTCGCTTTGGCTTCTGAATGCCGGTAAACGTTGGTGGTACTGCGTTCTGATTTGGCATCTGTGGCATCACCGGACTTGTGCCCTGAGGCTGGCTCTGGTTCATGGTTGTTCCCATGCCTACACCTGGCGTTACTGGTCTATTTCCCATGCTATTTGGCATTCCAGTTCTAGCCTGAGCTGTCATTGACTGCTGATATTTTAGTCCTGGCATAATCTTACTGCTTTGCATCTGCACTTCTTCTAAACCGGTGGCAATTACGGTAATTGTTGCTGCATCGGTCATGGTCTCGTCATATTTCGCACCAAAGATAATATTTGCATTCTCACCTGCTAAATCCTGCACGTAGCTAGCTGCATCATTGGCATCCATCAAGGATATATCACCTGAAATATTAATAATTACATGGCTTGCGCCCGTAATCGTCGTCTCTAACAGTGGACTTGCTACTGCTAATTTAACTGCCTCAATCGCTTTTTCATCGCCCTTTGCCATACCAATTCCAATATGCGCAAGACCTTTATTATTCATAACGGTCTGCACGTCAGCAAAGTCAAGATTAATTAATGCTGGCAGGTTAATTAAGTCAGTGATTCCCTGTACTGCCTGCTGAAGCACTTCATCGGCTTTCTTCAAGGCATCCGGGAAAGTAGTTCTACGGTCAACGATTTCTAATAATTTATCATTTGGTATTACAATTAATGTATCAACACTCTCTTTTAAACGGTCGACACCACCAAGCGCATTGACCATTCTTGCTTTTGCTTCAAATTTAAATGGTTTGGTAACAACACCAACGGTCAAAATCCCTTGTTCTTTGGATATCTTCGCTACAACTGGAGCGGCTCCGGTACCAGTTCCGCCACCCATTCCACAAGTTACGAAGACCATATCTGCGCCTTTGATGGCTGCGGTCAGTTCATCTTCACTCTCTTCTGCCGCTTTGGCACCGATTTCCGGCTGTGCGCCAGCGCCAAGTCCTTTCGTTAACTTTTCTCCTATTTGTATTAAGGTTGGTGCTTTACATAGCAGTAATGCCTGCTTGTCCGTATTTACGCCAATAAATTCGACACCGCCTATATTTTCATCAATCATTCTATTTACAGCATTATTTCCTGCACCTCCAACACCAATAACGATTATTTTAGCACTGGAATCTGCATCTGTTGTTCTAATTTCAAGCAAGGTAGTTCCTCCTTCTCTCCCTCATATATATGTAAATGTTACTCTAAACGCAATCATATACTCTATAATATTATTTTTTGACTAAATAATCAACATAAAAATTCATTTTTTTAAATTATTGCTTTTTCAAAAGTAATATCGGTCGTTTCTTCACTCCAATCTTCTAAATGCAAGGTCCCCGCCAAGCCATCCAGATTTGGCATAATCTTGTCCAGTCGTTTTACCTTTTCGGTTAGATTGTCCGATTGTCCTAGATTAACCGTTATGGTTCCATAATGCAAGAGAATTTCACCACTTCCACCATAATTGACTACTTCTGGCTGTAAATGATATTTTTTTAAGGTCTGGGTAACCGACAAAAGGGTTTTTAACGTCTTCTTCTTTTTTAAATCAAGTTTTTCATATAGCACTACCTTTTCACAAGTCAGTCCCTTCACCTGCGGAACCCCTTCAATAATATCGGTAGATATTTCGACGACAAAACCATCTTTATCAAAATAAACATTCTGCCCAATGGAATCTATGTAAAGGTATCCAAGAATGCCTTTTTCATAAACGGTTATTGATATCGTCCCGGGTGGTTTTAAACCAATTTCCATCGTATCAATAAATGGTATCTCCTGGGTATCAAGAAAATGATACTTCAGATATACATAGAGCGAATTCCAGGAGTATTCATCATTCAATACCCATTCTTCAATCTGTTCATCCGCATATAGCTTATTGCCCTGTACTTCTACTTTTTTTACCACAAATACTTTAAAGATAATCAGTGCCAGCAACGCCAGCAATAATATCAGCGTTAGCAGAGTCAATAGAATCCGCTTGCGCCGTTTCTTTTTCCGCCGTTCATCTCGTATCATATGCTACCCCTCCAAACGTATTCCACGGGACACGCTAAAAGCCAGCCCCAGCTCCGCCAGCAAGAAGGACGCGGAAGTTCCTCCATAACTAATCAGCGGCAATGTAATACCGGTATTCGGAATTGTATTTGTTACTACGGCCACATTCAAGATTACCTGAATCGCAATATGAGCCATAATTCCCGCCACTATTAGGGCGCCAAATAAATCCGGTGCATTATTGGCAATTACCATGAATCGCCATATCATCAAAAGGAATAATAGGATGACGCAAATTGCACCAAACAATCCTAGTTCCTCACAGATAATCGAAAAAATCATATCATTCTGGGCCTCGGGAACGAATCCCAGCTTTTGCATACTCTCGCCCAACCCTTTGCCAAACAGTCCGCCAGAACCAATTGCATAAAGTCCCTGCAAGGTCTGGTAGCCTTTTTCATGAGCTTCTGGGTTTAGCCAAATATCAAATCGCTCCGCCCGATACCCAGCCGTTAAGATAAATACCGCTCCACCCGCGATGGTAAACAATCCAACGCCAATAAATGGTGCATATTTAGGACTTGCCACAAAGCATAGCACAATCGCAATGCCGGCAATAATGATAGCGGTACTTAAGTTTGTATAGGCAACCGGCACCAAGATTGGCACCAGGGTGCAAAACACCTTAATGATATTACGAAATTGCCCCATGCCCTTGGGCATTTTACTAATTAGCGTTGCCAAAAACAAGATAACGACTATTTTTGCAAATTCCGAAGGCTGGAAAGACAATGGTCCCAGTTGCAGCCAACGCGACTGACCATGTGATTCCGTCCCCTTAAAAATAACAAATACGCATAATCCAAATGCTGCTATGTATGCCAATCCAGCAAACCGCCGCCAGAAGTGATAATCAATCCGGGAAATAACGAGCATTGCCGCAAACCCCAGTCCGGTTGCAAATAACTGCTTTTTCAGGTAATAGGCACCGTCTCCCCTTTTTAACTGGGCGTTGTAAGCACTCGTTGAGTACAACATGACCAGACCAAAGCAAATGAGGAAAATTATGATAAACAGCAGCGTGTAGTCAAAATATTTAATTGTCTTCTCCCGCTTTCCCCTTGGTCGTTCACTCATTTACTCACTCCTTCAATCCATGCACAATTTCCTTGAAGACACATCCGCGTTCTTCATAATTTTTAAACATTCCCCAACTGGCACAGGCCGGGGATAATAAGACTGCTTCGCCTGGCTGTGCGGACTGATAGCAGATGGTTACTGCTTCTGCTAAATCCTCGGCAAAGGCAATGTTGGTAAAGCCATGCTTTTTTGCACATTCGGCAATCGCTTCCCGCGTCGCGCCAAGCAGTACCAGTTTTTTTACTTTCCCGTCAAAGGCTTCAATCCATTCATCATACTCGGCCCCTTTGTCATATCCGCCGCCAATCAAGCAGGTTGGTCGGTTCATCGCCGAAATCCCCTTAATGGCTGCATCGGTATTGGTTCCTTTGGAATCGTTATAGAATTTGATGCCACGTTTTTCTGTCACATATTCTATTCTATGCTCAACTGCCTGAAAGCGAACTAAAACTTCTTTTATTTTTTCAAACGGAATGCCAATTGACATTGCCATCGCACTCGCTGCCATTACATTTTCATAGTTATGAGCCCCTAACACGTTTAGCTCATTAATGTTAATTAGCTTCGTGACAACACCCTCACTGGCAAAACAAATATCCTCACCATCAAGATAATATCCTTCTGCTAACTTCTGTCTACTGCTAAAAAACAATACTTTCGTATGAACCTTTTCGCCAAATTGACGTAACAGCTCATCTTCATAATTTAACACGCAGGTATCTTCTGCGGTTTGATTTTTGGTGATGCTTTCTTTAATCCGGGCATAGTTTGCCATATTATGATGACGGTCGAGGTGGTCCGGCGTAATATTCAAAATAGCTGTTACCTGTGGTTTAAAATCTACGACTGTCTCTAATTGAAAGCTGCTGATTTCCGCCACTGTCACTGTCTCGTCGGTGGTTGCCCGAGCAACACTGGTGTATGGAATACCAATATTGCCAACTACTTTTACATCCGCAAAGTAATTTGCCATAATTTCACCCGTCAGTGCCGTAGTCGTTGTTTTCCCATTTGTTCCTGTGATGGCTACGATTTTCCCTTTGGAAAGCTGATAAGCCAGCTCGATTTCACCGAGAATGACCACTCCGCTTTCTTGTAACTTTGCAATCCACGGCTGGTCTGTCGGTACTCCCGGGCTTAACACCACCATATCTAACGTCTCGGCTATTTTCTCAGGCAGCTCCCCAATGATTATTTCCACATCTTCAAATGCTGCCGAGCGGCCGCGAACCGCCTCCACAGTTGTATTTTGATTACCTTCTAATAAGGTGATATGGGCCCGTTCTTCGGTTAGCAATTCACATGCTGAAATGCCGCTGACACCAGAACCAACTACCAAGATATTTTTTCCCACAAATTGCATTTTATAACCATGCCTTTCTTAGCCTGCAAATTACAGGCACAATGTCGTTAAATCGCCAGCAATGCCAACAGACATAGGATTGCTGTCACTATTGAAAATACTGCTACTACTCTTGTTTCTGACCAGCCACCAAGTTCAAAGTGATGATGGATGGGAGCCATTCGAAAAATCCGCTTGCCTCCGGTCTTTTTAAAGTATGTCACCTGTATCATGACAGATAGAACTTCTACTAAATATATCATTCCGACAATCAGAATAAACATTGGCATTTGCAGCATATAAGCCGTTCCAACGACAAAGCCGCCAAGGGCTAAGGAACCGGTATCGCCCATAAAGACACTGGCCGGATAAACGTTAAACAATAAGAAGCCCAGCAACGCTCCCACTACCGCGCAGGTAATCGGCTCAATACCACTATGCATCCCAACTGCTACGACCGAGAAAAAGGTTGCAACCATAATCGTGACACTGGAAGCCAAACCATCTAATCCATCGGTAAAGTTCGTTCCATTTACGGTTCCAATCACTGCGATAAACAAGATTGGAATTGCCAGCCAGCCAGCATCCCAATACTTTCCGCCGGAAAATGGAATCAGCATGGATAGTGATACTCCTGAATATTGCCACATGTAAACTGCGAAAACTGTCGTAACAACGACCTGCAATAACATTTTTTGCCATGCCAGCAATCCATCAGAACGTTTCAACACTACTTTTAGGTAATCATCTAAAAATCCGATGATGCCAAATGCTATCGTTAGAAATAATATCGGAACTATCTTTGGATAGTCTTTGACATAGAAGATACTGGTCACAATGATGCTTGTAAGTATCATAATTCCGCCCATTGTCGGCGTTCCGGTCTTTTTCTGATGTGATTCTAATTCTTTTCGCTCAGTCTGACCGATTTTTAATCTTCTTAAAAATGGAATTACTACCGGTCCTAACAGCGCACTTATTACAAATGATATGATTACCGGAATTACTATGTTATATGTCATAATTTCCTCCAATCGTACAATTCTTTTTATTTGTACCTTTTTCTCAACTTTTCTAGTATACGTTATTTTGCCTATTGTTGCAAGGTTTCGGGGTCGCTTTCTGTAATCTCACTTTGTTCAATCTTCAGATATGGCAAAATATTTTCAAAAACACTTTTTACAACCGGTGCGGCAATGGTTCCGCCATAATATACGCCCTTTGGATTATGAATCAGCACTAATGCCAGCACCTGTGGATTCTCAGCTGGTGCAAACCCTAAGAAGGAAGATATATATTTCTTTTCACTTCGTGGTAAGGTCTGTGAGGTTGCGGTCTTACCACCGATACTATACCCTTCAATTGCCGCATTTTTTCCACTGCCTTCGGAAACGACTTTTTCTAGTAAGTTACAAAGCGTGCTGGAGGTTTCCTCACTGACGATTCCACCGCTCTGCTGATACTGAAATGTCTCGACGTTGTTTCCATCGGCATCCTTAACTGAAACGCCAAAATGTGGGGTTACGCGGTTTCCACCATTGATTAATGAGGACACGGTTGTTGCCAATTGAATCGGGGTGATTTGAAATGACTGACCAAAGGATACCGTTGCTAACTCCACCTGACCAATATTTTCTTTGGCATGCATGATTGTTGCCGCCTCGCCGGGTAAATCAATATTTGTTTTTGACAATAAACCAAACTGTTTAAAATAATCGTAGAACCGATCGGCCCCAAGCCGCAGGCCAATTTCAATAAAAACTGGATTGCAGGAGTTCATCAGTCCTTGCGTAAAATCTTCGGCACCATGACCGCCCACCTTATGGCAGCGTATCTTGCGGTCCTCAACGATTTTATATCCAGGACAGCTAAAGCGGTCCGTCAGACTTACCACACCTTCTTCTAAGGCGGCGCTGGTTGTAATGATTTTAAATGTCGAACCTGGCTCATACGTATCATTCAGGCAGGGATTTCGCCACATCTGATTAAGCAGGTTTTGCTTTTCCTCAGTTGAAACTTCTTCAGTCAATTCGTAATTTAATTCATATGGCTCATTCAAATTAAACTCTGGTACATTTACCATTGCTAGTATCTCTCCGTTTTGAGGATTCATTAGGATAAAACTGACGCTGTCGGCCTGCTTTTCCTCCAGCACTTTGGCGGCCGCCTGTTCGGCATACATTTGAATATTGTAATCGAGACTGATGTATAAATCATTACCGTCAATTGGCTCTAGTCTGGTCTCGCCGGCATTTTCAATCTCTACTCCTCTGGCATCGGTCAATGTTAATATCTGTCCATTGGTGCCTTGAAGATACTTGTCATATTTTACTTCTAGTCCGATGATGCCCTGATTATCGCCGCCGGTAAAACCAAGCACTTTCGAGGCTAACGCATCATAGGGATAATACCGTTTATAATCCTCATCAATTTTGACACCGGCCAGACCATATTCACGGATGGCATCACCCGTTTTTTTATCAACATTGGTCTTGACCCGCTCAATGGAACTTACCTTCTCAACCCGTTTTCTGACTATTTCTTCGGAAAGCCCTAACTCCTTGGTCAACATTGAGATTACTTTCTCTGGTTCTTCAAGCTGACTATGAATGACCGATATGGTACAGACCGTCTTATTCGATGCTAACAAAACACCATTCGCATCATATATCTTTCCTCTGGCGGCCTTGATATCACGCTCACGTTCATGCAGATTCTCAGCTTTCTGCCCGTAATATTCAGAGCAGAAAATCATTAAATATACTAATCTTCCGATTAAAAATATAATTACAAAGAAAATTGCCAAAAAGACTACCATTATCTTTTTTCGGTTTGGGGTCTTATTACGATACATAGGCAAAACCTCATAAAAGCAGTTGTTATAATCTATTACAACTTTTATGAGGTTATGTTGCGATTATTCAAAACTATTCAACTGGTGCATCTTCCGGTGTATCTTCCGGTGTATCTCCCACCGGCTCATCTGGAGTTTCTTCAGGTTCCTGTTCTTCAGGTTCCTGTTCTTCAGGAACTTCCTGTGGAACTTGTTCCACTGGTACCTCATCTGGTACACCACTCGTTCCATCTGCTGGTGCATCATCCGGACTTTCACTCGCCTCAATCGGTATTTCTTCGTCGGGATAGATATTCATATATGGAAAGACTTCTGTTAAAATTGCTTTGACTATTTCCTGTGCAAAGGTACTATGCGCCTGATCCTCTGCATTTGGTTCATCTACTACTACGTAGATGAGCAACTCTGGATTTTCTTTTGGTGCATATCCAATAAATGATACCAAAAAGTTGTCTTCTGAACGTGGCAATTTCTCTGCTGTTCCGGTTTTACCGCCCATCGAATAGCCGGGAACCTTGGCATACTGACCAGTTCCGCCCTCACTAACGGTAGCATACAAATACTGCATAAGCTGCTCACTGGTTTCTCTTGAAATTGTCTGTTTTAACAATGTTCCATCCATACTTTGAATGGTATTTCCTGATTCATCGGTTATTTTTTTCACTATATGCGGCTGATAATAGTAGCCCCCATTGATAACGGAACAAAAAGCGGATGCCAACTGTATCATCGTCACATTATAGTTCTGTCCAAAGGCATTGGTCGCCTTATTAATCAGCGTTAGTTTGTCTTCTTTATAGATTAGGCTGTCCGTTCTTGCTTCACCCGGTAAATCTATATTTGTTTTATAGCCAAAGCCAAACAGCTTCTGATATTTGGCAAAATCTTTTGCATCCATTTTATAGGACATCTGCATGATTGCATCGTTACAGGAATTCATCATCACTTGCTGAATGGTCTCGCTTCCATGACCGCTGGTCACCACACAACCAATCGTTTTATCTGCTATCTCCTCATAACCATCACATTCAAATAGTTGGTCGCTTGCTAAGCTGCCTGTTTCCAGACCCGTTGCCACCGTAAATGGTTTTACGGTGGAGCCTGGTTCATATGTGTAGGTAATACAGAAATTTTGCCATAGTTTATTCAAGGTATCCAGGGTTGTCTGGTCATCCATGCCCGCGATTTCCTCCGCGGTATAATAGGCCGACAAATCCCAAGGGTCGCTCAGATTATAATTCGGATAGTTTGCCATTGCTAATACTTCGGCATTATTGGGGTCCATCACAATCACTCCGATATGCTTAGCCCCTGCACCTTCGATATATGCGTTGCGGTATTTTTCAACAAATTCATTCACTTTATTTTCAACGATTTTTTGGATATTCGCATCCATCGTCATTACAATATTATTGCCATTAACGGCTTGTTTTACGGTTTTTTCAAAATTACTATCACCATTGAGATAGCCATACTGACGACCATTGGTTCCATTTAAGACGCTGTTATAATATAGCTCTATCCCGCCCATACCAGCATTTCCGCTGGTGGTAAAACCCACTAGGGCACTAGCTAGTGAATCATACGGATAATTACGAATATATTCTTTTTCAAACCAAATACCACTGATATTCAGTTTTTTTTCTTTATCATTTTGCATTTCAACAAATGGTTGTATCTCATCATAGGAAAGTTTTTTCGCCAGCACATTATACTGTCCTTTCGGATTTTCGCTCAGCAACTGACGCACCTTGCTCTCATCTATCGTGTCTGGAAAACAACTTTTTAATGCTGCTATGGTTGGTTCGGTGCTGTCCTTTGTACCATTTAAAACCTTACAGTCGAGAATTACATTGTATACATCTGCACTTGTAGCTAGGATTGTCCCTTTACAATCGGTAATGTTTCCTCTTTGAAAAGGAATTGTCACACTGTCGTAGGCCAATTGTTGCAGTACCTTTTTCTCGTATTTTTCCCCACTGCTATATTCAATATACATTAGCCGGCCAATTAAACCCACTAAAAGTAATACAATGATACCAAAAACCACCATTGATTTCGGAAAGAATATTTCCCTTAGATGTTTTCTTGACGTCAATTGTTTTTTCTTTTTTTTCTTCACATTTTATACCTATGCCTTTCCGATTTGAGTTCAAATTGGAATAGCCCCTTACGATTACTTTTCTGGTATTTCTCCATACTGATTCATGTAATCATCATCATCGACTGTATAATAGATAATTTGTTCTGCACTGGCATATACCATTCCAAGCTGATTTGTTGCCATATCTTTGACTGTCTCTAAATCCACTGCCGTGCTAATGCGTTTTTCCATCGAATCATTATCTGCTTTCAAATCTGAAACCTGCGTTTGCAGCGTGCCGATATTTTCCATCCGGCTTGTCACACTTGACTGCATCTGAATATAGGTTGCCGATACGAATGCCGTTACACATGCTGCTATCGTTAAAAATGCTACATAGCCAAAATCCATACGTAGCGCTTTTTCCTGATTTCTTCTTGCATTCTTTTTGTTCCGTCGCTGTATTTCTTGTCTTCTTTTATCTTCCCGTTCCCTGTTCCGGTCCCTTTCACGTCCTCTGCTTGGTGCTGGTTCTAATTGACGCACCGCATTTCCTTCAATATATCGGTATGGGTTTGAGTATCTTTTTTCTTCCATAATAACTAGTCTCCTTTACATCCATGTAAGCTTTTATTTCTATTTCTTTTCAAATACCCGCAGCTTCGCACTTTTCGAGCGACTATTTGCGGCTAACTCCTCTTCTGACGGTAAAATTGGTTTTCTCGTAATTACCTTTCCCTTCGATTCCTTTCCACAAACACAGATTGGGAAATCGCTTGGGCAGGTACACGGATTTTCATTTTTCCGAAATTGGTTCTTTACGATTCTATCTTCTAATGAATGGAAGGTTATAATGCAAAGCCTTCCCTCTGGTGCCAACAAATCCACCATATCATCCAATGTATTCTTAAGTACCTCTAACTCCCGGTTTAATTCAATCCGAATCGCCTGAAAGGTTCTTTTGGCTGGATGTCCTCCGGTCACTTGTATCTTCATCGGTATTGCGCCCCTGATAATTGCGGTTAGCTCTCCGGTTGTTTCAATTGTTTTTTCTTTTCTGGCATTTACGATATGCTTGGCTATATTTTTAGCAAAGCGATCTTCTCCGTAATCACGAATAATCCGGAATAATTCATATTCACTATATTCATTGACGATATCCTTTGCCGTTAGTGTCTGACGATCGTCCATTCGCATATCTAATGGAGCTGCTTCTTCACGATAGGTAAAGCCGCGTTCTGGGGTATCTAATTGAAATGATGATACGCCTAAATCCAGCAAGATTCCATCTACCTGCTCGATTCCCAGCTTTTGCAGCTCGGTGCGCATATTACTGTAATTACTGCGCACAATTGTTACACATTCCTGGTATGGCTTTAATCGTTCGAATGCTGCAGCAATCGCATCGGCATCTTGATCAATTCCGATTAGCCTGCCACTTTTTAAGCAACTTGCCACCACGGATGAATGCCCGCCACCGCCAAGTGTACCATCTACATAAATACCGTCTGGCTTTATATTCAGATTCTCGATTGTTTCTTCTAATAATACTGATGTGTGTTTAAACTCCATTGATTCTCCTTATGTAAGCTGCTCACAATGTTTTTGTGGTGAGCGGCTAAATACTAAAGCCTAAATCAGCCATATTTTCTGCAATCTCATCCATATCATCATAGGTATTTTCATCCAGCCATTTTTCTTTGCTCCAGATTTCAATGCGGTTTAGCACCCCAACGGAGACAATATCTTTGTCAATATTGGCATACTCTCGCAATACTCCCGGTAACAATATTCTTCCCTGCTTGTCCACTTCGCAAGTTGCGGCACCGGCAAAAAAGAATCGAGAGAATTTTCTGGCGTTTTTCGTGGTGGAGGTTACGCTACGGAATTTTTCTTCAATGTTCTGCCATTCATCGGTGGGATAGACAAACAAACATCCATCTAGTCCTTTGGTCACCACAAATTCATCGCCTAACAGCTCTCTGAATTTGGATGGGACTATCAGTCTGCCTTTCGCATCCACTGTGTGATTGTACTCTCCCATGAACATTGATATCACCTACTATCCGGTTTCGATGGTTCCTTTGGTTTTTCTGACCACTTATCCACAAAGTTATCAACTTATCCACCACTTTGAACCATTTGCCACCACTTTCCTCCACTTGTAGTTCAATATTACCCCACTTCATTTAAAAAATCAATAGAAAATGCGCAAAAAAATAGAACGTTGTTATAAACGTTCCATTTTTGCTTTTCCTAAATTGGTCAAGCTCACCATATTCAATTTCTCCCCACTAAGCCTTTTTTGACTCACATATATCAATGTAGTCTTCAATCAACTTGTCCAATTTTACACTCAAAAGGTAATACTCCTCAGTTCCTTTACCATCCTCAAGTGCTTGATTCAACTCTGTTCTGGCTTCTTCAATTGCTTGCTTTAGCAGTTCCTTCTTCATCGTAAGTTCCCCCAAATGTTGGATTATCTTATTGTTATTATTAGTGTTTTGCTTCTCTTTTAGTTACCCAGTATTTGGGAATCTATGTAGGTCGTTTTATTTGATTATTCTATTTTAATCTGTTTTTAGACAAAAATCAAACAAAATGCTTCCCCATATTTCGTCAAAATTCGACACGCTTACTCTGAACCACTTGATTTTCCTAGGATATTTAAAAAAAGAGCGAAATTTTATAATGAGTCTGTACTCACAAAAGTACAAAAACACATCAATTTCGCTCTCTTTTTTATATCGTTTTATGAATTTTGAAGCTGATATTTGTTTTTCTTCTGGTGGAACAATTGTGAAATTCCCTCCACCATTTGTTGATTTACTTCAACAATTTGTTTGATATCCTCTTCAACACCCTTTTTTTTGCCCAAATAATTCTGATGCCGTTTGTAAATATATTCATATAATGCTTCGAGATCGGTAAATGCTGCTGTCGAATCATGTTCGTTATTGCTATTTAGACGTTTCAAATATTCTCTCAAACGTTTTTTCAAATCCTCTTCATACGCACAATGCTCTTTGAAACCGCCGGGATAAACATTATTATGCGGGAACGTAAAATAATCAGCTACATAATGAGTTACTTGTCCCAAATTCATATAATACTTTCTTTTGTTTTTTGCCGGCTTATTCTTTTTTCCATTAATCAGTCGCTCAATTGCAAGCTTCACATCTGGAAAGGTTCCATTTATTTCATGTCGTTTGTAAATAAAAGAGGGTTTCACATCAGGTAATATACTTCCAATATAAAACGAAAGCTTATGCTTCTTTAAATTCTCATCTGTGGTGCTATTAATAAGATACTTCGCCAATGATATGTGCGATTTTTTTCTCATGTTTGTACCTCCATGCGGGCAAACAACTAACACTGAAACCTACCTTTGTATTGTACTGCCTCGTTCGCATCTTTACAAGTAAATTTTTTGTAAATTTTTAGAGGAAATTTTTTCACTTTTTCAAAGGGAATCTATTCCCTTAGGATTTTTTTCCTTAGGAAATTTATTCCCTTTATTTACATTCAAAAGTCCCACACTCTGTTTCGCCACAGCAACATGCATTTCGGCCGCTGATATCAATACTGCTGGCTTTGCATTCACGACTCTCATTGTGGATGCAATCCTGTGCTTTACATTGCACTGCTGTATCTTTAGATGGTTCACCAACAGCGTTCGTATACGAATCACTGCCACGTTCTGAAAAGCTGCCGCAGCATGTTTGAGGTGATTCTTTGGCCTTTGCGCCTTCTACTTCAATGTGTCCTCTACAACAGCACTTATCTTCATTATAACGGCAATTTCTTACCGTACAATCTAATTTTGTCATTATTTTTCTCCTTTCTTTTTGGTATTTTTATTTTGCCCTTATTCAATTTTTTTATGAATTACGGACACCAAAAAAGCTGGGAAACAATGTCTTCCAGCTTTTTTTTGCGCCAAGCGCAGTTTACTTTTTTTAATTTTTTTTATTTATTTTCTTCCTGTACTTCTTCCACCCGAATTTCTTTGGTACGGATTTCCTTACAGATTTCATCAACAAATGTCTGCAACGATTTGCTGCCTTCATCGCCTGCATAGCGACTACGCACCGATACCGTCGTATCCTCTTCTTCCTTTTGTCCAACTACCAGCATATATGGGACTTTAGCTAGTCTGGTTTCACGGATTTTGAAGCCGATTTTTTCGGAACGATTATCTAGTGTTGCATCAATACCATTTTTCTTTAACTCAGCCAACACTTTTTCTGCATATGCTTCGTATTTTTCTGATATCGGCAATACTCTTACTTGTTCCGGACACAGCCAGGTCGGGAACTTGCCCGCATATTTTTCTATTAACCAAGCCAATGTCCGCTCATAGCAGCCAAGTGAGGTCCGATGAATGATATACGGCAGAATCTTGTCACCTTTCTGGTCAATGTAGTACATATCGAATTTCTCAGCGATGGCACAGTCTAACTGAATCGTTACCATTGTATCTTCTTTGCCATACACATTCTTCGCTTGAATGTCAATTTTCGGTCCGTAGAAGGCCGCTTCGCCGTCTTCTTCGGTAAATGGCACGTTTTTCTGCACTAAGATGTCACGCAGGATTGCCTGAGCATTTTCCCAATAGGCTTCATCACCCAAATATTTTTCGGTATTTTCCGGATCCCATTTTGACAAACGATACGTCACATCACCTTCTAGTCCTAATGTTTTTAAAATGGAATACGATAAATCAAAACAGCTTTTTAATTCTTCCTCCACCTGATCCGGTCGAAGGACGAGATGACCCTCGGAAATTGTAAACTGACGTACTCTGGTCAATCCATGCATCTCACCAGACTCTTCATTACGATACAACGTTGAAGTCTCACCCATTCGATATGGCAAATCACGATATGACTTTTGGGTATTTTTATATACATAATACTGGAATGGACAAGTCATTGGGCGCAGAGCAAATACTTCTTTGTCCTTTTCTTCATCACCCATAACAAACATGCCGTCTTTGTAGTGGTCCCAGTGACCGGAGATTTTATACAAATCACTTTTTGCCATTAACGGTGTTCTGGTACGGACATAACCCCATTCATTATCCTCCAAATCTTCAATCCAGCGTTGCAGCTTCTGAATCATTTTTGTTCCCTTTGGCAAAAATAGTGGCAATCCCTGTCCAACCACATCTACGGTTGTAAATAATTCCATTTCCCGGCCCAGCTTATTGTGGTCACGCTTTTTAATATCCTCTAAATGTAATAGATATGCTTCTAATTCATCCTTTTTGAAAAATGCGGTACCATAAATTCTTTGCAGCATTGGATTTTTTTCACTGCCCCGCCAGTATGCACCAGAGGAGGATATCAGCTTATATGCTTTGATATTCTTTGTTGTCATCAAATGCGGGCCGGCACACAAATCAGTAAAACCTTCGCCCTGACTATAAAATGATATTTCTGCATCCACTGGCAAATCCTGAATCAGCTCAACCTTGTATGGTTCCTGGCGCTCTTCCATATATTTGATGGCATCCTCGCGAGACAGCGTAAAGCGCTCCAAGCGATTGCCTTCTTTGATTATCTTTTTCATTTCCGCTTCTATTTTATCCAAATCTTCACGGGAAAATGGTTCACAATCAAAGTCATAGTAGAATCCCGTATCAATCGATGGTCCGATGGCTAACTTAGCATTTGGATATAATCTTTTTACTGCCTCAGCCAAGATGTGTGATGTGGTATGGCGAAGCACCGATAATGCTGCCGCATCACTGTCGTTATTGGTAATGATATTTAATTCGCAGTCACCTTCGATAAGCGTTCTAAGGTCTGCCACTTCGCCGTTTACTTCGCCGGCACATGCCATTCTGGCGAGCCCTTCACTGATGTCTGCGGCAATTTCATGAATTGTTTTTGCTTCGTTGTACTCTTTTACTGAGCCGTCTTTTAATGTGATTTTCATTTTGTTTTCTCCTTCTTTTTTATATTAGGTTGCGTAAGGTGCATACAAAAACGCCCCTGATGCCATTCGACATCAGGGGCGATACTATCGCGGTTCCACCCTGCTTTGTTTGAAACAGACACTTCTGTCGCAAACACTCATTATGATGATAACGGAATCACCGGACCGGATTAGGGCCACTTGGAGATGGTCTTCAAATATGTTCCGCTAAGGTGCTTCCAGCCTTGACACCTCTCTCTGTTGCTTTTCAATATTCTACTCGTCTCGTCTACGTGTTATTTTATTAGTTGTGTTATCATTGTATTCTCTTTTTATGATTCTGTAAAGCTCTTTTAGCAATTAGCCGCAGCACTTCTTATACTTCTTGCCGCTTCCACATGGGCATGGGTCATTACGTCCCACTTTTTTACCTACTACAACGGTTCCTGATTTCTTCTGCTCTAAGTAAAGTTTTTTTCTTGTCTCTTCATCAAAGATGGTTTCCCACTGTGGCAGTTCATAGAGCCAGTCCGCCTTGGCATCAACCATGTTTTTATATAATGTCTCTTTATCAAAAGCCAAACTTACTTTGGTGTCTTCTTCCATTGTCTCAATTGGATTTGGGGCTACCAGACTTTCATTGATTCCATCTAAGAAGCCCGCCATTTCCATAATGTCTAATTCATATTTTTCAGCAAGCTCTTTCACGGTTCCTTCAACTATTTCATCTGGGTTTGTCAACAAGCTTTCATATACGCCCTTTTCCAATAAAAAATATCTCTGCCAGAACTTCTGTAAGGTTCCTTTATCAGTTTCCTGATTATACGCAATTTTTTGCCATTCTTCTAATAATGCCATTTCAATTACCATCCTTTTAATAACATTTTTTGTAAATACATGCCAAGTATAGCACACTTTTTAATTTTTTCAAATAATTTTGTCTTTTAGGCGATATTTCCTACCTGATATTGCTGTTCAAATAGTTCCACACTTTCCTTAAAGCATTCCAGCAGTTTTGGATTAAATACACCACATTCTCCATCTAAAATCATTCTAATTGCGGTTTCGTGCGTGTATGCCTGCTTGTACACACGATTGCTGACTAGTGCATCGTATACATCAACAATACTCACGACCTGACTCCAGATAGGTATTTCATCACCTTTTAAATGGTCTGGATAACCACTGCCGTCCCAGCGTTCGTGATGATAGCGGCTAATATCAAGGCTGTACCTGCGCTGCTCCTCATCCTGAGATAAGTTCAAGGTCTTTAATATCTCATAGCCTTTGATGGTATGATTCTTCATTTCTTCAAATTCTTCGTAAGTCAGCTTGCCCGGTTTGTTTAGAATGGTATCGGATATGCTGATTTTCCCTACGTCATGAAGCGCTGCTGCTTCAGCTATTTTCTCAATTGATTCATCTGTCAGCATTGTATCTGGATGCCGCTCTCGAATGCTCTGCAATAAAATCCGGGTCAGTGAACGCGTTCGCTTGATATGCTCGCCGGAATCCAAGTCACGAAATTCAACCAAGTTGCTGAGTGTATCAACCACCCGCTCGGTATAGATTCGCCATTGACGCTGGTCTTCTAGCAACTGCTCCTGCGCTACCTTTAGTTCCGTTACATCCATCCGAATCAATAAGTATACCGGAACGCCAGCCTCGTTGCTGATTTTCTGCCCCCGCGCCTGAACCCAATGAATATTCTTCTGACTGTCTGCTTCACGATAGACAATGTCGATAAATCCATTGGTTCTTTTTACTTCTCGAATTCTGGCTAATACCGATTGGCGGTCCGATCGCTCAATGTGAGCCAAATAACCGTTTTCATAGTCTTCCTCGGTCTTTCCCATCATATCATAAAATGCCTCGCTGGCATTGATAATGCTAAGTCGGTGATCAAGCTGAACAACTGCTACGCCACCTGGAATTGACTGGTACGTTGCATTCAACTGCGCTGCTAGCTGCCATTCCATCTGCTTGCGCCGATGAATATCGCGAACGATAAACATACACAACTCATCCTCATCAAATGGATTATCAATTAGGATGCAACGAAAAGATATCCAATAGTAATCGTCTTCGGATTCCTTGCGAAATTCGCCATATACTTCCTCTCCATTTTGTAGCTGATCGTGCATCTGATTTACCGAAAAACGCTTCTCAAATTCCTCACGATCCTCTGGATGCAGCTTTTGGACAAAGCGGATACGACATTCTTCCAAATCCTTTATAATCTCCTTACCACCACGAAAACCCTTGCGCTCATAGTAAGTATATGTGTTTTTGGTAAAGTTTCCATATGCCAACGATTCACTCATTGTCATTGCAGCTTTTTCCATCATCTGATTATAGTATACCGTTTCCTTCTGTTGCTTTTCGCATGAATGATTCTTGTCCATAATTACCTCATACCACATTTTTTCTTATTGTAGCATGAATCACAAATAATTTCCATGTCTATTTCTGTCCCAAAATGTTTCTTTTGCTGGTAATTTGGCGTTACGTTCGCTATAATATTATCATTCTACGATTTATGGAAAGGAACTACTTTATGAAAAAAGTAAAACAATTTCTTGCCATCATTGGCGTCATTATTTTAGTTGGACTGTATGTGTCCACGCTGATTTTTGCCCTTAGCGGCCGCAATGATGCGATGAACCTATTTATGGCTTCTGTTTTTGCAACCGTCGTAATCCCGGTTTTAATCTGGGCATATGGAATGGTATACCGTCTACTCAAGAATCATTATTCTCTGCGAGATGATGTAAATACCACTTCTGATGAAGCAGATACAGAAGAGTAATTACTCTTCTGTATCTGTTACTGCTTCTGTCACTTCTTCTGATATTTCAGTTTCTGTGGTTGTTTCTACCACGGTCAAATCCGCAAGGCTTTTTTCAAAGGTCGTCTTAATACTTGTTTCTACCAGATATACGGTGTCCTCGCCTTCCTTTTGTAGATAATCCCATCCCAAAATGCTATTCATCTCGCCCCATTGTAAGGTGATAACTTGATCTTGCAGTTTCAACTTAACGGTCTGTGATGGTTCTTCCAATCCATAGTCAGATAGATTTTCATAATCAGAAATACGTTCTTCCGCTTTGACTGATACTACCGCATCAAGCATTGATGTGATTTTATCCTGATCAATGGCTATCGTTTTATCAGTTTGGCAATACCACGTTTCATCTTCTTTTACAAATGTAAGTGTCTCACCTTCCTGCTGATACGAAAATTCTATTATTTGTTCTTGCTCGATTGCGGTCACCACAATTTCGCCGGCTGCTTTTTCCTGCGCTTCCTTCTTGCTTTGATTTTGATTTACAAAGCGCAATCCAAGATATGCCACAATGCAGACTAATAATAGAATCAGCATGGCAATAAACTGTTTTTTCTGCTTCTGCATTATCGTTTTCTCCTTCTAAGCCAGATTACAATACCAACGATGAGCAACATTACCGGCAATACAACAATACCAATTACTGCACCAAACTGCATGACAGTTGTTGATACCGTTACAGTTGCATCTTCAAATGATTTCACCGGAATTACTGCCGTCTCGTCTTCGTTGCTGCTAACTAGAGTATTCATTGTCCCGGAAAATAACTTGCTGTTATTTCCAGATACCATCTGGTCCGCACTATTTTCAAATATTCCCACGCACGAATAGATTACAAGCTTGGTCTGGGAGTTATCCTCATTCTGCTTTGTTATATCCAAGCCAATTGCAAACGGTCCGTCAATATCGCCCTCTTCTTTATCGAGGGTGGTCAGATTGACTACATCTACTTTGGAATATGCGCTGTCTGAGGTTGTCAGCAATTCGTCGTAAGTAATTGCACTCTCATCCTCCTCCGATGCTTGTGGATACTGTAATCCCAGGGCACTTGGCGCAAACACATAATTATCAGCCGCCCCGGAAGTCAATGTGGTTGACTTTACTTCTGGCAATAAGTAGTACGGCTGCTGGTAGTAATAGTTGGTATCCGTTTCCATAACCATTCCCGCAGCTACTGTTACTTCGTATTCTGATAGAATCGAATAAAAATTTGTCATTTCTTGTTCTGTAAAGCCCAGCGTGATAAATGCCTTGCCACCATTTTTTAGATAAGTGCTGACCTTTGCTGCATCATCCGTCGAAAAATCGGAGGTTGGTCCATTAATAATTAATGCGGCCGCATCAGCCGGTATTTCATTATAGTTCAATAGATTAATTGTTTCTAATGTAATATTGGCCTTTTCAATGACCTCTTGAAATCCATCTGCTAACCCAGTTTCATTATGTCCCTCAAGGGCATATACAACTGGCATGTTGTCACTGACTACATATTGAATTGCACTCGTTATCTGTCCTTCGGCATCATAACCGGTCGTTGTTGTACTGTAGGTGTTGTAATCCATTGAGCTTTCATACAAATTACTATAATTAATTACTTTATTGCGCTTATCACTTACAACAATTAAACTGTTTTGGGTGATTGAGGTATTGTCAGTATAACTTGCATAAAAATTCGGATATTTAGCCGGGTCTTTATACTCTACCTTTACATGCGAACTGCCCGCTTGATACCGTTCCAATGTCTTTGCGACAGTGCTGTCAGCTGCATCCTTCGCCGCTAATACATAGATATTCACATCCTCCTGTAACTTTGAAAGCATATCGGTGGTATCACTGGTTAAAGAGTAGATTTTTTGTGACGTCGCATCTAGCTGCATCCATGTCGCTGGCATTGCTCCTGCAATCAGATTTACGAAAACTGCCAAGGCCATACCAAAAGCAATCATTCCGGTACTAAAAACACCTAGTTTTAATTTCTTCACACTCATGCTCCAGCGGCGTTTCTGGATGGACTGTACCGTTAAGAAAAGAAAAACTGCTATTAATGTTAGATAATAGATAATTCCGCCAATATCGAACATTCCAGCAAAGAAATTATCGAGCCTTCCGGTCAAATCATAACAGCCAAGTATTTTTGTCAACACATTTTCTGACGTTGAAATAAGGTTACAAATACTGTTCATCATATATCCAAGGAATAGCAAGGCAAATGATACTACCGCAGCGATTACCTGACTCTCCGTCAGCGATGATACGAACATGCCAACAGCGATGCATGCCAGTCCATATAACCAAAAGCCTAATAGACCAACATAATTTTCCGCCAGCGGAACCGAGCCAAAAGCTGACAAGATTAGCGGTGTTACCGCAATTACGGCTACGGCAATCGTAAAAATACTTCCCATCGCTAAAAACTTGGCCGACACAATTTTACCAACCGATACTGGTGCAGTCAAAATAAGCTGGTCCGTCTTGTTCTTTCGTTCCTCTGCTAAGATTCTCATTGTCAAGACCGGCACTGTAACCAAAAAGATAAATGTAATTGCTGACAGCGAGTTTGTTATGTATGCATATCCATAGGCCAAATTATATACATAGAAATACAGCCCATAGATACTAAGGGTCGCCGCTAGAAACAACCAGCCGATAACTGACTGGAAATATGCCTTAAATTCTCTCTTCCATATTGCAAGCATCAGTCTTTTTCCTCCTTATTCTCTGTCTCATTCTCCAGCTCACTTACCAGCCTGCTCTCCTGCTTTGACACATCCTGTGTGGTCAATTCCAGAAAAACATCCTCAAGAGTTTTTCCCTCTGACTTCATTGCCAGAATCGGCACTTGCTTTTTGGCACAACAATAGAATATGTCTTCTCGAATGTCAGCACCTTCTTTCGCCGTTATTGTCAATTGAACAGTTCCCGATTCGCTACCCGATGCTACTTCGGCTTTTTCTATTTCTGTTAAATCCTCAAACAAATGATTGGTTATTCCCAATTCGCCCTTTACTGTTAGCGAGATTTCCTGATGACCTGCCATCAGATTTGTAAGATTTTCGGTGGTATCTGATGCAACTAATTTCCCTTTGGAAATTATAAAGATATAATCACAAACGGCACTTACTTCCGTCAAAATATGTGAACTTAGAATCACGGTATGCTTCTTACCTAATTCATGAATTAACTCCCGCATTTCGATAATCTGCTTCGGGTCTAAGCCAACTGTTGGCTCATCTAAGATAATTACTTCCGGGTAACCTAAAATGGCTTGCGCTAATCCGACCCTTTGCCGATACCCTTTTGATAGATTCTTAATTAGGCGGTTTTTCATCTCGACAATTTTTGTTAATTCCATTGCTTCCAAAACCGCTTCTTTTCTTTTCCCCTTCTCGATTTGTTTTAACTCAGCCACAAAAGACATGTATTCTAAGACTGTCATATCCATATATACTGGTGGCAGTTCCGGCAAATAGCCAATACACTTTTTGGCTTCTTCTGGATTAGCGAAAATATTGTATCCATTGATTGTGACCTCTCCGCTGGTCGCGCCAAGATATCCCGTCAGGATGTTCATGGTTGTTGACTTTCCTGCTCCATTAGGACCAAGAAATCCATAGATTCGTCCTGGCTCGATGGTTAGACTTAAATCATCGACAGCCACATGATCCCCATATTTTTTTACTAAATGATTGATTTCAATCACAATTGTTCCTCCTTTTTCCATTTTTCCAAGCTTTATTTAGCATATTTCGCTAATGTGATAAAAAGAAGATGAAACTGTGATTTTTATGTGTCTTACATTCTGCTAAGCTTTGCGAGGGGATGTTATTGTTTCACAAAAAAAGCTGAACACCCAGGAAACATTACATTTCCTACATGTTCAGCTTTTGTGATTACTTACTGCATGTACTATTTCGCGTAATCAACAACGCGTGATTCACGAATTACATTTACTTTTATCTGTCCTGGATATTCCAATTCTGTTTCTATCTGCTTGGATATATCACGTGCTAATAATACCATCTCGGCATCATTAACCTGGTCAGGAACTACCATGATTCGAATCTCTCTACCCGCCTGTATAGCAAAAGATTTTTCTACACCCTTAAATCCATTTGTAATATCTTCTAACTGTTTGAGTCTGTTTGAATATGTTTCCATTGTTTCACGTCTTGCGCCTGGTCTTGCTGCACTGATTGTATCAGCAGCTTGTACCAAACAAGCGATTAATGATGTTGGCTCAACATCACCATGATGTGCTTCCACTGCATTAATAATTATCGGTGATTCTTTGTATTTTCTACATAAATCTACACCAATCTGAATATGTGAGCCTTCTATTTCATGATCTACGGATTTACCGATATCATGTAACAGACCTGCACGTTTGGCAGTTCTCACATCAACGCCTATTTCTGCGGCTAGCAAACCTGCTAACTGTGCTACTTCAATGGAATGTTTCAATGCATTCTGTCCATAGCTGGTACGGAATTTCATTCTACCCAGCAACTTTATCAGTTCTGGATGGATTCCGTGAACTCCAACTTCCAAAGATGATGACTCACCTTCTTCACGAATCATTGTTTCCCCTTCTTTTTGCGCCTTTTCAACCATTTCTTCAATTCTGGCTGGATGGATACGACCATCGACAATTAATTTTTCTAATGCGATACGTGCAACCTCTCTTCGAATTGGATCAAATCCAGAAAGGATTACTGCTTCTGGTGTATCATCAATAATCAAATCTACACCGGTCATTGTCTCTAAAGTACGAATATTTCGTCCTTCACGACCAATAATTCTTCCCTTCATTTCGTCATTCGGAAGCTGTACTACTGAAATTGTAGTTTCAGCAACATGGTCTGCCGCACATTTCTGTATAGCTGTGACCACATACTCTTTTGCCTTTTTACCGGCTTCCTCTTTTGCTTGATTCTCCATCTCTTTGATTAGTTTTGCAGTATCAAGTTTTACATCATCTTCAACAGTTTTTAATAGATATTCTTTTGCTTGCTCGGAGGTTAAACCTGAGATTCTCTCCAGTTCCCGTACACGCTCTTCATTGAGCTTTGTAACTTCAGCTTTTTGTCTGTTAATTTCTTCTTCCTTCGCTGCAAAACCCGCTTCGCGCTTTTCAATGGTTTCAAGCTTTTTGTCAAGATTAGACTCTTTCTGCTCAATTCTTCGTTCATTTCGTTGAATTTCAGAGCGTCTTTCTTTGATTTCTTTGTCAAGTTCATTTTTCGTCCGAATGGATTCTTCTTTGACTTCAAGTAATGACTCTCTCTTTTTAGTCTCTGCGGTTTTTACTGCTTCATCTATTATCTCTCTTGCTCTGTCTTCCGCACTTCCAATCTTTGCGGCGGATACCTTCTTCTGATACGAAGATGTGACATAGTAAGTAACAGGAACAGCGATAACTAACGTGACTAGTGCGACAATTATTGCGACTACTGCTGTTGGCACAGGAGCACCTCCTTTATTTAATTTTCATTGTACATTTTATAACAAAGCTATTTTCTCTAACTGTCATAAACAACAACATATAAATTTTATACTTAATTCGCAATTATGTCAAGTAGTCAGAACATTTCATTACCTGTAATACATCTTCACTCTTAAATCCTCTGCGTAACAAAAATTGATATATTTTTTGCTGTTCTTTTCGGTCGGCTTCCTCATGATTATATTTTCGCCTTATCAAAAGCTTTTGAATCATCTGACGTTCATCATTTTCATAAGCTGCTAACAAAGCATCTTCGATTATTTGTTTGTTTATCCCCTTCCTAAGAAGGTCCATTTTAATCCGCTGCCGGCTACGCTGACATTGATAACACCCAATATAGGTTTTCGCATAACGCTCATCATCAATGTAATGATAGGACTTCACATATGTGATAGCATCATCTATTAAATCTGGTGGATATTCATTCTGGCGAAGCTTTTCTCGTAGTCCAGACTCGGTTCGATCCATCTTCTCTAGCAAATACAACGCTCGTTTCTTCGCCCGTTTACCAATTACTGTCGTATGAATCTCCTGATATAGTGCCTCTGATATCTCCATATCAATTTTTAATTGATAGGACCGTATCTCTCCTTTATAGAGAATCCATACCGTCCCATCATCTAATAATATTTTTTTGCGACCCTTTTTATATTCTGTTATTTCGTTTATCTGCATCTGATTATTTAGCGTCTAATACTTCTGGCTTGGTCTTAGCTTCTGGCTTGGCTTCTGTCTTTGTTTCTGGCTTTGCGCCTTTTTTCTTATCTTCCTCTTCGGTCTTACCATCACCATTCATATCATAATGTGCTCTTACCTTTGTATCTACCTCTTTAACAAGCGCTGGATTCTCTTTTAAGTAGCCCTTGGCATTCTCACGACCCTGACCGATTTTTTCACCATTATAAGCATACCATGCACCAGATTTGTTAATGATACCGATATCCGCTGCCAAGTCCAATAAATCTCCTTCACGGGATATTCCCTGACCAAACATAATATCAAATTCAGCTTCTCTAAATGGTGGTGCCACCTTATTCTTCACGACCTTGATTCTGGTTCGGTTACCTACCACTTCACCGCCCTGCTTCAGGGCCTCAATGCGACGAACATCCAAACGTACTGAGGAGTAAAATTTTAATGCCCGGCCACCGGTTGTCGTCTCTGGGCTGCCAAACATTACACCAACTTTTTCTCGTAGCTGATTAATAAATATTACAATACAGTTCGACCTGCTGATAACAGCAGTCAGCTTACGAAGTGCCTGTGACATCAGACGCGCTTGTAATCCGACATGGGTATCCCCCATTTCACCATCTATCTCAGCTCTTGGAACTAAGGCCGCTACAGAATCGACAATAACTATGTCTACCGCTCCTGAACGAACCATTGTCTCAGTGATTTCCAAAGCCTGCTCGCCATTATCTGGCTGAGATATGTATAAATTATCAATATCAACCCCAATATTTTTTGCATATACGGGATCAAGTGCATGTTCTGCATCAATAAAGCCTGCAATCCCGCCACGCTTTTGAACTTCTGCAACGGCATGTAAGGCAACGGTGGTCTTACCACTGGATTCTGGTCCATAGACTTCTATGATTCGGCCCTTCGGCAGTCCGCCTAGACCTAATGCAATATCTAAGCTTAACGCTCCGGTTGGAACTGTCTCAACGTTCATTTTGGCGCTTTCATCACCTAATTTCATAACTGAACCTTTTCCATATTGCTTTTCTATGTGAGAAATTGCCGCATCTAATGCTTTTAATTTATCTTCCTTTGATTCTACTTCTTTGAATTCTTTTGATTCCTTTGCCATCTTATTCTCCTTTTTGTTCTTTCGAACTAGTGTTCGCTTCTTGTACTAATAGTATTATACTTTTTTCTAAAAGTCAACCTCTATTTTATTTATTTTTATTTTGGGATTTTTATTGATATTTAAGAAATAAGAACAGCTAAACTTTCAAATCCTGCTTGAAGGTCCAACTGTTCTTATTATAGAATGTATGTTCTTGTTTGTCAATTTGTTTTTGCAAGTTTTGCGTAAGTTTTCGTAAAATGAAAAACTAAATTCCATCAAATCTCTTATTTTATTTCAAAAACAGAATTTACTCTTGCACACTCATTTTTATGATATTATACTTCTTGGTTATCTGTCTTCGAGAAAGGAACTGATTATGAATAAAAAAATTT
>JAVBTX010000003.1:0-94296 GCA_031555935.1 Lachnospiraceae bacterium | reverse complement strand
AAATTTTTTTATTCATAATCAGTTCCTTTCTCGAAGACAGATAACCAAGAAGTATAATATCATAAAAATGAGTGTGCAAGAGTAAATTCTGTTTTTGAAATAAAATAAGAGATTTGATGGAATTTAGTTTTTCATTTTACGTTTGGTTAATATTCCGGTATTTACAAAACAGAACATATGTTCTATAATAAAGATATAAAAAATAAAGGAGGTCATAAACTATGGCAAATAAAGGATTCTGTCTTCAATTAGTAGAATGTTGTGGAGGTTCTGACAATGACAGTGGAACCACTAAAGGTATTGAGGTTATTGACAACCTCAATGGTAATACTAACGAGGATCGAGAAAAGGCATTGTCAGCATATCAGGGCTGGGAGTTAAATGAAAAAATTAATGAAATTAATACAAAATCGGTCGGTGCGGAGTTGCTTTGGAAAAACAATGAGAGGACAACGTTCGCCGGACAGACAATATCTATACCTGAACTTGAAAATTACACTTTAATATTGATTTGTTGTATATCGGCTGATAATGGTATTGAATCAACGACAATGATACCCCTTAACGTCAAAAATTGTTTATATCAGATGATTAATCATTATCCAGCGTTTGTTAGCAGACAAGTTAGAGTTTTAAGCCAAACAAGTTTAAGTTTTACGGATGGTTCCAAAATTTCTTCAACTGGCGCAACAACAACTAATAATACAGTTCAAATCCCAATTCGTTTGTACGGCATTAAATAACGAAAATATATAAAACAAATATCAAGCCGGTCCAGAGAAATCTGTTCCGGCTTTTTTGTTGATAAAATATTTATTAGGTGGAAGTGAGCTGTAAAGCACAAACAAAGGGCAAAGTCGATTTTTGGACTTTGCCCTTTGTAGCTATTGACCTACCTTATGTCAGTTTTTGTGATTTGTATAAGGGTAATATATTATTTATGGATATTTATGTTTATGACTAAATAATCCGACGATTTTTAAGGTGTAAAACTTACATAAACTGTTCCACCACCACCTAAAATGCCTGGAGCGGCGACATATACAGCGACTTTAATCAAATCGCCAGAATAGCCTACGGAATCAATTGCAAACGCATACACACTATTTGCATCCTTCTTTTTTAAATCAATTTGGTAATTTGATTCATAAACAAATTGAGGACGTCCACCAGACATATATGTATCATAATTAAGTGTAGCTGTTCCAACGACGACTCCCAGATACGTTATATTTTGAGTTTTCGATTTGCTCGCTGCCATAACAGTTGTATCAGATATGCCTGGAACCAACGTAATTAACATAACTAGTGTCATTATAACTGCTAAATACCTACATCTAATTTTTTGTGTTTTCATAAATCATTATCTCCTTTTTGTTTTTCTGTTGGACTTAAGGATAGGTCGAAACCCATCTTTTGTACTGCCTTGTTCATCTTTTACCCTTACATATATAAGACGTTTTAAAGGGTAATTTAGTTCCCAAAAAAATAGACAAAAGTTGTTTTTGTTGATTATTACTAAAAAACCAGAACATTTTCATTTATTTTGATTTTAAGTAGCTTTACTACAGAGCCAGGGCGTAAAAAATCCGGCTTTTTTATCAGAATTAATGGAGATGGGTTTTTCCAGGCAATATCTTCTCCGGGCATTCCATAGTAATGGTAACAATTTTGCAACTAGGATGAATCCATCAAAAGAGAAAAGCACAATTATTTATGATACCGAGAAATTCGAAGCATGGCGCCAGAAAGAAATTAAAGCGCAGAAGGGGCGACCGTAATTTGTTAATCAGTTAATTAGTGTTGATACACCCTAATATTTGGGGTAACGTTATGTTGTCCTATTACAAAAAAGGAGTCACAGATTGTGGCTCCTAAAGTTATTTGTTGCCTAAGTATGCTTTGAATTCATCTATGAGCTGTTGGGAAGGGGTTGCTTCGTATTGTTCAGCGAAATTATCCCTCTCTTAAATGCCTATTTAACAGTTACACGTGATGTTCCGCAAAACATAAACATATTTGTAGTATCTGCAAATGTTGTATTCCAATTAAATCGGTTTACATATATTGTGTTTAAATCAAAACAACCAAAGAACATTCTACTCATGTTATCTACATTATATGTTATAAAATTACTTAAATCGAGTGTTCTTAGGATTAGGCAATTTTCGAACATTGAACTCATATCCGTTACATTTGATGTATCAAAATTACTTATATCTAGATTTGTAAGTTTATCATCACAGCAGAATAAGCGACTCATATTTATAACTTTTGAAGTATCAAAATTACTTAAATTTATCGATGTTAGGTTATAACAGAAAGAAAACATATTATTCATGTCGATTACATTTGATGTATCAAAATTAATAACGTCTATACTCGCTAATAAATTACAATAACTAAACATATCGGACATATCAATTACATTTGATGTATCAAAATTACTAATGTCTACACCGGTCAAGCTATAACAAGCAGAAAACATACCAGTCATGTATTTAACATTAGATGTATTAAAATTACTTAAATCCAAAAAGTTTAGATTATTACAAAATAAAAACATATAAGTCATATTAGTAACACAAGAAGTATCTAAATTACTAACATCTAATGAATCCATATTATAATATCCAAACATACGTTGCATATCTGTTGATTCTGAGGTATCTAAATTACTAATGTCTAGGTTGTTCAAGTTCTTGCACCCAAAAAATAAGTAACCGCAGTTTGTACTTTTTACCCCCTCATTAATTACAATTGACGATAAATATCTATCCTTTTCACTAAACGGGCAATCGTATCTATCACTTCCGCCATTTAATATAGTGGTATAGATAATACCATTGACTTTATAGGCACCATAAACAACCACATCAAGTGATTCGCCTATATATTGGGTTAAATAAATTTCTTGGTTATTCTCATTCAGTCTATATTTCCAATTATTTAATTCTGCTTGAGGTGCAATACGATTGCTCTCTCCACAATTTGTACAAATTCCATTAATAAAATTATGTCCTGGCGCATCCGTCAAAACAGTTCCGGTAGCACCACAATTATCGCACTTCACCCTATAAATGCCCTCTGTAGTGCAATTTCCTTCCTGCAAGACACTTGTTACGCTCCATAGATGAAAAAATCCGCAAGAACTTTGCAACGAAGCTGATATATTTTGCATTTCTATAATTTTCTCATCTTCTAGGCCTTGAACAACAACTTCGTCTAGCACCTGACATAATTCTTCTGTTTGATCTATTACATCATTCTCCTGCGCGGTTGCTGTTCCACTAGCTATCGTAGTTTCATTCATTATGCTTGCGGCTGCATAAACAGGAATATTTCCCCCAAGCAATACAAAGCAAAGCGCCAATATCAATAAGCTACCAAATCCTAAAGTTCGTTTTCTCATTTGTTATCTCCTTTTCTAAGCATTGGTTTTAGTTACCACAACATCATATCATTTTTTTTACGAGTGATATGTCGAATTGTGTCGATGAATGAGGAAAATGTTATTAAATACTTTATGTGATTAATGGTCGTCTTGGAAAGGTATTAATATTTTGGGCGATGTTTTCGTCTGCAATAAAGGGGTCACGGAATGCGACCCCTTTGATTCATTTATAATTATCCTTATTGTTTTTAAGCCATTCCTTAAAACCTTCAATATCACTCTTGGCCTCATACACTTTCATAGCTTCTTTGACATCGGTATTCCAAGGCTTAAAACACTTTTCCTCATAATTTGGTATATGTGAATTATAGTTTATTCTTACGCGTTGAGTTTTATAAGCCGTGCGATAAGCTGTTTTGAATAAATCTTTTTTAAATTTGTTTTCGTACATGTCTTGTTGTCTTTGAAAATATGGACAATATATTTCAGAGTTTCTTTTTTGAGGTATAAAGAATTTGCCACAGTTTTCGCATCTTTTTATGGCAATCTGTTCTTGTATAGAATAGGCATAATCAAAAAGAACAATATCATGATATTTGAAAATGAATACACTGTTTCAACGCGATTATCATTTAACGAAATATTAAGTCCGATGTCTTGCTCTATATTTGAGAAAATATCATTAAGATTTTTTTTGATATCCATTAAGGAATTGGCAAACTGAACGTGTTTAAATAATTCATCCTCCCAATATTTAAGTTGTTCTGTTATTTCACCGCTTGTTTTGTCTGAAAAGATGAATAATAGCTCCATAATTAACAGTTGCGCCAGAAATAAACCAATTCTCTTAACCAATGTATTGTGCGCAAGATTTCAGAGAATACATCGGATACAAGCTTGTAGATGTTATTTCAAACGAAATTGATTGTGATGCAAAGCTGGTACTGCAAAATGAAGAAACCAAAGAAAAGGTCATTATTGATGGAATCAGCGCAGCATTAGATGGTGAAACACTGTTTGTTTCACAAGAAGGGACAAGGAGGTAGTTCAATGTTAGAAATCATAGAAAACGAACTGCGACTAGATGAAAAGTTCTTGAAATATGCCACAGGTGAAGAACTGCAGGAGATTCGAGAGATATGCGTAGCAGTTAGACAGCAGGAAAGTAGTGCAAAATCAGAATAGGTAATTATTGATTCGGTGTGGAGAAATCTACACCAAATTTATTGGATAAAAACTCTTTTTGCTGTATAATGAAAGCAAGGAGGGAGAATTTATGTGGGAAACTATATTAGGTATTATAATTTCATCCGTAGTGTCTGTCATGTTGAGCGATAGAATAATATTTGGTTTACACAGTATTTTTGTAAAACTCGGCATCTCAAAAAAATCAGATATTAGTGGACTGTGGAAAGCAACATTTATCATAGGGACGGGAAAGTCAAAAGTGGAGTATATTGAAATTGTATTATTAAAAAGTCGCTTTGGAACAATATACGGAAATATTGCAAATGATAACAGAAATTACCCCAAATTGCACGCGATAATGAAAAGGAATCCGATTAGGATTAAAGGTTTTTTATCAGATAATAGATTTTTCACAGGCTTCTGGTACCATCCTATTGAAACATACAGATTTCATGGGTCGTATCAATTAATTATTGATGGGGAATTTAAGCAGATGCGTGGTCAGTGGATTGGATATAGTGAAAGTAATCACAAAATTGCTAATGGAACATGGATATGGGAGAAAATAGAGTAGTCATAAGGATTTGACGCGCTAACAATAAGGCTTCTGTATGAAAGGTAAAGATATATTAAAACTGTCCTAATTTGCAACCTACTTTACGAGAACATTTCCTACCCACGCTATTACAAAAAGGATGACCCAATGGGGCTCCAAATATTTAGCCGACCAAGGATACTCTGCTATCGAAATTCTGCGCTACTATTATGGAAGTAGCATGTATATCAATACAGCCGAAGAAATCAGCGGCATTCCATTGTCATGGCCAGGTGTAAATTTGCAAGTGGGTTCAACCGGACCAAAAGTAAGGCAGATGCAAGAGCAGTTGCTACGGATATCCGAATCTTACCCAGCGATACCATCGGTCACCCCGGATGGCATCTATGGTCCGGCAACAGAAGTAGCAGTAGAAGAATTTCAGCGGATTTTTGGCTTGCCAGTGACTGGTGTTGTGGATTTTAGAACGTGGTATAAAATATCAGAAATCTATGTAGCGGTGTCAAGAATAGCAGAGCTGGTTTAGGCTCTGAAATAAAAAATTGAGTGCAGATGAATCTCTAAAAATTAGAGCATTTATCTGCACTTTTATATTGTCCTTTTGTGTTACACAAGCTTATCCGATTTTGCCAACGGTGATGGCGGATGCATCTATTGGAGAAGCACAGAACAAACTTCAGGAGAATTGCCGATACAAATTTCTTCATACCGGCAAGATGTTAAAAAGAATATAATTGTTGCATACTTAGCAAGTGTTTGCTATCAATGTTTGGAATGGTCGCCAGTACAAAGTTGTGAAGTATATTAGTCCCTGGGGAGGGAGTACCGACGACCAAGTTTATAATAGCATGTTAATATATGCTGACTTGTCGAATTTTGTCGACAAGAGTAGAGATTTGGAAATAAAAAAATGAGTGCAGATGAATCGCTAGTAAGATAGGAATTCATTTGCACTCGAATTTTGGTATTACAATACCTGAATATCAAAAGCAGTAGTTTGTGGTGGAATGCTGGCAGTTTGGAAATTTGCATGGGTAACTCGAACCCGCTGACCGGGACGAAGTTCACGAAGACGAAGCGGCCGGCCAAAACGGTCCGTAATAGTAGTGGTATTTGTCACAACAAATCGGACCTGGCTGTTGATGTTATTTGGATTTCCGGTAATAAGAAAATTATTAGCGGTATCAACAAAAGCAATTCGGTCAGTGGTCACCAAAGGGCGAGTCTGCGGTCTTCTTTGCACAATAATCATAAAAGCATTTGCCTGCGGCGGAATACTTCTAGTCATGCGCGAGGAAAAAACAACATTTACCCACATTCCTTCTTGAACGCAGCACAAACACATTCGTTGTCCAAGTGAATTAATGACAACGGTGTTACGGTTCAGATTAAGTCGGATATTCTGGATCGAAACAGAATTGTTTGCGTCCGGTACAGCGTAAGAGACCAAGATATATCCATTTGAGTTATTGAAACAAAAAGAGCCTTCAACAAGAGCATTGTCAATTCGCATGATATTACCTTGTTGAACGAGAGTTCCACGAGGGTCACTATTCATATATTTGTCCCTAATATCAATATATATTTCTACTATTGTATGAAAATATTGTGAAAGTGTGAGTAAGCTTCTTTACTCCCAATTCGAAGCAAGCCCCTTTTTCAGCGGAATCCAGATAATCGAAGCATAGATGGCACCAATCACGCCGGTAATCAACTGAAATACCGAAAACGTGTATTGAAAGGTCTGTATCTGCGCCGCCATTTTAGAAGCTGCTGGGAGCAAATTCGGAATCAGGACTAGTGAAATAGTAATACCCATAAAAATAGCTTTTACAATCACACCAGTCAGCATACCAAGATACAAGCCAGCTTTATGCTTGATTTTCTTATAAAGAAGGTAAGTAAAGCAAGCCAGAATCGCATTTCCTAACATAATAAATGGAATGATGGCGGGGATGGCTGACATAATGGGACTGCCTGTAATCATAAAAGAGGTAATCGGAGTAATAATGGCCAAAATCATTCCTGCTGCCAGACCAGAACTTAAAACGGCCAGAATCAGACAGGCATTGATAATCGGACCGGTAATAAAGGTACTGCTACTTTTGAAAAATTGGCTGATGATACAGAGCGCCAAAAGAGCGGCGGTACTAGTAATTTGTTTTGCAGTAATTTTCATAAATAAAGCCTCCAGTATATTTTTTTATTCATCTATAAAATAATGCCACAAACGTATTGACAAAACAATATTATATGTTGTATAGTATTAATTAAGAAATAGTAATGCACCAAAAATAACATTACATCATAAATAATATTATATGATGCAGAAAAGGAGTGATTACATGGTATTTAATACAGGCGCTGCGTTGTTAGATGCAGTCGTTCTGGCGGCGGTTTCCAAAGAAGAGGAAGGAACCTATGGTTACAAAATAACCCAAGATGTACGAATCGCAATAGAAGTTTCGGAATCCACACTTTACCCGGTATTGCGGCGATTGCTCAAGGATGATTGCTTAATTGCATACGACGTGGAATGTGGTGGACGAAATCGCCGCTATTATAAAATAACCGAACAAGGTGAAACGCAGCTGAACTTGTATAAACAGGAATGGAAAATATATTCCTCGAAAATATCAATGATGTTTTCGTAAAAAGTGTAAAAATTTTAAAAGATAATTTTTACACCGCGATTTGAGCGAAAGCTTAAAGTCGCCTGACTTTGGAAGAATGGAGGATTCATATGAATCAACAGGAGTTTATGAAGCAATTGGAGGAATTGCTAACGGGAATATCCCCGGAAGAAAGAGAAGAGGCGTTGGCCTTTTATACCGGATACTTTGAAGATGCCGGTGAAGAAAATGAAGCAAAGGTGATTGAGGAGTTAGAGTCACCAGAGAAATTAGCCGCATCCATAAAAGCAGGTTTGCGTGATGATGCAGTAACTGGAGCTTATACCGAAAATGGCTATCAGGAAAAATCAGAAATGCCGCAGGATGCACCGATGGAACCACGAAAGAGCCAACAACAAACTGGTAATCGTACAGAGCCAACAAAAAATAACGGATTAACCATTGTATTAATTGCGATCATAGCAATAGTAACATCACCGCTTTGGCTCGGACTTGTAGGTGGGATTTTTGGATTAATAGCAGGATTTTTTGGTGTATTGATTGGTATTGTGGCTTCATTATTTGGCATTACAGCAGGATTTATGTTTGGCGGAGTGGCATGTATCGTCATTGGTGCCTTAAGCCTGTTTACACCAGACTTTGCGGTTGGCATAGCGGCAATCGGAATTGGATTATTGCTTTTGGCTGTATCAATGCTGACATTGATATTGTTAGTACTGTTTTGTGGCAAGGCATTGCCGGCAATGGTGCGTGGCATTGTAAAATTATGCCAGATGCCATTTGAAAGAAAGAAAAGAGGGGTACACTATGAATAAATTTGCAAAGGTATGCTTAATAATAACAGCGGTATTGGCGGCACTTGGTATTATGCTGTGTGGTATTGGCGCGGCAGCTGGTGCGACTCGATTAGCAACAGAAAACGAGCTTTCAGGAACCAAGCTGAGTCAGTGGATTCGTGATTGGAACTGGGATTGGGGCTGGAGCGATGGTTGGCTTTGGGATGATAACAGTTCATATGATGACGATGATACACATGATGTGAGTATTGAAACAGCATACAATTTTACCCAAGCCGAAGTAAAGAACCTCGAGTTGGATATTAAGGCTGGAGAATTGGAAATCAAAAAAAGTGGAGACGAAGAGATTCATGTTGAAGTGTACTCCCGCAGAAGCAATGTAAATGTAGGGGTAGAGGATGGAACACTACTGATTGACGAGCCCGAAACAAAATATCATGTCCACCGTAAATTAGAAATAGTTCTTTCGATACCGGAAGGAATGACGTTCGAGAACATCAGTATGGAAGCGCAGGCGGGTCAAATACATTCAAATATCAAAGATTTTACGGCAAAAAATGTATCCTTGCGGGTGGATGCTGGGGAAGTGCTTGTGCAAGCGCTGTCATCAACAGATACGTTAGATGTAGTCGTTAATGCTGGTAGAGCCGAGATTTCTGGTGTAGAGGCACACCATGTTGAGTTAGACTGCGGTGTTGGCGAGTTGGTATTAGAGGGGGACGTTGACGGGAATCTGAGTGGAAAAACGGGAATTGGCAATATGGAAATCATAATCGATAATGATGAGGATGACTTCAATTATGAATTACAATGTGGAATTGGCAGTATCGAAGTTGATGGTCACAGCTATACTTCACTTGGCGGAACAAAATCAATTGAACATCATGCCGACCGGAATATGAATTTAGATTGTGGAATTGGCAGTATTGAGGTATCATTTAAGTAAAGGAAGATTGTAGATGATGAAAAAAAGAATGGTTTTGCCAATGTTGTGTTTGAGTCTGGTACTGCTAAATGGATGCAGCCAGCCGAATCAGGCAACGGTTGAAACAGACAATGTTACCGAAGATACCGAATACTTAGAGTTAGAAACAGAAACAGAACAAGCGATAAATGAATTGCAGGCCTTTCATGGAACCTGGGAAGGGACCGTATGGGAGGGCGCAGTTGGAACTAAAATCATCATGGACTGTAATGCCAATGAGAACGGTCAAAAGGTGTTGATTTCCTTCATCACGGATACAACCAATTTCTACTATATGGAGGCAGAATATAAGCTGGAAGATAAGCATCTGCTGGTTTGGTGGAATGATAAAGCAAATCGGGCAACGATAGATTTTGGCTTTGATGAAGAAGCACAATTGATGGGAACATTTGCTCAATATAGTTCACAGGCAAGCGGTCAATTTACCAAAACAAGTGAGACACCGGCCGATGAGAAGCCGCAGCAAAAGCTACAGGAAAATTTAATCCAGATATTAAAGGAAAATAATTTTGCCAGAAAAGACAGCACGTCGGTTTGGTTTGGATATGACTATGACAATCCCCAATTGGCAGAGTTAAAAGAGACATACAACTTAGAGCGCGTAGCTGGCGAGGGAGATACCCAATCAAAAGCAATCCGCTTATTGAATTGGGTGAGTGCCAGCGTTAAGTATGCCGGTGGGTTTGATGCCGATGTGGAGAATCATGCACTGGCATTGCTCGAATACTCGTATCAGAATGGAATCGAGAAAGGCTTAGATTGCTATCACCTCTCGGTGGTCTTGGAAGAAGCCTGCCTTTCGCTCGGCATCCAGGCAAGGACATTACTGATGATGCCGGCGAATCCGTTGGATGTGGATACCCATGTCGTCGTGATGGCATATATCCCAGAGCAGGAGGATTGGATTATGCTTGATCCAAGCTACAATGCATACCTGTCTGATTTAGAGGGAAATGTGCTTGCGCCGAAGGAGATTCGGGAAAAAATAGCGAATCGCGAGGAAATGAAGTTAAATGCTGAGGCACAGGCCGAGTATATGCAATATTACAACTATTTAGCAAAGGATATGTTTAGCTTTAGCTGTATCGCAAGAGCAGGATATGGATCACATAATGAAGAAATGACAGAATACTATCTGACCCCGGCTGGTTTTGAAATGAAGAACTGGTATGTAGATAATCTGCACTATCGCAGTTCAACTGGTTTTTCACTGTCCGCGGAAGAAGCGGCTGAGCAAGAAGAAGTGTACGAAACAAAAGTTTACATTTACGCAACCGAAGAAAGCTTTTGGAAATAATAAAAAATAGGAGGAAATGACAATGGAAGAACCAAAACGTTTATTTAAATCACGCAACAATCGTGTATTATGTGGAGTTTGTGGAGGTATGGGAGAATACTTAAATATTGATCCAACCTTAATTCGTTTAATATGGGTATTAATTGCATGTACCGGAGCAGGTCTGATTGCATATATTATAGCAGCGATTATTATACCAGAACAAATGTGAGAAAGGCATGGTTAATTAATGGGAAAAGTGGCGAGTCGAAATAGTCATATGAGAGCATTTGATACTATCTCAGGATATGATGTACGGCCGGGGTTTTACGATATCAATGGGGCAACGGCGATACCTGGTGGAGTGAATTTTACGATTCACTCCAATCAGGCGACATCCTGTGAACTTTTGCTGTTTCACCGAACCGAGGAGGAGCCATACGCGGTGTTGCCGTTTCCAAACAATTACCGGATTGGCAATGTATATTCGATGATTGTGTTTGAGCTGGATATTGAAGAGTTTGAATATGCTTATCAAATGGATGGTCCCTATGAACCACAAAAAGGAATTATATTTGATAAGCATCAATATTTGCTCGACCCCTATGCGAAGGCAGTTACCGGGCAGAGTGTCTGGGGCCGGGAACATTCTTCGATGGCATATAAGGCCAGAGTAGTCCGCAATGATTTTGATTGGGGGGACTTTAAGCACAGTACGATACCGATGGAAGACTTGATTATTTACGAGCTTCATGTGCGTGGATTTACCAAGGCAGACAGTAGCATTAAGACGGTGCCGGGGACATTTGCGGCCTTGCAGGAGAAAATACCATATTTGAAAGAACTGGGTGTAAATGCGGTAGAGCTTATGCCCATTTTTGAGTTTGATGAAGTAAAAGACAGCCGTGTGTATGACGGAAAAGAGTTATTGAACTACTGGGGTTATAATACCGTTAGCTTTTTCTCACCGAATACGGGTTATAGCGCCAAGATTGAGTACAATCGCGAAGGAAATGAATTAAAAAACCTAATCAAAATGTTAAAAGAAAATGGCATCGAAGTAATTCTTGACGTAGTTTTTAATCATACGGCAGAAGGAAATGAAAATGGTCCATTTTTTTCCTTCAAAGGGATTGATAACAATATTTATTATATGCTGACCCCAGATGGGCACTATTTCAATTACAGCGGTTGTGGCAATACCTTAAATTGCAATCATCCAATTGTTCAGCAGTTGATTTTAGAGTGTTTGCGCTATTGGGTAACGGCGTATCGAATTGATGGCTTTCGCTTTGACTTAGCCTCCATCATGGGACGTAATGAGGATGGTTCACCAATGAGCAAACCACCGCTGTTACAGAGTCTCGCCTTTGATCCGATTCTTGGCTCGGTTAAGCTGATTGCCGAGGCATGGGATGCAGGCGGTCTGTATCAGGTGGGCAGTTTTCCGTCATGGAACCGTTTTGCAGAATGGAATGGAAGATATCGTGACGATATCCGCAGTTTTTTAAAAGGCGATACGGGAATGGCTTGGTCAGCAGCAACCAGAATTACTGGTTCAATGGATTTGTATCATCCTGATACCAGAGGCTGGGAGGCATCCGTTAATTTTATTACCTGCCATGACGGATTTACCTTGTATGATTTATATTCCTATAATGAAAAGCATAATGAGGCAAATGGCTGGAATAACGCAGATGGTGAGAACAGTAATCGCAGTTGGAATTGCGGCATTGAGGGTGAAACCGATAATCCCGAGGTGATGAAGCTGCGGCGGCGGCTCATCCGCAATGCGTGTGCAGTCTTGATGACCAGCCGTGGAACGCCAATGTTTTTGGCGGGTGATGAATTTTGCAATACGCAATTTGGGAATAACAACCCTTATTGTCAGGACAATATGATTTCCTGGCTAGATTGGTCGAGATTGGAAGCGTACCAGGAAATCTATGAATTTTTCCGTTACATGATTGAATTTCGCAAACGACATCCTGTGATTCGCAAGAAAATGGCGGTATCCTCGACCGGCTATCCTGAAATTAGTCTGCATAGTGCAGAGCCGTGGCGGGATGATTATCAGTGGGATACCCATGTAATCGGTGTCATGTATGCCGGAAAAAGTGCAGATGAAACAGAGGAGGATATCGTATATTTGGCGATTAATGCTCATTGGGAGCCACAGACGTTAGCACTTCCCAAGCTGCCAATGGATATGTATTGGAATGTCAGTGTCGATACCTGGCTGGAATCGGGATTTGTTGGCGTGCCGAAGACTGTATTAGATGGTGAGATTCATCTGCATCCGAGAAGTGTCCAGATATTAACAGCGGAACGAATGAAATAAAATATGATATCCGGGGCTGGATAGCGTAACTCAATCTGGGATTGGGGTTATAGTGTAACCTAATCTGGGATTAGGTTACACGGTAATCCAATCCCGGATATCTTTGATTTTTGATAAAATAGGCAGTAAGACCAGAGCGATAATAATGCCAAAGACACCTTGCACAATATTAAAAGGAACACCGGCGGCGGCACTCAAAAATCCGGCCGAGAGCGTCAAACGGTTGAAGCCACCACTGGCAAGGGCAGCTAACCCGGTTTCATAGAGAAAATAACCGGTCACCATAATTGCTTCACCAATCAGTCCACCAAGGATAATAGAAAGGGACTGCGTATTACGTCGTTTTTGAAACAGTCGTCTAAATTGGCGAAACAGCAGTCCAGCAACAAATGCGGTCAATGCCTTGATGATTAAAGTAGCCGGTGCCCAGCTAACATAGCCGGAAAAGATATCGGCAAACATCGAACCAATGCCAGCCGATAGAGCACCGCCGAGTGGACCTAAGATGATACCACATAGAAGCACTAGCCCGTCACCGAGGTGGATATATCCCAAGGTTGGGGTGGGAATTTTAATAATCATCGTCGCAACACAGGTAAAGCTTGCCATTAAAGCGGCAATTACGAGTTTTTTTGTATCTTTCATAGATAAGACCTCTCATTTATAAAATTTCAAGCTTGATGAAACTATCTTATGTCAAGACTGCCCCTTTTGAAAAGTCCAGTTTTGACATAAATAACCATGCCAGTTTGTGGGAATGGGGCAAAGCTTGCGGATTGTAAAAATAATTGATAAAATGGGGAAATGGAGGATTTACAATGAAAAAGAGAATTACAATTACTGTGATAGTTTTGCTTATTTTTACCGTCCTGCTTGGGGGGATATTATATTGGCGCAGCTTGGAGGATGATAAGAGCCAGCAAAATGATGTACCATCATCAGATGTGGCATCCACGGAAATGGTCACGGCTGAAAGTGAGACGCTGCCACAGACCGGTGAAGCGTTGGAACAAGAAACTGAAACCGAAACTCAGCAGATGCCGTCTGAGGTTAGTGAGACGACGATGATATTTACCGGCGATGTTCTATTTGGCAATACCTTTCTCAATACCTATGGTCAAAATGGGATTTCGGGGGTACTTTCAGAAGAAATGTTAGCGGAATTGACCAGTGCTGATATCACCATGATTAATCAAGAATTTCCATTCAGCACAAGGGGCGTTCCGATGGAGGACAAAGAGTTTACCTTCCGGGCCAATCCAAGCTATGCCAGTGCATTGCTGGAAATGGGGGTAGACATTGTATCCCTAGCCAACAATCACATTTTAGACTATGGGCGTGAGGCACTCAGTGATACGTTTACAACCTTAGATGAAAATGGCATCTTATATGCTGGTGCTGGTGAAACAAAAGAGCGTGCCAAAGAGACCATAACGATAGAAAAGAATGGGATGACATTTGGCTTTCTAGCAGCATCTCGTGTGATACCGGTTGAGAATTGGAATATTGACAATCAGTTGCCAGGAGTATTTACAACTTATGATGGAACAGCATTATGTCAGGCCATTGCTGATGCAGAGCAAAGATGTGATTATGTGGTGGTATTTGTTCATTGGGGGGTGGAATATGATGCCCATCCGCAGGGCTATCAGACCTATCTGGCAAAACAGTATATTGACAATGGTGCTGACCTGGTTATTGGCTCACATACCCATTGCTTACAGGGAATCGAATATTATAATGGGAAACCAATCTGTTACAGTCTGGGAAATTTTATTTTTGGAACCAGCATCGAGCGCACGATGGCGGTTAAGGTAACGGTTGATCATGATGCCAAGACGAGTATTCAACTGATTGGTGCAAAAGCAACGAGCGGCTGCACCACCCAAATGACAGGAGCAGAGGCAGGTCAGCTCTATCAATATATCGAGCAGATATCCACCGAAATTTCAGTAGATGAGGCAGGTTATGTAATACAAGAGTGATGATGAATGGAAGCCCAAACGGTGCCAGACACTTTTTGCGTCAATTAAATGACCATTCACGACAATTTCCTTCATTCACGATGCAGGCAAGTCGATAACTGTATCAAAGAGAACGGAGGAGCAATTATGATAAACTCAATTAATGTCAATCACACATCACAGACATATGCGAACATTGCCAAAGCCCACACCGCAAATGGCTCAATAAATCAAAGTATGATAAAAGCGTTGGCGGGGAAAATAGAGGAAGCGGCAGGAGTTAGCAAAGCCAGTGAAGTATCAACGCAGGAGATGACGATGGAGGAGTACAAAGAATACATTGCCGATAAAATATCTCGTTTGCCGGTGGACCCGTCACAAGCGTTAAGCAGTACCGCAGTACATATTTCTGAAAAAGGTTTTGAAGCAATGAAGAATGACCCGGAGTATGAAAAGTGGGTAATGGATACATTGGAATATGATTTTGCCTTTCATGACCCTTGGTGCAATCGGTGTGGTGGTGCCTATGCTGTCCATTATTTTGGCGAGAGCAAGGAAACTTATCGCGGCATGGGCTGGTACAAGGGCTATCAGAATGGCAAGGGCGAGGAGCTTTTTAACGACAAGGCGAAGGATAGCTTCTGGAGCCGCCGGGCCAAGAAGAACAGTCAGATTGAACAGCAAAATAAAAAACATTTGGAAAAACAACGGCTGCAAAAAGCCGCCTATGAAAAAGCCGTGTTTGAAGCAAGGATGATGACCCCGGCGGTGGGCACAACATCAACAGGAACATCAGCAGTAAGTGTGGCGGTAAGCGTGGCAGTAACGTCAGCATCAGCGGCAATATCATCATATGAGAGCGGCTTTGGAATTATGGAATAACGACACGCTCAACGCGAGGTCCAATTCCACTTAAGATTTCATTTGTAATCGTGCCGGTTGAGGCGGCGATTTCACCAGCCGTAATTTCCTCATTTCCATCCGAGCCGATAAAGAGCGCTTCGTCTCCAGCGCAGATATCCTCAATTCCGGTGACATCGAGCATCAGTTGGTCCATGCAGATAAGCCCAACAATCGGCACTTTTCGACCGTGTACCAAAGCTTGTCCGCGATTGGACAGTTGGCGCGGGATGCCGTCAGCATAGCCAATTGAGACGGTAGCAATCTGACGGTCGCCATTCGCGGTAAATTGCAGACCATATCCGACTCCTTCGCCATGTGTTACGGTTCGAATACAAGTAATGCGGGCTTTGAGACTCAGCACCGGTTTCAGATTGACCGCGGCAATTGTATCACCGGAATGGTTCAAAGCACCAAACAGGGCAATGCCAACGCGGGCATAGTCAAACGGCCAGTCTGGATAGTTGAGCAAACCGTAGCTGCTTTGCATGTGCACTGTAAAATGGCAGTGCCCCCTTTGGTGCAGAGCATCAATCACGGCTTGAAACCGCTGCTGCTGTGTGTTAGAAAAGGATTGTTCCCGTTCCGATGTGCCATCCGCCATACATAGATGTGAGAACACCCCGGTAATCGTTAGATTTGTCAGCTCCCATAGCTTAACGATTTGCTCTGGCTCATCGTAAGGAATACCAATGCGGTGCATTCCGGTATCAACGCCCACATGCACCAGCAGCGGCTTGCCATAGTTGTTAAGCTCCAAAGCATAAGCAAAATCAATAATGGTCTGGCTCAGCCCATAGTGTACTAGCTCTGGAAACAACATTGGGTGCGTATATCCTAGAATTAATATTTGTCCGGTAATACCAGCATTTCTAAGTTCGATTCCTTCTGCGACAGACGCAACGCAAAAATTCTGAATGCCCATATTTTGCAGCACCTGACTTGTTGCCACAGCATCATGTCCATAAGCATTGGCTTTTAAAACCGGCATCAGCGTAGATGTTTCTGGCAAAATATTTTGTAGCTGTGTCACGTTATGAATCAAATGACTCATATTTAATTCAATCCAAGCACGTCCCTTCTGGACCATAAAGCTTTCCCCCTTTCGATGCAAGCCTGCAAAACAAAGGCCGTAATCAATGAGATAACACATACTGTAAGATAATGAATCATGGAATTGTCGACAAGAATGTCGCTCAACTCCAGCTTTTTGGCAATCGCGCGCACAACGACAATGACTGCCGGATGAATGATAAAGATTAGCATTGCACTTTTTCGGATATATACTGGAGCATAAGTGGGCCATTGTAGCAGTAACTGAAACAGAAAATAGATAACTGGCAGCAGGCACAAGTACATACTGTTATGACGTTGCAGCTGAAAATGATAAGTGAGCCAGCCCTCAAGCAGCAATAGTAATGATGAGCAGCTCAATCCCCAAATGCAGCTGCGCTTGCTATAAAGTGAGTGCGCGCGGGCAATTACCACCCCAAGAAAAAGGAAAATTGGCGTAAAGAAAAGGCCGTTTCTGGTATAGCTGCTAAATGTAAATAATCCCTCGTAGATGGACTTGAGCACCGCATTGTTTTCGATTATGCCATAATAGCTGTCGCCAAATAATCCAATCAGGTAGGCGACCACGACATAGAAAAAGGCTGCTTTCATTGATTTTTTCAGGAGCAAAGTGACAATCACACAGCCTAAAATCATGGCCGGAAAATACCACAGATGATAAAACGTGCCGTCAAAAAAAAGCATCTTTAAGGCACCGCCAAAGTCCTTGGGCAGATTTCCGGCATACCAGCTCAGTGGTAAATACAAGAGTGTTGCCCCAAGATAGTAAAGTCCGGTTTTGATGAGATACCGGTAAATCCGTTCGGGAGCCTGGGAGACAAAAAATCCGGTCGTAACCAGGAAAAACGGAACCGCAATCCGCCCCAGACAATAAGTAAATAAAAAATCCAGGTCAGCATTCAAGGTTGCCAGCGGGGCGGTATGAATTGCAACCACAAGCAGAGCGGCCAGCATTCGGAAGTAATCAATGCTGCCATAAGATTTCGCTTTCATCACACCACCATTTCCAGCAGCCGACGGATGATTTCGTCAAATGAGAAGCCAGCAGCTTTTAACATGTTCGGAAAACGACTGTGCGCAGTAAAGCCGGGAATGGTATTGACTTCATTAAAATAAATCAACCCCTCGTTTGTCAGAAACAGGTCAACTCTAGCAAAGCCGCTGCACCCCAAAACACGATAAATGGTCAGTGCCGTTTGCTTAATCGTATCTGCTACTTCACTTGAGATGCGCGCCGGAACGTGAATCTGTGAAGATTTCAAGGTATATTTTTCGGTGTAGTCAAAGAATCCATCCGATAATTCAATCTCATCCACTTCACCAATCAACGGTTCTTTATTTCCAAGAATGGCACAGCCGACTTCAAAACCGGAAATCATTTCTTCTAAAACAACTTCGCTGTCATAACGAAAGGCTAATTTTACCGCGGGCAGTAATTCTGCCTCAGCGGTAACCCTGGTAATGCCAAAAGATGAGCCAGCCCGAACCGGTTTCACAAATAGCGGATAGCCTAGCGAGTCAGCATCCTCTTTTAACTGTGATGTATCATATGGAAAGGTCAGCGAAAACGAGCGGGCGGACGGAATGCCAGCAGCACTAACAAGCTGGTGTGCTAAGACCTTGTCCATACAAAGTGCAGAGCTTAACAGATTGCAGCCGATAACGGGAATACCACTCAATTCAAGAACCGCTTGAACCGTACCATCCTCGCCATTTTTACCATGTAAAATAGGCAGTGCGGCATCCAGAGAAAGTGTTTTTAAAACTTGATTTTCAAAATAATGTAAGCCTTGAATGGCTTTGTTAGTGGCAGGATAGACTGGTGTACATGTCTGTTCGGTGTACCAGGAATCCGCCTGAATTGCATCGACATCACCACGATACCAGAACCACTGACCGTTATGCTGTTCAAGTCCGATTAAGATAGGGGTATAGAGAGTGGTATCAATGTGCGTAATTACTGCATAAGCAGATTGCAGTGAAACTTCGTATTCAGGTGAACAGCCACCAAAAAAGATGGCAATATTTTTCTTGTTAATTTGTATCATGGATTCTCCTCGCTTCGTAAAAAATATTGTAAGTGTTTTTATAGATTAGCAAAATGGGTAAGAAAGTTTCCTTTTATTTTACTGATAAATGATTAAGAAATTCTTAAAATGTCCACTTTGCGGTGCGTGATGCTCTATGAGGTCAGTATAAGTTTCGCAAGTGACTATCAGGTGACATATTTGGAACTTAAGAGTTTTTTAAGAAAATAATAGGTGCTTATTTATCAAGGGATTATCTTGTTGACTTTAGTTAAGGTAAACTTTGGTTGTTTTCGTTGGTGGGGTTTGCTATAATGGCTTCATTATAGAATTATAGGAGGCTTCACCTTGGACTACGTTGTTAACTTTCTAAAAAGCGCTGCCTTTAAACGTTTTCTGGCACTTTGTGTATTGGTAATTGGCTTATATTTTATGCGCAGCATGATTAACATGCTATTAATGACCTTTTTATTTTCTTATGTTTTTTATTATCTAGATAAAATGTTGAAAAAGCGTTTTCCGAGCCTGCCACTTAAGCTATCAAAACTCTTGCAGCTAGTAGTTTTTGTCGTGGTCCTTTCGGGGGTGGTCTATGCCGTGATTAACTTTATTCCAGATATTGTGTTACAGATTCAGCAGGTTTCCAATCAAGTAATGGATTTCTACAATGAGCCAACTGACAATGAGATGCTGCGTTTTTTCAAAGACATTATCGAACAAGCTTATTTGGCTGTATTCTCCGAAAAAAGTATGGGCTATGCGACGAAGCTCGTTTCTAATATCGGACACGGAGGCTTAAATGTGTTGCTTTCCCTCGTACTAAGCATTTTCTTTATGCTGGGTAATAGTGAAATCGCTCGCTTTACGGCTAAGTTTAAAGAGAGCAAGATTTCTGCGCTCTATCATGAAATCGCATTTTTTGGCGAGAAATTCGTTTCTTCTTTTGGTAAAGTAATTGAGGTGCAGATTCTGATTGCCTTTTTGAATGGTGTATTCTCCATTATTGGCTTAAAACTGATTGGTTTTCCAAATATTATTGGATTTGGCGTAATGATTTTTGTGCTGGGACTGATTCCGGTTGCCGGTGTAATCATTTCACTGATACCGCTTTGTCTGGTTGCATTTAGCATCAATGGATTGGTCAGTGTAGCATATGTGCTGATTATGATTGTGCTGCTTCATGCAATGGAAAGCTATATTTTAAATCCCAAGCTGATGTCATCGAAGACCAAACTGCCGGTATTTTACACTTTCACAATCTTGATTTTCTCGGAGCATTTTTTTGGTATATGGGGTCTGATTGTTGGTATTCCGATGTTTATGTTTATCTTGGAGATTTTGGAAGTACCACTTAATCCAATGGTCGAGGCAAAGGACAAACGAAAATGATGGAATTAATTTTGAACATTGATAGCAGCATTTTACTTTTTTTTCAGGAACTACGGACGCCAATACTGACGATACTTTTCTCAATCATAACGCGCCTGGGAAATGCGGGAATCTTTTGGATTGCAATCACAATTATTTTGCTGAGTCCTAAGAAAACGCGAAAAGTGGGCTACATGAGTATGTTTGCATTACTGCTTTCGTTGCTCGTGAATAATATGATACTAAAAAATCTGGTCGGTCGAATCCGGCCTTATGAAGTAATTGAGCAGCTGGAATTAATTATTGCGAAGCCAAGGGATTTGTCATTTCCGTCTGGTCATGCAGGAGCTTCGTTTGCATCAGCAAGCGTATTGTACCGCAAGCTGCCGAAGAAGTTTGGCATACCGGCAGTGATACTGGCGACGTTAATCGCAATATCGCGGATATATCTGGGGGTACATTATCCAAGTGATGTAATCTTTGGTGCATTCAGTGGAATAGTACTTAGTTATCTGGCCCAGTGGCTGGTGGATATGATGTATGGCAGACGTGAACATAGGAAGAATAAGGTGCTCTAATTAAGGGGCATCTTTTTTTATAAAAAAAATTTAAAATCATTATTGACAAACAAAATTTAATTGTGTACAATACAGTTAACAAATGAATTGCACACAATTAAATGGCAAACAATAAAAGGAGAAGAAAAATGAATATTTATGATTACAAAGTAAAAGACAATGAAGGAAAAACAGTATCCATGGGAGAGTACAAAGGCAAGGCGTTATTAATCGTTAACACCGCAACCGGCTGTGGATTTACCCCGCAGTACGATGGTTTGCAGGATTTGTATGATAAGTATCAAGCGCAGGGCTTAGAGATTTTGGATTTTCCATGTAACCAATTTGCCAATCAGGCACCGGGCAGTGATGAAGAAATTGCCGACTTCTGTAATTCGAGATATGGCATTACCTTTAAACAGTTTGCGAAGATAGATGTCAATGGCGAGCAGGAGGAGCCGCTCTACACTTATCTGAAATCACAGCAAGGCGGTATGATGGGTAGTAAAATTAAATGGAATTTCACTAAATTTTTGGTTGATAAAAACGGGAATGTCGTTGAGCGGTTCGCCCCGACAACAACCCCGGAAAAAATGGATGAAAAAATAAAAGGATTATTATAGGAGGAAAATAAGATGGCAAAATTATATGATTTTAAAATAGAAGATGTGATGGGTGAGAAGGTATCACTAGGGGAGTACCAAGGCAAGGTGTTATTAATTGTGAACACGGCTACCGAATGTGGATTTACCCCACAGTATGATGAATTACAAGACATGTATGAAAAATATCAAGCGGATGGTTTTGAGATTTTGGATTTTCCATGTAACCAGTTTGGCAATCAGGCCCCGGGCAGTAATGAGGAAATCGCCAGCTTCTGTGATTCTCATTACGGCATTACCTTTCCGCGGTTTGCCAAAGTGGATGTAAAAGGAGAAAACGCGATTCCATTATATCAATATCTGGTTGAACAAAGAGGATTTGTTGGTTTTGATGAGGGAAGTGAGATGGCAGCAGTGCTGGTGGATGTATTGAACAAGATAAATCCCAATTACCAGAATGAGCCGGATGTGAAATGGAATTTCACTAAGTTTTTGATTGACCGGGAAGGCAATGTGGTTGCAAGGTTTGAGCCAACCGATGATATGAGTTATGTCGAAGACACCGTGAAGGAGGTTTTATAGATGGAATATAATTATAAAACAAAGGATACGTGTTCTACCAATATCAAGTTAGAGCTAGACGGAAATATCGTCAAAAATATTGAATTTACAGGTGGCTGTAATGGTAATTTGAAGACGATTCCGCTATTGGTAGATGGGTGGACGGTAGAGCAAATTGAAGAAAAATGTAAGGGGATTACCTGTGGCCGCCGCCCGACTTCTTGTTCGGATCAGCTTGCGCTAGCGGTACGGAGCGCATATGAAGCAGCACGCGCAGGCGTATAAAGCATACGCGCAGCGTGTGTAACGCATTATGCACAGCGCATAATACTTGCACTGACGGTAATCCTGTGGTAAATTAAATTGTATACAATTATGACGTGAGAGGAAGATTTCGTGATTAATAAATATGATGCTTTGAAGATTGAAAACCAGCTTTGTTTTCCCCTATATGCCTGTGCGAAGGAAGTGGTACGGCAATACAATCCGTTTTTGGAGATGATTGATTTAACTTATACGCAATATATTACCATGATGGTGATGTGGGAAAAGAAAGAATTAAACGTGAAAGAGCTGGGGCAAATTCTCTATCTTGATTCAGGAACCCTGACTCCGGTTCTAAAAAAATTGGAGGCCAAAGGTTATGTTATAAGAGCACGTTCCAAGGTGGATGAGCGTAATTTGGAAGTGCGGTTGACAGAGGCTGGGGAAAAACTGAAGGAAGAGGCTGTTCATATCCCATCTGAGATTGGCAAGTGCGTGAACCTGGAGGCAGAAGAGGCAGCGATGCTGTACAAGATATTGTATAAAATTTTGGGGAATATCTAAACCATTGATATCATAATTAGAATAAGCTTTCATCCAAGCAACATGGGAAGAGAGTCAACCTATTTTGTAAATGCAATAAAACCGCATTCCGTCGGATGGTCGAAAATGATTGAATTTTTATATTTTATAAGCATGAGCGAAATCAACATATCTCCTCCGGCACCGATAATATTGACTAAGCTTAAAACAAATAACATAATGCTATGGGTAAATAATGAAATAATAAATACACCGAATCCCAGCATAAATAAAGGCATTAGGCCGCCTAAAATATAGCCTTTAAATTTTAGCTCTTCTTTACAGTGACAATATGGCGTAAGAGAGCTCCACATAATACCGAAATGGATGCTTTTCCATTTGTTTTGGCAAAATAAACTCCATGTTATTCCATGTATTAATTCATGAATGGCAAAACTGGTAAGCATAATGAGCCAAAATAAAATCATTTCTTTGAATGAAGAGGATACATCGAAAAATTCAACAATCTGCGGGCCTAAATTGGACCACTTATTATGATATACAACGATGCATATGATAATAAATGGTAGCGCAAGTATGAGTGCCATCACGTTTGCCTTTAGAATTGATATCGTGCAGATAGATTCGGTGTAGCCTTCTTTTTTCATATTTAAACGAATGTTTTCGTATTCTTCAACCATTCTTTGTTTATTTATTTGACTTTTGCTCATATGTTCTCCTACGTCTAAGGTAATGATATTATCCATCTCAAATGACAGATTTCTATGTGAAAAATCATACCATGTTTTCAGCGGTTAGTAAACAACCTAACGATAATTGAGCCATGTAAGAGCTTGCACTTTGGGCATTCCTATGATAAATTAGGTTGTATGCAATTAATGAAGCAGGAGGAAGATGCGAGATGAAAAAAGTATCTATTATTTCGGATAGCACATGTGATTTGTCGCCAGAATTATTGGGGAAATATGGTATTGATACGTATCCTTTGCATATCCATCTTGGGGATGAAGAATATTCCGATGGTGTCGATATTACACCAGAACAAATTTATCAATGGTCGGACCAGAACAAGGCAACACCAAAAACGTCGGCGTTATCACCGTTGGAAGCACAGCAATGCTTGGAGCGAAATCTTGCCAAAGCGAACGAGGTAGTATGCTTTTGTATCTCTGAACTGATGTCTTCTTGTGGCAGCGTGATGCGTTTGGCAGCATCTGAACTAGGTGTGGAGGAGCGGGTATTTGTGATTGACTCCAAAAACTTATCAACTGGAATTGGGCTTCAAATCATTGAGGCAGCTCTGATGGCCGAGCAGGGAATGTCAGCTTCGCAGATTGTTAACAAGATAAAAGAGATTCAGCCACTTGTTCGTGCGAGCTTTGTCGTTGATACATTGACATATTTACATCGCGGTGGTCGTTGCAGTGGTTTGGCAGCATTTGCTGGCAGTACCCTTCAATTGCACCCGCGTATATCGGTTGTCGATGGTAAAATGGAGCCGGGGAAAAAATATCGTGGCAAGATGAAAAAGGCGATTATTGATTATGTCCAGGATTTAAAGCCAGTGATGGCAAAGGCTCATCCGGAAAGGGTGTTTATTACACACTCCGGCTGTGAGCTGGAGATTATTGAGGTAGTCAAAAAAGAACTAGAAGCGATGCAGTATTTTGGGGAAATTCTGATTACACGGGCGGGTGGTGTCGTGACTAGCCACTGCGGACCGGGAACCTTGGGTGTGTTGTTTATTGAAAAGTAAATGAACGAGGTTATCTTCAAAAATGATATATACGGAGGAAAAATAGGTGAAAAGAAAATTAATGGTAATATCAATGTCAATTGTTGTCAGTGCTTGTTTGTTAGTAGGATGTGGGAGTACAGCGAATACACCAAATGCACCAAATGCATCAAATACAGAGAAACAGGAAACAGATGAAGTAGATAAAACAAATACTTTGGAACAAACAGAGGTATCAGATAACTTGGAAACAGAAGTTACCTCAGATGTAGAAGCGGTTCCACTTTCATTTGCAGATATATCGAATTTAGAATTCTGGTTTGGGAGTGGTGCTGGTGCTTGGTGCACCGTATTGACAATACATGAGGATGGAACATTTGAAGGACAATATCATGATTCTGATATGGGTGATGTAGAAAAAGAATATCCTAACGGAGTGGTGTATTTATGTAATTTTGCAGGTGAGTTTACCCAGCCCGAAAAGGTAGATGAATACACGTATTCAATGGAAATTAAGAGCATTGTGCTAGCTCAGGATGCTGAAACAGAGGAAATTAAGGATGGAGTTCGATATCTCTATAGTGAACCATATGGCTTGGAGGATGCCGAGAATATTTTGATTTATCTGCCGGGAGCCTCACTTCAAGAGTTGCCAGAGGCATACAAAAGCTGGGTGGGTTACAGTGAATTTGCGGAAGGCACAGAGACAGAACTTCCTTTTTACGGACTTTTTAATGTCAAAGCTGAATGTGGTTTTTCCAGCTATGAGATAGCAATGGGATATTATGGCATTGATGATGAACTTACAAGTGTGGAGGAAGAGGTTGCAATTTTAGAAAATAGACTTCAAACAGAGAATTTGACACAAACGGAAATGAACGACATATCGTCACAAATATATCAATTGTGGGATGATGAACTGAACGCAGTTTGGAATCAGTTAAAAGAGACATTGGATGCTACAGCGATGGATAAGCTCACAACCGAAGAAAGAGACTGGATTACCGACAAAGAAGCCGAGATAAAAAGAGCTGGTGCTGAGTATGAAGGTGGAAGTATGCAGTTAATGATTGAGAATAATAAAGGAGCAGAATTAACGAAGGCGCGGGTATATGAGCTTGCCAAGATGCTGTGATAAGGGCGTGAATCCAAGCCGACTCACTCAGGGGAGTGAATCCAAGCCGACTCACTCAAGGGAGTGAATCGAAGCCAACTCACTCAAGGGAGTGAGTCGGCTGCACAAAGTACCCCCCAGCCAAGCTGAGGATTCGGATATTGAGAGAAGCCAGGCAGATGCCTTGCCCCTTTTACCAGATACGCTTTCATTTTTTCACCATATAAAAAAGCGTCATTGCCATTGACAATGCCCCATTCCATTAACAGCGCAGATGTTCCGCTGACAAATGGCGTGGCCATAGAAGTTCCAGAACGCGTTGCATAACCACCACCGGGGGCAGTTGAGGTGATGTCGACACCTGGCGCACTTAATTCTGGTTTGACCTGGTTGGTCTGTCTCGTAAAACCGCGGCCAGAAAAGGAGGCATATTGATTATAATAGGAATCATAAGCCCCAACGGAAATGACCTTGACGGCTGTAGAAGGGATGGTCAAGGTGGTATTCTCAGTCGGCGTTAAGAAGCCAGTAGCGGTACTTAAGATTCCGGCAGATGGAATCCACATATCAAATTTACCATAGACGACTCGCTCCGGCTCGATGCGGATAGTCCAAACACCACTATCGACATAATCCCTTATCGGAATAAAGTCGATATAAATTTCCTGATAGGGACTATAGGGGCGTGGTTCACCATAGTAAATCAAAAGCTCAGTACCTTCAAGTGCAAATCGTTGTGTACCCTGCACTTCACGAATGGTTCCGACAATTCTGCCATTGGGATGAATGATACTGATGCCGACCGTATCGACATAAGATTTCCAAATTTGCAGATTCATACCCATTTCATAATTGCCAATCAAAAGTTCTTCATCCACAGGAGCTAATGTTGATGCGGACATCGTTCCGGTGGTGTGACCCCTTGAGTCTCCTTCGTTGCCAGTTCCGACAATTATGGCATTTTTCCAGAAGTTGGACATATCTGATAAATAAGTCTCCAACAGTGAGGTTCCATCATGTGAGCCAGTATTGTTTCCAAAGCTTAAGTTAATGGTTATTGGCATTCCTAAGTCTCTCGCCTTTTTGAGGACGTAATCAACAGCCTGCATCAGTTCGGTGGTACGCGGAAAAGAATTTTCCATTGGGGTTCCCAGCTTGACAATCAATAGCTCACAATTATAAGCGATACCACGGTATTGCCCACCTGAGGCTCGGCCGTTACCGGCGGCAATGCCGGCAACATGGGTTCCATGCCCCGTAATATCCCGTGATGGACATATCTCATAAGCTTGTGCCGGAGTCGGCTGTTCCAGAGCCAGATTAATCTGTTCCGCGGAGAACTCTACGCCGCGGCGATAATTTCCCGGTGGCCGCCAGTCATCTCGGGGAATTATCGTCTGGTCCCATAAAGACACAATCCGGGTCGTTCCATTTGGATTCATAAAATCTGGATGCATGTAGTCAATGCCACTGTCAATAACGGCAATCAAGGTACCACGTCCCGATAAACCAAGGCTGGTGTTGTATAATGGCGTGATACATGAGGCCCGGATGGCCTGACTGAGTGCAAAAAATAAACGTTTGGGTTTTTCGATATATTCAATTTCTTCGCGGTCGGTCAGAACATCCATGAAGGATTGCGGCAGCGTTACAATGGCATACTCGTTGCTTAATTCGGTAATTTCAATTTCAGGATATGTTTCTTCAATCAACTGGATATTACCGGAATATCTGACAACGACCTCCCAACGCTGGTCCAGTGGTGAATATCCCACTCCTAATTCCAGCGATTTCCCGCGTTCAAGCGGGGTCGCATCCAAGGCAAGATTTAGAAGGTCTTCTCGTTTCTGACTATTCATGGTGTTCCCTTCAAATGAAATTTCAATTATAAATAGCATATGCATAGTGACATTACTGGTGCATAAAGGTGTTACTGAAAGGGGAATATTGATATTGGTGAGAATTTCTTGATGCGGAGGATTATCAATGAAAATTATATTTTTAGATATCGACGGAACACTGGTTGATTATCAGCAAGAGGTGCCGGTACATGCAATACGGGCCATCAGAGAAACCAGAAAAAAGGGCAACAAAGTCTATCTGACAACCGGCAGAAGCAAGGCGGAGGTTTACGAGGAATTGTGGGAAATCGGTTTGGACGGCATGATTGGCGGAAATGGGATGTATATTGAGGATAATGGTGTCGTCCTTCAAGACTTGCAGATGGATGCCGATGCAGAGCGAAAGGCCGTTGATTGGTTGGAGCAGAATCAGCTCGGCTACTATCTGGAGAGTAAAAACGGGTTGTTTGCCAATGAACGGTTTATGGAAGAAGCGATAACGGCATTATATGGTGGAAATTTAGAATTAGGTATGAAAAAAATAAATGAAGTTTTTCCGGAAATGATTTGGGATGGAGAATTATATCGTTCAGATGTAGCAAAGATTAGTTTTCTGTTAAAACCAGGTATCTTAGAGCAGGCACGAGCAGAGTTAGGCGAACAGTATAAAATCTCCACCTGGTCGACCGATGGAAAGGTGCAGGAGTTTGGTGAATTTGCAATTCCGGGAATTGATAAGATAAAAGGCATCGAGATTTTGTTAGCGCATTTGAATGCCGACATCAACGATACGTTTGCTTTCGGGGATGCCGAACCCGATATTGAAATGATAAAATATTGCCACGTTGGTATTGCAATGGGAAATGCCAAACAAGCGCTAAAGGATGTCGCAGATGACATTACGGATGATGTAAATCAGGACGGATTGCACAAATCTTTTGTAAAATATAGCTTAATTTAGCAATATAGTAATAAAAACTACATTTCGACATATTTATGTATTGCAATATTATGTGAATGGTATATAATATTGTTTGTAAAACGTAATCAATGTATATAGAGGTGAAATGTAATGGAAAAAAATAAAGAAAAAAAATTTGAAATGCCTAAGCTGTCAATTGGTGATTTGACTGCCAAGCTACCAATTATTCAAGGTGGCATGGGAATCGGTGTTTCAGGTGCATCACTTGTAACAGCGGTTAGTAATGAAGGCGGAATCGGTGTGTTATCGGCGGCAGGTATGGGATTTGAAATGCCGGGCTATCGGAAAGACCCAATCACATGCAGTATTCAGGCATTAAGAGATGAAGTGAAAAAAGTCAGAGCGGCTTCAAAAGGAATTTTTGGAATCAATATCATGGTTGCATTATCCAATTTTCCAGAGATGGTAACAACCGCGATTGATGAAAAAGTTGATATTATCTTTGCTGGCGCCGGTCTGCCGCTTGATTTACCAAAATACTTAATTAAGGGTGCCAAAACCAAGCTGGTTCCGATTATTTCTTCGGCGAAGGCAGCTAACTTATTGATAAAAAAATGGGTGCAGAAATACAACTATATTCCGGATGCATTTGTGGTCGAAGGTCCAATGGCCGGTGGTCATATTGGTGTTAAAAAGGAAGAGTTAGAAAGCAAAGAATTTTCATTAGAGGAAATTATGCCACAGGTACTGCGTGTGGTTCATGAATATGAGGAGCAGTTGGGACGAAAAATACCAGTCATTGCAGCAGGTGGCATCTATACTGGCGAGGATATCCGTCATTTTGTGGAAATGGGTGCATCTGGTGTACAGATGGGAACACGGTTTGTGGCAACTGAGGAATGCGATGCCTCGATGGAATTTAAAAAGAGCTATGTGGATTGCCAGAAGGAAGACTTGATGATTATTAAAAGTCCAGTCGGAATGCCAGGCCGCGCAATTCGTAACAGTTTTCTTGAAGCCGCTGAGGAAGGTGCGAAGCAGCCAGTGAACTGTCCGTTCCACTGCATCAAGACTTGTCAGCTAGAAAATAGTCCTTACTGTATTTCGACTGCGTTAATAAATGCGCGCAAGGGAAATCTGAAAAATGGTTTTGCTTTTGCTGGTCAGAATGCATATCGAACAACGGAGATTTTATCTGTGCATCAGTTGTTGTCGAATCTTCAGTTGGAATATCAGCAGGCCTAATGTCTAGCCTTGAAATTCACTTGACATACCCCCAAATATTGCTTATGTTATAAGTGAAATAAAATTTCAGTGCGGAAGGCGATGCTGTAATGGGTGAGATACAAACGACAAACTATCCAAAAGATTTTTTACGGCGTTATGAAGTGATTCAGTGTCTAGGGCAAAGTGAAACTAGTGAGACACTTCTGATAAAAGAAAAACAGACAGATGATTTGTGTGTAGCGAAATGCTGCCACGAATCATCTTCTTTTGTTTCCACAACTGGTGAGCGGGAGCTGACGAAGGATTTGAATCATTCTGGACTAGCACAGTATATCCGCTCTTATATCGGCATAAATGGCGAGCTGATAATTGTCCGGGAATATGTTCCGGGAAAGCCATTGGATGAGTGGGTTGGGGGAAAATGTCTTTCGCGGAAACAGATTATTGATATCTGCCTGCAACTATGTGACATTTTGAGTTATTTACATGAGCATAATCCACCAATTATTCACCGTGACATCAAGCCACAGAATATTATTATGATGGACGACGGGCGGATTAAGCTAATCGATTTTGGGATTGCCCGTTTTTATAAAAAGGAGCAGGCGAAGGATACCATATTTATGGGAACGCAGGAATTTGCCAGTCCAGAGCAGTATGGATTTGCCCAGACAGATGGACGGTCTGATATCTATTCGCTGGGAATTTTACTGAATTGGCTATTTACTGGTGAAACGGATACTGAAAAATTCCGGTGCAATGACCGTGACGTTACTCGAATTATCCGAAAATGTACGGCATTTTCACCGCAGCAGCGTTATCATACTGTCAGAATGGTAAAGTGGGCGTTGTTGCTGACCAAATGGAAGCTAAAACAGATTTGTGCCGGGACAATCGTTCTAACGAGTATTTTTGTCGGTGGAATTTTAGCCGGAAAAATGATGAACAAAGATGGCGCCTTACCAGATTCCAAAATTGCTCAGGATATACAGGAAGCTCAGGAGTCCCCGAGTATATCTGGGTTGGTAGAGTTTCAAGAACCGCTGATTGAGCAAGCTGTTCGTTTGCAGTTAGGTAAACAGGCAGATGAGGTGATTACCAGTCAAGAACTGCAAAGCGTCGAAGGTATCTTTATCAATCGCGATCGATGTTTTTTGGATGCGCAGGCATGTTTTGCAATCAATGAGGAATTGCCTGATTACAAAGGACCAATCACATCACTCGTGGATTTGGCGTATCTGCCCAATTTGCAAATACTGTTTGCGGTTAACCAGCAAATCACGGATCTTACGCCTGTTTCTCAGTTGAGATATTTACATCACCTTGAACTTTCGAGTAACCCAGTTGGGGATCTTACACCAATCAAAGGACTGATCCGTTTAAGCTGTATCGGATTGGGCAATGATAATCTGATCACTGACATATCGCCATTGATGGGACTGCCAATATTGGAATCATTGGCGATAGTCGGCGTTTCTGATTATGAACCAACGTCCATTGCCGGATTGCCGGGCAGAATGGTCCATCTTAATATTTCGAATGGTCCTGATTCTTATAAATATCTTGGTGAACGGGAGATTGTTTCTTTGGATGTTCAGAATACATCGATTGATACCTTGGATTACCTGAAGGATGTGACGAATTTAGAAGAACTGCGAATTTCTTGGACTAGAATTGATAGCCTGAAGGGAATTGAAATCCACGCACAGTTGAAGGAACTGTGGATTAGTGGACTTTATCTTGATGATTTAAGTCCGCTGCTGAACCTGCCACATTTGGAAAAGGTATATGTTAGTTCAGATATGGAGGGTCTTGTGGAAGAAATCGAAGATGAGGCTAAATTTGAGATTGAATATACGGATAAATCCCAGACAGACACAGTGGAGTTTCAGGAGCCACTGATTGAACAAGCGGTTCGTTTGCAATTAGGGAAACAGGCAGATGAAGTGATTACCAGCGAAGAATTGAAAAATGTCGAAGGTATCTTTATCAATCACGAACGATGTTATCTGGATTCGAAGGCATGTTATGAGGACTGGGGAATCGCGCCTGACGTCATTGGGTCAATCACATCACTGACTGATTTGAAGTATTTGCCCAATTTGCAATGCTTGTTTGTGGCTAATCAGCAAATCATTGATATTACCCCGGTTTCACAGCTAAAATATTTACGTCAGCTTGAACTTGCAGGTAATCAGGTTCAGGATATTACGCCAATCAAAGGGTTAATACGTCTGACTTATGCAGGGTTGGCCAGTAATTATCAGGTAACAGACATATCCCCATTGTTGGGGCTACCAGTATTGGATTCCGTGTCGCTGATTGATATTTCTGATTATGAACCAGCATCCATTGGCGGATTGTCGGGACGAATCATATATCTTAATATTTCAAATGACTCTGGTTCTTATCAATATCTCGGTGAGCGGCAGATTATCACTTTGGATGTTACAAATACGTCGATTGATACGCTGGACTTCCTGATGGGGGTAAAGGATCTGGAAGAGCTGCGAATCTCCTGGACCAGACTTGATAGCCTGGCGGGAATTGAAACCCACACGCAACTGAAGGTACTGTGGATTAGTGGACTTTATCTTGATGATTTAAGTCCGCTGCTGAACCTGCCACATTTGGAAAAGGTATATGTCAGTTCAGATATGGAGGGTCTTGTGGAAGAGATCGAAGATGAGGCTAAATTTGAGATTGAATATGCGAATTGATAATAATTCTGAAATGGTGAATCCCCCAACAAGAATCCATCAGAGATTCTCGTCGGGGGATTCACCATCACGGGTGCATATTCAGTGTACGCTAATATCGGTTATGAATCACTTCAATCCCGCAGAAGAAGTCAGTAATGTCTAAAATAGTGCCATCATCTAAGACCGCAGTGCCATTGAAGTGTCCGAAAATCTGATTTTGTTCTGTCTCAATCATCAAAACATGAATGTGGGCCTGCCGATTTAGGACTGGGGTAAATAATCCGGTCAGTCGGTTGTCATCAGAAGTAATTTCCCATTCCTTCAGAAAGTCGTAGGAACCATCAGAGCAGGTTGGAATCTGGAATTTAACCAGGTTTAATTTGTGACCAACGCCATTATAAAAAAGCATATTTTCCGAAGCCGAGCTGCGGTCACTAAAACCATAACCTAAATTCAGACCAAATGGAACACCATTGACCAAACCGCTGCCAGTGCCCCAGTACCAAACATTGTCATAGGTCCAGACACCGCGGCCCCAATCAAGGATGCCAAAGTCACGGTCAGCATAAAACTGATACGATTCACTGCCGAGTCCCACATGGCCGGCGGCTGGCATACAGTTAATTTTTTGATTATAATAAAAAGCAGTTGGTTTTTCCTTCCACGGTGTAGCAATGCACATGGTGTCCATTGGCGGCTGGGAAAGCACAATCTCGGCATCGAGGTTTTGACCTTGATAGAAGTCAGTATAGTGGCAGCGAAGGGTACGTTTTCCTTTGGTAACAACGTATTGCAGCTGCATTTTCTTATTTTGAAATTGGGCATTTCCGAAATCAGAGTGAGAACCAAGTCCGTATTTTCCAAGCGGGAAAAGAACGAGCGATGTTTCGGTATGCTCCCAACCCTCCTTGAAGTTTAAAAATGAGACACTGGCCATTCCAATATAACCTAAATCCGAAATCGTAAATGCAACACCATAGGAATCATTTGTAACAAGATAATAATCCCATTCCTTAATGCGCCATTTTGGTGCTTTGATATCTTTCCGGTCGTAAGTCCAATGAAGCTGTCTGGCCCAGCCTGGATTTGTAATATGTCCTTGCTGGTCTAAGAGCCGTATCGGCTGTTTGATTTCATTTTGCATCGACATTCCCTCCGATCCTCCCAACTGGGAGGACTTTCTTATAGAAACATCATACCATATTTTTCTTCATTTTGATACTTAATCTGGCAAACGTAACCCTTCGACACTGTCAACCGGCAGTGAGAAAACGAATCCCTGTGCCTGTGAACGGATGCCGCAAGAATGGTTAATAGCTTCCATAATTTCGCGGCGATTACTCTTTGGGGTCAAAATAGCTACGATTTCTTTTTCTTCCTGAACGGAAATGCCTAAGAAATGAAAGGCTCCTTCACTGCCCGTACGTCTGGCGTGAATAATGGTACCTCCAGTAGCACCGGCCTCTTTCGCAGCTTCCATTAATTCATCACTAAATCCTTGGTTAATTACAGCTACGACTAAATCATGATTCATACATTCCTTCATTTTTGTAATTTCATCTTCCATTTTATTAGCGAACCTTTCTTTGATTTGTTGTATTTCTTCTGAAAACATATGGGGAACCGGGCTGCTGACACCGGACAGCGGAATGGTAAAGGCGATTCCCCGTCCCGGCTTGCTTAGTTCTAAGCCTTCAGAAATAGCTTTCATAATAGGTGTAACGCGAAAATGAGGCTCTAAGCTGAGTGCTAAACATTTGTCCCTCTCACCAAGCCCTAAGCGAGTCATGATGTCGGAACCAGCGGTTCCGGTTGCATTGCAGATAAATTGCATGCGAACACCAATATTTTCGGAAAGATGTACTAACTTTTTGGATAAATCCCGGTTCACAATATAAACCACTAGTTTTAAAATTGGAATTGGCGCCTTTCCATGCATATCGGGGCAAGGGCCTAGTTTATCCGTTTCATTCATAGAATGAGTCCTCCTCATATTCAATGATTTCTTCAACATATTCTGGTACATTTTCAATCGTATTGGCTTGGCGTTCCTTTCTAAGCGAGACTAAGCCTAATAACTGAATCGCAATCAGCGGGGTCATTGCAACCATTGCAACGATACCAAAGGCATCCGTCATAATATTGCCGCCAGCACCGTTACAGGCACCAATCGCAAGCGGCAGTAAGAAGGTTGAGGTCATCGGACCACTGGCAACACCACCACTGTCGAACGCTATACCGGTATAAATCGTCGGTACAAAAAAGGTCAATACTAAGGCTAAAATATAGCCTGGAATCAACAGCCAGAAAATCGAAATGCCGGTCAGCACTCGTATCATCGCCAAGGCTAAAGAAAAAGCAACTCCAAGTGAGAGTGATAGTTGTAGGGAAGTGGCTGAAATAGCACCTTCCGAAACTTCTTCTACCTGCTTCTTAAGAACATGTACAGCCGGCTCGGCGGCAACAATGAAATAACCAATAACTACACCGAGTGGAACCAGCCACCATTTAAACGCAGAAGAAGCAATCTGTGAGCCGATTAACGTACCCATTGGCACGAAGCCCACATTTACACCAGTTAAAAAAGCAATCAAGCCAATCCAAGTGTAGAGAATACCAACGCACATTTTACTAATCTGGCGTTTGGAGTAACGTCTGGTAATGAGCTGAAAAATAATAAATACGCCAATGATTGGCAGCATGGCCAGAGAAACGTCCTTAATAAACGTTGGAAGCTCTATGTAGAATTCATTTAGAACGTCACGCATTGTTATAACGTCCGGAATTGTAGGGGCAACATATGCAGCATCCGTTGGATTGTAACAAATTCCCAGAACTAATACAGCAATAATTGGTCCAATACTGCAAAGGGAAACCAGACCGAAGCTGTCATCACCAGAGTCCTTATCACTTCGAATCGAAGCAAGACCAAGACCCATCGCCATAATAAAGGGAACTGTAATTGGACCAGTCGTAACACCGCCAGAGTCAAATGCTACCGAAATAAATTCTTTTGGAACAAAAGCGGATAACGCAAAGACAATTACATAAAATCCCATTAAGAGGTAGGCCAATTTCACCTTAAACAGAATACGGAGAATAGCGATTAAGAGAAAAACACCTACTCCGATTGCTACCGTCAAAATCATTACCATATTGGGAACACCAGTCACCTGTTCGGCCAATACCCATAAATCGGGTTCGGCCAGTGTGATGATGATTCCCATTCCAAAACTGATAATTGAAACGAGCCAAAGCTTTTTCGTCTTTGTCATTTCGATACCTAGACCTTCACCAAGCGGCATCATTGCAATATCTGCCCCTAATTGAAAGAATCCCATTCCGACAATCAACATAATTGCACCAACAATAAATAACATCATCGGGGCAAGTTCTACGGCACCAATAATAATACTGAGCAAAAATACAATGATTGTAATAGGCATCACGGAGGTCAGGGCTTCGGCTGTTTTTTCTTTTAGTTTCTGATTCATCAATTCACCTGCCTTTTGTTATTTTTCCTATATTTTTAATATGTTATTTCCTATCATATAATGAAGTGTCAGGTGAAGTCAATGGATTGAAAGTGAAAAAAGCATAAACAATATTAAAAAAGGGACTGCGGCGGCAATCCCTTTTGCTTAAGTTTCATGGATTTCTGGTCCTTCTTTGTTGCCAAACATCCATTTAAAACATTTTTTTTGAAAATTTTCAAAGTCCCGGGGAACTGAAATACAAGTTCCATCCCGCATGGTTACGGTTCGTTTTTCGCAAGCATTAATATACTCCATATTAATAATAAAGCTGCGGTGGTTTTGAACCATCCGCGGGTCTTGCAGTAGAATCTCGGCATATTGCTTTAATGGTGCATAGGCGGTAACCACTTCGCCACTTGCTAAATGAAAATAAAGGTGGTGCTTAATCACTTCGGCATAAATCAGTTCAGAAAATAAAACAAACCGAGTGCCGGTTTTTCGCGTAATGCGAAAACCAGAGGTGTCATTTTTTGAGCGAGTGTGCTCAATTTCTGTAATTAAACGCTGAATCATCTCTGCTTGAACTGGCTTTAAAATATAAGAATATGCTTTGACTTGATAGGACTGTGCGGCAAAATCATTGACCCCGGTCAAGAATATCAAAAAGCCATGAAAGCCGCCTGCCCGCATCTTTAGTGCTAAATCAATTCCGTTCATACCAGGCATCATAATATCTAAGAAGGCAATGTCAACGTCATTTCCTGCGGCAACAAATCGGGCAGCTTCGGTAGGCTTTGTGAAGCTATAAATGTCACATTGACCAGTATCATAAAAGGAAAGCAGAATTTCTTTCAAAAGCGCCAATTCCTCTGTATGGTCATCACAAATTAAAATTTTTGTCAAACTGTCACCTCCATTATTCTAAAAAAATCATACATAGTAAATTGTAAGTGATTCATTTAAATAACACAAGAATTACGAAAGAAGATTCGTGTCGTTTAACGTCGATTTGGTGCGGGTGGATAGTTTCTTGTTTGGCATGGGACTCATATTAGGAGGTGTATATGAATATTTATGCAGTGTCTTTACAGAAAAAAATATTTGGAAAGGTTCGTGCAGAGAGTAAAATGGAACGTTGGATAGATGATATTTACGACGAAAAGACGATGGAAAAGAGTTATCCCAATGCCATATCGACAAAATAACAGAAAAAAAATCTTGATTTTGATGATATCTTCTTGTATTATTATTTATATAAATTACATATTTCATGGGGATGAAATGCACAAAGGGGATCATGCTTGACATGATGATTTTTGATGCTTTTTTTTGTTCTTAAGGAAGTTGTTATGTAGAAACCAAACCACATTCAAGGAGGAAAGTTTATGGAACAAATGTTAAAGAATTTAAAGATTAGTCAGAAACTGAGTCGGGTATTTACAATTGTTATTGGGTGTTTTGTTGTATCGATAATTACGGCCGTAATTGGATTGGTACTAGTGGGAAATAATATGAAGAATTTTTATGATGAATCCTATGCCAATGTTGTTGGTCAGCTTCAGGCCAGACGCGATATTCAAAGTGGACTAAAAAACATTATGAGCTCATTGACCACCACCGATGAAGCGGAGACAAATGCGTTTTTGAAATTGGCAGAAGAAGATTTTGCTGATCTCGAAATACAGTTTGCTAGTCTCCAAAAGACGATGCCAAATACAGCCAAAGCACAGCAGATGTTAACAGATTTAGATGCTGCAGCCGCAGGTGGCTTTGAAGCGCAGAACAAAGTAATGGAGCTGGCCTATGCGAATCAGATTGATGAGGCGCTCCAAGTTTACCATGATGAATATCAGCAGGCAGCGGAAGCTACGATTGATATATTAAAGACGATTGGTGAAACTGCTGATAGCAATGCGGTATCTTCCTATAACACATCAATGATCGTAAGAACCATTGTGATTGTCGTATTGCTTTTGGTGGCAGGTGTCAGCTTGGCATTGACATTGACATTTTCAAAGGTTCTGACGAAGATTTTGACAGCTCCGATTTACGAACTTGAGGAGGTTGCAAAATCCATAGCATCAGGTAATTTGGATGCGAAGATTACATATGAGTCTGAGGATGAGCTGGGTTCGTTGGCAACAAACATCCAGGCATTGGTTGCATTGATTCAGAAAATTATACCGGATATCCAGTACTGTCTGGGTGAAATGGCAAATGGAAACTTTGATGTTAAAAGCCAGGAGGTAGATAATTACATCGGTGATTTTAATCCAATCCTGATGGCAATGCGGGGAATTAAAACTAGTATGACTGAAGTATTGGGACAAATTAGAGAAGCTTCCGGTCAAGTTCAGGGCGGAGCACAGAATATGTCTCAAGGTGCACAAGGGTTAGCAGAAGGAGCAACTGACCAGGCGAGCGCGGTAGAGGAACTGACAGCATCAATTGATGAGTTGACGAATCAGATGGAGCGCGATGCAAAGCGTGCCGAGGAAGCAAGTCTCGAAGCAAAGAGAACTGGTGATGAAGCAAAAGACAGCCAGAAATCTATGGAGTCAGTGGTTTCAGCAATGGATAACATTAGCAAAACTTCTAGTCAGATTGAATTAATTATTAATAGTATTGAGGAGATTGCCAGCCAGACCAATCTATTATCGCTTAATGCAGCAATTGAAGCAGCCAGAGCAGGTGAAGCTGGCAGAGGATTTGCTGTCGTAGCAGAAGAAATCAGAGATTTGGCAAATCAGAGTGCTGATGCAGCAACGAATACCAGAGGTTTGATTCAGGCATCCTTAGCTGAAATTGATAAAGGAAACCATATTGTTAGCGAGACTTCAGAATCATTAAATACGGTGTTGGGTAATATCGGTAAGATTATTGAGAGTATTGATATGATTCAGGAATCGGCTAAGAAGCAGGCAAATGCAATGGTTGAAGTTAGCAATGGTATCGAACAGATTTCTGGTGTAGTTCAAGATACCTCTTCGACAGCAGAAGAAAGTTCAGCAATTAGTGAAGAGTTATATGCCCAATCAGAAAATTTAAATGATTTGGTAGCAAAATTCCAATTGGCAGATTTATAAAATGATTTTTAAATAATGTAAAATAATTTAATAAAAAGTAAACAAAACAATTGCCATTTCTTATTCTTTTTGATATAGTAAAAATAGTTGTAGTATAACAACTAGGGTGTTTTTATCAAAAAGGAGAAGGATGCGTATGAGAAAACGAAGAAAGTTAATCATCGCGCTGGCAGTTGTTTTTGTGTTAGCGGCAGGAGTTGGAATCGGCGTATATTTGAACTATGATGCTTTATTTCCAGAGACGATTGATAGCGATTTTAAAGTCAGCTATGACGGAATTGCAACCAATGCCATCAGAGCTGGGGTAAGTGTGCATGATCCTTCGATTTTGGCGGTAGACGGTACCTATTATATCTATGGTTCCCACATGTCAGTGGCAAAATCCACCGACTTGGCAGGCTGGACTTCAATTGGCAATGGGTATACCAAAAAGAATCCACTATTTTCGAACTTATTTGAAGAAACTTCACATGCCTTTGACTATTCTGGTGCAGATGATGGTGGTTATTCTGTTTGGGCCCCGGATGTTGTATACAATAAGGCACAGGATTTGTATTATATGTACTATTGCACATCATCAACTTATATCAAGTCCAATCTCTGTTATGCAACCTCAGAATCACCCGATGGACCATTTGAATGGAAGGGTGCATTAATTTATTCTGGTTTTACAGCGAAAGATATTGATACAACGGATGTTTATGATTATGTCAGTGCTGAGTATGCGGCTGAAACATACCTGAATCTAGGCGGAAAGTATAATAATGAGGACTGGCCGAATGCGATTGACCCAACCGTATTTTATGATGCAGATGGTCGGATGTGGATGGTGTATGGTTCCTGGTCAGGCGGAATGTTCCTGCTGGAAATTGATGAGGCAACAGGATTGGTGATTCATCCAGAAGCAGATGAGAAAAACAGTGTTGATCCTTATTTTGGTAAACGTTTATTAGGTGGTGGGCACAAATCAATTGAGGGACCGTATATTTTGTATGACGCCACAAGCGAATATTATTATCTATTTGTTTCTTATGGTGCATTGCAGCGTGAGGGTGGTTATCAAATGCGTGTGTTCCGCAGTAAAACCGTAGACGGTGAGTATGTAGATATGAGCGGTGAGTATCCGACCATTGGCCGAAATCATGCCTATTATGGTTTAAAGTTATCGGGTAATTACATGCTTCCAAGCCTGACGAAAGCTTATATGGCAACCGGTCATAATTCTGCGTTTATTGATGATGATGGTAAGATGTATCTTGTTTATCATACCCGCTTTGACAATGGTCAGGAGGACCATGAGCCACGTGTACATCAATTCTTTATGAACGAAGAGGGCTGGCCATGTATGCTGCCATATCAGACCGCCGGAGAAACGATTGTGGCGACGGGATATGCCACGGAAAACGTAGTTGGCGAATATTATGTAATTAATCAGGGCATGACAATAGATGCTGCTATAGCAGAGCCTTTTAAGTTGATTTTGTCTGACCGAGGGAACGTATATGGTGATGGCATTACCGGAACATGGGAAATGAAGGAGGATACATACTATGTCCATATCACGATGAATGATATAGAATATAGTGGTATATTCTGTGAAATGACTGACGAAGCTGGAGTCAATGTAATGACGTTTAGTGCTGTCGGTGCAAATGAAAGTATCTGGGGTGTGAAATATGATGAGTAAAGCAGCAGATAATAAATATAATAAAAAAAAAGCAGCAATTGATATGGTGAAAATGGTGCTGCAATGGATGGCAGTGACTGGTCTGGCATTTTTATACTGGATGGGAATGTTACTGTTGCTGTCACTGTTTTTGCTTAATGTTTGGCAAGTGAAATTTGACAACATTTTGAATTTATCCATTTTGTTTACGGTGATAACTTCGGCAGGGTATTTTGGTTTGATGTGTTATCGAAAATTTAGAAAATAAGCGACACCTCCTTTGATAAGTGATATGACTTATCAAAGGAGGTGTTTTTGTATTATTAAGACCAGTAGGTTTTTAGATAATTTTGCTTGCAATATTAATCTGATTAGAATACAATAATAGTTGCATATAATATACAACTATAGGGAGGGCAAATGAATTTAATTAAAAATCTTGAAAAACTGAATTTTACAAAATTAGAAGCAGAATTATATGTGGCCTTGCTGGGACAAACACCAATGTCTGCTTATCAATTAGCCAAAAAAATTGAGATGTCGCGGCCAGCTATATATAATGCCCTGGAGCATATGTTGGAAAAGGGAATTGTTGAGGTAGTACCAAATGAAACGTTGCTGTACATGGCTCAGGAACCATCCGTGATATTGGGAAAAATGCAGGCGGAAATAACAGACAGCATCGAAAATGCCAAAAAAGAATTGCAGCAATATCAACAAACAAAATATGAAGAATTGACCATAAACTTCAAAGGGTTTCAGACAGCCATCCATAAAGCAAAAGAGCTTTTAAGAAATGCTGAACGCGAAGTATATCTTAATGCTAATTTTGATTTGCTATATTTTGCAGATGAGGTAACAGCACTAACAAAAAAAGGAATTAAAGTCGTAATCTTTTCATTTCATGAAATCAATATTCCTGAAACTGTTAGCGAATATTATTCCCACCATCGAAATGCGCAGGAACCATCACGCCTGATGTTGGCAGTGGATGACCAAATTGCATTGACGGCTGATGGCAGCCAGTTGGAAGAATCCTGGAAAGGAACCATCAGTAATAACCGTCTGTTTATAAAAATTATATCTGAGCACATTCATCATGACATTTATTTACTGAAATTAAGAGAAAAATACGGGAAAGAAATGTACGAAGAATTGTATTTACATACTGATTTTGAAAAAAGACAAAGTGAGGAAGCCATATGAAAATCATGATATCCGGATTAGTAAACGTAGAAACGACACTGAAAATAAAGGAATTTCCAATTACCTATTATCCAATTGAATATTCTTTTTTTGGAATAAAATCAAATATCGGCGGTGTTGCTTATAATATTGCAAAAGCATTTAAATGCTTGGGAAATGATACAGAATTTATTTCATTTCTGGGGCCGGATGCAGAAGGGGAACGAATTAGAGCGCAGCTAGAAGTGGATTGTATTGGTGCAGAGAATATCATTCATGGTTTAAAAGAGACGCCGGTGTCATTAATTTTATATGATGACGATGGCAGGCGGCAGATTTACTGTGATTTAAAGGATGTGCAGGAGCAGAGCATGGATATTACTGGACTGGATGAGCAGATAAAGGAATGCGATATAGTGGTGGCCTGCAATGCCAATTTTAACCGCCCATTACTTCGCCGCGCCAAGGAACTTGGGAAATTAATTGCGACCGATGTGCATGTGCTTAGCGACATAGAAGATACCTACAACAAAGAATTTATGCAGTATGCAGATATTCTGTTTCTCAGTGATGAACTGATTCCGACCGAGCCAGAACGCTTTCTAATGGAGCTAAAGACCAGATACAAATGTAAGATTATCGTGATTGGTCGAGGGAGTAAGGGGGCAATGATGTATGACCGGATGGAGGATAGGGTGTATTCCTTAGCCGCCGCCGAGGCAGAAAATGTAGTGAACACAATTGGCGCTGGCGATGCATTGTTTACAAGCTTTTTGAATTACTACGGAAAAGGATATAGCGTACTAGAGGCATTAAAGCGAGCAGAGATATTTGCGGCAATTAAAATCGGGTACAATGGGGCATCGGTTGGATTTAGTGATGAAGAGACAATTGAAAAGGCATATGACATGATGGCGGGGAGGAAATGGTTTGCAGATTAATGTATATATCAAGCAGTATGAAAGCAAATCATCAATATAGTTTTTAACAAGCCCGTCCGGCAATCAACGTCGGACGGGCTGTTTAGTGCGCCTGGCGGCGCACGTCAAAATTGTGCGAAGTTATTTTTTAGAAATGCGGATAATGCTAACTGAATATTTTGGTGCCTGATACGTAAAACTGCTATCCACATCTAAACTTGCTTCCGACGGAATCAATGCTTCTGGTTCAGCAAAGGAATTTGTCGCAGAGAGTGAATCGCCTTTTAATACCGTAACAGTAGCAGTGGAATTGTAAGCGTTCATATCAATACTGCTTAGGGTGGTATCAACTGCAATCGCCTGCTCGCTGGAATTTACCAGTTTTAAAATAATATCACCATTTGCATCAACACTAGCCGTTTCGTACAAGCTGGCAATTGTTTCCTGGGTATAGTCCACATAGAGCGCATCATCAATATAGCATTTCACATGATTTCCATCGACCACAACTTTTAATTGATATGTCTGGTTCTTCTTAAGCACAAGATTCTTAACGGTGCCAGAGACCTGACCGCTTTTAGCATTGCCAGAAACAATCTGTAAACAGGAAACGGTATTACCCCAGCCGCCGATATTCCAGAAAATATTGTTGCCGGTATCCTGCACACAGAGCGGAATCAAAAATCCTTCATTGCCATTTAGCACTTCGGCATCAACGGTTAAGGTGTAATTGCTCCAATCCTTTTCGCCAATATAAATCACATCGCCGGTATTGCCATCAGCCGGGTCAGAGGTATTTTTCTGAATCAACTGACCATCTTTTATGGACCATTCACCTTCATGGTCCTTCCAGCCATCATCCTTTATTGTGGTATCACTGGAAAAATCTGTTTCGTACAAAACATCCCCGCCATCGTTTGCAACAACTTTTAGATTATCATAGGAGACCGAAGTCATCCATGAACCAAGTCCGACCCCGCCAGCCAAGGTAGACTCAGCAGAAAGCTCATCCATTTCCAAGGTGGACGGAAGAATCGTCTGGCCGACATTGTTGCCGAACATTTGCTGCACATAATAATTGACGGTGCCATAGAGCGAGTCATTGGAGAAGAACATCATATCCGGCGTCCACTGATTGACCTTGCTGTTACCAAACAGCGGTGCATAGCAGGCCATCTTGACAACATCACCATTGCGTTCTAAGCCGGTCATATAAGCGGCTTCTGCTAGTGCGGCGGATAAGGTGTTGGACTGAGCCGCATATTCACCAAGGAAGACACCGGCTTGATTGTCTCGGTCGTAAGCATCGTAGCGGTTCGTGTTGGTCAAAAACCAGTTTGGTGATTCATAGTAATGCTCATCAATCAAGGTCGTTACGGAGTCTGGATAATCTTCAATATAATTCCAGCCCTCGCGGCTGCCGGAAGCAGTACCATTTGCTAAGATTAATTCAATCCCGCTGTAAAGCTCAGGATTTTCCGTGGCCGCATTTTCAAAGGCTTCAACGAATTTTTCGTAGTGCGCATGGTATTCACTCTGCCACTGTTCGTTACCAATCCCAATATATTTTAAGGTAAAAGGTTGTTCATGTCCCATCGCAATCCGAATTGCGCCCCAATACGTATCTGCACCACCGAGGCAGAATTCAACCAAGTCCAACGCATCTTGAATATACTGCTGAAATTCCTCGCTGTTTAATGGATAGACAATGTATTTTGGGCTCTGCACCTGACAAGTCATCCCAGCATTCAAAACCGGAACTGGAAGTGCATCCAAAGCTTCGCATAATTCAAAGTATTCATAAAAGCCAATGCCATAAGTTGTGTAATACGGGTCCGCCTTCGTACCAGACCAGATATCCTTACCCTGTGGTCTGGCCGCCACGTCGCCAACAGTGGTTTCGCTGCCAGCGGTATCACCGCCTTTGGCTACGGTAAATTCAAGGCCGTTTCCAATCGAATCCTTCCAGTCATAAATGCTTTCCTCATCCTTGCCCTCAATCGCACAGCCGCCCGGGAAACGCAAAAAGGTAGGATTCAGCGCTTCTAAATACTCGCCAATGTCCCCACGAATCGGCAAATCCTTGTACGTATCGCTAGGCATCATTGACACCATATCAAGTGCGATGGAGCCGGAAGTGATTTCAACAAATAACCGTAAATTCTCATTTGTGGTGGCATTTGGAACAAATGTAGTGTCGTATTTTTGCCAGTTTTCTGTTATACTATCAATATACGTTTCAGCATAAGTAGTGCCGCCGGAATCTCGAAGTACCAGACGAACCTGACCAGAGTAGGAAAGCGCCTTTACATATAAGGAAAGTTCATAGGTTTCGTTTTCTGTAACGGCCAGTCCGTCCAGATATCCGACGTTTCCAATTCCTTCGTAGCGTTCAGTGTCACTAGCAAGAGTGTTGGTGAGGAGTGCATAGTGAGTATTATTGGGATTCAGACAAGAGTTGTCACTGCTGCCATCGAGCACCTCGAAGCCTAGACTGTCATCACTTTTAACCCAGCCATGCAAGCCGACATTGGCGGCAGCAGTACCATATTCAAAGGAACGGTTCTTAATTAGCTCGGTATAAAGTCCGCCGTCAACCGCGTAGTTGATGTCTTCCAGAAATAACCCATATAAAGTATCAGAAATTTCACTGGAAGCGTCTAAGCTGGAAGTATCGGTATTAATGTTGTAGCTAGCTGTAATATCTTTTGTTGAATCTGCTGGTGTTTCTGTTGAATCAGCATTGACGGATTCCTTCCCTAAGGAACATCCGCTCATTGTCCCCGCCATCGTCAGGCATAGTCCCAGTGCGACTGCCTGTATTAGTCTTTTTTTCATAAATAAAAACCCTCCATTCTGCCGTAAATCGGCAATTCCTTTTGTTTCCAAACGAAAAGTGTACAATTTTCACAATATTTAAATAACTTTTTTGTGAAATATTTTAGAAGTACCTAAAAAACGTTGATTTTACTTATAAAATATCATAAACCCGCTGATAAGTATAGCATTGACTTTTGGCTGTTTTCATAGTATTATATAAAAAGCTAAAGTAATTTACAAAAAAATAAATTACAAAATAAATTACGAAAAAGGAAAGTGGTGAGGAGGTAGCTATGGGCCTTAAAAAATTAGGAAAAGTATTTTCTAAAGCAGTTTCATTAGGACTTGTTGCAGCACTGTGTCTGACTACCACTGGAGTGGGCGAAGTCCTGTCAGCCGAAACAAATTCTACAGAGGCGGAGATGGCAGATGGAACAAGCGACCAGACTAGTGAGACGTATTCATATGATGCAGAAGAATTTACGAGTGAAAAAATTTCATCCAACTATACAAAGGTATGTGCTGATTATACACTGCCGCAGTATACGGGTGAGAGCTTTGTCAATCAGATGAGCGAAATGGCAGCAGGAAATGATAAGCTGACGAGTGAAACAAGAGATTATGCAGGCACCGATCAGGTGTTGGATTTAACAGTTGGTGATACACTTACACTTACATTCGAAGTTCCACAGGATGGACAGTATTATCTCTCCTATGATTATCTGTCCTATGATGAATCAATTCTGCCGGTATCACTAGCAGTTAAGGTTGACGGAGATTACCCATTTTATGAATGCAGGAATTTGGAATTTGAAACGACCTGGGCACCAGAAGCAGAGAAATCCTTTGACCGCTATGGTAATCAGGTGGTAACCGTACCGGATAAAATGATACAGTGGGAAACAAAATATATCATGGATTCCAGCTATCGTCACTCAGAACCACTTGCGGTAGAATTGACCGCCGGAACCCATGAGATGGAGCTCGAAGTAAAAGAAGGAAATTTCCTGTTAGGAAATATTGCCCTTGATGCACCATCTATCATTGCGAAGTATTCTGGTTCCGAGAAAGCAGATGGTAATGCCCTCATTGAGTTGCAAGGAGAAGATTACACCAGTACCAATAACTCCTCCATTCATGGTGTGGCAGAATATGATACCAGCTTACAGCCGTATGAAGTAAAGGATACCGTACTCAACACACTTGATTCTGATTCTTTTAATGTAGCTGGGCAGGAAGTAACTTATGAGTTTGAAGCAGAGAGTGCCGGTTATTATTACATAGCATTGAATTACAGACAGTCCGACAAGGATGATTTTCCGGTATTTATGGATGTGAAAATAGATGGCGTAATCCCGAATACGGCATTCCAAGCATACGGTCTGGCTTATACCACAAAATATAAAGTAACAACCCTAACCGATGAAGAGGGCGACAAGCTCAGCGTTTATTTGGATAAGGGCAAGCATACAATTACCTACACCATCAGCATGGACCCGATTTGTTACGTCATGGAAGGTCTGGACGAAATCACATCGAGTATCAACGACCTGGCTTTAGAGCTGACCAAGGTTGCTGGAACGAACAAAGACAAATATAGAGATTTAAAGCTTTCCAAATACATTCCCGATTTAGAAGAAAAGATGTATGGATATGTTGACCGTTTGTACGAGTTGGAAAAAAGTGCAATTCCTTGGAGCGACAGTGATAAAAACGTAGCCGTGATGTCTTCGATGCTGATTGCTGCTGAGCAGTTGAAAAGTATGGCCGATAACCCGGATGAGATTCCATATCGAATCGGTGAGCTGACGACCAATATGAACTCAATTAATCATCATCTGGCAACAGCAGTTGATAATTTGATTGAAAATAATGTAGCAATTGACCGTATCTGGATTTATCAGGAAGATGCAACATTGCCGAAGATACCAGGTATCTTTAAATCCTTAGGGATGAATATCCAGCGCTTTGTAGCATCCTTTACGGAGCAGGCATATTCGGCAAGTAACACCGACCCAGAGCATTTGCAGGTATGGGTAAACCGTTCCAGTCAGTATGTGCAGATTATGCAGAAGATGATTGATGAACATTTTACCCCCGAAACTGGAATCGAGGTTGATATCAGTATCATGCCAGACCAGTACAAACTGGTATTATCAAACTCCTCCGGCAATACCCCGGATGTAGCAACTGGAATTAACTATACGATACCATATGAAATCGGTATCCGTGGGGCACTCGTTGACCTAACCCAGTTTGATGACTTCCTGGAAGCAGCAGAACCGTATGAACCAGGATTCTTTATGACCGGCTGTGTCGGCGACGGAATCTACTCGATGCCAGAGACAATTAACTTCTGGGTAATGTTTTACCGTACGGATATTATGGAGAAGCTTGGCTTAGAGGTACCACAGACGATGGATGATGTGATTGACATGCTGCCGGAATTACAGATGAGAGGCTTGAATTATTACTATCCAACCTCTGGTATGTTAGTCTTAAAAACCTTCCACGGTTCCGCACCGCTGATTATGCAAAATGGCGGTTCCTTATACAATACAACGGCATCAGAAGGAACCGCACTTGGTTCCGAAGCGTCCATCACCGGATTTACCAATTTGACGGATTTATATACAATATACAATTTGCCAAAAGCAGTAGATAGTTTCTATCAGCATTTTAGAAATGGAGATTTACCAATTGGTGTTGCCGATTATTTTGCCTATAACCTGCTGACCAACGCGGCACCAGAGCTTGCTAGTTCCTGGGAAATCGCATTGGCGCCAGGAGTGATGCAGGAGGATGGCACAATTGACCGTTCGGTCTGCGGATGTTCCGAAAGTACGGTACTCTTCAAGAGTGATTCCGAGCGCGAGCAAAAAGGCTGGGAATTTGTAAAATGGTGGTCTTCCACAGAAGTGCAGGCAGAATTTGGTCAGACTTTACAGATTACCTATGGTGATGAATACATGTGGCCGACCGCGAACATGGAAGCATTTGAACAGCTGCCTTGGGATGCAAATGCCAGAGATGTCATTATGGAAACAGCAAAGAACGTAGTGGATATTGCCAGAGTACCTGGTACCTATCTGTTAGAGCGAGAGATAAGTAATACCATTAACAATATTGTCGGCGACGGAATGGATGAGCAGACCCGAATTGATAAGGCCGTTAAGACAGTAAACCGTGAATTTTACCGAAAGCTGGAAGAGTTTGGATATAACGACAGTGCCGGAAATGTCATTAAGGAATATGAGATTCCGACATATGAGAGCGTCCGTAAACTTTTACAGCGAGCAGAATAGGGGGCGGGAAAAAAGATGAGCAGTAAAAAGAAAACAAGTATCTCAAGGCGTGAAAATAATAATCGCAGCGGCTATCTCTTTATGGCCCCATACGCATTAATCTTTACAATATTTATCATGGTACCGGTAATCCTGGCGATTATCCTATCCTTTACCAACTTTAATGCAATTGAGTTTCCATCCTGGGTTGGATTTTTGAACTATGTAACCTTGATTACGAGTGATGAAGTATTCATGCAGTATGTCCTGCCAAACACGGTTGTCTATGCCGTTGTCGTAGGTATCGGCGGATATCTCTTATCCTTCCTGCTGGCATGGGCGCTTTGTAACCTGACAAAATTGCCAAGAACCATATTTGCATTGATTCTATATTCACCAAGTATGACCACCGGTGTCGCCATGACCGTATTATGGAAGGTTATCTTCTCTGGTGACCAGACCGGACTTTTGAATAGCTGGTTGATGGAATTAGGTGTTATCAATGAACCGATTATCTGGCTGGTTACGAAAAAGTACCTATTATTAATCGTAGTTATCATCGGACTTTGGTCCTCATTGGGTGTTGGTTTCCTCTCGATGATTGCTGGTATTCTAAACGCCGATGAATCCTTATATGAAGCAGCAGCGATTGACGGTGTTAAGAACCGCTTCCAGGAAATGATTTATATCACGATTCCGCAGATGAAACCGCAGATGTTATTTGCCGCCGTTATGGCGGTCGTCGGGGCCTTCCAAAATGGTATGGTTTCGACCCTGCTAACGGGTAACCCGTCACCGAACTATGCGGCGCAGCTGATTGTAAACCACATCGAAGATTACGGTTTCTTGCGCTATGAAATGGGTTATGCTGCCGCCGTATCGGTAGTATTGTTACTAGTTGTCCAATTATTCTCAAAAGCAGCGAACTCCTTGCTTTCTGAGAAAGATGAGTATTAGGAAGGGGGAAAACGCAGATGGCATATAGAGGAAAAAGAATTAACCCGCAGAAATTTGAGCGAAGCCAAATCAAGATTGTTTTGATTATCCTGCCGCTGGTATTATTCATGGCAATGCCGTTGGTATTTATTGCCAACCATGCTTTCAAACCAATGGAAGAATTGTTCGCATTCCCACCGACCTTCTTTGTTCGGAATGCAACCTTAGATAACTTTACCAAGCTGATTAAGTTCAGCCGGACCGCCGGAATTCCGTTAAGCCGTTACGTATTTAATAGTATTCTGGTAACTATCCTAACGGTTGGCGCATCGATGATATTTACCACTTGTGCAGCATTCGCTCTTTCAAAATTAAAATTTAAGGGCCGAAATCTAATGATGCAGATCAACCAGATTGCAATTATGTTCGTTGCAGTAGCAGTGTTGATTCCAAGATACTTAGTCGTTTGTCAGATGGGCATGATCGATTCCATCTGGGCACATGTTTTACCATTAGTAGCAATGCCTGTTGCTTTGTTCCTTGTTAAGCAGTTCGTTGAGCAGGTGCCGGATTCCTTAATTGAAGCGGCATACATGGATGGAGCAACCGATTTTCAAGTATATTTACGAGTAATCATCCCAATGATTAAACCAGCGATGGCAACCGCATCCATTTTAGTATTCCAGCAGGTGTGGACCAACATGGAGACTTCGAATTACTACATCAATGATGATAGTATGAAGACCCTCACCTTCTATATGAACTCGCTGGTAAATGTTAACAACACCGTATCCGGTCAGGGTATTGCGGCCGCAGCAACGTTGATAATGTTCGTACCAAACCTGATCTTGTTTATTATTTTACAGAACAGCGTTATGAACACAATGGCACATTCAGGAATCAAGTAGACAGGAGAGGAAAGCAAGCTATGAAAAGTAGGAAAAGATTAATCAGACTAACAGCCATGTTCCTCGCTGCACTGATCCTTGTTACGGGAACGGGTGTGATGACTGCCAAGGCAGATACGCCATACCGGACATTTACAAAGACCGAGGATGCGGATGGCGATAACGTGCAGGAAACGCAGGCAGCCTATCTGCCATATAAGACACTGGTCAAATTCGGTGACGAATTCTTAAATGGTCCAAGTGACATGTATGTCGCAGAGGATGGCAAAATCTATATCGCAGATACCGGCAATGGCCGAATCGTTGTTGGTGATATCAATAGTAACTTAGTAACTGTAATTGGTGAAGGGACATTAGTTGCCCCGAAAGGTGTATTTGTCACCGAAGAGAATGGTCATATCTATGTGGCAGACCGTGATGCCGAAGCAGTTTTCGAATTTGATGCCGAGGGCAATGTGTTAAACAAATACACGAAGCCAAATAGTCCGCTTTATGGTGATGCCCTAAGCTTTTTACCATTAAAGATCGTGGTAAATGATGCTGGTGTCATGTATGTGATTTGCGAATCCAATACGAATGGTATTGTCGAGATTTCACCAAATGAGGATGGTAGCTTTTTGGGATATTTCGGAACGAACTTTTCCGATGCTGATTGGTGGACCGTTTTCCGCCGGGCCATTTCAACCGATGAGCAGCGGGCCAAGATGGTGAGTAATATTCCATCAACACCAGACAATTTATCAATTGATGAAAAAGGTCTGATCTATACGGTAACGCGTGGCGATGGCGACAGATCCTTGAAGCGATTGAATATTGCCGGATTAAATCTGCTCGGCGAACAGTGGAACGATGAAACACCAGCAGCAGTAGCGACTGGTAATCATGATAACATCTTCGTCGTATCGCAGCAGGGTTACATCTATGAATATAACAAAGACGGCGACTTCTTATACGTATTTGGTGCCTTGGATGATGGCTCCCAGCGTGTTGGTTTATCCACCTTGGCCTCCAGCATTCAGGTCGATACGAGTGACCGTATTTACATTCTGGATGCTGATAAATGTCAGATTCAGATATACGAACCAACCGAGTTTACCGATTTGCTGCATGAAGCGTTGTATTTGTACTCCAAAGGAAGATATACCGAAAGTAAAGAACCATTAACCGAAGTATTGAAAATGAACAGCATGTTCCAATATGCAAACCGGGCAATGGGTCGGGCATATTTCCAGGAAGAGAATTATGAAAAGGCACAGTATTATGCTAAATTATCCAATGACTATACCGGATATTCCGATGCCTTCTGGGAAGTTCGAAATCAATGGCTAAAGAATAACCTGGTACCAGCGGTATTTATCATCCTTGGCATCTGGCTGGCAATGAAGCTGATTAAGTATTTCGATAAGAAGAAGGGCATTTTAGCAAAACCGAAAGCCTTCTGGGAAGAAAAAAAGAATACCACAGTCATTTCCAATCTGCGTTATTCAAAATATTATATGAAACATCCGATGGATGGCTCTTATGGAATTGCCAGAGAAGGCCGGGCCTCCTGGATTGCACCATCCATCCTGTTAGTAATCTTTACCCTGGAATTTGTCATTGACAAATACCTATGTGGTTTCTTGCAGAAGACGATTGGTCAGGGTCGATTTGAGATTGTGACTGACGTAGGCATGATTGCCATTGTAATATTTGCGGTAACCGTATGTAACTATCTGGTCTGTACCATTAACGAAGGTGAAGGTTCGATTAAAAAGATTTATACATACTTCTGCTACAGCTTAATGCCATACATTTTGTTAACACCAATCACTTTTGTATTATCCCATGTGTTAACCAAGAATGAGCAGTTCTTAATTACGATGGTACAATTGTTGGCGATAGGCTGGATTGTCGTATTGGTAGTGCTGGCAATCAAAGAGGTAAACAATTTTACTTCCAGCGAGACCTTGAAAATTATATGTTTGACCATTTTCACAATTCTAATTTTAGCATTATTAATATTTGTAATCTATATCCTGTGGGCTCAGGTATTTGAGTTTATCAGTGCAGTTGTAGGAGAGGTGGTGTATCGGCTTGGCTATTAAAAAAATAAAAAGAGCAATGGCATTATTAGCGGCAGTGACGATGATGGTGACTTCCATTCCGAACACTATCTATGCAGCCTCAGTAGATTTGGATGAAACCGCAGTCGACGGCAATGCAACTGATGACAACACAGCCGGCGAAGATTCAGTACCAGCAGACGAAAATGATGACCAGATGGTAACTGAAGATGGCGAAGTTGTGATGGATGGAGCGATTGGTAAAATCGACGAATCCGAATGGATAACCTTAGCAGACTATGAATTGATTACCGAGAGTGATACATACAAGATGTATTTATACGAGCCAAGATTATCAATTATTTTGGAAAATAAAAAGACTGGTGAAATCTTAGAATCAACCTTAAGTGATGAAAAAGATGATGGTAACAGCAACAAGACCTGGAATGCGTACATGAAATCAGCAGTTGTGATTCAGGCGATTGTGGGCACCAACAACACTTATCAGGTCGACCTCGTTTCCTGTAAAAATACCACCCAGGTAACCAAAACAGCAAACGGTTTTTCAGCTAAGGTATATTTTACCGAGTATCAGTTTGGGCTGACCCTTGAGGTATCCCTGGAAAATGATGAACTCGTCGTAAATGTACCAGATGACTCCATTGTCGAAGATAAGGCCGGAAGCTATATTTCCTCCATCAGCCTGTACCCATTTATGGGGTATACATTCCTTGATGAGGAAGATGGTTATATGTTGATACCGGATGGTAATGGTGCATTGATTTATCTGGATAGTAAAGAAGGACGTTACACAACTGGATTTTCCCAGATGATTTACGGGGGCGACCGAGGTTTTGTTGATACCGGCACCTATGAGCTGCTGTGGGATTCCATGTATATGATTAATGATCAGAATCAGGTTATCGCACCAGTTTTTGGGATGGCTCATGCGAATCAACAGTTAGGTTATCTAGCCGTCGTCGAGCAGGGTGAAAAGAGAGCTAGTATTGAGTCTCATCCAAACGGTGCAATGGTCAACTACAATCGTTGCTTTGCTAAATTTTTATTGAGAGATGTTTATGTTCAGCCACTTAATAACTCCAATTCCGGAACCGTAACCGAGGTTGAAACCGACCGTACCCATACCGATTTATCGGTAAGATATCTGTTGTTAGAAGGTGATGCGGCCGACTACTCTGGAATGGCAGTAACATATCGAAATTACTTGTTGAACAATGACCTCGTTGATGTAAAAGATACTGCATATAACACCCGCGTGGATTTCCTTGGAACCGACCGCGAACAGTTTCTAATGAGTACAAAGGCAGTAACCGTGACAACCGTAGAGAATATTGAAGAAATGTTTGGTGAATTTCAGGCCGACGGAATCGATAGTATGCTAACCGTATATAAGGGATGGCAGAAAGGCGGAATCTTCAATTTCCCAATTACAAAATATAAAGCAGATAGTCACATCGGCGGAACGAAAGCGTTAACAAATTTGATTTCGGAATCAGCGGAAAAGAATTATCAGGTATACTTAAATAATGATGCGTTACGGGTGAATCCAGATACCAATAAATTTACCTTTAATACAGCGAAAAGAGTCAACAAGCGAACGATGAGAGAGCGTACATATTCAAATGTATATGACGAGTACTACTATTTGACACCAATGAAAACAACGTCAATCTTGACGAATTTCACGAAGTCCTATACCAAAAAAGGCGTAACCAATCTGGCACTGGAGGGCATCACGAATAAGTTATTTTCCTATAGTAATAAGGGCAGCTACTACACCCGATACGATTGTGCCGAAAGTTACGAGAATGTAATCGCCTCTGTATCTGAGGACGCAAACTTAATTTTACAGCAGCCATTTGCTTACTTGTGGAGATACACCGGAGCATTCTTAGATATGCCGCTGGGTTCCTCTGATTATATGTATGTAGATGAGGAAGTACCATTTTTATCAATGGTGTTAAAGGGGATTATGCCAATGTATTCCGAGTACACCAACTTTGAAGCAAATAAAACCGAATTTTTCTTACAGATGGTTGAATCGGGCGTATACCCATCCTTCTACCTGACCTATGAAAATTCATCGAAATTGATTTACACCAACTCATCCGACTTGTACAGTACCGAATACAGTACCTATAAGGATGCAATTAAGAGCTATGATGAGCAATTACGGGAACTTGCTGGTAAAGTACAAAATGCATACATCATCAATCATGAAAAAATGGATAATGGTGTAACGGCGGTAACTTATGACAACGGCATCCTCGTATATGTAAACTATACAGACAAAGACCAGACTGTAAACGGCATTACCGTGACAGCAATGTCTTATAAGGTAGGTGAGGCAAAATGAGTAAAATGACAAAAGAGCAGAAGCAAAACCGCAAGAAAGTAAAACCAGGACGTCTAGCAACGCGTGATGCCATTACCGGTATTTTGTTCATTTCGCCGTGGCTGATCGGTGCTTGTATCTTTCTTGCTTACCCGTTGATAAACTCCTTTTGGTATGCGCTCAACAATATCCGCATCACACCACTTGGAAAAAACTTTACCTTTTTAGGTACTGGAAACTTTACCCAGATATTATTTGCGGATACAGACTTTCCAACCCTGTTAATCCAGTATATAACATCGACCGTGATTTCGGTTCCAATCATCGTTGTATTTGCATTAATCATCGCGATGATGCTGAACCAGAACATTAAAGCAAAAGGATTTTTCCGCTTAATCTTTTTCCTGCCGGTAATTATCGTGAGTGGACCAATTTTAGGAATGCTCACGGCACAGGGGGCAGGTAGTATCACCGCGATTGATACGCAGGCGATTACAAATATCATGTATGATATGCTGCCTTACTACTTCGCGGAACCGGTCGCTGATATTTTTGCAAATATGGTTACAATTCTCTGGTATTCCGGTGTACAGATATTAATCTTCTTATCCGGCTTACAGAAAATTGACCGTTCGATGTATGAAGCAGCCAAAATCGATGGTGGCTCCGGCTGGGAGTGCTTCTGGAAAATCACCCTGCCGATGATTAAACCGCTGATTTTACTAAACTGCGTGTACACCATCGTATTTATTTCAAACAACAATCAGAATGAGATTATCGAACTGATTAAAAATGCCATGTTCTCCGGAACCAAGGAGAAGGGCTATGGATATGCAGCCGCAATGGCTTGGATGTATTCACTGGTAGTAATTATTATAGTCGTAATATTTGCGGTATTATTCTTAGCGAAGAAGGACGTCTATGAACGACAAGTGAAGAAAGCCAAAAAACAAATGAAGAAAGAGCAAAGAACAGCAAAGAAAATAGGAAGGAGAAGTGCGAGAAATGCCAAAAAAATTCACAAAGCAAGACAGAAACGAAATTACTCAACCTATGATGGCAAAGGCGATTATTAAACCAAAGCGCAGAAGTTTCCAAGAGTGGCGCGAAGATCTTAGCAAAGAAAAAGTGCGTAAGTTTCTGCTCGGCTCGAAGGACAAAGAAGGCTTTATGAAAATGCTTCTCATTTATGGTTTGCTGATTTGTATCGGATTTATCTATTTATATCCAATTATTTATATGGTCAGCAGCAGCTTCATGACTCTTGATGATTTGTTAGATGCTTCCATAAACTGGATTCCAAGCTCGCTAAACATTTCTAATTATTTGCAGGCGGCAAAGAGTATGGATTTCTGGAGGTCGTTAGGACAGAGTATCCTGATTGCCGGAATTCCAACCTTGTGTAACGTGGCATCCTGTGCACTCGTTGGATATGGATTGGCAAGATTTGAATTTCCTGGTAAAAAAATTGTTTTGGGAATCATTATCTTTTCCTTTATTCTGCCAAGTCAGATTACTATGATTCCGACTTACGTATTGTACTCAAACATGGGAATATTAGGAAGCTTGTGGTCCTTTGTCCTACCATCGATTTTAGGAATGGGAATCAATGGTCCAATCTTTATCCTGATTTTCTTCCAGTTTTTCAAGCAGGTGCCGCAGGTACTGATTGAAGCAGCACAAATTGATGGCGCGGGTTATTTGAAATCATTTCTGCGGATTTCACTGCCATCAGCAACCCCGGCAATTATTACGGTATCCCTGTTCTCGTTTGTATGGTACTGGAATGAATCGTATCTGACGGAGATGTATGTATCAGGGGTAATGACGAAATCGGGATGGAGCTCATTAGTCATCCAGTTAGATAATTTTGCATCGAATTACAGTAGTTATGCAACAACGGCGACGAATGCCGTAACCAGCATCAATGAGTCAATCAATATGGCGGGAACGATGTTAAGTATTCTGCCGCTGCTGCTAATGTATTTTGTATTACAGAGATACTTCGTTGAGAGTATTGACCGTACCGGTATTACAGGTGAATAACATCTATTTTGGTAAAAGCTAAAAGTTATTAGTAAAAAGTAACAAAAAAACATAGCACATCACCCCTTATTTGCAAGTTATTATTGTGAAAAACAGAAATGTTTTAATAAAACCTATATTATTTCACGATAAACTATACAAAATGAAGGTGATGTGCTATAATACATTTATCAGGTTAATATCTTATTATCTGTGGCGAAAATCAAATAGCATAAGGCATGAAAGCTGGCTACAAAGGATTGGGTAAACGGAATAGGATGGGAATATTTTAAAAGGTTGTGGATATAATCGGAACGAAGAAAGAAAAGATAAAGGATAATAAGATATTATCCTCCAATCAATTCTGATTAAGCACACCACATATTATGAAGGAGGAAAATACTATGAAAAAGAAATTAGTAGCAATGCTACTGGTTGTAACCATGACATTAGGATTGACAGCATGTGGTGGAGGTCAAGGCGGAGGTTCGGCAACAAGCGCAGACACCGTATCAGGGGAAACAGAAGCAGTTGAAATTGGTGGAATTACATACAACAAAGCCACTGATGTAACCGACAAAGAAATTGAATTAACTTATTTCCATTTTGATCAGGATGAAACAGTAAAATATTTAGCAGACAGATTTATGGAAATCTATCCAAATATTAAGGTGAATGCGGTATATGAAAACGTAGCAACCTACAATGATACTCTATTAACCTTAGTATCAAATCAGCAGACACCAGACGTTGTTATGTATTCGGATACAGACTTTGCAATGTCCAATATGTTAGTATCTGATATTTCAAAATATTATGATTCAGATCCAGAAACAAAGGATTTGGCATCAACCGTAAATGATTGTGGACTTGGTTGTTATGACACCAGTGCCAGATTCTCCGTACCGGTTAAATTCTTCCCGGGCGTAATGTATGTAGACTTGAATGTATTAGAGACATTGAACGTATCAGCACCAGCGAGAGACTGGACTTGGGCAGATATGATTCAGTTAATTAAGGATTGTACCGTATTAGATTCCCCAGATGGAATGGCATATTACGGATGTGGTTACTTCAATAGATTAGATTCCTACTATGGGATTGCAGCAGCTCAGACGATTAAAGGTGAGTTCGGATTTGACGGAACAGACTTTGACTTAAGCATTTGGGCAGTTGGCGAGCAGGAATTCTCAGATTTAAAATTAGGCGGATATATTGCACCAGTAACCGAGACTCAGGAAATGGAAGACTGGATGGGTGACTGGGAAGCTTGGTGTGGAGCATCCGGACACGTAGCATTATTTACCGAAGCATACTGGACCTATCAGGGAACATGGGCAACTGAAGCGTTTGAGCAGTATAACTTAGATATCGTACCTTACGTTGTACCAGCCGTTAGTGAAGAAGATGCAAGTAAGGAACATCATACCATTGCAACCATCGACTTTGGTGGAATTACGACCTCTTGTCAATATCCTCGTGAAGCATATGAGCTGTTAAAATTCATGAGCTTTGGTGTTGATGGATGGAAAACCAGATTAGAAGTATACAATGACGAATCAATCACCAATGCATCAGGCTTAGCACTGAAATATGACGTTATGCCAGCACCAATTACGACCAACGAAGAAGTTTGGAAAGGCTACATCGACATGTACTGTGCGGGCATGGATGATACCCACAAAGGATATTGGGAAGAATACTTTGCAAGCTGTATGCAGCCAATTCCTTATGGCTGGACCAGCATCGCTGGCTACTGGAATTACTGTGCGGAATACTTTAACAGCATTGGTATCCATGATTTAGTAGATAAAGGAACTGCAAAAGCAGCCGATTATGCAACCGAAGCAACCGAGAAAGCAAACTTATTCCATGCACAGGCAATGTTACAGTACTTTGGACCAGACGGATACAATGTTTTATCCGAGGATGAAATTGCAAAATACGAGCAGATGGAAGCAGATAATCAATAATACTGGTAACTAATAATAATGGATTCAGGCAAAGTTATTTTATAGCTTGGCTAAATCATAGAGAAACATCATTATATCTAGGAGGGTAAAAATGAAGAGAAAAGTTTTAGCAGCACTACTATGTGTGAGCATGACAGCAACCTTATTGACCGGATGTGGTAAGGAAAAAGAAAACAACGCCACTAATACAGACCCAGTTGTAGAGGATGCATCTGAGGAAGTAGTGGTAGATGACACTGAAGCACCGGCAGCACCAGTAGCAGAAATGGCTGAGCCAGAAGAATTGCCAGCAGAATTTGCACATCTTACTTTTGATGGTGAAACCGATGAAGGAATTAAGGCAGTTGTTCAGACCGAAGATGTTGGTGACAACGATGGCGGAACCTATGGCTTAGCAGAAACAGATGTTGAGTTTGTATATGAAGCAGGAGCAGTTGGAAACTGTTTAGCATTAGATGGAACATATGGTATTGACTTAGGTTTAGAAGCAACACAGACAGACGCTTATACAGTATCTTTCTGGGTAAATGCTGACCGACTATCTACGTTTGGCCCAACCCTTCAGATGGGATATGACATGGGTAAAAAAGCAGATGATGTCAATGATGTAACTTGGTTAAACGTAACTCAGTCGGAGTGGGGCGTTGATGGCGCAAAGATTTTCCCAATCGTATGGAGCCGTAATGAAGCAAGTAATGCAGCAGACGGAACAGTTTGTTTCCCTTGGATGTATGGATTTGATAATGAAATTCATGGTAAAAAAGAATGGACCATGGTAACTATCGTATGTTCTGGTGAAGCACAGAACAGTCCAGTTGGCACAACAACCGCTGGCGCACAGTTCTATGTAAATGGTGTTAAGATGTACGATTCTCAGGATAACTTCACCAACAATACATATTTTGAGCATACCTGGGATGCTTCCCTTGCTCCAAATATTATGAAACCAGGTGATGGTAAAACATTTGAATCTTTATTCGGTATTAACTACTGGGATACAATCTTTAAAGGATTTGTTGATGATTTATTTGTCTATGACACAGCATTAACACCAGGTCAGGTTGCTTCTCTGTTCATCAGAGGAAATGCTGATGCTGAAACCTTAACTGGCGATGCAGAAGAAGTGGAAGCTCCAATTGAACTTCCAGAAATCACAGAAGATGCAGCAGCAATTGACAAAATTGGCACAACTGCAAGAGACATGGGCTTCTGGTCAGATTGGTCACAGTCATATGAACTTGCTAATGGTGCAACTAAGACAATCAAATTGAACAACTACTCAAATGCAACCAATAACTGGTGCAACTATGTATTGGCATTCTGTAATGTAGAGACACCAGGACATTCAGCTCCTGCTGATGTTGCAGGATACGCTGAGTATGCAGTAACCCGTGCAGATAGCTTTGCTTGGGGTGTAGCAGATGATGCTTCATTTGCATTCGAGTATACCGCATCTTGGGGTGATGATTGGGCAGCATTTGCAGAAATGATGAAAGATGCAGAAGTAACAATCAAGCTTACCAGAAATGATTCTACAATTAGTGTCGATGCAACATTTGTTGCAGCAGATGGAACGGAGTATACACAGCAGGGAACAATGACAACTGAGACACTGACTGCAGCAGAACCATGCTATTTCTTTGTAACCGGTGAAGGTGCATATGTTGAAATCTTATCAGTAGAATAATTGAAACGTAAATAAAAATAACAATTAAAATGCCAGTGGAGCTGTCAATAGTGGCAGCTCCACTTTTTAAAACAAAGTTTTTGATATAGTATTTTGAATTAATCAAAAAAAGATAAAAAATATTTGAAAATAAATGCGAAAACTAGTTGCAAAAAAGCAAATTTACATATATAATTTAAATAAATCTAAAATATTTTAAAATAATCAAAAATGTAGGGAGGCATAGGAAACGTGCAGACAGAAAAGAAATTGAAATACAATGAACCGTGGATATTGCAGAGAGCAGATCCTTATGTATACCGCCACACAGATGGCTGGTACTATTTTACCGCATCCATCCCTGCATATGATTGTATCGCATTACGTCGGGCAAAGTCCTTGGCGGAGTTACCAGAAGCAGAAGAAAAAATCATCTGGCATAAACACGAAAGCGGTCCGATGAGTGAACATATCTGGGCACCGGAGATTCATTATGTATTTGATAAGTGGTATATTTACTTTGCCGGTGGCGAGAAAGAGGATGTTTGGAAAATTCGTCCATACGTATTAGAGTGTCAGGGCGAGAATCCAATGGAAGATAGCTGGGAAGAAAAAGGAAAGATGCAACGAGCAGACGATGATGTCTTTTCCTTTGAAGGATTTTCTCTAGATGCAACAGTCTTTGAAAACAACGGTGAATATTACTACGTTTGGGCTGAAAAAGTAGGCGTTGGCTTACAGATATCCAATCTATACATCGCCCAGATGGAATCTGGTTATAAGCTTAAGACGGTGCAGGTATTATTGACCACACCAGATTATGATTGGGAACGAATCGGATTTTGGGTCAATGAAGGTCCAGCGGTAGTCAAACGGGCTGGAAAAATATATCTTACATATTCAGCAAGCGAAACCGGCATCGATTATTGTGTCGGCATGTTGAGCGCGGATGAGAATACCGATTTACTCGACCCGAAAATGTGGCAGAAGGAACGTTATCCAGTCCTTCGAACCTGTGAAGAAAAGCAGATTTATGGGCCGGGACACAATTCATTTACCGTTGATGAAAATGGAAAAGATGTAATTGTCTACCATGCCAGAACAGAATCAGTAATTGAAGGAAATCCATTGTATAATCCAAATCGCCATGCGATGTTGATGAAAGTGCAGTGGGACAAAGAAGAGAAACCAGTATTTGAGTATATCGATTAAACCATAAAGGAGAAGATGGAAATGGCAAAACTATTAATTAATGATGAAAAAAAACAAAGCAGAATTGAGCCGGAAATCTACGGACATTTTTCCGAACATTTAGGCAGATGTATTTATGAAGGAATCTATGTAGGTGAGAACTCTGAGATTCCAAATGTGAATGGAATGAGAACTGACGTAGTAGAGGCATTAAAGGAATTGAAGATTCCAATGCTACGCTGGCCAGGCGGCTGCTTCGCCGATGAATACCACTGGAAAGATGGTATCGGACCAAAAGAGAACCGTAAAAAAATGATTAATACACATTGGGGCGGTGTGGTTGAAGATAACAGCTTTGGAACCCATGAGTTCTTCGAGCTATGTAAACAGTTAGACTGTAAGACCTACGTCAATGGTAATTTAGGCAGCGGAACCGTTCAGGAAATGTCTGAGTGGGTAGAATATATGACTTTCAAGGGCGTATCTCCAATGGCTGACTTGCGTGCTAAAAATGGTCACGAGGAGCCTTGGACTGTTGATTATTTTGGTGTAGGTAATGAGAACTGGGGCTGCGGCGGAAATATGACCCCACAGCACTATGCAAATGAATATCGTCGTTACCAGACCTTCGTTCGTAACTACGATCCAGAGAAACCAATTAAGAAAATCTGCTGCGGTGCCAACGTAGATGACTACCACTGGACCGAAGGCGTACTTGAAACAACCTTCGACCATGCCGCGTGGGCACACGGTTTTATGGACGGTTTATCACTACACTATTACGTACATCCAGAAGGATGGGAAGTAAAAGGCAGTGCAACCGACTTTGATGACGAAGTATGGTACAAAACCATGAACAAAACCTTCTTCATGGAAACTTTAATTAATCGTCATGGCTACCTGATGGACAAATACGACCCAGAGAAAAAAATCGGCATGATTGTTGACGAGTGGGGTTCATGGTACACCTGCGAACCAGGCACAAACCCAGGCTTCTTATATCAGCAGAACACCGTTCGCGATGCACTAATCGCCGGTATTACCTTAAATATTTTTAACAAACATAGTGACCGTGTAAAAATGGCCGCATTGGCACAGATGGTCAACGTATTACAGGCCGTTCTTTTGACAGAAGGCGAAAAAATGATTAAAACACCAACCTATCATGTCATGCATATGTATCGTCACCATCAAGGTGCTGATTTGTTAGACAGTCAGTTAACCGGTGTCGAAGAAATTGGAATTGGCGAGTGGAAGGTACCACAGATTACAGAATCCGTATCAATGGATGAAAGTGGAACCATCACCATCACAATGAACAACCTTTCCATTGAAGCCGCTGAAAAAGTCGATGTCCAGCTTGCTGGAACTGGTTATAAAGTTGTCGAAGCAAAAATCGTAACGGGCAGTGATATGCATGCGCACAACACCTTTGACGCGGCAGATACCGTAATCGAGAAAGATTTCGCTGATTATCAGGTAACTGAAAATGGTATTAGTGTAAATATGCCAGTCAATTCCGTAGTAGAGATTCGGGTTGCAAAATAAGCGCCCCCTGCTCGATTCGGATGAATGTTAAGTAGGTGATAAATTATGGCTTCGATTTGCAAAAAGTGCCTGCTTCGCGAAATGGCAGAAGCAGACCAGAAAATGATTCAAAAGTACAAAGATGCAATCAAGAAACAGGACCAGGTAGACAGTGCGTGCTATGAAAGCAGGCTTGATGTATGCAAATCCTGTGAGCTGTTAAACGTTGGGACTTGTGGAGCCTGCGGCTGTTACGTGGAATTACGGGCAGCATCAAAGGTGTCACACTGTCCGCATAAAAAATGGTAATTATAATATTCTCCTTTTAAGAGGACCGTTGCATGATAAATATATGTCGTGTGGCGGTCTTTTTGCTTGTATATATTGTAAATGATGTTATAATGAGTTATCACTCATATAGTATGAAAAGGAGCTTGCTAAAATGCAACATACAAAAGTGGACAAAAAAGTAGGTGTACGTGCTAAAATTACAGTTCCGATTACAATTGCGTCAGTAGTGGCGTTTGGTGTAACGGCATTTATTTTAATCGTTATGTTTAGTTTCAGTTTGTCTAATGCGGTAGAGACACAGCAGCAGAAGATACTGGCGGAAAACGAGAATAGATTACAGGCCTTTATGGCAGGACCCGAGAAAGCAGCGATACTATCCTCAACCCTATATGAAAATATGATGGTTTCTGGAAGCAGCCGGAAAGAATTGATTGAGACATTAGCGGATGTCGCCAGCTCCAACACGGATTTTGATGCGGTCTGGCTGGTCTTTGAGAAGAATGCTTACGATGGAAAAGATGCAGAATATGCTGGACAGGAAGAATTAGGATCCGATGCAGAGGGACGTTTGGCAGCTTGTGTAGTTATGGATGGCAGCAAACCAGTAATTACCTCCATGGAAGTAGCGGGAGAGGACTATTATGAGACGGCGAAATCAAATAAAGCGATACATGTAACAACACCATATTGGAGTGAATATGAGACTGGCAAGGAATACGTCATTTCTATTTCGGTACCAGTTATCGTAGACAATAATGTTGTGGGTGTATGTGGAATTGATATTTCCATGACGGCAATTGATGAGGAGATAACCAGCTATAAACTGTACAAGCATGGAAATGTACGCTTAATGTCAGGCGACGGTACATTTGTGGCACATGAGGACGATACGCAGATTGGTGTTATGAATACCAGTGCAGCTGTGAAGAAAGCAATTGCCGCGGAAGGATATTTTAAAGAGCGTTCCAAAGGAAATATATATGCGTATTCCCAAGTGCTGTCCGAACAGTCAGATGCGAAGTGGATTGTTGAACTGCAGATTCCGACAGTGGAAGCAAATCAGTCGATTTATATTGCAATTATTGTTGCCATTCTTGTAATTGCCACATCCATATTTATTATCTTGAAGCTGCTAGCGAGAATTGGCGACGATATTGAGGCAACCATCGTAACGCCAGTTGGACGTCTGTCGAAGGCCGCAAAAAAGATGTCTTTGGGCGATTTAGAGATTGAGCTAGAGGCGAAAGGCGATGATGAGATTTCCGAACTGACCAGAGCCTTTCAAAAGATGATTGAGGATACTGCGAAGCAGGCAGATTTATTGAAAGAAGTGTCAAATGGAAATCTTAATCTTACGGTTGCCTCGCGGTCTAACAAGGATACGCTCGGCCATAGCATGATTCAGATGGTAGATCGTCTAAACGACGTTTTTTCCTATATGAATATAGCTTCAACGCAACTTGATTCAGCCTCCAGCCAGGTAGCCCATGCTGGTCAGTCATTGGCAGAGGGGGCTACTAGTCAGGCGATGCTGGTAAATGATATTAATATTAGGCTGAATGACCTTTCCAAGCAAACCCTTGAGAATGTAAAACAGACCCAGCAAGCGGAGATACTGAGCAGTGGTGTAATGAAATCAGCAGAAAATGGACAGGAACATATGGGCAACATGATTGCTGCGGTAAATGAAATCAATCAGGCCAACCAACAGATTAATCAGGTTATGGCGGTTATTGACGGGATTGCCAGCCAGACCAACCTGCTTGCCCTTAATGCATCAATTGAGGCGTCACGAGCAGGAGAAATGGGGCGGGGATTTGCGATTGTTGCGGAAGAGGTACGAGAACTTGCCGGGCAAAGTGCTCAGGCGGCAAAGGATACCAGAGAGCTGATTACAAATTCAATTGCCAAAGCGGAGCTGGGGGCAAAGATATCAGTGGAAACAGAAGCAGCATTTACAGAGATTGTAAGCGGTATCCATGACGCTGGTGAGATTGTAACAAAAATTGCAGGATTTATGCTGGAACAGCAGGGTGAAATTGTGAAAGTAACGAAGGATGTCAAGGAGATTGATGCGGTGGTTCAGTCGGTAAGTGCGGCTGCTGAGGAAAGTGCCGCAGCCTCAGAGGAAATGAGCGCTCAGGCGACTTCGATGGCAGAATCTATTGGGGAATATCAATTGCGAGAAAATTAAGATAGCTAAAAAATGCGTAAATCCAAACATAACCTGGATTTACGCATTTTTTATTACCTATCGTCTTATCCCTCAATCGGGGCATAATTCAAACTTACTTTGATGTCCTGTCCATAATTTCCAAATGATTTACCAAAGATGGTCAATCCGCCAACATGCTCGGCATCTTCTTCCACCGCCATGCGGAAGCGAATCCCACTGCGGTAGTCAAGTTCAAAGCTGTCAATCGTAACATCAGAGATTTTCAGACCATCAATAAAGGTTCCCTTTTTATTTATAACAAGCAATTTCAGCAAGCCATACTGATTCCAGTTCGGATACCACCAGTCCGGTGTGAACAGACCCTTGACATCACCAAAATCGCCCGGTGAAATCCAAGTGCCGACACAGACATCATTTAAGTAAAAGCTGATATCAGAAGGCCAGACATTATTAATGCCAGGGGCTTCGGAGCTAAGCTCAGCCGAAATCATAACCTGAGTAATCCGCTGAGAGCTAGGAATAAAGTTCGGAATCACATATTCCACATAACCCTTGGTAAACCAGAGGATATCCGCATTGTAGCGGTCAGGATGCTCGAAGTAACGGGCATCATCCACTTCACCAATCAGGTGCTTGCTAGAAGCAAGTCCGCAAGTCGGACAAATATGGTAGCTGCTGTAATGTCCAACGCCGAGTTCAGTATTGTAAACATTCTGGAAGTCTTCCTGCTTCTCCAAGTCAATTAAGATTTTATCCAGATGCACAGAACAAATTTTTTGATTGCCATGTCCGGCCGATTCACTAGAGGTAGTAATCAGTCCGCTGCTTTCTAATTTTTTAATATGGCTGGTTAAGGCACCGTTGGTGATACTTAGTCGTGAGGCCAACTCATTCATGCTCATATTATTGTTTTCAAGTAAAATATTTAAGATTTCTACTCTGACATCAGAGCCAAGGGCCTTGAAGATTTCCAACCCGTCATTTAAAGATGTGATATGTAACACTGTATGTTCCCCCTTAAGCATCGAAAGTTTTGTTACTATGATTATAAAGAATAAGTCGACTTTAGTCAACAAAATGTAAATAATTTTAAACATAGTTAAAAAAGCCGAAAAAAGCTGAAAATACTTGATTTAATGGCAAAAAAAGATTATAATTTAATAAATATTAAAATACTTTATATTATCTTAAATATAAAAGATGTTTTTGCGAATAGGAGAGAAAAAACACATGAAAACAGGGGGATTTCATATCGATGCACCGGTCCATGACCCAGCAGTTTTTTTAGATAAAGATGGCAGCTATTATATTTTTGGGACTCATATGTCAGCAGCGGTATCGCAAGACTTGCGGTATTGGGATTGTTTTGCGCAAGGGGTAGATGAACAGAATCCGTTATTTACGGGTTTATTTGACGGGGAGAAGCAGGCATTTCGTTTCTGTGGTAAATTTGGCGGGAAGGACTATGCGGTCTGGGCACCGGATGTTTCATATAATGACGTTATGAAAAAATATGTGATGTATTTTTGCACTTCTGGTTCGTATGTGAAGTCAAGTATCTGTATGGCGGTAGCCGATGATGCGAAGGGTCCCTATACGTTTGTTGAGGCAATTTTGCATTCTGGTTTTGATGAGGAGACGGTAACGGAGACAAACGTAGGACAGATATTAGGTGCGGAAACCGATATTACCCATTATTTAAAAAAGAACGGCAATTATAATAACTTAAGCTGGCCGAACTGCATTGATCCGAATCTGTTTCGCGATAAAGAGGGGCGGCTGTGGATGGTTTATGGTTCCTGGTCAGGTGGAATCTTCTTGCTTGAGATAGATGAGCATACCGGACGTCCAATTCATCCCGAGAATGATGCTAAAAATGGAGTAGATGCTTACTTTGGCAAGAAGCTTTTAGGCGGTGGACACAAATCCATTGAGGGACCATTTATTCTCTATGACCCAATCTCAGATTACTATTATTTGTTTGTGTCCTTTGGCTGGCTGGCTAGAGACGGCGGCTATCAGATTCGTTTGTTTCGTTCGAAAAAGCCGGATGGTCCCTATGTGGATATGGATGGCAAGACGTTTAAGCGGGTCAATCACCATGAGCCATATGGACTAAAGCTGATGGGAAATTATATTTTTCCAAGCATGGCCTGTGGTTATAAATCACCGGGACATAACTCGGCCTTTATTGATTCGGATGGGAAAATGTATATTGTCTATCATCAGCGTTTTGACATGGATTCAGAGCAGCATGAGCCACGTGTGCATCAGTTGTTTCGCACCAAGAATGGCTGGCTGACCGTTGCCCCGTTTGCAACTGAGGGCGAAATGCTTTGCCCAAAGAGCTATCATGGCAATGAAATCAGTGGAACATATTACCTGGTGGAGCATGGACTTGATATATCCAATGAAGTACATAAGCCGTTGAAGGTGGAATTTAACCGTGAAGGTGAGATTCGTATTTTTAAGGAGCAGAAGGTAGTGAGCACCAGTTTTGAGACGAAGAAGGCAATCTACGGAACGTATCGCCTTGAGGACGAAAGCCGGGTTAGCATTACGATTGGCGAGGTTACCTATGAGAGTGTTATCATTCAGCTCAATGACGAGGTTGGCAATCCGATGATGTGTATGACCGGCGTCGGCAGTAACCGCAGCTTATGGGCGGTGCGATATTTATAATCAAATGGGTATAAAAAAAACAAATAATTAGCCATAGCTTTTTGCAATTAACACTCTTATGATAATGAGTGCTATCCTAAGCGTAAATAAAAATCCGGTGAACCGGAAAAGGAGGAACTAAGATGCATACAAATTTATTTTACATTATTAAAACGTGTAAGAATTGCTGCTGTTGTAATTGCCAAACAACGGTTTCTTTTGGTATGCACAAAGTGATTCTTTCTTAAATCCGGGTAACGGAATAATATGAAGTTGAAGAAACAGGATGCATACAAAAACGGAATTATCCGTTGGAGCTATGCGTTCTGTTTTTTTGTACGCAATGATTCCGCCAACGTTGCTTGGGGGAAAGTGAAGGAGAGAAAAAATGCAGAAACAATTTAAAAAATTGCTTCCCTTACTGGCATTTGCACTGACCTTGGGGTGCTATTATCTAATTGCCGATACGGGGCGGCAAAAGCCAGCGGCGCATCCGTACTTTGCATATTTTATAGAAGTATTCGCCGCTATTTATCTAATCTTTGCAGTAGTGTCACTGTTCTCGTCCAAGTGGCATGTTCGGGTGAGTGATAAGGCACCATTTATTGCTGGGGTGGTGCTGGTCTTAAACTTAATCAACAGCTTGACGACAAAGACGGATGCATTATCAGTTGTGTATTTTCCGTCGCTTGACCGCATCATTGCGTTATTGGTTGAGGACCATCTTTTTTTACTGGGAAATGTCCTATATTCCTTCCGCTTACTATTAACCGGATTCGTATGCGGGGCGGCAATTGGATTTCTGACCGGTGTATTACTTGGCTTTAGCCGGGCGGCTGTATATTGGTTGAATCCGGTAATCAAGATACTCGGGCCAATCCCAACGACGGCGTGGATACCACTGGCATTGTCGAGCTTTCCGACGACTTATGCGGCAAATGTATTTTTGATTGCCCTGGCGGTCTGGTTTCCAGTAACGTTAATGACTAGCAGCGGAATTCAGAGTACCAGCAACGTTTATTTCGAGGCATCGAGAACGCTGGGTGCATCAACCCTATATCAGATTGTTCATGTTGGGATTCCGAATGCAATGCCAAGTATTTTTCTGGGGATTTTTTACGGCACTTGCTCCTCATTTATTACCTTAATGTCGGTGGAAATGAATGGCAGCTCCACTGGCATTGGCTGGTATATCAACTGGCAAAAACAGATGATGGTCTACAACGGTGTTTATGCTGGTTTGATTATTATTGCAATTATTTGTTCAACGATTTTGACCGTTCTGTTTAAAGTCAGGGACCAGGTCTTAATCTGGCAGAAAGGGGTGATTAAATGGTAGGAGCAATTTCCATCAGGGATGTCCATAAAAAGTTTGAAAACCCAAATCCAGGTGGCGAAGATGTGGTGGCATTAAGCGGATTGAATCTGGATATTGAGCCGGGTACCTTTGTTTCACTAATTGGTCCTTCTGGTTGTGGGAAGTCAACGTTACTAAGGCTGATAGCCGGATTGGATGAACCGACGGCTGGAGAGCTGCTGTTGGATGCGGAACAGATAACGAAGCCGGGCTATGACCGCGGATTTGCCTTTCAAGGCTCGAATCTATTTCCGTGGCTGACAATTCGGGAAAATATTGCGTTTGGTTTAAAAGCCAGGCATACATACAAGACAAATCATAAAGATGTCGATGAATTTATCAGGCTGGTCGGTTTGGAGGGCTTCGAGAAATCTTACCCGCATCAGTTGTCGGGCGGAATGTGTCAGCGAGCATCCTTGGCAAGAGCATTAGTGGGGCATCCGAAGGTACTGTTGCTTGATGAGCCGTTGGGCGCATTAGATGCTTTTACCCGCATGAATATGCAGGAGGAAATCTTGCGTCTATGGCAGCAATATCAGATGACAATGGTAATGGTGACCCATGATGTGGATGAGGCCATTTACTTATCAGATAAAGTGGTGGTGATGGCGGCCAGACCATCTAAGGTGGAAGAAATAATCACAATTGATTTGCCAAGACCAAGAGTTCGAAAGCAGGATGCATTTAATGTGTATCGAAACCGGATTTTGGAAGTGTTAAATCTGGGCGGAACTCTGAAAGAACCAGAGTATTATTTATAGTAAAAGAAAAGAGGGGCTAAAATGGAAAAACAAAGTAAAAGCAGTATCATCGTATCGGTCATCTACTTTTTGCTGGCAATCCTATTGCTGGTGGGGCCAAGAACAATTTTTAAGGTATGTGAGGTCGTGGAAAAGCCAATGCGGTGCTATTTCAGCACACAGGCGATAGCGGTAATGGCCGTAATGCTAATTGGCATTGCAATTGCCCATCTATTCGCATTAACCGGGGCAGAAAAAATTCGCTTGAATGGATTGGCAGTTCTTTCTGCCTTGGCGGTGATATTAATACCGGTTCAATTAATCGGTGGCTGTGAAATGAAAGCGATGGCTTGCCAGAGCAGAACCTTTCCGGCTATTTATATTATCAGTATTGTATTGATTGCCAGCGCACTTACTGAAATCGTATCAATTCTGGTTAAAGAAAAGTCGGGTTTAAAAGCTGGGATTCGTCAGACGGTTAGTGCGGTACTTAGCTTGACGCTCTTGTTAACCGTGGTCGGTTGTGGCAATGAGGCCACGGAAACAGGCAAAGATAATAAAGGGAGTAAAGATGCGGAAGTAATTGTTGGCTTTAACAGTGGCAGTCTTTGCTTAGCACCACTTCATATTGCGTTGGCTAATGGATATTTTGAAGCAGAATTTAAGGCCGCTGGAATCTCATGGAAGATAGAAGATATTGACATCGCCAATGCTTCTGAACTATTAGAAGCGGGCAAGATTAATGCCACCGTCGGTTTAAGCGGTTCGCTGATGCAGCAGATGGACAATGGGCTAAACATCGCTTTTACCGGTGGTTTACATACCGGATGTACAAAGTTCTATGTCAAAAAAGATTCCGGCATCACTTCGCTGGAGGATTTAAAAGGCAAGGCCTTAGGTGTTCCATCCCTGACCGATTCGGGAACGATGGTATTAAAACGAAAATTAACCGACGTTGGAATTGGCGTGACTACCGAGAATTTAGAGGTCAGCTTTGTTCCGTATGGCTTAACGGATTTACCACTGGCACTTGAAAATGGCGCCATTGATGTGGCGGTGCTTCATGACCCGGTGGGCTATCAGGCAGAGCAGGAATATGGCTTTGTACCCATTTTAGATACCGCTAAGGATGAGAAATTTTCCAAAGAATATTGCTGTCAGGTTTACGTTGCAAAAACCTTGGCAGATAACAATCCAAAAGCGGCGGCGGCATACACCAGAGCACTTTTGAAAGCAGCCGCATTTATTCAGGCAGCACCAGATCAGGCGGCCCAGATTCAGATTGATAATGGCTATTGCTCGGGCGAACCAGATACCAATGCCGCATTGTTAAGCTCTTACAGCTACAAACCATCGGTTCAGGCTGGTTATGATACCTTCCATGCATCGGCAGTAGAGTTGCAGGCAATTGGTGAGTTGGACCGCGATAAGGATATTTATAAATTCATTGACGAGCATTACAGCAAATTCGAAGATGTACCAGAATCTTATGAGTATCACCCGGCGGATGGGACATTTACGGAAATTTGGGAATAAGGTCGTGAGAGCATGTTTACAATAAAGAAGTTGGCAGCAAAGAATCTATTGCATCGAAAATTTCAGTCCGCAGTCATATTTTTCTTCCTATTCATAACAACCATCGGCACTTTTGCCGGTGGTTTATTGGAATATAGTATGCGGGAGGGCCTGGCAGTTACCGCCAGTCGAATTGGAGCCGACGTCATTGTCGTGCCAGACCGGTTTGTCACAAGTGTGGAAGATGCTTTGTTTAAAGGGAAAGCTTGCACGGTCAATTTCGATGCTAGCTGGCAAGCAAAAATCAATCAGGTTGAGGGCATCAAAAGTACCAGCACCCAGTTGTATCTTGCATCCGCCAGTGAGATGGAGTGTTGCGATGACACAGTGCAGATAATAGCGGTCGATATGGCGAGCGATTTTACCATTGGTCCGTGGCTATCCGAGCGTGGAATCACTGACATAGCGGTAGATGAAATCATTGTTGGTTGTAATCTCGGAAAGAAAAAGGGCGATACGGTTAAATATTTTGGTCGCAGTTTTCAGGTTAGGGCGGAGTTAGATGAAACGGGAATGGGGTATGACAGTTGTGTTTTTCTGTCATATGAAGCCGCTTATGACATTGCCGGAGACAGTACATATGCCAGATTACTGCCATTTTCGAAGGAGAAAAAGGTGATTTCCATGGTCTTGATTGATGTTGCAGAGGGCAATGATATAACGACCGTCAGTCAGAGCGTTAAAGAAAATTTTGGTGAGGATGAGATTGCAGTCTATGAGGTGACCTCGATGCTTGGAACATTTGCTGATAAAGTAAAGCAGTTTCAAATCTTTGGAACATTTGCCGAAGGACTGGTTTTGGTGTTGGCTACAATCTCACTATTTTCAATTGTGGTATTAACGTTGTCACTGCGCTTGAATGAGTTTGGCAGCCTATTGTCAGTCGGGATTACGAAAAAGAAAATTTCACGGATGGTTTTCTTTGAATATTTTTACTTAATCATAGCCGCCGCAGTTATGGGGATTATTATTTGCAGTATTACTATTTGGGGATTTCATATGGCTATTCGCCAGTTGCTGGATGTTCCTTATCATACTGTTCCACAACTTGTATGGCTTGGAATGTGCGGGAAAGTGTTGGCACTGGATTTTGGCGTTTGCGGATTGGGTATGGTGTATTCGCTTTACCGCATTCGTATATTTCAACCAGCCGAGTTGGTCAAGGAGTTAGTGTAAAAAAATAAAATTTTTGCAGGTTGTGAGAAAGGCATGGTTATTATTATGGTACTGAAAGCAGAACATATTTTTCATACGTTTATTCAAGGGGGAATTGTTAGAGAATGTTTATCGGATGTCAATCTCACCATTATGCCGGGAGAATTTAAGTGTCTTACGGGGGAGTCGGGAACGGGAAAGACGACCCTGTTAAATATTCTAACCGGAATGTTAAAACCGACTCAGGGTGCAGTTTACCTTGATGAAAAAAATATCTATGACGACATGAACGAGAGCCAGCGAACTGAGTGTCGAAATAGCAGCATTGGATATCTGATGCAGGGAATGGCATTGCTAGGAAACCTAACTGTTTATGAGAATCTAATTTTTCCGTTAGAGCTTGCTGGTCGCACCTATGACCAAGCTCGGGTGTTAAAGGTGTTGCAGGAATTAGAACTGGGTAGTGTCCAGGATTCTTATCCGCAGGTATTGTCCGGTGGCGAATACCGCCGGGCAAGTTTGGCCAGAACGATTCTGCTAGAGCCAGAGATTTTGGTCGCAGATGAGCCAACTAGCAATCTCGATGAGCGGAGTGCCGGAATTGTCAGGCGGATGCTTACGGATTATTGTCAGAGTGGGAAAAGTGTTCTGGTGGCGACGCATGACCGGAAATTAGTTCAGTAGGGTAGGGCTCTACGCTTCGTAGGTTGCAGTTTTTTGCATTCCCCGATATGATAGACAAAGAAAGCGATAAAAAATCGGAGGAAAAAATAGATGAACCACTACATTACTGGAAACACAATTCGTAGCCTGCGGGAGCGCAAAGGCATAACCCAAAAACAACTAGCAGAAAAGCTGATGGTCAGCGATAAAACCATTTCCAAATGGGAGACCGGAAAAGGCTTGCCAGATATCAATATTGTGGAACCATTAGCAAAGGTACTGAATGTCTCGGTGATGGAATTGATGACCGGCGAATATATTACCAATAAAAATATCATCAGCAAGATGAATCGCTCTAAGTTCTATGTCTGCCCGGTCTGTGGAAATATTATTCATGCGATGGGCGAAGGCTCCTATAGCTGTTGCGGTATTTTGCTACCGGTTTTAGAACCAGAAGAGGCTGACGAAGCGCACCAGATAACAATCGAGTATTTTGAAAATGAAACAATTGTGGCAGTGAACCATGAGATGTCCAAGGAGCATCACATTTCATTTATTGCCTATACGACGTTAGACAAGATGGGAATGCAGAAGCTCTATCCCGAGCAGAGTCCGCAGGCTACATTTTTGATTCGTGGTCATGGACTGATTTGGGTGTACTGCAATAAGCATGGGTTGTATCAGTTTAAAATTTAAAAAATTCACTTTGTAAATAAGACCGATTGGTTTCTAGTAAGAAAATCAATCGGTCTTTTTGTTGACAAAGAGAGGGGACTAGGATATGATATGTTTATGTTGACTGGAAACCTGAAAAGTAGTCAATAAAAAAGGAGGCGGACATATGCCAAAAATTGTAACGGATGCAGACCGTGAAAGAATGAAAAATAAAATCTATGATTGCACGATTAACCTGATCCGGGAAAAGGGTATTAAAAAAGTTACGGTAGATGATATTACCTTGGCTGTTGGTATTAGCAAAGGAGCATTTTACAGCTATTATCCTTCAAGGGAAGTGGGATTGTATGAAGTTTTAAACCGCAGCCGGGCAGAGTTGTTTACCCGAATGGAAGCAATTATGTCAGGGGAACTACGAGGCAAAGAGCAGCTGAAACGTTTTTTTCATGAAGTGTACCTTGCACCAGATAGTGTCATTTTACATCTTCCACCGACCGAGCTTGAAATACTGCTTGAGAAGCTGCCACGAGAATATCAGGAAGGTGAAAAGGCAGGAGCAAGAGATTATTTTCAGCGTAGTTTTGAATTGTTGCAGATAGAAGAAAGACAGATGGAAATGGTGGCATTATTGACGGATTGTATTGGTATGGTGGCGACAAGCACCTTTTGCAGCGAGGCTGGAAAGGATCAAGCCATAGATGTTCTGATTGATGCACTTGCAAATTATCTTGAGGAGGAACAATGATGGTTGAAAACATTGTAAGAAACAAAGGAAAAGATTTTCGTTTGATGGTGCTGGGGCAGATTATTTCAATCTTTGGTTCGGCCTTGCTACGATTTGCGTTGTCATTATACGTGTTGGATATGACAGGCCGAGCGGATGTGTTTGCATCTTTATTTGCAATCTCCAATATACCAATTATCCTCTCACCGTTAGGTGGGGCAATTGCAGACCGCTTCAATCGTAGAAACTTAATGGTAATTTACGATTTCAGTAGCAGCCTGATTGTGTTATGCTTACTGCTAATCATGAGAGTTGGAGAACCCTCTCTCGTTGTAATTGGAAGTGTAATGGTCTTGTTAGCGATTATCAGCAGCATGTATACGCCGTCCGTAACCGCTAGTATTCCGTTGCTAGTTCCCGAAGCAAAAATTGAACATGCAAATGGTCTTGTTACTGCGGTTCAAGCGTTGTCTGGTGTGGCTGCCCCTGTTCTAGGTGGCTTATTATATACCGCAGTCGGCATTAAAATTCTTGTTGTGGTAAGCTGTGTGTCGTTTTTCCTTTCCGCAGTTATGGAGATTTTTATTCAAATTCCCTTCGCAAGGCGGGAACAAAGAGGTCATTATGTACTTACCATTTTCAATGATTTAAAAGATGGTTTTTATTATGTTATTAAGCAGCCATTTATTCGTAATGCGGCAATCCTAGCGGCATTGCTTAATTTTATCCTCTCCCCTTTGCTGATTGTGGGAGCACCAATTATTTTTAGGCAAACCTTGAAGAGTAACGATCTGGTATATGGCATTGGTATGGGGATGATTCAAGCAGCATCGATCTTAGGCGCATTGTCAGTGGGGATGTTTTCCAAAAGGTTAAATTTCCAGACGATTTATCGTTGGCTATTTATGCTTGCTGTTTTATTATTGCCAATGGCTTTTGTTGTTACACCGTATGTTCTGGGGGCTGGCGTTACTCCATCGCTTATCCTTTTTACAATAGGAGCAGTTGCGATTGCCGCCATCCTAAATTTGCTGTCGGTATTTGTGATAAGCCGAGTACAGAAGCAAACCCCAAACGAAAATCTGGGGAAAGTTATGGCCATTATCATCATGATCGCACAATGTGTTTCTCCCATCGGTCAAATGCTATATGGAGTACTATTTGAGCGTTTCCAAGCAACGGTATTCATTCCGATATTGATGGTTTGTATTATTATGCTTATCTTGAGTAGATGTTATAAACAACTTTTGGTTGACAGATAATGACGCAACCGATATAATTTTATGATAACCTAGTAAACAGATATGGATAATAAGAAAAGACTCGCGGGAGCGAGCAGATGGGAGCAACTATGACATTACAACAATTACGCTATGCTGTTTGCATTGCCAACAATAAGTCAATGAACAAAGCTGCCGCCGAGTTGTATATCACTCAGCCAAGTTTATCTGGTACAATTAAGGATTTGGAAAATGAAATTGATACAACCCTGTTTCTGCGTTCCAATCGTGGTGTTGTCATTACACCAGAAGGCGAAGAATTCTTAGGGTATGCCCGTCAGATGATTGAACAATACACTTTAATAGAAGAACGCTCTATTGAAAAGAAAAAAATAAAACAAAAGTTCAGCGTGTCAATGCAGCATTATACCTTTGCGGTGGAAGCCTTTATCAAGATGGCAAGGGAATTTGGCATGGATGATTATGAATTTGCCGTGCACGAAACCAAGACCTATGAGGTTATCGAAAATGTAAAGAACCAGCGTAGTGAGCTGGGAGTCATTTATCTCAATGAATTTAACCAGAAATCAATTGAGAAAATATTAAAAAGTAATGAGCTGGAATTTATCGATTTATTTCAGTGCCGCATCTATGTTTACATATCCAATCAAAACCCATTAGCTGAAAAAGAAAAAATCAGCTTTGAGGATTTAAAGGATTATCCATGCCTGGTATTTGAGCAGGGTAGCAACAACTCATTTTACTACGCCGAAGAGGTATTCAGCACCTATGAATATAAGCAAATCATTAAGGCTGACGACCGGGCGACCTTACTCAATCTAATGGTCGGGCTAAATGGATTTACGATGTGCTCTGGCATTATCTGTGAAGAATTAAACGGCGATGGCTACTGCGCAATCCCGCTTGATACTGACGAAAAAATGCGGATTGGTTATATCAAAAAGCGCGGAATGAAGCTGAGTAGGCTGGGGGAACACTACTTAGAAACCCTCAAGGGCTATGCATCAAAGGTATTATAACCATATCATACATGAATAATAGGAATTGGCTATAACCAGTTATTAATTTTACATCATAACACTATTCCTAGAGAAGTAGTAGTATATACCTAGACACAGGAATTACAACGCAGTAGAGAATAAAGAGGTATAAAAATATGGGATATCAGATTTCAACCCGATGTTTATATGGAGATAAAAAAAATAATGAAAATGGAACGTGTGATAAATCCGGCGCACTGAGCTTCCCGATATACCAGAGCGCAACCTTTGCACATGGTGGTGTGGGTGAGAGTACCGGATATGATTATAGCCGCTTGCAGAATCCAACCAGAGAGCAGTTAGAATTAGTGGTAGCATCGTTAGAAAAAGGTTGTGATGCGTTGGCATTTTCCAGTGGTATGGCAGCCATCACTGTAATGATGGAGTTGTTTGCACCAGGCGACCACATCATTGCCGATGTTGATTTGTACGGTGGCACAACAAGACTGTTTAACAATATCAGTAAAAAGAATGGCATCACCATTACCAGCATGGACTGTTCCGTAAATTCCATTGAAGAACATATTACAGAACAAACAAAAGCAGTATACATAGAGACACCGACCAATCCGATGATGCATATTATTGATATAGAAAAATTAGCAGCCATTTGTGGGCAGCATAACTTATTACTAATGGTAGATAATACATTTCTTTCGCCATATTTTCAGAATCCCTTAGAATTGGGCGCCGACATCGTTGTCCACAGTGGAACAAAATATTTAGGCGGACACAACGACACCATTGCCGGATTCTTAGTAACATCAAAGCCAGAAATTGCTGAGCGGTTTCGTTTCATCATCAAGACGACCGGCTCCGGGCTGGCCCCATTTGACAGTTGGCTAATCCTGCGGGGCATTAAAACACTGGCAGTTCGAATGGAACAGGCACAGAAAAACGCACAGCAGATAGTTGAGTTTTTATTACATCAGGAACAAGTAAAAAAAGTATATTATCCGGGCATCCCGGGAACAGAAGGATATGAAATCTGTAAGCGGCAGGCCAGAGGTTTTGGCAGCATGATAACCTTTGAAGTTGAATCGAAGGAGCTAGCCTTACACATATTGGAACATGTGGAGTTAATCCACTTCGCTGAAAGTCTTGGCGGTGTTGAAACATTAATTACATACCCGGTCACACAGACCCATGCGGATGTTGCGAAGGACGTTTTAGAAGCTGGCGGAATTACTGAGTGCATCTTACGTCTATCGATAGGAATAGAAGACAGTCAGGATTTGCTGGCGGAGTTGACCCGGGTATTTCAGAAAAAATAAGTTAGGGTAAGTCCCCCTCTGCCAACAAACCCTTATCGGGTTAGGCGGAAAGTTAGGAGGTGTCATATGGCTGAGAAAAATGTCGATTTTGATACAGTCATTAATCGCAGAAACACAAATTGTCTGAAGTACGATTTTGCAATTCGCCGGGGAAAACCGGAGAACATTCTACCACTTTGGATTGCGGATATGGATTATAAAATATCACCAGAAATTATTGAAGCATTGCAAAACCGGGTGGAGCATGGAATTTTTGGCTACAGTGAAGCAAAGGATGAATATTTTGAAGCACTAAGTCAGTGGATGAGAGAAAAACATGACTGGGAAGTGGAACGCCGCTGGCTTGTCAAAACCCCAGGGGTTGTCTTTGCTCTGGCAATGGCAGTCAAAGCCTTTACCGAACCGGGTGATGGTGTAATCATCCAACAACCGGTATACTACCCATTTTCCGAAGTCATTGAGGATAACGACCGGAAGGTCATTGTGAATAATCTTTACCTTGGTGAAGATAATAAATACCATATGGACTTAGCAGATTTTGAAGCAAAAGTCGTTCAGCATCAGATTAAGTTATTTTATCTTTGCAGCCCACACAATCCAGTTGGGAGAGTCTGGACCAAAGAAGAACTGACGGCACTCGGAGCAATCTGTATCAAACATCATGTGGTTGTTGTCAGTGATGAAATCCATCAGGATTTTGTTTATCATGGAAAACATCAGGTTTTTGCCGGTATCAGTAAAGAAATTAGTGATATCACAATTACTTGTACGTCACCAAGTAAAACCTTTAATGTCGCAGGATTGCAGATATCCAATATCTTTATATCCAATCCCGCGCTCAAGGCAAAATTTCGCAAACAGGTTGATGCAACCGGATATAGTCAGTTGAACACACTTGGTCTAACGGCCTGTGAAGCGGCATATCGTAGTGGTGGGATTTGGCATGAACAACTGATGACATATTTAAAAGAAAATATTACGTTTATCAGAAATTTTTTGGAACAGAAACTGCCGCAGATAAAGCTAATCGAACCAGAGGGAACGTATTTAATATGGCTGGATTTTCGGGCATTACAGTTAAATGAGACGCAGCGGGAACAATTAATCGTTGAAAAAGCCGGTCTTTGGCTTGACAGCGGAGCGGTCTTCGGCAAAGTCGGGGAGGGGTTTGAGAGAATCAATATCGCCTGCCCAAGGAAGGTTTTGAAAGCAGCCCTAGAACAGTTGGAGGTAGCGATTAAAGCAAATGGCCATTAATACTAATGGCCTTTGGCACCAGTCACCAGCACCATTCAGTAGCATATTTTTTTGCACACTAAACCTAGTGAAACACTATCCATACTAGGAAAAATAAAATATAAAAATAATAGGAGGAAATTATTATGTCAAACATCAAAGAAAGCGCAGTAGAATTAATTGGAGGAACCCCATTACTAAAATTAAACCGTTACAGCAAAGTAGCTGGAGCACAGGAAGCAACTATTTTAGCAAAGCTGGAGTATTTAAATGCCAGTGGCTCGGTAAAAGATAGAATTGCTCTGGCAATGATTGAAGATGCAGAGGAAAAAGGAATCTTAAAAGAGGGTGCAACCATTATCGAACCAACCTCAGGAAACACCGGAATCGGTTTGGCAGCAGTTGCCGCAGCAAAGGGCTATAAAGCAATTTTGACCTTGCCAGATACCATGAGTGTGGAACGCCGCAATCTGTTAAAAGCCTTTGGCGCTGAACTAGTTTTAACTGAAGGAGCAAAAGGCATGAAAGGTGCGATTGCCAAAGCCGAGGAATTAAAAGAAAGCATCGAAGGCTCCGTAGTCTTAGGACAGTTTGTCAATCCAGCCAATCCAAAAGTGCATAAAGCCACAACCGGACCAGAAATCTGGGAGCAGACCGACGGAACTGTTGACATTTTCGTAGCAGGTGTTGGAACAGGCGGAACCATCACTGGAGTCGGCGAGTATTTAAAAGAAAAGAATCCAAATATAAAAATCGTTGCGGTAGAACCAGCAAGTAGCCCAGTTCTTTCTGGTGGCGCACCAAGCCCACATAAGATTCAGGGAATCGGTGCTGGATTTGTACCAGAAGTATTAAACACCACCATCTACGATGAAGTAATTACAATTGAAAATGAGGATGCATTTACAGAAGGCAGAACCTTTGCCGTAAATGAAGGAATCTTGGTTGGAATTTCATCAGGAGCAGCCCTAAAGGCAGCAACCATTTTGGCAAACAGACCAGAAAATAAAGGAAAAAATATTGTGGTACTGTTACCAGATTCAGGAGACCGTTATCTGTCAACCGCATTGTTTAGCAATTAGCTTGCGAAATGCAGGGGGTATTATAGTGAAAATCACGACGCGAAGCAGGTATGCCCTGCGCTTTATGCTTGAGCTTTCCATGAATGGGAAGCAAGGTTACATGCGGCTATCTGAAATATCAGATAGTCAGGGACTATCCAAGAAGTATATGGAAAATATCGTCACGACGTTAAAGCATACTGGCTTGGTCAAAGCTGAGCGGGGGAAAGCCGGTGGCTATAAGCTGTCAAAACGGCCCGAAGAATATACGGTGGGAGTCATCATCAAGCTTTTTGAAGGAAATTTAGAACAGGCCAGCTGCGATGATTGTGAAAGCAAAGTATCAGCTTGCGAACAAAATTGCAGCATTATCAAATTAAGAAAAGAACTGGATCAGTCTGTAGATGACGTATTAGAGCATACCACACTGGCAGATTTAGTGACATGGGAGAAGTTAGCATATGAGCAATAATTACGAAAATTTGAAAAATTCCCATCCATGCTTTGGTGGACATAAAAACAATGTTGGAAGAATCCACCTTCCAGTCAGTCCGGGCTGTAATATTTCCTGTAAATTTTGTGACCGGGTCATCAATGATGATGAAGAAAGGCCGGGAGTCACCTCAAAGGTGATTACCCCGGCAGAGGCACTCGATGTTGTAAAAAAATCATTAGCATTATGTCCAGAAATAACTGTTGCCGGAATCGCCGGACCAGGTGATACCTTGGCAACAGACTATGCGCTAGATACCTTTAGACTAATAAAACAGCATTACCCGAAGCTGATAAAATGCATGAGCACAAACGGATTGCTGTTAAATGAAAAGGCGGATGAAATCATCGAGGTCGGAATTGATTCGTTGACTGTTACCGTCAATGCGGTGAATCCCGTAATCGAAGCCCAGTTAAACCGCGATATTGTCTATCATGGAAAACGCTACGAGGGCGTCGAAGCGGCAGAAATATTAATCGAAAATCAGATTAAGGGAATCAAAAAGGTAACCGATGCGGGCATGACCGTTAAGGTCAATACCGTCTTGGTACCGGGCATCAACGACCATCATATTGAAGAAGTGGCAAAAACGGTTAAGGCCGCGGGAGCCAGCATTTACAATATTATTCCCTTAATTCCACAGTCGGATTTAAAAGCATGTAAAGCACCGGTGTGTGCAGAAATTGATGCGGCCAGAACAGTAGCTGGTAAATACATAGATGTGTTTAGACATTGCCAGCGTTGTCGTGCCGATGCCGTCGGAATACCAGGCGGAAAGGATTACGGCGACCAGATTTATCAAAGAAGAATAGCCGTTAAAGATACATTTTCACATGGCTAGAGGAAAAAGATTATGAAATATAAAATTGCAATAGCTTCAAGCGATGGCAAGTTAGTCAATCAGCATTTCGGCAAAGCAGATACCTTTCATATTATCGAGGCGGATAGCGAGAATCGAACATTCACCTATCTTGAGGAGCGAAAAATAAAACCGGTATGCATGGGCGGAGAGCATGATGACAACCGCCTGGCACAGAGCGCCGAACGATTTAGCGATTGTCAGTATATTCTGGTTTCGCGAATCGGAATCAGAGCTCAAGCAGCATTGCAGCAAAAGGGCATTGATGCCTATGAACTGCCGGGAATCATCAGTGATTCTGTTGATAAGCTGTTAAGCTATATTGAAATACAGCAAATGATAAGTTGAATAAAAACGTAAAAATAATAGGAGGCACAATAACATGGGAGAATTAAGACAGATTGCAATTTATGGAAAAGGTGGAATCGGAAAATCCACTACAACACAGAATTTAACAGCGGGGCTGTGCGAGCATGGTAAAAAAGTAATGGTCGTAGGGTGTGACCCCAAAGCTGATTCAACTAGATTGTTATTAGGTGGTCTAGCGCAGAAAACGGTTCTTGATACGTTGCGTGAAGAGGGCGAGGATGTAGAGTTAGAGCGCATTATGAAAGAGGGTTACAAAGGTACACGCTGCGTTGAGTCCGGCGGACCGGAACCAGGTGTCGGCTGTGCCGGTCGTGGTATTATCACCTCAATTGGTTTGCTAGAAAACCTTGGTGCTTATACAGAGGATTTAGATTATGTATTTTACGACGTCCTTGGCGATGTAGTCTGCGGTGGTTTTGCAATGCCAATCCGCGAAGGAAAAGCAAAAGAAATCTATATCGTAGCCAGCGGTGAAATGATGGCATTATATGCAGCGAATAACATTGCCAAAGGGATTCAGCGTTATGCCAGAACCGGTGGCGTACGGCTCGGCGGAGTCATCTGCAATAGCCGAAACGTAGACCGGGAGCTAGATTTGTTGCGGGCATTTTCCAAAGAATTAGGAACTAAATTACTGTATTTCGTACCACGTGACAACGTTGTTCAAAGAGCGGAAATCAATCGTAAAACAGTGATCGAATACCAGCCAGAATCCAATCAGGCGCAGGAATATCGCAATCTCGCCGAAGCGGTCATCCATAATCAGGATTTTGCTGTTCCAACGCCAATGACCCAGGAGCGATTAGAAGAAATCTTAATGGAGTATGGTCTGATGGATATTCAGGACGACTATAATATTTAAACTACGCTCGATAGAGCGTTAGAAAGGGAGATAATCGATGGGAATGATACATAAATCAATTACCGAGTTAGTCGGAAAAACACCACTTTTAGAGCTGACCAACTATGAAAAAGAACAACAACTAGAGGCTGAGGTGATTGTGAAACTCGAATACTACAATCCAAATCAGAGTGTGAAGGATCGCATTGCACTGGCAATGATTGAGGATGCCGAGAAGAAAGGTCTATTAAAACCGGGCTACACAATTGTTGAGACAACCAGTGGTAATACCGGCATTGGTCTGGCTGCGATTGCCGCCGCAAAAGGTTATAAATTCAGGGTATATATTCAGGATAATGTAAGTGAAGAACGATTCAAAGTCATCCGTGCCTTTGGCGGTGTGCCAGTGAAATTTTCCGAAGTGCCAGTCGTGACCCAGATATTAGCCGAAACCAATGGTGATTTCGTGGCAGCCGTAAAAGCGCTAGAGCAGGAAGTTCTGTCCAAAGAAAAAGAAATCTTTTTCGTGAATCAGATTGCCAATCCAGCCAATCCGGGGATTCATGAAACGACCACCGGACCGGAAATCTGGGACGATACAAACGGTGAGGTAGATATCCTTGTGGCATGTGTTGGAACTGGCGGAACAGTATCGGGAACAGGCAAATATTTAAAATCAAAAAACAAAGATATTAAAGTGGTTGCAGTCCAGCCGGGACCAGATTCACTTCCAAGTGAAAGCAATCCAAGTCCGGAAGAAATTACTGGCGTGCATCCATTTGAAGGCATACCAGCGGAGCGGATTCCAGCCAATATGAATGTTGACATTTATGATGAAAAAATAGAAATAGAAACAGCACAGGCATATGAAGCGGCTAGAGCAGTAGCGAAATCGGATGGAATTTTAATCGGGACTTCATCTGGAGCGGCCATTTATGCGGCCACCGAGCTAGCGAAACGACCAGAAAACAAAGGCAAGAAAATTGTAGCAGTATTAGCAGATACCGGACTACGCTATCTGTCAACCAATCTGTTTACTAATTAGAGGAGGGAATATGGCAATCAATTTATCAAATTCAAATCTGGGAACTCGTGAGAACAGACTTGGTTCCATTACAGCATATGTCGGGGATTTACAAGACTTAGCGCAGCAGAGTCAGGATGGAACGTTAAAAGGGTGCGCAAGATGTTTCTCCCAATCAAGTACCTGTTTATCCTCGTGTGCTTTGGCACAGCTTGGTGGGATTCGCAATATCGCCGTGATTCATCATGGACCAGCCGGATGCTCGGCAACCGCCAGCAGTCAGTACATAGTCACGAATCAGGTGGCACAGAAGCGTGGCATCGAAAATAATTCCGTCTATATTGGAACGGATATGAATGAAAGAGATACAATATTTGGTTCCGCGGATGAACTTGTTAAAATCATCTTAGAGATAAATCGCCGCTACCATCCAGAGGCTATTTTTGTCAGCAGTTCCTGTGCCTCAGGAATTATTGGTGAGGATATCGACAGTGTGGTGGATGAAGTGAAGGCTGAAATCGAAGTACCAGTCGTACCGGTTCACTGCGAGGGTTTTAAATCCCGTATCTGGGCAACCGGCTTCGATATCTCTGACCATGCGGTATTAAGTGGAATTGTCAAAGAGCCAAAAGAAAAACGCAATACCATTAATTTCAAGAACTTCTACGAAAGTGCTAGGGAAGAAATTATTGAGATATTTAAAAACTTTGATTTGGACCCGATTTTCCTCTATGCCAATGCAACTATTGAAGAATTAGAGCATATGTCAGAATCGGTAGCAACGACTTGTATCTGTGGAACATTAGGAAATTATTTAGGCAACGGTTTGGAAGAAAAATATGGTGTTCCATATATTAGAAGCATTAATCCACTTGGTATCGTTGGATTCGAAACATGGCTTCGTGAAATCGGCAAAGTAGCCGGTAAGGAATCCGCAGTTGAAAAGTATATCGAAGAACAGCGGGCGATATATTTGCCACAAATCGAAGCAGTCAAAAAAGAGCTAAAAGGCTTAACGGCAGTGCTTGGAATGGGACCAGGCTACACCTTTGAGGTATCCCGTGTCTTAAACGAGTTAGGCATCGAGGTCGTTTGGGCATTGGCATGGCATTATGACAAGAAATATGAAAATGGCAGTGTTCCGCCATCGATGAACTATCTACTAGAAAATGAGATAAATTTTGAAGCCAGCGTAGCTGACCAGCAAAACTTTGAGGTAATGAATATTCTAAATAAATATCAGCCGGATTTATATTTATCACGTCATCCAGGCTCAACCGTTTGGGCAATTAAGCAAGGAACCCCAGCCGTTTATGTGGCCGATGAATATATGATCTTTGGTTACAAGCACACGTTAGAATTTGCTCATACAGTCTTAGATACCATTCGTAACCGCAGCTTTGAGCAGAATCTGGCGAAGCGGGTAAAACTTCCATATACTGACTGGTGGTATCAGCAGGAAGTCGGAAGCTTTTTAGAGGAGGTCAAAAAATAATGGCAAAAATATTAGATAAACAAAGATATAAATGTGCAATGAGCGCAATGCAGACCGTGCAGGCCATCGAGCGGGCGATTCCAATCCTGCACTCCGGTCCAGGCTGTGCCCAGAAATTGTCCAGTTCCTCAGGAAACTCCGGCTATTTTTCACCAAATATTTATCCATGTACCAGTATCAATGAAAAAGACGTAGTGTTTGGTGGCGTAAAAAAATTACATTCCACGATTGAAAATTCATTGAAAGTCATTGATGCCGATTTATATGTTGTATTAACAGGTTGTATTCCAGAAATCGTTGGTGATAACACCGAAGAAGTCGTGGAAGAATTTCAGGGCGGTGAAAAACCGGTTATTTATGCCTCAACGGCTGGATTTAAAGGCAATAACTACAAAGGCCATGAGCAGGTGGTTGATGCGATTATCGACCAGCTCTTAGAAAAGTCCGACGACAAAATCGAAGGTCTGGTAAATATATGGGCGGACGTTCCCTATATGGATGAATTCTGGCTCGGTAATTTACGAGAATTAGAAAAACTCGTTTTGGAATTAGGCCTAATACCGAATACCATCTTCGGTTATAAACGTGGTATTGAAAATATTAAAAAGATTCCGCAGGCACAATTCAACCTGCTGATATCACCGTGGGTCGGCCTCGGCAATGTAAAGAAAATGGAAAAGAAACTGGGAATCCCATATTTACATTATCCAACCTTGCCAATCGGAGCCTTTGAAACCAGCAAATTCTTACGTGAAGTTGGAAAATTTGCTGGTGTGGCAGAGGAAAAGGTGGAGCAGATTATTACCGAAAAAGAAGCATACTACTATTACTATATTGAAAGATATGCGGACCTATTTTTAGAGACTCGGTCAATGTCAAAGCAGTTTACCGTTGTTGGTGATGCGCAGTATACCCTGGGTCTGACCAAATTCCTTGTCAATGATTTAGGCTTATTCCCAGCCAAACAGTTTATTGTGGACGATACACCAAGAGAATTTAAAGAGAATATCAAAGGCTATTTTGAAGACCTAAGCTACGACATCAAAGCAGAAGTTGCCTTTGAAACCGACGGCTACAAAATCCATAATGAAATTAAAGCACACGACTACCACGGTTATCCATTGATTTTAGGTGGACATTGGGAGAAAGAAGTGGCGCGGCAGACCGATGGTCATTTCCTCAATGTGTCTTGGCCAGTTAACGAGCGTCTGGTAATGAACAGTTATTATGTTGGCTATGATGGTGGTTTGAAATTAATTGAGGATATTTATTCGGTGGCAAAAACCAGATTTAACTAAGAGGTGCAAGGTTGAAAGAAAATAAATGTAAAGGAATCCATGCAGTCGCTCCTTCTTTCAACCATACTTATTTGAGCAGTATCACAATGCAGCAAATGACTAAAGTCATTGTGAAATGCATGGGTGTAAATATGGCTTATCAAATAGCGGTGTCGTCCTCAGATGGAATAAATGTTGACCGTTCCTTTGGCAGTGCGGAAAGGTTTTTGATTTATGAAGTGGCAGCAGATGGTACCTATCATCTGACTGAAATAAGAGGCGTACAGGCAGCGGATCATTCAGGGACAGCAGGGCATTGCGCTTCGCCGACGGAAAATAACTGTGGTAATGGAGCAGGCACAGGTCCAGCCGGTGGTTGTGGCGGAGCCGGTGAACATAATCCTAAGGTGGCATTAATTGAAGACTGTCGTTGCATTATTTGCCAGAAAATTGGTTTTCAGGTTCAAAAGCAGCTTGAAAAGCGCGCCATTGTCAGCTTTGATGTAGACTGCGAAATCGAAACTGCATTGCAAAAAATTACTCAATACTTTGAGCGGGTTGATAGTCATCAGAGCTTACGGGGAATTGCGAAAACGAGATAATAGAAGTTAAAGAGGAAAGATTGTCTATATGTAGTAATGTATGGGCAATCTTTTTTTGCTCTTTTTTATTTATAAAAATTTAAGTATTGCTTCATTGAAATTATGATATAGTATAGGAACCAATCTGGGATTCTTATGAAAATCTTTTTTCATATCAGACATTCGTCAAAACATCCAGTTTGAAAGAAAACATAAGGGAGTGATGCCTTTGGATTTGAAAGAATAAGAAAATAAAGTGTAACGTCTTGCAGAAACTAAGAAAAGTGAATATAATGGAGGTACATAGATGGCCAAAGAAAAGTTTCAGTGGCATCCTGCGTTTATGGCGGCAATGCAGATTGATTTTGGAGAGGAAGCAGAGCATCTCCTATTTCTTTCCGAGCATGAGCTTAATCGGATGCCAATGCGAATAGATGGTCTGGTGATTAAGAAAATTGGAAAATACCCATTGAAGAAAAGTATTGGCAGAATCTTACGGGGGCATAATATTTTTGAATATAAAAATCCGCTGGATAGTCTGACCATTGACGATTTTTACAAAGTTTATGGTTATACTTGTTTTTACAAATCGGCAAATAAGCATGTAGATAAAATAGAAGCGGATGATGTGACAATTACATTTGTCTGTAATCGTTATCCGAAAAAAATGTTGAGGAAATTAAAACAGCAAAGAAACATGACAGTACATAAGGTGAATCCCGGGATATACTATTTAGAAGGGGATGCAATACCAATGCAACTATTGTTAACGAAGGAACTGTCGGCAAAAGAAAATCTGTGGCTTAAGAGTTTGCGGACAGGCTTAACAAAGGAAGACTATTTAGAGAAACTCATTCAAGACTTTGATGCGCATCGGGAGTCAAATTTATATCAGGCGGCAATGTATTTAATTGCAAAAGCAAACCGGGAGGCTATTAAGGAGGTGAGAGACATGCAGGATGCACTGCGGGAAGTATTTAAAGAAGATTATGATAAGGTCAGAGAAGAAAATACAAAAGAAGTAACAAAAGAAGTAACAAATCGGAATATTCTTGCATTCATTGAAGTTTTTCTGGAAGAAGGTTTCTCGGAAACAGCTATATGTGAAAAATTGCAGAAGGTATTTAATCTATCACCGGAAAATGCTAAAAGATATTTTTGAAAAGGCAACACGGAAATACACCACAAGTTATAGAGTATGCAGAAATGGGAGGCGTTAAGTTTGAAAAAGATTAATGTATTTACTTTATATTCAATAGTTATACTTCTTTTTATTATGGTCATGATTCTTATAAATTTAGGTATAAATCCTATCTATAACATATCTCGCAAAATCATAATTGTTTTACTTGTAATTTCAACAATCTTTGCATGGATTGGTAATTACAAAAAGAAATCTATGATATCAGGTTTGATTGCCATTCTTAATATCCTTGCTCTATTTGGTATGTTGACTGTTTTTAGAACACTTATTGCGTTATTAAAATAGACTTGACATGCTATGTTAAGAATGATATTTAAAAAGTAACAAAATTATTTATAATGAAGGGAGAAATTCATTTATGAAAAAGAAAAAAGTGTTTAGAAGTATGTTGTTAGCAGGTATGTTATCACTAATTGTAGCGAGCACTGCATTCGCTGCACTTGCTATTGACGGTGGAACATGGGATTATGGTTATAAAAATTATTATATGACCGTATATTCTAATTATTATCATCCAACACTTTTACATGGTTCGTCCGTAAAAGGGGCATGGTTTGATAGCGATTATAATGTACCAAGAGGCTTGATTTCATCAGCATCGGCAGATGCGGCATTTTCAGGAAATCATTGCTATTATACTGTAGGTGCAAGAAAATAATAAAACAATATGGATTGCCTTTTCTTTTTACTAATGAAGAAAAGGCAATTTTAATAGAAGCTTTTATTATATTAAATTCGGGAAGGGAGATTATATGAAAAATATTTTTTACGTGGTTTTTAGCATAAATAAGGTCGCTGTTGAAATTGAAAAACCGCAAAATGTGTCAAATCAAAAATTTCTTGAAGATTTACGTTCTGTTACCAGCGCTTTGAACACAGATATCATGTATTCTATACAGATATTGAAAAGCTAAAATCCACCTATGTGCAAACATACTCAATTAGTAGGGCAGACATAAATGTTATCGTATATATGGATAATTTGAAAATTCAATCTTTTAATCCCTATTCTGGCAGGGGTAATAACGGAATAATAGAACAACCAATAGTTGAACTTTACAATGGTAAAGTACACAAAAACCAGATGCTTAATTATGTTTCTGGGCAATATTATATGTTGAAAATTGTTTCAGATACACCATATGAAGAGATATCCCCTTTATTGATGGAATGTGGATTAGATGGTATTATACTACAAACAACAAACATCTCAAATGTGTTTAATAACAGTATTTCAAATATTACTAGGCAATTAGTAAATGACCTCATATTACTTGTTATTTACTTGATTTCAATATGCATACTAATTATTTATAACTGTAGAATTTATTTTTCTCTTTATAAAAAAAATATTGCATATAAGCGCTTAGGTGGATTTGGTCTATGGGATATATATAAAGTATCAATAATGATACAATTTTTTGAAGGTTTGTTATTTTGGGGATTAAGTTTCATATTTCTATTAATAAAATTATTTTGATACAGATGATTTTACTACAATTGGTCGTTTTTCTTATTTATATGGCAGAAAAGCAAAGTACCAATATCTTAGATGTCCTTAAAGGAGATGAGTAGATGAAAGTTCTTACACTAAAAGATATAACAAAACAATACGGTGACAAAATAATATTACATAATTTTAACTTAGAGGTAGAGCAAGGAGAGTTTGTTTGCATAATGGGTTCTAGTGGTAGTGGGAAGTCTACACTTTTAAATATTATGGGGTTATTGGAAAAGCCAACATTAGGAGATATAAATATTTTGGGAGTTAACAATCCTATTTTAAATTCAAGAGCCACGACAAAGCTATTAAGAAATAATATATCATACTTATTTCAAAATTATGGTCTGGTAGATTATGAAAGTGTAATATATAATCTCAAACTAGCAACACATTTTTTGAAATTAAACAGACAGGAAGAAGAAAAAAGGATTAGGGAAGCACTACAAGTAGTAGGCTTAGAAGGATTTGAAAAAGAAAAAGTATTTTGCCTTAGTGGCGGTGAACAACAAAGAGTAGCATTAGCAAAAATTATATTAAAACCATCTCAAATCATTTTAGCAGATGAACCGACTGGGAGCTTGGATTCTCAAAACCGAGATGCTGTGCTAAATTTACTGAAAAAAATTAATGACGAAGGGAAGACAGTGATTGTTGTATCGCATGATAATATGATGGAAAACTATGCAATGAGAAAGATTTCACTCGATTCTAAAAACAATGAAAAAATATAAGAAAATTCTGCGAAAAGCAGAAAAATGTGTAAAAAAGTTACAAAATGAAAATTTTGTAACTTTTTTGTTTGTGCAATCACTAATTTCTTATACTCGAAGAAAAAAACAATAAAAATACGGCAAGACACAGAAAAAAACAAAAAAAAGGGTAGAAAATGAAAAAAAATGTAACTTTTTTTGTTTTTGGGGAACCAAATGGGCGTTTAAAACGTCTAATACATATAAACGCTTTAAAGGGAGAAAAAATTTCCGTAAAACGAAAAGGAGTAAAGAAAATTATATGTACGAAAAAATTGATAATCACATTAAGGAGTTGAGCAAAAAATCTAGCATACAGCCATTAGGAAATTATGATGCACGTATTAATGATATTTTGGAGAATCTTCCAGTGACAAATACAAATGTCAGACGAATTTCAACATGGCAAAGAGCGGCAGCAGCAATTGCAATCTGTTTGCTAAGCATTAGTAGCGCGGTAGTAGCGGCTAACTATGTGGTGTCTGAGCGGTTACAAAATATGACGGCTCCAGAGATTGCAGAATACAGCGATAACGAGCAAATGACTAATGAAAATGCCGATAGCTATTCCAGAACATTGACAGCAGAAGAACAGGGACGTTTGGCAGACTTGCGAAAGGCATATGAGCTCGAAGGAGAATTTCCTATCTCACAGTTACCGACTGTTGTTTGCGAGAATGATATAGATTTTAATCAAATGTGCTATGTAATTACGGATAGTCTGTTCTATTTCCCAGAGCGGGAACTAAAGGACGAAGAATTATTGCAGTACATCGATTTCTGTACCAAACGAGATTACAGCATTGCCAAGACTTGGCAGGAGAGTTCAGAAGCTAAAGCAGAAATGTCATTGGATACGTTGGATGCATCACAGGCATTGCAAAAGAGTGTGGACTTGGTACAGAAGGTGTTTGGCGAGGATGTATCTGGGTATGAGTATGATATGGAACTAATGAATAAAGATGAAGGTGTTTCAAATAGTAGGTTTGTTATTTATTTAAAAAAGGATGGTTTATTTACTCATGGTACCTCTATTGATGCTGAAAGTGGTGATTTTAGTGTACGTATTATAGGCGAATATGTTGGTAACACAGAAATGCAGGTCGATGAGGAAGTTTATAAAAATAATTATAATGCTGTAATTAAGCTACTAAGAGAATCCTTTGAAGTTCAAGATAGTGACATAGAAGAAGCGCTGATGACTTATGAGAAGAAAAATAACAACATTCTTGCAAATAGAGATGTTATTTATGCGATAAAGACAAAGGATGATGCCGGATATGTTGTGAGGTATAGTGTAGATTCATGGAAATGTATTAGAGTCGATTTCTACAGAGAATATTCTAGCTACATAAAATTAATGGAAAGTCAAATTGTGACAGCTGAAAAAATGAACAATACCTTATGTGTGGTTTCATTAGATGCTAAATGACAAGATATACCAATATGGGTATTTTGTAATACTACAAAAGAAAAAAGGCAAGGAGGAACACATGAAAGGAAGAAGAGGATTATGCAGAATCAGTGGTATGCTAATAATAATATCGCTACTGATTTTGGACAGCAGTGTGGTTTGGGCAGCCGAGACAGAAGTGGCAACAGTGGCGGAGACACCGGTTATGCTTTCCATGAGTGAGTTGGAAAATGTCAGTCAGTATGATACTGATGGCGATGGTCTGGTTACAGTTGTAATTATGCCTGAAGTACTGCGGCTTACAACAGTTTCGGCGGTTTATGGTTCAGGAACGGTAATAGCCGATGGGGTTCGTTTGCGAGCCACTGCAACAGCGAGTGGTACAGTGAAAGAACTGATGTATTACGGTGAGACGGTAATTGTTAATAGTTTTACAGTAAACGACGGAATAAGCTGGTATCAAGTAAAGCGGGTAAATACCGGTACAAATGGCTGGGCCTGTGCCGATTACATTTACTACTAGTAGAGAATTATTTACACAAACAATTAACTTGTTTGAGCCAAGGGGGAAACTGACTTTTAGCTGGTACAAGCAACTATATAAAAGGCAGTTTTACCTGGCAGGGGAAAGTTATTAATTCATATATCCAAAAATGGACAAGAACAGTAATGTTTCATGTCCATTTTTGATGAAAAGGAAATGAAACATAAGGAGAGAGAAATGAGGAAACAAAAAAGAGCAGCAAGAAATATTATTAGTTTTTTGCTGACACTAACACTGCTGATGGGACTAACCTATCATAGCACGATTTTGCAAGTAAAGGCAGAACTAGAGCAAGATGATACATTCGCAGGTACAGGCAGCCTGACGGAGAAGAACTATGTTATACTTGCAGAGGATGCAGATACATATGAGTATCTTTTGGAGGAAATAGAAGACTCAGTAGTAGAAGACGCGTTGGTGCCAGAGTTTCCGGAAGAC
>JAVBTX010000015.1:0-82586 GCA_031555935.1 Lachnospiraceae bacterium | reverse complement strand
AGATTTGGTCTAGTATCGTTACTAGACCAATATCAGTTGAAACACATTTAGTTATAAGATTGAACCGCCGTGTACCGAACGGTATGCACGGTGGTGTGAGAGGACAGATAATCAATTAATGATTATCTTCCTACTCGATTTTAGCGAATGGTCGTTCCCCCATATTCGTAGCTGACAGGAAGTAAAGTCAACGTCGGTAGCGATTCATTCTCAGCATTCAGAATCATGTAGACACACTTTTTGGCAAGCTCTGGCAGTGGCTGGCGAATGGTAGATACCACATATTCATTCTCCGGAAAGAATTTTTTGGTACCATCAAAACCAATAATTTGTACATCTGCTGGTATTGAATAAATTATTATCGATAAGTTCAATGGTAAATTTGAGAAGAATTCTTTGAGTTTTGCGATTTGTTTCTTGACTTGCTATCACTGTGGTGATATAATCGGGGCGAAGTGAATGGAGGTCAGGAAAATGGATAAACTGATTAATATATATCACGGTTCTGAAAAAATTGTGGAAGAGCCAATTTTCGGTAAAGGGAAAAAGAATAATGACTTTGGGTTAGGATTCTATTGCACTGCAAGCGAGGAATTGGCAAAAGAATGGGCAGTATCATCCCTGCGTGATGGTTTTTCCAATCGGTATACGTTGGATACGGAATATTTGAACATTTTGAATCTAAACAGTCCCGATTACACCATACTTAACTGGATAGCTGTTTTGGTAGAACACCGTCTGTTTTCCATCAAAACTCCTGTGGCCGGAAGAGCAAAAAGATATCTGATTGATAACTTCAGTGTCAATGTTAATGCATTTGACCTTATTACAGGCTATCGCGCAGACGATTCCTACTTTGATTATGCAGAGTCATTCCTTAACAACGGTATTTCAGTAGAGCAGCTTGCACGTGCTATGCGACTTGGAAAGTTGGGCGAGCAAATCGTTATCAAATCAAAGTTTGCCTTTTCCAATCTGAAATACGAAGGATTCGATGTTGCCGAGAAAGACCAGTATTATATTCTACGCAAAGCCAGAGACGATGAGGCTAATCAGCTTTATTTGGAAATGCTTGGGGAAGAAGTTGACGGTCTTTACATACTGGATATTATGAGAGGAGGCATTAAAAACGATGACCCGCGCATACCAAGAAATATATTTGAGTAAGGCCCAGTCGATACTCGGTGATGCCTTTGATTACGCAGTCAATACTTGTGGTATTTATGGAAATGATTTTGTAAAACTATTTATTGCGAGTTCTGTGAGCAAGCGAATGGAAAATGGAGAGCCTGCCTATCTTGCAGGCAAAAGCGGTATTGAAATTGTGGTGGAAATCGTTGCGGAAACAAAAGGTCAGGAACTTCAAATAGAACCGCAGGAGTATTTCGGACGCTCCGTGGAATACTGGATTGGATGGGCAGTTGCTTATTATCAGTGGTATTCAAGCAGAAAATACAATGACATTTTCAAGGTTATCTCTTATGAAGATTTGCAGAAAATGTATTACACTCTCCATGAGGCAGATATAACAAAGTTCGCTGACATCGTAGATTTACGAATGAAGGAATATTTCTCTGAAACAAACTTGAAACGTATCCGCACAGCCTATGGATTCACTCAGGCTGAGTTATCAGAACGTTCCGGTGTCAGCCTTCGGTCTATCCAGATGTATGAACAGCGAAACAAAAATATTAATAAGGCAAGCGTGGATACAATGTATCGTCTTGCAAAAGTCCTTGGCTGCACAATGGAAGATTTAATTGAAAAATCCACCCAAAGTAAATGAAACTTCAGAGTCTCAGTAAAATGAGAAATCTGGAGTTTTTGTTATTGCATTAGTGTACAATTTGAAAAACGTTGACAATGCTGATTCGTTGCCTTTGTGGGCGTGTTTGTGGCCTTGTTAGAAGGAAATGGGATAGTCGGGCAAACATGAGAAGGATTGTAAATTTGGGGGTAACTCAAGTATCCAATATCTTGTTTTTGCTTTGCATTACTGATATAATAATTGAAACAGAGTATTTATATTATTGTCAGGAGTAATGTTATGAGAAAATACTATATTGATAATTTGCGTTGGCTTACAGTATTGCTTTTATTTCCTTATCATATATTCAGGATTTATGATAGTTTTGTAGGCTTTTATATTAAAGGTGATTCTGTAGCCGCGCTGACTAATTTTCTACAAATCTGTTCCCCTTGGTTCATGCCGATACTATTTGTAATAGCCGGAATGAGCACTTTCTACGCACTACAAAAAAGAACACCAAAAAAATACATAAATGAACGAATAACAAAATTATTGATTCCATTTGTTTCGGGGTTATTACTGCTTGTCCCGATGCAATCATTTTTTGCGGAGAAATTTCACAACGGTTATTTAGGCAGTTATTTTCATCAATATACTCTGTTTTTTACAAAATTTTCAGACCTATCAGGTTATTCAGGAGGTTTTACGTTAGGACAGATGTGGTTTATTTTAGCTTTATTTCTAATCTCCTTAGTCGCATTACCTATTGTTTTGTTATATAGACAGTCAAACAGAAAATTGCATTTAGAAAAATTATCAATCTTTAAAATACTTTCTATGTTTTCCATTGTCTTTGTGATGTCATTTATTTTAGATATCGAAGGAAAAAGCCTTGGAGAATATTTCGCGTTATTTATGCTTGGGTATTTTGTTCTGTCTGACGATAATGTACAGGAAAGACTTGATAAAAACAGGTGGTATTTAATTTGTGCGGCGATAATTTTTACGGCAGCAAATGTGATTTATCGGAATGTTACCGCATCCGATGGAGGAATAATTTATGACATTTTAATAAAGCTACTCTCATGGATTAGTATTTTAGGCATTATAGGCATGGGTAAGCATTATCTTAATTTTAGAAATAAGTTTACAGATTACTTTGCAAATGCTTCGTTTCCTATTTACATATTCCATCAATCGTGGATTATACTTGTTGCCTATTATGTTTTTTTATTAACCTCAAATGTTGCGTTGCAAATAATCCTTATTTTAATCGGGAGTTTTGTTTTAACGATATTGACATATGAACTGTGCAAAAGGACAGCAATAACAAGATTTTTATTTGGAATAAAGAATCGCTAAGATACAGTATAAGCGAAAAAAATTGTACCTATGCCTTAAGTAAATTTGGGCAATTTACTTAAGATTGTACTTATTTTGGTGGCTAAGATATACCGAGATATGATAAGATATACCAAGAAACGATTTGAAATCCCATGTATTAAAAAGCCTTGAAAGCCTTGAAAATACTGGAAAAAACCAAGATATGAAAGGATATACCAAGATATGATAAAAGTACTTTTCGTTTGCCTAGGCAACATCTGCCGCTCCCCAATGGCAGAATTTGTATTCAAAAACATGGTAGCAGAAGCCGGCCTAGCGCAAGAATTTTACATTGCCTCCGCCGGAACCAGCAGTGAAGAATACGGCAACCCCGTACACTCTGGAACTCGAAATAAATTAAAACAATATGGCATTTCCGTAGCCGGCAAAACAGCCGTGCAACTGCAACGCAAAGACTACGAAGCATACGACTACATCATCGGCATGGAACGTCATAACATCGCCGGAATCAAACGAATCTGCGGAGAAGATACCGCTTCAAAAGTATTCCGCCTGCTAGATATAACGGACAATCCAAGAGACATCGCCGATCCTTGGTACAGTGGTAATTTTGACCAGACATATGACGATGTAGCGGAAGGCTGTGCGCAACTTCTTTTGTATATTCGAGAACAAAGCGGAATATAATATAACCAAATTAGTTGTTGCCAAACAAAAAAATATGTGTTATAACTGTAAACAACATAAAACAAAATGCGTTGAAAGAGACTCTTGTTTTCAGACATCGACAGGAATGGGGCGTCACCGACTGAGAGCGCCGCTGGAAAGAGAAGACAAAGGGAACACTCGGGAGCAGACTTGCTGAACATTAGATTTTATCTAAGTAGGCTAGTACGTCAGTGCACGTTACGCACACAGAGTGGGAAAATGATGTTTATGTGGTCATTTTTCAATGCGGGTGGTACCGCGGGATAAATTAAAATGTCTCGCCCTGGAATCTTCGGATTCCAGGGCGTTTTTTATTTGATAGGGAAAAACATCCTATCAAATAAAAAAGCCTTCCAGGCAGGAGGCGCACTCGCGCGCAAGGAATAATGTCGCCAAAGCGACCGCGCTCGGCGCAAGAATCTTGCAAGCAAGATTCTTGCGCGATTCAGCAGACTAGACATGTCGGCTGTTACAATTTACACGCTTGCGTGAGAAATTGATTCAGTCAACATGGCTAAGAGCAGCGCAGAATCGCACTGCACAGACATATATCCCGTCCCGGATATTATATCGAAAAGGAGACAAAAAAATGGAATTTATGACAGGTGTAATGCCAAAGAAAACAAAGGAGCTCAGTGTAATCCTAGCAGGAGATTTCCAAGGAACGTCGGTAACGGTAAATGGTGCAATCCATACGATTCGCAACATGGGCGAGGTAGCATTCATCGTCTTGCGCAAGCGTGAGGGACTGTTACAATGTATCTATGAAGACGGAAAGACACCGTTTGATTTAAAGCAGCTAAAGGAAGCAGCGACGGTGGAAGTAGAAGGTGTTGTTGAAACAGAGGAGCGAGCACCAAATGGAATCGAGCTACGAATCAGCAAAATAAAAGTATTGTCAGAACCAGCCGCACCATTGCCGCTTGCAATTTCCAAATGGAAAATGAATACCTCATTAGAAGCCAATCTGAACAATCGTTCCATCGCCCTTCGTAATGTGCGGGAGCGGGCCAAGTTCAAGATTCAAGAGGGCGTTGTAAAAGGATTTCGCACCTTTCTATATGAGCAGGGATTTACCGAAATACACACCCCAAAGATTGGTGCAAAAGGAGCGGAAGGCGGAGCGAATATGTTTCGGCTGGATTATTTCCATCGGCCGGCGGTATTGCAGCAAAGCCCACAGTTTTACAAGCAGATGATGGTGGGAGTATTTGACCGGGTTTTTGAAACGGCACCGGTATTTCGCGCCGAGAAGCATAACACCAAACGTCATTTAAATGAATATACCAGCCTCGATTTTGAGATGGGCTATATTGATAGTTTTGAAGATATCATGGCGATGGAAACGGGATTTTTACAATCCATGCTAACATTATTAGCAACGGAATATGCAAAGGAATTAAAGATACTTGGTGTGACCTTGCCAAGTGCTGACCAGATTCCAACGGTCCGTTTCGACGAAGCCAAACAGAAAGTAGCTGAAAAATATAACCGCCAGATTCGTAACCCATACGACCTAGAGCCGGAAGAGGAAGAGTTAATCGGAAAATATTATCAGGAAGAGTACGGCGCGGATTTTGTATTTGTCACCCATTATCCAAGCAAAAAGCGTCCCTTTTATGCAATGGAAGATCCGACGGACCAGACGTATACGCTGAGTTTTGATTTACTGTATCATGGTCTGGAAATAACCACCGGCGGTCAGCGGATTCATGATTATACGATGCTGATGAAAAAATTAGCAGCGCGCGGCATGACCACGGAAGGGATGGAGCAGTATATCAATACATTTAAAGCAGGGATGCCGCCGCATGGTGGCCTTGGAATTGGATTAGAGCGGCTGACAATGAAACTAATTGGCGAGGATAATGTTCGCGAGACGACACTATTCCCACGCGATTTAACCAGATTAGAACCATAGAAAGGAATCCATCATGGCAAATATAATTTCAAATGAAACAATTGAATATGTTGGTATCTTAGCAAAGCTAGAGCTGTCCGAAGCAGAAAAGGAGCAAGCCAAAAAGGATATGGGCAGAATGCTGGATTATATTGATAAATTAAATGAGTTAGATACCACGGATGTCGAACCGATGTCACATGTATTTTCCGTGACAAATGTGTTTCGTGAGGATATCGTGACCAATGAAGACCAGTCAAAGCAAATGTTAGCAAATGCACCAGCCGTTAAAAATGATAGTTACAAAGTGCCCAAAACAGTCGACGTATTAATGAAATCACAATAGGAGGAGCAGCATGAGTATAACCCAATTGACAGCCGTAGCGCTGGGCAAAAAAATAAAAGCTGGAGAAGTCACTGTTATCGAAGCAACTCAGGCAGCTCTTGATACAATCGAAAAGCACGAACGAATTGTTGGTGGTTTTGTAACCGTTGATAAGGAAGGCGCATTGCAGCGTGCCGAAGAAGTGCAAACATTAATTGACAGTGGCAGATTAACGGGGCCACTCGCTGGTGTTCCAGTAGCAATCAAAGACAATCTGTGTACCACCGGAATGCGAACGACATGCAGTTCCAAAATACTGGAAAATTTTGTACCAACCTATACAGCGCAGGCAGTCGAAAATCTGCAAAATGCCGGAGCAGTTATTATTGGCAAAACCAATATGGACGAATTTGCAATGGGCAGTACAACCGAAACCTCTGCCTTTTGCGTGACCAGAAATCCGTGGAATACAGAGCATGTTCCGGGCGGTTCCTCAGGTGGCAGTTGTGCCGCCGTAGCCGCCGAAGAATGTTATTATGCATTAGGCTCTGATACTGGTGGCTCGATTCGTCAGCCAAGTGCTTTTTGCGGAGTGACGGGCATCAAGCCAACGTATGGAACGGTGTCACGCTATGGACTGATTGCCTATGGCTCATCATTAGACCAGATTGGACCTATTGCCAAAGATGTGACGGACTGTGCAACCATTCTGGAAATCATATCATCTTATGATAAAAAAGATTCCACCTCAATCAAGCGTGAGGATTTGGATTTTACCTCGGCATTAGTTGATGATGTAAAAGGAATGAAGATTGGCATCCCAAGGGATTATTTAGGAGAAGGTTTAGATGCAGAAGTAAAAGAAGCGATTCTGACAGCCGCCAAAGAGCTAGAGAAAAAAGGCGCAACGCTCGAGGAATTTGACCTAAGTTTGGCAAGTTCATCAAATCCGGAAAAAAGCTTGGAAGGTTCGTTGAAACCAGAAAAAAGCTTGGCGGAATATGCGATTCCGGCGTATTATGTCATCGCATCGGCGGAAGCCAGCTCGAATCTATCTCGCTTTGATGGTGTGAAGTACGGCTACCGTACCCTGGAATACGAAGGACTTCATAACATGTATAAGAAAACCCGCTCGGAAGGATTTGGCGCGGAGGTGAAGCGGCGGATAATGCTAGGCTCCTTTGTTTTAAGCTCGGGTTACTACGATGCTTATTATTTAAAAGCATTGCGTACAAAAGCCTTGATCAAACAAGCATTTGACAAAGCATTTGCAAAATACGATGTCATCTTAGGACCAACCGCACCGACAACCGCACCGAAAATCGGTGATTCCTTAGTTGATCCAATTAAAATGTATCTAGGCGATATCTACACGGTTTCGGTCAATCTGGCAGGGCTTCCGGGCATCAGTGTTCCATGCGGAGTTGACCGTAACGGATTACCAATCGGCTTACAGTTGATTGGCGACTGCTTTCAGGAAAAGAAGATTATTCGTGCGGCATATGCCTTTGAACAGACGCGGACTTATCGCCGTTGCCCACTGGCAGAAAGGAGTGAGAACGATGAGTAAACAATATGAAACCGTCATTGGTCTTGAAGTTCATGTTGAGCTGGCGACGAAAACCAAAATATTCTGCTCCTGCTCGACCGCCTTTGGTGGTGCACCGAATACCCACACCTGCCCGGTTTGCACGGGAATGCCAGGTTCGCTGCCAGTGTTAAATAAACAGGTGGTAGAATATGCAATGGCCGTTGGTTTGGCAACGAATTGTACGATTACCCAGTTTTGTAAATTTGACCGGAAGAACTATTTTTACCCGGATAACCCACAGAATTATCAGATATCCCAGCTATATCTGCCGATTTGTCGAAACGGCGGAGTGGTGATTGAAACAGCGGCGGGAAAGAAAACCATTGGAATCCATGAGATTCATATGGAAGAGGATGCCGGAAAACTGATTCACGATGAATGGGAGGATTGTTCGCTGGTGGATTATAACCGTTCCGGTGTGCCATTGATTGAAATCGTATCGGAACCGGATATGCGTTCAGCCGAAGAAGTAATCGCTTATCTTGAGAAATTGCGGATGATGATTCAGTATCTTGGTGCCTCCGATTGTAAGCTGCAAGAAGGCTCGATGCGTGCCGATGTCAATCTGTCGATTCGAGAAGTTGGCGCGACAGACTATGGTACGCGTACTGAGATGAAGAACTTAAACTCGTTCAAGGCCATTGCCAGAGCAATAGAGAGCGAACGCATCCGGCAGATTGAGTTGTTGGAAGAGGGAAAAACAATTATTCAGGAAACGAGACGTTGGGACGACAACAAAGAATGTTCCTATCCGATGCGCTCCAAAGAAGATGCTCAGGACTATCGTTATTTTCCAGAACCGGACCTGGTCCCAATCGTGATTAGTGATGAATGGATACAGCAAATCAAAGCGTGCCAGCCTGAACTGCGTGACGAAAAATTAGCTCGCTATAAAATAGAATACGATATACCAGATTATGATGCCGATATCATCACCGGCTCGAAAAGGCTGGCGGCTCTTTTTGAAGCGACGACAAAAATCTGTCAGAAGCCAAAAAAAGTCTCAAACTGGTTAATGGTTGAAACAATGCGTTTGCTAAAAGAACAGGGAATGGATGCCGAGGAAATTCGATTTACACCGGAGAACTTAGCGAAGTTAATTGAATTGACAGAATCAGGCACAATTAACAGTACGGTGGCCAAAGAAGTATTTGAAAAAATGTTTGCCGAAAATATTGCTCCCGATGATTATGTCGAGCAGCATGGTCTGAAAACGGTTCACGATGAATCTGAACTGCGGCTGATGGTAGCGCAGATCATTGAAGAGAATCCGAAGTCCGTAGAAGACTATCAAAACGGCAAAGACAAAGCGATTGGATTCCTTGTTGGTCAGACGATGAAGGCCATGAAAGGCAAAGCAAATCCGGGTATGGTAAACCAGATTTTAAAAGAGTTGTTATAATATGTTATGAATGGAAAAGCAGGGTCAGTGACTCTGTTTTTTCTTGGTGTGTGCCCGGCGGTGCACTTTTTTCTCTTAGTTGACAGAGCAACACTCTGTAACATATAATAAAAACAGAGTATCACTCTGTGAAGGGAGGAAATCATGTCAAGAGTGGTTAAAAAATCGGAAGAGCGAAAGGAAGAACTGCTAGATATCGCCCTTCATCTATTTTTACAAAAAGGATATGAGAACACCTCCGTTAAGGATATTTACGAAGGGGCGAACGGTTCGTTTGGCATGTTCTATCACCATTTTGATTCAAAGGAAAAAATCTTTGAAGCGGCAATGGATCGATATGCACATTCTTTCGCGGGGGCATTGGCAGAGCTGCTGCTGGACCAGGAAATTGATTTTAAAAAGCGATATCCGATGGTAATAAAACGTTATCTAACATGGCTGGATGGACGTGATCAGGTCAGTAATTATGGTCGCGGAAAGTTAGATGTAGCCGTGTTTATTACAGTTTCGTTAAAAATACTCCATGAATTGGCAGGGCCGGTGCAGTGTTATATTGAGGAGGGCTGCAAAAGCGGAATATTCCATGTCGCAGACCCGCAGCAGGCGGCAATTTATATTATTTATGGAATATATGGGGTAATCCGGGAAGAGGGTATCCGTTCCTCCAATGTGATTGGTGCGCCGAGGCTGCTTGAGAAGCTGGCAGACCTTATTTCCAAGGTGGTTGAAACTGATGCAAGCATGTTTATGCTGCATGTTTCTGTAGTCAACCAAAGAGAGGAAGGTTATACTTAGGATAAGGAGAAAATTTGAAAGGGAGAACTATTAAATATGGAAGAACTACATCGAAAGGCTATGCTCGTAATACGGGAAGTAGAGAAAAGTGTAAAAGGAAAGACCGAATGTGTGCAGAAAGCATTTTCGGCGATTCTTGCCGGGGGGCATATTTTAATTGAAGACGTTCCAGGGGTTGGAAAGACGACCTTGGCAACGGCATTTGGCCGTGCAATGGAGCTTAAGAACCAGCGCGTACAATTTACGCCGGATGTGCTGCCGGCAGATATCATTGGATTTTCCATGTATCATAAAGAAAGCATGCAGTTTGTCTACAACCCGGGTCCGGTGATGTGCAACCTGTTTTTAGCAGATGAAATCAATCGTACCTCACCAAAGACCCAGTCCGCATTGCTTGAGGTAATGGAGGAGGGGAAAACAACCGTCGATGGCGTGACGCGAAGCGTGCCATATCCATTTATTGTGATGGCAACCCAGAATCCGAAAGGCAGTGCCGGAACCCAGTTGCTGCCGGAGTCTCAGCTCGACCGTTTTATGATTTGTATGAGTATGGGCTATCCGGATATGATTGATGAAATAGAGATTGCCAAAGGACGAACTGTCAGGGATGGCTTAGCACAAGTCAATGAAATATTGGATTTGGAAGAGCTGAAGGCATTGATGGAAATGGTCAAAGGCGTGTATGTACATGAGAATATTTTCCGCTATATTGTTAAGCTGGTCGAAGCAACGAGAGAAAATGCATATATTGATTTAGGGGTCAGTCCGCGCGGAACGATTGCGCTAACGAAAATGGCGAAGTCCGAAGCCTTTTTAAATGGCCGTGATTATGTTTTACCAGAGGATGTGCGTTGTGTATTTGCTGATGTAACAAGACATCGAATTGTTTTAAATACCAAAGCCAGAGTAACTCACGTGACACCAGAGGCGGTACTTACCAATATTCTAAGAGAAGTAACAGCACCGACGGTACAAAAGGAGCGGAAGGAATACAATGCTTAACATCATCATTTATTTGTTGGGAATATTGTTGACGCTATATACGACAATTATATATGGCAGCAGTGCTATTTATATGTTGTTTTGGGTCGAAATCGTCTGGCTGGTGGTTAACTTAATACTGCTGGGGTATCAGTGGAAAAACGTTTCATTTAAATTACGTTTTCCGCTAACCGTAGTGGAAAAGGACCAGCAGGTCAGGCTCGAAGGCATTATCAATAATAAGGGGAATTTACCGGTGTTGGCAAGCCGGATTTATTTGCGTTACCGCGTTTTTGGAAAAAAGAAGGCTTGTCAGTTTGCCCTTCATGGGTTCGCACCGGCACATCGTGAGACCGTGCTGGAAAGTCAGTTGGAAGTTCTATCTAGCGGTAGTTATTTTTTTGACCAGGCCCAGGTCCGGCTATATGACCCCCTGCGAATCATTTATATCAAGAAACGAATCCGCCAGCATGAGCGGCTTGATGTATTGCCAGAAATTTTCAGTGCCGTCATTGCGGTATCGGAACCAATCCGACATTTTGCTGGTGACAGTGATATCTATGACAGCTTGCATGGCGGTAATGATGCCTCAGAAATGTTTCAGATTCGAAATTTTAGAGAAGGTGATAAAGTCAAAGACATCCACTGGAAATTAAGTGCCAAAGGAGAAGAATGGGTGGTTCGTGAAAACAGTCAGCCACTGGCTTGTGCAGTCGTATTGTTTTTGGATTTTTCAGCAGAAAAAAGACAAAAGCAGCAGATGTTTTATATCAACGGTCTGATTTCATTGGCAGCGAGTATTTCATTTACCTTAGCAGAGGTGGAATGTCCACATTTTGTAGCTTGGTTTAGTAAAAAGGAAAATGATATCGTGCGGATACGTGTCGATAATGAGGAAAGCCTCTATCTATTTTTAGCAAGTATTTTTCAGGAAAATGCAGTGATGGAAGCTCGTAATATCAAGCAGGCATATCAGGCTAAATATAAGGGTGAGGTCTATCTTGCTGATATAGAATTAAATAGTAAGCTGGAAATATGTGTAAAGGGTGAAAAAATAGCCAAACTTCATCCACAGGAGTTAGAAAAAGAGCTAGAGAGAATCGAGATAATACTATGAAAAAAGTATTTTTTAAGAGGAAAGCAGCCCCCCACAGGAGGGCAACCCCCCATAAATACAGAAAAGCGGGGATTCGAATTGCCGGAAAAACGACCATTCATTCAAAGGAAGTCCAAAGCATGTATACAAGTGATGGAGAGACAGTGCTCGCTGTCTTATTTCCGTTTGTGTTTGCATTGCTGATATTAATTGGCAGCCTTTTGAACTTCTGCTGGATATTTGAGGTGAAGTGGCAGAAACAATGGGTATTTTCACTAACGATAATCGTGGCGGCAAGTGTTTTATTAATCAGATTATCACAGAAGAACCGGCTGGTGATGCTGGTGGGAAGTGGTATTCTGGCATTAATCGGCGTTATGTCGGGGACGTTTTTGCGTGATATCTATGCAAAATTGGGAAATATTATCATTCGTGAGTGGAACCGCTATTATGGAATCCGGCTGGGGCTGTTTACGGAGGTTCCGGTTACGGATATCGGCTTTGGTATTTTATATGTAATGATGTGGGTTAGTTTAGTGCTGGTTTATCAGTTGATGCGGCAAAAGCGTCAGTGGCTCCTTATTTTAATCAGTGCATCAACAGTTGCAATGGGACTACTAGTTGGCTCAGGTCCAAGCAAAGTGGCGCTGGTATGTTTGCTAGGTGGAATGATATCAGCTATTTCTTATCAGGAGCAAAAGAAAATAGCGGTTAGCCGGATTCACCAAAAGAATCGGATGATTAGGGCGTTAGTAGCGTTAGCAGTAGTTATGGGCGCGGTGCTGTTGTCACAAATGATGCCGAAGAAGTGGGAAAATGCGTGGTTAGAGCAACATGATGAAATGCTGGCATATCAGCAAAATCTGGAACAGAGGATTATGAGCATGGATTTTCCCGGGCTCGATTTATTTGGCATTGGATGGCAGGAGAATGGCTATGTCACAAATAAAAATGTAAAATATACCGAGCAGGAAATCTTTACTGTTCGGGTCAGCGAAGAACCTATAGAGAAAATGTATTTTCGGGGATTTGTTGGAACTTATTATAAGAATGGGCGCTGGTATCAGACCGATGAAGAAGCATTTGCAAAGGAAGCAGCAACCTGGGATAGCAAAAGTACGGATATCGGGATGGACCTTTGGAATCAATCGGTACAAAGTGCCCAAGTCTATATCGGAGGGTTGTATGCCCCAGGATTACTCATGGAGTATACATCACAATGTGGTTCCTATGCATACCTGCCATATTATTTCAAGCTGGATAGTGCCCAAGGCTTACTATCCACACTAGCGGATACCGAGATATATAAACCAGTTGATATGGAAAAATACAGTCTGGACAAACAGGCTATTTATGAGAATGCTGTAATTGGAAGCGGTAGCTGGGTAGAATTGGAAGATGCATTGCTCAATGGGGATTATCTTGTCTCGACCAGCTTAGATTTACAGCCCATTGTATCAAATGAGGTATGGGCAAAATATCAGAACTATGTGAAGGATACCTATACAAAAACAACGAGCAATGGAATCGAACGGCTGACCAAGCTGGCGAATGAATTGAAGGAAGAAGGCTATGGTGTTCAGGCGGGCGATATCAATTATTCCATAACCATAAATAAAGTGCTTGAAGAACTACACAGTCAGACGAATTACAATCGAGAACTCAATAAGCTTCCAAAAGGAACGGATGTAGTGGAAAATTTCTTGTTTGACAGCAGGCAGGGATACTGCATTCATTATGCCTCGGCAGCAACCATCTTACTACAAAAATTAGGTGTTCCGGCACGCTATGTAACTGGGTATGCAGTGGGTCCAGAAGAATTTGTGCAAACTTCAGAGGAAATGTACAGCGCCATAGTTCCTGATAGTGACGGACATGCTTGGGTAGAGGTATTTGATCCGGGGGTTAACGCCTGGATACCAGTGGAAGCAACAAAAAGCGTAGTTGGCACACGTGTTGGAATTGGCGATTCGGAACAATATTGGTCGAAGATGTCACGTGCGCTAAGTCCAGAACCGGAGCAACAGACGGAAACGGAGCAGCCGGAAACACCACAGAGTCAGACCGAACAAAAAACGGAAACCGAACAAAAGCCGGAAGACACGTCTGATGCAAACGGTGGGGGCAATCGTTCAGGGAATGCAGAGCTAGACGCTGCATATCAGTTGAAAAGCTGGCAGGTGTCAATATTTATTGTGGTTTGTCTGTTGTTTGTCGTAAATATCGGAAGGCGTTTTTATCACTATCAGCGGAAGTTGATGCTAAAGCGGAAGCTGAATAACCGGAATACGAAAATGGTAATGATAACAAGTTCACATGCGATTTACAAAAAGCTGCTGCAATCGGGAATGCTCAAGGATAAAAATTTGCCCGATGAAGTATACACCATCAAGGCGGCAAACAAAATGGATTTCCTCGACGACCATGAATTTGAAAAATTTATGGAGTGTGTGAAGCGCTGTGCCTATACCGATTATGTGCCAACGGCAAAAGAGGCAGCCTGGGCCAGAAGTATCTATGAACGCTTATGTATTTCCATTAATAACCGGAATATCTAAAAAATTTATGAAATAAACGGGAATTAGTTGAGTTTATTGTTGTCGTGAATTATAATAACCATGTGGAATGAGAACCAGAGGAGAGTGTTCACACTGCTTTGGAGGAATGGAGTGTATATGTCAGATAACGATAAAGAATTTTTGGAAATAGATGAAGACGGGGTTGCAATTACCGATGAGGATGCGAGCGCTGTCGAACCGGAAAATAAAAATGAGTATGAGGATATCTGCTACATTTGCCGCCGTCCAGAGAGTATCGCCGGTAAAATGATAAAGATACCAAGTGAAATATGCATTTGTCAGGATTGTATGCAGCGGACCTTTGATAGTATGAACAATGCTGGAATGGGTGGCATGAACATGGCCGGACTGAATCTGGAAGACATGTTAAATAATAATAATGGCAAAATGCCCAATATCAGCATGATTAACTTAGCGGATATTCCAGGGTTTATGCCGCAGAGCCAGAAAATCAAGAAAAAGAAACCGAAAAAAGAAAAAGCGGCGGCTGAGCCAGTGCTCGATATCAAAGCGATGCCAGCCCCACATAAAATCAAAGCCAGCTTAGATGAATATGTAGTTGGTCAGGAATATGCAAAAAAAGTAATGTCGGTCGCTGTCTACAACCATTACAAGCGGGTCGCCAATGATGGTGCTGAAGGTATTGACGGAATTGAAATCGAGAAGTCCAACATGTTGATGGTGGGACCCACCGGAAGTGGCAAAACATATTTGGTTAAGACACTGGCGAAGCTTTTGGATGTGCCGCTGGCAATTACCGATGCGACATCATTAACGGAAGCGGGATATATCGGTGATGATATTGAAAGTGTTGTCAGTAAGCTGCTGGCCAATGCCGATAATGATGTTGAGAAGGCCGAGCATGGCATTATCTTTATTGATGAAATTGATAAGATTGCGAAAAAGCGCAATGCCAATCAGCGCGATGTCAGTGGTGAGTCAGTGCAGCAGGGAATGCTAAAGCTGTTAGAAGGGGCCGAGGTAGAGGTGCCGGTTGGAGCCAGCAGTAAGAATGCAATGGTGCCAATGACAATGGTAAATACAAAAAATATTCTGTTCATCTGTGGCGGAGCTTTTCCAGAATTAGATGAAATTATCAAAGAGCGTTTAAATAAAGAGGCCTCAATTGGATTCCGGGCAGATTTAAAAGACAAGTATGATAGTGATGAAAACCTGTTGCAAAAGGTGACAGTGGAAGATATCCGTAAATTCGGTATGATACCAGAGTTTATTGGTCGACTGCCAATTCTATTTTCATTAGAAGCACTGAATGAAGATATGCTGGTGCGGATTTTAAAGGAACCAAAGAATGCAATCATCAAGCAATATCAAAAGCTGCTGGAGTTAGACGAGGTAAAATTAGTTTTTGAAGAGGAAGCGTTACATTCCATTGCGATGTATGCCAAGGAGAAAAAGGTAGGAGCCAGAGCCTTACGGGCAATTATCGAAGAATTTATGCTAGATATCATGTACGAGATACCAAAGGATGAGAACATCGGAATGGTAACAATCACCAAGGACTATGTCGAGAAAAAAGGCGGGCCGATGATTTATATGCGTGGCTGTGTCGAATTAGAGAACTATGGAGAGCCACAGAAAATTGAGATGGCGTAAAAAATAAAATAATCATAACGAACAAAAGTACAACAGATTGATAGTCTGCTGTACTTTTTTTATGTGGCCATGCAGGAGACAATATCCAGCATGTCATGAGTTTGCCAAGTCGTTTCCCCGCGCTTTTATGCGTATTCTAAAACTTTTCTAAAGATTCTCTTGAAATCTGGTATGCCAATACACACAATAGTAAGATTGAGAAAAATGTAAAAAAATGTCAGAAAGTGAGGGAGGAGTATGGCAAAAGAAAGCATTTTAATCATCGAAGGAGATATTGATTTATCTTACATCACCAAGGCACAGCTTCACAGAAGGGGGTATGAAGTTAGCTGTGCGGCCAATTATCAGATGACGGAGGAATTAATTCAAAAAAACAAGTTTGATGTGGTACTGCTCGATGTGAAGCTGCCGGATTGTAATGGCATGGAGGTTTGCAAGCAACTGCGAAAGAAAACATTTTGTCCCATCATTTTAATCAGTTGCATCAGTGACAAAGAAACGATTATCACAGCTCTGCGGCAGGGCGCAGACGATTATATGATAAAACCCTTAGACCCGGATATATTAGCGGCCCGGATTACAGCAAATCTACGGCGTACCAAGCAGTATTGGCGAGCGGATAGATATCGTCTGGCCACCATTTATTTTGACGACTTTATGATTGAACGGTCAAAGCAGCAGGTCTGGCGGATTGACCAGCATCAACAGATAAAAGAATTAATTGCACTTTCGCCAATCGAGTTTCGGTTATTAGACATGTTTGCTGAGAATCAAAATGTACTGCTGACATACGAAGAAATATACCGATGTATCTGGGAAACAGATGCGAATGAGGATTATCGCACGGTTATGGTGCATATATCAAATCTGCGAAAGAAAATCAGCACGAGCAAAAATGAAGTAATTCATACAGTAAGAAGAGCCGGCTATATATTTCAGGGCGGGCAGGGCAGGTTGTGAGAAAGGCATGGTTAGTAAAATGATTGAATTTCGTAATATCACAAAAATCTATCAAGATACCGGACAAACAGTTCTGGAAAATATATCTTTTCAATTGGAGCGTGGTGGTTTCCTATTTCTGACAGGAAAAAGCGGCTCCGGAAAATCCACAATTATTAAATTAATTTTAAAAGAAATAGAGCCGACTACGGGCGAAATCTGGGTAAACGGAAATTGCTTGAGCAAGATGTCCAAAAAAGAAATTCCGTATTATCGACAAAATATCGGTGTGGTGTTTCAGGACTTTCGTCTGCTTCCAGACCGCAGCGTTTATCAAAATGTTGCCCTGGCACAAATCATCGTGGGCATACCCCGGCATAAGATTGAGCGAAAGGTAAGTGCTATTTTATCAATGATGGGCATGGCTGATAAATTCCGGGCATACCCAAGTGAACTATCCGGCGGCGAACAGCAGAAGGTGGCACTAGCCAGAGCAATAGTAAATCAACCGTCCCTGCTATTGGCCGATGAACCAACTGGAAATCTCGATGATGAAAGTGCCAATGAAATTATGCAGCTTTTATATATGTTGCACCAAAATCAGACAACGGTACTGGTTGCCACGCATCAACGACATTTCATGAAAGAGCAAGTATTTGTGCAAGAGCAATCTTTAGGGAACCTTTAAGTTAGAAAAAAAAGATTGTGCTACACTAAATATAGCAAACCAACGAAGCGGCAAGAAAGGAAAATGGGATGAAAAATAATCAGTTAATACCATTTGAAAGAAACCGGTACTATCCGGGAAAAATGTTGACGGCAACTGATTGCGAAGCTGAGCAGACATATTCAAATAATAAGCGTCGCTTTATCAACCAGACCTTGTATGGTTCCGGTATTATCTGTGGTTTAGGGGTAGTTAGCCTGGATGATTTGTCAATTCTGGTAGAAAGCGGTGTCGGCTTTGATGATTATGGCCGGGAAATTGTAGTAAATGTTTCTGAGGTGACAAAGCTATCTGCAATTGCCGGATTTGAAACATTAAAAACGAATGAAGTCATGCTTTGCCTGCGTTATAAAGAGCAGGAAGTACATTCTGTATATTGCATCAATTATCAGGAGACTGGAAAGGAATATGAAAATAATCGCATTCATGAAGAGTACGAAATATTTTTGATGGATGCGGGAGGAAAGTCACCGGCAGCGGAATATGCCGAAGACGAATTTCTATTTGGTGCGATTCTCTATGAAGATGAGGATTATGTCATCAGCTTGCAGCTTCCATCTACGGTCAGTAACGGCAGTGATATCAAAATCGAGCTGGTGTTAGAGCGAAAAGCAACCTCAATGGAGAATCAGCCACCAATTTCATTTGCCAGCATTCTCCAATTGCCAATATTCACAACGCAAGCAGGTACACATCAGTTGAAACTAGAAATAAAAAGCGTTGATTTAGCGGCTGGAGCAAAATGCCAAAATGAATACTGGATTGGGGCAAAGGATGTGGCGGAAGGAGACGAGCTGGTCTTAAATGCAGAATCCCTTCAGATTATGCGGGGGGAACAGAACATATCAGCGGAACCAATATCGCCACTCAAAATAAAAGTAGAAAATATTTCAGCAGAGGAATTGGTAAACCGTGAAATCGGAAAAACAAGTTTGGAAATGCGTATGCTTGGTGGGCAAAAAGACTATTTGACACTGGCATGGATGAAACTTACGAAGACAGACAGTGCCTATTTAATCGAACAGGTGCGGGAGCAGGGAGTCAAGAAATATATTGCTGTACCGGCACACCATTTTTTACGGAATAAGTATCTGGATTATTTTTCCAAAGAAAAACAAACCATAAATCACAGTCATGAATTAGAGCATTTCACAAAAAAAGAACAGCCTAAGAGCAGCAGAAACATCACGGCGACAGGAGTCTTAGAAATTCCGCTGGGAGAAAAAGTCAGGCGGGGGGACATCCGCTACTCGGCCGAAATTATGCATGGGCTTGGCAAAGGAAATGTATATGTAACTATCGGCGCTGAATACTTTACGGAAGAAACCGCAGCGGGGGCAAATATGCGCAGTACCTTGTATGGCAATCCCGAACTGTTTCCAAAGGAGCGGGCCGGAGTGTCAAATGTGGAAACAGCAGTCCGGGTGTTAAATGACAAAGGCAGTTTTGTGGTAGCCGCCAAAATCGTCAAGGAAGTCAGTACGCTGGTGTTGAGTTATCGCTGGATAGCAGTAAAAATTGTCGAAGAACAGGACGGTTTGGAGGAGCGCGGAACCGGCAGCATCGCCGCAGTTACGCCAACCGTAGTGCTCGAAGTAAAGGAGAGTCATTTCTTCGAGGTCAAGTTTTACAATATGTCAAAAGGCAGTATTTCTTATGAGCTGACGGAAGAAGGGAGCGGTGAAATCACGGTGGATGGTGTCTATACCGCACCAAACAAAGAAGGTGTTTATGAAATTCGGATGTATTGCACTGAGCTGCCGATATTGTGCACCTATGCCTATGCAATTGTAAAGGGAAAGTAGAAAGGGGGAGCTGATGGAGAGTCACTACACCATTTGGACAATGGAGCATCATCTCGCCAAGACACTGCTTGAAATTCTCGCCGAAAGTCCGAGTCGGATGAGAGGACATATTACGGATTATACAGATGGAGAAAAATACTGCGTTGTGATGGAATATCGTCAAGAACGCAGTCTCAAGAAATTCTACACCGGAACGTATTTTGAACTGCATACATGTGAAACGATTTGTATTAATTTAATGATTGAGTGTATGACTTGCGCAGTGCCGTATCCAATCCTGTATTTAATCTTAAAGCAACGGCGAATCAATCTAAAAAAAGACAACCATGTATATTTTGATTTTGAGCTGGATTTATCAGAATTGGACCAAGGAAAAAAGGAAAAAGACTGCGTCCATCAATGTGCAAAAATCATACTGGAACTACTGTCAGTAAAGGAAACCGAAAAGGCCATTAGCTATCATTTGGTGCGAAAAAAAGTCGGTACCAAGAATTACGAGCGATTCACTGATTTATATAAAGATGTACAGCTTGCCGCAGTTCCCCAGCGAAAGCAAACAGGGAAGGAAAAGGCACGGGAAATCTGGCAAAAGTATCAAGCGCGTTTGTACCACCTACTGATGATTACTTGCGCGGTGCTCTTTGTGATAACGGTAATACTGATTATTTTGCAGTTAATCTGGGGGGGAATGCCAATTCTGCGGCTGTTTCAGAACACCTTCGAGAAAATTGGAACCGAGTCACTGCTTCAATAAGGGGAAAGGCAAGGCTATTAAAGATGGAAAAATACATAGTACCGGCGGCATTGCTCCTGCTAGTGTTACAGGAAATTCGCATGATTATCAAAAGGCAAAAGCTGCGAAGGATAAAAAAGCGACTTCAGAGCCTAGTCAAAGAAAAAGAAAAATTACGATATGAGAATCAGCAAGTAATGAAAACATATAAACGTTTGGCATCATGGGAACTACATGAGCTGCTGCCAGAAAATGAAAGCGACGGAAGCTTGGAAGGAATCATCGGACTCGTAACGATGGAGCAGCTGGAGCATAAAAAAATTCAACAGATATGTAAATGTCAAAAGGAACAACAGGGTATACTGCTGCCGGATAATTTGAATCTGACAGCATGGAAAATACTGTTTTTAAATCAAGGCGAGCAGGCCTTACAGTTTGCCATTGATACACTCAGCGGTTTTCCTAAGGACGATAACGCATTTACAATTCTATTCCATCATGCCTCCTGCCACTATGGAATTGCCGGAAACAGTGAACGTGCCTATTCCTATTTCATATCAAAGGAATCCGATGCATTCGGAAAATATTTGTTGCAGTTAAGGGATGCAGCGGTAAAACTAGCAATTACAAAAAAGGTGCATGACCAGTTGTCGTCAAATATCAAAAGCAGATACATTGGTTATCTGGAGCTATCTGGCGAGCCGCAGGAACTATATGAAATATTAGATACCTGTCAAGAGCCGGAACGAACGCAAAAAATAAAGGCAGACAAAAGCTTTCAAAATGGCTTGCAGCTATATTACAAAAATGACTTTTACCTGGCCAGAAGTTATTTTGCAAAAGTAATTCGGGAATGCCCGAGCGACCTAATTGCAAAATGGTATATATTTTCCAGTGAAAAAATAATGGATGGAAAAATAGATGATACGGAATTTCATTATGGTCTATTTCATCAATAGCTGGTTTGGTAGAAAGGGAGAAAGAATATGTCAGAACTTTTACGAATGCTAATCACTGTCATTTCGTCCAAAATATTGAGTCTTACGACCAAGCTAAAGCTTTGGACTAATGGCCAATACATTCGGGCTCGGATAACCGAAGCTATCAAGCGATTCTTCAGCAAAACATTGTCCGTCCGCCCGCGGGATAAAAAAGATTATTACACCGTGTTCCATTGGCTGGTCAGCAAGCGGCTGGTATTTGCGATACTGACCATCGCCGGGGTCCTTAGCCTTGCATACCTGATGTTTCGAATACCGGAATCAGCACTAGGAAAAATTGGTGGCGTGAAGGTGTATGCATATCATTCGATACCACTGCGGTTCAAACAGGAAAAAGTAAAAATCAAAGCAAAATCGGGATATATCGCTTATGAAGGAGATGTCAGTCAGGGAAAAGCAAACGGCAACGGCAAACTCTATAACCCCGCCAGACAGCTAGTTTATGACGGCGCATTTGAAGACAGTCTCTATGAAGGCAGTGGCATCTTGTACCGGAAAAGTGGCAGCAAGGAGTATGAGGGGGAGTTTCATCTAGGACTAAAAGAGGGCAGTGGCAAGTTATTTGACCCTGCGGCAAGCCAAATCTTTGAAGGGAATTTTACCAGAGACGAAATCAGATATACCGACTTGCTGGGTAAATCCACCGCAGAAATGGCAGCAATTTATACCGGAAGACAGACCATCTATACCATGAAAGAAGAATTTGCCGTGGACATGGAGGAAATTTCTGCCATCTACTGCGGAAGCCAAAGCCAAGGGGCTCTCGACGACAGCGTCATGATTGAAGAAATCTATGTCATTGACTCCGCTGCTGTGATTGAGGGGAAAAAGTGCAGTACGGCAGCAGAGCTAAAAGAGGTCTATGATAACTGTGCCTATGAAGGAAATTCTCAAATCACATTATCCGAAGCGGTGGCAATCGAAAAAGCCAGACAGCAACGCAGTGAATTATCAGCAGTTCATCTGGTCACCGAAAATATTTATACGGATGTGCAGCAGGTAAATTCGTATGATGAGGAATATTACTGTTATCTCTATACCTTTATCAAAGATGAGATTATTTACACCTACTTTTTTCAGGATAAAAATGAAGCATTTTTTCTTTATCTAATCCAAGCAGACGGGAGTTGAAAAAATGAAAGAAAAATATCTTAGCATTTTACTTTGCGTACTAATCCTGGGCAGTATCTGGCAAAAGACACCAATGCCTGCCCAAGCTGCCACGGTGCAAAAGCTGCAGCTTAGTCAGGTGCAGAGCCTGGCGAAAGCCAATTCCTCCGCTTATAAAAAGAAAAAGGTAAAACTGGAATTAAAACAGGCGAGTCTGGCGTCGGCACAAAAGAGCATCGCCTTGAAAAAACGGAATTTGTCGACGATCCGTTATAGTCCGTTGTTAAAACTTAAATTTCCGGACAAGGCAAAGGAAACCGAAGAGGTGGAGTTTGTTTTCAAACCGCTACAGATACAGTCCGAAATTGCGTCCATTGCGCATGAGATGACAGACGTATTGTTAGGGGTAAAGGAAGAGGTTTCTAATTTGTACATTGATATTTACACGTTACAGGAGAGTATCCGTTTTAATGAAAACCGGCTTCGCTCAAAGCAGGATACATTGGTGCGAAATGAGGCGAGATTACTCATTGGGGAAGCCAATCAATCGGATATCGACAGCATCCAAAAGTCAATCAGTACCCTGGAATCTAAAATAGCTACCGACGAAAGAAAACTGCTGTCGAAAAAGAAAAAGCTGGGTCAGAAAATTAATTTAGATATTAGTACCGGTTACGAATTGAACAATCCATATCAGGAGGCTGAGCTTCCGAGAAGCCAGTTGTCCTCATTTATCGAATATACCTTAAACAACGACCACACCTACTATCAGGCCAAAGCAGAATGTAAGCTGGCATTGTTATTGCTGGATACGAATTACAATATTATCAAGGGGAAATATGGCGGCAAATTAAATGCGGTCGCGGCTTATGTAAATTCAGCCAAGCAGGGAAATGAAGTAGACAGCTATGCCCTAAAACAAGCGTATGACCAATTTCTTCAAATGATAGATGCTCCCTGGAATGGAAAATTCAGAATCATTTTTATCAAACTTCCGCGCGAATGGCTAAAGGGAGCAATTGATGGAAGCCGTTTCTTACAGGACGACCCTTATGCATTGTATACCTGTATTCTCGACTACCAAGATGCATTAAAAGAAGAACAAAATACCAAGGATGACATTACCGCGCAGGTCGAGGAGGGGTATGAAAATCTTGTCACCGGCCGAAATGCCTATTTGAAATTAAAGCAGGACAGTGCCGATTTGTCAAAGCAAGTGGAAGCCGCACGATATAAAAATAAAATCGGTAAGATGACTTTTGAGGAATTAAGTGATTTGCAGCAGGAGTATGAGGACACGCAAAAAGACGCGTTGGATGCGCTGAGCTTGTATTCGCAGCTATTGTTTTCCTATGACCGGTTAACCTGCGGAGCCATCACAAAGTATATGGCCGGCGAAAGTCTGGCGCTGAATGCCTCGTCAGGTGGAAATAGTTATTTAGTCAGCGAGGAGCAGGAGGGAATCAGCTACTATATCAAGATGATGATTGAGGATTATGCCTATGAATTTGGTATCTTTGTACCGGAAGAATTTGATGTTGAAATAACGGATTATGAGCTGTGGTGTGGCAATTATCAAATTGGGGGACGAACAGCGAAGGAAAATGCCATCAAGCATCTGGCCTATAGCATCGAGGATACCGGGCGGACCTTCGTCCGTCTGTATAACGGCGACACATTAGTCGATGATTGCGAGTTTGACCCACAGGAATACGCGGGCCCGCTGACGATTAGCAAGCTCGAAGCGGCTGCGCAGGAGACAAAAAAGAGTGAGGGAACCTATGCCCTGGCGGACAGTGACGTTGGAACATCAACCATCCGCTTGAGTCCCACTGATGAAGAAATTGCATATTATACGGTTCATAATGGCGTGGAACATAAGCTTTATTCTAAAGAATATATTCCGATAAAGGAAGGCTTTACCTATTTTACCTTTGCCCTGAATGACCTCGAGCAGCTTTACCTCTATTGCTATGATGCCAATAAAAACCAAATCAAAATACTAACATTTGACACCGAGAAAAAGGAACTGCTCACACTAGAGACATAATAAATACGAAAGACAAGGGAGGGATTACGTGAAAAAAATACAAGCAGCATTTGCTCTGTTGATGATTGTAGCACTTATCGCAGTACCGGTATTTAACGCAAATGCATTGTTAAATGAAGCTGAGGCGGTCCACATTAACCCAGCGGAAATAGAAGCCGGAACGCTAATTATTGGAACCCATCTGATTCATATTAGTGCTCTTAGTGAATCCGTCTATTCCATTGCGGGAGATTCCGCCACCACGAGCGGGCAGTCAAACCGCTATTACAAATCAGAATTGGCGGATGGAACCTGGCTTGATATTTCGGATGCAGCCAACCTAAGTGATATTACAGCCACCGGTAAGGTGGTAACGGATTCACTGATTAAAGAACTGTGGCTGACCCATCATACGAAGTCCGATCAAATCACCTACGATTTACGGACAGGACAATCGGTCAATCCCTATGATATTACCGACCCTTATGATGTCAGCGGACTGTCCGAGTTTGAAGAACTGACCCTCCAATATGACGAGCTAAGTGAACGTGAAGAGTTGTCAGAAAGTGACGAGGATGCCGTGGCGATTGTGCAGGAGCTTTACGGGATGACCCTAACGGATGAAGACACTGAGCGGTGGGATAAACTCTTAGCCAACATGCAGCAGTGCAAGGAACAGTTGGCGGCAGAAAATAACAGCGGTTTACAGGGAACGTTAGATGCGGTAATGGAATCAGCCGATGCATCACGGCGGGCAATCGTATACGAAAAGCTCAGCGGTGATGGGGCGAATGATATTCTATCCAAATTGCAGAAAACTGGAAAAGAATCATTGATTCAGTCCTTAAGTAACAGCTTGCTAAATGCGGCCGAAGCCTTGTTGGAAAATGATGCGAAGATTATGGGGGCGGAAGCGGGCACATTAGGGGAAGCAAAAAATGAACAGTTACAGGAGCTCTATGCCAGTATCGAAGAAGGCGATTATGACAAAGTGGGAGAACAACTGGAGAATCTAAAAAGCCTGATCAATGCCAGTGAGGGAAAGATGCAAAGTGAGCAGGATTATCAGTACACCAAAGAGAACCTGGTTCCCGCCGCCGAAAATGCATTTAAGGAATTGCTAACATCAGGCGTATCGGAGCAGTACAAAGAGCTGACAGGAGTAGAAGATACAACCAAAAATGTCTTGGAGCAAATGTTAAAGGAACAAAAAAATGAGTTGGCAGTAGCTAGAATGGAGTTGCAATCGTTGCTGCAAATACTTGTGGACAGTGCTTATGGGAGTGAACAGGCCAATTTGCTAGAACAAATGGCTGAGCACCTGGCAGGATTCGAAGAAGCCATTCCCGCCGACGATTTCGCAGCCTATGCCGCGGAAGAGATTCAGTCGTATTCCGATAAGCTGAATCAATTGCAAAAGGCATTGAGCGGAGGCTCACCGACGGACAAGGAACGTGCCAAGCTGGAGCAGGAGAAGGCAGAAAATCTGTTGTTAAAAGCAGATGCATTAGACCGGAACGACTTAGCGAAGGCCAAGGAATACGATTTAACCTTAGCTGAGATTGATAAGAAATTAGATGAATTAGGTGGCAGCAGTCAGCCCGCCATCGAGGCTGCCAAGGAGGACACACTTTCGGCAATCCAAAACGGAGAATATGAGGATGCCCAAAATGGATTGGACAATCTGGCGTCATCTATCGAAGGCAGCTCATCTGAGGTACTAGCCGCATTGAAGGAAATTTATACGAAGCTGAATACCCAGATGTATCTTGCTGATGAAAACACGGATGCGAGCAGTTGTAAGGAGCTGAGTGACAATATTGAGACGCTCATTGCCGAAAATGCCGATTTACTCGATGACGAATTAAGCACAGATGAAATTACCAATTTACTGGAAGAAATAATCGGCAGCAGTCTAAAAGATGCAGATGATGCCATGCAGGCAGCGGCATTGGTAGCAATCCATTTGTATGGCGAGCACCTTGGTTCCAAACCAGTCCGCGAGCTGGCAGCAGAATTGGCAGAGCAATTGAAAAAAACAAATCAGTATCTATATTTGCAGTGTTCGGGTACAGTGGAGTATTTACCGACCAAGACAATTGGCAAATGCATGGAATACCGTTATGTCTTCTACCGTTCACAGATGCGGGTAACCTTATCCAAGCGGGGCACTTATCATGAATTTTATGCCAACCAAAAGCAGGTAAAAACCGGCACGGACAGCGGGGAAGAAATGAACTATGGGGCAAAGTATCAAAAGACATTATATATTGACGAGGACTATGCCTACCAGACCTTTGGGTGCCAGGCAGTATACCTGACGTTATCCAATCAGGCAGTCCTGGTAACGGATGAAATCATGGAGCAGGCAGAAGCGATATTTGCCGATTTGCTCGAACAAGGAGGTGAGTAGATGGGAGACTATTCTGTTTTTGCAAAGACCGGTAACAGTGTGGTGCAGATGCTGAGTGAAAAGTTAAACGCCAGGGTCCGGCTGGTATCACCGGGGGAAAGTGAGGAAGACTACCAGATTGGGGTCTATCTGTATGACTTAAAAGAGGACCGGGAGATTACATTGCCTGAATATACAAAAAATGAGCATAGTCAACTGGAGAAAAGCCCCAAATTTTATACCTTATACTATCTCATATATGTGAATCAAACAAAGGAAATTACCGCCGAAGGGATGCAGGAATACATTGGGAAAATCACTCAAATATTAAATGACAATGAGCTTCCAGACATTCAGATGACACCAGTAGACGTAACGTTGGAGGAGAAGAACTTACTTTGGCAGGCACTGAACAAATCCTATCAACTAGGGCTGTATTACCAGTTAAACCCAGTTGTCTTGAGCAGTGAAGTGGTTATCGACGTTCCGTTGGTTCAGGAAAAATACTTTTCCGTTGAGGAGGCAACATAATGGGGGTGCAAATCGTCACCGGAGCACAGCTGCAATGTTCATTTGGCTTGGCTCCCAGCAATCTTGCCGTCACCTCCCAGTTTACTGTTTTAGCAGCGGGGAAACCGGCGGCAACGATTCAAGACAATCAGTTTCCCATCAATATACCACCGTTTGGAATGTGCAATTCGCCAACTAATCCAGTCTACATTGCGGCTAATGCCAAGCCCGGTCCACCAACACCGGTAGCGTGTACGATGACGCCGGTGGGAAACTGGGTGCCGGGAAATGCCGCGGTTATCATCGGCGGAAAGCCCTGCTTATGCACCGGTTCGACCTTAACCTGCGGGCAGGGAATGGGAACGATCACAATCATAAATCCAGGTCAGACAAAAGTAATGACCTAGTAGCATTTATCAAATACACAAAAGAAGGGAGTAACAAAATGGCAGAATATTTATCACCAGGTGTATATGTGGAGGAATATGACAATTCCCCGCGAGCATTGGAGGGAGTCGGAACAAGTACGGCAGGTTTTGTCGGCTTGGCGGAAATGGGAGCGACCATTGGAGCACCATCATTAATCACTGGATTCAACGATTTTACAAGACAGTATGGAGGATTCTTAAGCGAGTTTACGCATGGAGAATATCGTTATCTGGCAAATAGTGTGGAACAGTTTTTCTTAAATGGTGGAACCCGCTGTTATGTATCGCGTGTGATACCAGAGGATGCAAAGGCGGCCAAATCGCAGGTTGGTGTGCTTCGTGCAGTGGCAGCCAATGAAGGCAAATGGGGCAATAAATTAAAGCTGTCCTTAGGGCTGGTAAAAAAGAAAAAGATTCAGCTGATTCGGAAGGAAGAGGACGGCTATATTGCGAAAAGCGTTGATGGCTTAACGGAAGGCGATTTGATTACAGTCGGCGGTTTCTATAATAAAATAGCGGCAATTTTCGAGAAGAAGCTTGTTTTTGCAAAGGAATTTGAAACCGATGTTGTCGATGCCAATAGCCCACCCCAGACGTATCTGTATCTGGTGGAAGCAGAGGTGCAGGTACAGTACGGCGAAGCGGTTGAAAATTATACGGGCATGAACTTTAACATTACCTCATCCAATTATATTGAAAACCAGATGAAAAAAAGCGGACTTGTAAAAATACATTTTGATGATTTAACCGAGGTGGATAATCCGATGGAAGCAATTTTCGGAGCAGACCAGGAAATGGGGACCATCATTTTTGAAGGTGGCATGGATGGCAGGATGGAGAAGGTAACCGCCGGGACTTTTATCGGCGAAGATGGCGGACCGGGAAAAAGAACCGGAATACAATCATTTTTGGAAAATAACGTCGTCAGCATGATGGCTGTACCGGGCATCACGACCCCAGAGGTGGTGGCGGCTCTAGTGGCACATTGCGAAAATCAGAAGAACCGTTTTGCAGTGCTCGATATGCCAAAAGATGTGGCTGATACCAAAAATTTAATTGAATACCGCGGCATGATTGACAGTACCTATGCGGCAATGTATCACCCGTGGATTCAGACCTATGACCGCTCGAGTAATAAACCAGGTTTTGTACCGCCGTCAGGTGCCATCCTCGGAATCTATTCCAAGACCGATATTGAACGAGGTGTACATAAAGCGCCAGCCAATGTGACCGTGGCATGTACCGGTCTATCCATCAACTTCACGAATGGTGAACAGGATATTTTAAATCCAGAAGGAATTAACTTAATTCGCTCCATTCCAGGACAAGGTATTCGGGTCTGGGGCGCACGGACTGCCAGCAGTAATAGTTCCTTTAAGTATGTCAATGTTCGCAGACTGTTTATCTTTGTTGAAGAGAGCATCAAAGCCAACACCAATTGGGTGGTTTTTGAGCCAAACGATGCAGGCCTGTGGAGCCGGGTATCACTAACAATATCAGGATTTCTGGGAAATCTCTGGCGTAGCGGCATGTTGGCGGGGGGCTCGGCGGAAGAGGCATATTTTGTAGACATCGGAACAAGTACCATGACGAATGATGATATTATGAACGGCAGATTAATCTGCAACATTGGAATTGCACCATCAAGACCGGCAGAGTTTGTTATCTTCCGGGTAACCCAACATACGGCAGAGGCCGGAGAATAAAACGAAAAGGAGTAAAAAACTATGGCATATCCATATGAAAATGCATCAGGACTAGCTTATCCATTAACAAAAATGAACTTTTTAGTAACTGTCGAAGAAGCAAATGGGGTGGCAGCATTTACCGAAGTAAGTGGCGTGGATGCAACCGTGGAAGTGAAGGATTTTAGGCAGGGCAATTCCCACAGCTTGTCAATGGTGAAAATTCCGGGCTTAGTAAAGCATGGCTCAGTAACTTTGAAGTTCGGTTATACCAGTAATAATAACTTCAAAGCCTGGGTGATGAAGTGTGTCTCAGAGACGCGCGGAAAGATGCCGCGAAGTCAGGTACAAATCGAATTAATTGATATTAATAAGGGAGCACCAAATAAAGAGGTAAAAACAGATAAAGCGAACAAAATCTGGATTCTTTCCAATGCCTTTGCAAAAAGCTATCAGGCGCCGGGGCTAAATTCGATGGATTCTGGTGTCGCAATGGAATCGGTAACCTTAGAATATGAAGAACTCATCATTCCAAACAACTAAAAGGAGAAGGCAATGCAGACAATATATGAATTTGAACTGCCCAAAGGCTACTTAGACAGTGCTGGCGAGGTACATAAAAAGGGCAAGATGCGGCTGGCAACGGCTGGCGACGAAATTGGTGCCGCCAAAGACCCAAGAGTGCTTAGCAATCCGTCATACCTTACCGTTGTTATTCTCGGATTTGTAGTGACCGAATTGGAAGGCATGCAAATGGTTACCGCTAGCACCATCGAAAAATTATATACCGCCGACTTAGCTTTTTTGCAGGATATGTATCAAAGAATCAATGACATTGATGCCCCAACAATGACCGTGGTATGTCCCGAATGCGGTCATATTCATGAGACTGAAATAAATTTTTCACGAGAGGGATAGCACTGTATCCCCAAGCGGAGCTGTATCAGGAGATGTCATTTATTTCGTACTATTTTCATTGGGATATGTCGGAAGTGATGTCTCTTGAGCACCGCAGCAGAAGAAGGTGGTGCAGTGAAATATCGGCAATCAACCGCAGCCTGAATCCCTCGGAAGAAGGAATGGAGAAAAGTATTTTGGAGATGGAGCCAACCAGGAGGTGGTAATGGATGGCAGATAATAAGAATTATGTGGTCAGTAATCTAGGACTTGAGCCATTGGTAAATTATAACTTTATGCTCCGGGTGGAGGGAGTTTTTGATTTGCCTTGCAAATCAATTCGAGCGTTTTCCAAAGCCAACGAATACGAATACATTCAAGAAGGTGGCTTAAATGACTATGTTCATATGCGTCGCAAGGCAATCAGCAAGCCATTTACCTTTCAGGTAGAACGTTACTGTGCCATCGACTATTTTGACCCGATGCCAAACGGAGCAGAGCTAGCCCTGCCAATGGTGCTGCTTATCAGCCGTGAACCCAATCAATTTCATTTAGCGAAAAAGACTTTCGTATTTACCGGCTGTACGGTTACCGGAAAAGAATATGGTGGCTTGGACTCAGAAAAGACTGGTTTGTTAACGGAAGTTACGACAATTGCATATCGGGAAATGGTGTGCGTGGAAATTGGTTTTTAGAGAGGTGTATCAATTATGTTGACCATACGGACAAATATAAAATTCAAAAGTCTTCGCACATTTTTGATGATCGGGGATGGGTTTGGAAATAAAATACGAGCCAATTATGAAATGATTTCGACGTACTTTGGAGCGGAAGAATTACTCCATTTGCTCGTGCATCCAGCGGTTTATTTGGCTGAGTCGCGGGAAGGGGACATATTTCTTAATTCAGTGAAAAAAAATCATTTGGTCAACCATTTGCTGAATTTGTTAATGAATTACCGGCCAGAGTATCTGACGTATCAAGATACAGTTTTTTTACAGACAATGCTGCAAAAAACAGGGATAAAAAATGGACGGGAATTTTTGAAACAGCTACAGCTTAGTCAAAATGAAATTGTATTGGCACAGCAGTGTCGGCGGGAATCACATCAAAGCGAATTACATCAAAGTGAATCACATCAGCGGGATGTGCACCAGATTGAATTTCATCAGAGCGAATTGCGTCAGCTCGAACACCGCCAGACGAGCAAATTTCAAGTCGAAAAGCATAATCAAGAGCCGATACGCATCTATGAGAAATTGAGAATCGGTGAAATATACGAAGAATTAAATCTGCTCTATGGGGCGATACCAGGAGCAGGAAACTGGCTGACAAAAGAGCGTTATCAGATAGCAGAACAACATCGGATATGGAATTATTTAGTTTTAAATCAGTCTGTGGATGTGAACCAATCAGAGATTAGTGAGCTCGTTCCAGAAGTACTTTTAAAGGCGGCGGCAAATCTTTGTTCCGTTTACAATTATCAAATGTATGAAGAAAATGGAAATACGGCTAGCTATATAAATCGTATCACGGTCAAAAATAATCAGGTAGTGGAGCAATTACCTGATGTGGTACGCCGGAATATTACACATCGGAACATAACTAATAGCGTAAGTCCCCCTCACGTAAGTTTGGCGGAAAGTTATGTAACGAATATACAATCACATTTGGCGGGAGCCGTTTATGAAACGCTTAAGAATACGCTGTATTATTATCAAGGTAATCCGATGGAGGAGTATCTATTATATTACCATCAGGATTTAACTCAGAAGCAAGTGTTGCCAGAAGTTGAAAGTGCATTAACAAAAGGTGTGATGAGACATGTTGTGGAGGAAGATAGCTCACGTATCGAACAGCAAAGAGGTGCGGAAAGTTCCCCTCACACTGTTCGGCAAACAGGAGCGGAAAGTTCTCTTTACACTGTTCGGCGGAAAGAGGATTACGACCTTTTGAAAAAGAGATTTCAGAAGATTTCAATGAAGGAATTTTTTCATCATAAAGCTACAAATGAAGAAATTGTGAATCAGGATGTGTCGAATCAGAACATCATGAATCAGAAAGTCACGTATCAAGATACTACAGGAGCAGAAAATCCCCCTCACACTGTTTGGCGTAAAGGGGATTACGACCTTTTAAAAAGGAAATTCCAGAAGATTTCAAAGCAGGAACTTCTTTTTTACCAGAAAACTACGAATCAAGAAAATGTAAATCAGGATGTGGCGAATCAGAACATCACAAATCAGAACATCACAAATCAGGATGTTACAAAACAGAACATCACAAAAAAGAGTATCACAAATCATAACGTCATGTATCAAGATAGCAAAGATGAAAAGAGTCCCCCTCACGCTGTTCGGCGGAAGGTAGCGGAAAGTCCCCCTCACGTTGTTCGGCGGAAGGTAGTGGAAAGTCCCCCTCACGTTGTTCGGCAGAAAGTAGCGGAAAGTCCCTCTCACGTTGTTCGGCGGAAAATAGCGGAAAGTCCCCCTCATGTTGTTTGGCGGAAAGTAGCGGAAAGTCCCCCTCATGTTGTTCGGCGGAAAATAGCGGAAAGTCCCCCTCACGTTGTTTGGCGGAAAGTAGCAGAAAATCCCTTACAAGTAAGTTTGTCAAAAAGTGAGGCAAGCGAAAAAATCCAGCAACGTGTGCTTAGAAATGAAATAAAAAAAATGATGCATCGCAATGTTGTACATCGAAGTATTGCACATCAAGCTATCTTGCATCACGGAAATGTGCACCAAAGTCATATGCACCAAAGTCATATGCACCAAAGTCTTATGTACCAAAGTCTTATACACAAAAGTCATATGAATCAAGTCATTATGCATCAAGACAGTATGCAACAAGATATTATGCATCATGACCCTGCGCAACATGCGGTTTTAAATGCAGACATTAATTTTGTAAAAAGAAAAACGTTCTATCAGAATTTTAAGAAGCAAAAGTTATACTACCAAAAACTGTATGAGAATTGGTGTCGGACAGAACAAACATATAAAAAGCTAGGTAGAAAAATACCCTCACATGCGGAACGTATGGAAAGTCCCCCTCACATGCGTTCGGCGGAAAGTGTGGAAAGTCCCCCTCACATGCATTTGTTAACAAGGTATTCGCTCATAAGTGGTAGCATTTATAAGCATATAAATAATTCCTTGATAGAAAAGAATAAAAACGTGGCAATATCCAATTTCAGGACAAGCAACCGTGAGGGGGACTTGCCACACGTTCCACCCATTATTGATTTTCACCCAATGCGCCACCAAACGAATATGAGCAGAAGTTACCCAATGTTCCACCAAACGAATATGAGCAGAAGTTACCCAACGTCCCACCAAACAAATATAAGTAGAACATACCCCATCTTACAGCAAATGAACATGAGCCCAAAACACCAAGGCGGCGAGGTGAAAATACTGCCTCAGCAGGAGCAACTTACGGCTGCGCAAGCAACTTATTCCTATGAAGATGTGATTCAATTCAACCAAAGTAATCGAAACAAGTACCATAGCATCCATAATCAAATGACACATGACCAGCAGAGCGAAAGTGTCGCTATAATCAAGCAGTGGGAACATTTGATAACGAATGAAACAAAAGAGATTTTTAGGCTGGCATCAGACCCAAAGCATGTCAGACCAATGTCGGCAGAGCTTTTTATGCAGGAGCTTCAAACGCTAAATCAGAGCGTAACAATGGAACCGCGAAATGTAGAGAAATCCGTTATTTTGCATAAACAACACGACGCTGCCATCAACAAAAAGAAGTGGGCAGAATTATATCAACGAAGCGGTGACGCTTCCTCACATCTATATCAAAGGGTAGCCGAAATCGAACAACATTTACAGGAAATAAACAGTCAGTCAGAGGAGGTTAAGGCGAAGGAATACGATTGGAAGGGACAGGAGATAGAACTGGAAAGTAAGATGATTCAAACCATTTATAAGCAGATCAATCAGATTTCCGAGGAGGTGATTGACAACTTCGAAGGACGGCTGAGATTGGAGCAGCAACGTCGGGGATATTAAACAGATAGGGAGAAATTATGGATAAAGATAAAATTGGTGAGGTACTTTCTTCCGGCCTTGGCAATATTGAAAAGGCCGTTATTACAATCCAGGATAAAAGAGGGATTGAAAAAAAAGAGGAGAAATCGAGTTCTCAAACAGTAGCAATGAAATTCACCGGATTGGATACCAAGAAATACGGCGAAGCGGAGATAAAACGCTATATTGTTCAGTTTAATCCTAACTTTTTAAAATTAGATGCAGTGGGACAAGGAAAAGCAAATATTACAGATGCATCAAAAAAACCGCCCCTGTATCGCGGCAAGGCGCATAAGAAAATGAACCTGACAGTAAAATTAATATTTGACTGTACTTTTAATCAAGATGCTTTTCATGGTGATAAATTTTCTCTGGGCCCGACTAGTGTTGCTCGCGGAATCACAAATGCGGTGGTACATAAAAAAGATACATTTACGGTGAGAACACAGGTGGAAGGATTTCAGGCAGCACTACGAAATCGGAATACACGAGCGGTAACGTTTACTTGGGGAAGCCTGTCTTATAAGGGAATCCTGGGCAATTTTCAAGCAACATATACCATGTTTAGCTCATCGGGAGAACCAATTCGTGCAGAGGCTGAGTTAGGAATTTGTATTGACGAGAGAGTGAATGCGGCAGAGCGTGAGAGTACATTTGCGTGGATGAAAGGTGGGGCGAGTGCAGTCAAAACGGAGCAAAAATTTGGTAGTTTGTTAAACGTGCAATTTTGAGCTTCTGCTTAAATTCGTCAGACGTTGGAAGAATGGAGATTACTATGGCTAGTATTGGAGATTTTGCGAATCGGGCAGTCGGCAATGTTGATAAAGCAGTATTAGTATTTCCCGGTTATGTAACCGGGAATGGGACCGAGCGGTATAGCTTCACGGTGCAGTACAATCCGAACAAGCTAGTGATGAATACCAAATGTGAATCAACGAAAATGGAGGGCGGTGGAATTGTCATTGAGACAATAAAACCAGAAACCAACCTTCAAATTGAGCTGATATTTGATCAGGTAAATAATAAAGATGCATTTTTATGGGAGAAATTCAGCCTCTCATTAAATGGTCTGGCATCAACGGTAGGGGCAGTTTCGTCAGAACTATCAGAAGCGAAGCGTCTATCTGTTAAAAAATATGTGGAGACATTACTGGCCTGCACACATTGTCCCTATACTACATTTGTGACTTTTATTTGGGGGAAAATGCAGTTTACCGGAGAGTTACAGAGTGTCGTAGCAAAGTATACAATGTTCAATTTTCAAGGAGAGCCAATTCGTGCGGTGGTAAGTTTAAAGCTGCAAGACCGGGCAGAGATAACGTCAAAGTGTGTATTAAATCCGGGGTCACCAATCGTTATTTTGAACGATACAAGCGGAAAGACACATAAGGATTATAAGAATAATGAATATTGGGAAAAGGCCTTGAACGACTTTCTTGGTTCTGATAGCAGCTCGACAAATATCGATAACAATTCTGCAATCAGCAATTTGAGCGCAATATTAAATTTATAGATAGGTGGAGATTTCGTTATGCTAACATATGAAGATTTAGAAAAAAAATATGATTATTTTGAAAAGGCCGATTATCTGATCAATATAGAGAACAAAATCTTTAACGAAGAAAATAAAATAGGGGCATACATCGATAATATAGAAGTAAAGCTTTCAAGTGAGACAAAAGCATCAACAGCGACATTTTGTATTTATAATTGTTTCAGAGAATATCCGGGCAGTTTTGAGACTGAGCAACTGAGAGCATATCTGAATATTGGCTCAAAGGTAGAAATATTTCTGGGTCATGGAAATTTTATTCGAGAAGTATTTGTCGGGCTTATTACAAATGTCGGTTTTTCTTATGGAAATAAAAACGATGCCTTCATTAAGGTGACCGCAATGGATGTTATGGTTATTATGCAAAACAATACCAGTTCCAAGGAAACAGGAGATAAACGTTTCAGTGATGTAATAAAAGCAATATTAAATAGTAGTATTTATCAGCAACAATGGAATAGCGAGATTATAAGAAACATGATAATCGAAGACACGCCAGATAAACCGTCGGAAACATCAAGTCCGCCGGGGAAAACTAGCGAAGATTCAGAATCAGCGGAAACAACAGTGAAAATGGAAACGGATTATGATTTCATAAAAAAGGTTGCCATAAAGTTTATTTATGAGTTTTTTGTCCACTGTGGTGTTATATACTTTCGAAAATCTAAGTCAAATGAAGCTACGTTATTGAAAATTGGGATAGATGATGGCCTAAAGAGTTTGAACATTGGATATAACATCTGCAATGCAGTAAAAAATCTGGTGGTCCGTCATTATAATTCGGATGATACAAAAAAAACACATGAGGTACAAAAGAAAATAAGCAGCGGAATTATTAGTGGTAATAAATTTAATGGAATTATATCTGAAAAAACAAAAGTGATTGAAGACAGTGCGGTGAAAACGGAACAAGAGGTCGCACTAAGGGCCGAACAAGAGTTAGCGGAAATCGAATACAGCATCGCTTCAATCAATGCAACCCTAGTTGGTATACCGGAGCTAGAGCCGGGGCGTTTTATTGAAATAATAGGGCTAAAAATTCCCCAGGATAACAAATTTTATATTACGGAAATCACGCATACCATGAGTTTGGTAAAAGGCTATTCAACGAAAATAAGAGGCTGTGGAAGGGGAATGGGTAGTTAGGAGATGGAGATTTTAAATATCATTGATAAAGCGGCAAGACAGCAGATTGCCAAGACCGAAAATGGTAGTAACCGTATGCTCGGTGTTTTGGCTGGTATTGTTGTAAAAAATTATTCCAAGGAAATGCCGGGGCATGTCTGTGTCCGCATTCCAACAATGGATGAAGAGGCTGATGTAATGAAATGGGTTCCTGTTATCAGTTTATCTGGCGGAACGAGCTGGGGACATTATTTTCTGCCAGAGGTGGGGGATCATGTGCTGCTGGCATTTGAAAATGGCAACGTGGAAACGCCCTATGTAATTGGCAGCATCCTCCAAAGTGGTACCCAACTAGTCAAAAAGGCAGCAGATAAAAATAATAACTGTAAGCGGATTATGACCAGGCATGGTACCAATATTACCATGATGGATATTGGCGACCTTGATGAGGAGGGCAAAGATACCGGTGATGGCGAGCCGGGCGAGAAGGACCAGCTAGTGGTCCAGACTGCATTGCAGATGTACACATTCACTATGGACAATGAGAAAAAACAAGTCACGCTTTCAGACAAGGAGGGCAAGAACAAGATAGCATTGTCCACCGCGGAAGGGAAGGAAAAGCTGAGTATTGTGGTCGCTAAAAAGGTGGAGCTAAAGGTTGGCGATGGAATAACCATTTCCATGGATGGCGAATCAGGAAACATGACCGTAAAGGGCAAAAAGATAAAGCTTGAGGCAGAAAATGGTCTGGAATTTCAGACCAATGGCAGTGCTAAGGTAAAAGGCTCTAATATCATGTTGGAAGCGGATTCCACATTTAAGGCAAATAGCAGCGGTGTCGTCCAAATATCAGGTTCCCCAATCAAGATAGGTTAATGGATTCACAAAAGGAGCAGAGGATGGATGAGAAATTTTTAGGGCAGGGAATAAAATTTCCATTGCAGGTCAACCGGGCAACTGGAAAAATCGTGATGTCAAAGGAAAGCGAAAGTATTAAGGAGTCCATTTATCTGATTTTGAAAACTCAAAAATCGGAACGATTTGGCCGCTATGATTTTGGCAGTCGTTTGTCAGACTATGCGTTTATGGATTTGACGACAACATGGATTACGGTTATGACAAATGAAATTCGGGAGGATATTTTATCGCAGGAACCAAGAATATCAGATGTTAATATCAGTGTTGATAGTCAATCGTCAAAGGATAGCCTGCTCGTCTATATTGAGTACAATATAATCGCTGAAAACAAAAAGGAAAATCTGGTGTTTCCGTATTACAGAAACAGTGAAAATAAGCAGAGGGAGAGGGAGCTATGAGGGTTAGCAAATTCGACAATCGCACAAGTGATAACATAATAAATCAGATGAGGACATTAGCGGAGTCTTATACGCCGGAGTGGAGTATTAATCTGAAAACACCGGATGCTGGCGCTGTGCTCTTAATCCTGTATGCAGGGCAATTGGCAGAGAACGTGGCATACTTTAATCAAGGTCCGAGGCGTTTTCGGGCAGAGCTTGTCAATATGTTGGGAATTTCACCGCTGCCGCCACAGCCATCGTCGACAATCGTTCGCTTTGAAATCAATCATGATACTATCCCGGGCATATATGTCCAGGGTGGAATAAAGCTATATACGAATCGGGACAGTCAGCAAATTGTATTTGAAACAGAGTCCTCCCTCTATGTCACATCGGCCCGTTTTCAGACCATTTTTATGGTATCGGGAAAAGCCAAACAAGTGCAGGCGCTGTTGGGGAAATTTCAACCGATACCAGTCATTGAAGAATTGGTGGAAAAACCATTGTTCAAACAAAGTCTGCTGCCATTTAAATTGTTTTCATCAACCGAAAAGGGAATGGAAAGCAATGCATTAGTGCTCTATCACAAGACGGCATTCGATATCAGCGAAGCGGAGCTTTGTCTGGACTTTGAAAACAGTCCCCAGTTTTTGAACGCTTGCAGGATGGGTCAAATTAGGCTGGAGCAATATACCGAAATGGGGTTACAACCAGTAAATGTAGCGGTGGACAATACATTCTTACGGTTTCATTTGCCGGAGCAAAATAAAAAGTGTGGACGCGACAAGGCCTATTCAGCACTGGTATTTTTTGCAGCAGATGTAACGGAAAATATCCCGCTGACATCAATCAAGATATCCTCCGAAGGAAGCGCGCAGACGGTTGAATTTGTCAGCAATGGAACAAGTGACTTAAATCGGGAAAAGTTTCATCCGTTTGGAGAAACGCTGAATCTTTATAATGAGGTATTTCTAGGACATAATTCCTGTTTTGCCAAAGCTGGGGCAGAGGTGACGATTACCTTTGGGCTGGAGATAAAACAGCATCTTACGAAGCTACCAAATGCAGAAGAAGCGGATGCATTAAAAATTATAAAACGAAAAACAAATTCTGCTTTGGTAAATTTTGTGCCAGATGCCTTTGTGCAAAGTATTTCACTTGAGTATTATAACGGCAGCGGCTGGCGGCGACTGGACCTCGAAGAAGAATATGAGCATCTTTTTGCGGCGGACAGAAGTGGGGCAGTGACACTGCATTTTGTTTGTCCGGCTGATTGGAAGGAACAGAATGCATTTGGATATGAGGGCCGTATGCTGCGGATGCAAGTGCTAAAGGCGGACAACTGTTATTTATTTCCTTGCCGGCATAACTATCCGGTTATCACGCAGATGAAGATTGGTTATTCTTATCAAGGGCGGCCGCAGTATCCCCAGAAACTAGAAGCAATATCTGGTACAAAAAAAAGGAATCTCACCGACGAGCTGTGTGCAGGCAGAGAAATAGTTGCCTTTTGCCCGAGTGCATACACCAAGAATGCCCTTTATCTGGGCTTTGATAAACGCCCGGAACAGGGACCGGTCAGCATCCTCTTTGAATTAAATGAAGATAACATTTCGGCAAATAGAACCCTGCAATTTGAATACTCATCACCACAGGGATTTCAGTTACTGCGGGTGGTTGATGGGACAGAGGGGTTAAAAAGGACGGGGTGTGTCCGCTTTTTGCCGCCAGATAATATGGCTAGTCTTACCTTAGAGGGAAAAACAAGGTATTGGCTACGCCTTGTGGATATCGGGTCAGGTGAATGGGAGGGTGAAAGTCCATTGATTCAGAGTATTTTGCTCAACGCGGTCGAAGTTATGAATGTGGATACGCTCAAGGAAAAAACATTTTATCTGGATGAGATTAAGCCCAATATGGAATTTAAACTGGCCCAAGAACATATTTTGGATGCCCAGGTGTGGGTGAACGAAGTAAATGTCCTGAGCCGGAGCCAGATGCAGCAAATGCTTGCGGAGCACCCAAATGAAGTTCGTGCAGAATATAACTATAAAGAAGAGATACAGGAATTTTATGTGCTTTGGCAAGAAGTGAGTAACTTTGAAAATTTTGAAAACACGCAGTCAGGGGAGCGGTCTTATGTTTTGGACCGTTGGAATCGGAGCCTTCGTTTTGGCGATGGGATTCATGTGAAGATACCTCGGGTTACGGAGGGCGTGGCCATCAAGGTGATTGTCAGAGGATGTAATGGAGCGGAAGGAAATATACCCGCTAGGAGTATTGAAGGAAGCCTTAAAAATTTGCACTTTGTCGATGCGGTCACAAATTTATATGCTGCTTATGGTGGTGCCAATATGGAAAATACAAGTCGGACATTACAACGTGGCGCAGTTATTTTAAGCGGCAGAAAACGGTTGGTGACAAGCCAGGATTTTGAGCGGGAAGTCCGCAGCTTTTCTGAAAGTGTGGACAAGGTCTCATGTATTCAAGTGCATGACAAATATTGCCTTATTCTGCTGATGAAAGAATTTGAAGAAAAGACTCGCGCCTTCGCAAAATTACGCCCGAAATTAAGTGAGCATTTGCTTAAAAAATGTGAATTAACAATGGAGGCCAGTCAGCTCCTGATTGAGGAACCAATATTTGTTGAAATTTCGGTGGTGGCCTGGTTACAGATTCCTGATGAAAATGACAGTCTGCAAATCCTGGAACTGGTGTGTGGTGAGCTGAGGCGTTATCTCACTCCAACCACGACAAAACACCAAAATGGCTGGGACATCGGGAGATTGCCACGGCAAACCCAAATCCGGATGAAGCTGAATTCACTCGATGTCAAGATGCGGCTCGAAAAGCTGGTAATCTATGCCGCATACCGGGATAAACAAGGAAAACATGAATGCGAATTGGAGCAGCTTCCCTCAAATCCATATTTTGTCTGCAAAAGCGGTGAGCATGAGATTCATTTCATTTCGCCGAGTGAAACAAGGGGGGCGTTCCATATCGTGAGCGCGGGGGGATTGTCATGACCGTAGAAGCATTAGTTTCGGAAGCATTAACCCAGATTCCGCTCTATACCAAGGAGTGGACGAATTTCAATCCATCGGAACCGGGTATTACAATTTTAGAGCAGTTATCAGGGGCGAGCGTATTGCAGCAGCAGTTGATTGACGAGATGGCCGCGGGAGTACAGAAGGAGCTGCTGAATCTGGTTGGATTTCCCGCGCGGGAATTAAAAAGTGCCAGTGTGTTGCTAAAAGCAGAGCATCTCAATGAGGATTTGATACTATCTGAAAATCAGCAATTTCACTGCGGTGAGCTGGTTTTTGAAGTTCCCACGCAGACGGTTGTTCCTGCTGCTAAGCTGGTGGGGGTTTATTCCCGGCACGGCGATACGGTTAAAAGCCATGAAAATATTCTGCACAGGGAGATGCCGCTTAGCGATGAACCATTTGGCGCGAGTCCACAGGCAGGAGCTGAAATTTACTTTATATTTGACAATCCCTTTGTGCCAAATAGGGAAATCATTGCCTATCTCCAGACTGGGCAGGAAACAATGCGGAACCAACCAGAACCGGGCAGTTGTTGCCCATTTGCATCAATTGAGTGGAGTTATTATACAAAAGATGGATTTGTCGAAATGCCATGTCAGGATCAAACCTTTTGTCTATTGCTAGATGGCGAGCTGCGCTTTCGTTTGCCAAAGACACCAGGCGAGATTTTCGACGCGCTGCCGCAGGCGGGCTATGCCATCCGAGGAAAAATAAAAAGCGCAAACTATGACGTGCCGCCAAAGCTTAGATTTATTTGTTTCGGATTATTTGAGGTGTGGCAAAGACACACCAAGTCGCTGGCTAGTCTCTTTTCTGGCGGCTCCGTGCTGCGACTGCACAATGAACTTTTAAAAGAACAGTATCTTCAGGTTTTTTGTCGGGAAAGGCGTGGGGAGAATTATCACTTATATCAGGAATATCAGGGTGAGGCCACGGCGGGACGTTTCTTTTCGATTCATACGGCGGAAAGGGTAAGTCCCCCTCACATGCGTTCGGCGGAAAGGAATGGGTACGAGCTGCGTTTTCCTTGGATTGATGCGGGTTATGGGCCGACGAGAGGGCGGGATAACGTTTGCGTGGTGGCTTACAGTGAAGAAATGATGCGGGTGCGTGAACTGGGATACGTCTATGGGTACGACAATCAGATGATTGAACTACCAGTTGCCAATATTGTCCCAGAAACATTTTCATTGATTGTGCAGATGACAGCGCAGGCCTATGATATCGTGCCGCCGGGTCGAAAGAACGCAGATGATTTATGCTACGACTTCACTGACGATGGAAATATCTGTATCCAAAATGCAGGGAGATACCTGGGCGCAAAAATATTTCTGGGTGGGTTAAGCGTCACAATGGGAGCAAACGGCAATATATTGCCGGGAAATATTCTTTCCGGAAATATTTTTTCTGGGAATCCATTCATGAATGGTGCGGCACCAACACCGGGAGTACCACAGGAATTAAACTGCTTTAATCCAGCGTCCGGTCGCGGGGGAAGAAATCAGGAGAGCATGGCAGAGGTCAGACAGCGGTTTCGTGCAGATGTGGGCAAAAGCGGTGCGGCAGTGCTGGCCGATGATTATGAAACAATTGTAAAACAAACACCGGGCCTGTGCTTTGATAAGGTAAGAGCGTTTTGCCAGACACGGCAAAATGTAGTAAATATCGCAGTGAAACCAAGTGGAGGAAATTCCCATTTACCCTTTCTTTCGGAAACTTATCGCGAGATGTTGCGTCAGCATTTAGAACAATATCGGCTGCTGTCCACATCCATCAACATTCTGGAGCCAATTTATGTTCCCGTGGATGTATCAGGGAGTATTTATGTCAAAAAGCATTATGAGAATTGCCGCAAAGAAATTACGGCTATTTTAAACAAACGGCTCGACTATGTAAATGGCAGTCAGCAATTTGGCGAGCTGCTTAGTTTTTCAGAAGTCTTTCAGGAAATCGAGAAGCTTGAAGGTGTCGAATATATTTATGAACTGTCATTTAGCACATCAAATACTAGATATGCCACGCGTCAAGGGGCGGATATTAAACCAGGTGAGAACTGCTTGTGCTATCCAGGTCGATTCCAGCTTCAAATCAATACCTACAATACATAATGAAAGGCATGGTTATTAAGATGAAAAGATTCAGGAATTATTCCATCGGAGAAAATCGCCTGCGTGCGGCATATATGCAAGGAATGGAGCAAAAAGGCAGTCAGTTGTGCTGCACAGCCGGAGAGCAGTGCTGCGCTGCAGGGAATCCGTGCATGGTATTCTTCGGAGAAATTGACGGAACCCAAATGAATCAGCGATGGGGCAGATTTACCGCGAGGATTCGGCTGGAAGCAGAGATGAGCTATTGCATTCATTTCGCCGCATCAAATGAGCGCGAACGGTTCATGGAAGGGCAGAATCATTCGGTCAGTGATTTTTTGTTGGATGCACATGTGAGTCCCGAACGGAAACAGCAATTTTTTGCATTGTTAGCCGAACAGACATTTATCAATCAGCAGGATATTTTACTATATGAGCTAAGTGGCCGTTATCTCTGGTTTTACATTGAAATTTTGGGAACGGGGCAAATGGGGCAGGGAACCATTGAAGATATGTGTATCCGACTGCCGGGCGATAATTTTATGGATGCCTACCCCGAAGTCTATCAGGAATGGGGCAGCTTCTTTCATCGCTATCTATCAATTTTTTCTTCCATGTATCAAGATTTCCACCGGGAAATACAGTCGGTCGGAAAAAGGCTGGAGGTGGGGACGGCACCGCCGGAGATGCTTCCAGAGTTAATTTCATGGTTGGGAATCGATGTTAGTGGCAACTTTTTAGACGTGGAAACACTGCGCACTCTAGCTAGAGAAGGTTATCAGCTTAATCGAAAAAAAGGAACAAAATGGTCAGTTGCGCGGGTGGCGGAAATTGTTCTGGGAGAAGCAGTCATTTTAGTTGAAGATGGTTTTACGATTACCATGCTGATTCGTTCTTATGTGGAGGAAAAGAAAAAATCACAGTTACTATTTTTACTAAAGCAGTTTTTACCAGTGCGGTGCAGAATCAATATCGTGTATCTGGAAAGACAGTGCATTTTAAATACATACTGCTATCTAAATCTAAATGCCAGTCTCTATGCCAGTCAGACAGCGGTACTCGATAACAGAACCAGATTACAGAATCATTTAATGTTAGGTTAGACCAAGGAGGAAGACGAATGAAAATTACAGAAGAAAGAAATGAAGAACAGATTATTTTATTAATTGAAGGCCGGGTGGACACGATGACAAGCCCGCAGTTGCAGGAGAAAATATTGCTGTCGTTTCAAAAAATGAAGCATGTGGTCTTGGATTTTAGAGCGGTCGACTATATCAGCAGTGCCGGTCTTCGCTCACTTTTGATGGGGCATAAAACGGCATTTTCCAAAAAAGGAAGCATGGTTTTGGTAAACGTACCCAATGCGGTCATGGAGGTATTTGATATGACCGGATTTCGCACCATGCTGGAGATTCAGTAGTGGGGCGCGTTATGGAAATCGTACCATCACTAGAACGATTCAGCGAGGTGCAATCCTTTGTCGAAGATATTCTGGCAACAAATAATGTTTCGATGCAGAACAGATGGCAAATAGAGATTATTGTGGATGAAATATATTCTAACATTGTGAATTACAGCAATGCCACAAAAATGGAACTTAAATGCAGTATTTTAAATGGGCGGCTGATGCTTCAGTTCAAAGATAATGGTATTCCTTATAATCCATTAGAACAGGATGCACCGGATATTACCCTGAATGCAATGGAGCGTAAAATCGGCGGACTGGGAATTTATATGGTAAAGAATATGAGTGATGATATTACATATCAGTATTTGGCAAATAAGAACGTCCTGACCATTTACAAAAAAGTAGCGATGAGCAGAGCGGAGCAGATTGTGAGGCAACAATTAATTGAACCATACTTTTTAAGAACCACAACCGATGTTGGGGTTGAATTAGAATATCCGGTTGCTTTTCTAAGTGGCGATACGAGTATTTCAGCCAAAGCGATTGCCAGAGATTTTTTTACATTTTTAATGAAAAATGGCGAGTTTGGGTTGGAGCAGATGGACATCGAGGGCTATCCGACTAGAGTCGTAAATCAGGCGGGGGATAGCATTTCGATTGAATGTGTCTATACATTAATTGAGTTTTCGATGAGCCCCAAGCCAAATATCAACGAGGTTGAAAAATGCTTTCACACCTTAATGAAGCAGGCGATGGATTTTTATGAATCAAGAGGTCTTGGCTTTTACGGTTGCGGAACCAATTTGATAACACCGAAGAACTTTGAATTTTGTGATTCACCGTTTTATCATATGATGCAAAGTTATTTGACCAGGCGAACCCCGCAAAAATCCCCAGATTATTATATGACAACAATGCAGTCCATTCAAACGCACCTGGATGTAAATGGCGAGCTACTGGTAGATAGTTTTAATCTGATGTGTAAACTGGATTTTGCCAGAGCACTGCTCTTTTCGAACTCGTTTCCCAACTCGGTGACGATTCCGGAGGGAAAGAAATATCCGAAAAACTCAATTTGTGCAAGGGATTATAATTGGGAAAATATTGGCTTACCAAACACTGGTATTGAAGATTGTACTTTTTCAAGTATTGATGAGATGGTGGCGGCGATTGCGGAGAAAAAGATATTTTTTAATCAAAATGCGCAGGGGGAATTGCAACATATGGAGCCGGTCAGTCTCAATGAGTATTTTCAAAATCAGAATCATCCCGATACAGACATCAAATATTATCGCAGTTTTGAACGAGTTTGTCTGAATACTTACCATACACTGGAGTTTCGAGGCGATTGTACCCAGCCATTTGAGACAGTTTTTTGTCCCGTTGCATTCAATCTGGGACTAGTAAACAATCTCTCTGCGGCAAAAGAAATTACGGCTCATTTCTTAAAGAAAAACCAGATTACGGCGAGTAATTCAAGACTTAGGGCAATGGCGGTAAGCGGCGAAGAAATTGTGAATCATAAGGTTATGGCAGATTTTCTGGTTTCGTTGGTCGACTGCGCAAAAGAAGGTCTGAAGCAAAGAAGTTATGGTGAAGAAAAGTATTTGGAACCCCTCTATGAGCGGGCGAAGAACGTAAGCTGTCCGGCTGATGAGATGAGAAATCAGTTGAAAATGGGTGCGAAATTAGAGGATATTGTCAAAGGAGCAAGGTACAAAGGATGAGAAATAAATTACTTATATTATTTGTAACAGTATTACTGATGCTATGCTTTTCTGGTTGCAGCATTCCAACAAGTAGTGTTGATTCTGGAAATGCAAATGCTGTAAATACTGAAAATATCGAAGCGGGCAAAACAGTTGAGCCAGTGCTGGTACCGATTTTAGATGTCGATAAAATGCGGCCGGAAATTGCCGCTATCATTGACCGCGGAGAATTAGTGGTCGCGATACCAAGCGAAGATATACCGGTTTTCTTTGAGGAGGATGAAGATGGTGAGTTAAAAGGAATTGAGATTACGCTGGCGAAAGGCTTAGCCGCCTCCTTAGGGGTGGAGGTTGTTTTTGAGCGCAGTGCTAAGAGCCATGATGAGTTGACGGACAAGCTGTTATCAGGAGAAGCGGACGTTGTCATTGCGACATACAGCAATTCTTTGGAACGGGCAAAGAAGGCCTTGCTATCGGAACCATATTTGGATGTAGACTATGGTGTGATGGCCAATCGTCAGGCTCTTTTGGAATATGAGGCAGAAGATAATCCGGTACCAATTCTAAAAAAAGGCAACGTAAAGATTGGGGCAGTGAAAGGAACATCACATCTTGAGATGGCAGCAATTCTTTTTCCGGGTTGTGAAATTATCGAGCTGGAGAGTTATGCGGCAGGTGCCAAGGCGGCGGCAGAAGGTGAAATATTTGGTTTCTTTTGCAGTGAATTTCAATTTATCCTTGAATATGGAGAAGACCCTTCCTTATCAATCTACACTAAAACCTTCACGTTCCAGGATGTCCAGGATAGTTTTTGCGTTGGTGTGGCTCCAGGCAACGAGGGACTGATGGATTATATTAATATTTATATTAAGAAAAATAAAAATACATTTTCAAAAAACGAAATTCTGGCAGGATTTTTAAAACTATTTGAAGGAGATAATGAGTAATGAAAGGAAAAATATTAAAGGTTTTACAAAGTCCGATTACTTTGCTGCTCAGCATGGCACTGGGAATTATCATTAGTATTTATGCAAGGTGGCTGGTGGTATATTTAAAGCCCATTAGTACCATCTACATTTCGCTGTTGGAAATGTGTATTATTCCCATTGTAATTTGTGCAGTAACGGTGAATATTGGAACTTTACTGGGAAGCGAAGATAAAAAACTTTTCCTGAAATGGCTTTTAACGACAGTTGCCACTTTTTTAATTGCCGTGACAATTGCGGCCGTTATGGGCATCATCTGCAAAGATTTTATGGCCCCAAACGAAGAAACGAAAACCATTCTTGCCAACATGCAAAATGGCGACCAGTCAGCAGAAGACAAATATTTTACCAAGCTTAATTTTTATGGCGAAAATGTCTTGCCGGAAAAGGCAAAACAATATAGCGTGCTGGACTTTATTACCGGATTTGTACCAAGTAATATATTTCAATCTTTGAGTGTTGGCAATATGTTGAATATTTTGTTTTTTTCTATTTTGATGGGAGTTGCCATTAATCACGTTTCAAAGGAAGTTGGAGGCGGAGCATTTGGGGTTTTGAATGGTATTTTTAAGGTGTTTTGCAACATTATTGATGCCATATTAATGTCTTTTCCGATTGCGATGTGTGCAATGATTGCGGTCCAGTTTTCGGAGGAGGGCATGACCGAGGTGGTGACGTCTCTGTTTCGTCTGATTATTGTTATCGTAGGCGTTATGGTGATTATTTGTATCGTTACCTTTTTGGCGATTCAGATTACCATGAGATGTTCGCTGAAAAGTCATTTCAATGCTTTGAGACGGTCGTTCTTCATTGCTATCGGCACGGGCAGTGCGCTGGCAACGGTTAGTGTTTCGATTGAAGATACGATTCAGCATTTAAAACTGAAACGCGAAGTGGTTAACTCGGTTCTGCCGATTGGCATTACGATGTGCCAGACCGGTGTTGCCGCAAGTGGGGTGGTGGCGGCTATTTTTGCCAGTTCAATTTATGGTGTCAGTATTGACCGAAACAATCTCAGTATCATCCTGATTGGCGCCATTTTATTTTCGCTTTCGGTGATTGGCGTGCCGGGACTGGTGGCAGTTTCGATGCTATCATTAATTTTGACACCGCTGGGAATGCCGAGCAGCTTGATGGTATTGATTTACTTGGCGATTATCCCAATTATCAATCCCCTTGTCGTCTTTGCCGGCGTCTATTCCAATTATGCAATTACGGCTCTCGTTTCAAAGGGGAAGAAGGAGAAACATCAAAAAGCAATTCATACTCGGAAAATTAAATCAAAATTGTTAGGCAGTGTCGTTTTAGTTTTAGGCTTTGTGCTCATTGCAGTATCAGCCAGTACCTTATTTGGCATGGGTCAGATGAAGGATTTTACCCAAGCGCTCAATCATTCTTTGGGAACCTCCGCAGCGGATTCGAGTAAAAATGCTTTGGAAAAAGAAACGATGGAAAATATGCAGCTAATTGCAAATGCCAATGCGGAAATTATTGATCAGCAGTTGACCAAATGGCTGACAAGTGCAGAATTGGTTGCGGATTACATTACCAAAATCAATCAAAATCCGGAGCAATTTAGTCATATGCCAGTGGATTCAAGTAGGGTGAAGGCAAACGGTGAGATTGGCATCCGATACGCTGTTCCAGAAGGAGTGTTATTTGAGTCAGTGCAGGAAGAGGCCGATAAATTGGTAAATGCCGAGCCGATTCTGGGCTGGGTTTTGACATCCGATGAAAATGTACTAAATGCATATTTTGGAACCGACACCGGTTTGTCCCTAGCCTATGATAAGGAGGAGGCAAATGGAGTGCTGTACTATGATGCGAGGGAGCGGGACTGGTATCAGAGTGCCAAAGCGGCAAATCGCTCCATTATTACGGATATTTATGATGATGAATTTGGCAGGGGCTATATTATCACCGTAGCAGCGCCATTTTACCAGCAAGATGGTAACTTTGATGGCGTGTGTGCCTATGATATTCTGTTGACCAATATTACGGAGCAGATTTTGAATATGAAATTTGGTGAGGATGGATATGCCTTTTTAACTGACAGCGAAGGCGAGCTGATTTCCTCTTCAAATGATGATTTGGAAAATGAAGAAGAACTGATTGTAAGTTATAGTCATTTGAAAAATGCCAATTGGGAATATGGTCTTGTAATCCCATTGCAGGAGGTGATTGCACCAGCCTTGCAAATTGAGCAGAATATTTTAGAGTTGACCGGGAACGGCGAACAAACCATTAACCAAACCACGCTATCCTTTATTATTGTGTTTGCTTTGATATTTGTTTTGGCACTGATTGCTGCCGCTTTAGGTACATCACTTGTGGCCAAGCGGATTACCAAGCCAATTGATGTTTTAGTCGGCGGAGTGCAGCAAATTAGTGGCGGAAATTTAGAAGCAAAAATTGAATTGAATACCGGTGATGAAATTAGCGTTTTAGCAAATTCTTTTAATAAAATGACCGACGAGCTTAAGTTACATATTGAAGGCATTGCGAAGATAACGGCAGAAAAAGAACGACTATCGACGGAATTAAATGTTGCTACTCGAATCCAAGCGTCAATGCTGCCAAGTATTTTTCCAGCATTTCCAAATCGAAAGGAGTTTGATATTTTTGCCACGATGAAACCGGCCAAGGAAGTCGGCGGAGATTTTTATGATTTTTTTATGGTGGATGAAGACCATCTGGCAATCGTTATCGCTGATGTATCCGGGAAGGGCGTTCCAGCCGCATTATTTATGGTAATAGCTAAGACAATTATTAAAAACAATGCCCAGGCAGGACTTTCGCCAGAAAAGATTTTAGAAGAAGCCAATTGCCAGCTCCTCGATAATAACGAGGAATCCATGTTCGTGACAGTATTTATCGGCGTATATGAACTATCGACTGGTAAATTTACTTATTCTAATGCCGGACATAATCCACCGCTTCATCTAAGCAAGGGACGTGGCTGGAATTGGCTGGATACAAAGCCGGGCTTTGTTGTGGCCGGGATGGAGGGAATGCAGTTTGAAGCGCAGGAAATTATTTTGCAGGAAGGAGATATGTTATATCTTTATACCGATGGCGTGACCGAAGCACAGAACCGAAACGGAGACCTATATTCAGAACCAAGACTGCTTCAGGCAATCAATCACATCAATTATGAGGATAGAAGCCTGGAAGAACTATTGAAGGAAATTAAGACAAATATGGATTTTTTTGTAAATGGCGCGGAACAGGCGGATGACATTACAATGCTTGTTTTGAAGCGATTATGCAGATGAAAAATTATTATCATTGATATCATTAAAAAGAGGTTGTCAAATCTTTCGAATCCTAGTATAGTAGAGTTCTATATAGTTGTGAATATTCATATTAAAAACAGCTATGAAAAGAGGGGTTAAGAAAGAGATGAAATTTGCAAAAATTTTTAAAATATTGCCATTACTCTATCTGATAATTATTATTTTGGGTTCTGTTTTTACATATTCGTTTTATACAAAAGCATTATATATTTCAGATGTTCAGGCCGAGTATAAGCAGTTAGGCATAGACCTAAAAGATGCGTCTGATTATCTGTCAGATCAAATTAAATCCTATGTTATTTATGGGCAGACTCAATATAGTGATGCTTACATGACCGAAATCAACGAGACGAGAAGTCGGGAAAACATCGTTGAACAGATTATAAAACTAGGTTTGCCGACGGATGAACTGGCGCTATTGAATAAGGCCAAAGAACTTTCGGACCGCTTGGCGGTGGATGAACTGCTGGCAATCGAAGAGGTTAAAAAAGGCGATTTTGAAAGTGCGCGTCAATTGATTTTCGGAGAAAGCTATGTTGAACAGAAGACCGCTATCTATGGGGAAATCGAGCAGTTTCAATTGGCGATGAATACGCGCTGTACAAATGAGTCGGTGGCAGCGAATCATCTGGCAACGTTTTATCTGATTACGGCCTTTACATTGATTGGCGGCATTACCATAAGCGTGATTGCAAGCTATTGGATGCTCAATAAACGATTGAAAAATATGGCTTCTTTGAGTGAGATTGCATATCAGGTTTCAGAGGGCGATATCTATCAGGATGTATCGATGTACGAATCAAATGATGAATTTGGTTTAATGGCAAGGAGTTTTTCAAGCCTTTTGAAATCGATTCAACAGATTACGCAGGAGATTACGGTTGTTACGGAAGAGGTGGCGGAAGGAAACGTTGGCCGACGTGTTGACAGCACGATGTTTAAGGGCGATTTTGCAGTATTGCTTGATGGGATTAATACCCTTCTCAAAACAGTGATTGATGAGGAGGAAAGAGTTGGTAATCTGAAGAACCGGTTTTTGGTAAATATGAGTCACGAAATCCGAACACCGATGAATGCCATTATTGGTCTTTCCCAGCTTGCTCTGATGCATGAGCAGACGACTGAGAACTATGAGACATATCGGAAGATTAATATCTCTTCGAAAAACCTGCTGACAATTATCAATGATATTTTAGATTTCTCAAAAATAGAGGCGGAGAAGCTTGAGCTTTATGAGGAAGATTTCTGTTTAGAGGAGATTGTCTCGAATGCCCTTTTGGTTTCTTCGGAACGGATTGAGGATAAACCGATTGAGATGTTATTTGACATCGATTACAATGTGCCGGCTTACATCTGCGGCGATAAGACGAGATTATGGCAGGTGTTAAAGAATATTTTAGATAATGCTGCCAAATATACGGATGCAGGACGTATTGTTTTATCCATCACGAAGTTAGAAGAGGTACCAAAAGAAGATGGTGGTAAGGTAACCTGGCTTAATTTCCGCATCGAGGATACCGGAACTGGAATGAGCGAAGAGCAATTAGAACACTTTTGGTCACCATTTGAACAGTTCCATGCGGCTAAATATAATAAAAATATTGGAACCGGATTGGGAACAGCCATTACGAAACAGCTTATCACACTGATGGGCGGAGAGATTAGTGTCGAAAGTGTGTTAGGAGTAGGAACGACACTGAACTTCAAGCTTCCATTCCAGAAAGCCAAGGAGCATTCCACGGTACTAGACGAGGTTCGTAAGTATCAGGTCGTGGCTAGTCGGATTCTGCTTGTGGACGACGATCCAATTGCACTTGAAATCATGAGTGGAATTTTGCAGATGATTGGGGGCGAGCCAGTGTGTACTTCAAGCGGCGAAGAAGCATTGCGGCTGGTTGAACAGCAGGCGGAGATATCGCAGCAGTTTGATTTGATTGTACTTGACTACCGCCTGGGTGATCAGACCGGTATTGATTTGGCACAACGGATGAAGCAGTATACGACAAATACAAAACTGTTGATGGTTTCGGCATATACGAAGAACTTAATCCACGATGATATTATTCGTGCCGGTTTTAATGATATTATTGAAAAGCCATTTGTGCCATCAACGTTTATTCAATGCTTATGCAATTCGATATACAAAGAAGAAGCCGTTCAAAGTTATAATAAGTTCCCAGGTTCCAAGGTCTTAATTTGTGAAGATGTTTCCTATAATCAGGACGTTGCGGTAGAAATGCTGAAGGTCTTCGGGGTGGAGTCGGTTGTGGCAGAGAATGGCGCAATTGGTCTGCGCTATCTGGATCGGGAGCCGTTCGATATGGTGCTGATGGATATTATGATGCCGGTTATGGATGGTATTCAGGCAACCGCCGCAATCCGTGGAAAAGGCAATCGGGTTCCGATTGTCGCGATGACAGCGAATGTAATGAAGGAAGAAATAGACCTTTGCTATCAGACGGGAATGAATGGCCATTTGGGCAAGCCGATTGATATTGACAAACTTTATGAAATATTAAACCACCACTTGCAAAAGTATGCAAAGGCACAAACGCCGGCAGTGGAAGAAACACCGAAAGAGGAAGCACCGAAACAGGAAGCGGCGGTCGAGGACGAGATTATTTTAGGAATTGACCACTTAACGGGTATCTCCCGCTTTAACGGAAAACGTGAGTTGTATTACCGCTCGTTATTCAAGTTCGTGCGGGAATTACCAGAACAAGATGCGCCGTTTTCTTATTACCAGAGTCCCGATACGGCGGATGAGGCAAGACGTTATATCCACACCATTAAGGGCGTTGCCGGTAATCTTGGAATGACCACTTTTTACAATGCAATCGTGGAATTTGAAAAGGTGTTGAAGGATTTACCGACGTTGACACCAGAAATATATAATGACTTTTTGTTCATCATGAACCAGACACGGAAGAATGTTCTGAAGAAGGCTGGCGTGTTGGAGCCAAAGTAGAAGATTAAAAAAAGGGATAGACATTGCGCATGTCTATCCCTTTTTTGGACTCTGCCTATTTTTCAACACGCACCAAAGCAACATCATACGGTGATAAAACCGTCTGCTCAGTCAGTGTATTTCCCGATAGCATATCCGTTTTTCCAGCAAAATTTCGTGGAAGCGGCAGTGCTTCCGCCGTCATATTGATCATAAAATAATAGTCATTTGATTCAGAGCTCCGGCGCACAATTTCCAGTTTGGTAGCCGCATCAAGAACCGGCGTGATACCTGCCTGCTCACTCACTTGATTTAAAACCTTTTCTAAAGCACTTTTTTCAAGCTGTGTTCCGATATAGTAGACATTTCCCTGACCAAATGTATTCTGAGTTACCGCTGGTGAGGAAGCATAAAAGTTGCTCGTATAATCGGCGAGACTAACCGCATTTTCCAGATGAATAATATCGCAAAGCAAATGACATTTCGCCTCCGTGCCATCGCAAAAGCGCAGTGTGTTATTCTGCTCTGGTGCGAGAGCGTCAATCTCTTCCGCCCAAATACCGGCAAGCTGGCGCAGCGGACCAGGATAACCGCCGAGATGAACATTATCGGACTCATTCACAATTCCGCTCATAAATCCAGTGACCATCGTACCGCCATTTGTCACATAAGCTTCCAGCTTTTCTGGCATTCCCTCCTTGACCATATAAAGTACTGGTGCAACGATAACTTTATACTTGGAAAAATCAGCATCGACTGGAATCATATCAACGGAAATATTTTTTTCATAAAAATATTGATAATACTGATGAAGCTGGTCAATATATTTCAAGTCTTTGTTAGGACCACTGGTGTATTCCAAGGACCAGTAGTTATCCCAGTCAAAAATGATACCAACCGGTGAATCATTGGTCGTACCCAATAGTTCATCCCCAAGCGCATGTAATTCAGCACCAAGTGCTGCGACTTCGCGGAAAACACGGGTGTCACCAGTGCCAACATGTTCGATGACGGCGCCATGAAATTTTTCACAGCCGCCAACCGAACGGCGAAGCTGGAAAAATTGAATTGTATCAGCACCGTGAGCTATTGTCTGATAGCTCTGTGCCCGCATATGCCCAGGTTTTTTGAGCGAGTTATATGGCTGCCAGTTTTGCTGGCTCGGTGTTTGTTCCATTAGCATAAACGGCTGATTTTTAAGTCCGCGCATCAAATCATGGCACATTGCAACCATGCTCCATGGAGTATCATAGGATGGGTAGTTATCCCAGGAAACGATGTCCATTTCTTTGGCCCATTTAAAATAATCCAGTCCATTAAAAAATGCCATCAAGTTCGTTGTGATTAGTGCTTGTGGTACATGCTTGCGAATCGCATCGCGCTCCATTTTAAAATTTTCCAGCAGACTGTCTGAATTAAAACGGCGATAATCAATCGAAATACCGGCGAAAGCAGTCCGGTTATCATCGATGCCATCACTTAATGCATTCGGCAGGACAACTTCATCCCAATCGTAGACCGTATGTCCCCAAAATTCCATATTCCACGCCTGATTTAATGCGTCAATGCTTTTATATTTGTCTTTTAACCATACGCGGAAGGCTTTTTCACAGTTTTCACAATAACACTCCCCGCCATACTCGTTATTGACATGCCAGCATGTAACCTGTTCATTTTGGCCATAACGCTCGGCTAGTTTTTCCGCCAGCCGCTTCGCATAGCGTTGGTAAACCGGACTGTTCGGGCAAGCGTTGTGGCGGATGCCAAATTTATGCCGCCGTCCCTGATAATCAACCCGCGCTACCTCCGGGTATTTTTTGTACATCCAGGCTGGCGTTGCCGCCGTAGAAGTAGCAAGCACAATATCATATTTTTCCCGTGTCAGCATGTCAACAATATCATCAAGCTCGTCAAAATAATATTCATGTTCGGAAGGCTGTAGCTTCGCCCATGAAAAGACATTAATCGTGGCACTGTTGATGTTGGCCTGACGAAATAGCTCCATATCGGTATCCCAGATGTCTCTTGACCATTGGCCCGGATTGTAATCTCCGCCGTACAAAATTCTTTGAAAAGATTTTCCCATTGTAATCTCCATTCTTTCAAAGTCTGGCGACTTTGAATCTCCTAATTTGCTTTGATGACTATATTATATCTGTATCTAGGCAAAAAAAGTATGATATGTTAAACTGAATAATATAACATTTCGAAACAAGGTGATGAAGATGCCAATTTATTTTGAACTGTCATCGCGGGAAATTCCCCTGGCAGTTGACAGTATCGGCAACCACTGGAATCAGGAAAGCGTCAAACGGCCAAATGGTTTTCCTGATTATCATTGGCTGCAAACAGAAGCAGGGAGCGGCGAGGTCGTGATTGACGGACAGCAGGTCCATTTAGCGGCAGGCAGCGGCGTGTTAATTGCGCCATTTGTGCCGCATTCCTATTCCGCTAGCGATGAGCTGTGGACGACGTCTTTCGTGACATTTTCCGGAAAGCTGGAAAATGATATCAGTAAAATAGTCGGTCATGAGCGTTATATTCAGACGGCCGACAGTGAACGGTTTTCGTTTCAAAATTGGATTGCTACGATTATATCATGTTATGAAAGTCAGACGATTGACCCGATTCAATTGTCAATTGACTGTTACACGTTTTTAATTAGTATCAACCGCTTTAGGGATGACCATGATTTTCTCGAACATCCGCTCTATCAGCGTTACGTCGCACCGATAATAAGGGAAATTGAAACAAAATATCAAGAGGATATTACGGTGCAGCAATTAGCCGATAATGCATTTGTCTCGGCCCAATACCTATCCCGGCTGTTCAAACGATTTCTAGGTTGTTCAACTTCCGTATATATAGAAAATTATCGGATGGTCAAGGCGAAGGAGCTGCTGGTTGGCCGCCCGGAATTAGAGGTGCAGCAGATTGGGTTTCGGGTGGGGTATCATGATACGAGTCATTTTATTGCGATGTTTAAACGGATTACGGGATATACGCCGCTCCAGTTTAGGCGGCTGCATTGTTGACGCAGTAGTGGGGGATAGAATTATTTTGCAAAACGAAAGTTTCATTTGAAATGGAAAATAAGCGTACACTAGGCCTGCTTGATGCGGATGGCTATTATACAAATACGGCGCTATTGTTGTCAGATCAATGTGAACATAATATAAAATGTGCAGTATTTGAAGGCATCGGAAAAACCCTTTTCAAAACCCGCAAGGAATTTACCGGCTCTTAAATTAAACTAGGTAGTTCTTACTATGAAAATGAAATTTCACTGCGGATATTGAAGGGAAGAAAATTACAATATACAAACGTTTGTTCCGGTGCTATAATAAAGAAAAGTCACCAGGAGGTGTTTTCAAAAATGCAGAATCGCACATATCTGTGCATCGACTTAAAGACATTCTATGCATCCGTAGAATGTGTGGAACGTGGACTTGACCCACTCACCACCAAGCTAGTAGTAGCAGACCCGCAGCGGAGTGAAAAAACAATCTGCCTGGCGATTACGCCGTCGATGAAAGCACTTGGCATCAAGAATCGCTGCCGGGTATTCGAGATACCGAAGGGCATCGAATTTATTATGGCACCGCCGCGGATGAAGCTATACCTTGATTATTCAGCAAACATTTACAGTATCTATTTAAAATACATTGCCAAAGAGGATATCCATGTCTATTCCGTTGATGAGGTATTTATGGATGTAACCGATTACCTTTCGATGTATCAGATCAGTGCCAAGGAACTTGCCGTGCAGATTATGGCAGATATCAGAAAAGCTACCAAAATCACAGCGACAGCAGGAATTGGTACCAATCTATATCTGGCCAAGATTGCACTTGATATTACGGCCAAGCATGTCAAAGATAACATCGGATATCTGGATGAAACACTCTATCAAAAGACATTATGGAATCATAAACCGCTAAAGGATTTCTGGCGAGTTGGTTCAGGAACAACAAAACGGCTGGCGAGTATGGGAATTATGACAATGGGTGACATTGCTGCGGCTGACGAAGAGATGTTATATCGAATGTTTGGAATCGACGCGGAGCTGTTGATTGACCATGCATGGGGCAGGGAAACGACCACAATGGCGGACATAAAAGCATATAAACCCAAGAGCAATTCGATATCAAGCGGTCAGGTCCTAGCGAGGGATTACGATTTTGAAGAGTGTAAATTAGTGGTGCAGGAAATGGTGGATGCGCTCTGTCTCGATATGACCGACAAAGGTGTTGTGACCGAATCCCTCACATTGATGATTGGATATTCCAATGAGCTGGGACTTAAGCCGGTAAATGGAACCGTCACAATGACAGTATGCACCAATTCCTACCGCACAATCATTCCCTATGTGGTGAATTTATATGAACGTATTGTGAATCCGAACCATCGAATCCGGCGGCTGAGTGTGGGGTGTAACAATGTTCATGACGAGTCATACGAACAATATGACCTCTTCACCAATTTTGCCGAAGTTGAACGCGATAAGAAATTACAAAAAGCAGCCCTTGAAATCAAAAAGAAATTTGGTAACAATGCAATTGTCCGGGGCATGGATTTGCAGGAAGCGGGAACGACAAGAGAGCGGAACAAACAGATTGGAGGGCATAAGAGTGGCGAGTAGACAACGTTGCTTCAATAGGGGAAAAATGGACCAGGCCGACCGCGCCAAACAGTTTATGCCCTTTGATGCCTTGAAAGGCTTTCGGGAGGCACTGGCACAAAAAGAACGTATTATTGTGCCAAAGCGTGAGCTATCAGAGGAGCAAAAAGAGGAATTGGATTTCAAGCTGCATCAGATTCAAAAGAAGGACATGGTAACAGTAGAATATTTTCAGAATGGTGAGTATGTTCAGGTGATGGGCGTGGTGTCGCGGATTGATATTACATGTAAGGTCCTTGTAATTGTCAATTCAAGGATTGCATTTGATGATATTTCTGATTTATTTGTGTCTGGATAATGCAAATATATGTTTACAAGTAAATACCATATATGATATAATTTGATATATCGTATATGGTATTTTTTAAAAAATGGAAGGAGAAGATTTATGAATGAAGGGATTGCAATTTATTTAGATATTGATCCGAGGGATGCATATGGCAATGAAAAGCTCATCCGAAAAATGGATGATTATTTATTGCAATATGAAGTGAAATACAGTGGATTTATGAATTATTATATGCCGATAAAAACAGCGGATAGGGATGATTGTGTAGCTAAGGCTGTCAAAGGCTTAAGGGAATGTGATTGGTTAAAAGATGTACTTGCACACGTATTAATATCTACTCGGGTAGATGTTTGTCAATTGAAAGAGATTCAAGTGAACCACATGACAGCACCATCGGCAAGCAAATTCGAATATTATGAGAACTACTTTTTAGAGACAAAAAAGCTGGCCCATGATATATTGGTAGATGAGAATCATGAGATAAAGGATGGTTATATTTCCTATTTACTCGCACAAAAATACAACTGTAAGGTTGCTATTATGGATGTTGTATCAACGCAACCATATTATAAATTGGTGTACGGAAGACATGTGCATAAGTGTGATATCGGCTTTCGATTAGGAACTGAAAAATACTATTCATGGAGATATACACTAAATGATCCGGTTGTACCTGGTGATGTATTGTTGGTATCCACTCGTAAGGGAAATGCATACATGAAAGTAGAAAAAATAGAATATGTGACTGGCTCTATCTTTTGTGAGAAATATGAGAAGGTTAAGAAGCATTTGCACATACGGCTAAAATAAAAGGAGACAGTGAAAATGGGTGAGATGGATTATATCTATACGATGGGACAGGAGAAGATTCTGATCGAAAGTGTTCAGAAAGAGGTTAAGTTAGATATTATTCAACAATATAAGGATTGCAGGAAAAATCAGAGGATAACACAGACCGAGCTATCAGAGCGAACCGGTATTTCGCAACCCAATATTACACGATTTGAGAGTGGTAAGTACAATCCCTCTCTTGAGATGATGGTCAAAATTGCTTCAGCACTTGGCATGAAGCTCCAGATTGAATTAGTTAAGGAAGAAGTGGTTCATAATTCAAAATAATAAGTCAAAATATTTAACTGGCAGGTAATCAGTACGTGATATCGATTACCTGCCATATTTATACTAGGTTTGGCATAAAATGTTACGACTGACTTAAAAATGGGAAAAAACATGGAATGTGAAGAGAGAGTCTATTCAAATGAATATTATGATTTGCTATTCGAGCGCGAGTATTCGCTGAATGAAGAAATGACTGGAATATGTATTCAAAATGTGGATGCACATTATGGGATACGCTATGTGGAAAGGGATAGTATGAACGTAGAAGACATTATGGAATATACATACCTTAGTATTCCCAAGTGTTTTACCCTTCTAGACCAATCTGCGCTAGAAGTCAGTGGCATTTTACAGGTGCAGAATCAGCCAACACTTGCGTTGAAGGGGGAAGGGATTTTGATCGGTTTCCTTGACACGGGCATTGACTACACAAACCCAATTTTCCAAAATAGTGATGGCAGTACACGAATCGTAGGTATTTGGGATCAGACTATTCGTGACAGTCCGCCGGATAGTTTTATATATGGGACAGAGTATACCAGAGAAGAGATTAATCAGGCACTACGCTCAGATAACCCACTGGCGCTGGTACCGTCGGTAGATGAGCTTGGTCATGGAACATTTTTGGCAGGAGTGGCGGCTGGTGGGGCAGATTATGCCAATGATTTTATTGGTGCAGCACCGCTGGCCGATATTGCTGTTGTAAAATTAAAACAGGCAAAGTCATATTTGCGGGAATATTATTTTATTCCAGAGGATACAGTGGCTTTTGCAGAAAATGATATGCTAACAGGCGTTTATTATCTGAATCTATTAGCACAACGTCTCAATCGTCCGCTTGTGCTTTGCTTAGCACTTGGTGGCAATATGGGAAGTCATAGTGGCAATAATTTGATTGCGAATTATCTGGATGATGTTGCCAGACGTTTACAACATGTCGTCGTCATTGCGGCTGGAAATGAGGCAAATGAAAGGCATCATTATCGCGGACGTCTGGATTCACAGACCTTGTTTGATAATGTGGAAATCAGTGTTGGCTCAGGCGTTACTGGGTTTATCGCAGAACTTTGGGTCAATGCACCGGAGCTTTATACCGTTACCGTTACTTCGCCAACTGGTGAGACAATTTCACGAGTATCTCCTCGAGTTCCTCTGCGTCAGGAATATCGTTTTGTTTTTGAAGAGACGACATTAACCCTGGACTATCGAATTACTGGTCTGCGATATGGTGACCAACTTATCAATTTCCGGTTTGAAAAGCCAACTAGAGGAATCTGGAGTATTCAGGTATATGGTATTACATTTGTCGGCAAAGACTATCATATTTGGCTGCCGATGCGTTCGATGGTAAGCGGTGATGTGTTTTTTATTCGTTCAGACCCCAATACAACAATCACCGTACCGGCAAATGGTCCCAATACGATAACTGTTGGTGGATATGATGCCAGAGATGGAAGTCTGTTTATTGATTCGGGAAGGGGATTTACGGTTGATGGCCGGGTAAAACCGGAGTTTACGGCACCGGGGGTCAACGTGTATGGTCCGACGAATCGTGGCACCTATCAAACATTTACTGGTACGAGTGCGTCAGCGGCAATTACTGCGGGGGCAAGTGCGCAGTTTATGGAATATGCGATTGATCGTGGGCGTGAACGAGTGAATACGTTGGAAGCGAGGAACTTTTTTGTAAGGGGGGCGGTTCGTGATCCGAGCCGGACGTATCCGAATCGGGAGTGGGGGTATGGGAAGCTGGATATTTATAATGCGTTTGAGGTGTTGCGGAGTCGGTGAAACTACGAAATATGTTAGAACACATATATCTATATAGCAATGCAGGCCGCTGGTATGATAAAACATATCAGCGGTTTTGGTGATTGTACAATAGATTAAAGCCATAGCCACAGGTAATCCGATGATAAAGGAAAAAATGCAGTTGGAAAACGATTAAAGTCTATAAGGATAAGTCAGTAGAAATCGAGTGGGCATTTGCGTTTAATGAAATCAACATCTAATTACGGAATCGTAAAATTAGATGTTGATTTTGTATTTAAAGGTAATATGTGAGTCGGTAAAGAAAATAAAAATAATCTGATTTTGTGTCAATCAAGTAATGTTATGCGCCGCTATTTTGATAACTCACAAGAAAATCGCAAGTATATGACAAAAAGTAGAATGTTTCGACGGTTTTCAACAATTTATGATGGCTATGATGTATGATGATAATCGATAAAAAATTTACTTGTTTTTGAAAGGCATATAATTGATATGGTGGGAGAGAGACTGCAGGAATTGAGAAAAGATAATAAAATGAGCCAAAAGATGCTTGCAAAAATGCTTGACATTTCGGAATATACGATTTCTTCTTATGAGAGAAATAAGAGCGAACCAGATGACGAGATAAAAATAAAAATTGCAAGGATATTTGATATATCACTTGATTATCTTTTGGGGCTGAGTAATCAAATTCATAGTTATAAGGATTCAGAAGTTACAATTCCCAATAGTTTGGCAGTAGGAGATTTGGCGAAGATTCAAGACTATATAAATATGGTTGCGTTAACTAGTAGGAAAATTAAGGTTAATAGTCAAGACTTGGCATTTTATATTAAGCATTTGTAAGTATATGGTCATACTAATAAAATTTATAATTAAGAGAGGTGGTCTAGTATGGATGGGATGAATGGTATTTTGGAACGAATGGGATTGATTTTTAATCAATATACTCCCTTTAATGTGCAAGTTAATTTACATTATGAAGGAAAATTGGATCTTGAAGCCTTTCGTAAGGCTCTATGTGATACTCAAAAAAAATATCCATATCTGAATTATTATTTGGATTGTGACGGTAATATGAAGCGATTTGAGGATATAGTTCAGATACCTATAGAAATTGTTAAATGTGAAGTGTTTGAAGAATGGCTGGATAAGGCAAATGATGATGTCAATGTGAAGTTTGTAGGCTCAATGTCGCCATTAGTTCGTGTTAGGATTTATACCGATGATAATCAGAATTGCATGAGTATAACCATGCCCCATTTCATATGTGACGGAATATCTCTAAGTAGCTTGATTCATGAAATTATGAATCAGTATAGTCTCAATTTGAGTGGACAATGTATTCAAATAACGGAGGAAGAGCCATATTTTAGTGTAAGCTATAATGATATTTTGAAGTACCTAGATGATGATTATAGCATCTTTGCTTATGATAATTCTATTGAATCGATTTTATCAGAACCAGTACCTTATCTTGAACGAAAACATGCTATGACAGTTTTTGAAGTGGAGAAAATGGATACCTTAAAATTACTAAAGAAGTGCAAGGAACAAGAATGCAGTACACAGGCTTGTTTGTCAGCTTTAGCAGGTATTGCATTGGGAAAGGTCATAAAGAATACCTATCCGGAGCGGGAAGTCATAAAAGTGGACAATCTGACTGCCATTGATATTAGAAGACTTATGGGACAGTCAGTAAATAAGCAATTAGGCTTTGGTGCTATGTTTGCAAAAACTAGCCAATCAATAATAGGAAAGAACAATAATGTCATAGAGTTGACAAAATCCGCTGGTCTAGCTTTAAAACAATTTATTCAAAAAAATGGCTGCTTTAAGATATTGCAGGTCATCCAGTCTCGATTTGGTCTAAGCAATGAAGAATTTATGGAAAGTATGCAGTTTCGCGAACCGTATGTATTTATAAGTAATGTCGGTAATGTGGATTTTAATTCGAAGTCAAGCTCCATGAATGGCTTAGTATTTACCAAGCTCTATGGAACAGCTAATACACTGAATACACAGTCAACCAAATGGGGGATATCGCTTACAGTTGTAACACTTGACGATGTTATGTACTTGACGATGGGTTATATGGCTAATATCTGGACAAAGGAAATGGTGGATGATTTTATTAAGGAATTTATGTTAGAACTTAAACAGTTCGCATTCGATTAAATTTATTTTTTAGATTTCGTGTAAAGGAGAAAAATAATGACGATAGGTGATATGCTTCAACATATTCATATGGTATTTCCGAGAAAGACAGCAATGATCTTTCCAGATGAGGAGCTTTCCTATACCTTTGAAGAAATATGGGATGAAACTGATAGAATAGTAAAAAGTATGATTGATATAGGCGTAAAAAAGGGAAGTCATGTTGCGATAAGCGACTTAAACTCATCCTATTGGATCAAAACTTTATTTGCCTTGAACCATTTGGGAGCTGTTCTTGTACCAATCAATGCGCAATGTTCATTAGATGAAATGTTATATATTCTTGAACAGGCTGATGTAGAATTTCTGTTTATAAATAAAATGAATTCGGTAAGAGGCGAGGAAAAGTTAATATCGATACAAGGCATTGAAGGTGGAATAAACAAAAACAGGTTTCCCTGCTTACATAAAATTATTCTATTCAATGATATTGGTCAAAATGTTGACATATTGGACTGGGAAGGTTTTGTTAGCAGATCCAGCAATGTAACCGATGAAATGGTAACCGGATATACCATCTGTGTCAGTACGGAGGATATCTATAGTATCCAGTATACATCAGGTACTACGTCTAAGCCCAAGGGTGCAATTATTACTCAAAGCTCTGCTATTAAGACGGCAATTGAATATGGAAGGGTACTTGATATGGATTCCTCCGATAAGGTGCTCATTCCTATCCCTCTTCATTATTGCTTTGGAAATATTTTAACAGTAATATCGCATTTAATCTATGGTACTACAGCGGTTATTATGAGCAAATATTCGCCTTTGAAATGTATGACTTATCTCAGCAGAGAGAAATGCAGTTTAATCAGTGGAGTATCTACAATGTTTCTGGCTATGACTGTACATCCTGAATTTGGTAAAATGTCGTTTCCAGAAGGATTAAAGATAGCAATTGGCGGCTCTTATACGTCTCCGCAAAGTTTAAGAAATATTTCAGAAGCTTTTGGTACAAAGAATATCGTTAACGGATATGGATTAACAGAGTGTTCCTCGCTTTGCGCCATTCCGAATATCGGAGAATCCTTTGATATGCGATTAAATACGTTAGGAAAACCTCTGAATCATGCTTCGGTTAAAATCATTGATCAAAACACAGGAGTTGAAGTTCCGGCAGAGACCTGCGGAGAGCTGTTGATTCATGGTGGGAATGTAATGAAGGGGTATTATAAGAAGGATGATGAGACAGAGAAGGCAATTGATGTACAAGGCTGGCTTCATACAGGTGATCTTGCTAAAAAGGATGATCAAGGCAACATCATAATTATGGGAAGAATTAAGGATATAATTATCCGCGGCGGTGAGAACATATCACCAAGCCAGATAGAGGATATTCTGGATGATATCAATATAGTAAGGGCATCTCAGGTGGTCGGTATTTCAGATGAAATTATGGGTGAAAAAGTTGTTGCTTTTATCGTAAGCAGCTCCAAACTGGATGATTTTTTTTCACAAATTGAGCAGGTAGTTCGAAGCAAACTTACTCGAAGCAAATGGCCGACTTACTATATCCGTATTCCTAACTTTCCGCAGAATTCAAATGGAAAAATTCTAAAGACGGAGCTCAGAACGATGGCAGAAAAGTGTATCAGTGATGGAAAATTAGATGAATTAAGTTACTGTGAATTAATGTGAAAGCCTTATAAGATAAGGGCTGAAGATTCCGAGAAGATTTTATAAGAAAGGGGAAGAATTATGACAAACCAAGGGTTGAAAGATAATAATAAATTATTGTTACAGGATGGGGGTGAAATATTAGAAACTATCATTTTACAATTAGAGAGTTTAAAAATCTATTTAAAAGACATGTCATATCTTAGAATTGGAACTTTAGGTCCTCAAGGCACGACGAGTTATTTTGCAACACAATATTTTATCGAATATATCAAGAAGTACAATAGGCATATAGAAGCTGAAATATTGTTAGAAGAAAAATTTGATATTGTCACAAAAGATTTACTTGAAGGAAACGTTGATTTAATTATTGTACCAAATGCTTATGAAAAGATTACAGATATGTATTGGAATCCAAGATTAAGTAATTTATTTACGTTTCTTCTTGAAACGCCAAAATATGCAATTGCGAGTAGAGTAGGTGAAGACATGAAAGAAAGGCAAAATTTTAAATTAGCATCATGTTCTCCAGTATTATGTTTAGTCGATTATTTTATGGAAGAATTAAATATTCCAGCTGAATCTTATGAAATAATAAGAGCGAATTCAACAACACGAGCAGCTGAAATGGTTGAAAATAAGGTGGTTGATATGGCAATTACAAACGCAACATCAATTGAGGATAGAGATTTAGAGTTTATTTCATCAAAATTAAGTGCACAGGTTTTGTGGTCTATATTTTGTAAAAAATAATGATAATAAGGGGAAATAATGAGGTTTATTAAAGAGGCAGCGAATGAGATTGAAATAAAAAAGGGTTTTAGACAAATAAGTATAAAAGAAAATCGGTTTGAGATATTAGTTAATAGAGTGCAGCAAGGGGTAATCTTAGATAAGCATGTGCATGCGTTTAGTCAGTTTGGTTATTGTTTTAAAGGTGTATTTGCATTTACCATTGAAAATAAAACTTATACAATGAAAGAAAATGATAATTATGATATGAAAGGCAATTTAGAGCATGGAGCTGATTTTATAACAGATATTATTGCATTAGATTTAAAGTATATAGAAGCTCCCAGGAGTGAATGTAGTATTATTATGAACGGACTTAGCAAACAAGAGGCTATCTATACATTCGAAAATGAAACAATCAAGTTAAGGGTTTTAAAAACGAAAGAGTTAAATAGTCTATATGAAATAGTCTGTGAAGCAAATGAATATTTAGTTATGGATCAAGACATAAGTCTTTTTAATAATGAAAAAAATATGATATTAGACAAGCATAAAATCTATCAGGCTATTCATACAGAAAAAGTGTTCATTAGTCAGTCTGGTGTTTTAATATTAATAAAAATTAAATAGAGGTAAAAAATGGACAAGATTTCAGGTGGTGAATTAGTTGTAAGACAACTAATCAATGAAGGAATTGAACATGCAACTGGATTAATTGGATATTATGTGTCACCTATTTTTTATGCATGTTCACGGTTAGGATTTAAAGTAATTGATACAAGACATGAACAAGGTGCAATACATATTGCTGATGGTTATGCAGAAGCATCAGGAAAAGTAGGGACAGCAATAGTAACAGGCGGGCCAGGTTTTGCTAATGCAGTTTCTGGAATTATAAAAAGTTATAAAGCAGCTAATCCTATACTGGTAATAGTAGGTGGATTTGAACCATCACGTAGAGATGTAGGCGGACTAGAAGACATGGATCAGCTTACATTAGTTAAAAGTTATACGAAATGGTGTGCATCTGTACATGATACAAAAAGAATTCCGGAATATATTGCAATGGCTATAAGATATGCAGTATCTGGAAGAAAGGGACCTGTTGTACTAGAAATTCCGATTGATATTTTAAGAAATGATGTGTTTAAAAAAGAAGTTGTATGGCCAAATAAATATAGAACAGATGCAAAGCTATATGGTGATTATAAAAAGATTGAAGAAACAATTGACTTATTGGGGAAAGCAAAAAAACCAATTATACTTGCTGGCAATCAAGTTGTATGGGCAAAGGCAGAAAAACAACTTTTAGAGTTTGTAGAGCTTACAGGTGTGCCAATATTTACAATCAATGATGCAAGAGGCAGTATTTCAGATGAATATAAACTATGTTTTGGCTCAGGAAGAACAATTGAAGGGGGATGTCAATTATATGCCTATAAAAATGCAGATTTAGTAATTGCACTAGGGATAGATCTTGACTATCAAATTTCTTTTGCAAAGGTACCTATTTTTAATGAACATATGAAGTTTATTCAAGTGGATAGATGTGCGGAGAATATCGGGTTTAGTTCTAGAACAGTAGATGTAGGTTTAGTTGGTGATTGTGATGTAATCCTAAAGCAGTTTAATAAAATACTTCAAGAGAAGCAGTTTGCCAATAATAAGTATGCGGAATGGTATTTAGAACTTGGTGATGCAAAACATGAATATGATTTGAAATTAAAACAAAGAAGTAATTTAGAAATGACACCAATACACCCAATGCGTGTCATAAATGAAATAGAAGATGTTTTATCCAAGGATAGAATAGTCGTATTAGATGGTTCTAATGCAATGTTTTGGGGATGTTCACAATTTAAAAGTTATATAAGTTGCCAGCAAATTATAGGACCTAATGCAACTTATGGCCAAATGGGAACCGGATTACCAACTGCCATCGGTGCAAAACTAGCCAATAAGGATAAATGTGTCCTTTTATATACTGGGGATGGTTCATTTGGATTTAATATCATGGAGATTAATACGGCTATTCGTTTTAATATTCCTTTAATTATTGTTGTACATAACGATAGTGCATGGGGCTTTTGTAAAGAGACACAAAGAACAATATATGGTCAAGATTGTTGTGGTTATGGTACGGAACTCGGGTTAGTAAGATATGATAAGTTAGTTGAAGACTTAGGTGGATATGGAGAATTCGTTGAAACAGTAAATCAAATAAGACCTGCAATTAAACGTGCTTTAGAATCTGGTAAAGTAGCATGTATCAATATTGTAACAGCACCAATTATGTCACCTGGTGCAAACTTTTTAAATGGAACTGTCGAATCATAAAAACGTTGGAGAAGGTGCATGGAAGTATATGAATTAATTATTAAACGTAGAACAATCAGAAAATTTAAACAAGTAACAATAGAAAACCAAGTATTAAGAAATATGATTGAGTGTGCAAGAAGTGCACCATCGGCGGCCAACTTACAGCCAATACGTTATATCATCGTTAAAGATGAGGTATGTAATGAAAAGATTTTTAAAAACATAAAGTGGGCTAATTATTTGGGAAAACAAGGGACACCTAAGGAAGGCGAAAAACCAGTAGCATATATTGTTGTATTAATAGATAGTGGTATTAATCCGACCGGTTATGAATATTTAGATGTAGGATTGGCTTTGCAAAGTATGATCATTTATGGACAAAGCCAAGGGATTGGATGTTGTATATTAGGTGCTATTAATAGAAATAACATAAGAGAACTTTTAAATATTGATGAAAAATTTCAACTAAATACCATATTGGCATTAGGGTATCCTAGTGAAGTATCTATTGCAGTAGAGGAAAATGGAAGCATAAAATACTACAAGGATAGTCAGGGAAGAATGAATGTACCAAAGAGAAAATTAGAAGATGTGCTTATTCGAGAAATATACAGCAATATAGGTGAAGCCAATGAATAATGTCTATAGTTTATTTGAGAAAATAGCGGGAGAAAATAAGCATCAAGTGGCTATAAAAAGTAAGAGTGGTATAGAAACATATCAAACAATAATTGATGAGGTAGAAAGAGTTGCGCAAATCTTCGCGGAGAATGGACTAAATATTGAAACATGTATCGGTATATACCTTAAGAATTCTAGTGAATTTATTAAATGTTATTTAGCAGCAGCGAAATACAATATAAAGCTTGCACTTATAGATCATAGGTGTTCTATGAATGATATTAGCAAGAAAATTTCAGCTGCTACTGCGAATGCTATCATTTATGAAAAGAAAGACGGGGAGAAAATCGATAGGCTTTTAAATGAAATGGACATAAAAGATAGTAGAGTAGTTGATATAAATTTTGAAAAAAATGCAATTAGTCTTGTCATTTTTGATGAACTGCAAAAGAGTAAGATGAGGGATAAAATCTTTAACATTATTTTTTCATCAGGCTCTACAGGAGATGCAAAAGGCATACTCTATACGCAAAATCAAATTGCGAATCAAATTAAGTTGAATAGTAAGCATTTTGAGATTAGCAGTAACGATAAAATATTATGTGCTGTTGAAATCAGTCATAGTTATGGCATATATGATCATGTATTATTATCTTTATTAAGTGGAGCAACTTTATATATGCAGGATATAAACTTTGTGACGCCAAGAAGTTTATTAAAGAAACTCGCTGAGGAAGATATCACTTTTTTTGGTGACTTGCCTTGGATGTACGATGAGATGAATAAAGTATCTAGTATGAAAAAGTATGATTTGTCACATGTGAGGTATATGATTTGCGGTGGTGATACCTTAAAACTAAATACGGTAAATGAATTTTATAAGCGATTTAACAAAAAAATCAATCAAGTATACGGCTTAACAGAATTAGGTTATATCTCTTTTGATAAGACCAATAGTGGGAATGGTACAATTGGAAAAATATATGAAGAACTGGAATATAAGTTTGAAAAGATAGAGGAAGAAAGAGGATTATTACACATTAAAATCAATAGAGAATTTATGTTTGAGGGCTATCTAAGTGATGAAGCATCAAGTAAGAGCGAATGGTTTGATACACTTGATATAGTTCGAATCGATAGGGAAAATAATTTATATTATTGTGGTCGAAGAACAGATGTCATAAATATAAGAGGTAATAAGATATATCCGAATGAAATTAAAGTATTATTAAGCACGATAAAAGCAGTTAAAAAGTGTGAGGTACTTGTATATAATGAAGAAATTACAGTTGTCATTGAACCTGAAAAAGATGTAGACATAGAAAAAATAAGATTTAAAATATATAGATTATCAGTAGAAGAACTTAGCAGTTATAAAAGACCTAAAAAGATTTATTTTATAGAAAATATGCCTAAGACAAACTTAGGTAAAATTCCCAAAAATGAATTAATTATTATGCTGAAAAATATGGGGTGTTAGTTATGGAAACATTTATTGGATATAAGGCTTATTCAAATTTGGAAAAAGAAGATATCAATCAGTTTGTAGAGAATAACATCAGTAGTCTATCCTTAGAAAAAAGAAATTTTATAGTCAAACAGGGAATTAATTGTGTCTACAAAGCAAAAAAACAAGATTTGGAAATGTTGTTTCGTGCACTTGTTGAAGAGTATATAGAAAAAACAAATATTAGTTATCATGATATTGATGGAATTATTTATGCACCTAGTTTAGATTTAACGAATGTTGAAAGTTTAAATCATATTAGAGAAAAGAGTAAAAATGCCGAGTTTGTAGTTGTTGACCAAACATGTTATGGCAGTTTAGGGGCAATGAATATAGCGAGAAGATTATTAAGCCATGGAAATAAACGAGTTATAATCTTAACGGAATTAATATTGACCTCAGATAGTGAAAGAGCGAATGTGAATACTTTTTTAAGTGATGGTGCGGCAATTTTAGAAGTAAATAATATAAGTGGTTCTTACAAAATGATAGACCAAATAGAACTAGAGTCACAAGACGTAAGAGAGGATAATTTTTTAAATAGATTCACAGCAATGAAGGTTGTAGGTCTTACGCAGCAAGTGATTGAAACTATATTAGACAAGAATAATCTGGATGATAAGGAAATAAAGCTTTTAGTACCACAAAATACAAGTAGTCATGCATGGGATATATTTTGTAAAAAAATATCGATTGATAGAGAAAAAGTATACTTAAAAAACATTAAAGATGGCGGTCATATAGGTGGTATAGATACCATAAAAAATATCTGCTTATTAGATAATGAAGCCATCCAAACAGGTGATAAAGTATTGGTTTTTGCAATGGGCGTTAATAAAACTGAAACCATATGGGGAACGTTGATCTTAGAAAAAAGAGATTATATGGAGCGATTTTCATGAATGAAAAAATAAGGGAAATATTATTTAGAAATAAAATTTGTCCAGAAGTTAATTTTACAGATGATTCCAGTATAGAAGTATATTTAGAGGAATCAATCGATTGGATGGAGTTTATTTCAAATATAGAAGAAGAATTTGATATAGAAATTGATGCAGATGAAATAAGTGAGAAAGATTTTTGCTCAATAAATACAGTAGCTAGAATGATTGAAAAATATGAGTGTGATGAGTAAAGCCTGGCCATTGCAATTTAGCCATTTATTAATTTATATATGAGGAGTGCGTATGTATTTATTTACTAAAGATCAAATCGAATTGAAAGCTTATACTGCGGGATATATTGATTGTACAATCGAACCATTTATTAAAGATGAAGTATATAATAAATTTCCCATAGAGATTATGGAAAAGCTTTGGAAGGATGGTTTTTTTAAATTATGTATAGATGAATCATATGATGGATTAAATTTAGATGCTGTATCAAGTTTAATAATCATTCAAGCATTATCACGGTGTAGTGGATCAATAGGACATATAGTGGCGGGAATTAATTATGGCATTTATAAAGTAATTGATTTATATGGGACGTACAAGCAAAAGGAAACGTATTTAGGTTATTGCGGAGATACTCCAAATATTGGCGCATTAGCATTCAATGAGCCTGATGGAGCAGGAATAAATCAAATAGCTACAGTAGCCATGAAAGAAAATGGTAAGTATAAACTGGTAGGTACTAAGTCGCTAATTACAAATGGCGCGCATGCAACATTTGCCCTTGTATTAGCACAAGTGATTTGTAAAGGGGAAAAACAAGGTTATGCTGTTTTTGTTGTAGATATTAAGAATAATAAAAATGTAATTGTTGGGAAACCAGAAGTAACGATGGGATTAAAGTTAGTAGAAACAACAGACCTTTTTTTTGATGATGTAATTTTAGAGGAGAAAGATATTTTAGGCAAAGAAGATAATGGATTTCAAGTATTAGCGGGTGCTATGAATTTTATGCGATTAGGTAATGCAGCAGTAGCACTGGGCATTGCAGAAAGAGCATTTGAGGAATGTAAGCTATTTTGTAGTCAACGAAGTATTAGTGGACAACCTATGGTTCAAATGAATGTGATTAAGAATAAATTTGCTGAAATGCATGCAGATATCAAAATAATGAATACAATGTTATATTATTGTGCCAGTAAAATTGAAGAAATGGATATTGCAAATGTATCCATTGTTAAGGCATTTATTACAGAAAAAGCCAAAGAAGTATGTGATAAATGTATGCAGTTATTTGGCGGTAATGGCTACGTAACTGGAAGTATTATAGAAAGACTTTATAGAGACATAAGGGTTATGACAATCATGGGAGGAAGTACCGAAACGATTATAGACATGGTGGTCAGCGAAGTATTTGAAGCAGTATCTTAATGAAAGAGGGGGTGTGCAAATGGCATATAGCGAACCTTGTATTATTCAAATTCCTTATGAAGAGGGATGTTATTGGAGAAAAGGATGTAAAGAAGGTGTGAAGGCAATTGTTGAGCAGATGCATAAAATAAGAGAGTATTCTATTGAGAGTAAACAACTTTTAAAATGGAATATGGAAGACCTAATCCAACAGCCTTTAGAATTAAATCCTTATAATAAAAAAGAATGCCTGGAAAAAATATATCATTCGATATTAGAATCATTAGAAAATGGAAAGGTACCCATTTCCATAGGTGGGGATCATTCTATATCATTTCCTATTCTAAAAGCGATAGATGATTATTATAAAGGAAAAGAAATATACATATTACAGTTTGATGCACATTCAGACACTTTTAATGATGTTGGCGGGTATAAGCACCACCATGGGGCTACCTTTAAAAACGTTGTAGAACAAACGAATATTAGTGGTAAAAATATCTTTCAATTTGGTATAAGAGGATATGTGCGAAAAGATAGTTTTCAGTTTGCCGAAGAAAATGGCATAAATGTTATTTCAATAAAGCAATTTACAAAACAAAATTGTCAGTTAGAGAACTATAACTTACCTAAGGATGCTTATTACTATATTTCTATTGATATTGATTCAGTTGATCCGGCATTTGCTCCTGGAACTGGTACTCCGGTACCGGGTGGTTTGACAAGTAATCAAATACTAGATATCGTTAATCAACTTAGTGGGTATAAAGTAATCGGTGTAGATTTAGTAGAAGTTGCTCCAAATTATGATTACAGCAATATAACGAGTTTATTAGCAGCTCATATAATGATGGATATACTTGTAAGCTGCAAGTTTTATCAAATATAAGATTAAAGGGAGAGTATCATGAAAAAAGGATTTACTTTGATAATGTACGAAAAATATACAAAAGAAAAAGATGAAAAAATAAATTTTACATCTAATGCACCATATAAAGTAGAGGACTATGAATATTATGGGAAAACCGTTGTAGTACATAGCGCTGGGGATACAAATCAGTTGTATAATGATAGTAAGTTCCTTTTTGTAGGGGGCATCACGAATAGACAGGCATTGCTAGAAATCATTGCATGTAAAACCGGGAACATGAGCGATGAGAAAATCATATTAGGTTTATATGAAATATATGGGCAAGATGCATTTCGGATGATATCAGGGGCATTTGTATGTGTATTTTTATCCGCAGCGAAACTTGTTATAGCTACTGGTAAAACATCTGGGCCAAGTATGTATTATAAATTTGATAAAGCTAAAAAGAAACTAATAGTAACGACTGAAATAGGTGCGATACCACAATCGGATCGGGTAATGATACCGTTTCGTTACTTAAAAGAATCTTCGATGGTAAACAACAGGTCTGCGACCAATTTACTGGATGTCAATAGGGTGTTACCGGGACACTTTATAGAAGTAGATATTACAATGGAATTAGGTGGTATGCTGCAATGCTATTACAGTCCTTGTAAAACAATAAAAATTTATGATGAAGCAGAAGCCAAATTTAAGATAAAAGAGGCATTAACAAATGCCATTGATAATATTCCTGATGGGGATATGATTAGTTTGATATCTGGAGGATTAGATTCAAGTATCATAACATATTTAGCAAAAAAACGGTTTAAGAATTTAAATTTATATACAGTTGGCACAGAGAATAGAAATGAATTTAAAGAAGCAACTGTATTTGCAAACTCAATTGGAGAAAAGGTCAATACAATTATATTTGAAGAAAATGAATTTATAAGATCATTTTGTGAAGTAATAAGTTTAGTAGGACATTCTCATAGTAGATTTATAGAATATCTTACACCTGTCAACACAACACATAAATATTTTAAACAAGCGGAAGGCAGAATAGTATCTGGATATGGTTCAGATATATTATTTGGCGGATTTGCCAAACCACATATGAAAGTTAGTGATATTACACGGCTTGTATGGAGTGAATATAACAGTACATATTGGTCAAATGAGACCTCTCAGAATCTAGGAGATGTTTATAATTTAGATATATATTATCCATATTTTGATGATAGATTGGTTGACTTAACTTTTGAGATTGATCCTAAATTAAAATTTGAAAATAACATAGAAAAATATATATTACGTGCGGCATTTAGTGATGACATAGTTGATGAAATTGTTTGGAGAAAAAAAGTAGGCATTCATGAGGGGACGGGATGTGAGTCCTTTTTTACACAGTTAGTAGATACCAGTAAATGGGGTAATACAGATATTAGAGAAAACAAAGATTATCTCGCATATAAATTGTTTGAATCAATATTTATAAATCATATTAATATTGACAATGTGGATAAAGAATACATTAATAAACTATTATAATGAAAAGGGAGAAAGAAGATGAAATTTAAAGAAGTTTTATTAAGAGAATTAAAAAGAAGAGGTATTGAGTATATTTTTGGTGTACCGGGAAGAGAGAATGAACAAATATTATTTAATGAAGTACCTGGAATCGAGTATGTGACAACACGTATTGAATTTACAGCAGGTATAGCAGCAGACTTTAGTGGAAGAATGACCAATAAACCTCAAGTTTGTTTTTCAACAATGGGACCTGGTGCAACCAATATGACAACAGCAGTTGCTTCTGCCATGTTAAATAAATCACCTTTAATATTTTTCTCAGCACAATTAGAATCAGATGATAATTTTTATAATACTACACATCAATGTGTGAATCAAACAAAGATCATGGAACCGATCACAAAATGGTCATATGAAATTGCACATCCACAAGAATTATCACAAGTTATTAATAAAGCATTTAAAACCGCATTAACAGAGCCAGTAGGACCAGTACATATTGCAATACCTGTTGACTTCTTTAATAGAGATATAAATATAAATTATGATATTAAAAAAGAACTGGTACAACAGGTAATTACATTAGAGGTGGATATCGATGAAGTTGAATTCAATAATGTCTATCAATTAATGAAAGAATCAGAGAATCCATTAATCTTAATTGGGCAGGAAATATTTAGAGTAAGAGCAGAAAAAAGTGTAAAAAAGTTTATTGAATTATGGAATATCCCATTTATTGCAGCAGCAAATGCTAAGGGGATATTAAATTTTGATCATCCACTTAACTATGGTTCTGCCAGCTGTTATATGGAAGGGATTCTTAAATACAAAGCGCTGGATGATATTTTTGAAGATGTAGATTTACTAATATGTATAGGTTATCAATATGTAGATGATTTATTACCAAAAATGTGGACAAGAGGAAGAGAAAAGAAGATTATCACAATCACTTCTGACTCATTACAAAAAACATTTAACAAATTATCACCAAATATTTCTGTTGTAACAAATATTGATAAGTTTTTTACAGCACTTAATCAGACGAAAACCAAACGAAAAAATCCAAAAGAATTAACAGAAGTTAAGAAGCAATACAAACTGATTACTGAAAATACGAATCAACTGCATGAAGGTAAATTAAATCCACCTCAGGTAATAAATGTAATCAATAAATATTTAGATGAAGGGATACTTATCACAGATATAGGATATTATCGACATCATTCAATTTTATTAGCCAATCCGAATGCACCTCAAAGATTTTTTACGGATACAGGGTTATCCTCTTTTGGCGTAGGCTTACCATCCGCAATCGGTGCAAAAATATATAATAAAGATAAGAAAGTATTTTTAATATGTGGTGATGGTGGTTTCCACTCTGGCAGTTCGGAATTGGCAACATTAGTAAAATATAACTTGCCATTAATTATTATAGTGCTTAATAACCAATGTTTTGAATTAATTAGTCTTTATCAAGATAGAAGCAATGAGAGAGGTAATAAAAACATTGTTAATTTGGCTAAAATAGATTTTGTTAAGTTAGCAGAAGCAAATGGATGTATAGGTAAAAAAATAACCAATATCAAGCAGTTAGAAGAAGCAATAGAAAGCTATGATAGTAAACATACTTTAGTCATTGAAGTAGATGTTATATATGACGAAAACTTTGATATATCCTTTTAAGAGGTTGTTAACAAATAGTAAATATATGAGGTAAAAATGAAAATTATTGTTTGTATAAAAAAAGTTACTAAGGTAACAAACTCAAACATCAAAAACGAGCATATCATGAATGTACTAGATAAAAATGCAATTGAATTGGCATTAAAAATGAAAGAATCACTGGGAGGTGAAATAATTGCCATAAGTATGGGTGATATAAATGCAAAGTCTGTTTTGCATACTGCACTTGCCATGGGCGTTGATGACGCAATTTTATTATGTGATAATAAATTCGCAGGTTCAGATACATTAGCAACATCCTACATTTTGTCCAGTACGATTAAGAAAGTAAAGAATGTTGATTTTATTATATGCGGAAATCATTCAAGTGATGGCGAAACAGGTCAAATAGGACCTGAAATAGCCACAATGTTAGAAATCCCCTTTATAACAAATTGCATAGAGGTTCTAGATATACGACAAGATTATGGTGAGTTTAGGCGTATTAAGGATAATACAATAGAAACAATTAAGATGCAATTTCCAGGATTAATCACAGTAGGGAGACAAATAAATAAGCCGAGATACGCAACACTAAAACAATTTGTAAGAAGTAAAAAGATACCGATTAAAGTATGGTCAGGAACAGATATTGCAGTAGATTATGATAAATGTGGATTAGTGGGGTCGCCTACAAAAGTTATTAGTACAACACAGTTAAAACACTGTAAAGTATGTGAATTTCTCGGAGAAAATGCATTAGAGAGACTAGTAGAAATATTTGAATTAAATTAAATGATACTAAGAAGAGTAACTGGAGGAGCATATGGTATCTTTAGAGAATGAAGAAATTTGGATATTTGGTGAGTGTGATACAAATGGAAAGGTTATAGGCGTTATATTAGAACTGTTGACTAAAGCAAGGGAATTAGCTCATACTTTGTCCATAAAAGTATCAATAGTTATTACATCAAGTACATATATCAAAGAAAATATTAAAATTCTATCAGCATATGGGGCAGAAAAAATATATATTATAAAGAATGACACAAATGTTTTGGTGACAGAAGATGCATATATTAAATGCATTGCAGGTTTATGTATGGAACATACTCCATATATATTTTTATTTGGATCAACCACCTATGGAAAATCTATTTCTGCAGCCTTAGCTTCTAAATTAAACACAGGCTTAACAGCAGAATGTATCGAACTTAGCATAGATAAGAAAAGTAAATTATTAAAACAAACACGACCAGCTATGGGTGGCAATGTAAATGCAACTATCGTTTGTGCTGATAGAAGACCACAAATGGCAACAGTAAAAGAACATATTATGGAAATTGCTATACCAAAGGATGAGGTAGTTACAGAAGTTATATTTACGGATAAACAGGCTGATATAAACAGTAAGCATGTTCAACTTTTAAGGCGAGAAGAAATTTCAGATGAGAAAATGCTAAATAAGGATATTATTGTTGCTGTAGGCAGAGGTATAGAGAGTAAAAAAAATTTAAAGTATATCTATGAAATTGCAGAAAAACTGAATGCTTCAGTAGGTGTAACAAGACCATTAGTAGACTTAGGATGGGCAGAATATGCACAGCAAATTGGACAAACAGGAAAGATAGTCTCAGGTAAAATCTATTTAGCACTAGGTATATCAGGTTCACTGCCACATATGGTAGGTATAAAATCTTCTGGTGCAATAGTAGCTGTGAATAAAGATCCCAATGCACCTATTTTTAACTATGCCAATTATGGAATTGTTGCCGATTTAAATCAATTCTTACCTAAATTTTTAATCAAGTTAAAATACTACTAAGTAAACGTTAAAAAGAAGGGAGATGTATGATTAATGATTTTAATTTATCATACAAGGGAATATGATATTAACAAGTTTAAAAGAAAATTTTAATAAAGAAGGTGGATATAAACAGCTTATATTAGTAGCAATACCACTGATTTTTGTGATGGGCTATTTAGCAATTATGGAATTTATTGATAGAACATTTTTAGCATGGTATTCGAAAGAAGCTTTAGCAGCAGTTACACCTGCAAGCAGCGTTAATTTTATGATAACAAGTATTTTTAACGGAATAGTCATGTATGTAGCAAATTTCAGTGCACAATATTATGGTGCAAATGAGGAAAATAAAGTTGGTAAAATCATTTGGCATGGCTTATATTTATGTTTACTCGGTGGTATTTGCTTAATAATATTATCCTTATTTTCAGAGCATATATTTTTGTTATTTGGACATGAAAAAGAAATCCAAGTGTTAGAAGTAGATTATTTTAAGATAATAAGTAGATTTTCTGTATTTTCATTAATTGTATCCTTATTAGTCAATATTTATGCAATGCTCAATCGGTATAAGGTAATACTTTTTGCAATTGTAGGTTCTTTAATAGGAAATATCATCTTAGATTATATTATGATTTTTGGCAAGTTATTTGTACCTGAAATGGGTGTAAGAGGATCGGCAGCGGCAACAATTATATCGACTGGATTCGGCGCTCTGATTTTACTTATTTATTTGAAGCAATCGGATATAAGTAAAAAGTTCAAACTTAAGTTTAATAATAAATTTCAATTTAAAATATTTAAGGAACTAATTAAATATGGTAGTGTAAATGGTATATTAATGTTTTTAGAGGCCTTTGGCTTTAATTCGTTTCTACTTATTATTGGAAGACAAGGTATTAATGAGCTAACAGCTTCTAATATTGCACTCAATATCAATAATATTTTATTTTTACCATTGTTTGGACTAGGCACAGCTACTTCTATAGTTATAAGTGAATATGTGGGGAAAAAGAATTATACAATTATAAAAAGTGCTACTATAAATGCACTAAAGTTAGGCTATATATATGCCATTCCTTTATGCTTAATATTGGTGCTTAAACCTGATTTTTTTATAAGCCCATTTATAACCAGTGAAAATGTAGAGATATTTGCACAAGTAGAAGTAATCACAAAAAGAATTATGTTATTTGTAGCTGCCTATACGATCTTTGATACCATTAATGTCATGATATCAGGTTTATTAAAAGGTGTAGGTGATATTAAATATATAATATTTAACATAGTAACAGTAAATATTATCATGTTAATTATCCTTTTATGTGTTGTTTCTGGTGAAAATGAACGCAATATTTATTATGGCTGGGGAATCTATGCTTTGTCAGTTGCAAATATGAGTGTGCTGTATATATATAGATATAGATCAGCCAAATGGCAAGAAAGCAGCTTAATGAACTTTTAATAATGTGTAAAGGGTAAGACACGGTGAAAAACCCCTTGTGGGTAGTCCTAACCACCGGTTAAGTGGAGCCGGGATCTTGATAGAATAGTAACCTTTTTAGGTTTAATCAACATATTTGATGGACTTTATTTGATTTTTATATTAATATATAGTGTAATCAACCAAAGTAAAACACAGTAAAATCAATGGGTTAAGGCAAACGCCTAAAAAATATAATAGGAGGATTTTACAATGATTGAAGACACAAAAAGCAATAATATTGTAAACACAGTAATTCCAGAGGGATTTCATTTTCTTGGAAAACATGTAAGTATAAAGCCTAGTGAACTTGATTTAGGAGTTGCTTACTCAGAAAAAGTATGTACTTGTGCCGCTGTATTTACTAAAAATTCAATATGTGGTGTGAGTATCCCTATTGGAAGAAATAATGTAAAAAATGGAGAATTACAAGCCATTGTAATAACCAGTGGTATTGCAAATGTAGCAACAGGAGGCGAAGGTACGAATAATGCACTTACTATTACGAAAACACTTGCTAGCGAACTTAATATAGACGCAAATAATATCTTACCTTCTTCTACAGGAGTTATTGGTAAACAACTTCCTATAGATAAAATTTTAAAAGGATTGGAAAATATTAAAAATTCACTTGCCCCTGAAAACTATTTGGAATTTGCAAAAGCAATTACTACTACTGATACTAGATTAAAAGTACGCCAAACTACTGTAGAAAATACGACTATATTAGGTATTGCAAAAGGCTGTGGTATGTTAGAACCGAATATGGCTACAATGCTCGTATACTTCTTTACTGATGCTCAAATTGATAAAGTATCATTAGATGCAATTTTAAAAAAGGCTGTTAATAAATCTTTTAATATGATTAGTGTTGATACAGATACAAGTACCAGCGATACGGTTGCTATTTTAGCAAATGGGTTAGCTGGTAATGTAGATCTTACACTTTTTGAAGATAAATTTACTGAATTATGCATTGGATTAGCACAAGATGTAGTTCGCGATGGAGAAGGTGCTACGAAACTCATAGAAGTAACTGTTGAAAATGCTAATAATTTTGATCAAGCTAAAGTTATTGCAAAATCGATTGTAAATTCTCCTTTAGTTAAAACAGCTGTATATGGTGCAGATCCAAATTGGGGTAGAATTATTATGGCTGTTGGTAAAGTCTGTGATGCTTCAATCACTGAAGATAGCATCTCTATTTATATAGGAGATTACTTAATTTACGATAAAGGTACTATTAATGACGAATATCTTAATAAAATCCAAAAATACTTAGCGGATACAGAACATTGTATTATTAAAATAAACTTGGATTGTGGTTCAAGTACAGCTACTGTTTGGGGATGTGACTTAACGGAAGAATATATTAATATTAACAGTTCATATACAAGTTAATTTTTTGCTTGAGGAAACATAAGATGACAATGCATAAAAAGATGTTATTTTATGATTTTCACCTGATTTTTTTGTGTCATTAATGTAACACCTGTTTTCACCTAACATGTCATCAACGTAACACTTAGCAAACGTAAGTATGCGGGTTCCAACGTTTTTGACTGAAAAAAAGATAAAGAAATGAGTGTCATTAACTTGACACTTGAGGGGTATGGGAAGCTGGATATTTATAATGCGTTTGAGGTGTTGCGGAGTCGGTAGGAAAAGTGGTTGCTAAAAAGTGGCGAAAATGTTATAGTGAATTTACTAATCGCAGATGTTCTGTCTGCGTTAAGTTCACGGCGTTTTCGCCATTTTTCACTTTTTTTAAATTACATAGCAGGGGGATTTTAATGGACAAAAATGTAAGAATTGTCAGAGAAGAGGACGGAAGAGAGTTAGTAGTAATTGATGAAGTTATTTTCCGTGGTCGTCAGAATATTGATTGGAAAGCAGTAAAGGTTTATTTAAAAAAGTATGTGGGTAAATTAGTAGAAGTTGCGTCTACTAAAGAAACAATTAGATTAAGAGCGAACTTTCCAGACGAGTATACCGGATCTAAATATACGGCTAAACTAAAAGGTACTCAAGCTAAGGCAAAAGCAAACTTAAGTCAAGGTATTTTGCAAGTGATAAAGATTGCAAAGAAAATTGTAGTAAGTGATAATAAAAAGGAAAGGCATAAAAATAGTGCACGCTATGGTTGGCATTATTATGAAACCCGTTTTGCAATTCCTATTTACCATGAAGATTCTAAAGAAATTACATATAACAAATATTCAGCA
>JAVBTX010000030.1:0-91593 GCA_031555935.1 Lachnospiraceae bacterium | reverse complement strand
AGACCAGAGGTTTGCCATCCGACTTCCTTCAGATTCCATCTCACGATGGACACCCTTGTCATTGGCTATGTGTTTCCTACCACTAAGGCACACTCGAGACTTTCACTCGTAAGAGTTCGCCCATGCTGGGCGAACAAAAATTGGGCAGATATCAAAAATGATATCTGCCCTCTGTTCGTTCTTGGTATAGTATTGTAAGCAGTCAGAGTATTATCCGACATGGGCTTACGTTTATGCAAGTGCAGCCTCATAGCTTCACATCAAAATCACTATTCACCAATGTGTCGTTCGCCCGATAGGCGGCAATCGGAACATACTCCGAGCCCTCTATAACCGTCTCGCTGCTAACTTTGATCGGATTGGTATCCTCCACACCTTGCTCCTGCTGATTCTGTTCTGCTTTTGTCTCACGAAATTTTTCAATCTCCTCGGTATTTCCTATTAGCATTTCCATAAATTTGCGAGCCGCTTCTGAATCATGTTTGAGCTTTTCGGTTAAGTACTTACCATAATCTTCAGCAGTGGTTTTAATCTCTTCTATCATCGCTTCAAGGCTATTTGGCTTCTTTGCCGTATCCGTCTGTTGGTTTTTATTCTTATTCGTTCCGGATACAAATATTTTTGATTCGTTTTGATTACTACCATTCCTTATGGCGTTTTGATTGCCATTGTACTTGATTGTGTTATGTGATGATAGATGAGAGTTTGTTTGCGTGATTCTCATAGACATAAAATATACCTCCTATTCATGTTACATGCAAATATTTTTGCTACAAATTTATTTTCTGCATATTTATTTGCTGCAAATTTATTTGCATGCTCATCTGCCAGTTAAAACAATTGTAGTCATTTTGCGCGAATAACTACAACTGTTTTCATCTTATATATCGTCATATCCCGCACAAACTTTAGCATTATTTCACAATTTACATGTTACTCCTAAGAAAAATGCTTCCAGTGCGCCCAGTTTAGCAAATTTGTGGGTGTAATACCGGCTATTCTCCCCTATATTAGCCAGCTCATCAAAACTCAATAAATAATGCTCACCACGTACCAGTGGTGTATCATCATAGATATGAACAGAGTATAAACCTGAAAATATGTATATTCTATCATATTCGCCGTCGGGAACGCTGCTGACCAGCTCACTAAGTGCGAGTTTATCAATACAAATATCATTGCCCGTGACTTTGTAGTAAACACCATCGCATTCATCGGAATCCAAAAGCTCGACATTCGTCAGGTCTGCATTGGTCAGCATAATTCTTAATTCTGAATTCTGATTTACTTTAAGACAATTACCAGTGATAAAATATGATACACAGCTTATTAACAGAAGAACCATTATGGTTACAACGCTAATGGATACACGTCCATGCTTTTCAGGCTGATATCGATACAGGGCAGATAAACGATTAGAAAGCGCATTGTACGAATCAGAAAATCCAAAACCAATCGTCGTATTCCTATCCACACATTCCTTCAATATTAAGTTTCCATAGGTATCCCTATCGCTGTCCCTTATGCCCATCACAAGGTTATCGCAAAGTATCTCCGAATCTCTTTTGAACTGTTTACGAAATAGATGTATGGCAGGAGTAGTCCACAAAAAGCATTCGACGAGGTTAATTACATGAAGTTTGACCGTATCAAAATTTTTGATATGTGCCATTTCATGTAAAAGAATCAGAACAAGCTCATCTGAAGAATATTTTTCTTTGAAATCAACTGGCAGCAAGATGGTCTTTTTGAAAACGCCGTAGGAAACTGGCGCATCAATATATCTCGAGATAAAAACGTCAGGTTTTTTATTTAGTCTCAGCAATATTGTCGCACGCTTAAGCAAGCCTTCATCATCATCGTAGTGTTCCATGCGCTTTAATGATGCTATCATTTTATAGTTTAATCGCATATAAACTACCAGCTTGTGAATAACAATGATTGCCCACACTGTCGCTAAAATACAAACTGGCACATAAATATATACCGCAGATGAATCATTTGAATAAAATAATGAATAAATTAAATAGTAAAATGACAATTTAATCGAATCGTTAATACCAAGATTCGCCAAAATAACGCTAAAAATCAATGCATACCAACAGTAGTAGTTCGCACGAGCGCTCATTTTTTTATGCACACATTTTTTTATCAACCGTAATGCACAATAGATAAGGCTAAAATAGGCTGATATCATCAGGCATTTTAAAATAATCGTAAATATCATAACAAAGAAATTAAATAACGTGTTGCTGTTCGTTACAAACTGCCATATGGAACCGGTTATTTCAACCATTCGCTTCACCTTTCTTCTGCTCCAAAGTCTTTTGCAGCGCCTCAATTTCTTGATCGGATAGCTTGGAATCCTCCAAAAAATTAGCAAAAAGCTTGTTAAGGTCATTCTCATAATAGAGCGATAAAAACTGTCTGCTTTCTTTTAAAACACAATCTTGTTGTTTTACGATCGGTGAGTAATAATACAGTTTGGCGTTTTTGGGGTCAATTGTGAAGCTGACAGCTTTCTTTGCAATCAACCGCCGCAGTAAGGTCTTTATGGTCGTTATCTCAAGGTCCCTCTCCCGCTGTATTTTTTCTACAATCTCAGCGGCAGTGAGTGGCGATTTTTCCCACAGCTTATTCATGATGAGCCATTCACTCTCGGATATGTTCGGTAATTTTCTGCCCAAATCAATGCCTCCCTTAAATGCTGTAACCTTCCATATATGTAGCAACCGACGCTTCACAGCTTCTCATTGCCAGAATTGTCTTCTCAAACAAATCATCCAGTTCCCAGCCAAGCCGCCCCGCACCAGTAGTAACCACATCACGAGAACATCCCGCCGCAAACTTCTTGTCTTTAAATTTTTTCTTTAGACTCTTAAGCTCCATATCCATGACACTCTTTGAGGGACGCATCAATGCTGCTGACCAAATCAATCCGGTTAGCTCGTCCGCTGCAAAAAGAACTTTTTCCATCTCATGTTTTGGCTCCACATCACAGCAAAGTTCATAGCCATGCGAGCAAATCGAATAAATCATATCATCGCTGACACCCGCTTCGCGAAGCAGCTCCGGCGCTTTTACACAATGCTGTTCTGGGTATAGTTCAAAATCAATATCATGAAGTAAACCGGTAATGCCCCAGTATTCTGCTTCATCTTCGTAGCCTAACTCCTTGGCATACCAACGCATAACGCCTTCGACCGTCAATCCATGTTGAATGTGAAAGGCCTCTTTGTTATATTTCTTTAGTAACTCCAGTGCTTCTTCTCTTGATAATTTACTTGCTAACATTATTGTGTCCTTCCTTCTTTGAATCATTTTATTAATTTTATATAGTCATCAAGCTGTTCTTCTTCTAGTGCCGCAATCATTTCCGAAAATTGTGTCAGGCTCCCATTTACCGCATAATCTTCCAGCACATTATAATATTCTATGCGGTTTTCTTTCGCAATAGAAATAGGCAAAAGTCCCTGGCTCATCAGCTGATAATTCATCAAAAGCCTTGATGTTCTTCCATTTCCGTCTACAAATGGATGGATTCGCACAAACTCTGCATGAGTCCAGGCTGCATATTCAATCGCATTTAGTTCCTCTCGTTTCCATAACATATCCGTATAGAAAGCCTTTATTTGAACGTACATATCATTTCCAACTGGCGGTGTATGTCCGGCCCCACTAATTCTTATTTCTTGATTTCGATAAATACCGCCAATAATAATATTTTCTGTTAGTATTGCATGAATATCTTTGACGATACCTTCATCAAGTTGTTTTCTTTCTGTAATACACTTTTTGACATAAGCATACGCTTTTTTATGGTTAACTACCTCGTAAATTTCTCTTATTTCTTTTCCACCAATCGAAATACCGTCCTCTAAAACAACCTTGGTTTCCAGAAGCGTTAGCGTATTTCCTTCGATGGCGGTCGAATTGTGCGTAAATGTCAAATCAAAATCCTTTTCATATGAGGACATGGTAATAACATCTATAAAATGTTTTCCGTTTTGGTAAATGTTCTTTTTTTCTATTATACTTTTTATATCCATACGAATAACCATGCCTTCCGTAAATCTGCTTTTCAATATCATAACACTACACGCCATATTTGACTATCCTAAAACAACTCATCCAGTAAAATGTAATACTTGATTTTCTCCCAATCCGGCTCGATTCCTAATTTTTCAAATAAAAGTTCTGCATAAAATCCATCGTATTTTTCACCACTATAACGACCACCAAAATTGTCGCGTAAGCTACGGTAACACAATGCAATATCCTGCCATTTATCAGCGATTCCACACCTGCCTAAATCAATAAAGCCAGAAACTCTATCCTGTTCAAAAAAAATATTTGGCAGGCAAAAATCTCCATGTGATAGTACCAATTCCTCGGTTGGTCTGTTTGTCAGCAGCCAATCAAGAAGCTCCCCCTGGTCTTTGAAACCATTTTCACCAAACGTATCTGGCTCGACATTATCCATATCGACCAGATTATATTCCACTGCATGATGAGCCATTTCCAGTTTTTTCTCTAAATTGCTGGTATATGGACAATCGCTGATATCCACACGCCATAGCATTTTTAAGGCGTCTGTTAACATCATTGTCAGCAGCTCTGGACGTTTCATATATTTATCGACACAGGACATCTCACCGGCAACCTTGGACATCAGCAGAAAATTCTTATCGTTTTGTCTCTCAAATCCTAATACTTCCGGCACGGGCAGCTTATCTTTCAGCCATCCCATCATATTATGCTCGTTCTCAGACGATTCATCAATCGTTTGAATTTTAAGCACTTTATCCTTGAACAATATCACCGTCGAATCCGACATTCCAACATCATCAAGCGAAAACACTTCGCCATCTATCATCCTTTGAATTTTTTCTGGCAAATTAACGTTCATTCCTATTCTCCTTACCTTCCAACTGCAAATCGGGGTGCCGCACTCATACCCACTAAGATATGCCATGCAACAGCCCCGCTTTCAAGCTTCTATTCTATTTTTTAATTACCGGATAACAAACTTCCGTTACATACTCATCCGGGTTCGATGTCTGCGCCGGACCGACATAATAAATGCAAAAGTTATTTCCATTAAACTCATATCCATTATCACGGACCCAATTTGCCACCGCTTCATTTACTTCAGTAATCTGTGCATAGCTGCCCTTATAAGTTGCCGAAGCAATCTGGACGGCCGGAACTGCTTTGAAAATCACATGCTCCGTATTTTCATAGCTTCCTTTTACCGATAGCTGAACCTCCACATCAACATCTGCTTCCTTGTACTCACTATCGTGAAAGAGCGCGATTGAATAACATGGCTCATCATACTGCATCCGCATTGGGGCAGTCTCCCGCATTAACGTTTCCCACAGCATCCCCTCTTGGTCATATGCTGGAATTGTACTTCTTACACTTGCTACATTTCGTTCTGGTAACTCTTTTAAGGTCACATTATAATTCATTGTTCCATCATCCTCTCTCAGCTTTTCAATCGCTGTTTCAAGGAGCTGTATACGATACTCAGCTTGCTTTGCCTGCTCTCTAATCTCGGTTTGTTTTACTAGTAAAAAGTTAGCCAGAGTCCCGGCATCCTCATAATTTTCGAGAATTTCAGCAATCGCCGTCAAACCAAATCCCATGTCCTTCAGCGACGTAATCCGCGCCGCCAATGGTAATTGACTCTCACAATAATACCGATAACTTGTGAAATCATCAATTTCATCCGGTATCAGCAATCCAATCTCATCATAATGCCGCAGCATCCGTATACTTATCCTTGATAGTTTTGAAAAATCTCCTATTTTTAACATGTTCTCTTTCTCTTTCTTTACATATGTCATACATATGTTACATATATATGTTTTCTTGAGCTCAATTAAATCATAAGGTATACCACAGTGTGAGAGTCAACCATTCTTTTAAAATTATTTTCAACCGTTAAGTACCGCGCCCCATTCTGCAACCAACCGCTCCAACTTGCACGCCGCATTGGCCGGGCTGGTTGATGGCAGCTTTACTACTGGCGGCATATCTTCACACTGACAATATTTTTGAAATAGTTCATATGCTTTACCGCCATTTAAAATAATTGTATGAATCTTTGCCTGCTGCAAAATAACGTTCATGTCGTTTGGTATTACATTTTTAATGGAACTGTCCGAAGACCCTTCAATATCGCAAGAGTGAATTACATCCCAGACCGCGATATGATTTTTCAACAGCAACATTTTCTTTTCCTCAATTGTCTGTGGTACTTCCGCTTCATAAATCTGCGCCAGCATCCGCCAAAAACGATTCTGTGGATGCCCATAATAAAACTGATTCTCCCGCGACTTTACCGATGGAAAGGTTCCTAGAACCAGAACTATGGAGGTACTGTCAAAAACTGGAGCAAAGGTATGCTCAATTTGCTGATAAAACTGATTTTTATTCACGTTCGTCTTCTTCCTTTTTCTTCTTACTTTCGTCGTAGCTCGCCCCAATGGCCATTCCAATACACATACCGATTGCCATTCCCATACTCATACCGATTCCCTCACTCTCATAAAATGTCTGACCAAACATCAGTCCCACCGAAATTCCTAATAACATTCCGATGCTCATGCCATAGTACATTCCCCGATGTTTCGCATGTTCTGTTTCTAATATATAATTGGCCCCTACGGCTTGCAAATCAGTATCCTTGCCCAGCTGGCTGTGTTCTGCTGCCACGAATTTTTGACTTAATAAAAATCCAATCGCGTCTTCTGACACTTGGCCGGAAACAAATAAAATATCTCCCCCTACATACCCTGACACGTCACCGATATGGGCCAAAAGTTTTTTTCCAACACCCTCTCGACGTTTCGCTTTTGCTACATAGAAAAATTTCAATTGGGCATAATGCTTTTTCTCCCCGATTTGCTCTGGTTCTAACGCCGCGACTCCAACCAGTTCCTTTTCTCTAAATGCTCCAAACACCTGCCCCTTCTTTTCGATGATACGATAAATTTCCTCCAAGTGCATTTGAGCTCCTTCATCTTCCTTAAGCAGTTCCTTAATTATTATATTGTCATTCTGTTTCATTTTTTTTATTTTCAACTTGTTCTTTCCCATTATCATCCACCCTTGTCCTTTTTTCCATAAAATGTTACACTCTATTATATTATATATTCTTCTGGAGCGCGAGTTTTTTCTCCGAAGAAGCAGAAGCGAGGAAACAATATGTTTATTCAATTACGCGGTCAGATTCTCTATTATGAAAAATCCGGCGAAGGTGCTCCGATTATTCTAATGCATGGAAATGGCGAGACACACGAGATTTTTGATGTCCTGACAAAAGAGCTGGAGAAAACACATACCGTCTACGCCCTAGATACCCGCGGGCATGGACAATCAGCCACCTCCAAGGAATATCACTACGAAGAGATGATGGAAGATGTGGTGGAATTTATCGAAGCTCTTTCACTTCAAAAACCAGCCTTTTATGGGTTTAGTGATGGCGGTGTTATCGGCCTCCTGCTAGCCTCTAAATATCCGAAGCTGCTGTCCCGTTTGATAATCAGCGGTGCCAATCTTCAGCCGAAGGACTTAAAAGGAAACTTCCGCCGTACGATCAAACGCGGCTACCGTCGCAAGAAACACCCGCTAACGCTGCTAATGTTGACCGAACCAAATATCCCGATTGAACAGCTTCAATTCATCAATATACCAACCTTAGTGCTGGCTGGCCAGAAGGATATTGTGAAAAAATCTGTCACCAAAAAAATTGCCCGTGGTATTCCTCAGTCCACGTTAATCATCGTGCCTGGTGAAGATCATAGCAGCTATGTCGAACACAGCGAAAAATTATATCCACTGATAAAAGATTTTATGCTATAATTAGCTCGAATCAAAATAAATGCAAGGAGTTACTCAATGGAAAACTTAACAATACCAAGCAACTATAAAGCCGAATTAAATCTATATGATACACAGATTGCAATTAAAACGGTCAAGGATTTCTTTCAGAATTTACTAGCCCTGCGCTTAAATCTGACACGTGTATCGGCACCACTTTTTGTTGACCCACTATCCGGTCTGAACGATAACCTAAATGGTGTCGAGCGTCCAGTTTCCTTTACCATCAAAGAACAAGATGAAAAATGTGCTGAGGTTGTTCACTCACTGGCTAAATGGAAACGTTTTGCTTTGCAGAAATATGGTTTTGCGATTGGCGAAGGTCTTTATACTGATATGAATGCAATTCGCCGCGATGAAGACACGGACAATATTCATTCCATTTTTGTTGACCAGTGGGACTGGGAGAAAGTGATTGACCAAAAGGAACGTACACTTGAGACTCTACAGGACGCTGTCCGCAATGTTTACAAATGCTTACGTAAAACAGAAAAATATATGGCGATTCAGCATGATTACATAGAAGAGATTCTGCCACATGATATTTTCTTCATTACTTCTCAGGAATTAGAAGATATGTATCCAGCAGATTCTGCAAAGGAACGGGAATATAAGATTACTAAAGCCAAGGGTGCTGTCTGCCTCATGCAGATTGGTGACAAATTATCCTCCGGTGAACGTCATGACGGTCGTGCACCAGACTATGATGATTGGGCACTAAATGCTGATATTCTCGTTTACTATCCAGTCTTAGACATTGCCCTAGAGCTGTCTTCAATGGGTATCCGGGTTGACAAAGCCGCGCTTATCAGCCAGTTAGAAAAAGCTGACTGCATGGACCGTGCCGCATTGCCATTCCAAAAAGCAATTATTGAGGAAGAACTCCCATACACCATCGGCGGTGGTATTGGCCAGTCCCGTATCTGTATGTTTTTCTTAAGAAAAGCTCACATCGGTGAAGTTCAGTCTTCGCTATGGCCAGAAGAAATGATGGCAGAAGCTGCTAAAAACGGAATTCTGTTATTGTAAAATGCAAAAAAGAGTAACCTTGGGTTATAAGTAATGTACCACAATGAGTTAGACAAACGACCCAACTTATTGGAGGTACATTCATGACCTAGGTTACCTTTTTTATTTTCAAACAACACCACTATAGCCAGTGTTCCGTCATATTTTTTTGCAATGCTTCAAACATCTCTACATAATATTTCTTTGTTTGTTTTACAATGTCATATGCAATATCCTTATTATATGCATGAGCAACGTTATTCCTTGAGGTCAATGCCAGAAGCCACAGCTCCTCATTCTCGATTAACTTTAAACCATATGCAGTCTTAATAATACTCTTTGGTGAGCCGGTTGCCGCCTCCTGCACCCCATTTAATTCCAAAACTTCCTTCATCGCTTTCCACGATTGTTCAAAACAAATCTCATATAATGCTACCAAGCCCGACAAAACCACGTTATCATATGGTTCTTCATACATGTATATATCATGCAGATTTATCAACGCCTTGGTAAAATTTTCAACCTTTTTCATAAAGCACTATCCCTTCTTTCCCGATTGATTCGAGCAGCTCCGCTTGAACCGGCTGATCCAGATTCACAACATCATATTTTAGCAATGTGCTGGTTTCTTCATCCACATCTAAGGCAAATTCCACAACATTACCACCGGTTACTGCCAAATCAATATCACTTGTCCGTTGATAATTTCCTCTGGCACGCGAACCAAAAAGAATCACTTTTTCAATGTGATATTTCTTGGCAAATTCAATTATTTCCGACAAAACGGTTACTTTTATTCCATATCTTAATTCTTGCTCCATAATCCCTCTTAACTTCGAATCATCCATGTATTTGCTTCATAATATTCTCAAAGATTCTGGCAGTAGCGATATTATCTTTATGCGGCACAATCTCGCTCTCTATCTTCCCCGCCTTGAATAACTCGGCAAAGTGCTGGATTTCATAGTAAAATCCATCTTCAAATTGAGCTTCATAAGTCTCACACAATTGCCGGTCGCTATTGTAGCGTTCTACTTTGGGTGAACCAAGGAAATTGTACACGACAATATAACCATTATCCCCATTGACATAAGCATCTCCACATGTCTGGGCTCGAAAACCACAGCTCAAAGTTGCTTGCGCCCCACTGTTAAATTTCATAATCATGGCAACAGAATCATCGACACCATTTTCACTAAACGTAGCCGTCGCTTTCACTTCGCTTGGCTGCTCGTCTAAAATCCCCGTTGTAAATTCAATCGGATAAACACCGGCATCATAGAGACTGCCGCCCGCCGTCTCGGTATTATAGAGGCGATGGGTCGGGTCATAGGGAAAGTGAAAGCTAAAGGATGCCTGAACCATCCCGACTGCACCAATTTCACCTGCCAACACCCACTCTCTGGCTTTCTGAAAGGTGGGTATAAATCTCGACCACATTGCTTCCATCAGCAATACTTTTTTCCTTTTTGATAATTCACTCACTTCGATTGCCTGCTGCTCGCTCAGTACCATCGGCTTTTCACATAGAACCCCTTTTCCATGTTCGATACAAAGCTTAATTAATTCATAATGACGGTCATGTGTCTGGGCGATATATACCACATCAACATTTGAGTCATCAACGAGACTGACATAATCCTGATAATATTTGCCTACACCATACTCACCTGCAAACGCTCTGGCTCTGTTCTCATCTGAGGATGCTACGGCAATGAGTTCCACGTCTTCCATCGTCTTTATTACTTTTGCAAAGCGGTGAGCAATGCCGCCAAGTCCGATTATCCCAAATTTTACATTCATACTTTGCCATTCTCCTTTTCCTTGATTATAGCACAGTTGCAGAATTGTTAAAACCAAAAGAGGACTATATCAGCCATATCTAAAATGAAATGATTTAGTCCTGCTTTTATTTTATTGCCTTCCCATCCATTTATCGGGAACGAATTACATCCTGCATATCATACATACCAGCAGCTTTTCCAGCCAAAAATTTGGCGGCTTCCACTGCTCCTTTGGCAAAAATATTTTTTGAATATGCGGTATGGCTAATTTCGATTACTTCATCGGTGCCGGCAAAAATCACCTCGTGCTCACCGACAATCGTACCACCGCGAACTGCTGAAATACCAATTTCATTTTTACCGCGTTTCTCACGCACCTGACTTCTATCATATGTGTAATCAAAGACATCATCCATTGCCTCGTTCATCGCATCCGCTAAGGCTAAGGCCGTTCCGCTTGGTGCATCCAATTTCTGATTGTGATGTTTTTCGACAATCTCAACATCAAATCCCGCTGGTGCTAATACTTTTACTGCTTTCTGCAACAAGTCTAACAAGGTATTAATTCCCAGTGACATGTTTGCTGACTTTAATACGGCTGTTGTTTTCGCGATATCCGCAACCTTATCTAACTGTCCTTCTGAAAGTCCGGTGGTACATAATACCAGCGGAACATGTTTTTTCTCACTGAATTTTAGTAATGCATCCACTGCCTTGGCATTGGAAAAATCGATAATGACATCGGCTTCGATATTACATTCCGCAATAGAAGTAAACACCGGATAGTCATTGGGGATTTTGTCATATACATCAACTCCCGCTACAATCAGGGCACTTTCATCATTTTTTACCAGCTCACTGATAACCTGACCCATCTTTCCATTGCAGCCATGCATGATTATTTTTGTCATTTTGCCTGTCTCCTTATCATTTTTCTTTGGTTCCTATTATTCTATGCTAAATTTATGCCATATGCTTTCATTGCCGCTGCCAATTTCTGGGCATTTGCATCGGTCATCTCTGTTAATGGTGCACGCAGGCTGCCAGCGCCCATGCCCATTAAGTTCAATGCTTTTTTTACCGGGATTGGATTGACCTCACTAAACAGTGCATCAATCAATGGCAGTGCCTCTAGCTGTATTTTACGAGCGGCCGCGATATCACCGTCAAAAAAGCTCTGGCACATGTCATGTACCTGTTTTGGCGCAATATTAGACCAAACCGAAATCACGCCTACACCACCAATGGCCATTAATGGTAATACTAAGGCATCTTCGCCAGAATATAAATCGAGTTTTCCATCGGTTAACAGCATCGTTTTAGAAGCCTGAGCCAAGCTGCCGGTTGCTTCTTTTAAGCCCACGATATTCTTCTGGGTATTCACCAAGGTTGCTACTGTTTCCGGAAGTAAATTACATCCAGTTCGACTTGGCACGTTATACAGCACAATTGGTAAATCCACGGCCTCCGCAATCTGAGCATAGTGACTGATTAAACCTGCCTGAGTTGCTTTGTTATAGTATGGCGTTACAATCAATGCGCCATCCACGCCAGCATCTTTTGCCTCCTGCGTTAACTGAATCGCCGTTCTGGTACAGTTCGAACCAGTTCCAGCAATGACTGGAATACGGTTTTTCGTAAAATCAACGGCTGCTTTGATTACTTTATGATGTTCTTCCATCGTCAGGGTAGAACTCTCACCAGTTGTTCCGGTAATAATAATCGCATCCGTACCATTATCAATCTGAAAATTAATCAGTTCCTCTAATTTTTCATAATTTACCTCGAGGTTATCTTTCATCGGTGTTACAATCGCAACGCCTGCTCCTTTGAATATTGCCATAATTCATCCTCCATACTTTCCGCCGCCCGTCTTCCACGGGGGACTTTCCATATTCTTTCTCTTTTATAGTATTACAGTTCTCACAAAATGCGAATTCCTCGTAGTGGGCATCAAGCCGGCTATATTATCGAGTCTGGCTTGCCAGACTCGTGCGCCGAGCGCGGTCGCCTAAGCGACATTATACATTCTCGCGCGAGTGCGCATCCCCCCGGAGGGGCTCTTGGAGCCGTTTTTTTATTTGGCTGTGCCAAATAAAAAAGCCGGCTCCAAGAGCCGACTGATAATTCTGCAATTAACCTACAGTATTAACGATAGCTCCCCATCTTTTCAGATGACAGTCATAAACTTATTCAGTCTATGCCCAAGAGCAGTTCCGATCAGGGTGGAACTATTCTTTCGGCGCTTTCCCCTTTCACTTATCTTCGTCTGTCCTGCCACATCCAATAAGCTACTGATAAATCGCGCAACCTCTACCATATATGAAATTCTATTTTCAATATAACACCGTGTTTATATTCTGTCAATGTTTATTTCTCGGACGCAATATTATAGATTTCGTCCGCATACTCGCGAACTGATGGCTCTAACACACGACCGGTCAAGATAATATCTATATCGTCCATCTTTGCCTGTAATACTGCTTCTAAATCCTCCGAGGTAATAATACCAGTATCAATCATTCCTAATACTTCATCGAGAATTAAAACACTGCATTCTCCCGTTTGCAACACCTTTTTTGCGTAGTTTAAGCCATTAATCATGTTCATCTTGGCTTCGCTTTGCTCTTCTTCCGAAAGGGTCTCATAATAAGCCTCCGCTTTTTCAAAACGGAAGATTTTGATTTCTGGTTCCAGACGCTGCAAGTAGTCCATGCCCGCATCGGCTTTTCCTTTTAAAAACTGTACGACTACTACGGTTTTACCTTCCCCCGCAGCTCGCAGTGCTGAGCCCAAGGCCGCCGTTGTCTTACCTCTTCCTTCGCCATAATAAACCTGAATCAAACCTTTATCCATGATTTTTTCCCTTCCGTAATATGCTCCAGATTTTTCTAAAATAACATACTATTGGAAAAAAAGCAAATTATGATTGCTGCCATGATTAAAAGCTTAATCTAAGAAATCGACCTTGCTGACGGAAACCTCATAAGCAATGCGCTTCTCAATATCTTCTTCATTTAGTTTTTTTACATATTCGCGACTCTGAATTCTGCCCCAAACTTGAACGTGCCCTCCCACTTCAAAGCTAGAAGCAAATCTTGCATTCCTGCCCCAGCAGATGCATGGTATGTAATCAGATTTTCCATAGGAACGATTTACAGCAACAAGTAAGTCTGCAATCTCCCGGCCCAGCGGCGTTTTTCGATAAATCGGGTCCTTACAAATATATCCATCGAGAAAAATCTGGTTACTCTTTAACTCATCCTCTTCTTCCTCGATAAATTCAATTTCTCTTACAAACACGGACAGAACCAGACGATTTTTACATTCCTCGTGCTTGTTATAAGAGCGAAATTGACCGGTTGCGAAAATCTGCTGACCAATATGGTCTGTTTTGACGTCAATTAGGCGTTCCGATATCATCAGCGGGATATAGTCAGCAAAATTGCTGAGACGATTTACTGCTACCTCTACCATATAGAAGCCCTCACCATATACCTCGTGACTAAATGTGAAACCGGATATGATTTCACCTACAATTGAAACCTGGTTGTTTTCGAATATTTTATCTGCCATGAAATTTGTCTCCCTTCTTCTTGCCCGATATTTTCAATATCTGTCGGCTTACGTACATCGATGGCATATCGATTGTTAGTTATTGCAATATATTCTGGATGCATCCCATTTAGAACTCCATTACATTACCATTGCCTATTTGCCGAAAAACCGCATTTCTTGTCGATAACAAACGTTTGCTTTTCTCCATTTTTTTACAGCAAAAAATGCGACCTCATAAAAAATGTAGATTTGAATGCATAAAAAACTTGCGCATCATGAAAATTATGATAGAATAAGTAAGTCGGTCATTCCGATTGACATATAAATAAGAAACTGTTTTTTTGTTACCGAAAATTTCTGTTCGAAATAGAAAGAAGGAAATATTATATGAGAACAACTAGAGACGATGTTCGTAACATTGCCATTATTGCCCATGTAGACCACGGCAAAACCACCTTGGTTGACGAACTGCTTAAACAAAGTGGTGTCTTCCGCAGCAATCAGGAGGTCCAGGAACGTGTCATGGACTCGAATGACATTGAGCGTGAGCGTGGAATTACCATCCTCTCCAAAAATACTGCGGTATTATATGGAGAGACCAAAATCAATATTATTGATACTCCAGGACATGCCGACTTCGGTGGCGAGGTGGAACGTGTTTTAAAAATGGTTGATGGTGTTGTGTTGGTTGTTGATGCCTATGAAGGTGCCATGCCACAGACGAAATTCGTGCTGATGAAAGCATTAGAATTAGACCTCCATGTCATCGTTTGCATCAATAAAATTGACCGCCCAGAAGCCAGACCAGATGAAGTAATTGACGAAGTGTTAGAATTATTTATGGATTTAGATGCTTCCGATGAGCAGTTGGATTGTCCATTTATCTTCGCTTCCGCCCGCAATGGCTATGCCGTGAAGGATTTAAATGATGAGAAAAAAGACATGGTTGCTCTTTTTGAAACCATTCTTGAATATATCCCAGCTCCACAGGGTGACCCTGAAGCCAATACCCAGGTGTTAATCAGTACCATTGATTACAATGAGTATGTCGGTCGGATTGGTGTCGGCAAGGTTGACAATGGCTGTCTGAAAATAAATCAGGATGCAGTGGTATTAAATCACCACGAGCCAGATAAAATGAAAAAGGTCCGTATCAGTAAATTATACGAATTTGACGGACTCAAAAAAGTTGAAGTTACGGAAGCCGGAATCGGTTCAATCGTAGCGATTTCTGGTATTGCAGACATTCATATCGGTGATACCATCTGTGCACCAGAGGCGCCGGAGGCACTTCCATTCCAAAAAATCTCTGAGCCAACGTTGTCAATGAATTTTATTGTTAACGACAGCCCACTGGCTGGACAGGAAGGTAAATTCGTTACTTCCCGTCATATCCGTGACCGTCTGTTCAAGGAATTAAATACCGATGTCAGCTTGCGGGTCGAAGATACTGATAGTGCTGATAGTTTAAAAGTATCAGGACGTGGAGAATTACATTTATCCGTTTTAATTGAAAATATGCGTCGTGAAGGCTATGAATTTGCTGTAAGTAAAGCCGAGGTATTATATCAAAAAGATGAAAATGGCAAGAAGCTTGAGCCAATGGAAATTGCTTATGTTGATGTTCCAGATGATTTTACCGGTACTGTAATCGACAAATTAAGTCAAAGAAAAGGCGAATTACAGAATATGCGCCCGATTGCTGGTGGATATACACGATTGGAATTTAACATCCCATCCCGTGGATTAATCGGCTATCGTGGTGATTTCTTAACCGATACCAAGGGAAATGGAATTATTAATACGATTTTTAACGGTTATGCACCTTTTAAGGGCGAGATTACCTATCGTAAGCTGGGCTCCCTGATTGCCTTCGAATCTGGTGATGCAGTTGCCTATGGATTATTTTCAGCACAGGAGCGCGGTACCTTATTTATCAGTGCCGGCGAAAGAGTTTATGCTGGTATGGTCATCGGTTCTTCGGCTAAGGCTGAGGATATTGAATTAAATGTCTGCAAGAAAAAGCATTTAACCAATACCCGTTCTTCTTCTGCTGACGAAGCATTAACCTTAAGCCCGCCAAGAGTTCTAAGCTTAGAGCAGGCACTTGACTTTATTGACATCGACGAATTACTTGAAGTAACTCCAGAAAGCCTTCGTATTCGCAAGAGAATCTTAGACCCAACGATGCGTAAACGTTCAAATAATAAAAAATAATTCATTCAAGGAGGAGCATTGATGATTGTAGGTTGTGTAAAAGAAATTAAAAAGTATGAGTACCGTGTGGGGCTAACCCCAGAAAATGTAAAAAGTTATATCAGCGCCGGACATTCTGTTTTAATCGAAAAAACAGCGGGTGACGGCTCTGGATTTAGCGATGAGCAGTATGCCGCAGCCGGTGCCAAGCTTTGTGATACACCTGCCGAGGTATATGGGCAGGCTGAGATGATTGTGAAAGTAAAAGAACCACTGGAACCAGAATATGATATGATTCGCGATGGACAGATTCTTTTCACCTATCTTCATCTGGCGGCCGACAAACAACTGACCGATGTACTTGTTAAATCAGGTGCAACCAGTGTTGCTTATGAAACAATCAGAGATGCCAATGGCGGTATTCCGCTGTTAAAACCAATGAGTGAGATTGCCGGAAGACTTAGTATTCAAGAAGGTGCGAAATGCTTAGAGAAACCGTTTGGCGGTCGTGGTGTCCTGCTCGCCGGCGTGCCTGGTGTTCCGCGCGCGAAGGTGGCCGTGTTAGGCGGCGGTGTTGTCGGCATTAATGCCTGCCGAATTGCGGTTGGTATCGGCGCTGATGTTACCGTTGTGGATAATAATCTTGACCGCCTGACTTACCTGGATGATATTTTCGGAAACAGCATTCAGACACTTTACAGCACCGATGCTGCCATCGAACGGCTCTGCGAAAATGCTGACCTCGTGATTGGCGCCGTTTTGATTCCTGGTGGTGCGGCACCAAAGCTGGTTCGCCGCGAATATCTGAAAAAAATGAAACCAGGAAGCGTCATTGTTGATATTGCAGTTGATCAGGGCGGATGCTGTGAAACCACCCATCCGACTTACCATGACGACCCTACCTTCGTCGTTGACGGTGTTGTTCATTACTGTGTTGCTAATATGCCGGGCGCAGTGCCAAGAACTTCAACGATTGCCCTGACCAATGCAACCTTGCGTTACGGTCTTGCAATTGCATCGAATGGTCTGAAAGACGCTTGTGAGAAACTGCCGGGAATCTTGCCGGGGATTAACACTTACAAAGGCAAACTGACTTGTCCAGAAGTTGCCCAAGCGTTTAACATTGCATGTGAAAAAGTAGTATTTTAAAACTTGCGCCAGCAGGCGCATGTAAATAAGTGTGAGGCTGTCGCAAAATTTATCTTTCTAAATTTTGCGACAGCCTTTCTTTTTCGATACTAATACTATTTTCTAGGATTCTCTCGCCTTCATGCGGTTAACCAATAACCCAATAAATAAAATCGCGATTACATAAATGCTTTGAACTAGCAGACCCTGAATAATATTCAGTGGCAGATTTCCCAGCCCCGAAATATTTTGAATCGCATCATTGGTAATGACATACCAATAGGTCGGCACAAATTTGGAAACCTTCAATACATTTTCACCAAAAATCTCTAACGGTACAAAGACTCCGCCTAAGAATGCCATCGACAACCCGACTACGTTGCTGAACATATTCAGTGCCGTTTCTTTTTGCACGATTTGCGTTGCCAGGTAGGAAAGCGCCATCGACATCAATATCATAATCAACGCATTGAGCATGCTGTAAACTCCTCTGGCTGTGCCCACGTAATCCGGATACAACATGTAGGCAATTATCATCATCAAGCCATAAGCCACCAACATCAGTATCAAACTACCTAGTAACAAATATAGATTTCGCTTGGTAAAGGACATCGACGAACATTTATTTCTGGCACTGATATCACGCTTGTTAAAATTCATTAATACCGGCCCAAGTATACATACCATACTACAGATAAAAATATATGGCAGATACCGAAAATAGTACACGGCTGGATTAATTGATGCCTCATCCTTGCCTGATGCAAATTCCACCTCTGATGATATCTTCATGGTATCATTGGTATAATCAATACTTTCTTCCAAATTAAATCCAGATTCAAGATATAGCCCCACCATTGACAAGTACGATTCCACCTGATTATCGGCAAACATCCCCGTCGTCGTAGAAGGCACTTTCTGATTTGTCAATAGTTCTTCGCGTTCACCAGCCAAAAAACGACTCGTAAAATCTGCTGGAATATATAAAACATAGTCTAGTCGACGGTTAAACATCTGATCCATTAATTCATCGTCTGTTTCCGGGATTGGCGTAACGGTGTTATTCAAGCTTAGCTGCTCCATCAATCCCTCGCCTAATCTACCCTGATCGAGATTTTCAATGGCAATATTTAACTTGGTCTGCTCAAAATTACCGACCTCATTATTCATCCCCATTTTTGCCATTGCAATTGCAATGCCAATAAAAATGATAAAGTACATTGACACCGAGCCTAATCGTTTTCTGACAATCTTAAAAAAAGCTTTATATACTTGCATATCGTTCCCTCCTGATGCTCAGATATCCCAGTCCACCCAACAATACGGAGATTCCCAGCATAAGCCCTAGATTTCCATAAAATCGTTCATAGGTATCATAAATATCGAGACTATATAAGGCATCTACAATTAAGGACGCCGGATTGATTTTGTTTATCAGCGGGCAAATATCCTGAATAATATAGTACATATTGCCAACCATCAAGCCACTTAAAAAACATTCCAACATCGTAATTCCCACAGCCATCCCAATTTTACCTTCGATGGGTGCTTTACCGACTGAACCGATAAAAAATCCGGTCGCAATACCAATGATTGAACCAACCAAGACCACGAGCGCAAGATATGGCATCCGCCGACCAAAGTCTACTTTTAATACGTATTTCAAATAGCAAACTGCCAGTTCACTACAGAAAAATTGTAAGGCAATACTTGCGGCAATATCAGCCAGCATCATCGAAAACCGATTTGTACTGGCAACCAGCCGTCTTGCTCCCAGCGCGGATTTATCTGCCTTAATATCAACGGCACAATTAACTCCGGTAAAACAACCATATAAACAACTCATCGCTATTAATGCATAAAAATAACTAACCATTGTATCAAGATTTCCACTGGAAGTTGGTTTCTCAGTCAGCATATTAACTTCGGTCGAAATATTGTCTAGAACTGCCATTAAATTCTCCGGATGCTTTTCAGCAATGGTTGCAATTGCATTGGAAGTCTTTTGATATTCATCGAGAACCGTCTTTAAAATGCTTGGAAAAATCCCCTCTTCTTTGACATATAGGATAATTCCGTCTTTGTCATTATAGTAAACACCCTCAACGTCGCCATCCTCAAGCAGCTTCTGTGCTTCGTCCAGGCTTACTGTATTGCGCTCCACGAGCGGGCTATCCTGCTGCTCTAATTCCGTCAATACCGCTTCAAATTCTGCATCCGCATTTTCAGTTTCGACATACGCTATTGGTATTGTCCGAAAGTTTTCCAAGTTTTCCGAATAATTTCCAAAGCTGACAAAAAACAATGTTCCTAATATAAATGGAAAACATAGATTCCAGAAAAATATCTCTTTTTTCCGCAGGCTTTTCATTATGCTGTATTTAAATAAGCGAAAAAACATTCTCATCCCCTCCTAGTCTCTTAATTCTTTGCCGGTTATTTCAAGGAAAACGTCGTTTAGTGACGGCATTTCCGAGTAGACCCGGCCAAAGCTGATTTCCTGTTTCTGCAAGTAATCAAGAATGTTTACTAAGTTATGTTTTCCACCACTGCAATTGATGGATAGCTGATTTTCCTCATACTTCACTTTATAGACATGATTTAATTTTTCAATCTGAGATAGCTGCTCTGCACTCAGCCCCATTACATCCACGCGAATCTTCTCACCGGTCTTAATCATCCGCTTTAATTCTTCTTTGGTTCCCTCTGCGATTTTGCGGCCTTTGTCAATAATTGCTATCCGACTGCAGATTTGCTCCACTTCCTCCATATAATGTGAGGTGTAGATGATTGTTGCACCTGCGGCATTTAACTGCTGAATGCCTTCAAGGATTTTATTCCGGCTCTGTGGGTCAACCGCTACGGTCGGCTCATCCATAATAATTAATTTCGGCTGGTGAGCGATTCCACAAGCAATATTTAAGCGTCGCAGTAAACCACCCGATAATTTTTTAGGATAAAATTTCTCAAATTCCTCCAAGCCGACAAACTGGATGGCTTGATTCACCAATATTTTTCGCTGTGCTTTATCCTTTATATAAAGACCACAGAAGTAATCAATATTTTCCCGCACCGTCAGCTCATCAAATACTGCTACATTTTGTAACACGACTCCTATATTTTTCTTAGCCGCATAGCTGTCTGGCTGCATCTCCTGACCAAACACCTTGACACTGCCCTTGTCAAAGCTTAGCAGCGCTAAAATACAACTGATAGCAGTTGTCTTACCGGAACCGTTTGGTCCTAGCAATCCGTAGATTTCACCTTCTTCTATCTGCAAATTCAAATGATCGAGTGCCAAAACTTCCTTATATCGTTTTACCAAATTTTCAATTTCAACAATTGGTTGCGTTGTCTGTGACATAACATTTTCCTCCTCTTTCCTGTTGATAATTTGATTCTATCCGATTTTCCTAACGTTTAACAGTGAAGTGTGTCACCTCTTGAAATGACAAATGTCATTTTTCACTAGATTGGTTGTGCTTCCTGGCAATATATATTATAGTAAAAACAGCAACTTATTTTGAAAATTGAGGAAAAAACAATGAACGCTATTATTGATAAAGTTGTCATTCTGATATGTACCACCATGATACTGATTTTCTCCTATCCAGAAATCGGCTTTTTTTGCATTATGGCTTTTTTAACCGCAATTGCCTATACTTGTCTGGCTGGTTTTTTGCATCCTGATTTGGAGCAGGTCTCACATTTAAAAGAAAATCCAATTTACATCGGACTGCTGATTTCCTATCTTGGTATCAGTTTGATTCATCCGGCTTTTTGCCTATACCTGCCGTTACTTTTTTACGATTTGTTAAATACCCGCTTTTACTATCTTTATGCGCTTAGTCTGCCGCTGATTTTTGTCCAAATTACGCTTGAAATGCCGTTGCAGCTATTACTTATTTTTATGTTATTTGTCCTGACGTATCTGCTCCACAAACACAGCTCAGAGGTATATCTGTTAAACAAACAGTTAAAAATAGTGCGTGATGACAGTCAGGAATTTAATTTGATGCTCAGTCAGAAGAACAAAGACTTATTGGAAAAACAGGATTATGAAATCTATCTTGCCACTTTAAAGGAACGTAACCGCATTGCCAGAGAAATCCACGATAATGTCGGACATATGCTGTCGCGTTCGCTTCTACAGGTTGGCGCTCTGATTGCGATTAATAAAAATGACATCCTTGCATCACCGCTTCACGATTTGAAAGATACGCTCTCCGGTGCGATGGATAATATTCGTTCCAGTGTTCATGATTTGCATGATAATTCCATTGATTTGAAGGCTACGATTACCAGTATTTTAGATGAATATGGACAGTATCAGATTGCTTTTGAATACGATATGGAACGTGTTATTCCGCGGAATGTCAAATACGCTTTTATTGCCATTATCAAAGAAGCCTTGTCAAATATTGTGAAGCACAGCAATGCGAGCGAGATTCATATTGTTATCCGCGAACACCCAAGCATTTATCAGCTAATTGTGGATGACAACGGAGCCAATATTGGCAGTATTGATAAGAAGCATTCCGGCATTGGCCTTGAAAATATGCAGGAGCGAATTCATGCTCTGCATGGCAGTTTTTCATACCAGACCGAACACGGCTTTCGCATCTTTATCTCTGTTCCAAAGGGTGAAATTACCGAGGACTAATATCTTAATCTAATGTTAAAGGAGTTTTATTATGAACTTAATTATTATTGATGATGACAATCTTGTCTCACTTTCGTTAAAGACAATTTTAGAAGCCAATGAAGATATTCAGGTGTTGGAAATTGGCCGTAATGGTCTTGAAGCCGTTGCCTTGTATGATAAGCATCAGCCTGATGTTTTATTGATGGACATCCGCATGGATACAATGACCGGCTTAGATGCTGGCCGCCAGATTTTAGCGAAATACCCTGCGGCTAAGATTTTATTTTTGACTACTTTTTCTGATGATGAATATATTATTCAAGCGCTTCACATGGGCGCTAAGGGTTATATTTTAAAGCAGGATTTCGAAAGCCTATTGCCTGCCCTTCACGCTGTTATGAATGGTCAGAGTGTCTTTGGCAGTGAAATTGTCACCAAGCTGCCGACGCTGATTGCCCATGCCAACCAGTTTGACTATCTGGCCAAAGGCATCAGCGAAAAGGAGCTCGATATTATTGAATTGATTGCCAAGGGCTTTAGCAATAAAGAGATTTCTGAAAAGCTGTTCTTAGGTGAGGGGACCGTCCGCAATTATCTTAGCACTATTTTGGAAAAGTTAGAGCTGCGGGACCGGACACAGTTGGCGGTGTTTTATTATCAGAATCGGTGATTACTTACTCTAACCCTCTATTATCACTATTTGAATGTTCGCTCAAATACGTTTTTGCCTGTTCACTAGTGACATTAAAATCAGTTATTAATTTGGTGAGGATATATTTCTCAGAAGCACCTAGTTCCTGACAGGTTTCAACTAAGGACTCAATTCCATGCTTTTCGCCCAACTCAATCCCACGCTTCTCCGCACTTCTCATCTGTGAGTTGTAATCTCGTACTGCTTTTTCACGCGCTTCGTATTCCAATTTCTTTCGCTCATCTGCACTCAGTTTCATCAATGCTTGGTATGCTTCGTCTACATATTCGTTTGTCTTCGCCATACGCTCGAATTCCTCCTTGCTCTTTCCACTGAAAAACTTCATCCATGTAATGATATCTTCACCGGTTTTTACTTCTTTAGGCAATTTTTTCAATTCCAGCACATGAAGCTCCAGCTTGTCCGAATAAAGCTCTCCCGTTTTGTCATCACGTAAATGAATTGACCGGTAGCATTCCTCATCTTCTGGGAATTGAATAAAATCTAAAATACTTACATGAATACATTTCTGGAGACTATCATAATCATCACCCATTTTTATCTGCTCGACATACATCTTACATAAGTATAATAAAACGCGTTCGTCCCAATACGCAAAATAACTCACTTGCATTTCCAAATCAAGCTGGGTTTTATTCATTAGCTGTACGCGGACATCTAAGATGCATAGCTTATCGTCTTCATATTGGCGGTCCATGATGGTTGGTAATAGGGTGGTTGCTTCGATACTTTCTGGACTTATCTTCAAAAGAGCTGCGATAAAGCCTTTTCGCACCTTGGCATTCTGCATCAGCTCTTTGAAGCAAAAGTCTACTGTCGGTAACATGATAAAGTTTTCTTGTTGTTTTTTCTCCATAAAATAGGTTCCTTTCCTGTGCTTGCATGTTGCTGGCTGTATAAAATCAGAAAAGGATTTTGACGTAGATTACCACAATTCACTTATATGTATCATAGCACGTTAGACCACAAAAAACCATATTTTCCTTAACTTTTCTTTATCTCCTATGCAGAGCAAAGAACGTTTACGCAAGCTGCAACATATTCATTTGTTTTGTTCGAGAAATATTTGACGAATTGTCATTAGAAAATAGAACCGCGAATGCGTTCTATGATCTTGCGTAAAAGTATAGCATCCCATTACCTAAATAGCAACAACATTTTTTACCCAAGATTATCCAAACAACCTATGCTAACGCAGTAAAAAAACAGCCAGATGAAACAAGCAATAGGTAATGCGCTCATTTATAACACAATTTCTTTCGTTTTTAAAGGAAAAAATTCAATTTTATAGATTTCTATAAAATTGAATTTTTTCTATCATTATTATTGTCGGCCTTCTTGGTCCTGCTTGGCCCGCAAAATGGCTTCATTCAAGGATAACATCTTCGCATCAAGCATTGATACAATTCCCGCACATTCCTGTAAATCACGACTGATATAGTCTGGCGCATTGCCTTCAAATTTGTAATATATCTTATGTTCTAAGCTTGCCCAAAAATCCATCGCAATGGTACGTATCTGTATCTCTACCTTAGTATCAACCACGCGGTCGGATAAAAAAATCGGCACTGACACTAACATATGATAGCTCTTATATCCGCTTTCTTTGGGATTCTTAATGTAATCCTTCACAGACACTACGGTCAAATCATTCTGCTTACCAATCATTCCTGCCAAACGATAAATATCTGATGTAAACGAACAGACAATTCGAATTCCAGCGATATCATTGACATAATTAACCATATTGTCAATTGTGCTCTCATAGCCATAGCGTCTTAATTTTTTAACAATGCTTTCAGCAGATTTCATTCGTGATTTTATGTACTCGATTGGGTTATACTGATGTACATGCTGAAATTCATCATTTAAGATTTCTAACTTTGTCCCAACTTCTTTCAATGCTGAATTATATAGAAAAACAACCGTCTTCCAGCTATCAATTCCTTCATTCAACTCTGCGTTTATTTCCATTTTGTTTCCTCCAAATGCCGACCATACTACTCTAAATTTGCCCTTTGTCAGTATATGAGAAAAAAGGCATAGTATAACAAGCAATTCTATTATACCATACCTTTTGTTACTTTTGCCATATTCTATTCCAATATTAATGATTTTTTAATATTTTTGCACAATCATTTTGCATAACCACGCACTTTTAATTTTTGCTCAATTGCATCTAAGTTCAGCTTCGAATCCGCTTCAATTGTATGAAGATGGCTACCGTTGGTCAGTACCTTTAATGGCTGGTCGGTACTGTCATGCATTTTCGTCATAAATTCGTCCACGTCCTGACGATTTTTCAAAATCAAATCAACGGATAGCTGCCCATATAAATCATGTTCTACGACCACATCTAATACTTTTCCGCCGTAATCGACAATGGTATACAGCTCATCTCTGGTTTCTTCATCCGTATGATGCACGCGGATGGTGCGCCTGAATTTCGTTTCATCGGCTAACGGATTATGCATGATATATCCCTTATTGGTGCTCAAGATATTTTTATTCACTGCCCGCAGTAACGCAATATCTTGTACAATTACCTGCCTGCTTACACCCAATAATTTGGCCAATTCTGTACCTGACATTGGGTTTCTGCTTTTATTTAGACATTCGATAATCTTCTCTCTTCTTACTTCGCCTTCCATTTTTTGCTCCTATCTGTTCTAATCCTCTTCTATTACATGTATTTCCATATAGTCAAATTCAATCTCATCGACAAAATTATCCTGATAAAATCTCGTTTTGGAATGCCGTTTAAATTCCAGCACGGTATTATCCAGCCAGATTGGTTTACTCAAATCAAATTCATAGCAGGCCTTGTCAATCGCCTGAAATACCTTATGTGTCCTCGTCTCGGCGGAGTTATCTTCGACGGTCATATCACGAAGCATCCGGTTTTCCTTGAATTCTTTTATCCACATTCGAAACATTTTATTTTCCCTTTTCTATTTTCTTCTTTGCCGGTTTGCTTCATACATTAACAAGGTCGCCGCAATGGCGGCATTTAATGATTCCACTTGCCCTTCCATCGGAATACGCACATATTCATTGGCCAAGTCGGCAATTTCATCACTCAGTCCGTTGCCTTCATTACCAATTAAAAAGCCACTGGCAAGGCGATAGTCTGGCTCATCATAATGCTGTTTGCCCTGCAAATGGGCGGCATAAATATTTATCCCTTCGCCCTTAAGACTTTTTATCGTATCTGCCAAATCGGTCACCGTCACAAATGGTACACGGTAGATACTGCCCATTGTCGAACGGATTGTTTTCGGATTATAAAAATCGACGGTGGTCTGGTTGCAAATGATGCCCGTGATTCCGGCCCCTTCACCACTGCGAAGCATCGTTCCTAAATTACCAGGGTCTTGTATGCTTTCTAATATCAGCAGATGTGTTTTGTCGCCTTTTCGTAAATCGCTCAATTGATACTTCGGCTGCTTTACCAGACATAAAATGCCTTGCGGACTCTGGGTATCTGAGACGCTCTTAAACACCCCGTTCGATAATATTTCATAGGATAAATGCTCTACCATGCAGCGATTTTCTTCGTTTTTCAAGAAATCTTCGGATACATATACCTGCTGCAACAGCTCCGCTGGTACTTCGGCAAACATCTTCTTTCCTTCTACCACAAAAAGCCCTTGGTCTTTCCGGGCTTTTGCTTTTTGAGTCAATTGTATTAAATTCTTTATCTGTGTATTTCCTATACTCGTTATCATGATTATCGTGCCAGACTAGCAGCAATTTCATACTCGTATTCTGGAATTGCCTTCTCCATTGCTAATGCTTCATCAATATCAAAGTCGGTAAACTCTCCCTTGCAATATGCTACCACACGGTTTGATTTTCCAGCACACAGTAAATCTACAGCCAGGCATCCCATTGTTGATGCATAAACACGGTCTTTACAGGTTGGGCTGCCGCCACGCTGCATATGGCCTAAAATGGTAGCTCTCGTCTCAACACCGGTCGCCGCCTCAATTCTCTTTGCCATACTGGAGGAATGTCCGATTCCTTCGGCATTGATGATAATATGATGCTGTTTTCCGCGTTTTTTATTTTCAATAATATTATTTACTAATTTCTGCTCATCAAAATCGTATTTCTCTGGCAACAGAATATCTTCTGCACCATTGGCAATACCCGTCCACAATGCAATATAACCAGCACCACGGCCCATTACTTCGATGATACTGCAACGCTCATGAGAGGTTGAGGTATCGCGAACCTTATCAATTGCTTCCATCGCTGTATTGACAGCTGTATCAAAGCCAATCGTATATTCACTACAAGAAATGTCTAAATCTATCGTTCCTGGTACGGCAATGGTATTAATGCCAAGACCAGCTAATTTCTGAGCGCCTTTGAAGGAACCGTCACCGCCGATAACAATGATTCCGTCGATGCCATGCTTTCTACAAATCTCGGCACCTTTAGCCTGTCCCTCGGCGGTCACAAATTCTGCACAACGAGCGGTCTGTAAAATCGTTCCACCACGCTGAATGATATCTGATACGTTATTTGCCTGCATGTCTACGATTTCTTCCTGTAGAAGTCCGGCATATCCACGTTTGATTCCTTTTACTTTTTTTCCTTTTCCCAGTGCCTGACGAACTACCGCTCTAATGGCAGCGTTCATACCCGGTGCGTCACCACCACTTGTTAGCACTCCAATTGTGTTTATTTCTTTTGACATTTTTTTACCTCCTATATTATGTAACTACTCGCTATGCAGTCATTTTTATTTTTATCCAATCCATCCTATTTTAAGCCTAAATGCTTCATTTTGCAATGCTTTCCTTTTACTTTTCTACAACTTTTACATTAATGGCACCAAGATAATCCTGTAATGAGGTCAGTAACTCCGGTCCAATTCCAATGTTCCAGCTATTTGGCAAGCGTTTCATTTGCTTCGTTTCAGAGATAAAAACAACGACATTGTCTTTCCCATCCCAATCTCTGAGCCTTGCCAGGATGTCCTGTTCTTTGGCCTGATACTCCTCCATTGTTGGAAATTGCAGCCACAGCTCACGCTTCGTATCTTCAAAGGCTAAGATTTTTTCACAAATAATTTTGCCGTTACGGTCCTCCTCAACATTGACGCGTCCCTGAACAAATACCTTGGCATCATTTTCAAGCAACATATGATAACGCTCATAGTCTTTTGGAAAAATAATAATCTCGACGGTTCCGACCAAGTCTTCAATGGTGATAAACGCCATCGCCTTGTTGGTCTTGGTGTATTTTATCGTCTTGTCGATAATCATTCCGCCCACAATCGCTTTCTCATTATCCTCGACTTTTGTTTTGCCGGTTTCTTCATCTAACACGAAATCGGTTGTAACATTGGTGGTATGCTTGCGTAGCTTTTCCGCATATTGCTCAAGTGGGTGACCGCTGATATAAACGCCAAGCACTTCCTTTTCAAAGCCCAGCCGGATTTCCTTTTCGTATTCCTCCACCTCGGGCAGACGGATTTCATAATCCTTCTTGGTGTCTTCACTGGCAAAATCAAACAGTGTCATCTGACCGGCCATTGAACTTTTTTTCTCTTGACTCAGATTATCAATCAGTGAACCATAAATCATCATTTTCTGGCGACGATTACCCTCTAAGTCATCTAATGCACCAGCTTTGATAAAGTTTTCGACGGTTCGTTTATTGACTTCTTTTCCCGATAAACGGTTGATAAAATCCTTCAGCGTCTTAAATTGCCCACGGACTGCTCGCTCTGTAACAATCGCTTCGATGACTGGACGACCAATGCTTTTAATGGCGGATAAACCATAGCGAATTGAATTTCCTGATACTGAAAATCCGCCTTCGCCTTCGTTGATGTCCGGCGGCAATATCTCGATACCCATCTGTCGGCAAGTGTAAATATACTCGGAAACCTTGGTAGTATTATCCAGCACCGAGGTCATTAGAGCGGCCATAAATTCAACTGGATAATAGTATTTTAACCAAGCTGTCTGATATGCCACCACGGCATACGCTGCGGCATGACTTTTGTTAAATGCATACTTCGCAAAATCTGTCATTTCATCAAATATTTTATTAGCTACCTGCTCACTGATACCATTCGATACACAGCCGGGCACGCCTTCCTCAGGATTCCCATAGACGAAATTCTTCCGCTCCCGTTCCATGACATCGCTTTTTTTCTTGGACATCGCACGGCGCACCAAATCGCTTCGGCCCCAAGTGTACCCCGCCAGTTTTCGCACGATTTCCATTACCTGCTCCTGATAGACAATACAGCCATAGGTCGGTGCTAAAATCGGCTCCAATTCGGGGCAGTCATATGTCACATTTCCCTGACTGTTTTTCCCTCTGATATATGCCGGGATAAAATCCATCGGACCCGGACGATACAAGGAGATTCCCGCGATTACGTCTTCTAAATTCTGCGGCTTCAATTCCTTCATGAAATTTTTCATGCCGGCACTTTCTAGCTGAAACACGCCATCTGTGCGACCAGTTCCAAGTGAATCTAAGACGTTTTTGTCGTTATAATCAATATCATTTATTTCGATGCAAATCCCTTGACTTTTCGCCGCCATCCTGACTGCATTTTGAATGACAGTCAGTGTTCGAAGGCCTAAGAAATCCATTTTTAACAGACCTAGTTCTTCAATCGTGGTCATCGTAAACTGGGTGGTAATCGTTCCATCCGAGGCCTTGGAGAGCGGTACATATTCATCCATTGGCAATTGACTGATTACGACTCCGGCTGCATGCATCGAGGTATGACGCGGTAAGCCTTCTAACCTTTTAGACATGTCAATTAATGCATGAATCTGTTGGTCGGACTCATACATGGAGCGTAGCTCGGGATTCATCACCAAGGCCTTATCGATTGTAATTCCTAATTCAAACGGTATACTCTTGGCGATGGTATCAACAAATGCATATGGTAAATCCATAACCCTGCCAACATCACGAATAACACCGCGGGCTGCCAAGGTTCCAAAGGTGACAATCTGGGTCACACATTCCTTGCCATATTTTTCAACAACATAGTCAATGACCTCCTGCCGTCTTTCGAAGCAGAAGTCGATATCTATATCCGGCATCGAGACACGTTCCGGATTTAAGAAACGCTCAAAAATCAAACCATATTTGATTGGGTCAATATCAGTAATTTCCATTGTGTAGGATACCAGCGAACCGGCTGCGCTACCTCGTCCCGGTCCGACCATGATATCGTGTTCTCTGGCATAGCGGATGAAATCCCAGACAATCAAGAAGTAGTCGACATAGCCCATGTTTTTGATAACATCCAGCTCGACTTGCAGCTTGGGCAGTAATTCCGTGTAATCCTGCGGATAACGCACCGCTAGTCCTTCTTTACAGATTTTATTTAAATAGCTCCACGCATCATAGCCCTCTGGCACCTGAAATTGCGGCAGCTTGGTGACCCCAAATTCAATTTCAACATGACAGCGGTCAGCTATTTTCTGCGTGTTCTCCAAGGCTTGCAGGGCATATGGAAATAACGCTTTCATTTCTTCTTCTGATTTTACATAATACTGTCCACCCTCATAACGCATTCGGTCTTCGTCTGACAGCTTTTTACCAGTCTGCATACACAACAAAATATCGTGCGGCTCTGCATCCTCAGCATAGGTGTAGTGAACGTCATTGGTGGCGACCAGTTCGATTCCGGTATCCTGGCTTAGGCGCAATAACTGCTGATTTACGGTCTTCTGGTCGGGAATACCGTGGTCTTGCAATTCCAAGAAAAAATTGCCTTTGCCAAAACATGCTTCGTAGCGATAGGCAATTTCTTTTGCCTCTTCATATAAGCCACGGATTAGATGCCTCTGTACCTCGCCTGCCAGACAGGCACTGGTAGCAATAATCCCTTCGTGAAACTCTTGCAGCACTTCCATATCCACTCGCGGTTTATAATAGTATCCATCCACGAATCCTTTGGAAACGATTTTCATTAGGTTGCTGTAACCTTGGTCGTTTTCAGCCAACAGCACCAGATGGTAGTAACGGTCCTCACCCTGAACATTTTCCCGGTCAAAACGGGAATTTGGCGCAACATAAACTTCGCAGCCAAGCAACGGATTAATCCCCGCCGCCCTGGCTGCTTTATAAAATTCGATAACGCCGAACATCACTCCGTGGTCGGTAATTGCCGCCGCCGTCATGCCTAGTTCTTTTACTCGCGCCACATATTCTTTTATTTTGTTGGAACCATCTAATAAACTGTATTCCGTATGGGTATGTAAATGTGCAAATGCCACGCTGTTTCCTCTTTTCTATCGGGTGTTCTTTTCCATCACATTATACTATACCATTTCATCACAGGCAATGCCCTTGATGTCTTCTCTGGTTATTTTTTTCTCTGATACAAGCTTGTCAGCTTCCGCATTTAAGATGTCTTTTTGAACTGCTTGGGACATTTCACCCACTGGTGTTTCTTGCTGTGTATCGGCCTTCGAATCTACCTGCTGTTCTTTCTGTTCCTCTGCTCTTTCTTTTATTTCTTCAAGCTGCTCATCCTGCTCATCAACAGCATCATCAACCATCATATTCGTGACTTCTCGGTTGGCTTCCTCTAATATTTCCGCCGCTTCTTTCTGGGCATCTACCATCTCATGATGTTTTAGCCGTTCCTTGTGAACTGCTTTGATAAAACCGCTCTGCTCAGCAATTATTTTTCTGGCATCGGAAATTCCCTTATTCAATTCCTTTCGCTCATCTTTAATACTTTTCATTTCGTCCGTAAATTTATCACGCATTTCTGGCGATAATTCTTCGAATTCCTCGACGCCATATTTTTCAAGCATTCCTTTTTCTTTTTCATCTAATTGTGCAACTGTTTCCATGTTGCTTTTTATTGTTTCATGCTGATTGTCGATATCTTCCTGACTACGCTCCATCTCCCGGTCAACACTAAGTGTACCGGAAAATACATCCATTATTTTTTTCAAAGCCTCTTGCCCAGCCATCGCTTGTCGACTTGCAATTTCATCTTGCCCGAGTCGTAAATTGCCGCCGTAAATGTTATTGCTCTCGCTCTTTTTGTTTTCTTTTCCATTTTCCTTGACTTCACCTGATTTTGCAGTGCCATTGGCACTACCTATGGCAGTGCTTTTGAAAGACTCAGCGGTTTTGTTTTCGTAATTTCCTGTTATCTTCATCATTTCTTTTCCTCCTTGATTTTAATGCTACGTCCTTGTATGCATACTCTTAAAATTTATATCGGATACTTTTTGTTTAAAATGAATCCCTATCAGAAAATTAGTAAAGGAATCGCACTAGCGATTCCTTTTTATGAGGTTTGGACATTTACTTGCTCTTGTTATTACTATGTTATGCTCCTTATACCTATACTACAGCATTTAGTTCACCATTATATGTCCTCAGGACGTACATTTAAATATGCACATAACGCCAAAAATTCTGCTGCACTTAATGAATATGTTGCATTGGTTTGCATTTTTTTTTTCAGCAATTCCCGTTTCCATTGCAATCATGTTAGTTGATATCCCTTTTTTTTGAATATACTCTGCTAATCGGATTGTCACATTCTTCTCACTCACATTCTCACCACCAATTCTTATTTTTAAAGAATTAAACACTAATTATCTCCATTATATTCTTTGTTTCTAAGATTGTAAACTTGTTTTTTCCGTATACTCGAGAATTTGTTGACGTGTGAAGTATTGTGAGATAAGATTAAAAAAAGAGGTGTTGCATATGAAAAACGAAAATATCGCTAAGATACTAAAAGAGTATCGGAAGAAGAATCTTCTTTCCGTAGTTGATGTGGCTTTTAGCCTATCCGAGAAAAATATTAATGTATCCACGAAAACTATTTATGGTTGGGAAAGTGGGCAATCACAGCCTGATGCAGACACGCTGCTCATCCTCTGTGAGATTTATAATATCACAGATATTCTCCCTACATTTGGGTATGTACCAGACAACAATAGCTTTCATCTGACTGGTTTTGAAAAAGAACTGGTTCGCCAATTCAGACTGCATCCACAGATGCAAGATGCGGTTCGAAAGTTACTTGATTTTTAATTATTGATGTTTAATTCACCAAAAAAGAACCACTGTGGAGGCTAGTTTCAAGCCGCATTCACATTGGTTCTTTTTATATGTCCCCTATTCCAACGTCAAATTCAAATACCCGCATTTCACCTTCACATCACCCAAAACCATCCCAAAGCTTTTCCCCATGCCAGCAGCTCCTGCCGGCCGGCGAACCTGTATTTTAGCTGGTGCAATCCGAAGTTTTTCGATTACTCCCTGAATGTCTGCATCGCTCAGTGTCGTCTCTATAATATTCAGACAGTCTTCCTCTAACCGATATAGCATAATATCTTCTATATTATCATGAAATACCTTATAGGCATAGCCACCGCAAAAATCATTTTCCTGTAAAGCATAAGAAATGGCATCCACATCCCATTCCACATACCCTTCACCGGCTAATTTCCCGTCGCGAATTTGCTTGTACTCGCTCGGCGTAACCGTTAGCAACCAGTAACGCTGTCCCCCATAGGCGGCTGCCTGCATGGACGGCAAGATTAGCTCATTTTCGGTAACCTGAAATCCTTCGGTAAATCCCATGCCTTCGTAATAGGCAGCTAATGGTTTCGTCGCCGGTTCTAGTATGAATGGTACTTGAAGCAATTGTCGTCCCGCTTCAATTAATTTTCTCGCGTAGCCGCGCCGCCGATATGCCGGTGATGTTGCCACCGCATAAATGTAACGCACTTCTTGCCGCTTTCCCCCTTGATGCAAAATCGCCGGCAGCATGGATATCATTGCCACCGGTTCCTTATCAACCAAGTATAGTAACATATTTTTTTCATGGAAACGGTTTTCAAAATAAAAATCAACATATGCCCTATCATCACCAAAGGCTTCGAGCCAAAGCTCTGTTAAAGCCGGTATCATCTGTTTGGTGGCATAGGCTATTTGCTCCTGCTTCTCCACGTTTATTTTCTCCCATGTCATCTAGTTTGCAACGTATTTCGCCACATATTTTTCTAATAAAATTTCTGGATAATAAGACATTTTAGCTTTGCGAAGTCCTTCTGCGCCAGTATCTTCCTCGCGATTCACATATGTGAATGATTGGCACTCATGCTCAACAAACTGCTGGTTAATCATTGGATACGCACCCTGAATTTCTGAAAATGCCTTTTCAATGTGTACCACAAAGGTGTCGTCACTTAGTGGCTCACCAATTGAAAATGCTACGATTTCACCATCTATTCGCAGTACACCACCAACAAATCCCAGTGCTTCAAAATTCTCAATTGCCTCAGCAACCGCACAAAATTCATCTTCCATGTCCTGATTCCATTTACACTGTTGTTTATCGCACCACTGCTCGTTCATTTTCAGGCAATCCCATTTATTTTCACTGGTCATTGGCTCATAGCTCCAATTATTGTCTTTAAAACGGGCGATATGATTGCGCTTGCCATGTAATTTTTTACCAGCCAAGCCAGTTAATTTCTCAGTCAAGTAGATATAATCAAAGCTGTCCCGGTCAGACGTCATTTCAAACTGCCCCGGAAACCATTCTTCCAGATTCGCCTTATCCTGCTCCAAAATTATATTCATCTGCAACACCTGCTGCTTTTCTTTTGTCTCCGCAAGCAACGCTTCCAGCGCCTTTTTCTTATCGCCGCCGCCGATTGGAAATGAATAGCGTACCTTACCTTCACTGGATAGTTTAATAACGGCGCAGTCATATATCTCAGTTACTTCTACATCATAGATTTTACGCCAAATATAATTGTTACCAAATGTAAATTCGCAACCCTGTCTCTGATCCTCGTTAAATTTTGTGCTCATCCATTCTCTATCATCCAATGTGATTTTTCTAAATTCCATCTTTTTTTCCTCAAAATATCTACTTTCTCTGCATTCCGCCAAGCATCCACATGGGGAATTTATACTCTTGTATCTGTTCCTATTATACTCCATTCTGTCAAGAGCTACACACTAATCCGATAAAGTCTTAAAAAGAATCCGCCCCTCTTTTTGCCAAACGATAGCGATGGGATTTAGTATTAGGCAAAGCACCCAGATTCCATCCATCATTTGAACCACATGTCGATTTGCCAAATAGGAAAGCGCCAGTAACACCAGCCAGAATGCCTGCCAGCCGGCAATGCTTTTTACATGTCCCCAAAATATTTCTCGCCGGCCAAGCGGCAGATAGCGCAGAGCATATGTGACGGTTTTATTTCGTCCCCAAGAACTAATGACCTGGGTAATCGAGCCATACTGAAGATGGGCTCCAATTAGCAGCATGATTTCAGCAGTCAAATATTTGTATTTTTCCTGCACCTCTGTATCCGAACGCCACAACATCATTTGCACCGCAAAGAAAACCAAGCTGTAAAACAAGATAATAAACCACAACACATTGTCATCTTGCCTTATTTTTTTGTTTAACATCGTTATTTTATTCATTCAGATTCCCCCTCGCAAGCTGTATCAATGCTTCTGAAAGCTTGGTAACACGGTATTCTTCTAGTAGTTCATCCTTTGTTTTTGCAGTGACAATTTTTCCTTCATCAAGCACGACGATATAATCGCCGATTTTATCCAAGTCCGAGGTGATGTGGGTAGCAAACAAAATCCCTACCTCTTCCGACTCAATCACTTCTTGCAGCAACTGTAAAAACTCCATCCGAAAAACCGGGTCGAGATTGGCTGTGGGTTCATCCAACAATAACAGTCTTGGTTTGTGGGCTAGCGCAAACGCTAACTGAAAGCGAATAAATTGTCCCTGTGACAACTGTGATAATTTATGCTTCGCCTTGGTTGCTCCAATACCAAACTGTTTTAAATAGGAAAGAAACCGTTCCGGCTGCCAGTTACTATAGCAAGCACCAAGGATTTCACCATTTTTTAGCGCACTCTTGCCCATCAAAAATGGTTCTTCGCTCCCTGACACAAAACCAACCATATCACGGAAAGCGCTCCCCTGCCTGATATTATCAATGCCATCTAAGGTGATACTGCCGCTATTTCGACGAATAAGGTCTAATATTAACCGCATTAGCGTACTCTTTCCGGCTCCATTTTTACCCACCAGACCGGTAATATACCCCACTGGTACTTGGAAGGAAATATCCTTAAGCGTAAAATTCCGACCGCAGGTCGTCACATGTGAAAGCTCTAACATTTTTCATCCTCCCACAGCAAGTTGATTGTATCAAGCAAATCTGCTTTGTTCAGTCCCGCGTGCTGGCACTCGCGAATCATCTCGAGCAAACTGCTTTCAATGCCAGTTATCTTTTTTTCACGTAACAGATTCGGATTCTGCTCGGCAACATAAAAACCCTTGCCTGCCACCGAATAAATCAGCTGCTCTTTTTCCAATTCCTCGTATGCCCGCTTGGTCGTAATCACGCTAATCTGCAAATCCTTTGCCAGCGAGCGGATGGATGGCAGCATATCACCTTCGCTAAGACGCCCGCCAATAATTTCATTTTTTATCTGGGCAATAATCTGCTCATAAATAGCCAGATTGCTGCTGGTTTGAATGACAAGATTCATTGTTTTCTCACTTTCTACTAGTATCCTCTAACATTCACACATCTAAGCTTCAACCAATTCTGGCAATTTCAGCCGTTTCATTGCAATTCTAACATGGATAACAAAATATACCAACGAAAAACATTGATACACCAGACAGCCCATTGCTATATATGCACCTGGATTCCCCTTAACCTGATTCAATTGAACCATGTTCAACTGAACCTTTTCATGCATTTTATCTAAATGCCCCAAATAGATAAAGATATATACAAATGTCAAAATATCCATAATCCGTGTCAACCAATAAATAAATTTTTCAACAACGGTCATATTCGGATAATATAACGAGCAGTTCACTTGTTTGTAGTTTTTATAGAACAGAATTTTCTGCCGGCACAGTACTAGGATCGTCCATACCCCTAACCATGCCAACCAGTAATGGACCCCGCCGATAATATACAATATACTAAACAACAGCACTACAACCATCAGCATCGCTCCATTCATAAACACCCGTATCAGCAGATAATGTTTCTTCTCCTGCACATTTAACGGCGCATAAGAAAAGATAGCCGGATAATGATGTTCCATATCGTAATCCGCTCCACTAACAGTAAGAAACGCCAGATAAATCAACCAAAAGCTGATTTCACCTACTCCATCCGAAAGAATAATATTTCCACCAATGATTGCAAATAATATCAGATACAATACCACCGTCCCTTTATGCTTACGATAATAGCTCTTATTATCCGCCCAAAACTCATAAAATGCCAGTTTAAACATACACCTTAATCTCCATTCTTCCAAAGTCTGGCGACTTTGAGCGAAGCTTAAATCGCCGTGTGTAAAATTTATTTTACACACTACCTCCCCACATTTTCGCTTCTGGCTTCTTCTCGTTATGTGTTACCAGACAGTAAAACATCGCCTTTGGATTTTCGGCAAAATAAAACATGATTTCCTCCACTCTAGCCCGCCGTCTTTGCAGCGGCAGCATCAGTTTTCCCTGCCATTCATCAATCATGGCTTCCTGATGATGTTCACCGCATCGCTTACCAACCAGCAAGTTTTTCGGAATCGCATCAATGCTCTGCTGCCTGCCACTGACAATCCCAAAACGCTCCTGCAATTCCTCCATATCCAGAAACAGAAGCTGCCGTCCTTCCTCCAGCCACAATACATAATCTGCCAGCCCATCCAGTTCTTCGACTAGCTGTGTAACGTAGACAACACTCTTCGTTCCATCGGCGACTAGTTCACGCAATATCTGATAAAACTCCATTCGAAATTCCACATCCAGATTTGCCGATGGTTCATCCATAAAATATACAGATGCCTCATAGGAAAGTGCAAACGCTAGTTGAAATTTCATCTGCTGTCCCTTTGACAGCTTCCGTAACGGCATCTTTTCATCCAGACCAAAACGAGTCCGCCACCTTTCAAATATCTGTGCATCCCATTTTTCATAAAGCGGAGCAAATAATCGAATATTATCCCTGATTGTCAACTGCATTGGAAATGGACATTGATGTAAAACAAATGCCATCTGCTGCTTTGCCGCTCTGGAATTATGAATCATCGAATTACCGCCAATCATCACCTCCTGATTATTGGTTAGCTCTAATCCTCCCATCAAGGCCTTGAGCAGTGTTGTCTTTCCCGCTCCGTTTTCTCCAATCACGCTCATTATATAGCCCGCCTCTAGTTGAAAGGAAATATTTTTTAATCGAAAATCCTGAATCAGTCGTTCTGGAATCGAACACTCTAGCAAGTTCATCGTAATCCTCCCTCGAATATTAAGGTGTCCAGTTTTGTTGGACACTGCAAACAAAAAAACGTATATATACTGTATATGTTTATATACACAGTATATATACGCCATTCTTTTTTGTCAACTATTATTTCTTACGTTCTCTTACTTGTTTCACCAAGTCCACTTCCCATTTTTTCACTGACATTAATTCCGGCGGGTGTCGCCGCTATTCCACCCGTTCCGGTTTCCTTTAAATGCTCCGGCATTGTTTTACCGACTGCTCGCATTGCATCAATCACCTCATCCGGCGGAATCTTACTGTATATTCCGGCCATTGTCTCATCAGCACAAACCAGCGCATTGACCGCTCCCATTGAGTTTCGTTTTACACACGGAACCTCGACTAATCCAGCGACGGGGTCACAAACCAATCCCATCAGATTTTTCAGTGCCAGTGCCGCAGCATTGGCAATCGCATCACAATCACCACCCAGCAAATAGACCACACTGCCAGCCGCCATTGCCGAAGCTGTTCCGATTTCTGCCTGACAGCCGCCTGCTGCACCAGCAATAAAGGCCCGGTTGGCAATGACCCCGCCAATTCCTGCTGCGACATATAATGCCTTGACCATCTTCTCTTCGGGAATGTATTTATCCTCGGCAAAGCTTAAGAATACCGCCGGAATTACCCCACAAGAGCCAGCCGTCGGAGCCGCTACAATCCGCCGCATACAGGCATTGCTTTCGCCCATCTTCAAGGCCTTTTCCATCACCTTACCGATAAAATCTCCACAGATAACATTTCCATCTCTTCTGGCCTGATTCATTTTTTCGCCTTCACTGCCAACCAGACCACTAGCCGAACGAAGCTTGGCATCATACGCTAAGTCCGCCTCCTTCATCGCCAGATACATCTGTTTCATCTGCGCGATTGATTCCTCCTCGGTAATTCCCCGTTCCCGACAGTCATCTTCCAGAACAATCCGCCAGAAGCTGCGGTTATTTTCGGTTGCGGCTGCCACTATTTTTTCCAGTGAATTATACATTTTTTTCTGTCCTTTCCTTACCCGCCATGCCTTGCTTGCCGACAAAACTATTTTTTTCGTCGCCAGGGGCGCTGTCAATTGTCCCAGAATCATCTGCTAAAATTATCTCTCCCGCCAGGTTTAAGTACGTCACTTTCCGAATCCCCTCTAAATGCTCAATCCAACTGATGAATTCGGTTGGTATTCCCTGGTCACATTCAATTACCATTACCGCATCACCACCACGATTTGAGCGATACAACTGCATCGTGGCAATATTAATTGATTTATGCGCCAGCATCGAAGTCACCTCAGTCACATGTCCTGGCTGGTCGAGATTATGCACAATCAGCGTTGGGTAATCACCGCTGACATTCACCGTCAGACCATCTATTTCGTCAATCTGAATCCGACCGCCGCCAATTGAAGATGCAATGATTTCCAGCTCTCGGCCATTTACTCCAATCAAATTCATTTTAACGGTATTCGGATGCATCTCATCACCAAAGTCCTCCTGTCCCTCCAACGTAAAATCCATTCCCTGCTCGCTGGCATAACGAAAACTAAATGGTATTCGTTCGTCGTCTACCGCATATCCCAACAGTCCCGCAATTACAGCCCGGTCCGTACCATGTCCCTTTCCTGTCGCCAGAAAAGAACCATAAAAATAAATTTGTGCCCGGCTTATTTCACCACCCATCAGTTTGCGCGCGGCCAGACCGATACGCACAGCACCAGCTGTATGTGAACTCGACGGTCCAACCATGACCGGTCCAATAATATCCAATATGTTCATATTAATAACCATGCCTTTCTCCGAAACTGCTACGTTATAAATATTAACAGGGAAGTGCTTTTATATTCAATTAATCCGATACATTTGGACACTTCCCTTGAAGTGTATTTATATTCAATTCAATACATTTACATGCACTGCTTTATTTACAGCTTCCACAAAAAAAGCAAGGACAAGACCACAAAATAATGGTTTTGTCCTTGCCGCGTTTGTAAAACGCCTATACTAAATTATATTAAGGAGAGGGAAATGAAAACTATTTTAACTCTTAAGGCAATTTTTAACCTTGAAAGGTGTTTTTTAACCTTTTACACCGCCCAAGGCAACGCCTGCAACAATGTATTTAGAAAGAATCAAATAAACAATAATTAATGGTAATACCGTTAATGTTATGCCTAAGTATACTACACCATAATCAACACGGAACTGGTCCGAAGTCAAAAGCTGCACGAACAACGGCAAGGTCTTCTTGGTGTCCGAGGTCAATAAGATTGATGGTGTAAACAAGTTATTCCACTGTGCAATAAACTGGAAGATTGCTTGTGTCGCTACTGCTGGTTTCATAATCGGCAGGATAATGGTATTAAAAATACGGAACTCTCTGGCACCATCAATTCGGGCCGCCTCTATCATTTCCAGCGAGAGTGTACTTTCCATATAGGATTTCATAAAGTATACCACTGCCGGAGCGGCGATACATGGAAGTACCAATGGAATATAGCTATCCAGTAAATTCAGTTTCATCATGAAACGGTAGAAACCGATAATCGTAATCTGGTTTGGAACCATCATGATTGCCATGATAAATGCCCATGCAAACTTTTTAAGTTTAAATGAATATACATGAACACCATATGCTGTCATACAGGAAAAATAGATTGCAAAAAAGGTTGCTGGAATTGTAACCTTCATTGAGTTTATCATCGCTTTCCCAATCGTTAGCTGCATACCAGACTGCTTTGCTAATAAGGTTTCCCAGTTCTCTATCAAATGCCCGGAAGGGATTAGGGATACACCTGCCTGAATCTGATTTGAGGTTCTGGTTGCGTTCATTATCATCAATAGGAACGGTAGCAAACTCATGGTACAAAACAGAATACAAATAATATTACGAATAATTTTCTGCGAATGCAGTTTTGTAGAATAGCTCTTCTGTTTTGTTTCTTTCTCTGCTGCTATTACATCAAATGCTGCCATTAGTTTCTACCCCCTTTCACTCTCTTCTTTTTCGGGCTTTCAGTTTCATCCTTCAGTGTTGCAAAGAAAACAAGACTGATTGCCAGGGTAATAAAGAACAGGAATACGGAAACTGCTGCCGCCTTACCTACATCACTCTGGTATAGACGCATAATATACATTGCCATTGTCGTGGACTGGTCATCTGGCTGTCCAATAAATCCTTGCCGGCTGACATTAAACAGTGCCGGAATATCGTACATCTGCAAACCACCGATTGCGGAAGTAACTAATACATATGCCATAATTGGCTTTAATAACGGTAAGGTAATAAAACGGAATTTCTTATTTCCAGTTGCGCCGTCAATATCCGCTGCTTCGTAAAGACTTGGATCAATTCCCAGGACACCAGATATCAACAATATCGTCGTGTTGCCATACCACATCCAAAACAGGATAAAAGCAATCAACCCTCTGGTTCCGGCGGCGCTATTCATAAAGTTATAGCTTTGTGAAATGACACCCATGTCTTTTAATGACTGTGTAACTGGTCCATACTGCGAAAACATTGCATTGAATAAAACAGATACAGATGCTGCTGTGATAATACTTGGTAAATAAATAATAATCTTAAATACTCCTGCTGCTTTTAGCTTTACAATTGTATTGGTCAGCCAAGCCGCCAACAGTAATGATACCAATATCTGCGGGATGAAGTTTAAAAACCACATCAACAATGTATTTTTCAAATACAACCCCACATATCCCTTTTCGCCTTCTGTTAGTCCCAGTATATTTGCAAAGTTAGAAAGTCCGCCGAAGCTGATGTTTTCTCTTCCGTTTCGTTTATAGTAACTCAAGGTACTATAATAGAAGGTATTAATCAGCGGCCACAACTGAAACACAAAATACGTAAGGAAGAACGGGGCGATGAAGAAGTATCCATATCTGCCATATTCAACTTGTTTCTTTCTTTTTTTGTTCATTGTTCCACTCCTCTCAGTTCAAGTAATTTCATTCCTCATTTTCCTCAATTTTATAAAATGCTGCCCTTCCATGCCGGAAAGGGCAGCATAGTCATTTTAAATATTCAGTTCTTGTGTCTTAACAATCAGCTTATTCTGCTTTTAAGTAAGAGAATGCATCATGTACTGCTGCTTTAAAGTCTGCTACTGCAGTATCCATATCTTTGCTTCCTGAAGCATAAGCTTTAACCTGTGTTGCCCAAGTTGCATTGATACTTAAATCTTCTGCGGTTGCTACGTCTGCACTGATGTTACCAGCTAATGGCAGATAGAATGCCATGATATCCTGGTTTGCACCTGAGTATAGATAATCACAAGTTGCGCCGTTAGCAGAGATTTCTTCTACAGCTGTTTTGTTGTTAACGAAGTCACTGTTGTTTCCATTGATTTTAACCATAAATTCTTTGTCACATGTAAATGCTTTCATAATGGTTGCTGCTAATTCTGTATCAGCACAATTTGCTGTAGCTGCTAATCCTGTACCACCCCAGAAGAACTGCTCAGGTGCTCCTACAAGAATTGTATTATCTTTCCAGTTATCTTTCAAGCACCAATAAGTAAACCAAGGACATCCACAGTAAGCGATTGCTGCATTTGATGTTTCTCCGTCGCCTTCCATATTAGCATTCCAGTCAGTAGACCACTGCTCTGTTTCATATGTTAAGCCTTCATCTACCATTGTCTTAGCTAATTCCATATATTTTGTCATCTGCTCATCTACAGAGATAACATCATCAGAACCGTACCAGCCAATTGTTCTAGAGTTTGATAATACACGGAAGCATTCATCATAGCCAGAGAATAATTTACATTTTCCTGCTGATGCATCATTTACTTTTCTTGCTGCTTCTAAAATACCATCCCAAGTAGAGAACATGGTGTTAAGTTCTGCTGGGTCAGTCGTTTCAAGATATTTCTCACAAAGGTCAGCTCTCAACTGGAAGCTTCCTGGTGTTGCCTGCCAGAATAATGCGCGAACTTTTCCGTCATAGTCAGTACCAAGGTCTAAGTTATACTGATACTGGTCTGCGTAGTCAGCTTCTGTGATTCCCATATCAGCTACGTCAGTCAGGTTATCACCATTTACATATTTTAATACGTAGTCAACTTCAAGTCCCATTAAGTCAGGATACAGTTCATTGCTTGGATCTTCTAAAATCTCATCTACTTTGGTCTGATAGAAATCAGTACCACCCGTATTTACAAATACGATACGGCTTGCTAAATCTGGATATGCTTCTGCAAACGGTCCGTCTAACAATTTCTTAATGTCATCGTTCCAGCCCCATACTACAAATGCATCTTCTGCGGCAGGATCACCAGTAATTACGTTTTCTACAACGCTGTCTGCGTCGTCCGCTGGTTCTGCTTCTGTGTCAGCAGGTGCATCAACATCATCGTTAGTTACATCTGCTACTTCTGAACCAGCGTTTGATGCATTGTTACCATTGTTAGCACTGTTGCCACCGTTGTTGTTTGATCCACAGCCTGCTACCATTGTAGCTACCATAGATACACACAATAATGCACTAATAAGTTTCTTTTTCATGAAAATTTCCTCCTTTTTTTGCCTTTTTAAGGCGTTGTATCCCTTAGGATATTGATTGAGTCAGCTCATTAACGGAGTTCCCGCCGATGAGTCTGCCTTCTATAACGACTCTTTCAACAAGAGTTGTTTTCGGTTTCTCAATTGTGTCAATCAGACGTCTGGCCGCCTCTCTTCCGATACTTTCCGTATCCTGCATAATCGTTGTCAGCTCTGGATGTACCAATTGCGATATCCTGGTTCCATCATACCCAGCTACTGAAATGTCATTCGGAATTTTTAATCCCAATTCCATAATTACATTTTTCCCTCCTATTAAAGAAGTATCATCTGGATATAAGATACAGGTCGGTGGTTCTGGAAGATTCAATAGCTCTTTCGTCTGTCTTGCCGCGCCTTCTGTTTCAAGGTAAGCAGCTTCCCGAATATATTCATCCGGTACTTTCAAATGAAGTTCTTCCATTACTCGGTAAAAACTAGTAAGTCTTTCTTTGGTAACATAGGAAAAATTCTGTCCGTGGATATAGGCAATTTTGCGGTGTCCCATTCTATATATGTACTTGACAAGTTCTTCTATGCCTTTAACATTATTGGAACTGATGGCCGTGCAGTTGTAATGTGCATAGTCAATCGTTACAACTGGTATTTCACTATTCATCAATTCAAGAACCCCTGGGTCGCCGAAGTCTGCACAAACAATTCCCACTCCTTCGAAATTACGATATCTGCAATGCTCGTAGCAGGACATTGCTTTATTGCTATAATGATTATTGATAAAAGTCAAATCATAGCCCATTGATTCGGTCTGCATCTTAAAACCATTCAAAACACCAGAGAAATATTCATGCGTCAGTCCGCTGCCAGCCTCTTCACTAAACAATACTCCTATATTATAGGAACGATTTGTTTTCAATGCTCTCGCTGCCGAGTTAGGAAAGTATCCCATTTCTTCTGCGACCTGCTTAATTCTTGCTTTCGTATCTTCTCCAATATCTCTTTGATCATTTAATGCTTTACTCACTGTCGCTGTGGACACCCCGCATCGTTTTGCAATGTCTTTTAAAGATACCATCGTTTGCTCCTTACGTGTTTCTACACGTTACATGTTTCTGCACGCTATACTCTTCTTACCGAGCTCGTTGCTTAATCGTTTTCGTAATTTCACTATACTCCCAACGTATGGTTTTTGCAACACCTTTTTATCATTTCGTTAACATACACATTTTTACATGTCGTTTTTTGTGCACTTTTTACATGTTTTATTTTTCCAAGAAATTGAAACGGCGTTTTTATCATGTTTTTATTTATTTTTTTACTTAATCGTTATCTTTTTCGCTGTTTCCGCTTTTCTACATTTCCTTACATTCTATTAGTAGTTTTTCGTCAAAATGCCTATTTTAAATGTTTTTTGCGTTTTATGATTGCTTTTTCTGTCGTTCTACCTTATACTCAAGTTAAAGATTATCATTCCTTAATCGTTTTCGCAAACAATGATTTTAAGGAGGATATTAATATGAAATTCGGACATTTCGATGATGTCAACAAGGAGTACGTGATTACTTCTCCAAAAACTCCGTTGCCTTGGATTAACTATCTTGGCTGCGAAGACTTTTTTACACTTGTTTCAAACACTGGTGGCGGCTACAGCTTCTATAAAGATGCTAAGCTGTTACGTCTGACCAGATACCGTTACAACAATGTACCATATGACAGCAATGGCCATTACTACTATATAAAAGATGGCAATGATATTTGGAATCCTGGTTGGATGCCTTCCAAGACAGAATTAGATTCTTATCAGTGCCGCCACGGTCTTGGCTACTCTGTTTTTGAATCTGCAAAAAACAACCTCAGTGCCTGTCTTACCACTTTTGTTCCGCTTGGTTCGAATTGTGAAATCAATAAGCTGACCATGACGAACAACGGTTCAACGGCAAAAGAATTCTCAGTCTTTTCCTATGTAGAATTCTGTTTGTGGAATGCAATGGATGATATGACCAACTTCCAGCGTAACTTCAATATTGGTGAAATGGAAATCCACGACTCGGCGATTTATCACAAGACCGAGTATCGCGAAAGAAGAAATCATTATGCTGTTTATGCTGTCAATTCAGAGCTTGCCGGCTTCGATACTGACCGTGATTCCTTCCTTGGCGCTTATGGTGAAAACTCTTCTCCAGAAGTAGTTCGCAGTGGCGAATCCAAGAACTCCGTTGCCAGCGGATGGGCTCCAATCGGTTCACACCACTTGAAGATTTCCCTACAGCCAGGAGAAAGCAAGGATTATGTTTTTGTTCTGGGCTACGTTGAGAATCCAGTTGACCAAAAATGGGTTGGCCCAGCCGAAGATGGTGTAATCAACCGTACACCGGCTAATGCACTGTTAGAAAAATTCAACACTACCGAGAAGGCAGATAATGCCCTCGCTGAGTTAAAAACTTATTGGAATAATCTGCTGTCTCACTTTACCGTTTCTTCTTCCGAAGATAAACTTGACCGGATGGTAAATATTTGGCATCAGTATCAATGTATGGTTACATTTAATATGTCCCGCTCCGCTTCCTATTTTGAATCCGGAATTGGCCGCGGCATGGGATTCCGTGATTCCTGTCAGGATTTACTTGGCTTCGTCCATTTAATTCCAGATCGGGCAAGACAACGTATTTTAGATATCGCTGCTACTCAGTTTGAAGACGGCAGTGCATATCATCAATACCAGCCGCTGACTAAGAAGGGCAATTCCGATGTCGGCAGTGGTTTCAATGATGACCCATTATGGCTGATTGCAGGTACAGCTGCTTATATTAAAGAAACTGGTGATTATTCTATTTTAGATGAAAGCACCCCTTATGACAGCGACCCTTCCAAAGCAACTGACTTTATGGAACATTTAAGACGTTCCTTCCGCTACACGACTACACACTTAGGACCTCATGGTCTGCCACTAATTGGACGTGCCGACTGGAATGACTGCTTGAACTTGAACTGCTTCTCCGAAGAACCGGGTGAATCCTTCCAGACTTTTGGACCTTCTGAGGGACCAAATGCTGAATCCATCTTTATTGCCGGAATGTTTGTCAGATACGGTAAGGATTATGTTGAAATTTGCCGTCATCGTGGTTTAGAAGCTGAAGCCAAAGAAGCTGAAGCTGCCATCGCAAGTATGGAAAAGACTGTTTTAGATGCTGGTTGGGACGGCGAATGGTACTTACGCGCTTACGACCATTACAAAAACAAAATTGGTTCTAAGGAATGTGAAGACGGACAGATTTTCATTGAGCCACAAGGCTTTTGTGTTATGGCCGAAATCGGTCTGGAAGAGGGCAACTGCTTAAAAGCAATGGAATCCGTTGAAAAACGTCTTGATACAGAATACGGCATTGTCTTATTGCAACCACCGTATCACAAATACCATGTTGAAATCGGCGAGATTTCCTCTTACCCACCAGGCTACAAGGAAAATGCTGGTATCTTCTGCCACAACAACCCTTGGATTTCAATTGCCGAAACCGTTGTTGGCCGCGGCGACCGGGCGTGGCAGGTATACACCAGAACTTGTCCGGCATATATTGAAGACATTAGCGAAATTCACCGTACCGAGCCTTACGTTTACTCCCAGATGATTGCTGGTAAAGATGCAGCAAACCACGGCGAAGCAAAAAATAGCTGGCTGACTGGAACGGCTGCCTGGACCTTCTTAAATGTATCACAGTTTATTTTAGGAATTCGACCAGATTATGATGGCTTAATTATTGATCCTTGTATTCCAGCTTCCCTTGATGGTTTTAGCGCCAAACGTGACTTCCGTGGCGTAACCTATCACATCACAGTTGCAAATCCATCTCATGTCGAGAAGGGTGTTGCCTCCTTAACTGTCGATGGAAAAGAAATTAGTGGCAATACAATTCCATTTGATGCTAACCAAAAAGACGTTACTGTCGTTGTTACAATGGGATAATCGCCTCAAATTATAAGATAAGGTCCATGTTGGGCCGAACTATTTAAAATGCCTTACCGCTTTCCTGGTAAGGCATTTTTATGTTATCTAGCGAACAGTTATCTTTTGCAACAACCATTTCGTAAACCTTTGCTCAATCAAATACCAAGTCAGATAGGATAGGGCAATGATTATTACCACTGCCAAGAACGCATACAGATGCGCTGTGGTATCATTTGCTGTCAAAGCATAGATTTTCCGGTCAATAAATTTGATTGGATAATAATGAATTAAGTAAATGGAAAAGCTGATATTTCCCAGCATCACCAATGTCTTGGGAATGTACACATACAAGCCCATCACAAAAAACAGCAAGACCAGAACCAAAGACCGCCACCCCCAGTTTTCAAACCGTCCAAACCCTCTTGGGTCGAAGGCATAGCGGCTCTGATACATCCATACAAATAGATAAATCGCCACCGGAATGCTCACGTAACCGAGCACCTTTGACAACTTGAATGTTCGACAATACTGATAAAACCATCGTGCAATATAGTAACTGAGAATACCCAGCACAAATTCCAATATGACCGGGTCACTATAAAATTTCGTTGCTGCCCCAGATTGTGGCAAAATCGTACCAAGTCCAACCAGGGCAATCAAAATGATACTGCACAATAACCCACGGTATTTATGCGAAATATGAAAGGCGATTCCAAATAACAGATAAAAAAATACTTCATAATTAATTGTCCAACCGATTTTTACAAGCGGCTGGATTACTTCGCCAGTGTAATATGGAGCAAAAAGCAGGCTCTTAATCAGACTGGACCACTTTGCCGAAGTCGCTTCAAACATACCGGGAAATAAAACAACCAGAAAATATGTCCCTAGTGTCATCAGATAGTAAAATGGCACAATCCGGGCAACCCGCTTACGAAAAAAATATTCCGTGTTTTTATGAGTTGCAAACATGATCATAAAACCGCTGATGCAGAAAAATATATCTACCCCAAATGCTCCACGAACCAGAAAGGGAATGTGCTCCATGACTACAAATATAGCCGCAATCCCACGAAGTGCCTGAATACTATTAAAATGCAAATCGTGAAAGTCCTTTTCAGGTACCATTACTGTCCTCCATAATATGCATCAATGCCATTAGCAATGCCTTGAACCATTTGGTTTTGATAATCTTCTGATGCCATGTTGCTGTCCTCAGTCGGATTCGTCATATATCCCATCTCTAATATCGTAACCGGAATTGTGCTCCAGTTGATGCCACTCATCGTATCGGTTTCCCATACATATTGCTTGTTTGCACCGGTTGCCGCACAAAAGCTGTCTAAGATATTCTGAGAAAGTGAACGGCTCTGAGCATAAAACGAGCTGACATATGGATTAGATGGGGTCTGGCAGATTGTCATTGCCCCGCTCACCGATGTATTCTCCGAACCATTGGCATGAATCCGAACAAAGGAGTCGCAACCACTGTTTGTCGCAATTGCCGCCCGCTCGCTATTACTAATATTTACTTCGTTTGTCTCTCTCGTCATCACAACGCCATAACCTCTGGCCACTAGTTCGTCGCGTAGCTTTAAGGACACTTGTAACGTCAGGGCATATTCCGGCTGTCCACTCGTCGCACCACTCGTTCCGCTGGTTACCCGTGCCTTTGTCTCCGATGCTCCTGGTGCTACTGCTTCTGGGGTACTGTCACCCTGCAACTGATGTCCTGGGTCGATGCAGACAATATGTCCATTGCCCGATGGGTAGGATATTCCCGTACCAGCATTCTGGCTTGTGGTTATCTCGGCCGGCTGCTGAACAATTGGTTCCTCCGTCGTTAAATATTGTGAAGAAACATAATATTCGTTGCCATCAATCTCTACTGCGCTCCAACTGCCATCATCTTTGATTCGATGCAGACTTTCACCTGCCCGGGCTGTTTTTACGATATCGCCTTCGGTCGATGGTTCCGTTCTGACATTCACCTGTGTTGTTGCGTATACCGTCTCATCAAGTTCAACCAGCGTTGCCGCATTTAGCTCGGCTGGTACTCGCTCAGTTTCGCTCTCTGTTTCAGTCTCTGTTTCGGTTTCCGTATCTGGCACTTCGGTTTCTTCACTTGCTTGTATTTCTGTCTCTGTGTCTGTCTTTGGTTCGGCTAAGACTTCGGTTTCCAAGTCCACCTGATTGTCTACTGAAGGAGTATTCTTTTCTTTACCACATCCGGCCATTCCCAGGCACAATACGAGCACCAATGTTATTAGGATTGTTTTGGCTTGATTTTTCCCTTGCTTTTGCATATTCCTCTCCACTTTCTAATAACCTAACTCGTTATAAATTGTATCACTAAGCGTTTGAACAGTATTGGACACTGTATAATCCTCATCATTATATAAAAAGGCATGTAATTGTCTTACATTTTCCGCTAAATCGATTGCAATTACAACGCTGCCCAGATTGCCTACTGTTGCTGAGGTCTTATCAAATGGGAAGCCTGCATTTTCACCCATATTGAGTTTCCCAACTTTCGTCATCAAGCCTAACATTTCCGCATTGCCCATGCTTGTTGATACATCCGGCAAAGCTGCATCAAGCACACTATTGAGTGTTGTCAATTTCGCAACTTTGGCTTTTTCAAACATCTTAGTCACGACCGTTCGCTGACGTTCAGTTCGCTTATAATCCCAACCTTCAGTATAACGGATTCGCGCATAAGCCGTTGCCTGCACACCATCCAACGTCTGCAAGCCGGCACCAACATTTCCCGAATTTTTGTCTAAGACACCATTTATCTCAGTAATATACATTGGCATAATGCCAGCTTCTTCCTCCGTTACCTCAATATCAACGCCACCCAGTAAGTCAATTACTTTTACGAGGGCATTAAAATCGACCGCTACGTAATCAGAAATATTCAAATCCAAGTTCTTGTTCATCATATTGATGGCCTGCTCTGGCCCGCCATTCATATAGGCTGCATTGGCCTTACGGAATTTATTTTCATCAATATCCAGATAGGTGTCACGATACAGTGATGCCATCTTGATTTCGTCGGTCTTATTATTCAGGCTAACGATAATCATCGTATCACTATTTCCACTTTCAAAGCTGCCGCTGCTGCGGTTATCCAAACCAAATAAAGCAAATGTGGTGTATCCCTTGAGGGCCTTTGCATCTAAATCCTGATTAAATTTCAAATTTCCCAGCTTGATTTTTTCCATCATGCCAAATTTTCCAAAAATAAATGCCACACCTAGTAATAATAACATTAACACCAGTGCAATAATGGTAAATATTATTTTCCGTTTTTGGCGCTGTTTCCTGGTCACTTTTTTCTTGTTTTTACGATTATCCATTGTTGCCTCCACACTTCTTCTTAATATGATTTCGTCTGATTAATAAGTCGCCGTATTTTGTCACCATAGCCAAGACCAGTTGCCCAACCAAAGCCCTGCGGGTTTTCCTGCTGTCCCAACCATTCCACATAGATTGACGTGCCACGTCTCACCAATGAAAATCTGGTATCAACACAAGGATTATTCAATGGTGCCGTCGAAGCATATGCCTTTAAATGCTGCACCTGTGCCCTGATTCCGGTTCGCACATCCGGGAACGATGCGACATATGCACCGCCACTGTTGTCAGTCGCTCCTAAACCGCCAAAATTACATTGTTCCGGGCCAACCATACTGCCACGATATTGCAGCCAGCCGGTCTCTAAGATAATCTGCCCCCACAATACCTCGGCACGAACGCCTTCCGCCGCCGCTTCCTCGATAACAATCTGAGCAAAGTCATCAATACTGCCGGCTCCCCTTTCAGCAAATGCCCACGCTGGATAGGAATGTCCGCTGCCACGATAACATGCTGCCATTTGAGCCGCGCTAACGGTCGTTTCGCCCATAATTTCATAGTAGAAAATATAGTACGAGCGTTCCTGCGAATAGCCGCCTGTTCCAGTCACATTGTTATAAACGTTTTTAGCCCTTACCTTGTAGTGATAATTGATGCCTGCTCTTACATCACTGTCCGCATAGCTTAGTGTCGTGCCAGAATCTATTTCGGCTATTTTCTGATAGCTGCCATTTTCGATTCTGCGATACACTTCATAGCCATTCGCCCCGCTAACTTTTTTCCAAGAAATTTGTATCGCACCATTGACCTGCAACACGGGACTTTTTATGGTTGGCTTTTTCAGTGCTTTTCCTTTTTTTATTTCGCTCCAATTACCATATCCAATCTCGCCATTATTTTTATTGAATACTCGGATTTTATAATAATACACCTTATTGGTGGTCGGAACCTTGTCATCATAGGTGGTACTATTTTTACCATTGATGGTCTTGATCCTGACATATTTTCCTTTTAAGGAATCACTTCGGTAAATCTGATAGCCGGCTGCACCGCTAGCTGCTTTCCATTTTAAGCGAATCGATTCATCTGCTACCGACTGCAGCTTGGTTATTTTTGTTGCTGTTGCCGTTTTTCCCGAGAGTACCGCCGAATAACTGCCATTACCCTGCGCATTTTTCTTAATCTGGATTGCTCTTACTTTATAGTAATATGTTTTACCGGTCTTTAATTTTTTATCAGTATAACTTACAGTTGTTGCCGATTTTATCGTTTTGACTACTTTATAGGTTCCGTTTTTCGAGGTACTGCGGGCAATTTCATACCCAGTTGCTCCCGTTACCTTTTTCCAGCTCAGTTTCAAGCTGCTGCCTGATTTCGATACCACCTTCTGCAATGAGGCCTTTGGCAGCGTTTTTCCACCGACTGCCTTCGAGGTTGCACCCAATCCAACGGTGGTACCCTTTTTATTGTATGGCTGAATCTGATAGTAGTAGGTCGTGCCTGCTTTTCTTTTTTTGTCGGTGTAGCTGATGGTCTTTCCTTTTCCGATTGTTGCAATTTTTTTATAGCTTCCGTTCTTTTTGGTACTGCGATACACGTAGTATCCGTCCGCATCGAGAATCTTATTCCAACGCACCCCTAAGCTTGTTGTTGAGTTTGATTTTACATATGTAATAACCGGCCTGGCCAGTGCAACGCCATAAACCACTGCCGAATAGCTGCCATATCCATTCTTACCATTCACGCGATTCACCGTTCGAATTTTGTAATAGTATTTTTTCCCCTTCTTCGCCGTTGTATCTTTGTACTTTGTCTTGTCCGATTTGATGGTCGCAAGCAATGTGTAAGTCCCGTTTTGGGTGGTACTGCGGTATACCTGATAGCGGTAAACATCATTTATTTTCTTCCAGCTTATTTCCAGTGTACCATCTGTCTTGGAAACTATTTTCTTGATGGTCGTCTTGCCAATTGACCAGCCACTTTTTGCGCTCGATTCATCACCATAGCCGATACTGTTATTCTGGCGTATAAACGCTTTTACTTTGTAGGAATACTCAGTTCCTTTTTTTCTGCCGCGGTGGCGGTAGCTGGTGGTTTTTTGTCCCTCCACTGTTGCTACTTTTTCATAGCTTTTAGTGGTTAGATTCTGACAGTAAACTTCATAGCCAGATGCACTTTTCACTTCGTTCCAGCTAATCTCCAGAACGCTGCTTTCATAGGATTTTACATTTTTTATTCCAACCTGCTCTAGGGTATCTACCCTAAGACTTTGTGAGAAGGAATATTTTTCCACGCCCTTGTATCCCTGAATCTGATAATAGTAGGTGATGCCGGGCTGGCAATTACTATCCAGATACGATACCGTTTCTTTTTGATTTATCACTGCGAGCCGCTGATAACCGCTGGTAGCATTCGTACTGCGGTAGATTTCATAGCCATCTGCTTCCGCTAATGGTTGCCACTGCAAGGATACCGATGCGGAACTTAAACACATGCCGCTCACCCAGATTACTTTATTTTCGTCTGCCTCAATTGGAGCTCCAGTGCTACCTATTATGCCCTGCACGGGTAAGTCCATTTCGCTCTCTTCTGTTCCTTTTTCTTTATCCGGTTCTTTTGTATCTGGTTCTTCCGTATCTAGTTCTTCTGTATCCAGCTCCTCTGTATCCAGCTCCTCTGTACCTAGTTCTTCTGTACCTAGTTCCTCTGCACCGAGTTCTTCTATGTATAGTTCTTCTGTGTCTAGCTCCTCTGTATCTAGTTCTTCCGCCTCTAACTCTTGCCAGTCTTCGACCTCTGTCTGCTGCTCACTAACCGGTAAAACTGCTGCCGCCAAGCTACCTATATTGTCAGTAAATATTATTGTCGCACATAACATCAGTGCTACTAGTCTCTTTTTCTTTATCATATTCGTTCCCTATTTCTCCCTTACTTTGCCTTCATACCCAAAATCACAGCAAGGAGTGCACCTAGCGGCCGCACTCCAATATCTTCATTTTCCATATTAATATGACTTTAACAGATTTATCCTATTCACTAAATCAAAGCCGTAATTCTTGTCTGTTGCCCAGCCACAGCCACTTTTTATGTAGGAATTACCATTTGCATCGACGGCGTAAACGACATTACCCAACGCATCCCGCTCTGTGTTTGGATTTTCCTGAATTCCGAGCCACTCTACATACTTTGCCATCCCACGTTTCACATACAAGAACCTTGGGTCTACGCAAGCATTGTTCAAGGTTACACTGGCCTCGGTCGCATATGCCTTTAGATGTTGTACTTGTGCCCGGACCCCGATGCGCACCGGGTCTGCATAACTCGAAAAATCTGCTCCGGCCGCACCGCCATCAGTTGCACCCAAGCCACAAAAATTACATTGTTCAAGTTTTACTTGTCCACCAAATTGCAGGTAACCAGTCTCTTTACATATCTGAGTCCACACCACTTCAGCTTTGACACCTTCGGCTGCCGCTTCTTCCAGGACAATTTGCGCCATATCCTTTACCGTTGCAACGCCTTTGCTGGCATAGAAAGCTGGAAATACTTTCCCACTGGCATTATAGTATTTCACCATCTGGTCTACCGTTGCTCCAGAGGTTCCCATTATTGCCGTGTAAGCGATTGTATAGGCCTTTTCTTTTGAATAGCCACTTACCCCTTGTACATCGCCAACCTTTTTGCATGCCTGAATTTTATAGGTATACTTAGTGCCCGGTGTTATCGCTTTATCCTCATAGGACAGCACTGATTTTACTTCTTTTATTTTCTTGTAGCTGCCTGTCCCAGTTTTTCGATAAATCTGGTAGCTTTCTGCTCCACTTACTTTTTTCCAACTAACATTTAATGAACCATTATTCGTTAAGGTCAACGTTTTTATCTGCGGTAATGCCAAGGATTTTCCACTTACCACCTTAGAATAATCACCGTATCCGGTTACACCGTTATTTACGTTATAGGAACGGACTTTATAATAGTAGGTTGTATTTGCTTTTGGTGCAGCATCGGTATATGTTAATGTACTTGCCGATTTAAACGTAGCTATCTTCGAATAGCCCTTCTTTTCGTCGGTGCTTCGATATAGGACATAGCCTTTTGCACCGGTTGACTTATTCCATGTTAATTGAATGGATGCCGCTGAAACTGCTTTAGTCTCGGTGATGGTTGTAGTTTTTGCTGTCTTACCTGAAACCGCCTCCGAATATCCGGTGTTACCATCATTTTTCGTTTTTACCAATACCTTGTAATAATATGTTTTTCCAGCTTTTACCGTTTTATCGGTGTAGCTAGTTGTTGCATCTGAAGTGAGGGTGGCAACTACCCCATACGTTCCGTTCTTTGATGTGCTGCGAGCTACTTGATATCCCTTTGCGCCGCTCACTTTTTCCCAAACGACTTTTAACTTGGTATTACCCATTGTCTGGATATGTGAAACTTCAGTTTTCCCTAGCATCTTAACAGATACTGCTTTGGATAGCTCACTACAGCCAGCATAGGAGCCCACTTTATTTAGCACTTGCACTTTATAATAGTAGGTTTTTCCCGTCTTCAGTTTCTTGTTGGTATATGATGTTGTGGTTCCCTTGGAAAAGGTTTTTACCACCGTATACTTGCCATTTTTTGAGGTACTGCGATACACCTTATAGCCGGTTGCCCCACTTACTTTTTTCCAACTGATTTTTGCCTCAGTGTCGGATGTTGTCCGAATCAGCGAAACGCTGGTTTGGGCAATCTGTTTGCCGGTTTTCACTGATGAATACGAGCCATATCCATTCACTTTATTAACTCGGTTGACGGTACGGATTTTATAGTAGTATGAAGTATTTGTTTTTACCGTTAAGTCTTCATAGGTATTTTTACTTACTGTTGCGATTTTTTTATAGGTTCCGCTTTTCTTGGTGCTGCGGTATACTTCATAACGGTATGCATTCTTTACGGTTCCCCATTTTACCAACAGACCACCATTTTCATGTGAATTTACACCAGATATTTTCGCTGCCGCAATGGACCAGCCCATGCTGGCGGTTGAATTACTTGCATAACAAGTTTTTCCATTTTGCTTATTGTAAGCTTGTATCTGATAGTAATATTTGGTTCCCTTTGATGCGGTTGTATCATTATAAGAGGTTGTCGAACCGGAATTAATTTCTGCCAGCTTCGTGTACCCACTTGCTTCGGAGGTACTGCGGTATAAAATGTAACCGGTTGCTTTACTAAGCTCATTCCATGAAACAGTCAGCGTACCGCTGCCGTTTGATTTGACTGATTTGATTGTTGCTACTTCCAGCGGATATGCCGATTGTATTGCCGAATAACTGCTATAATCACTGCCTTTGTAGGAGCGGACTTTATAATAATATGTCTTGCCAGCGGTTAAGCCCGTATCTGTATATGATGTCTTGCTCTTTCCCGATAGCACTGCTACATTTTTATATCCGCTATTTTTACTTGTGGAACGATATAGTTCATAACCGCTAATATCATCGCACTGATTCCACTTGATTTCAAGGGTGGTTGAATTCGGACTCGAAATGGAGCTAATGGTTGGCGTTGTGCCCTTCTTTTGCAGGTTATAGTATTCTGCAATTCCGGTGGCATCGGCAATACCGAGTTTTTTTAGTTTTGCATCAGAATTTAAATAGGTTGCAACATCTGCACCATTACTTAAAAACGCATGTTCAATTAGTACACATGGATATCCTGCTAGTTTGGAGCGGCGAATCAATCCCAGATAGTCAGCCAGACTGCCATCTGGATAGGTATCCTGCTGGCAGTTCCAAATCAATGTACCACCATTTCGCAGACCTAACGCAACTAATTTTTGCTGAATTTTTGCCGCCAAATCTCTACCTGAATTATGAATAACTGTATTATAATTACTGTTTGGATAGTAAACGAAGGCTCCATTTGCCGTGCTATTCACACTGGCATTGAGATGAAAACTAATCAGCACATTAGCCTTTTTAGCCGTTGCTCGCCGCACACGCTCATCTAAGCTCGCCACCTGATCCGCTCCCATTGTTTCATCCGTGGAGCGCGTCATATATACGGTAACCCCAGCATACGTATCAAGCTCTTGTTTACAATAAGCGGCAATTTTTAAATTTAAATCACTTTCGCGCAGGCCCGAGTAGCAGGCGCCTGGGTCTGAACCTCCATGACCTGGGTCTAATACAATGACCAAGTTTCCTGCTCCGGTAGCACTCACACCGCCATCACTACCTGTTCCTTCCGCAGCATTTTCAAGTGCATTTCCAAATTCCGACGCAGATAATTCATTTCCCATCGCATCTGTCATTACGATACTGTCTGTGCTAATCAAATCATCTTCGGCTATCAGTTCAGCATCTGGATTGGTGGTAACCTCTTGATTTACTCCAAAACATGCATCAATTCCGGTTCCATCCATATCAATTGTGCCACTAACTCCATTTGCCACATAGTCGATGGCAACCACCCGGTAGCTGCCGGTAAATGAGTCATTGTTAAAGTCTAGGTAAAAGAGCGCGGCATCTCCATCAATTGTATCAACCTCGGCGCTATATTCTATTCCGGTCGTATCATTCTGATAATGTAGCACCGCAGATTCAATGGCATAACTGCCATCACCAATTCCCGCCAGAACGTACTGCTGATCAGGCGTTTCCAGATAACTGCTGCCAAACACCAGATAGGACAATAACATATTGGCAGTTACGTCTGCTTCTGTTGGCACTGTTTCGGTGTCTTCTATTTCAGTGTCTTCTATTTCAGTGCTTTCTGTTTCGGTTCTTTCTATTTCTTCAGTGCTTTCAACTTCGGTATTCTCTGCCCCTATATCTTCGGTTGACATTTCGCTGCCTTGTGTTTCCGTTGCCAGTGCACTCATACCGTTCATTGAAAATAACATTGCCGCACAAAGTAATAATGCGATTCCCCGTTTCATATTACTCACTACCTTGCTCATTTTTATACCCATCTGTGCATTACGCCTCTCTCATCATCTACTTATTTGTGTATTATCGTTCCTGTATTACCCGAAATCCCAGCCACTGCTTTTTCTAATTTTGTTATCAATACTTTTTTAACCGCCGAATTACCAATGTAATCAATTGCTGCCTGAATCTTTGGCAGCATTGTTCCCGCTTCAAACTGTCCTGCTTCAATATAAGTTTTCGCTTGCTCTACCGTCATTTCATCGATTTCCCTGGCTTCGGCTGTGCCATAATTTTGCATCACTTTTTCAACACTGGTCAATATCACTAACATGTCAGCATCAATCAGCTCGGCTAATTTTCCCGCCGCCAAATCTTTTTCGATAACAGCACTTGCGCCTTTCAAATTATTATTTTGCAATAACACCGGTATTCCTCCACCGCCGCTGGCAATGACGATCTGGTCTGCGTCACAAAGTGCTTTTACTGCATCTATTTCCACAATATCGATTGGCTTCGGAGCTGCCACGATTCGCCGATAACCATCAGCCACTTTGGTCACATGATTGCCCTTCTTCTCTTCTGCCTCAGCCTCCTGCTCAGTCATCACGCGGCCGATAATTTTACTTGGATGGTAAAATGCTTCATCATATGGGTCCACTGTTACCTGCGTCAATATCGTCGAAACCGTCTTATATATTCCTCGATTCAACAACTCTGTGCGAATCGCATTCTGTAAATCGTAACCAATATATCCTTGGCTCATTGCCGAACAAACCGACATCGGTGTCGCAGTATATTCTGGATATATCCGGCAAAATTCTGCCATCGCGGTATGTATCATTCCTACCTGCGGACCATTACTATGGGAAATAACAATCTGGTAATCTTCTTTTATCAAATCAGCCACCGCCTTCGCCGTTTCGCTGGTCGCTTTTTTCTGTTCTGGAAGGGTCGTGCCAAGTGCCTCATGCCCTAATGCTATTACTACTTTTTTCTTTTTCAATACTGCTTACCTCCTAGGCTTGCTTTTTACCAAACTAAGAATATGGTAGCATATTTTAAAATCATCTACAACCGAAAATTCCTTAATATTGCTTAATATTCCTTGGCAATTGTGCCATTTTCTGGGGTAGGAAAAAGGGTATGGGTCTAAAATCGCTTCTGCGTTTACCATCTCAAAACACATTGCAAACAGCATATTTTAATGTTAGAATTGAAATAACTAAAAACATTCCAAAGGGAGGAGAGTTATCTATGTTATTAAAATCAAACGCCCAAAGTGTCAGACTTTCTGGCGGCACACTCATCAAAAGAACAAACAATGGTTATCAAAAGGTCAGAGCCGATATTATTTATGAAAATAATATCATCACTGAAATCATCGAAAATCCAAACAGTTCCACAAGCAATGATATGCTTACCATCCAATTGCGGGAGGATGAATTAATTCTTCCTGGCTTAATTGATTTACACAATCATTTCGATTATAATATGATGCCACTCTGGCCACTGCTAGACAAATGTCAAGGCAAATATTGGGACATCCGCCATCAATGGCGTAATTGCGATGACTATAATAAGGATATCAAAAAATTCAGAAGCTATCTCGAGAGTAGCTGGCAGAAAAAATATGATGCTGGCGAAACCAAAGCTGACTTCAATACCGCCTTTCAATTTTTTTCAGAATTACAGGCATTGGCTGGCGGCACGACTGTTTTGCAGGAATCAAATACGATTCTATACAATGACCCCAATAAATCTGATTATATCGCCACCCATCTCTTACTTCGAAGTACCGGCGTTGCTGCTGACCTGGGACTTAATTCAGAAAAAGAGCTAATTAGTATCATCGATTTTGTGAAGCCTTATATTAATGAAGCCGGAAAAGTTGAAATTCCACCAGATGAAGTTTATCCTTGTGTTGATACAACAAATTGGCCGCTATCAGAAACAAAAGACTTTGAAGATTTTCTAAAAGCAGTTAAAAATCAAAGTTATACCCAGCAGGGTGGCTATCTTGTTCATTTGGCTGAAGGGCGTTCTGGCGGCTTTAATAAATATGGCGACCCATGTACCAGGAACGAATTTGAACTTTTTAAGAAAAGGTTAAAGGAAATTGACCCTGACGGAAGCATTGTCCGCAAATTCAAGGTTGCTCTGATTCATGGCTGCGGCATCAATTTTGATGAAGCATTCGAAGAGAACAAGAAATTTTTGCTTGATTATGGGATTGGGCTAATTTGGTCACCCGTTTCCAACCTGCTGCTTTATGGCAGAACGCCTGATTTTTTTAATAAACTGTATTATACCAGCTATCCGCTTTCCCTTGGTTCTGATTGGGCACCAAGTGGTTCTAAGCATGTATGGGATGAAGCATACTTTGCTTATGACTATCTGAAGTTAACAAATAGTGATGATGAACTTTTATTGGATAAGGTCTTAGACATGGTCACCGTAAACCCAGCAACTACTATCGGCGCAAGTAAAATCGGCGAAATAAAGGTTGGAGCCTTTGCAGACTTTTTCATTCTCTCCCAGCATCGTGATGCTCTATTAGCAAAAAGCCAGTTGGATGGACTGTTTAATTTTACTGACGTGGACACCAAAGCGGTTATTATCAATGGAAACATAATGTACGGTGACAGATATGTCTTTGACCAATTTCAAATTGACGAAGCAGACTTTGCATATATGCCTTTATCTGATGGTATATATGCCAAAAATAAATGTGTCCGTATACCACCGGAATCCAAAATTAATTTTGACAATGATTTGGCATTACTGGACGAGCTGTTCAATGACTACCATGAGGGTTCTACCGAAATGATTCGGAGCAAATTTTTGTCTCAGAATGATCGGGAGTATTTAAATGTTATTGGTGATTTGAAGGAGAAGTTCTGTACTGAAGTCTATACCGAGATATATACGAAAGACGATTTTTATAAGATTAAGAACAACCCTTCCGGAAACTATCGGCTGATGCGGTCAATTGAACTAGATCCGATTTATTTTAAAGGGGATAATAACTTTGATTTTTCAGGCGTTTTGGATGGGCAAAATTATGAGATTAAAGTAACTAGCGGCCCGTTGTTTGCAACTGTATCTAATTGTGTTAGAAACTTAACGCTAACTGGGTCAGTGAATACCTCTGAGGATGAATTTGCCATACTGACCAGAAATAACCGCGGTCATATTAACAATTGTTGCAATAATGTCTCGATAAAAAATAACGACCGGACTGGCGGACTTGTTTTCTATAATTATAGATGCATAGAAAAATGTATCAACAAAAAAACAATTATTGGTGGCTGGTGTGTTGGCGGCATTTGCACTATCAATATCGGTTACATCAGTAATTGCTCTAATTTAGCTCCAATTACAGAAAAAAATTTAATGCCACCTTATATTGTTGGGAATACATCTGCAGATTTAAAGCAATTAGATTTTTTCTCCTCATTACCCAAAGATTACCCGGTGCCATATCATGTTGGTGGCATCTGTGGCACTAGTAAATCGGCAAAAATTCAAAATTGCTATAACAAAGGCAGTATATCTGCCCAATCAGTACATTATGCTACCACCTCAATACCGAACAAGGCTGCTAGTGGCATTTGTGGAATCAGTATCGATACAAGCATTACATTTTGCTACAATTTTGGAGGCATATCTGGGTATACTGCCAGTGGAATTTGTGGATATAGTTACAATGGCAGTATCGCAAGTTGTTACAATAGAGCTGATATTATTTCAGAACATCATGCCGGAGGACTTTGTGGTATTGGTATTGGTAATACTAATATAACCGATTGCTATAATGCTGCCGGTATTATTTCCCTCGGCTTCAACTCTCACGCTGGCTTAAGGGGAGACATTGTCGGGATTTTAAGTGGCGGTTCTATCCGCAACTGCTATTACGATAGTTCGATTAGCTTTACAGATACTGTTACAGGCATACGCAAGCAATCATACCCAAACGCTGGAAAGACTACCAGCCAGATGACCAACAAAAATTTTGTCAGTCTACTAAACGCTGATGACTTTACCATGCCAAAATATGAGGATGGTACATATTACCCTGAACTCAAAGTGTTTTCCGAAAGCACCAACAGCACAGTACGTGACCATTCAAAGCAAAGTGCCAAAACCTCCTAAACAACTAATCGGACCTGCATAAAAAAATCAGCTTGCCGCGGAGCAATAGACTCCATCGCAAGCCGATTTTTTTATTTGCAGTATCTGTCCTCTCATGTTATAATCTCATTTATGGAGGCATAGCTCAGCTGGGAGAGCACTTGCTCGACAAGCAAGGGGTCGCTGGTTCGAGTCCAGTTGTCTCCATTTTTTTGTGCTTAAAATTCCTATAAATCAAAGCCTTTACTACCCTTTCACCCCTCCAGCCGCTAACCCATTCTGGATATACCTTTGCAGCGACATAAACACAATCATAATCGGCAACGAGGACACCACTGCCGCCGCTGAGAACAACGTCCAATGTGCTGCGAACTGGTCCGCGATAAACGACTGCAATCCAAGTGCCAAAGTCATCTTGCCCGGATTCTGCAAGAACACCGACGAGATAACATACTCACTGTACGTCGCAATAAATGAAAACAGAAAGATTACAACAAGCTGTGGAACTGCCAGCGGCAAAATAATTTTAGAAAATACTGTAAACTGCCCAGCACCATCCACCATTGCTGCCTCATCCAATTCTTTCGGAATGCCATCGATATAAGATTTCAACAGCCAGATATTAAATGCACTTCCGCCTGCCAAAACCAACACCAATGCCAACGCACTATCAACTAGTCCAAATTTATAAATCAAAATATAGTAACCGGAAATCGCCATACTGTTCGGGAACACTTGGAGAATCAACAACGTCATCAAGCCATACTTTCTTCCCGTAAAACGCAGTCTTGAAAATGCATAGGCCGCCAGCGAGGTCAATACTAACTGAATCGTAGCTACCCAGAGACACATTTTCAACGAGTTCCAGACCCACCGTAAAAAGTCGGTATTTTTAAATAGCTCTACATAATGTTCGCAACTTAGCTGCTTCGGGAATAGGGAGGATAGAAAGAAACTATCACCCGAAGAAAAGGAAGACATAATAATCCAAAGCGCCGGAAACATAATTAACGCAATTGCAAACCAGATTACAATTCTGCTCAGCCAGAGGATGCGGCGTTCGGAGGCCCTGAGCTTTTCTTTATTTTTACGCTTCATCTTAATCTACCTCCTTAAACGAACCCGACGCACGCATATTGATTAGCGTCAGCGTTCCAACAATAACAAACACCAGCACACTAAAGGTTGCCGACAAATCATAGCGGTTTGACCAGGTGGTCATTTTGTAAGTCGTACTCGCCAAGATATCGGTATAGCCCGCAAACTGATTATCAATTCGAGCTGGTCCACCTTGCGTAATCATGTAGATGTTACCAAAGTTGTTGAAATTGGCCGCAAACGTTGAAATAACTAACGGAACTGACAGCTTCGTTACCATCGGCAGTGTAATCCGTTTAAAGCATTGAAATCTTGATGCACCATCGATTTTGGCCGCCTCATAAAATTCTGGTGCAATCGCCTGCAAGCCACCAAGGCAGACATTCATCATATACGGAAAGCCCAGCCAGACATTGACAATTATAATTCCCAATCTAGCCCAAAATGGATTCGTCAGCCACGGTACATTCCATGCGATTCCCAGTGTATGCAGCATATTATTGATACCACCATACTGCTCATTTAAAAGTCCCTGCCAAGCCAAAATTGCAATCGTTGCCGGCAATGCCCACGGTACAATTAATAACGCCCGATATACTTTTGACTCTTTCATATTACGATTATTTAACAGAATCGCCAAAATCAACCCCATTGTATATGAACCAAAAGTACTAATCAGCGCAAAGCTGATGGTCCAGCCTAAGACTGGAAAGAATACCGACTTGATTCGTCCCGAAAAAACTTCGATATAATTGCTTAAACCAACAAACGAAAAATTCTCCAAATGATATATATTATAATTAGTAAATGAAATTATAACCGTATAAATAATCGGTAAAACGGTTACTACCAGAATCGATATGAGCGCTGGCAGTAAATATGGGTAGGCTTTCGCCCTCTTCTTCTTTTTCATCCTGCCACTACTTTCCAGAATTCATCAGGTCAATCGCTTCCTTTAATTGCGAAACAATATTTTCTGCCATTGCCTGTGAATCTATTTCACCCTGAAACATTGATTTAATATTGTTACTATGAATCCCCCACAACTGCCCAAGCTCTGATACTGTCGGCATTGGCTCGCCATTATTAATCTGGTCAATAAATGCTCTGGACATTTCGTTATCCTGAATCTCGGCATTTTCCTGCTCGGAAAGCTTGGCCGGAATACGGTCGCCCGCCTCATACATTGGCATTGCCCCTTCGTTAATCATGTACATAATAAATTCCCAGGCCATTTCCTGCTTCTTTGATTTTGCACTGACAAAACTTACCTGAGTACCAACCGGTGTCACAAACGCACTGCTATTAAAGGTTGGCATTTCAGCAACAGCAAACGGTGTTCCCGCTGAAACAAATCCATCAATATCCCAAGGGCCGCCAATGTAAAATGCGGTTTCACCATTTTGAAAATTACTTCTGGCTATATCAGCCGTTACATTTGCCGACAAAAAATCATAGGTGTTGCACAAATCATTGATAAATGAATATGCCTTTACCGCCCCCTCGTTGGCCAAGCCAATATCATTTACATCATAAGTACCATCTTTATATCCGAAAATATAGCCGCCACATGCACGAACAAAGCCAAGGTCATAGTAAATGCTTGTCGCATCAAATTGAATGCCACCACTTTCAGCCGCTACGTCAACCAGCGCTTCCCAGGTTGCCGGTGCATCGGACACTTTATCGGTATTATAAAAAAGTGCCACCGTTTCTACTGCAATTGGTGCTGCCATGCGTTTCCCTTTTACATAACACGCCTGAATTGCCGCCTCCGAATACTCACCATCTTGATATAAATCGGCCGGTGTCTCCGCTGCTAATCCAGCATTTACATAGTCGGCCAACTGATCATTGGGAATACCAATCACGGCATCTGGACCTGATGAACTATTTGTTGCCTGTGCAAACTGCTGAACTGCCGGTGACTCATGAACCACTTCAACCTTGTATCCCGTTTCTTCGCCCCATTTTTTTGCACATTCCCCAATCGTCTCAGTTTCTACTGCCATATTGGTCCAGATAACCAATGTATCACTGTATTCATCATTTGCTCCACACCCCGATAACATACTCATTGTTACTGCTGCAACAAGCATCAGTGCCAAACCTTTTCTTCCCATCGCCTTCTCCTTTTACAATTTGCTCATATTTATCAATGCCTGATTCGCATTTCCGTCAGCATCAAACAATGCCTGATTGGCCCACGAATTGCCCGCCTCAGCCAAATCGTTCATATACTCACACCCAATATCATTTGCCCAGGCACACTCTGGAATTGGCAGCCATGCTGGTTCCCAATACAACACGCCAATGCCACGCTGCTCCTTGACGCTGCGAACATGGTCAAATAAATCTTTTAAAAAATGTTCCTGTCCTGCTGCAGTCGCTGGATACCCTGTCTCTTTTTCCAATTCTTCTGAAAATACCACTCCTTGGCAGCCAAGCGGGTCGGTTGTATAACCAATCGCTGTTTCTGCCACTAATACATCCTTCCCAAACGTTTGACTAATATCATTCATATTTTCCACGAGCGATTCCATACTGCCATTCCAATATGGATAGTACGACATTCCAATTATATCAAAGTCCAACTGATATGGAACTATTTTTGTAAACCATTCGCGATACATTTTATTATCGGTTCCAAAATCCAGGTGCAAAAGAATCTTAATCTCCTTATCCACTTCCTTCACCGCGCGGATTCCGGCTTTTAACAGCATTGCCATTGTCTCGATATTCTCTGTCTTTCCATCCGGCCAAAGCAATCCATTCGTTATTTCATTTCCAACTTGAACACTACCCGGCATAATTCCTTCCGCCTTCAGCCGCAGCAATGTTTCCTTGGTAAATTGATATACCACCGCCTGCAAATTAGCGCCGCTCAAATTCGCCCATGCCTTGGGCTTAACCTGCTTGGCCGGGTCCGCCCAAAAATCGCTATAATGAAAATCCAGCATAAATTCCAGACCATTTCCAACCACCCGCTTTGCCAGTTCCACGGTTGTTTCAAGGTCATTCGTGCCACCGCCATATGCCACGCCGCTCTCACTATACGGATCATTCCACAAACGTAACCGAACCAGATTCACCCCCGACTCTTTTAGTATTTCAAATAAATCCTTTTTTTTTCCGTTCAGATAGTATGCTGCGCCATGCTCCTCCAGCTCTTTTACCATTGACACGTCCATTCCTTTGATAAAATTCATCTTAGTTTCCATCCTTTACCAATGTAATGTCATCAATCGTTCCCCATCCATCCGGTGCATTTGTTACGTTAATACCAATCGTAATCTCACCGTCTTTCACATTTAAGCCGCTAAGCTCTGCTTCGTACCAGTTTAGATAGCCGCCTAGTGTAACGTCCGCCTTAACCGTCTCGCCATTTACAATTGCGTAAAAGTAAATGGATGCATCCGCATCGCCGGCCGTATCGCCCTGAATATATCCGGTTAATTTGTAATTGCCCGCTTCAAGTCCTGTTAAAGTCTGCTCCGCAGTAAAATTAACGCCTTTCGTCGAATAATAATGCAAGCACTGCGCGCCGCCATGACAATCCGTTTCTCTAGTATACACATCTATTTCCTCGGTGATATCATCCACATTATTGACCTTCCAGTCTGATAAATCTGCGTCTTCAAAGCCACCATTTACAACATAGTTTCCATTTTCATCTGCCTTTGCTGCGATTCCATTTACCCCGGCAGAGTCGCTCTGCGAATTTCCACAACCAATTAATGCTGTTACCATCGCAACCACTAATAAACCCATCATCACTTTTTTCTTCATTTTTTTCTTCTCCTTTAATTTTTGTAGTAATGTTTTTATCTTTTATTTGATAAATTATTTACTAAATTGAATATAACATGTCGGACCCAAAAAAGCAAGCAAAAAAAGAACTGTTTTTTAACAGTCCTTTTTTACTAACAAGTGTGATATTGTTCTTATTTTATTTGCAGCTTTTACGAAATACCGGAATCCCATTGATAAAAACCGCTTTTGTTATCTTACCGCCCTTTAACACTTTATCTCGCAGCAAGTCTAATGCCGACTCGCATAGCAGCGGAATATCAATATGAAACGTTGTCAGTGGCGGCGAAACATATTGCGCGATATTGGTGTCATTGATACTAAAGATTGATACCTGCTCCGGTATCTGGATGCCCTCCTCATTCAGTGCTTGCAACACACCAATTGCCAGTGTATCGCTTGCCAGACATACCGCTGATGGTATCTTACCGCTTTTTACCATCTCTTTGCCAAGCCGATAGCCTTCTGCCACCGTGTAATGGTCCGCTATATAGATATAATCTTCATTCAGACATTCATAATAAGTGGCACTTTGCCGGAAGGACCATTCGCGAATATCCATTGATGGCTTTTCGGTATCAATATTTCGGTCTGTTCCACCAATAAAACCGATGGTCCGATGCCCCTTCTCCACAAAATAATCGACAATCTGGGTAACAAAGGAATCTAAATTCGGGCGAACCGCGTCAAACAATTTTTCATCTGGAGAGGTATCAATAAACACTCCCTTTTTGCAAATCTTATAGAGTCGGTTCAGTTCCTTGCGATTGAACCAACCAATTGCCACAAATGCACTTGTATCAGAACTAATCGCTCCCAAACCGTCCTCTTTTGTTACAACGGTCAAATGGACGTTCATCTTTTTCGCCTGCTTAAGCAGCTCTGTATGAATTGCCTGATAATAGATATCCTCAAGTTCTTCGGCATGCGTTACCCAATATAACAAGGTGACATTTTCAATCTTCGGATAAATTATTTTTTTCTTATAGCCAATTTTTTCTGCGGTTGCAAAGATCGCTTCTCTTGTCTCTAAACTTACAGATATTCCTTCATCATAATTAAGCACTCTCGATACTGCGGCACTTGACACGCCAACGATTTGTGCTATCTCTTTTATAGTCGCCATGATTTACTCCTTTAATCTGATAAACATTTTACTATTTAGGAGTGTTAATGTCAAATAAATTATTTACTTGAATAGAAAAAAAAGGGCTTTGAGATATTCAACGTATCTCAAAACCCTTTTATCATACGGGCAACAGGACTTGAACCTGCACGGTCTCCCACTAGAACCTAAATCTAGCGCGTCTGCCAATTCCGCCATGCCCGCAAACACAAGATTTATAATAATATGTTTTAGCGCTGGTGTCAAGCAGATTATCAATTTCTTGCGTTTTTTTCACTACATTCGGTGATTCATATACTGTTTGACAATCCCTTGTGTCAAATAGTCTGCTGATTTGACAACATGCTTCTCTAATTCATCAAATGTAATTATTTCATCCTGATACTGCCCTTCCAAACGTGCAACCACCTCACGCTTTGTCAGCATCAAATATTCTTCCAACATTTCGATAACTTCTTGTTTATCATAATTAATATTCATATTGCTTAGAATATTAGCAATATTTTCGATATCCACTGTGATTTTCACATCGAGCTGGTCGGCTGTCCTACTCTCATTTGCCTTTGCTGCTCTAATGAGGGCCGCAGAATCATTGATAAGATTAATCCACGCCTCCTCTAGCTGATAGGTTACACTTCCAGGATAAAATTTCAAAAATATATTTGTCATTTCTCTTGGTATTTTTTTTAACCTTTCTTCTACCACTGCTTCATCTTCTATATTTTCAGCAACAGACACAAGGTACATCCTCGTCCAATACGCCAGACGTTCCCACGCTTTTCGCAGCTCCTGATTTAATTCCACAACATCCGGCGATGGGTCAGATAGATCTTCCCCCTGACAAATCACCAATTTTGCACCTACCCGCAGATTATATGGATTAATGTCCTGATTATATATTAATATTTCCGGTATCGTTGTTTCATATTTTTTAGCAATTTGATATATTGTGTCTCCTGGCCCAACTTCATGCCTAATTGTTTTGAAGCAATTCATGAAAATTTCCTACATATGTTTTTTTATTATATGCATAAATTTTCATTTTTGTTCAACACTATTAGTAATCCAACGAAAGAGGTGATTACTATGGGGATTTTTCATGATGATTCCATTCCGGTTGGCTTTGGAATGGGACTAGCTTTGAATATGGATGCAATGGACCGCTTTTCTCACTTATCTGAGGCGCAAAAAGAAGAACTTTTAAACCGGGCCAGGGATGCAAAGTCCAAACCGGAAATGCAACGGGTAATTGATTCCATTTCTGGAGATACTTTTTTATAAAAATGTGCGCCCGACGGGCACACTACAAAAGGACTGGCGCATTTTCAATTTCATTTTGCGACAGTCCTTTAAATTTACCCTATAATTTAATTTTTATTACACTACTGTAAGAACCATATACCTTTTTCCCTTTTACCAGCTTATAGGCACGTACTTTCGCATAATAGGTACCATTTTTTTCAAGATTTGCAACAAGGGCATATGTGCTTTCTGTGGTAAATGTATTCTTTTTCGCAGAACTAAACTTCTTAGTGGTATCATAAACCACCTCATAACCATCTGCACCCTTCTTGGCATAATAGTTGAGGGTAAAAGAAGTCGCTCTCTTTGTGTAGTTCAGTTTTGTCTTACTTGGAACAATTGTAAATTTCAGTATCTTGGAACCCTTATAATTTCCTTTTCCAATTACGCTGATTTGCGCCGTTCCAATCTCGGTATTCTTGGTATAGCTAAGTTCATAATCCTGATTTAACTCCAATTTAACCTTTTGGTTCATGACTGTCACTTCCGGTTGCAGAGCCTCCCCGCTGTAAACCACCTCCGCAGCATAAGTATAATCCAGATTACTAATATCTGCTTTTTTTATCTCAAAGTATACCGTAAGCTTACCTTCATAATTATTTTTTCCCGTTATAATAATTGTTGCCACACCTAATGTTTTATTATCTTTGTAGGAAACACTGTAATCTTTGTTTTTCTTCAGCACCGTCTTTCCATCTTTTAAGTAAAAATCAGAAGTAACCTTCTCACCTGTATACTGCTTATTCTTCAAATTTTTTACCATTTTCGTGTCTAGGCTTGCTGGTTTTACTTTGATTGAAATTCCCACTGAAACAGTTGCATACGCTTTATCGGTAGGAGTATACACTGCCGTATAGGTTTTGGTTCCTGCGCTCAGAACCGTACTTGGTTTCTTCCATTTCCAACCAGTCGGCAATTTGATGCCCTTTAATGTACTAGTCGGGCTATATTTCTGCGCTGCAATTTCAGGTGTCTTATAAGTTGGCTTTAGCTTCGGTACCACAGTTGACGCCGCCATAATATATCCCGAACAATTTTCAGCAATTATCTTGACACAAATGTTTTTTCCAATATCAGCCTTCACGATTTTATATGTTGTTCCTGAGGCTGCCTCAATTTTCTCCCATGAATCTACATCACCTACATCCTTTGTCCGATACCATTCGTAGGATAGTGCCCCCACATTTGCCTGAGTTATTGTAGAAACCACCTTAAGCTCTTTATTATATGCCACCTCTCCGGTCAGCGCCGCGCTTCCGTTGACACGTATTTTTTCAGTCGAAAATTCTTCGCTCTTTAACCCCGATAGATTGCCAGCATTATCCTTAACCGCAACATACAAAATATAATCTGATTCCGGAAGCATCCCCTTCAAAGCAACGGTCGTTTCTTCCTCTTCGTTCATCGAACCACTGCCACAAAGTCCTTGTCCGGTTTGTACTCTCAACTGAATATCTTTGCTATCAATCGGAGCTGCCATCCCTTCTGGCAAAACGACATAATAGAATGTGCCGGATTCACTGCAATCAATAATCCCATTTGCCTTGGTATCTTCAATATCGTCTACTGTTAAACTCTCAATGATTGGTGCCGTTTTGTCAACCTTAATGATATGCGTTTTTTTCACAGTATCAATGGCACCTTTTGTTGCTCCTTCATCAGAACACAGATAATATGATATCGCATTTGCACCTTCTACCAATCGTGACTCATCAATCTCAATGCTTTCCGACCAATTCCACTTTCCCGCTGAATTCTGTCCCGCGCTAATCAAATATCCTTCTGGCGCCTCGGCGGTAATTGAATTAAGATTATTGCTGCTATACCATTTTGAATTTACCGGTACACTCGCACTTGCCTTAAAGGCACGAATTTCAAACGTTGGTGCATCATTAGCCAAAACTACCTTTACGAAACTATTGCCTACACGACACTGCAAATTACTAGCGGCTTTCAGTACATATTGATGTTTTCCCACGCTTTCACCATCAAGTTCTATTTTTAATCCGGTGACTGTCTGATTATACGCTAATCCCGCCTGTGTCAACTGATAATCACTGGCCGCCAACACGAACCCCTGACCATAATATTTCCATAAACCAGCCTTTGGTTTAACGGTAATCACATTTGCTATTACTAGTTTGCCTGCGCCTTCATTTTTAACCTCATTTTCATCCATTGAGGTGTAGACATTAATGGTTCCTTCATTGCGAATCTCGCCATTATAAGTAATCACTCCGCTTTGAACCATTTCTGCCCCAGCCGCTAATTTTAGTGCCCCATTATTATTTATTCTTCCACCATTTATCAATGTTCCTGCCACCCTTAGTGTGATGCCCTTTGGTATGGTAAGCGCAGTATCTGCCTTGATGTTAAGGGACTTACTAACTCCAATATCCAAATCCTCACCTAACCGCACCACTCCATAGACAGTACCATTTCCCGCTTCAATCAGGTCCCCTGCGGTAATTCTACTATTTTCAAACAGGATGTAACCGTCACCATTTACATCTTCCGGTTCCAATGTATCATTTACATAAGCATATGTACCTTCATTCAATTGCAGTGCTCCACGGATACTTACAGCCGTATCGGCTGCTTCCACTGCTACAGTTCCAGCCGTAGCCTGCAATACTCCGCCAAATACACGCATACTTTCAGCTTGTATACCATCGGCTTCGGCGCCGCCTACGGCATTCAATATTCCCGCATTGTCGACGACAAGTCTTCCGTTTTCATACGAAATTCCTTCTCCCCCAGCACCACCAAACACATTTAATTTACTATCGCCTTTTATGGTTAAATTCAATGCCGCGCCTTTTTCCACGGCAATCGCTGCACAACCTTTTCCACCAGTGAGCACATTCTCACCATCCACGGTTAAATTGATGCTCGTCCCACTGCCAACTGATAATGCTGGCTGCGGTACGTCCTTGGTGCCTTCCTCAGTGTCTTCCTCGGTGCTTTCCTCGGTATCCTCCTCAGTGTCTTCTTCGGTATCTTCCTCGGTGCTTTCCTCGTCGCCTTCTTCACTGCCACTCGTGCTGACACCAGAAATGTTCAAATCACTGATTATAATATTCAATGTTTTGGTCCCAACGATTGATATCACATGATTTGACGGTCCCGACTCGCTTTCATGCGCAATTGTATAGGTATCACTATTATTTTCATACTCTATGGGATTATCTGTTCCGTTCTCAATCGTTATTTTTTCATCATCAATAAAAATGTCACCGATACTTATATCTAACGTTGTCTCTGTCAAATCAGCCTTTGCTTCCAACGGAAAATAATAACCATCAATCACACTTACGCTCAGTAACATTGCCATTAATAATGCAAGCTTTCTCTTCATATATGCCTACCTCCACATGTCACAATTCTTATATAATCACTTTATTGTTTTAACATTGTATCACATTTGGCATGTATTGTCTAAAAACTTCTGTATATTCCTAGGTACTTTCTTACATAAAAATATAGAACCCAAATCTTGAGGGGTAGTTCAATATTTGACTTTTACTGCTTTAGCTATTAAAAGGTACTTGGTAACATATCATTACTTATTCTTGTATAAGTGAAATAGTTGTCCTTTATTTCATTTTCAGATAGTACTTGTATATATGTAACCCCTAAACAATCCCCCTCCCATCGATGGGATGCAAGATTATAAGAAAAATAAATCGTTGTCGCCAATGTTTCATCACCATGACGCATTTTATACCCAGATATCGAATAATAGTACGGTCTACCTCCCATAAAACAGCCCTGCATCATATTTATACTATCTTTCGCTTCATTAAGAATTGCTTTATCATCTTCCGAAAACAATGATTTATCTAACATATCATAATGTTCTAATGTACTCAATGGAATTATTCCTTTAGAAACATCGTTCTTTACTTTTAATATATTTATCCTTTCTTGAACATCACTATATTCAGTCTCTTTCAATGTCATAAAAACAGAATATGCATTGTTATTATTTCCTGATTCCATTAATTTACATGCTATTGTATATCCAAACTCATAATCTTCTTTACTGAATGTAAATCTAGATTTTTCCATATAACAATCTTTGGCTGTTTCAAAATCATTTTTTTCAACATACTGGCGGATTGAATTTGCCAATATTTCATTATATAGTTCATCTACGGTTTCCACAGGAACCAATGGACTTCCTCTCAAACTAAGCACAAAGTCTTGCAAAGAAGAATCCCATAGCTTCAATGAGCTTAATTTCTCTATACATGATTTTTGTATTTGTGATTTATATAGCTCTGGGTCTTCAATATATATATAGTATCTTTTAGCTAATTTGGAATCTTTTTTTTCAATGGACTGTATCACATAATTAAAATATAGTTCATCTATTCGAGTTCTATATGTCTCCAGATTATCAATATTTTCAAAACACTCATTCGCTAATTTATTATCTTTGTCGATAGATGTTGCGCCACATTCAAAATAGAGCTCATCTAATGCTGAATAATTATTAATGTTAATAACACTATCTTTGGATTTTTCAAGATATTCTTTTGCCTCATCTAACTTTTTCTCAGTAATACATTCTTTTGCTTTATCAAAATAATTCTTAGAGGCAATTATCTTTATTGGAAAAACATATAACAATACGAAAGCAATACAAACTCCAATCACTATTGCAGATATTTTCGTTATCTTTTGTTTTACTTTATTTTTGTAAATTTCCTGTTCCCTATTTTTCTCCTTTATATAATCCTCTTGCTCTCTTTGCTCTTGTAAGTCGATACGATAAATACTTTCAATATTACTAGCACTATATTTTTGCGCCTGATTTTTCTGCATCTCGCAATTTATACATAAACTGCGGTTATTTACCTCACCACAAACACATTGCCAGTATCTGTCAGCATCAATCATAAAATACTTTCCTATCCGATTTTCTAATTGGACAAACTGAAGATATTTTGCTGGCAACGGATTTTGACAGTTTTTTACCCATTCTTCTGCTCCAGCAAACTCTACTTGGCCATTCGCATAGCATATTTTATTTATTTTAAGCTCTAATTTTCTAATTCTAGAATCTGTAAGTGTAATAATAATGTTGTTTTGACACTTCTCGTTTGGGAGTAATGATAAATCCTGAACCAAAATATTAAATTCACTTTTCCCATCTATAATAACTTCATTACCAAATGAATCATATCCTTTTGCGATAATATCAAGTGCCTCTACCTTTTTATCTGAAATATTTTTAAATGACATTTTCAAAAAACATTTTTCAGTATCATCCTTCAAAATACTCCATGTTAAAATTCTTACTTTTGCATTTAAATCAACCTTATCGCTTTTTACATCCTTAATCACATCAGGCTCTTTTTTTATATTGCGACTCATATTATCATTATATATTTCTGGCAAACTCAATGCATGTATGATAGCAATTATCCATAGAGCAAACCCATATAAATACCATAATCCAAAACTTTTCCCTTTCCTCTCTGCCACCTTAGCTGGCACAATTGCTATAAGTGCATAAAATACTAGACCTAAAAATATGTACATAATTTTCTCCTTAGAATTATTATAATATTGCCATGTGAATAACAGCCGGGGAAATTGACATACAAAAGTTATCCTTATTTTCCATCGACCATCGTTATGATAAAAATTTCTTGTTGATTTATGTGACTTTTCACTATTATTATAATAGGGTAAATCACAGTATTTTTCAATAGTCAAAAAAGCGTTTTATACCATGTTATGTAATGCTAAAAATAAGCCTTTCTCTATAGCCAACCCACAATAAAAGAGCCGAACAATGTGATATCACATTGCTACAGCTCTTCTTGACCTTTTCCTTATTTCGTAATCTTCACCTTCACCACTTTACTATATGCACTATAAACTTTCGCTCCGGTGGAGTCCACTTTATATGCACGTACTTTCGCATAATACGTTTTCTTTGCGGTTAGTTTACTAATTACTAAGCTCGTTTTTGTTGTCGTTTTTTTCGTTACTGCTTTTTTAAATTTAACATCGGTAGAATACGTGATTTCATAGCCTTTTGCACCAGCTACTTTTCCATAGGTAACAGTCATTTTCTTGGCACCGCTATTGGTTAATTTCTTGATTTTTGCCGCTTTTGGTGCTGCTACCTTCGTCCATTTTGCATACAGCGTGTAATTCTTTCCTGCCGTTTTTGAAATCCCAGTTATTTTCGTCTTTAAGCTGCTATTAGTATACCAACCTGCGAAAGTATAGCCTTTTCGCGTTCCATTATTAAGTACAACGTCTTTATCAAGATAGGAGCTTGGATTTGAGGCATGGTTATTACCGCCATTTAATACATAGGTAATGGTATTTGCTTTCTTTGGTTCCGCTACAACCGTAACCGTACACGTTGCTTTTTTCGTCGTATCCTCCGTCGAGGTTATCGTAATTACCGCTGTACCAGGACTAATCGCCTTTACATTTCCCTGGCTATCAACCGTCGCAACGGCTGTCTTGGAAGAAACATACGTGACCGCTTTTTCGGTTGTATTTGCCGGCGAATACGTAACTGATAATTTTTGCGTTTTACCCGCCGTCAAGGTAATTGCACTCGTCGTGCTAATCGAATTTGGTAATACAATTAATGAATATTCTTTCACCCTTAAATTTTTATTACCGGTAATATCTATGCTTCTCAACTTATTACCGGTGGCATATAACTCCTCCAAAGAATACGCTTTATCAACTTTTAACGTTGTAAGCTGATTATATGAACAGTATAGTACCTCCAAATTAGGTGCATTATTGACATCTAAGGTAGTCAATAAATTATTGGCACAATCTAAATAATACAATTTATCCATTTTATTCCCTGTCGTCGTACCTGAAAGATTCCTGTTCAATGTTAAAGTAGTTAATTTATTATTTTGACATTCTAATGACTGTAGAGTTGTCACACTACTTACATCCAAACTTGTAAGGTTATTAACACTCAGGCACAAATTAACCAAAACCCTGGCATGGCTTACATCGATACTGGTAATTTTATTATTATGTGCATATAAATCTACTAATGAAGTTAAACCAGTGCCAATTGTTAATGTCGTCAGTGCATTATTGTTACAATACAAGCCTGTTAATTTATATAACTTACTTACATCTAACGTCGTCAGTTTATTATAACGGCATGTTAGTTCTGTCACGGCTGGTATGTTTTCCATGATAAATTCACTTAACTGGTTATTGCTACAGTTAATCGTCGTTAAATCACTTAAATTTGTTAAGGACAGCTTCGTCAAAGCATTATTATAGCAGATAACTTTTGTCAATACATTTAAATCATTAATAGCCAAAGATGTAATTGCATTATTATCACAATTTAACGCTGTTAATTTAGGAAGCATATTTACATCCAAGGCTGTGATTGCATTACTACCACAATCAATCGATGTCAATTTCTTCATTTCTAATAAATTTAATGTCGTCAGTGCATTATTATTACAATTTAAAGTAGTTACCGCCGGAACATTTTTTACAGTTAATGCTGTTAGTTTATTATTGGCACATTCTATCGTTGTTAATAACGGAAGGTCAGATAATGACAGCGTTTTCAGTACATTACTCTCACATTCCACCTTTACTAATAGTGGCAGATTCTTTAATGTTAAACTGCTCAATTCATTAAAACCACACCAAATATTACTAAGTTTCGGCGTTTTCTCTATTGCTAATGTATTGATTTTATTTCTGGCGCAGCTTAATGTGGTTAATTGTGGCAGATTCACAGCTCTTAAGGTTTTAATCTGATTATCATAGCAATAAACATTGGTTAAGGCATAGTCGTTTAAACCATTTCCTGTTTCACTTCCAAGAATCAATTCTGTTAGCTTGTTGCTATAGCAATTCAGTGTTACTAACTTGACCATTGTACTTACATCCAATTTTGTAAGCTGGTTGCGATAACAGCTTAACGTTGTCAGACTCGCTACGTTCTGTAAATTTAAGCTGGTCAAATAATTGTCATAGCAGTTTAAGCTCGTTAGCGCTAGCATATTACTTACATCCAATGTAGTTAAGTAATTGTTCTGACATGACAAAGATGTTAGTGCTGGTACTGCCTCCAGATTCAGCGTTACCAATTTGTTGTCATTTACTGTTATCGTACTTAAATTCGATACATTATTCAAAACCAAACTCTTCATATTTATGCTAGGACAATTAATTGTTGTTAAAGAAGGGAGATTTGTTATTTTCATTCCTTCAACGGTTGCCCCCGAAAACCAGCTTGTGTTGGTTATGCTTGTAATCGCTGATAGGTCATTGACTTCAAAACTTTTTATTGTAGCATTTCCTGCACTTATACTGGTGATTTTAGGCATATTACTTAATGACAAGGTTCCAATATTGCTGCCTGTTACGTTAAGTGTATTTACTAATGGTAAATTAGCACAATCTATTTTTGTAATATCACTTGGGTTACAATAAATCATTTTCAATTTTGGTAAATTCTTGACTACTAACGTATTGGTACCATTTAATGCAGTACCTTTTTGATAGTAAAAATAAATTAATTCCGGCATTACCGGCAAAATTAAATCGGCAATTTTGTTATTACCACAGCTTAACCACATTAACGCTGTAAAAGCGGCATCCACTGGTAATGTTGTTAACTGATTGTCTTCACATTCCAGTTTGCCTAATACACTTTTTTGTGCACTTAAATCCAAACTGGTTAATTTATTACCCATACAACTCATATCAGATAACTTAACCAAGTCAGATAGATTTAATAGTGTTATTTGATTATTGTTACAGTTTAGATATGTTACATTACTTAATCCACTTACATTGATTCCCGTTAATTGGTTATCCGTACACTCTATCGATTGTAATGATGTAAGATTATGTAAATCTAATGTATTTTCTAATGCATTGCTGTTCAATGCTATTGATGTTACGGAAGACATGGAAGACACATTAATTTTTTCCATTCCCTTGCTGCTAAGGTTTAACGTTGAAAAAATTCCTAAATCACTTATTGTTAAATCTTTTATTCTTGTAGGCCATGTCATTCCTGCTGCATCTAATTTAGGCAGCCCAGTTAAAGTGAGCTTTGTTAATTTATTGTCGGAACAGTTTAAACTAGTTAACTCTGGCAATTGTGAAATTGTTAGTTCGTTCAACTTATTTCCTGTGACAGGGTAAATAGCTTCATAACAATTTGATACATTTATCGTTGCCAGTTTGGGAAGATTTGTTATTTGTAATGTTTTTAATGCCGAATTGCCGGAACAATTTAAATTTGACAGCTCTCCCATATTGCTTACATCCAAGCTTGTCAATTTGTTAGCACTGCAATTAAGTGTTTCCAATGTTGCTTTGACATCCGTAAGGTCTAATGACGCTAATTGATTGCTATAACAGCTTAATCCTGTCATCGCTGGTGCATTTGTAATTGTTAAAGATTGCAACTTATTTGAACTACAATCTAATGCTGTCATTTGATCCACATTGCTTACAGTTAAATTTACCAAATCGAGATTATTAATTGCAAAACTGGATATAGATAAATTATCTATTACCATAGAATTTATTTTACAATTTGAAACTGTAATACTATAAGCTGACAAATTATCTAATCCCTTTAAAGTAACCGTGCCTAAATGGGTATTGCCAGACATGGTTATACTGGTTAACTGTTTTAAATTCTGCACCTCTAAGCCATTCAATTCATTATATGAACAGGTCAAAGTTGTAAGCTTTGCCAACGCACTTACATTTAAATCAGTTATTTTGTTATTAGAACAAACCAGCGTAGTAAGTTCAGTTACACCGGTTAAATCTAATGACGTTAGTTTATTTGCTGAGCATCTTAATGTTTTTAACCCACTTAGGCCAGTTACATTAATTTCTGTCAATTCCCCATAATATTCACCACCATATTCCTCTCCATTTACATTGATGGATATTATATATGAAAAAACACTAAAGTCCACGGAGCCTTTTAAATTGACTTCACTCCAGTTAATAGCGGTAATTCTGTCATTCGTCCATGTAATTGCCCCACTCCCGGTTGGAAGTGTAACGCCTAATTCTTCTTGCTGTTCAACGATTTGGGTTAATTTCGCTTCTTCTTCTTCACGTACTGCCTGGTCTGCGCTTGCAACAAGACTGTTAAACATAAAAGACATCACCATCACTAACGCAAAACAATACAAATATTTTGCAACTTTTTTTAGCTTTTTTCTGGTCATTATCTTTAATCTCCATTCTTCAAAATATTGGCATTTGTAAATTTCCCCTTTGTCCATCTTGATATACCTTCCTTTCATCGAATACACTCCTCAGCGTTTGCTAATCTTTATCATATCATCTATTCCCCAAAACGCATAGTGACTCGGAGTTACCTTTTTAGGGCAGATCAAAACATTCAAACAAGCCATTGCAGAAAATTAAATTTTTTAAAACAATAAAATAGGAAAGCCCATAAACAAAGGCTTTCCAGTAACTTTTTTAATGAGACATCGGGGATTCGAACCCCGGACAACTTGATTAAAAGTCAAGTGCTCTACCAACTGAGCTAATATCCCACATTCATGAGTTCATTAAGAACTTTTTATAAATAAGGTTTTTGCAAATTAAACTGGGCTAGTTGGATTTGAACCAACGAATGCAGCAGTCAAAGTGCTGTGCCTTACCGCTTGGCGATAGCCCATTATTTTTAACAATAGATGCTTAAAAACGAACTTACCGCATCAAGGGTGGATACAGGGATTCGAACCCTGGGCCTCCAGAGCCACAATCTGGCGCGCTAACCAACTGCGCTATACCCACCATAATTTGTAAATATAATCCTACTTCTTGTCCCCTATTGGGTAATGTGCTCGAAGGGATTCGAACCCCCGACCTACGGCTTAGAAGGCCGTTGCTCTATCCAGCTGAGCTACGAACACACAAAAAGCGGGTGATGGGAATCGAACCCACGTATCTAGCTTGGAAGGCTAGTGTTCTACCATTGAACTACACCCGCATGTAATCGGGGTGACAGGATTCGAACCTGCGACCTCCTGGTCCCAAACCAGGCGCTCTAGCCAAGCTGAGCCACACCCCGTTACTTAAACAGCCGTTTTCTGTCGGTTGTTTTCGTGACGCAAGACATATTATATCGTAGCACGTCCCAAAAGTCAACACCATTTCCCATCTGTATTTTGCACAAATTTTAGTATGAATCAACAAAGTTTATTGTGAACTTTGCTACTCCATCACGATTTATATCCATAATAATATAGGATGGCTTCTTTCCCTCCTGCCTTGGACATGAAATACTACCTGGATTTACCGCGATAATGTTCTTGCCGTAGTCCACAATTGGGTAATGGGTATGGCCAAACATCACAATATCCATCGAGCGTCCATAGGCCTCTTTTTTGATATCTTCAATGCCAGCACTGACATAATAATAATGTCCATGAGTAATTAACGCATGGTAATCGCCAATCTTAATCTCTTTTTCCCGCGGAAGCTGCGAAAAAAAGTCGCTGTTGCCGGATACAATTTCAACTGGACAATCGGCAATCTCTTCAATATATTCTTCGTATCCTTCAGCATCTCCGAGATGAATCAATAAATCCAAAGAATCTTCTCGTTCTAAAACCTTTTCCAAATTACTGTGTTTTCTGTGTGTATCACTAACAATTAAAATTTTCATGGGTTCCATAAATTATTCTTCCTTTACATGCATTTTCCCTTGTCTTTTAAGCAGACAATCAATTCTTCCCTCATAGCACGTAATGCTTTCCCCCGATGACTTAGTTCATTTTTCTGATCCGCTGAAAGTTGTGCGGTTGAACAGTTAAATTCATCAACATAAAAAATTGGATCATATCCAAAACCATTCTCCCCAGCCGGTTCATATCCGATATAGCCTTCAATTGTTTCCCGTCTTACAATCACTTCCTGATTCGGAAGAACTGCTGCAATGGCGCAGACAAATCTGGCCGTGCGTTGCTCCTTTGGCACCCCACTTAAACGGTCCAAAAGATTCTGATTCTTAATCGTATAGGAGGTATCTTCACCCATATACCGAGCCGAATAAATGCCCGGTTCCTTGTTCAAATAATCAATCTCAAGCCCTGAATCATCTGCTAGTACAATCTCATTTGTTTGCTCTGCTATGGCCTTAGCCTTAAGTATCGCATTGTCTTCAAAGGTTGCTCCGTTTTCCTCAACGTCGCTGTGGAGCCCAGCCTCTTTCATGGATAAAATCTCCATATCTAAATCTGCAAGAATCATCCGAATTTCTTTCATTTTATCTTGATTTCCAGTTGCAAAAATAATTTTATTTTTCATTTCACACTAAAATCCTTCCTCAAAGGCCCGCAAAATTGCCTGATAAATGCCCTGGGCCGCCTGTTTTTGGTATTCTGGTGAGTTAAGACTACTCAACTCCTGCTGGTTGGTCATAAATCCCACCTCAATCAATGCTACTGGCACTTCCGCGGTACGGATAATATAAATGTCATTTCCACTCACAACACCCTTGTTGCTGCTTCCTAGCACGCCTGTCAGTTCCTCTAAGCAAATCTCCGCCAATTGTTTTGAACCCAGCTCCGTCTCGGTCTTCTTCTCATCATACATAACCGATGTTCCGCTAATGCTAGAAAATCGTCCGCTCTTTGTCGAATTGTTATGGATACTGAGAAACAAATTTGCATGTGATTTATTGGCCAACTGCACCCGTTGATCAAAGGTCGGGTTACTATCCTCTGTCCTGGTATAATATACACCAATATTAGAGTTTTCGTCAGCATCAAAAATAGCCTTTAATTCCAGTACAATCGCAAGGTCAATATTCTTTTCGTAAATGCCTTGCTTAATCGCGCCCGGAGCCCGACTGCCATGTCCTGCATCAATTACCACTACCTTATCATAGACTTCCTGTGGTGTCAAAAAATCCAAATAGACATATTGCTCATCAAACGTTGACTGTACCTCAAAAACCTCATCCAAAGTAATCTCGAGAACACCTCTGTTACCATTACTCTCATAATCTAAATTATCAATATGATTACTTTTTCCAACCATCGGATATTCGTATAGGTAATCCTCGTCAGCGGAGGGAATCTGAATCGATACGGTCTGGGTAATATAACGATTTTCAATTATGACATCCTCTGCTGAGACATTCTCTGGCAGCTTCAAACGGAGCTGTTGCGTAAATGCTTCGCCAATAATCTCTTCCTCAAAAAAAGTCGTATTATAATCAAGCATTTCTAAACCATTCATCTGGCTTTCTAGCTCATCTTGTTTTAACTCCTTCAGAGCAGCCGCCTCCTCAGCTCGTAAATGAAGCTCTGGGAAGTAAAAAAGGGCCGCTATCGTAAGTAATGCCACTGCACTGACAAATCCAGTTACAAGGCGCAAAAGCTTCTCATTCATGGTTATACTTACCTCCCCTTTACAGAAACTTTGGTATATGCCTTCAGACACAGGTTACAATTCTGCGTTTCCTCCACCCGCTCCCATGTCGAACCTTGTGAGCTAATGTAGCCCTCACCGTCTGATAAGTCAACATTTAACGTACTTTCATCTGCCACATACTCAATCGCCAGTGGATGCACAGAATCCTTCGTGGTTATTTTCAAAACAATTGCAAACTGATTTCCAGCAGCAACATTGATTCCCTTTGTAAAAGGAATCGTATAAAATCCGGCATTGTCAATCTTACCCTCGCCGACTTTGTGGGCGTTGCCTTCAAAGTGGGTGTTACCTACCGCTTGGGCATTTCCCCCCTGTTGGCCGTTGCCCCCTTGCTGCCCGCTGGCACCTTGCTGTCCGCTACTCAAAGAATCAACATCCACAAAATCTGGAATCACCCAAAGCTCATACTCGGTATTCTTACCAGTGGCATAAAAACCTGCCGCCTCCACAGTTTCATCATCTTTAGCCGTGTAAACATTAGCCGCATATACGCTTTCCTTGTTATAACCCAACTGTCCAACCCAGCCGCACAAATCCGACTGATAAATGTAATCGTAATTATCAACTGCCTCCACACCGGTATAAACAACGTTATGCACCCCAATATTTGTATCATAATAGGAAATATAAAAAACACCATTCTCACCAAATTCACTCCCCCAGCTATTTTGGCAAATAAAAGCACCATCGCCCTCAAGCCCGACCGAAAAATTATCTTTGGAATAATGATCATCCCATCCAATGATAACAACATCATGATTCGGTTTTTCCTGACCAACATAGCAATAGGAATTCGTGGCACTGTTATAGAACGAAGACTGACTTTGCGCATTCTGCAAGGTACTATAAATAGCAGTCTGGACCCCACCGTATTTAAATACAGCTTCTTTTATTTTCTCCAGGTTCTTACTTTCAATCAATTGAACCTCTTGCACATGCTTCACTGGCGACAAACCATCTACCGTGACCCCATCATATGGGTCATCCTTTTCCAGAACCGGTCCCTGCCAGCCGGTTAAATACGCCATACTCATCGTATACTGACCGCCATTGTCACCATTATCGGCAAAACTATTTTGCATACTCATATGGTCAGTTGAAAACTCCAACGCCTGCTCCGGCAGTAATGTACTTTCCAGTGCGCTAAGCGCTGCAAAAGCCCAGCAAGTGCCACGCGTCCCTTGGTCTTTTATGCTCGCACTGCGTTCCTTATTCCGTAAATCATAGGTGGCTGGCAAAATATTAGTTTCACCAGAGGTATTGGCCACAATAACTTCATTTTCATCAATATTCCAATTATAAGAATACCCTAGCTGCTTAGATACAATTTCCATCGGAACATAATATTCACCATCCTTAAGAATCATCGGCGAATTAATTTCCAGTTCCTGTTCGTCAAAAATAGCCAACGGATGATTTAGATCTAAGCGTAGCTGATTGGAATACTTCTCAATCAAAAGCTCCGCCGGCTGATACATATGGACACTACAATTAAAGCTGTCCCTGACAATCGACACCGGCATCATAATATTGAGATTATGATCCATGAAAATAGAGCTGGTGCTATTCGAGAAAACTTTATTATCAATTGCCGCCGTCAACTTTTTCTCGTTAACACTTTCGGCAATCAGCGGATTCCAGTCCGCTTGCTGCAAAGATGCCCCACGAAATGCTTCGATTTCCACAGACGTCATTTTTCCATTATAAAATTTGCTCCCCAGTGCAATCGCAAGCACCAGAGAAAAACCAATATATCTCTTTAAATAACGCATATTACCTTCCTACTGCTTGTCCCGCTTTGGTGGTTTCGGTCCCATAAACTGATAAAAATAAGTCTTAATCATACCATTGTAAATCTTACGATTTTTATCGGCTTTTTTGCCAATATATTTTGGTGCATCCTCGTAGCTGGTAATCAGATACATCGACCAATCACAAAGCCCACGATACGACTCGCCAATCTGAGCATAAAGCTTCGGCAATTCCGCTTTTTCCTCCAGACGTTCGCCATAAGGCGGATTCGTAATAATAAATCCATATTTTTTTGGATGTTTAAGCTTTGCCACTTCACGCTGCTGAAAATGAATCAAGTGTTCCACACCAGCCCGTTTGGCATTTTCTCTAGCCGCCTTAACTACTTCACCATCAATATCGTATCCCTGAATATCCACTTCAATATCCTTATCAACCAGCTCCTCGGCTTCGGAAACAGAATCATACCACAACTGTTTCGGAATCATATTCGTCCAGCTCTCCGCCAGAAATTCACGATTCATCCCTGGTGCAATATTCGCCGCAATCATTGCCGCTTCAATTGGAAATGTACCACTACCACAGAATGGGTCAACCAATATGCGGTCTTTACGCCAAGGGGTCAGCATAATCAAAGATGCCGCCAGCGTCTCAGTAATCGGTGCTTTACTGCTTTGCAGACGGTAACCACGCTTATGCAAGGACTCACCTGACGTATCAAGCGTAATCGTCACCTCATCCTTAAGCAAAAAAATACGAACCGGATATGCCGCTCCATCCTCATCAAACCAATCAACATGATATTCGCCCTTTAATCGCTCCACCATTGCCTTTTTAGCAATCGACTGAATATCCGAAGGACTGAATAATTTGCTTTTAATTGAAGATGCCTTAGTCACCCAGAACTTACCATCGCGCGGTACATAATCTTCCCACGGCAGCGCTTTAATGCCTTCAAACAGCTCATCAAACGTAACCGCCTGAAACCGTCCCACCTTGAGCAGAATCCGTTCCGCTGTGCGCAGAAAAATATTCGCCCGGCAAATAGCCTCTTCATCGCCTTCAAAGGTTACTCTTCCGTCCTCCACTTCAACGATTTCATATCCCAAATCATAAATTTCTTTTTTTAAAACTGACTCCAGCCCAAAATGACACGGAGCAATTAAATGCATTTTTCTCATGTATTTTCTCCAATTTAGCAAAACTTTCAACTAATAAAATATTGCTTCTAATAATATATTAACTACTAATAATATATTAGCTTTTCGCCGATAGACTGTCAATGTCGTTTTTAACCATTTAAAGCATTCATCCCCCCGACAAGGGTATAAACATGATATCCCATCCGTCCTAGTCTTTTGGCAGCAATCATGCTGGTCCCGCCATATTCACAATAGAGCAGCAGACACTTATCCCTTGGCAAAGTGTCCTTCCATTGATTCATTTGCTCAAAAGGGTAATGATGCGCACCCTCAATATGAAATTTTTGATATTCACTTAGCTCACGCAAATCTATAATATAAACATCCGGTCTGCAGATCATATTCCAAAGCTCACGGATTCCAATTGTTTGAAAGTTCATCGTGTCCCTACTTTCCAATTAAATTAAGAAAAACAGATTACAAAGGTTCGCTTTGTAATCTGTTCTCTTAGAACTTTAGTTCTTTACTTATTATATGCTCCGTGACACTAAATTGTACCTTCAGAGATAATTCTTAGTAGGAATCTCTGCAATTGTCTGCCTTATTGGAAGACTTGTTAGATGTTTTGTTAGACGCTTTGTTGGATGATTTGTTCTTAGAGCTATTTGAGCCCATGTTAGAGCTGCTGTTTGAACTATAACTATCCTGAGAGTTGCTGTTACTTGCATTGTTTGCATTGTTTGCATTGCTTGCGCTTTCATTATTCTTTGCCATGATGTTGCCTCCTTTATTATCATAAACGTGAACACTTAAGATTAAGTATCCTCATTGTTGTTACAAAAATATTATTGCAACATCTGGCTGATATTATTCACTTTAAAAAAGTAATTTTTTACATATTGTAAAATTCCAAGTTTTCTTGTAGTTCCACCGTCATTTCTCCGCCACTTCTTATGTACCGATCTGTAAATGTAGTAACGTGGCGTTTTTTCTTATCCAATAAAATATTATATCGCGTCAGCATATCTTGATACATCGGATTATCCGCAAGGCTGCTTCGAATTGATTTTTGAAAAGGACAGTAGCGCAGTAAAATATCTCTGGCAATACGGTTCAAGCGGAAACTTCCATTTGATTCATATTTAATCCAATTCGCATAGTCCATAACAAATACTTCACGATAGTTGTTTTTGGCCCGAACCAGCGCACTTTTTATCTTTTCCCGGGCATCTGGCGATAAGTCATGGTTTTTGCGGTAAAATTGAACATAATCGCAATACTCTGAGGTTAATGATTTTTCGGTAATATCATTCCAACGCATTCCTTGAATTTTACGACAAATCTCCCAACGAAAACGACCGCAGGTTTCAATCATCATGTCATCCACATTCCCTGATGTCAGGATAGAAAAGAAAAATCTAGCTGGCGTATTTCTTTTCGTCCCGCCTGTTTCCTGCCACATCATCGCCCGAATCCCTACATTTGGCATTAAAATAATATTCGGCCTAATCTCTTGTTGAATCATCTCTTTATTGACACCATGCAACGGATCCGTAAACATCACTTCCTGATAAAATAATGAAAAATCCAGCTTCCGAATCATATTCATCGCATTCTCTAACGTTTCCACCGTAACCAGCATATTTTCAATTTTGCCAATAATATCATGCTCACTTAAAATCGGACAAAATGTCGATATTTTCCCATACGTCGCTCGATTTCCCGGTTGGAACATGTTATCAATTTCAAAAATAACCTTTTCGCGATTATCATTTCGCATTTCCTGCTCTTGTGCCTCGGTAATCCTACCCATTCTTTTCTGCTCATGCAAAAAGTTTGCATAATCCATGTCAAATTCATTTCGGCTTGGCTCTAACCTGCCTTCATAAATACCAAGCAGCCATTCATACATGGTAAAAATATTTTCTGATTTACACTCAAAAAGACGATCAGTCATATCATATAACGTATTCGCATTATCTTCCCCAACAGTCTGCAAATCCATAAAACCAAAGTATAAAAACATCTGGAGAATCGGTGTTAACTCCTCTTCATCCATAACCGAACGGAAAAACACTTTTTTATAAGTATCATAGAAAATATTTGTTAACTCTTTTCTCAAGCGACGGACTGAATCTTCGGTAGAATAGACATCCTCCAGCATTCGATATGCCGTTACCAATTCGCGGATTCTTTCTATTTTTTCTTCATCAAAGGATGCATAATTCAAAATATGAGCCAGACAATCTTCCGCTTCTTCTGATTCCTGCTGATTTAAAATCTCTTTCTCTTCCAATGCCTTCTGGCGAATTGCTTCAAAATCAAACTTTGAACACTCTGCCAAACGCTTCTTCACTAAATTATCATCAAAAATTCCTGAGCGCGCAATAAAATGTTTCACTTCTTCCAGCTTCTGAAGCACTGCCGCCATGTTTTCATCCTTTTGCGCTGCAATTGTTCCTTGCTCTAAATATAGCGTCAGCAAATCCGTCTTATTTTCACATAATAAAATTTCCCGATTATATATTAAATATTTTTGAATCCCATCAATTGCATCGACTGCATACATCATATCAATCGAAGCCCGCATAATTTCACCGACAATTAAGTCGTAACCGTTTTTAAAAAATTTATCAATATCTTGTATTGATAGCTCAGACAAAGCCCGAAAATATTTGTATTCCCAATCACCAAAAGGTTCGGCAAAATCCGTCTTCTCCATTTCTTCGATGCGATGTAACATATGCTCTTGTTTCGCAAAATTGCTATTCCATGAACAAAGTTGATGATAAGCCTCCATTACAAACGTATAAAATTTCTTTCTTTGAGTTTTTTGAATTTCATAATATTCCAGCAATGTCACCGTCTGGCGAATTGCCGCCTGCAAAAAAGCTGGTGCATATTTCTGCTGTTCCTCAAAAATTGCAATAAAATCCTCAGGCTTTTTATACGGAAAAGAGTACAATACACTCTCCTCCTCCGCCATATAGTCATTATGATAGATTCCATCCCGGCACTCTACCAACCCAATCAGATTTCCACTATCCATTGTCAAAAAGTTGTTAGCCAATATCTGGCGCACCTTTCCCTGTACCACCAGATAAAGGTCCGTCAATTTTTCCCCACGTTTTATAAAGCGCTGTCCTTGCGCTACCTTTATCATTGCCATTTGCTTCCCCAATCATCTGCTTCGCTTATTTGCCTTTTCCTCGCTTAATCAGAGTCATTACTACTCCGATTAAAAACATTACCCAAATTATCGGAATCAAAAACACAATTACCGGAATCAAAAATACGATTACAAATCCAATAATTATGATTACCAATAATATTAGCAATATCATTGATAAAATCCCATACCTGGAATTTAGTTTAAATAATCTCTTTTGTTGTTTTAATTCATCTGTATCATTACCATAGGTTTCATCATAATTATTGCCCTGATTTTCACTCGTATCAATAATTGTGTGTGCAATTAAGCGGGGATTCCCCAGCTCATGCAAAACCTCTTCCTCCGTCCGGCCTTTTCTGGATTCTTCTATAATATATCTTTCATAATATAAGATATGTTCATTTACCTGTATCTGGCTGATATTCCCCTGCAACGCCATCCGCAGTTCTTCTAAAAATTCTCCTTTTGTCATATTTATAACCATGCCTTCCCACTACCTGCAAACTTTGGGCCACAGTCACAAAGTTGCGTGTGAAAATTTATTTTCACACTACACCTCATGCAATATATGATATACATTTTCCCTCTAACTGTCAAGGAAGCTGCGCATCATCATTTCCCGCGTCAGACTAATTCCATCATCTACATCTTTCAGTTCTGCACGAGGCACCCACTTCGCCTCTGCCAGCTCCGTTTCATCCATTGTAATCACATCTGAACCATCTAGTTCGGCAAAATATCCCAACAGCAGATTACTGTCAAAGCCCCACGGCTGACTCTTGTAATAACGTAAATTCTTGATTCTCACTCCAGCCTCTTCCATTACTTCACGATGGACCGTATCCTCCACCGTTTCACCTATTTCACAAAAACCAGCAATTAATGCATATCGTTTATATTCTCTTCCCGAATATTTTGTCACGAGTAATTTATCGCCATTTGTCACCGCAACAATTACTGCTGGCGCAATCTTCGGATAAATTATATTCCCACACGCTTCACAAACTAGTATTCGTTCCTTATGTCCCGGCTGAAGCAGTTTGCCACATCGACCACAATGACGGTTATCACGATACCAAACATATAGCTGATATCCCGTCGAAACAGCAAGACATACTGCGCGCGGCGCATATTCCCTTATTGCTCGTATACTTTCATAAACAAAGCCTTCCAGTTGAAATTGCTTACCAAGCGGCGCTAAAAAATATGCTACTTCATCAATCGCATAAAGATATTGGAATTTATCATTTTCGCAAGCTTCCAATTCTTTAAAAAGTGGTAGCCTAGCCTCGTTCTGTGGGCAGATTAATACTTGATTCTCCCAAAAGCATAACACCACACTCGTCGGTTTTATCTGAACATTTTGATATTCACAGTGATATTTTTTCGGTTCTATATCTTGAATCATTTCCTTTTTTGCCTCCTATACTAAAATTGAGCCTGGCTTGACAGACTCACGCGCCGAGCGGTCGCTCAAGCGACATTATTCCTTTCGCGCGAGTGTGCATCCCCCGGAGAGTTTTATTTAATAGGGCGCACTTTCCTATTAAAAAAAGACTGTTTACTTCTCTTTCAAGAATTTCACAGTCTTTTTCGTACGTGCGTGAGAAGATTCGAACTCCCGACACCTTGGTCCGTAGCCAAGTGCTCTATCCAGCTGAGCTACACACACATATGCTATTAAATTAGATTAGCACTTGGCTATTGTCAAGTGCTAATGCCGGCGACCGGAATCGAACCGGTACGATGTTGCCACCACAGGATTTTAAGTCCTGCGCGTCTGCCTGTTCCGCCACGCCGGCATATGGGACCTATAGGGCTCGAACCTATGACCCTCTGCTTGTAAGGCAGATGCTCTCCCAGCTGAGCTAAGATCCCAAAGCGACCCAAGCGGGACTCGAACCCGCGACCTCCGCCGTGACAGGGCGGCGCTCTAACCAACTGAGCCATTGGGCCTAAATTTTTACTTCTTATAACGCTATCATGTTAAAATGGACCTTCGGGGACTCGAACCCAGGACCGACCGGTTATGAGCCGGTTGCTCTAACCAACTGAGCTAAAGGTCCATAAAGCCGATGATCGGACTCGAACCGATAACCTGCTGATTACAAATCAGCTGCTCTGCCAATTGAGCCACATCGGCGCGCTATAAGCACAAAGAACTAAAGTTCCTAATGACTCCTACGGGAATCGAACCCGTGTTACCGCCGTGAAAGGGCGATGTCTTAACCGCTTGACCAAGGAGCCTTATTTTTTTCCGCCGAACCCAAGTATTGGGTGAGGGGGACTTACCTATTATATATTTCTTTTAGAAAAAAGCTCCCCGAGTTGGGCTCGAACCAACAACCCCACGGTTAACAGCCGTGTGCTCTACCATTGAGCTATCGAGGATTATACCTTCAAAACTTCATACAGACTAATGATAGAGAACTAAAGTTCTCTGAACTAAAGTTCTCCTGAACTAAAGTTCTCTCCGAGTTTCTTTTTGGGTCAAGCCCTCGACCGATTAGTAACAGTCAGCTCCATGTATTACTACACTTCCACCTCTGCCCTATCTACCTGATACTCTTTCAGGGGTCTTACAATCTTATAGAT
>JAVBTX010000018.1:0-92098 GCA_031555935.1 Lachnospiraceae bacterium | reverse complement strand
ATGTCTTGTTTAGAGTGTTCTTGGTGCTGTTTTAGGTCATAATCCGTTCTGTCTGCAATGCCCCAAAGCTCTCCCCAACCAAATGGGAATAAATATTCTATATCCGTAGTTGCTTTTGAATAAAAGGATAATTCCTCAGGGCTATGGTCTCTTATTCTTAAAGATTCCTGCTTAAGGTTAAGGTTTTTCAGCCAATCAATGCAAAATTGACGCCAATATTCAAACCATTCAAGGTCTGTGTCTGGTTCGCAGAAAAATTCTAATTCCATTTGCTCAAATTCTCTTATGCGGAAAATAAAGTTACCTGGGGTAATTTCATTACGGAAGGACTTACCAATCTGAGCAATTCCAAATGGTATTTTTTTACGAGAAGTTCTCTGTACGTTTTTGAAGTTAACAAAGATTCCCTGTGCGGTCTCTGGTCTTAAGTACACGGTATTTTTCGCATCCTCAGTGACACCCTGAAAAGTTTTGAACATCAGGTTGAACTGACGAATGTCGGTAAAATTATGTTTGCCACAGGTTGGACATGGAACCTTATGCTCCTCGATAAATTTCATCATATCGTCCTGAGACCAGGCATCTACTGCGCCCTCAATGGCGATTCCGGCTTCGGCTGCAAAATCTTCAATAATTTTATCGGCCCGGAAACGCTCATGACATTCGCGACAGTCCATTAATGGGTCAGAAAATCCACCCAGATGTCCAGATGCTACCCAGGTCTGCGGATTCATGATAATGGCTGAATCAACACCAACATTGTATGGGTTTTCCTGCACAAATTTCTTCCACCATGCTTTTTTAACATTGTTCTTAAGCTCTACACCAAGATTTCCATAATCCCATGAATTTGCCAATCCACCATAGATTTCAGAACCTGGATATACAAAACCTCTCGCTTTTGCCAATGCAACTATTTTCTCCATTGTCTTTTCCATCAGTAATTTCCTCACATTCTATTTATATACAATATAACTTACTTCATCATCCAATGCACTTACTTTGGCGGTGTCATTCGCGGTTACCGTAACACCCTTTGCTGATACATAGCATATTTTTCCCTTTACTACGACATTGGTATTTTCATTCAAAATCACTACTTTGTAATCGTCATTATCCGTCACCTCGGTACTGCTGACATAATCCGCAGCGGCTGCCATCGTCTCGGTGCTATCCGCTTTTGAAGATGATTTATTGTTATTGTTAGCAGCGACAAAATCAACATCAAAAATATAGCCTGCGGCAATTGCCTGCACTACGGTTCCGGTAAATAATTCGCGCCCATTAAAATCTGCATACGCTTTATAGTCTTTAAATTCAAGCATCAGTTTAGCGATGCTTTCCTCGACTGTAAATGATTTTAATTTTACACTTCCTTCTTCGCCTTCAAATTCTTCAATTTCAGAACGGATAAAGGTTTCTAACTCTTCCTGATTATAGTAATCTTTGTCAAAGCTTTCGATGGTTGCCTCCAAAACCTGCCCTTTTTTCTGTATGTATACCGTGCTATCTTCTGGATATTTCTGTGCACATCCACTTAAAACTCCAATCATGAATACGACCAGGAGTATACTGCATATCTTTTTCATTTTTATACCCATGTCTTTCCGATTTGGGGTTTTAAATCATTAGTCCCAAATCTATTTACTGTTAATCTTAGACATTATACTATGTCTTTTCGCTCTTTTCAACCTACAAAATGATTTTCTCCATCCTGCAAAAATTTTTCGGATTTGAATTTATGACCCACATACTTCTCCATATATCTGCCAAGAATCCGTTCTAACTGTATCAGCACTTCCTCTGAAACATTAAAAGTATAGAGTTTTTTTAATTCTGCTGTAATCACATATTGCATCGTATAGAGCGTTGATTCCAGTATTAAAATACCGCTTTCTCCACTGCTTGCTGTGTAAGCACTGCTTGCAGAGCAAGCATTGCAAAGCATTCCAGCATGTTTGACGGAAAATGCCGCCAACTGTTCTTCCTTGCCACAAAGCTGGCAGGAAAATGTATTTGGATACATACCGTTGATGACCATCATCTTCCATTCAAAGATACAGCGCACCAGACGGTTCGGAATGTTTGGATTTTCTACTGCCTTGAGTGATAAATAAAGTAGCTTTAATACTTCCCGCTCATCATTATTTTCCTGCGTAAAGTAATCTGCCATCTCAAGAAAATAAAATCCATAATATGTATTGTCCAAATCCGTCGTCAGCTCGCGAAAATAATTACTGATTTCTGCCTTCTTAACATTGTATGAGCTGCGGCCTTCATAAAGCTCAAACTCACCAAATGAAAAAGGCGCGCTGGCAGCAAGAAGAGAACTGTTCGGGCGCCTTACACCCTTGGCAAAAGCATTAATTTTCCCCCGCTCCTTCGTCAGCAGCGTAATTCGTTTGTCATAGTCACCAATAGCCATCGTTTGAAGCACCATCCCGGTGAGAAAAACGCTCTGCCTCATCTCTTCTTTCTCCTCTTACTTGTTCATACTTATCATGGCATTCTTCTTGTTTATACTCCAGGTAATCCTTTACCTGTCCAGTCATCATAAACGTTCCCCAGCAATCTGTTTTCATCAGCAATCCCTCCTAAGTATCTTTCTTTAATCTTCTTCAAGATTAGGATTTCCGATTGTGGAACAGATATAGCTGTAAATAAAAGGAAGTAACGAAGATAATTTATCTTCATGCGAAGACTTATTTATCTTCATGCGAAGATTTACTTAATCTTCGCTGCGATAACCGAAATTTTTAATTAAAAAGTCACTGTCGCGCCAATCTTTTTTGACCTTCACCCAGAGCTTTAAGTTAACCTTCTGCTCTAGTAAACGCTCAATTTCAAACCGCGCATTGGTGCCGATTTTCTTTAGCATCGCACCATTTTTACCAATAATAATTCCCTTGTGGGAATCCCGCTCACAAATAATCGTTGCATCAATATCAAAGATTTTCTGCCCCTTACGCTGCTTCATCTGGTCAATTACTACAGCAATGCCGTGGGGAATTTCTTCATTCAACGCATGTAACGCTTTTTCGCGAATCATTTCCGCCACAATCTGGCGCTCCGGCTGGTCCGTGATAGTATCTTCATCGTAAAACATCGGCCCATATGGCAGATATTTAAATATCATATCAACAACCACATCCGTGTTCTGTCCACGAAGTGCAGATGCTGGGATAACTTCAGCGAAGTCATAGATTCCCCGGTATTTATCAATATACTGAAACATCTTATCCTTATCACCTAAGGTATCCAGCTTATTGATTACCAAAATAACTGGAGTTGTGACCTTTTTCAACTGCTCCACAATATGCTGCTCACCAGCACCGATAAATTCTGACGGCTCGACCAGCCAAAGAATCACATCGACCTCATTTAAGGTCCGCTCTGCGACACCGACCATATATTCACCGAGTTTATTTTTGGCTTTGTGAATCCCCGGGGTATCCAGAAAAATAATCTGCCCCCGGTCTTCATCGGTCAGAACCGTTTGAATCCGGTTCCTCGTCGTCTGCGGTTTGTTCGATGTGATGGCTATTTTCTGTCCAATCAAATGATTCATCAACGTTGATTTGCCCACATTCGGTCTGCCAATTATTGTTACAAAGCCTGACTTAAAGTTATCTGCCATAGTTCCTGCCTTCCTTAGTATAAATCTACCAGATTTTCAAACATCTCTTTTTCCACTTCTAATACTTCTTCTGAGCCAATGACGCAAAGTACCTCATCAGATAAAATCGCTCTCACAAATTGAGCCAAGCCACGAATGTCTGCGACGGTGGCATTTATTACTTCATCACGTTCCTGCTGTACCATCGTCTCAGTCAGTCCTGATAAATATGCTGATGTTGAACGGATACCTTTTGCCGATGGATTTAGCGGTGTATCTAACTCACTAATCGTACCAATAATATACTTCGTCATATCCCGTTCATCAACGGTGAAATTCTCAATATATTCTGGTGCCTTCTCGTAAACCTCGTTCGTTTTCCGCAGATTCGGGTCACGATAAGATGAAAAATAACAATCTCCCACCCGCGAGAAGCCGCTCATGCAGCCATATGCACCGCCTTTCACACGGATATTTAGCCACAGATAATCATAGCTTAAAATTACCTTTAAGACTCGTAGTGCACCCGTATATGTCAAACCTTTTTCAGTAAAATTTCCTGCTCTTGAAACATACTGTACCTGAGATGCATCCTTAAAGCCTTCATTTTTCTTTTCACAATGAATGACACAAACCTCTTGGGATACTGGGTTGGTATACAAACAGTCTTTAATTTCTGAAATAGTCGGTTTGAATTTTTCAATATCAGCCGTATCTGCGGTAATGCTGATCAATAGGTTTTCAGCACGGAAAATCTGCGCCATCATGGTTTTTAGTTTATCCTTCAAGGCATCTTTCTTTTCATCAAAATGCTCCTCGATATCGGCAATCAAGCGATATAACTCAATACCACCAGTCATATCATTGTATTTTGCATTGGTGGAAAAATATGACATTGCACGGATTGCTGATACTCCATGCCCTGCTGAACTTAAGGACATCTGCAAGCGTGATTTCACCTGCGCCACAATTTCATATAAACGTTTGTCATCGTCAAGGCTTGAAGTGGTCAGTATCTCCTTCACCAAAGCCAATGTCTCTGGCAATTTTTCTGGTAACAATTTGGTCCGAACTTCATATTTTGCAGTAAACGCGCCATATTTCTCCAGCTTCTGATAAACTCCAATTGCGGATGAAATTCCACCAGTATTTAAGTTGATTTCGTTGGCCAAATCGGCATATGAATGTTCTGCGGTATCGACATAACCTAGCACAGCTTTCAGCAGTCCCAAATATGGAACATCTGCTTCTAAAATATGCGTCAGGTCAAATAGGAAATTCAGGTAAATAATGCCGCCGGTAAACATTTCATGTTTTAGTAACAGCACATCTTCACAAACCTCTTCCTTGTTTTGAAATCCAGCCGCTTCTTTTTTCATATCCGCTCTGGTTAGCAGTGGGATTTTTTCTAATTCTTCTTTCGTCGATGGTTCATCCTGATACTGCTTGAGTGCTTCTGTATCCTTCACCAACTGCGTAATTTCATCTTCACTGAGGCTCGCCTTATATTCCGCCAGCTTCGTTGCCAATGCTTCTTCGGTTTTAGCATTTAAGCCTTTTTCCGGCAAAATGCAAACGACGGAAGAGTGATTATTATCCAGCAAATATTTTTGAATGATTTCTTCAAAATAATTGGTTTTCGTCTGTTCTTTTAAAAAAGCAAAGGTTTCCAATGCCTCTAACTGGGCAAATGGTTTACTATCGTCATACAGCCATGTTTCCATGCAATCAAGTCCATAGATTAAGCCCTGTGGATAAGAGCCAAAGTCAGCCTCACGGAATCTAAATTCGGCACTATTGATTCCTGCCATCAATGCTTTTTTATTGATGCCCGTTTTAACCTGCTCCGCCAGTGTATCTCGAATGATGCTGATAAATTTTTCCTTATCTTCATAGTTAGCATTTTTCGCTACCACTGAAAACATTGGCTGTAACGTAGTATCATCATAACCACCCATAATGTCTTTGCCAATTCCGGCATCTAACAGCACCTTCTTAAGTGGTGCACCCGGTACATTTAACAGCGCATAGTCAAGTACATCAAATGCCATGCACAATTTTTTATCAAGCACACTGCCGATTACCGCGTTATAGGACAGATAGGTATTATCCTGCTCATTTTCTGAACTGGAAATCGAATAGTTTTTATTTATTTCCACTGGCTTATCAAATGATGCTTGTGGCTGAATATGGGAATCCAATGTGATTGCCTCATAGTCACTCAAATATTCTTCATCTAAAAATCTCAGCTTCTCTTCAATATCAATATCACCATACAAATAAATATAGGAATTGCTTGGATGATAGAATCGACGATGGAAATCCAGATAATATTCATACGTCAGCTCTGGAATCACTTCCGGGTCACCACCAGATTCGTGGCAGTAAGCAGTATCTGGGAACAATGAATTCAGTATCATACGGTCCAGCACGCCCTCTGGTGAAGAAAATGCACCATTCATTTCATTATAAACATCACCATTTATTGTGATATCATCTTCTGCTGCTTCTTATTCATAGTGCCAGCCTTCCTGTTTAAAGATTTCTTCCTTCTTGTAAATGTTTGGATGAAATACCGCATCTAAATAGACATCCATCAGGTTCTGGAAGTCTTTGTCGTTGCAGCTTGCTACTGGATAAACCGTTCGGTCTGGGTAGGTGATTGCATTTAAGAAGGTGTTCAATGAGCCCTTGGCCAATTCTACAAATGGGTCCTTGGCCGGGAACTTCTCCGAACCGCAAAGCACGGAATGTTCGATGATATGAGTTACACCGGTACTGTTTTCGGGCGGGGTCCGAAAGGCAACGTAAAATACTTTATTATCGTCGTCATTGGATACTACGCTGATTCTGGCACCGCTTTTTTTATGGCGGAATAGATAGCCGGTTGACTTGATGTCGGCCAGGTCTTTTTCTTCTACTAGGTCAAATGCTGGTAAATTTTGAAATTTCAATAGTGATTTCCTCCGAAATTTTTTCTACTTTTTTACTATTATTTCCAATACAAAACTATTTATGATTATACGCTAAATTTTTTAGAAAAGAAAGGGGGAATATGTTGAGAGGGGAAGGTTATGACAGTCAGATTACAGAACGGGGCGGGCATTTTGGCTCCGATGTATGAGAATAAGAGGTTCTAAGTATCCCAATTGAAGATGTATGGCGGTGGGACGCAAACGCCTTAGAGGCGCCTTCCATGGCGCCCTGCGGCTTGTGCCGGCATCCGTGCCGTCACATTGCTGGTTTTTTAATGGGATACTAAGAATCTCTAATTCTCTCCCAAGTCACCAAAATGCCCGCCCCGTTCTGTAATCCGACAGCCAAACATTCTCGCTCTCTCTACACATACCCTTCACAAAAAAAAGAAGGCGACGGCGCCCTCTCATGGTTTTGTTTTGAACTTATTCAATCATTTAAATTGCTAATCCAATATCGGTTTACGATATTTCTGTTATACTCCCGTGTATCCTCAAATGTTCCTCCGTTTTTCAGGATTACCTTTGCACTGGCAATATTGTCCTCGCCACAGGTTATTAAAACCTGATCAATTCCTAGTTCCATTGCATTTTTTAATGCTAATGACAGCATCTTTGTGGCATAACCTTTATTGCGTTCTGTCGGTCGAATACCATAACCGATGTGTCCGCCAAAATTTTCAAGATATTCATTAAGTCTGTGACGAATATTAATAATACCCAACATATGTCCCTCATCATTCATTAACCACCACGTTGTAGAACGTTCCATATTCGGCGTAATATCCGTTCCATTCTCATTGTTAATTGCCGCTTTTACAATTTCTTCAAAGGAGTCTTTGTTAAAATGCATGACAAACGGAACCGAACCACCATCTTTTCTAAATTCAGATAACATCTCCATAAATTTATTCTTGTATTTCAAATCTGGCTTTATCAACACTAATTCCATAAATAACTTTTTCCTCTATCTATTTTTCCATATATTGCAATTTGCTCTCTATGATACCATACAATCAACACTCTAATCAAGATTTCGAACTTGCTTCACTATCATGAAAATATAGCAACATATCTGTCATATAAAGTGCACTTCCAAATGCGCTATCATTCCTTGCTTGTTTCGATAAATATTCGGGTAGCATGAGGGGGCTGTCAAAAATTGTGCTGGCAGTTCGCTGAGGACGCAGTTCATTTTGGTGACTATGGGAGATAATTAGAGGTTCTTAGTATCCCATTCGTAGTCAGTCAATGTAGTGTCATTCATGACGCTTGGCACGGATGCCGGCACAAGCCGCAGGGCGCCACGGAAGGCGCCTCTAAGGCGTTTGCGTCCCCAGCCAACACATCAAAGTGGGATACTTAGAACCTCTTATTATCGTACATCGGAGCAAAAATGAACTGCGTCCTCAGCAAACTGCCTCATAACTTCTATGCCCAGCCCCCTCCCCTCCCCCAAAAATTCCCACACAAAAAGAGGAGGCACATACGCACCCCCTCACGGTTATCATTACCCCTTGAAATTGTCCTATCCTAAGCCAAACGTCTCACGTTTGAAGCCTGCGGTCCCTTATCCCCGTCTACAACTTCGAAATCAACGGCTTCACCATCTTTTAATTCCTTGAACCCGTCCATATTCAGTGCTGAAAAATGTACAAATACATCATTCCCATCGGCATCTGAAATAAATCCATAACCCTTCTTTGCGTTAAACCATTTTACAGTTCCTTGCATAAATACCTTCCTCCTAAAAATATACACTAAATATTGCACAATTTTGTGCACGTTTACGATTTTTAATGTAGCATATCTCCCAAATTTTGTCAATGTGTAGTGGTAAATTTTATTCGGGAATTTATTCGGGAATTTATTCCTTCATACGAACTTCCATCTGCGGAAATGCAATATCGATGTGATTTTTGTCTAAAGAAAGCTTCATTTCTTCAATTAAACGGCATTTCGTTTCCCAATAGTGCTCAGATGCAACCCAAACATTCGCACCGATTTTGACACAGTTTTCAGTCAACTCAGCAACAAATACGGCTGGCTGTTCGTCGGATAAACGATTTGGTTCTGCTTCTAACAATGCTAAAATGACACTCTTGGCTACTTTCAAATCTGCTTGATAGGAAATGCCAACGGATAAATCGACCCGCCGTTTATCGCTGTGCGTTACATTGGTTAATGAGCTGTTTGCTAGTGTACCATTTGGTATGATAATGACTTTATTGTCGACTGTTTTTAATTTTGTATAAAAAACCGATATTTCCGTTACGGTTCCTTCATTTTTGTGGGAGTCCTCAATGATGTAATCGCCGACTTTAAATGGGCGCAATAGCAAAATCAGAACACCACCCGCAAAATTGGACAGACTGCCCTGCAAGGCCAGACCCACGGTCAAACCAACCGAGCCAAGTACGGCTACCGCTGATGTTGTGGCAATGCCAAAGATAGATAGTATCATGGCAACTAGGATAAAATAGCAAATATACTTCGCCAAGGCATCCAAAAACTGGCGCAAGCCAATGTCAGCTTCTTTGCGCTCCAAACCCTTTTTCAAGCATTTGCGGATAAAGCGAATCACCTGCACGCCAATTAGATATACCACAAATGCCAACAGCACTTGAATGGCAAAGGCTAATATTTCTGGCACTAGTCCCTTGAAATATGTCTGTATCGCACCCGGCTCAATATCCTTTATCTTTTCAATGTTTGCGAATACCTCAGTGGCATCCATTTCAATGTTGTTCATCATCAATACCCTTTCTTTAAGAGCACGCCCTTTGTTAAAGGGCGTGAATAAATAATCCGCTTCTTAATTTTGGTTCAAACCAAGTTGATTTCGGTGGCATCAACAGTTTTGCATCAGCGACATCAAACAATTCCTCAATGGAAGTTGGATACATTGCAAATGCCACTTTACAATCGCTGTGAACACGGCGTTCTAGCTCGGTTAGTCCACGGATTCCGCCAACAAAATCAATCCGGCTATCGGTTTTGGGGTCGCCAATGCCTAGCACTGGTGCCAATAAAACGTTCTGTAATACCGAAACATCTAATCCCTCAACTGGGTCCTGGCTTTTGTCAGTAACTTTAATCTGGCAGCGATACCATTTATCGCTCAGATACATTGTAAATTCACCCTTGGCTTTTGGTCCTTCGGCATCCTGACCGATTTCTTTTACGTCAAACAGCTCCTGCATCTTCGTCAAAAATATATCTTCGGTCATACCATTTAAATCTTTTACGACCCGGTTATAATCCATAATCATCAACTGGTCATGTGGAAATAGGACCGATAAAAAATAGTTAAATTCTTCTGTACCGGTGTAGTTCGGATTTTCTTCCCGTCGCAACAAACCAACCTTTGCTGCTGATGCTGCGCGATGGTGTCCGTCGGCAATATAGATTTCGCCAATTCCCGCAAAGACTTGCTCAATCGTTTGAATATCGGCATCATTATCAATTAAAAAAGCACGATGGCGCACACCGTCTTCAGCGGTAAAATCATACAGTGCCGTCTTTTCCTTTGCTGCCGCTACCACTTGGTTGATATCCTCATGGGAACGGTATGCCAAGAAAATTGGTCCGGTCTGAGCATTGCAAATATTGACATGATTGATACGGTCCTGCTCTTTGTCAGCTCTGGTGTTTTCATGCTTTTTAATGACCTGATTCTGATAGTCGTCAATCGATGCACAAGCAGTAATACCGGTTTGGCAACGTCCATCCATTGTCAGTTCATATACATAATAGCAGCGTTTATTTTCCTGAATAAAATCTCCCTGCTCAATCATATTCCAAAGCAGGTCATGCGCTTTCTGGTAAACCTTTGGCGCATAAGTATCCACAGAATCATCAAACTGTGTCTCGGCACGGTCAATATTTAAGAAGGACAATGGATTGCCTGCTACGACTGCCTTTGCCTCTTCACGGTTATACACATCATATGGTAAAGCGGCAATCTTATCAGCTTTGCCTTCACCTGGTCTAATACATAAAAATGGTTTAATTTCTGCCATGTTTTTTCTCCTTTTGTCTGAATTGATAATATGAATCTCGCCTGCGAGATTCCTGCCGGCGGCAGGTTGCAGAGCAACATCTACCACTCTGCCGCCGTGCAATCACTACAGCCTTTTCATCTTTTCGGAAAAGGCTGTCACAGGATTTTGCACCCGGGCAGCCTTTTCTGGTTTCTTTTTTATTTTACAACACGTACTTTGATTACACCTTCAATTGCATTTAATTTTGCAACAACTTCTGGGGTAAGTTCGGCATCGACATCTAACAATGCACATGCATAGTCTCCTCTGCTCTTGTTCGTCATATCAGAAATGTTAATATTCGCATCACCCATAACAGTTGTGTATTGGCTTATCATTCCTTTTATATTCCGATGCAGAACCAAAACACGACCAGCACCGTTACAAACACCCATGTTACAGTCTGGGTAGTTGACAGAATGGGTGATGTTACCATTTTCCATAAAATCACGAATCTCATTTACTGCCATCACTGCACAGTTATCCTCAGATTCTTCGGTGGATGCACCGATATGTGGTGTCAAGATAACGCCTTCAGCTCCAACTGTGGTTGGATTAGGGAAATCTGAAACGTACTTGCGTACTTTTCCTTCTTTTAATGCCTTCACGATTTCTTCTTCGTCAACCAGCAAGTCTCTGGCAAAGTTCAGAATTACAACGGTATCTTTCATCAGCGCCATTGCTTCTCGGTTTATCATTTTATTGGTCGAATCCAATAGCGGAACGTGTACGGTAATGTAGTCACATTCACGGTAAATATCTTCTACGGCACTGACGTGTTTTACGCTTCTTGATAAGTTCCAAGCTGCGGCCACGGAAATATATGGGTCATATCCGTATACTTCCATACCCATATGAGTTGCGGCATTGGCAACTAATACGCCAATGGCACCAAGTCCGATTACGCCCAGCTTTTTGCCGGCAATTTCAGTTCCAGCAAAAGCTTTTTTTGCATTTTCAGCATCTTTGGCAACTGTATCTACGCCAACCTGACCTTTACACCATTCAATACCACCAGTAATATCGCGGGCTGCCATTAGCATTCCGGCGAATACCAACTCTTTTACACCGTTTGCATTTGCACCTGGGGTATTAAATACAACAACACCCTGCTCGGCACATTTGTCAAGTGGAATATTGTTAACACCTGCACCTGCTCTGGCAATGGCATATAATTCTTCTGGCAGTTCCATATCATGAACCGATGCACTTCTTACTAATGCCGCCTGTGCATCTTTTAAATCAGCTACCTTCTGGTATTCATCCGTTAATAAATTCAAGCCGATATCGGCAATTGGATTCAAGCATGTATAATTAAACATTATGCATTTTCCTCCTCAAATTTTTTCATAAATGCAACTAACGCTTCAACACCTTCAATTGGCATTGCATTGTAGATAGATGCACGCATACCGCCTACACTACGGTGTCCTTTTAAGTTTTCAAAACCAGCCGCTTGTGCCTGCTTCACAAATTTTGCATCTAATTCGTCATTGCCGGTTACAAATGGCACGTTCATTAGTGAACGGTCTTTTTTGACAACCGTTCCGCTGAACATTTTGCTTTCATCTAAGAAATTGTATAAGATATCAGCTTTTTTGATGTTGTGCTGTTTCATTGCATCAAGTCCGCCCATTTTCTTAATCCATTTGAAGACCTTACCACAGATATAGATTCCGTAGCATGGTGGGGTATTGTAGAGAGAACCTTCATCTGCCTGAGTTTTGAATTTTAGCATCGTTGGTGTTCCTGGCAGCACGTCATCCGTAATTAAATCTTCACGGATAATCGCAATTACCACACCTGCCGGTCCGATATTCTTCTGCACACCACCATAGATAATGCCGTATTTGCTTACATCAACTGGTTCTGACAAGAAGCAAGAGGATACATCTGATACCAATAAATGTCCTTTGGTATTTGGCAGTTCCTGGAATTTTGTTCCGTAAATGGTATTGTTTTCACAGATATAAACATAGTCTGCATCTTCTGGAATGTCTAAATCAGAGCAATCCGGAATATAGGAAAATGTCTTATCAGCGGATGAAGCTACTTCTACCGCTTCGCCGTACATTTTTGCTTCCTGATATGCTTTTTTCGCCCACTGTCCGGTTACTATGTAAGCAGCCTTTTTATTTTTCATTAAGTTCATCGGTATTGCCGCGAACTGCTGGGATGCACCACCCTGTAAAAATAATACTTTATAATTATCCGGGATGTTCATCAGTTCTCTCAAATCAGCTTCTGCCTCTTTGATAATTGTGTCATACACTTTTGAACGATGACTCATTTCCATAACGGACATTCCACTGCCCTTATAATCCAGCATTTCGTCTGCTGCTTCCTGTAAAACTTCTACCGGTAACACCGCCGGTCCTGCAGAAAAGTTGTATACTCTGCTCATGTTCTTCCTCCTCATTGCTTCTATTGTCTTTAAAATTTAATCCTAATACGATATTATGAACTCTTAGACGTTATCTGTCAAGACACCTTTAACGCGCGATTATTTATCGCTACCATCAAAGACTTCCGAGATTGCTGCTCCCGGTGCTACCATTGGCCACACTTTATGGTCGCTGTCGATATTGCAGTCGATGACAACTGGTGTTTTTGAGGCAAGCGCTTTTTGCAGTGCCGCTTCAAACTCCTCGCGGGTATTGGCACGATATCCAGTCGCACCCATAGCCTCTGCCAGCTTAACGAAGTCTACCGCATCGTTTAAAACGGTGGCTGAATAATTTTCATCATAAAATAGGGTCTGCCATTGTCTAACCATTCCAAGTACATGGTTATTTACAATGATTTCTACTAATGGCAATTGCTGACGGACTGCGGTTGCAATTTCGTTCATATTCATTCGAAAACAGCCATCACCAGCAATATTAATTATCTGTTTATCTGGATTTGCCGTCTGTGCTCCAATCGCTGCCCCTAAGCCATATCCCATTGTGCCAAGTCCACCAGAAGTCAGCAGGGTGCGTGGTTTTGAATATTTGTAATACTGTGCTGCCCACATCTGATGCTGGCCAACTTCGGTAACAATGACTGCATCACCCTTCGTCTGGCGATAGACCTCTTCAATAATATATGGTCCACTTAAGCCTTCGGCTGGACCGGTTAATGGATATTTTTCTTTCATTTCCTGAACATGTGCTACCCATTCTGAATGATCCTGCTGCTCAATGCATGGGTTTAAACGGCTTAAAATTTCTTTAACATCACCGATTACACTGGCATTTACCACAATGTTTTTATTGATTTCTGCTGGGTCGATATCTAATTGTAAAATCTTTGCCTGCTTTGCAAACTTCTTGGCATTACCGGTTACTCTGTCGTTAAACCGAACACCAACGGCAATTAACAAATCACATTCGCTAACCCCTAAGTTGGAAGTCTTTGTGCCATGCATTCCGAGCATGCCGGTATAATATGGACTGGTACCGTCAAATGCACCTTTGCCCATTAAGGTGTCACAGACTGGTGCCTGTATCTTTTCGACAAATTCTTTTAACTGCGCACTTGCTTCTGAAATTACAGCTCCGCCACCAACGAAAATATATGGCTTTTTCGCTTTGTTAATCATCGAAACAGCTTTTTCCAAATCTTTTTCGGTGATATTTGCCGTGTCACGCTGGACAATTTCAACTGCCTGCGCAATAAATTCCGCTTTGTTTGCCGTTACGTCTTTCGGAATATCGACCAGCACTGGGCCGGGCCGGCCTTTTCTGGCAATCGTAAAGGCACGGCGAATCGTTGTTGCTAAGTCCTCAACATCTTTGACAATGAAATTATGTTTTGTGATTGGAGTCGTGATACCAGCAATATCAATTTCCTGAAAACTGTCTTTGCCAAGTAATGACACGCCAACATTACATGTAATTGCTACCATTGGGACGGAATCCATATAAGCAGTTGCGATTCCGGTCACCAGATTGGTTGCGCCGGGTCCGCTGGTTGCTAAGCAAACACCGACCTTGCCGGTACTTCTGGCATATCCGTCGGCGGCATGGGATGCCCCCTGCTCGTGGGAGGTCAGGATATGTTTGATTTCGTGTCTGTGGATATATAATGCGTCATAAACATTTAAAATCTGGCCGCCCGGATAACCGAATACAGTATCCACGCCCTGTTCCTTTAAACATTCTATTACGATTTCTGCACCTGTTAAGAGCATGATATTTCCTCTCTTTCTATTTTGGCATTTCCATGATTGCTCCGCGGTTGCCGGAGGTTACCATCGATGCATAGCGAGCCAGATAACCAGTCGTTACTTTTGGCTGACGTGGCTGCCAGTTTGCTTTTCTTGCTGCCATTTCTTCTTCGGATACTTTTACATCTAATTTCATCTTTGTAATATCAATCGAAATGATGTCGCCTTCCTCAATTAAAGCAATCGGTCCGCCGACTGCTGCCTCTGGTGAAACGTGTCCAATGGAAGCTCCACGGCTGGCACCGGAGAAACGACCATCCGTAATCAAGGCTACGGACGAACCTAAGCCCATACCCGCAATCGCTGAGGTTGGGTTTAACATTTCACGCATTCCTGGTCCACCTTTTGGTCCTTCATAGCGGATAACCACTACATCGCCTGCTACAATCTTGCCATCTTTGATAGCTGCAATAGCATCTTCTTCACAGTCAAAGACTCTGGCTGGTCCCTCATGCGTCATCATTTCCGGTACAACTGCGGAACGTTTTACAACACCGCCGTTTGGCGCCAGATTACCGCTTAATACTGCCAATCCACCAGTTGCACTGTATGGATTATCTAAAGGTCTGATTACCTCTGGGTCACGGTTAATGGCATTTTTTATATTTTCAGCAACGGTTTTACCGGTTACGGTCATACAATCTGTAATTAATAGTCCGGCATCATCTAACTCTTTCATCACAGCGTAAACGCCGCCAGCTTCATTTAGGTCTTCCATATAAGTTGGACCGGCTGGTGCTAAGTGACATAAATTTGGTGTCTTTTCGCTGATTTCATTGGCAAATGTGATATCAAAATCAAAGCCGATTTCATGTGCAATCGCTGGTAGATGTAACATACTGTTCGTGGAACATCCTAATGCCATATCTACGGTCAGTGCATTTAACACTGCTTCTTTCGTCATAATGTCACTTGGACGAATGTTCTTTTGGTACATTTCCATTACTGCCATACCTGCATGTTTTGCCAGTTTGATACGCTCAGAATATACGGCTGGAATCGTTCCGTTTCCGCCAAGTCCCATCCCAAGTGCTTCGGTCAGACAGTTCATTGAGTTTGCGGTATACATTCCGGAACAAGAACCACAAGTTGGGCAGGCCTTGTTCTCATATTCCTCAACCTCTTCGGCACTCATCTTGCCTGCGGCATAGGCGCCAACTGCTTCAAACATCGAAGAAAGACTTGTTTTATGTCCCTGCACACGTCCAGCTAACATTGGACCACCTGATACAAATACGGTTGGCACATTGATTCTAGCTGCTGCCATCAATAATCCCGGTACGTTCTTATCACAGTTTGGCACCATAACCAAGGCATCAAACTGATGTGCTAATGCCATACATTCAGTCGAATCAGCAATCAAATCTCTGGTGACAAGTGAATATTTCATCCCCTCATGTCCCATTGCGATTCCATCACAAACGGCAATTGCTGGAAATACAACTGGTACACCACCAGCTTCCGCAACGCCTAGTTTTACTGCATTGACTATTTTATCCAGGTTCATATGTCCTGGCACGATTTCATTATAGGAACTTACAATACCCACCATTGGCTTTTCCATTTCTTCTTTGGTAAAACCTAGAGCATTAAACAAACTTCTGTGTGGTGCCTGCTGCATTCCGCTTTTTACATTATCACTCTTCATGTTTTTCTTCCCTTTCCCGTTCTATTTTTCTACTGTAATATCGTTAATGTTTCTATTTTACACTCTTTCCGCAATTAAGTCACCCATTTTTTTACATCCGACCTGGGTAAATTCTGCCTTTTTTTCCTCATCCTGTGGCATAATGTCGCCAGTTCGGTAGCCATCCTTTAACAGCTGCTTTACCGCTGCTTCAACAGCATCCGCTTCTTTATCAAGGTCAAAGGAGTATCGAAGCATCATTGCGGCACTTAAAACCGTCGCGATTGGATTTGCAATGTCTTTTCCAGCAATGTCTGGTGCCGAACCGTGGCTTGGCTCATACAGACCGAATTTGGTATCGTTCATGCTTGCTGAGGATAACATTCCAATCGAGCCAGTTACCATGCTTGCTTCATCGGATAAGATATCGCCAAACATGTTCTCAGTTAAAATAACATCAAACTGTCTTGGATTCTTGACTAACTGCATCGCACAGTTATCGACTAACATATGCTCTAACGCTACTTCTGGATAATTCTTGGCTACTTCCTCGACTACTTTGCGCCATAGTCTCGAGGAATCGAGGACATTCGCTTTATCAACGCTGATTAAACGCTTATCACGTTTCATTGCAATATCAAAGCCCTTGATGGCAATACGGCGAATCTCTTCTTCACTATAAGTAAGGCTATCTGTCGCCTGTAACTGTCCGTTCACTTCTTCCGTATGACGTTCACCAAAATAGAGACCACCGGTCAGCTCTCGCATGATAACCATATCAAAGCCCTCGCCAATTATCTCATCACGAAGCGGGCAGGCTTCTTTTAACTCCTCATATAAATATGCTGGACGTAAGTTAGCAAATAGATTCAGCTCCTTACGGATTTTTAACAAGCCTGCTTCTGGTCTTAGGGATGGCTCTAATTGATACCAGGGAGAGGTAGAGGTATCGCCACCAATGGAACCCATCAGCACGGCATCACTGGCCTTCGCCTGCGCAATTGCTTCGTCGGTCAGCGGCACTCCGGTCGCATCAATCGAACATCCTCCTAATAAGATTTCTTCATATTCAAAGACGTGGTTATATTTTGCTCCCACAGCATCTAATACTTTTTTTGCTTCATTTACAATTTCTGGTCCAATTCCGTCACCGGATATCACTCCTACACGATAGTTCATGATTGTTCTTCCTTTCTGTCTGTGCTCTTTTTCGTTTTGCTGTCCTGTCAGCAACATGTAAAAACTCAATAATCTATATCATATAGTATTTTTTTGTAGATTTCAACTATTTATTATAGAACGTGCCTACCGCCGAGCGCACAAAAAACTCCGTGAAGTGATTTTTCAATCTGCTCCACGGAGTCTATGAATGTTTGCTTATCTGCTCGCTTCAGCGACTTATTTGCTTTCGCTGGCATCTTCTGGTTTCTCTACTACTGAGATTGCCTGACGCTGCATTGGAATACGACAGTTTCTATTGTTACCAAATTCTACAATCAATGTATCATCAGAAATATCAATTACCGTTCCATAAAATCCACTTGTTGTTAAAACAGTATCTCCCACTGCTAAATCTGCCTGCATCTGACTTTTTTTCTTGGCTTCTTTCTGCTGTGGACGAATCATAATAAAATACATGGCACCAAATAATACTACCATCCATAATATCATGGAAAACATTCCATTTCCTGCCATTGCTTCTGTTGTTGCTAAAATATTCATGAGATTTTCCTCCTAAAATGTCCGATAGTGTATAAGTTTACACTACTTTTTACCATTGTACACAAAAGAATCACATGCGACAAGCCCTTTTGCAATAATTCATGGTTTTTTTATAATTACGACATGTCGTAATTTTTACTACTCGTAGTATTTTGTTAGCCTTGGTTCATACCGTATAATTTTTCTTCTTTGTATGACTTAAAATTGCCGGCATCAAGTGCATCACGAATTTCTTCCATCATTGTATTGTAGAAATACAAATTATGCAGTACCGCTAGGCGCATCCCCAACATCTCCTTGGCCTTCAACAAATGTCTGATATAAGCTCGACTGTAACGACGGCACGCTGGACACTGACAGCCTTCCTCGATTGGCCGCATGTCCTTTTCATACTTCTTATTAAAGAGGTTGAGCTTGCCCTGGTTTGTATATAGATGCCCATGTCTTCCATTTCTCGTCGGATATACGCAGTCAAAAAAATCCACCCCGCGCTCTACCGCTTCTAAGATATTCGCTGGTGTTCCCACCCCCATCAGATAAGTTGGTTTATTAACTGGTAAATATGGCACTGTTTCTTCTATTATATGATACATGTCTTCATGACTCTCACCGACTGCCAGACCACCAATCGCATAGCCATCCAAGTCCATTTCTGCGATTCGTTTGGCATGGTCAATTCGGATATCAGCAAAGATAGCCCCCTGATTGATACCAAAAAGCATTTGGTCTTTATTGATGGTTTCTTCCAAGCCATTCAAACGTGTCATTTCGGTTCGACAGCGTTCTAACCATCTCGTCGTTCTTGCCACCGATGCTTCCACATAGTAACGTTCCGCTACGCTGCTTGGGCATTCATCGAAGGCCATCGCGATGGTCGATGCCAGATTGGACTGAATCTGCATACTCTCTTCCGGTCCCATAAATATCTTTGCACCATCCACATGGGAATGGAAGTATACGCCTTCTTCTTTTATTTTGCGCAGTCCCGCTAAGGAAAACACTTGAAATCCGCCTGAATCAGTTAGAATTGGCTTGTCCCACACCATAAATTTATGCAATCCGCCCAGTTCCTTTATCAGCTTGTCACCTGGTCGCACATGCAAATGATAGGTGTTGGAAAGCTCCACCTGAGTTTTAATTCCCTCTAAATCCTCTGTCGATACCGCCCCCTTTATGGCTGCAACGGTTCCTACATTCATAAATACGGGGGTCTGTATATCACCGTGAACGGTGTGAAAAACGCCGCGTTTCGCTCGGCCTTCTTGTTTTAATAATTCATACATTGGTTTATTCTCCTTTAATGTCATATAACACAACGTTCTTATATTATCACAAGTTTAACTTTGCTTCAATAAAAAATATCATTGTCACACCCTCTAAAATACTCTATAATGTGTTCTGTACAAGTTTATTTTTTGAGGATTGGAGATTATTATGGCAGGTTCATCATTTGGAAATATATTTAAAATTACTACTTGGGGAGAATCCCACGGAAAAGGGGTTGGTGTTGTTGTGGATGGCTGTCCGGCTGGCTTAGAACTTTGTGAAAGCGACATTCAAATCTTTTTAAATCGCCGCAAACCAGGACAATCAAAATTTACCACACCGCGAAAAGAGGATGATGCAGTCGAAATTCTCTCTGGCATTTTCGAAGGCAAAACAACTGGTACGCCAATTTCTCTTGTGATCTATAATCAGAATCAGAAATCAAAGGATTACAGCGATATTGCTTCCTACTATCGTCCAGGGCACGCGGATTATACCTTTGATATGAAATACGGCTTTCGGGATTATCGCGGTGGCGGACGTTCTTCCGGACGCGAGACAATTGGCCGGGTTGCGGCTGGTGCGATTGCAGCGAAGATTTTATCACAGCTTGGCATTTCAATACTTACATACAGCAAATCAATTGGTCCGGTGCAGATTGCAACTTCGGCAGAAGTGATTTTACAGAATGGTTTTTCTGCAATGCAGGAAATTATTGAAGGTAATCCATTATATATGCCAGATGCTGATGCTACAAGCAAGGCTCAAGAGTATCTGGAAAAATGTATGGTCGAACAAAATTCTGCTGGTGGTTTGATTGAGTGTATTATTACAGGGATTCCGGCTGGTATTGGTGACCCGGTGTTTGATAAATTAGATGCGAATCTGGCCAAGGCGATTTTTTCGATTGGTGCGGTGAAGGGTTTTGAAATCGGTGATGGGTTTGCTGTCGCTAATGCAACTGGGCTTAGCAATAATGATGCGTTTGAGACTGATGCCAATGGTGCCGTGACGAAAAAGACCAATCATGCTGGCGGCGTTCTGGGCGGTATGAGTGATGGCAGTCCGCTTGTTTTTCGGGCGGCAATCAAACCGACCCCTTCGATTGCGGCTACGCAGCAGACGGTGAATCAGGATGGCGAAAATATTGATATAAGTATTCATGGCAGACATGACCCGATTATTGTACCGCGAGCGGTTGTCGTGGTGGAAGCGATGGCAGCGATTACGGTTGTGGATGCACTGCTTGGTAATATGGGGGCGCGGATGGACGCGTTACATGATTTTTATGCTTAATGGCAAAAACTCACTCCGCTCGATATCAGTAATTCCGAGCGGAGTGTTATGACATGAATACTAACTAATATGCGTTCTTATTTTACTTATATCATCCAAATAGGAACAATAAAATTTTCTCTATCAATTGCACTCAAACTTTGTTTCATGCAGATAATTGCGCCCTTATCTCTTGGTGTCGAAGAACGATCAAGTAGTCCGAAAATCTTGGTCAATTCTGTTCCAGGATTGGCAGTCTTTTTAATCTCGATTGGATTAAGTACTCCATCATGTTCTAATATAATATCAATCTCCTTTGCATCCTTATCGCGATAGTAATACATATACGGTTCCTTGCCACAACCATAGTAGGTTTTTGCAATTTCCGCCACAACATAGTTTTCTAAAATCGCTCCATTCATGGCACCACTTTCCAATGTTTTTGCATTGCTCCATTTTGTCAAATAGCAAACTAGTCCAGTATCGTAAAAATATAGTTTTGGTGTCTTTACCAACCGCTTAATCAAATTATTGGAATATGGATGCAGATAAAAAATAATTCCCAAAGTTTCAAGAATATTAAGCCAATTTTTTGCCTGTGTCTGATTAATATCTGCATCGTTGGCAATATCTGATATATTCAACATTTGACCACATCTAGCCGCTACAGCTGTCATAAATCGCAAGAATTTCAGAGCATCAATTGCATCCGAAAGCATCTTTACATCCCGCTCAATATAGGTGCTAATATAGCTGTTATAATATATATTGCTGTTTGTATAAGTTCCATTCACAATAGCTGGCATAGAGCCTTTATATATCTTCTCAAATATCTTCTCTGTGTCGGCTGGTTCACGCCCAATACTTCTTATTTTCAACTTTTCCAATTCGATTTCAAATGGCTGCGCTTCACAGCCATATACCTCACTCTGAGATAGTGTCGTCATTGATAAGACTGCAACTCTTCCAGCCAATGACTCTTGCACACCTTTCATCAAGCGAAAAATTTGTGAGCCAGTAAGCCAAAAAGCTCCCGGTTCCTTATTTTTATCTACGTATATTTTGATATATGGAAACAACTCCGGTGCGTACTGAATCTCATCTATTAAAATGGGCGGTTTATGAATCTGGAAAAACAATTCTGGATCACGCTTCGCTAAATCACGCTCAGTCAAATCATCTAGCGTTACATATCCTCTTTCGGTTCCTTCCATCAATTTCTGCAACATTGTTGTTTTCCCGACCTGTCTCGGTCCGGTGACCATAATAACCGGATATTGTGCTGTCAATTCACTTACAATTGTCTCCAAACTTCTTTTTATATAGTTCATGCTCATTCTCCTTCGGCTAATTTGTATTCTGATTGTATTTTAGCCGAAAAACCAAACAAAATCAAGTATTTGCAAGCAAAAACACGCAGAACAACTTCCTCGTCATTCTGCGTGTCATAAACCATGCTACCTTATTCCACAATCTTATGAATATAAACACAATTCGGCTTATCCACCGCCACCGGTTTACCTTCCATCAAAATATATTTATTCTCATAATCTACTTTAAAAGTAGTTATTTCATTCGTCTCGTTATTCAAGCTCATAAAGTGCTTTCCATCCGGGAAAATGCCAAGCATCTTTGGATAATCACCACTGATTTTTTCATTGCACATCTCTGTCAGCAATCCAGTTTCACTATCAATCTCATAGATGACAGTCGAATTGACGCCTGCATTGCTACAGAAAAGATATTTTCCATCGACGGACACTTCCATGCCGCAAGCAGCACATACATCATCATCCTTGGGCGCCATTGTTGATATGGTCTGCAACTTTTCAAAGACTGGCTGCTCACCGATAACCTCATAGGAAAAGACATCAACCTGATTTAACATTTCATATAAGACATAAGCAAATTTGCCGTCGCGGGAAAAACGAATCATATGCGGTGCTGATTCTAACGGGCTGCGTAGAATATCAACGAGTTTCATTTTGCCATTTGCATAATCAAGGCCATAGATTTTCACATGGTCAAGACCGTTATCAACGGCACAGAGAAATTTTTGGTCCGGTGTTAATTTTACACAGTCAACGTGTGGTTTGGAGCTTCGCTGTGCAATACTGCGACCCATTCCCTTATGGAACACACCATCGGCGATTTCACCAATACTGCCATCGGCTTCTAACTTCATCATCGTAACCCGGCCATCATGGTGACCACCAACAAATAAATAGCGGTTCTCATCATCAACCTCTACGTAACAGCCGCGCATTCCGCCAATCCACTGTTTGTTGATAACTTTCAAATCACCATCGGGCATAATTTCAAATGCTTCCACCCCTTCATCAGCAATCGAGTATAGATACTTCCCATTCTTGGATACTATTAAATCGGACGGATTATTAATTGGAACTACCTTCCGTTCACTCAGATATCCCTTTTCGACATCCAAATCATACAAATGTATTCCAACACTATTCTCATGAGTATAAGTTCCTACATAAGCCACATATCTTTCCTTCATTGGTTACTCCTCCTATTCACTTCGCCGTAAAATATCATACATTTCTAGTGATTGTCCTAAATCAATATATAACGCTTGTTTCGGATGCGGTGCTGATGGCATCTCGTTGCCGTCCTCATCCACAATCCGTTTTACGGTGACAATGATATTATCACCATTTGGCTTCATCACTTCGATTTGTTCCCCAACCGAAAACTTATTACGCTGTTCGATGGCGTAAAGTCCTGCTTCATTTGAAGCACCAACAATGCCCAGATATGTGTATTCTTTTACATAAGTATTGTTGTCATAAATCTGTGCTTCGTCAGATGGCTTGCCAAAGAAAAACCCAGTCGTAAACTGTCTGTAAGTACAGTTGGATATCTGGTCTAAATACCACGGCATATTCTGCTGATATAATTCTGGTGATTCCAAATAATCATCAATCGCTTTCCGATAAGTTCTTGCTACGGTAGCAACATATAGTGCAGTTTTCATTCGACCTTCTATTTTAAAGGAATCAATTCCCGCATCAATCAGCTCTGGGATGTGCTCAATCATGCATAAGTCCTTGGAATTGAAAATATAAGTTCCACGTTCATTCTCATAAACCGGCAGATATTCGCCGGGACGTTTTTCTTCGACAACAGAATATTTCCAACGGCATGGATGGGTGCATTCGCCTTGGTTCGCATCTCTGCCAGTAAAATAATTGCTGAGCAGACAACGTCCCGAATAAGAAATACACATCGCTCCGTGGATAAAGGTTTCGATTTCCATTTCTGGTGGAATATTTTTTCTAATTTCCTTGATTTCGGCTAGTGATAATTCTCTTGCTGATACCACTCTCTGGGCTCCCAACTTCCACCAGAACTGATATGTTCCATAGTTGGTGTTGTTTGCCTGAGTACTTATATGGCGTTCAATGCTTGGACATTCCTCGCCAGCAATTTGAAAAATGGCTGGGTCTGCAATAATCAGACCATCCGGTCCTAACTGCTCCAATTCCCGAAAATACTCTCTTACGCCTTCTAAATCCTGATTATGGGCTAAAATATTGGCGGTAATATAGACTTTTACCTGATGTTCATGGGCAAATGCGATGCCTTCTGCGATTTCTTCCATCGAAAAATTCTTCGCTTTGGCCCGCAGTCCAAACGCTTCGCCACCAATATAGACAGCATCCGCGCCAAATACAACAGCTATTTTTAATACTTCCAAACTACTCGCCGGGACTAATAATTCCGGATGTCTCATGGTTCTTCTCCTTTAATACTTAACGTAATGCCATCACCGACCGGAAGAATCGTTGTCGTTAACATTTCATGATGGGTAAGCTCATACAGATATTCACGCATTCGCTTATGAATCGTTCGGTTTCTTCGTATCACGGCATAATGGGATTCAATGATATCTCCGTCTTGTAAAACATTGTCGGATACAAGTACACCACCGCTTTTTAATACCTTTAAAACATCTGGCAGAAAATTCAAATATTGACCCTTGGCAGCATCCATAAAAACCAAATCATAGGTGTCCGTCAAAGTTTTTAGCAATTCTGTTGCATCACCTTGCAGCAGGGTAATCTGTGCATCCATTCCAGCCCGTTTAAAATTCTCTGTTGCAATCGGAATCCGTTTTTCATAATTTTCTATCGTCGTTATCTTCACCTCAATCGGATTGTATTCTGCCATCAAAATGGCTGAAAATCCAACCGCTGTTCCCACCTCTAAAATTTTTGCCGGCCTCTTCAAAGCCAGCAAAACTTTTAAGAAGCTCTGCATTTCTTTCCGAATAATCGGAACATCATGCGCAAGTGCTTCTTTCTCTATTTCGTTTAGCAATGGGGTATTCCCGGAATCCAAAGAATTTATATAAGTTACAAGTCTTTCATCCACTATCACGGTATTACCCTCACTCTATTTCTTCTGTATCAAGTTCACTGCCAGTCATAATCTGCATCATTTCTTTGCTATCCATCGATGTATTCAAGGTATATACGCCGGATTTCAGTTGATCATTGTAGGCAGACATTTTTAATTGTGTATAGAAAAGCTCACCGGATCTAACAAGTCCCTTTTCCTGCAACAGTTGGCCAATTTCCATGCCCGACATGCTGCCATCAATCTGAACCAGAACATCTTTTCCGGGCTCCTGACTAATTGGTGCTTCGGTAAATACCCGATAGCCAAAATCATAGGCAAAGCCTCCCAGCTTAGAAATCCCTAATACGACCAGTAAAATAACTAAAATGGAAAAACTGATGCTTACAATTTTTAAAACAATTTTACTTGTACTCATTTCCAGCACCCTCCATCCTATTTAATTGCAAAACCAACTTCAAAATCCAGTTCATTAATTAACGTCCAATTAATATTCTGCACTACTCGGCAAAATGCTAATTCGGCTGTTAAATATTCCTCGACAATCGGCTCCCTGCGCATTTCGGTATTTTCCTGCTCAAGGCGGTCGACCTCATCAAATAGGTTGATGTTTCCGCTATTTTGAATCAAATAGTTTTTTTTTCGAAATTCATGGACGCTTCGTTCTAATTCCGGCTGTTCACTCAGTTTCGCTCTGGCTTTCTGATATCTCTGGTACTCACTGCTTTCTTTTATCGTTTGCAGGAGATACTGGAGTGCAGTATCTATCTGTGTCATGGTAAATCTCCATTCTTTCAAAATCTGGCAACTTTGAGCGGCGCTCAAATTGCCGTGCGAAATTTATTTCGCGCTTATACCTCCATAATAATTGGCATTATCATTGGTCTGCGTTTTGTTTCTTTCCAGACAAACTCACCAAGGTCATCTTTGATTTCGGATTTGATTTTGCCCCAATCCGTAATATTTTTCTCCATACAATATGCGACCGTTCCGTCTAATACTGAACGAGCTTCATCCATCAAACTTTCTGAACCGCGAACATAAACAAATCCCCGGGTTACAATATCTGGCCCAGCTACAACCTGGCCACCTTCTAAGGTCAGAACGACAATAATGATTCCCTCTTCCGCCAGACGCTGACGGTCACGCAGGACGATGTTACCAACATCACCAACACCAAGACCATCTACCATAATATTGCCAACTGTAACTTTACCATTTATTTCAGCCGATTCTTCATCGAGCTCAAGCACGTCACCTGATTGCAAAATAAAGATATTATCCTTATCAATACCCAATCCTTCCGCAATCTGCGCCTGTGCTTTCAAATGGCGATACTCTCCATGCACTGGAATGGAATATTTAGGATGTATCAATGAATAGATTAATTTGATATCCTCCTGACAAGCATGTCCCGATACATGAACATCCTGGAAGATTACTTCAGCACCCTTCATCGACAATTCGTTGATTACTTTTGATACTGCCTTTTCATTTCCCGGAATTGGATGGGAACTGAAAATAATTGTATCATTTGGCTTAATGGCAATTTTTTTATGCATTCCAGATGCCATTCTGGATAAGGCGGCCATTGACTCGCCCTGGCTACCGGTGGTAATTAATACTGTCTGTTCATCGGGATAGTTTTTCAACTGTTCCGTCTCAATCAGCGTATTCTCTGGAATATTTAGATAGCCTAGCTCTGATGCCGTCTGAATGATATTGACCATGCTGCGGCCTTCAATAATTACTTTTCGACCGTACTTACTTGCGGTGTTCATAATCTGCTGCACACGGTCTACATTTGAGGCAAATGTAGCTACAATAATTCGATTCTTTTTATGGTCAGCAAAAATATTATCAAATGTCTTTCCGACTGTTTTTTCTGACATGGTAAAGCCCGGACGCTCAGCATTTGTACTATCACACATCAGTGCCAGTACACCTTTTTTGCCAATTTCACCAAAGCGCTGTAAATCAATGGCATCACCAAATACTGGTGTATAATCCACCTTAAAATCGCCAGTATGCACAATAATTCCAGCTGGTGAATAAATGGCCAGTGCTGCTGCATCCTGAATACTGTGGTTGGTTCGGATAAATTCTACCCGGAAACAACCTAAATTAATGTGCTGTCCGTATTTTACAACTTTTCGTTTTACTTTGGTCAGCATTTTGTGTTCTTCTAATTTACGAGCAATAATTCCATGCGTCAGCTTTGTCGCATAAATTGGTACATTTACCTCTCTTAACACATACGGAATTGCACCGATATGATCCTCATGACCGTGGGTAATAAAAAATCCTTTTACCTTGTCAATATTCTCTTTTAAGTATGTGACATCTGGTATTACCAAATCTATTCCATACATGTCATCCTCTGGGAATGACAGTCCACAATCCACAACAATAATACTGTCTTCGTATTCGAAGGCAGTGATATTCATTCCAATTTGCTCCAATCCGCCTAGTGGAATGACTTTCAATTTTGAGTTTTTACTTTTCTTCAAACTAGTTCCTCCATATTTCCCTCAAGCCTCTGTGAGGGTATTTTCCATATTCTTTAACGCGTTTTTCGCGTTTGATAACGTCATAACGTTTTTACGTTTTATAACGTTTTGAACAATAACAAATGTTTTCTAAAATTGAATGTCAATGTCTTCCATCAATTCTGCGAAAACCTTAGCTATTGCTTCTAACTCTTTATCATCCTCTACCATTTCATAGGCAGTCTCAAGATCATCATCAAGTGGGAGCTCTTTTAAAATAAAAGCATCGGAATCTCCCTCTTCATCCACTGTTACCATCAAATAATTTGTATTTCCAATGGTCGTTTGTTCTAATACATAAAACTCTACACTTTCATCTGTGTCTGGTTCTATAAATTTAACCTTTTCCATATTGATACCCATGTCTTTCCTAAGGTGAAAATTCACCATTCTATAATGAATCCAAATATCCCTGCAAAATTAATGTTGCCGCGATTTTGTCAACATAGTTCTTTCGTTCTTCTCTTCTTATCTGCGCTTCCATCATTGCCATATCGGCGGCCACAGTAGTAAGACGCTCGTCCCACAGGATGACCTCAAGGCCACTACGTCGTTCAAGCATCTCTTTAAATTCATTTGTTTTTTCACATCGTTCACCTTCCGTATTATTCATGTTCTTCGGATAGCCTAAAACGATTTTCTCAACTTGATATTCTTGTATTAATTCTTCAATCCGTGCTAACGTCTGACGCAGTTTCCCCTCGGATTTTCTGCGCACAATTTCAACTCCCTGTGCAGTAATCAACAGTTCATCGCTTACGGCAACACCAACGGTCTTTGAACCGAAATCCAAGCCCATAATCCGCATAAACTGCCTCCTACTTCCAGGAATTCACCATGATATATTCCTTTAAAATCTCTTCTACAAGCTCATCACGCTCGACCTTCATAATCAGAGTTCTTGCATTCTTATGGCTGGTGATATAAGTCGGATCACCTGACATAACATATCCAACAATCTGATTTACCGGATTATATCCTTTTTCTACAAGTGCCTGGTATACTACCTTCAAAACTTCATTTACACTTATCTCCGGTTCTTTTTCAACTTTAAAATATTGTGTGTTGTTCATATTCTGCATAAATTCACGCCCTTATTTTTGCTCTTTTGTTCTTTTGAATGAAAAAGCACTGCTTATCTTATTTTAATATAACTCACGTCAAAATTCAACCATAAGATATACTTCATCTTTTAATTGTTCGCTAATTTGACCTTTGACAAAACAATTTTCCATATTAGATGAGGTCTTGACCGCCACCTTTATGTATTCTTTCGTATATCCCTGATAGTAGGTTTTTCCTTGATATTCAAACGATTCTTCTAACAGTGCCTCGGTTTCTTTGCCGAGATAGTATTCCCGATATTGTTCTGACATTTCCTTACCTAACGAAATTAATTTAGCACTGCGAATACTTTTAATTTCTTCCGGTACTTGTCCCTCCATCGTTGCCGCCTTCGTTCCTTTTCGCTTGGAATACTTAAAAATATGCATCTCATAGAACTGGATACGGCTTAGAAATGCTTTGGTGGCTTCAAATTCTTCCTCTGTTTCACCCGGAAATCCTACAATAACATCCGTCGTAATGGCTGGATGCTCATAGTATTTTCGAAGCAGGATACACTTTTCTTCATATGCTGTTGTATCATATTTTCGATTCATCCGTTTCAACGTTGCGTCGCAGCCACTTTGTAAGGATAAATGAAAATGCGGACACACCTTTGGCAAGTCGGCAATTTCCCTTACAAATTCTTCCGTTATAATGCCCGGCTCTAATGACCCCAAACGGATTCTTTCAATACCTTCAATCTGATGTACTTGTTTGATTAGATTTAAAAGGCTGTCATTATGGTCGATACCATAGGAACTTAAATGGATTCCTGTCAGCACCACTTCATGATAACCGCGAGCCGCCAGTGTCGTTACCTCTTTCATTACATCCTCGGTATGGCGGCTGCGCACCCGGCCTCTGGCATACGGGATAATGCAATAACTGCAAAACTGATTGCAGCCATCCTGTACTTTTAAAAATGCTCTGGTATGCTCTGCCGTTTTTTCTAACAGAATCTCTTCATATTCTTCCTCGGCATTATTAATGTCATTCACATATTCCCGGATAATTTCGGTTTTATTTTCTTTTCGCTCCTGCTCATAGATCGATAGAATCTCAGCCAGCTCATGCTTACGATTATTGCCAATAATTAAATCCACGGCCAAATCTTCGGCCGCCTGCTGCTCTGATGTCTGCACATAACATCCCGCCGCAACCACAATGCTGTCGGGATTTTCTTTCTTCGCCCGATGAAGCATCTGCCTTGATTTACGGTCAGCAATATTCGTTACTGAGCAAGTATTGATTACGTATACATCAGCCTTTTCCTGAAACGGAACAATCTCATATCCCGCCTTTTCCAGAATCTGCTGCATCGCTTCTGTCTCATAAGCATTTACTTTACAGCCCAAATTATGCAACGCTGCTTTTTTCTTCAAAATTTTATTCCTCTCTATTCCCCCGATTTTACAAAATATTCCATTCGAAGCAATCTTCGATGAAATCGGGTTGACTTTTCCCACTAAAAACGTTACTATTAATAAAAAGAATTTATAGCAACCATAGGAGGTCTCTATATGAAAACAGTTCAAATTTCTTTAAATTCAATTGACAAGGTAAAATCATTCGTTAACGCTATTACACAGTTCGAATTTGATTTCGATTTAATCTCTGGCAGATATGTCATTGATGCAAAATCTATCATGGGTATCTTTAGCTTAGATTTATCCAAACCAATCGATTTAGCTATTCATGCTGAATCTAGCATGGACGAAATCTTAGAAATTTTAAGCCCTTACATTGTTTAATTAAAACCAAAGAACTAAAAGGATTGCTACAATTTTATAGCAGTCCTTTTTTTGTACCAACTCTCCACCCTCGCAAAGCGATGGTGGAGAGTTTTATATCTGTACAACTTCGACTGTTTCGATTGCTTCTTTCATTAAGTCGTCTATTTTCTCAGCTAGTTTCATTTCTGAGCGTTTAATGATGTTCAAATTCGGTTTTGTGACGGGATGCTTGGCCACGAAAATGGTACAGCAATCTTCAAACGGTAAAATTGATGTCTCATAGGTTTCAATCTTTTCTGATACATCTATAATTTCCTGTTTATCAAAACCAATTAAGGGACGATATATCGGCATTGTTGTCGCATCATCCGTTGCTGCCAGGGACTGCATCGTCTGGCTCGCCACCTGGCCGATACTCTCACCTGTGATTAAACCCAGACATTTATTTGCTTCAGCAAAATGCTCCGCTATCTTCATCATGTAACGGCGCATGATAATCGTCAATTCCTCATGTGGGCACTGCTCATAAATGTATAACTGAATATCGGTAAAGTTAACAACATTCAAACGAATTGGACCAGTATATCTTGAGATAATTTTAGCTAAATCAACCACCTTCTGTTTCGCGCGTTCACTTGTATATGGCGGCGCATGGAAGTAGGTTGCATCAATTGCCACACCGCGCTTAGCAATCATATAACCAGCTACCGGGCTGTCAATTCCGCCTGACAGCAACAACATCGCTTTTCCATTCGAACCAACTGGCATTCCGCCTGGACCTGGTATTTCTTGTGCATAGATGTTGATTTTAGTTCTTATTTCGATTGATATCAGGGCGTCTGGATTATGTACATCAACCTTCATATCGGGATAGGCATCAAGGATTCTGCCACCCATTTCGGCATTGATTTCCATTGAATCCATCGGATAATTTTTCCGGCCACGTCTGGCATTTACCTTAAAAGTAATATGCTTGTCCGGATAAGCCTGATCAATAAAAGCCAACACATCCTCGGTCAACTTATCAAAGCCCTCATCTTCAACCATTACCACTGGACAAAAGCCAACGATACCAAAGACATGACTAAGTGCCTCCACCACCTCTTCATAGTCGTAATCAGAAAGTGCCTCAGCATAGATACGCGCCTGTTCCTTGCGCACCGTAAATTCTCCATCGACCGGCTTCAAGGCATATTCCACCTGCTTCACTAACATGTTTTCAAAAAGATAACGATTCTTTCCTTTAATTCCTATTTCACCATATTTTATCAGAAATGCTTTATACATATTTTCCCTTCCTTAATGTCTTGTATATTTTCGTAGCATTGGCACAATTTCCTGCAATGCCGTAAGTGCGTACTCTATTTCTGCCATCGTCGTATGCACCCCAAAGCTAAAACGAATCGTTGCTTCCAAAAGGCTCTGCTTTACGCCAATGCTCTTTAGCGTTCTGCTGACTGCGGGTTTGTTGGAGGCACATGCGGAACCGGCGGATACATAGATACCTCGTTCCTCTAATGAGTGCAATAACACCTCGCTGCGGATTCCGTCAAAGCTAACGCTGACAATGTGGGGGGCTGACTCGCGGTCTGTTTTTCCGTTAACCTTGACATCTTCTAAGGCGAGTACCCCGCTAACGAAGGTGTCCTTGATTTGGTACAGCTGATTTATCTTGGTTTCAAAGTCTTCGTACATCTCGGCTGATGCTTCTGCTAATCCGGCGATTCCCGGCACATTTTCTGTTCCAGAGCGAATGTTTTTTTGCTGACCGCCGCCAAAGACAATCGGCTTAAGCTTTGTTTTTTCTTTGATATATAAAAAACCGATACCTTTTGGTCCGTGAATTTTGTGACCACTGACTGATAACAAATCAATGCCGATTCGCTTTGGATAGATATGCATCTTTCCATAGGATTGAATCGCATCGACATGAATTAGTGTTCCCGGATTTTTCTCTTTAATAACCTGTACTGCCGCTTCAATTGGCTCGACTGCTCCCATTTCATTATTTACTTGCATCATTGATACGAGAATGGTTTCTGCCGTTACGCTTTCGCGCAGTTCTTCTAGTGCGATTTCACCGTTTTCATCGACTGATAAATACGTTACCCGAAAGCCCTGTTCCGCCGCCAAATACTCCATTGCATTCAATACCGACGGATGCTCTATATTGGTCGTAATCAAATGCATTCCGGCCCGTTTATTGGCCATTGCCGCACCAATGATGGCGAGGTTATTTGATTCCGTTCCGCCAGAGGTAAAGACGATTTCATCGTCCTTGACTTTCAATGTCCGAGCTATTTTATGCTTTGCTTCTTTGATATAGTTTTCTGCTTCGACACCTTTTAAATGCATGGAAGACGGATTACCATATCCTTTTGTCAGTACCTCGACCATCTTGTCACATGCCCGCACCGAGCACTGTGTTGTGGCCGAATTATCTAAATATACCTCCATCTTTTACTCACTTTCTAGCTGCAACATTAGCAATGACATCATGCAAATGCCAGCCGTATCCGTACGAAGGATTCGTTTGCCCAACGATAGCAACTGCATATCATCCTTGATTGCCGCTATTTCTTCATCTGCAAATCCGCCCTCCGGTCCAATCATCACACTGATTGACTGACCTCCGCCAATCTTATCAAGAGCAGCTTTCGTCCCCGCCATCCCGCGTTCATTTTCATATGGGACCAAACGAACATCACAGGCGCTGGCATATTGGATGGCCTCTCGATACGTCATCACCTCATGTATCTGCGGTATCCGACTGCGCTTTGACTGCTTAGCGGCACTTTCCGCAATTGCCTGCCAACGCTTCACTTTATTTACGGCTTTTTTTTCATCCAGCTTTACCACACAATATTTCATTGCTACCGGAATAATCTCATAAACGCCAAGTTCGACAGCCTTTTCAATTACTGTTTCCATCCGGTCGCCTTTGGGTAGTGCTTGAAACAAATATATTTTAGCAGGTAATTCTGTCCCAGCATCATCTGCTTTGGTGATATCCGCCTGCACAAAATCCTCACCGATTTCGGCTATTTGGCAAAAATAATCCGTTCCCTGTTGATTACTGATACGAATCTCTTCCCCTACCTTCATCCGCAACACATTACGGATATGGTTAACATCAGAACCGGTTATCGTCACATATTCTTTTCCAATCTGACTATCTTCTACAAAAAACTGATGCATTTTTTACTCACCAGGGTGAAGTGCTTTGCTTCACCTTTTCCTTGGATATTTAACATTTTTTTGCGGTTATGTTAACCCACTCGCCTTGATGATTGATTTCTAATATCTCAAATCCGGCTTCGGCAATCGCTGTTTTTACTTCATTTTCCTTGAAATCTATAATTCCTGAGGTGATAAATATCCCCCCCTGTTTGAGTCGAGCTGGTATTACTGGTGCCATCGGAATAATTACATCCGCTAAAATATTGGCCACGACAATATCATATTCTTCCGTCCCCACTGTTTGCTGTAAGGCTAAATCATCAATGAGATTGCCCATGTAAAACTTGCCTAATGATTTATCTAACTGATTTACTTCCATATTTTCATAAGTAGAGGTCATGCAATTCTCGTCGATGTCTGTTCCGACCACTCTACTGGCGCCAAGCTTCAAGGCCGTAATTGATAGGATTCCGCTACCACATCCAACATCTAAGACAACCGACTGTTTGCTCATATATTTACGCAACTGACGAATGCATAACTGCGTCGTTTCATGTTTACCGGTACCAAAGGATATCCCCGGGTCGATTTCGATTAGAAATTTATCCTGGTCCTCTTCTTTTAACGGTTCCCATGTTGGCTTTATCAAGATATCATCGATATAAAATGATGTAAAATACTGTTTCCAGTTATTAATCCAATCCACATCCTCGGTCTGGCTGGATGTTATCGTCCCTTCACCAAGCTCGACCATCGCTTTCAAATCCTCTAGTCCCAAGCGCACCTGTTCTAGTTTTTCCACATGGTCTTCTGCGGCATCCAAATAAAAGCTGACCCGGCTTGTTCCATCATCGACTGGAAGTTCTGGCGGAAAATCAATAAACATTTTCGACTGCTCGTCCTTCGTCAGTGGTATATTATCCTCTATCTCTATTCCTTCAATTCCAATTTCACTTAGCATCATGCTGATAAAATCTTCCGCTTCGGTTGTTGTTTGTATTGTATATTTATCCCACTTCATATTCAGATATCACCTTTCGAATGGACTGTATGCCCATTTGACATATTAGCATAAAATGCTTATTTCTGCAAATACTTATGCTATATAGAAATTTTTTGAAAAGTTGAGGTTTAGTCATGACATTTGAAGAATTGTATCAGGAAGTGATTACGGCGAGAGCAATTGGCGGAGAAATCACGTTGCCACCAGAAGAATTGACAGAGGGACAATTAGACTGTCTGCTGCATCCCACGTCCTATCCGCTGGTATTAAGACAGCATGCTTGTGACTGTTCCGACCCCGCCTGTGTATCGGCTTGCATCTTTCAGGCAATGGAGGTGAAGGATGGAAATGTGGTAATCAACAGTCAGAATTGTGTCGGCTGCGCCGAATGCATCCGGGCTTGTAAAGATGAAAATCTGACCTTTAGCAAAGATACGGTAACCGCAATTGACTTGTTAAAGTCCTCCGAAAGCCCTGTCTATGCCTTGATGGCACCAGCCTTTGTGGGACAATTTGGCGACAATTCTAGTCCTGCCAAAATACGAACCGCCCTAAAGCAGATTGGTTTCTCGGGTATGGTGGAGGTCGCCACTTTTGCCGATATTTTAACGCTGAAAGAAGCCTTGGAATTTCGTGCCAATGTCCACGACCCGGAAAATTTTCAATTGACGAGCTGTTGTTGTCCAGTTTGGATTGGGATGATTCGACAAAATTTCTCTAAAATTGTATCTCATTTGCCTGCCTCAGTTTCACCGATGATTGCCTGCGGAAGGATTACCAAAGAACTGACCCCCGGCTGCAAAACTGTCTTTATTGGACCATGTATGGCAAAAAAAGCGGAAGCCAGAGACCCTGAGCTGGCAGGAGCAATTGACTGTGTGTTAACTTTTCAGGAATTGGCAGATTTATTTCAGGTATTCCAATGTGATTTTTCAGCAATGGAGGAAGAGGTAAAAGAACATGCTTCTACTGCCGGACGGCTGTATGGACGCAGCGGTGGTGTCAGCAAGGCGGTTGGGGACTGTGTTGATACGCTATCAACGGATGCTAAGGAAATCTTTCAACCAGTGACTGCCAACGGCGTACAAAACTGCAAGAACTTACTCGAGCAGATTCTTTCTGGACAGATTGAGGGGAATTTTTTTGAGGGGATGGCTTGTGAAGGCGGATGTGCTGGCGGACCAAAACGTAATATTGACACCGCCAAATGCACCGAGCTAATTAATCAGTATGCCGCTGATGCACCGTTTGCTTCACCGGCCGAAAACCCGTATGTCGCTGATTTGATGCAGGAACTTGGCTTTATAAAGGTGGCTGATTTTGCGAAGAACAGTGATTTTTTGACGCGGAAATTGTAGTAGAATTTAATAGGACGTACTTTCCTATCAAATTAAAAAAGCAACCACACTCATGCCAAGTGTTGTTGCTTAATTTATCTCTATCCCAATTTTTTTCTCAATTTATCATATTCCCGATTAATCTCTTGAATCGTTCCCGTATCTCCCGCCAGATTGTCTGGATGGTAGATTTTGATTAAATCCTTATAACGTTTCTTTAGCGATGCCTCGTTGTTCACTCCGACAAAGAATAATTCTCCTTTTACAACATTGGAGGTGTTGCTGGTCGTTCTGCTTGGTCCCTTCTGATAGTCAGTGGCCCGATGAAAAAATTCTCGCTGGCGCTGCACTTGCTGTTTCTCTGATGCAAGCTTCTTTAATTCTTCCTCAAGAATCTTCCACTTCATATCAAACAGATGCTGTTCCTGCTTCATCCGTATCGACTCCAACTCTTGCTTGCGCAAAAGGGTACGACGTTCCCGCTCCAACTGATCCGCTTCTTCGGCAAGTCGAATTCTTTCCTTCGACAGATTCTGTCGTTCATCCTGCAATTTCTGTTTCTTATGTTCTATCTCAACCGTCTGCTTGAAACACCATTGTTCAAATTTTTTAACGTTTTTTATATCTTTTTTTATCACAATCGGCTGTTCCATGATTCAGCTCCTTTTTATTACACGTTTTTTGTTTTTGAAAAACGTGTTCCATATATAGCACAACTTTACTCTTCAACTGCAGTCAGTATACAACATCTAGTCCGTTTTCGCAACACCCTTCTACAATATCTGGCAAATTTTTGGGAATTTAGACAAAAACAGCCGCTATTGCGGCTGTCTTATTTGCTACTTTTTAATATATTTTTGATAAAAATTTTATATATTATCTTCGATGGTTTCTTTTAATTTGTCCATAAAACCTTTTTTCTTTTTTTTCTCTTCCGGCGCTGCCGTGCCACTTGCTTTTTGCAATGAATTTCCAGTCTCGGAATCAAATGTACGCAATGCTTCTTTGGCACTTTCGTTTAATCCGGTTGGCACTTGTACCACCAGGGTTACATAATGGTCACCACGTACCGCCTTGTTGCGGAGTGATGGAACACCTTTTCCTTTGAGACGAATCTTTGTATCGGTCTGGGTTCCTGGTTTTACATCATAGAGGATATCGCCGTCAACGGTATTTATCCGAACCTCTCCACCAAGTGCTGCCTGCGCAAAGGTTATCGGGGCTGTTGAATAGATATTCATATCCTGACGCTGGAAAATTGGGTGTCTTGATACGACTACTTCAACAAGTAAGTCGCCTCTTGGTCCACCATTTGTTCCCGGCTCACCTTTGTCACGAATTCGAACACTCTGACCATTATCAATTCCAGCCGGAATGCTGACTTTAATCCGTTTTCTCTTGGCTATGTAGCCGCTGCCATGACAATCGGTACATTTATCCTTGACCATTTTGCCCGAACCATTACAATCTGGACAGGTCTGAACATTTTGAACCATTCCAAACAGCGACTGCTGGGTATACATTACTTTTCCCTTACCGCCACATTTTTGACATGTCTCAGGGGTAGTTCCCGGTTTTGCGCCATTGCCATGACAAGTCTGACATTCATCCTTTAGCGTGATTTCGATTTCTTTTTCACAGCCAAATACGGCTTCTTCAAATGAAATACGAATACTGGCACGAAGATTGGCCCCGCGCATCGGTCCATTACTTGCTCGTTTGCTTCGGCCACCACCAAAGAAATCGCCAAAAATGTCGCCAAAGATATCGCCCATGTCCATGCCGGAAAAGTCGAATCCACCTGCACCGCCACCGGCTCCATCAAATGCCGCATGGCCAAACTGGTCATACTGCCGGCGTTTTTCCTGGTCGCTTAATACTGCATAGGCTTCTGAGGCTTCTTTAAATTTCTTCTCAGCCTCAGCATCACCCGGGTTCGTGTCCGGGTGATACTTCTTAGCCAATACGCGGTATGCTTTTTTGATTGCTGCATCATCGGCACTTTTTTCAATGCCTAGCACTTCATAGTAATCTCGTTTCTGCTCTGCCATAATTTATCTCTTACACTTCTTTGTAATCTGCGTCTACTACATCATCTGCGCCAGCGGCACCCATATCTGGTTCGCCACCCATATCTGGGCCAGCGCCACCCTGTGTTGCCTGAGCATTTTCATACATTTTTGCAAATACTTTCTGCGCACTTTCCATCAGTTTCTCTTTTGCCGCTTTCATTTCATCAAGCTGTGAATCAGTCATATTTTCTGCTTCTGGATTTGCTTCAATCATTGATTTCAGTGCATTTAAATCTGCTTCGACAGCTTCTTTATCAACTGGGTCAATGTTTGCACCAACTTCTTCTAATGCTTTCTCGGTCTGGAAGACAAAGGAATCCGCATCATTTCTGGTGTCAATGGCATCTTTGCGGCGCTTATCCTGCGCTTCAAACTCTGCTGCTTCTTTGACTGCTTTGTCGATATCACTATCGGACATGTTCGAACCTGCTGTGATTGTGATGTGCTGTTCTTTTCCAGTTCCTAAATCTTTTGCTGATACATTTACAATACCATTGGCATCAATGTCAAAGGTTACTTCAATCTGAGGTACACCACGACGTGCTGGTGGGATACCATCCAGACGGAATTGTCCAAGTGATTTATTATCTTTGGCAAACTGTCTCTCACCCTGAACAACGTTGATATCTACTGCGGTCTGATTGTCTGCTGCGGTAGAGAAAATCTGACTCTTTTTGGTTGGGATTGTGGTATTTCTTTCAATCAATCTGGTTGCTACACCACCCATCGTCTCGATGGAAAGTGATAATGGTGTTACATCCAACAAGAGGATTTCACCGGCACCTGCGTCACCTGCTAATTTACCACCCTGAATCGAAGCACCAATGGCTACACATTCGTCTGGGTTCAAGGTTTTGCTTGGCTCTTTTCCAGTTAACTGTTTTACTTTATCCTGAACTGCTGGTGTTCTTGTCGAACCACCTACCAATAATACCTGGCTTAATTCAGATGGTGCAAGACCTGCATCTTTTAATGCGTTCTGCACTGGAATAGCTGTTCTTTCTACTAAATCATGAGTTAATTCATCAAATTTTGCTCTGGTTAAGTTCATATCAAAATGCTTTGGTCCTTCTGAAGTTGCGGTAATAAATGGCAGATTGATATTGGTGGTTGTTGCAGAAGAAAGTTCTTTTTTCGCTTTCTCAGCAGCTTCTTTTAATCTCTGTAACGCCATTTTATCAGTTGATAAATCAACACCTTCGGCTTTTTTGAACTCTGCTAACATCCAGTCAGTTACTTTCTGGTCAAAGTCATCACCACCGAGCTTGTTATCACCAGAGGTTGCTAATACTTCGATAACACCGTCACCGATTTCAATGATTGATACGTCAAAGGTACCACCACCTAAGTCATATACCATGATTTTCTGCTCATGCTCGTTATCAAGTCCATATGCCAATGCTGCTGCGGTTGGCTCGTTGATAATACGTTTTACATCTAAGCCAGCTATCTTTCCTGCATCTTTGGTTGCCTGACGCTGAGCATCGTTAAAATATGCTGGTACAGTGATAACTGCTTCTGTTACCTTTTCACCTAAATAGCCTTCGGCATCAGTTTTCAATTTCTGTAAAATCATTGCTGAAATCTGCTGTGGAGAATATTTTTTCTCATCAATATTACGTCCTTTGTCTGTTCCCATATCTCTTTTAATTGAAGAAATTGTCTTCTCTGAGTTGGTTACTGCCTGACGTTTTGCTGGCTCACCAACTAATCTTTCACCTGTTTTGGTAAATGCTACGATTGATGGTGTGGTTCTTGCACCTTCCTGGTTCGCGATTACAGTTGGTTTTCCACCTTCCATAACGGCTACACAGCTGTTTGTTGTTCCTAAATCAATTCCGATAATTTTTCCCATGTCTTTGTCCTCCTAAATTATTTGACATTCTATATTTTTCTTAGTTAGCTACTTTTACCATACTGTGACGAACTACGGTGTCACGGTATAGATAACCTTTTTGAAACTCTTCAATAATTATATTTTCGCCTTGTTCTTCATCCTCCACATGCATGACTGCGTTGTGTAGATTCGGGTCAAATTCCTGACCAACGGCTTCGATTGGGTTTACCCCTGCTTCGGCGAGAACACTTAGCAACTGTTTGTAAATCATATCCATTCCATCTACAAATGCCTTGTCGGTATTTTCTGTTGCTGCTGCTAGCCCACGTTCAAAGTTGTCAATCACTGGCAATACTTTCTCGACAATGTTTCTTGCTCCCATGTCGTACATCTGTGTTTTTTCTTTTTCAGTACGCTTGCGGAAATTTTCAAATTCTGCCATCTGCCGTTTGACACGGTCGGAAAGTTCTTCAATCTGCTCATCTTTTTTGTCTTTTTTTTCTTTCTTTTTGAAGATACTTTTTTTATTTTCTTCCATCGCTTCTGTGGAAGCGATTGCTTCTGCGGAAGCTTCAACTGCTTCAGTATCTTCTGCCATCGCCTCTTTCTGCGCTGCGTTTGCTTCTTCAGCCTGAATTTCTTCTGCTGCTTCTTCTTTTAATTCTTCTAAAACGTCTTCAATATCTGCCACTTTATACCACCTTTCTAGTTCTTCGGCTTATTCAGAATGCCGTCCAACTGCGACTTTAACATCTTTAAATTATCCATGACGTTTTCGTAATCCATTCGCTTTGGTCCGATGATGCCAATGGTTCCTTTGACGCCCTCACCCAACTCATAGGTTGCGGTTACTACACTACAATCCTTCATGGTCTGAATCGGGGACTCATTTCCTATATAAACCTGGATACCGGTGTTCTCCTCCCCATCGGAAAGATTTTCGGTAACAAGGCTTATTAACTGATTTTTTTCTTCAAATGCACTCAGTAATTCGCCTGCACGCTGAGAATCTGATAGTTCTGGATATTTGAGGATATTCGTGGTTCCACTGGTGTAGATTTCTAAATCCTCATCTTCGGTAATTGCTTCAGCAACAGCATCTAATACCTCACTGATTATATTACTGTGATTGCCCGCTTTTTCTTTTAAAGCAGCGATTGTTCCCAGATTAATCTGTTCAATCGACAACCCCGTCAGATTTGTGTTCAGCAACATATTTAACTTCAACATACTCTCGTTATCGAGTGGTTGCTCAATTTCTAACATCTTATTTTTAACAAGATTGCCTTCTAATACGACGACTGCTAAAAGATGACTGTCATCGACACTTGACAACTGCAAAAATTTGATTTTGTTGTGATGCAGTTGTGGTCCGGTAATCATGGTCGCGTAATTGGTATTGTTCGCCAGTAACTTTGCTACCTGCTGTAATACCTGCTCCATCTTCTCGGTATGCTCAATTACAAATTCTTTCATCTGAGATACTTGCTGGTCCTTCGTTTCGATTAAGTGGTCTACGTAAAAACGATAGCCCTTATCGGAAGGAATCCGACCAGCCGAGGTATGAGGCTGTAAGATATATCCTAATTCCTCTAAATCTGCCATCTCATTCCGAATTGTCGCCGAGCTAAGATTCAAGTCGGTATATTTCGATATCGTCCTTGAGCCCACCGGCTCTCCGGTTTCCAGATAATTCTTGATAATCGCATTCAATATTTTTGTTTTTCGTTCGTCTAATTCTTTTTCAATCATATGGTCACTCCCGAAAAAAACTTTGGAAAGTCCACTTCATAGGTACTAAGCTGTTCAGTGGATGTTGTTAGCACTCAACCAAACCGAGTGCTAATTTCTATGTATAAGATAGCACCATCGTTTTTTTTTGTCAACTCCTTTTTAGGAATTTATAATTTATTTATATTTTCTGTCCCTAATAAGAACTGTGCTAAAACATAATTACTTATATCCATGCCCCGTTTTGTCAATTTTATGAATCCGGCATGCTGTTCCAACAATTCCTCTTGTACCAACGTGCGAATAACCTCATGATATATTCCATCTATCTGCATCCCAAAGGTCTGAAAAAAATCTTCCCGTTTTATTCCGTCCGTCATTCTTAGTCCCAGGAACATAAATTCTTCAATCTGCTCTTTTCGTTCTAAAACATCCATTTGTTCGCGAAGCTGCGGATGTTCTTTCTTTGTTTCTTCTATATATATATCCAGCTTGCGAATATTGCTATAGCGCACATTGTCCATGAGTGATGCCGCTCCTAGCCCCAGCCCTAAGTAGTCAACTCGTTTCCAATAACCAATATTATGGCGGCACTCGAAGCCTGCTTTTGCATAGTTGGATATTTCATAATGATGATATCCATTCTCCTGCAAGGACTCGTTGGTTTTTTCGTATATCTCATATTCGATTTCCTCACTCGGCAAATATTCAGTTTCCATACCCGCCTCGCGTTTGACAGCATCAAATTTATATTGCTCATAAAATGGCGTGCCCTTTTCAATTATTAAGGAATAGGCTGAGATATGTTCTGGTTTTAATCGCACCACTTTTTCCAGTGAAGCAAGATATCCTTCGGTGGTCTGATAAGGCAAGGCACTCATCAAATCAATATTGATATTGGCATAGCCCAACTCGCGCGCCAACTCGTAATTGCGCAGGAATTGTTCATAAGTATGCGTTCTGCCCAAGATTTTCAGTTCTTCATTATTAGTCGACTGCAATCCCATACTAAGACGATTAATACCGGATGCCTGATATGTTTTCAATTTATTTTTCGTCAGCGTTCCCGGGTTGCACTCAATGGTTATTTCCGCATCCGGGCGAATAAAAAAACTCATGTGAAGCTGTTTTAACAGTATCTCCACATAGCTTTCCGCTAACCAGGAGGGCGTTCCTCCCCCGATATAAATTGTAGAGACCTCACGGTCTCTACAATGTTCTTCATAATATCTAATTTCGCGCAACAGCGCATTCACGTAATGAGTCTGCGTATTTTCATCTGCCGGTGCCGATAGAAAATCACAATAACTGCACTTACTTCGGCAAAACGGAATATGCAAGTATAGTTCCATTTTATTCACCTTTCTGCTAGTCTTCGTCCAATTTCAAGACACTCATAAATGCTTCCTGTGGAATCTCGACATTGCCCACCTGACGCATCCGCTTCTTTCCCTCTTTCTGCTTCTCTAACAGTTTTCGTTTACGGGAAATATCGCCGCCATAACATTTCGCCAATACGTCTTTACGCATTGCTTTGACTGTCTCTCTGGCAATAACCTTGCTGCCAACTGCAGCCTGAATTGGTATTTCAAATAAATGTCTGGGAATTTCTTCTTTTAACTTCTCACACATTTTCCGACCGCGTTCATAAGCCGTATCGCGAAAGACGATGAAGGACAATGCATCGACATTTTCTTTATTGATTAATATATCCAGCTTCACTAGCTCGGAACGCTCATAACCCTTTAATTCATAGTCAAAGGAAGCATAACCGCGAGAACGGGATTTTAACGCATCGAAAAAGTCATAAATTATTTCATTTAAAGGTAAGTCATATTTGATGACAGCCCGGGTCTGTTCAATATATTCCATACTAAGATAGATTCCACGGCGCTCCTGACATAAATCCATAATCGCGCCAACATAGTCTGAGGTTACCATGATTTCTGCACTGACAAATGGTTCTTCCATATATTCTATCTCAGTTGGGTCCGGCAAATTGCTTGGGTTGGTCAAATCAATCACCGTACCATCGGTCTTATAGACTTTATAAACAACGCCTGGAGCAGTAGTCACTAAGTCCAAATTATATTCGCGCTCTAATCGCTCCTGAATTACTTCTAAATGCAACAAACCAAGGAAGCCGCAACGGAAGCCAAAGCCAAGCGCAATTGAGGTCTCTGGCTCAAACTGCAAGGCCGCATCATTTAATTGAAGCTTTTCTAACGCATCACGCAAATCTGGATACTTTGCACCGTCCGCTGGATACAGACCACAATAGACCATTGGGTTTACTTTCTTATAACCCGGCAATGGTGCTGCACATGGGTTGTCCGCATTGGTCACGGTATCACCCACCCGGGTATCTTTTACATTTTTCAAGCTGGCAGTGATATAACCAACCATTCCGGCTGATAATTCATCACATGGAATAAACTGTCCAGCACCAAAATAGCCTACCTCAACAACATCAGCTACGGCTCCGGTCGCCATCATTTTGATTGGCATACCAGCGCGAATACTGCCTTCACGAATCCGGCAAAAGACGATTACGCCCTTATACGGGTCATACAGGGAGTCAAATATCAAAGCTTGCAATGGTGCTTTCACGTCACCGGTTGGTGAAGGCAGCTTTGCCACTACCTGTTCTAACACCTGTTCAACGTTGATTCCTCTTTTCGCAGAGATTCTTGGTGCATCGGCGGCTTCTAATCCGATTACATCTTCAATTTCATTGGCTACGCGATCTGGGTCTGCACTTGGTAAATCTACTTTATTGATGACTGGCAAGACCTCTAAGTCATGGTCAAGGGCCAGATATACATTTGCCAAGGTCTGCGCTTCAATCCCCTGCGCCGCATCAACAACTAAAATTGCACCGTCACATGCCGCTAAGCTACGAGATACCTCATAGGTAAAATCGACATGTCCCGGTGTGTCAATTAAATTGAATATATATTCCTCGCCATTTTCCGCTTTATAGACGGTTCGAACTGCCTGTGACTTAATTGTTATTCCACGTTCCCGCTCTAAATCCATATTATCTAATACCTGCGACTGCATTTCGCGGCTTGTCAGCAATCCGGTCATCTCAATGATTCGATCCGCCAGTGTTGATTTACCGTGGTCGATATGAGCGATAATGCAAAAATTTCTTATTTTACTCTGGTCTATTGCCATTCGTTTTTACTCCTTTACAATTCCATGATCCATTAGAAATTCCATCCAGATTGGGTAATGTTTGCCCAATAAGTGGATTTCATCATAGGTATAGTCCGGATTTAAGTTTCCCGTCTCATCTGCCACTACTTCATTTACATCAATATAAAATATATTTTGATTATTTGCAAGCTCTGCAATTCGTTCATTTCGTTCTTTGATACCTGGATTATTAAAAATTGGGTCCGTTTCGGACTTCTCTTGCTTCACATACATAATGCCCTGAACAAAGATGATTGCATCTGGCTGTAGTTCTCGAAGATGCTGCACTGCCTCTTCATATTTTGCCATAAATTGGTCAACTCCGCCATACCCCATTTCATTTATTCCAACCATTAGATAAACTTTTTTAAACTGATGCCGCGTCAGCGCCTCTTCGATTGTGATTTTCTCGCCTTCCTCTTCAACAACTGGGTCGGTAAATAATTTGAAAACGTTCATCCCGATACTGGCATAGTAGGTGGTGTTGTCCCAGCCCGAGTAGTCATGTAAGCCAACCGTTCTGGAATCCCCAATAAATACGGCATCATCAAAATAGCTTTCGTCAACCCTGGTAAAGTTGTAGCTCTCTGGTTCCTGTGCTTCGGTCTCCGTCTCATCCTCTGATACCGATTCCGTTGACAGCTCCGCCACTTGTTCCATTTCCGTCGCTGGCACCGCCAAGGTTGCCAACTCATCCTCACCGCTTGCCGCAAAGACTTCCCACGGATACTGTTCATCTGCAAGTCCCTGAAACACCGCAACCACCCCCGGAACCTGCGGCCATTTTCCCATATAGTCTTTATATATTCCTTCTGCTCCCAGCCAGCCTAGCAGTGACAGACCAATGCCGGCTACGACAATTCCCCATAACAGCGGACAGCCCTTTATCTTTTTCATATGTTCCTCTTTCTTTTAAAACCGAAAATACAAAAACGGATTATTAAGTCCATTTGCCAACTGATAGATGCAAATCCAGAACAGCCCAAACAACAGAATTTTAAAGATTCCGCGTCGATGGTACCTGTCATAATACTTGTCGGCAAATGGCAATGATACTAAAAATGCCAGCCCAAAAAAGACGGTATAATTATTGAGATAACGCAGATAATCCACACTATTCACGCTATCCGGTGTTCCCCAAAATGGAAACAAGCGTGTAAAATATACACCTAGCTGCGAGGTTTTATCAATTGCAAAGACAATCCATGTCAATGGAATCACAAACCAGATATATAATCTTGGCAGTAACTTTCCGCCGAGCTGGCCAAGGTTGTCAAACAGTTTTCCTAAGCATATTTTTTCCAGCGCAATAAAGAAGAATAGCGTCAATCCCCATATTAGGAAATTCAAGGTCACGCCATGCCAAATTCCGGTTATTACCCACACCAGAAACAAGTTCAAGTACATCCGCAGCCGACCTTTACGATTGCCGCCGAGTGGTATGTATAAATAATTTTTAAACCAGCTGCCTAACGAAATATGCCAGCGGCGATAATACTCTCCCACGGTCTTCGAACGATATGGGTGCCTAAAGTTATGCGGCAAATGAAAGCCCAACATCCGTCCCACGCCGACTGCCATCAGGGAATATCCTTGGAAATCAAAAAATAGCTGCGCACTATATCCAGCCACCCCCAGCCAAGCTGCCGCCGTTGAGATACTATCAAATCCGGCCGACTGAAGGTCATGCCAAAGCATTCCAAAATGATTGGCTAGAATTGTCTTAAAGGCTAAGCCAACGATAAACAGCATCAAGCCCTCTTCTATTTCTAAGCCAGTTATTTCACGTTCTTTTATTTCCCTGCGCGTTTCAGAGTAGGTTGCAATTGGCCCCGATATTAATTTGGGAAACATCATCATATAGACTCCGGCATCGACAAAGGAATCCTCCGCCTCCTCACGTCCAAAATACACATCCAGCACATAGGAAAGGACAGTGAAGGTATAGAAACTGATTCCCAGTGGCATCGGGAATTTTCCCAGCGGTATCAGAAAGCCACTGTACTTAAATAACAACAGTATTCCTACATTCAAACACAACAAGAAAACCAACATGCCTTTTTTCCGACTTGATTTTTGGTCCGGTTCGCCAATCTGTAACGTCCCCAGATAATTGACGGCAACCGAAAACAACAGTAGGAAAATATACCGTGGTTCACCTATTGCATAAAATGTGATACTTCCAAGAAACAACACCAGGTTCCGAAACCGGCTTGGTACTAAATAATATATAATAAGAAAAATCGGTAAAAACCGAAATAAAAATCCAAATCCAGAAAATTCCATTTATTTCACTCTTTCGTAATCTTCCCTCATATGCAGAAGGGAATCTTTCTATGGTCCTTCTTAATTATAGCGATTTTTTTCTTTCTTACAATAACTTTTTCTTTAACAATTTATTTCTTTTTTATTACTTACTTTTTTATGTTTGGCACAACACCTTATACAACAAATCAGCCAGCGGCGCCATCGCATTTCTCGCCTCTTCAAAAGTATTTGTCTGGGCTCCCAACTCAACCAATAGGGTTTTCGGGCAATAATGCATATTGTAGCGATATCCTTTTAAATAAATCGGTCTGGTCAGCGTCGGATAGTATTCACTAGCCGCTAATTTCATCTGTAAAGAAAAGGCCAGATTATCTTCGCGATTAGGATTATACAAATAATCAATGTCACCCTTGCTGGCCAGACGACTCAGGCCGTTAAAAAACATTATTGGTGCCATCTTAATTCCTTGTACTTCCTGCACCATATGTACATCCTCCGGCAAAGCATCACGATGCAAGTCGATGACCACCTCGATACTTGGATTTTCTGCCAATAGCTGTTCAATGGCGGGAGCTGCATTGGAATAGGCGTAATCACGTTTTTCAACATCATACTGCCCCATATGATGAATGACATTCAAACCATATTTTTCCTGTAATATCTGGGTTAGATATTCGCCGCAGCCAACGACTCCTGTCATCACATCCCCCGGTGTCGAATCAATATACATCTCCTGTGAATGCGTATGGTAAATTAAAATCTGCGGTTGCTCCGCCCCAGTTGTCAAATGCATATCCCTTGCCAGTAAATCTTGTGCCGACAACTGGCTGCTGGTTATTGTCGTCATGCGGTCAACGGTATAGAAATTTTGAATCAAATAGTCAAAATCGTTTAATTTTTCTCTTGAATATGTAACCTGTGGCTCTGTTTGAACTTGGAAATTGCCAATCATTTCACCGGTGACGGCTAATGCATCCTGACTTTCCACTGGTTCTTCTGGGGTAGTTTCTGTATTTATATCCGTCTCTGTCGCGGGTACTTCTGCCACTTCTTGCTGTTCTCTGATTTTGGCATTCTCGGTCTCTGCTTCGGCCATCATTTCTTCGAGATTTTCAGACAAGGCCGCTAAAATCACCTCACCCGTTTCATCGTCAATATAATTTTCATCCATTGCCTCCCGTTGCAGAATCGCTTCATATGACAGCTCACTTTCGGCTGGTGTTTCATAGCTTAACATTGTTTCCATGTAACCATACAGCGGCAGGACTTCTAACACCTTGTCAGTTAGAATTTCCATTGCTGTCCGCTCCTCCTTGGCACCGGAGGTCTTAAAAAAAAGACCTGGCATATAACTTTTTATGACACTCGTATATGCTGTCTTTTTTATTTCATCGGCAATCACATTTTTTAACGTACCACTCTTACTTTCTATCTGTCCAACACTTAGAAGCAGGGTGGCGGTCAGAATTAATCCGACCGCTATTCTTGCTTTTTTCTTTTTCCTTGATGCTCTTTGATACTTAATTGTGCTCATCTCCTTATCTGCCAGTCATAAATAATATATTTTATGTTACGGCAGACTTGTCTATGCCTGTTTACCTGAAAAAGTAATATTCAATCCTTCCGATATCGTATAACTTAGACGTTTCACCGATTCGTCAATATCTTTGGGCGTGACAAAAAAAGCATTGAGATGTGGCGACAACAGCTCGCGGATTAACTCGTACTTCTCCATGTCGTCTAATGTTTCCAAGGCTCCACCTAAGCCTTTTAGACGGCTGGACTCTGCCATCGCGGTAATCAAGTCGCTCATCGTATCGGTTACAATTGTGGCGGCATCGACTACCGTTGGAATCCCAATTGCAATCACTGGAACACCCATTGTTTCCTGATTAATGGCATGACGATGGTTGCCGACCCCGGAGCCTGGATTGATTCCGGTATCGGTGATCTGAATCGTTCGATTTAACCGCTTGGTACTGCGTGCTGCCAATGCATCTATGGCAACAATACAGTCTGGATTTGTTTCCGCCACAACACCCTTGATTATTTCTTTGGATTCCATTCCGGTTTGCGCCATAACGCCTGGTACAATGCCGCTGATTTTCTGGGTGTGTTCTTCGCCCAAGGCATATTTTCCAAATTCGTTGATGATGTGACGCGTAATCATCATATTCTCAATTACATTTGGTCCTAAAGCATCCGGTGTTACTTCGCGATTTCCTAGTCCAGCCACTAGTACCGATAGTTCTTCTTTTTCCTCTGGCAATAGCTGCTTTAAAATCTTGGCCAGTTGTTCTGATATCTCCCGATGATATTCGCCATCCTCCTCAATCATCTTTGGTGCTTCGACGGTGATATAGGTCCCCTTTGGTTTGCCCATTGCTTTGGCCCCATTTTCCGTTTCAATTATGACCCGGGTAATCTTGATATCTCCCGGCAAATCCTCTTCTTCCAGGACAACACCTTTAATCTCGACGTTATCCTCTTCAAATTTTTCTCTGGCTTCTAAGGCCAAGTCTGTACGAACCTGATACATAACCCTCATCCTTTATTTGATTTTATTTCTATTTTTAGCAAAAAATCGAAAAATATGTATTGACAGATAAAGGTTCTTGTTCTAAACTAATCTAGTATGTTTACATTAAATCGACCGTGTCCGTATTTGATGAACAAATTAATTGTAATGGAGGTGTACGAATTGGCTAACATTAAATCTGCAAAAAAAAGAATTCTTATCAGTGAAGCAAGAACTGCAAGAAACAAAGCGATCAGATCAAAAGTGAGAACATCTATTAAGAAAGTAGACGCTGCTATCGTTGCTAATGACAAAGCTGCTGCTCAAGCTGCTTTATTAGCTGCTATTTCAGAAATCGATAAAGCTACTACTAAAGGCGTTTATCACAAAAACAATTCTTCAAGAAAGATTTCCCGTTTAACAAAAGCTGTTAACGCAATCGCTTAAGAAGAACATAGATTAAATTATTAAAACACCAGTACCGTCATACTGGTGTTTTTTTGTACAAACTTTTCAGTTCATATATTTCACAATCAACAACTCAACTGCCATCTGGTCAGCCATGCGCCCCATTTTTATATCTGCTTCTGCACTGATGGCGTCTTCTAAGGCCTGACGTAGCTGTGAAAGCGTAAAGCCCTCGGCCTGTTTTAAGTTTCGCCCCACGGCAAATGGCGGGATACCTGCTTTGGAGGCAATCGCCTTTTGGTCAAAGCCCTGCTTCCGCAAATCCTTTACATTTAATAATATCTGAAACTGTCTTGCTAATAAAAATAGGATTCGCATTGGCGGCTCTTTTAGCTCAATTAAGTCATAGTATAACTGCAATGCCTGACGCTGCTTTTTGGTCGCAATTGCATCTATCATGTCAAAAATGCGGTTATTGACTTGTCCGGTGCATACGGCCTCGACATCTTCCGGGGTAATCTCCCCCCGCTCTAGACAGTAACACAACAGTTTTTCTAATTCCTTGTCGATATTTTCCATATCACTGCCGGTCATGGACAAAAATAGCTGCATTGCCTGTCCGGTAATGTTTTTATTTTCCCGCTTTAATCGACCTGAGACCCAGCGAATCAGTATATCCTCGCGTTGACGCTCAAAGTCAATGACACTGCCAGCACTTTTGACGGTTTTAAACATCTTCGAGCGTTTATCTACCTCGTCTTCCGCAAACACAAAATATGTTGTTTCTGGTAGTGCCTTTAAGTATTCCGCTAGTTCTTCCTGCGCATTTTTGAAAAATCCACTGTTTTCAATTAACAGTAGACGCTTGTCAGCAAAAAATGGTAGCGTCTCGGCTAAATCTATCAATTCCTTGGGATTGATGCCCTTGCCTTCAAAAGAAGAAAAATTCATGTTGTCATCGGAACTAACAATGAAATTTTTGAGTTTTTCGCGGTATTGGCGCTTCAAATAGGCTTCTTCCCCGTATAATAGGTATATCTGTTTTAATTTTCCGTTTTTGATATCTTCATCTATTGTTTTCATGTTGTTATTCTATCATAGGGGGGTGATGAACTTCAAGCGGGTTTATAATGTATTTTCTTCTAATCTGCTCTACACTTCCTAACTCATTCATCACAATACTAATCTGCCCATCCGTCATCGTCATATAGATATCGCTGCCTACCTCGGTTATATTTGCGACCGCTTCTGCACTCGGATGACCGTAGCTATTTTTCAAACTGCATGAGATAGTCGTAAGGGCTGGGGACAGTTGTTTTAGCCATGCCGCACTATTGGAATACTTTGAGCCATGATGAGCTGCTTTGTAATAGGTAACGGGATGTTGATAATTCTTTGTTAGTAAAGTCTCCTCTGCGTTTGTAATATCACCGGTAAAAATTCCGCTAAAGTCTCCTGATTTGTATAGAAGCACCAGTGAACTGGCATTGATATCCGTGGAAACAAAGTCTTTCGTTGGGAAAATACATTTCAAAGAATGGCTGCCAATTTGAATGGCATCTCCTTCTTCCATATAGCATATTGGTATCTTCTTTTGCTCCGCTAATGCAACAATATTCTCCCAGTTTTCATCCCGAACAGCCTGCTTTGCTAACACCAGATGTTTGATTGGGTAATCCCGTTCTAATAATTCTATCAAACCACTGACATGGTCGGTATCAGTATGTGACACAAACCAGTAGTCAACTGCGGCAATGGCATTGCTTTTTAAGTATGGTTCGATACGATATTTTCCCACACTACTCACATCACTACTGCCACCATCAATAAAAAAGGTCATTTGTTTTTCAGCACGGATACAAATAGCGTCACCTTGTCCCACGTCTAATATATCAATCTGCGGCAAACCGAGCGGTCGATAAATCAGTACCAGAAGCGCCGCAACTAAACCTGCCACAAGAATTGCATTTGACTTTATACTTTCCGTCAATTCTTGCAAGGATTTACTATGCGAGGAGGACTTTCCACTTCGTAAGTCTTTTGATGTTTTCATCCAACGCGTGAGCTTCAATGAGCCCCACAGTAAAACACAGTACAGGAAAATCTGAATCAACTCCGGCTTTCCCACAACCAAACTTGTAACCGGCAATTTCAAGCACCAGCCACCAACCTTTTCGTATACCCCTAAAATAAGTTGCACTGGCCAAAGAACTACCTTGCCCACCCCGGCAGAGTAAAGCCCTACTAGCGCACCTGCCATTCCCAGCCCCACGACAACACTTACCAGCGGAATCACCAGCATATTTATCGGCAATGACCAAAGTGGCAGCTCATAATAGCAGTATGCTGCGATTGGCATTGTTGTAAGCTGTATCATTCCGCTTACCTTCCATGCTTTAGCTCTTTTGCCAGCCAGAATAACCCCCACAATTGCTGCTACACTAAACTGAAAGCCACTATTTTCGATTAGATATGGATTTTGCCATAATAATAAAAAGACTGCCAAGGCAAGTGCTGTCGGTCGGTCATAAGTTCTGCCAAGGCAAATCGCAACTACTCCCATCGCATACATTGTAAACGCCCGCACCGTGGATGCACTCATCCCAACCATGCTGCTATACCAGACTAGAAATCCAATTGATATTGCAGCCGACAGTACCATTCCCATTCGGCATTTTCGCAACAGTCGAAATATTGCCATTCCAATCATGGAAATATGTAAGCCACTGATTACAAGGATATGAGAGATGCCCATTTGCTGATATTGTTCACGTGTTTCCGTTGGCAAAAGACTTTTGTCGCCCAAAATCATTGCCATCAATATTCCCGCTTCATCAGCATCCATACTTCTTATTATACTATGTTTTAATTTTTGACGAAATTGATTTGTCTTTTCTGCAAGGATATTCACCTGACCGAAGCAGCCTAGAATATCGGTTACATCAATTCGGCAATCTGTCTGTAAGGTTTTATAATATTGTTGTTCATCAAAGCCACCATCATTCGTGGCTGGTTGGAATGTTTGTATATTTCCTTTTAGTACAAGGGTTTTTCCAATGGGATATAAGTGAGGGGAACTTTCTGCCTCAAGATAAATTAAGATTTGGTTGAAACGATATGTTTTATTTTCGATTTGTAGAATTACGTTATTTAAATATATTTGGTATCGTTCTGACTTTTCTTCTTTGCGGGAAATTGCGCCTTGCAAATATACTTCCTGACCATCTACTAATATCTCCTGACGGCTTTGGTAGTAGTTCTGTTCATTTGCAGCGGTATTCTGCCCGAACCACCAACTCAATCCCCACAATACTGCCAACAGCATGATTCGCTTCGGTTTTACTTTCTGCCGGCAGATATTTATTCCGAGAAATAGAATTATCATACCTGCCGGTATGAGCCAATGTTCATAAAAGCAATCCAAAAGACCACCCACAAATGCTGCTACAGCTTGTACCAGCAAGCGTTTATTCAAATATTAAGACACCTTCTTCCGCCGTTTCCTCGGTGCTTACGGTTGTCGTAGTATTCACGCTAATATTTCGTTCATATAAATCATCGAGCTCATAACTATCACGGTAAACCCCACTGGTATCGCCATTTACCGATATCTGAACCTTGTTTACCGTTGGCAATTCCGTCAACGAATTTACAATGGAGTAAATAACAATTGGTTCTTGAATCTCATACTGTTGATTCATAAAACCTTCATCGAGATTTACATAACAGATGCCATTCGTTGTTGTCACACTGACCAATTTTGTTCCCGATGGAATCGCCGTTTTCATGCCATCCTCTTTAGTCCCCATCAGCAAATGCTCCATGACTAGCTTATCCATTGAGATATTACTGCTATACTGTACTTCTTTTGTGGTCTTGACTAGCTCACTGCCGCTCTCATTTGAAAAATACAAGGTGATATTAGCTGTTTGCAACGCATTAATTTGCTCACCTGGATTTTCCACAAAGCTTTCATTGGTCATCAATCCCACGACATTTCCCCGGCTGTCAGTCAATGGCGAATCACCCACATAAAATGACACACATGTCACTTCTGGAATCTGCATCAATGAGCGCACCATCGCTGCACGGCAAAGTATCTCTTCCGTAACCTCTAAGGAAGCGTATTTGTCATTGAAATACAATGACAGTTGCTTTCCATCAAAGGCGTAATCATTGATTCCCACTTCGCCAATCAATAATTTTCGATATTCCACATTATTGGCATCCAGCGAAAACAAACCGATTATCTCGGCAATCATTTCGTCTGTATTGGTGGCTTTTATTTCATAAGGTGTTTCCACTATCCTCGTTTTTTCTTTATTGATATAATATGCATGATACTGGCTGTCTGTCGCCGCTTCATCAGCACTGCATCCAGTCAGTAACAGCAGAAAAAGCGCTGTCAAGATTAACTGCACTCGTTTTCTCATTCCATTCCTCCTACACAATATAATTAAGTGGGATTCGCATGGTAAATACGGTTCCCTCTCCCTCGGTACTGAACACTTTGATTGCTCCACGGTGCATCAACACAGAATTTCTCGAAATAGCTAGTCCCAGTCCGGTTCCACCAATTTCACGGGAATGTGACTTATCAACCCGGTAGAAACGTTCATAGATATGTTCTAAGGCTTCCGGTGGAATTCCAATTCCTGAATCCTCTACTTTGACATAGAAATACTGGTGGTCGGCATTTAAGGAAACATGCACCCAGCCTTCTTCTTTGTTATATTTAATGCCATTTTCAACCAGATTGGTAATTGCCAATGTCAGTTTCACTTCATCCACTTCGGCGGTTACCGGCCGAAAGCTTTCCAGGACCAGCTCGATATGCTGCCGCTCTGCAATCGGACGAAGCCGCTTTAAAATCTGCTCAATCATTTCATTAATATTTAAGGATGAAATATTTAAATCTGAAGCTGACTTGTCCATTTTCACTAAGGACAATAAATCATTGATTATCTTCGTCTCCCGCTCAATTTCATTGCCTATATCCTGCATAAATTCCTTATATAATTCGACTGGCACATCGTCCTGGCCGTTCAAAGAATCGGCTAAAACCTTCATTGAAGTCAATGGCGTTTTTAACTCATGCGAGACATTTGATACAAATTCCTGACGGGAATCATCGATCATTTTCATTCGACGGTACAGTTTGTTAAATTTCTCTGATACCTGCATTGTTTCGGTATATTCATCAATCTGCAACGTGCCGTCAGTCTGCCCGTAACCAGTCTGTATTTCATCGATACATTTTGCCATTCGTTTCAGCGGTTTTGTAATGCGAATTGAAAAATACACGGCTAACGCAAATAATACAATTGCCCCTGCTATCTCCAAAATCAAGGCACGGTTTTTCAAATATTCCATATTTGCTTCAATACTATCTGTCGAAACACTGACTAGAATGACACCCACTACCTCTGACGGTTCATTTTCCTTTTCCACCGTAATTAGCGGAACCACCATTTCAATATAACGGTTCTGGGCATCGTACTGAGAAATTTCCTTTCCCTTTTGAGTCAGCCCCTTTACTACTTCTTCCGAAATAATGGTCTTATTGGTGTCAAGATTATAGGTATCTTTGATAATATGAAAAGAAGAGTCAATAATCATGACCCTGCCATCATATATCTGTGATAATTGTTCTAATTGGGTATTGATGGTTGCCGATTCAGCATTTTCTAAATACTTTGACTCGACAATCTGATTCGCCAGTATTTTACTCTGGCTTAAAATGTCTATACTTCTTACAGATACGGCTCTTTTTTCATACGACTGCAAAATCCCAACGCGAACAATTCCACCCGAGAAGACTCCGACCACCATACAGATTAAGATGAGCCTGACTTTTAGACTTTTATATAGTTCAAAGATTTTCTTTTTTTTCATCATGCTGTCCTTTTAAATCCATTAGCTTTGCTGGTAAAAATATCCGACGCCCCACTTGGTATGAACATATTTCGGTTCGCTTGGGTTTGGCTCAATTTTTTCCCGTAGTCTTCGCACATGCACATCCACCGTTCTGACATCACCTGGATATTCATAACCCCAGACTAAATTCAACAAATTCTCGCGACTGTACACTTTATTTGGATTTAAAACCAGCAGCTCTAGCAAATCAAATTCTTTGGCCGTAAGATTAATTTCTTTACCAACCACATATAGTCTCCGACTCTCGCAATCTAATTTCAAGTCTCCGTTTTCGATTACTTTGGTATCCTCCTGCTTGGGTTCGTTCGCCACGGTCCGCCGCATGATTGCTTTGATTCTGGCTTTTACCTCAAGGATATTAAATGGCTTGGTAATATAGTCATCTGCACCGTATTCCAGTCCCAATATTTTATCCATATCATCGCCCTTTGCCGTCAGCATGACGATTGGAACATTAGAAAAATCACGAATCTGCTGGCACACTTCAAATCCATCCATTTTCGGAAGCATAATATCTAACAAAATCATATCAAATTTATTTTCCATTGCCAGTTTCAATGCTTCTTCGCCATCATATGCACAGGTCACCTCCATGCCATCCTGCTCCAAACTGAAACGAATTCCTTTTACAATCAGCTTTTCATCATCCACTACAAGAACTTTCTTCGCCATCTCACACCTCAGTTAACAGTTATACTGTCTTTCATTTTTACAAATATTCCCTCTTTTATCCCAGATACGTTCTTCACATCTTCTATTTTATCAAAGCCACCGTGTTCTTCCCGGTAACTTATGATACTATCTGCCTTCGCCTGACCAACCCCTGGCAATGTCATCAATTCTGCCGCAGTCGCCGTGTTTAGATTAATTCTACCATCAGACACTTCTACTGTGCCATCGAGTTGTTGATTTTCCGCTTCTGTTACTGATAAAATCTGTATTTTCTGGGCATCGGCTACTTTCTCTGCCAGATTATAAGATTCTCTCACTGCATCTTCGGTAAATCCACCCGCCAGTTCAATTGCCTCGCTAACTCTGGCTCCCTCTGCCAGTTGGTAAACTCCCGGCTGATTGACTGCCCCGCATACATACACATAACAGAAAGCCGGTTCCTCTGTCTTGACCGGCATAATCGTTTCTGTTGTCTGTTGGGCAGATAGGCTGCTATCCAGATATACAGCTTCTTCTCTTGTACAAGCAGTCATCATAACTGCCAGTACCGGTATTAATAAGTAATAACCGATTATTTTTTTATTTACCATAAGCACGCTCCTTTTCTAAATAGGAGCTCCTAATGCCCGATTACTTCTATTCTAACGAAATTTTTACGGTATTACAAGTGGTAATTTCTAAATATATTCTTAATGTATCGTTATCTACTCCACATTTTTTTCACCGTATCCTGAAGTTCCAACCAAAAGCCCGGCGCATCCGGGGTATTTGGCATCGAAGCCGAATTCTGATATTGCTGCCAGGCCGTTAACGCCAATTCACTAAATACATACCTTTTTTCGACACTGAAGTGACCGGTTTCTGCCTCTAATAATGCCGCCCGCTCGTCACATAGATACGCCAAGAACTGCTCTGCCGCTGGTATCTGTTCACTAAATGCATTCACCACCAGCACCCCGGTCTGAGATATTCCCTGCATTGGCAACGTTTCATTTAACATCGGCAATTGGCAGATTCCATACTCATCTGCGGCTTTTTCAATAAATCCGACATCATCTGAATCTACCAAAGCTGTTAATGTCTCTTCGATATTGAAGTTTTCCACCACTTGCTTTCGGTTAAGTAATGTCGCCTCTAATCCTAATGTTTCGGAAAGATACTCCACATAGGCTAAATGTTCCTCGTATTGGTCTTTATTTGACACGAGCAATGAATGGTCTACCTCAGCAATTTCAATACCTGCACCTAAAAATGGATACGAATAAAACCCATCATTCAGATTCCATTCCAAAAGGTTACCAACACCCGCTCCAAGCAAATTTGACTGCGCGTAATCCAATATTTCTTGAATGGATGATGGTGCTGTTTCAAAACAATCTGTATGATAGGCTAATAATACCGTATTAAAAAATAATGGGTAAGCATAGTTTTTTTCTTGATAGGTGCATGCCTCTCTTGCTGCTTCCGGCAGTTCACCCCAATCCTCTGATGTTGCCAATTCAGCCGCAACACCATATAAATAGGCAGTTCCAAGACCGTCATTCCACATCAGATAGGCATCTGGTGCGACCTCCGCCGAACCTTTTTCACTTTGCTCCGGCAGTAGGCTTGCATCGTATATTTTTTCTAAGTAACCGGCCGCATCCTGATAGACAATATTTACGGTTATCCCCGTTGTTGCCTGGTACTCACTGGCACTGTTTTCCAAAAATTCGCGGCAAGCTTCATCAGCATACCAAAATACCAACTCGGTATTCTCCACTGTGTCCGTTTTGGCTTCAACCTGCACTGCCCCACTGCACTGCGGATGATAAAAACTTTCTGCAAATATTCCCAGAAAAAAGGCCAAAATTATTATGACTGAAATGTTTTTCTTGTTCATCTTTTGTTATTTCCTTTATGAGGGTGACTTTAGCTAATCGTATCGAGAACCTTTTCCAGCTTCTGAATCATTTCATCGACATGCTCTTTCTCAATAATCAGCGGCGGCACCATCCGAATCACATCCGTTCCAGCGGATATAATAATCAAGCCTTCCTCCAATGCTTTTGCGGCAACTGTTCCAACTGGCTTATCGCATACCAAGCCCTGCATCAGTCCCATTCCCCGACGAGCTTTTAAGCATGATTTTTTTGCTACCAGCTCCTCTAATTTTTCTTCCAGATAAACAGAAATCTCCTGTACATGCTCTAAAATATGTTCTTTTTCAAAAATCTCTATGACTTTATTTACTGCTGCTCCAACAAATGGGTTTCCGCCATATGTCGTGCCGTGGTCGCCCGGTACCAGCGAATTTTTCGCTACTTCCTCAGTCATCGCAAAGGCGCCAACTGGCACACCGCAGCCAAGCGCCTTAGCACTCGTCAGAACATCCGGCTTAACACCATATTTTTGCCACGCAAACATTGTTCCGCAACGGCCCATGCCGCACTGGATTTCATCTAATATCATTAGAATACCTTTTTCATCACAAAGCGAACGGATTCCTTCCATAAATTCCTGTGTTGCCGGATAGATTCCACCTTCCCCCTGAACGGTCTCAAAAATGATGGCACAAGTATGATCGGTTATCTGTGCCTTAACACTCTCCAAATCATTATAATCAGCAAATTTAACGCCTGGCATCAGTGGTTCAAATGGCTCCTGATAATGCTTGTTACCAGTTACTGACAACGCACCGAGTGTCCGGCCATGAAAGGAATGATTCATCGCAATGATTTCGCTGTGAAGATCATTTGATCCGGCGCCTTTTTTGGTATAAGCATATTTCTTGGCTACTTTAATTGCACCTTCAATTGCTTCGGCTCCACTGTTCGTAAAAAATACCCGTTCCATCTCCGATACCCTCAAGAACTGCTGTGCCGCCTTAAGTGTCGGAACGTTATAGTATAGGTTTGATGTATGCATCAAATTGTCAATCTGCTCTTTTAACGCTTCATTGTACTCTTTATTCCCATAACCTAACGCCTGCACTGCGATTCCAGCGGTAAAATCAAGATACTTCTTGCCGTCTGTATCGTACAGATAAACGCCCTCACCTTTTTCAAGCACCAATGAAAAACGGTTATAAGTATGTAACAGTGCCGCTTCGGCACTATCTATGTATGTTTGTTTATTCATGATAGAATTTCGTCTCCTTATCTCCAATAATGGCTGTTCCTATTCCCTTGTTGGTAAATATCTCCAGTAATAAACAATGAGCAATTCGTCCGTCAAGGATATGTACTCTGGATACGCCGTTATCAATTGCTTCGATACAATTATTCAGTTTTGGCAGCATGCCGCCGCCAATATAACCGTCACCGATTAGTTTTTTTGCATTGGATATCGTCAGTTCTGAAATCAACGTACTCTTATCTTCCGGGTCTTTGTATACACCTTCAATATCCGTTAAAAATGCCAGCTTTTCAGCTGATACCGCACGGGCAATTGCGCAAGCCGCATCGTCGGCGTTGATATTATAGGTCTGGAACTCATCATCTAAGCCGATTGGACAAACGATTGGCAGGAAATCTTTTTCCAATAAATCATATAATATCTTTGGGTTTACTTCTTTGATTTCACCAACGTAACCAATGTCTTCACCATTTGAAAGCTTTTTATCAACCTTTAACAAGCTGCCATCTTTGCCGCTAATACCAATTGCATTAACGCCTAACTGCTCCACCATCTGAACCAGTGATTTATTTACTTTTCCTAAAACCATCTCAGCAATTTCCATGGTCGCATCATCGGTCACACGCAACCCATTGATAAATTGCGGCTCCATCCCGACTTTGCCAACCCAATTGCTGATTTCTTTCCCACCGCCATGAACGATGATTGGTTTGAAACCGACTAATTTAAGTAATGTAACATCTTGAATGACACTTCTTTTCAATTCATCGTCAACCATTGCACTACCACCGTATTTCACGACGATTATTTTTCGATTGAAACGCTGTATGTATGGTAATGCCTCAATTAATACCTCTGCTTTTCCTAAAAGTTCTTTCATTTTTTGTTCTTTCATGATTTTTCTGCCTCTCTACTTTGCCTATTTTTATTATGAACGGTAATCCGCATTTATTTTAACGTAATCATATGTCAAATCACAGCCCCAAGCGGTTGCGCTCGCTTCGCCCATTTTGACATCGGCGATAGCGGTAACTTCTTTTTCTGATAAAATTTTGGTTGCTTCTTCTTCGCTGTAATCTAAAGCTACCCCATTTTCGATAATCTGGAGTTTTCCAGCCTGACTTTCAAAATACAAATCCACTTTTTCCGGATCAAACTGTGCACCGGAATAACCCATTGCGCATAGAATCCGTCCCCAGTTTGCATCATGGCCATAAATTGCCGCCTTGGTCAGACTTGAGGTTACAATCGACTTGCTTAATGTCACCGCCTGTGCTTTATCTGATGCACCAACCACTTTTACTTCAAATAACGCCGTTGCACCTTCGCCGTCACCCGCCATCATCTTAGCCAGACTTTCATTCACATAGTTTAAAGCCTGTTTTAACATCTCGTAGTCGGTGTTCTTTTCGGTAATCATCGGATTGCCCGCCAAGCCATTCGCCAGCAACAAGCAAGTATCATTTGTCGAAGTATCACCATCCACTGAAACCATATTATAGGTATCCTTCACGTCCTCACGCAGCATTTCCTGTAACAGTTCTTTCGAAATTGCGGCATCTGTCGTTACAAAGCTCAGCATTGTACACATGTTTGGATGAATCATTCCCGAGCCCTTACACATGCCGCCAATCGTTACCGCCACCCCTGACAGCTCTACCGTCACCGCCACTTCTTTTTCATGGGTATCGGTTGTCATTATTGCCAACGAAGCTTCATGACCACTATTTAAATCTCCATTTAATTTATCAGCAAGCATTTCAACACCATTACAGATTTTTTCAATTGGCAGTTGCATACCAATCACACCCGTAGATGCTACCAATACCGACTCTTGTGGTATCCCTAACACTGCACTTGCTTTTTTTGCTGTTTCCGCGCAATAGTTGTATCCTTCTTCACCGGTGCAGGCGTTGGCAATACCAGCATTGATAACAACTGCCTGACCATATGCACTTTCAGCAACAACCTTTTGGTCCCACTTTACCGGTGCGGCCTTAACAATATTAGTGGTAAACGTTCCTGCTATCTGACATGGCTTTTCACTATAAATCAGTGCCATATCCATCCGGTCTTTATATTTGATTCCTGCCATCCCTGCGGCTGCCTGAAAACCCTTTGCTGCGGTTACCCCGCCTTTTATTTTCTGCATTGTTATACCTCTCTTCCATTTTTGCTCCCATCTGCTCGCTTCAGCGAGCATACAAATCAGGGAGGGTGAAAATGTTTTTCTTTCACCCTTCTATCTATTAAAGTCAATTTGATTATCACTATTTATGGTATATTCATAGTAATTCAAATCTTCTCGCTGGTTCCAGCCTAAGCTCTGCCAAAAATGATTGCCATCCTGATTATCTAAAAATGCAATCAGTGATACCTTACAAATGTGTTCACGAGCCAGATTCTCGACTGCCTTGCTGACTAAACTCTTGCCAACGCCAGATTCTCGATGCGCTTTTGCCACGCAGACATGATAAAAACATCCTCTTCTGCCATCATGACCGCATAATATCGTTCCTACAATTTCGTCATCTATTTCCGCAACAACACTCATTTCCGGATTACGGCGGATAAAACGCTCAATCCCTTCCTGTGAATCATCGATGCTACGCATCCCAAAGCCTTGAATCGACAGCCATAACTGATAGACTTTGGGATAGTCATTTATCTGCATTGTCCGTACCTTATATTCCATACGCGCTCCTCATCTTCCCCTCAATTAAGCGGGGAACTTTCTGCTAAATATCTGTTATTTTTACTTAGCATAGTTTACATTGCATAATTATACATACTTTTATTCATTTGTGCAAGTACTATTTTTACTTATTGGAAACTTAATGTCCTTTACCATTTCACTTTACGCATCTTGCACATAATTATGCATTTTTATTAGTTTTTAATGTATATTTTATCACTTGCGTTCCGTCCATATTTGTTGTATATTATTTTTAACGACTACATATTTTAGAAAAGAAAGGATTTATTATTATGAAGGAAAAAGTTGTTTTAGCTTACTCTGGCGGGTTGGATACCACCGCTATTATCCCTTGGTTAAAGGAAAACTATGATTACGAAGTTATCTGCTGCTGCATCGACTGCGGACAAGAAGAAGAACTGGATGGCTTAGAAGAAAGAGCCAAATTATCCGGCGCTACCAAATTATACATCGAAGATATCGTTGATGAATTCTGCGATGACTATATCGTTCCATGTGTACAAGCTGGTGCCGTATATGAAAACAAATATTTATTAGGAACTTCAATGGCTCGTCCTGGCATTGCCAAAAGATTGGTTGAAGTTGCCCGCAAGGAAGGCGCTACTGCAATCTGTCATGGTGCTACCGGCAAAGGAAATGACCAGATTCGTTTTGAGCTTGGTATCAAAGCTTTGGCTCCAGACTTAAAAATCATTGCTGCTTGGAGAGATGACAAATGGGATATGCAGTCTCGTGAAGAAGAAATCGCTTACTGCCAGAAACATGGCATTGATCTTCCATTTTCTGCCAGCACCAGTTACAGCCGTGACCGTAACCTTTGGCATATCAGCCATGAAGGCTTAGAATTAGAAGACCCAGCATGTGAACCAAATTATGACCATCTGCTTGTTCTTGGTGTTTCACCTGAAAAAGCTCCAGCAGAAGGCGAGTATGTAACCATGACGTTTGAAAAAGGTATTCCAACCTCTGTCAATGGCAAAACAATGAAAGTTTCCGATATTATCCGTGAATTAAATCGTTTGGGCGGGAAACATGGTGTTGGTATTATTGATATCGTTGAAAACCGTGTTGTTGGTATGAAATCCCGTGGCGTTTATGAAACTCCGGGCGGAACGATTCTAATGGAGGCTCTTGCGCAGTTAGAAGAACTCGTGCTAGACCGTGCTACGATGGAAGTGAAAAAAGATATGGGTAACAAAATGGCTCAGATTGTTTACGAAGGAAAATGGTTTACTCCACTTCGCGAAGCAGTTCAGGCATTCGTTTCCTCAACTCAGGAATATGTTACCGGAGAAGTTAAATTCAAATTATACAAAGGAAATATCATTAAGGCTGGAACAACTTCACCTTACTCTTTATATAGTGAATCACTTGCCAGCTTTACTACTGGCGAGCTTTATGACCACCATGATGCCGAAGGATTTATCACTTTATTCGGACTGCCACTAAAAGTTCGGGCGATGAAATTGCAGGAAAATCAGAAGTAACAAGAAATAGGTTCGGAGCGGTTCCCCATGTAATAATGGTTGCCGCTCCGACTTTTTTGATTTTCTAGCCAATTCCATCCGCAAATCAAACAAATGTAAATTTCATTTTACAATTTGACGAATAATTTCAATTCCTTCTGTCATCTGTGCCTCATTAAGATTCCCATAGCCAATCAACAACGTTGGGATATTTTCACATTTCTGCCCTAACTGATATTCTGATAAAACAAATAATTTCACTCCGCAAAGTCGCGCCGCCTGCACCAACTGTTCTTCCGTTTTTTGTGTATTTACCTCAACTAACACATGCAACCCCGCATTTTCACCATAGATACGCTGCACCCATGATTCTTCTTTTAAAAGCTTCAGCAGCACTTCCTGCTTTGATTTATAGATTTTTTTCATCCGATTCAAGTGCCGTTCAAAGCTTCCCTCCGCTAGAAAACGATATAAAATTTCCTGCTGGGTACGCGGCACCGTACTAGCATAAAAACCACATTTTCCAAAATGCTCCGCAAGCAAATGCTTTGGCAAGACCATATAGCTGACACGAATGGATTGGGCAATGCTTTTGGAAAAGGTTCCGATATAAATCACCCGTTCTCGTCCGTCAGCCCCTTGCAAGGAAGGTATTGGCTTGCCTTTATAGCGAAATTCACTATCATGATCGTCTTCGATAATATAACGTCCCGGTTCTTCAACCGACCATTTGAGTAGTTCCAAGCGACGTTTCATTGGCATTACGGTACCAAGTGGAAACTGATGTGATGGCATTACATACAAAATTTCTGCCTTCTGATGCTTGACTGCTTCTAAGTCAATTCCATTTTCATCCATTCCGACCGCTGAAATAACATACTCCATATTTTCAAATGTTCGTGCCGCTTGAATATAGGTATAACGTTCCATTGCGACAGTCTTTCGCCCTCCCAAAATCTGCGATAGCAACAATAAAAGATATTCATTTCCTGCTCCAATCACGAGCTGCTCCGGTTCACAGTTCACACCGCGCGCACGATGCAGATAACTGCAAATTTCTCTGCGCAAATTTTGATCGCCTCTGGCATCACCAGCATAAAAGAATTTCCGATCATCCTCCATGCTAACACTGCGAGCCACTTTCTGCCAACTTCGGTGTGGAAAATGTTCCTCATCAATCTGGAACGGTGAAAATTCTATTTTATATGTTTCGTCTTTCCCTCTTTGTTTGGTTGAATCAATTGAAGATTCTTGTTTCTCGGCCTTCCACTGATATAAGTCACTAATGTCACAAGCAAAATATCCGGCACAAGGTCTGGTCTCTAAATACCCCTCCGCCACCAACTGTTCATAAGCTAGTTCCACCGTACTTCTGCTAATCTGTAAATTTTTCGCCATAAAACGAGTAGACGGTAATTTTTCCCCAGGGGAAATCTTACCGTCTGTTATCTCTTTACAGATATAATCGTATATCTGCTCATATAGTGGTACTTTTGATTCATGCTTTAAATCGATCAATAATTCTCTCATGATTTATTCTTTTTGATTTCCTTAATCATCTCTTCTTTTAAGTCTAATGCTTTGTCTTTAATCTTTCGGCTTGCATTCACCGAAGTGATAACATTCGACAGACTCTTTGAAGCCATATCAAATTTTTTATAATGGAAAGACATGACTGCCAGCAAATAATCTAAGGTTGGCTGGTCCATACCACAAATAGGAAACATCTCTGTGCTTACAGCTTTCACCAGTCCGTCATAAGCTTCTTGATAAAATGCTTCTTCCTCTTTGCGACACGCCTGAATCAAATCTGTCTTATCTGGCTGCTCAGCTTCCAGTTGTTCTGCTCTAGTGCGCAGTAACCATGATAATTCCAAACAATTGTAAGCTTTTTCACTCGTCTTAGCTTTTTTTACCATTGCATTCAACAAAGAAAGTTTATGCATTTCAATTGCTTTTTCGTAATCATATACTAATCCTTCTTGTTTTCCATCACCTTTGAAATTCTGGCAAATTTGTTCCTTTACCAATTTAATCTGTCCTGAGGTCAGATGCTCAAAGTAACGATTCATCGCCGTATATCCACAATGTGGGCAAGAAGACACATCATATTTCAAGGTATCAATATAAAGCTGGCGCGGACGTAAATCCATATCCGGCTCCAAACGCTTTACTTTACCTGATTTTACAACTTTGGTCTTAAATACTGTATCACAGACAATACAACGCACGGACTTATCTAGCAGAAATTCCTCTTCTTTTGGTTCCTCTGCCTTTTTTGCCTCTCCAGTTTCGCCATCTTTTTCTTTTTTTTCATCTTCAAACAGAGATACATCCCCACTTGTTTTTAATCCAAACTTTTCAAGACCTGCAAATAAATTCATTTTTTTCCTCCAAAACTTTCGTTTTACTGCTGGGTTGGCAGTTTATATGAACTTTTTAATGATACAATACGGTTAAATACGAGTGCTTCTGGCGTTGAGTCTTTCGCATCAACACAGAAAAATCCCTGTCTGACAAACTGGAAACTATCATAAGCCTTCGCACCTTCTAAGGATGGCTCTACATAACAATTATCCAATACGGTCAGTGAATTTGGGTTTAAATTCAAGCTTCCATCTTCATTATACACGCCTAGCTCTTCATCTACAATATTCTCATACAGACGAATCTGGGCTTTTTTGGCATACTTCGCTGATACCCAGTGAATCGTTCCTTTTACTTTTCTGCCATCAGGACTATTGCCGCCTTTTGAGGCCGGGTCATAGGTACAGTGAATCTCTGTTACTTTTCCACTTTCATCCTTGATAAAGCTCTCACACTTCACAAAATATGCATGCATCAAACGAACTTCATTGCCAGGGAACATGCGGAAGTATTTCTTTGGCGGTTCCTCCATAAAATCTTCCCGGTCAATGTATAGTTCACGCGTAAATGGCATAGTTCGAGTGCCTAGTGCCTCATTTTCCATATTATTCACAACATCAAAATATTCTACCTGATCCTCTGGATAATTATCAATAACTACCTTAATCGGGTCAAGTACCGCCATCACACGGGATTTTTTTAATTTCAAATCCTCACGGATGCAGTATTCTAACATTGCATAATCCACCGAGCTGTTACTCTTTGAAACTCCACAGAGTTCGACAAACATCTGAATTGATTCCGGTGTAAATCCTCTGCGCCGCAGTGCTGCAATCGATACCAGTCTTGGGTCATCCCAACCATCAACAATCTGTTCTTCAACTAATTTCTTGATATATCTCTTGCCGGTGACTACGTTTGTTAGATATAACTTGGCAAATTCAATCTGTTTCGGTGGAACCTCGTATTCAAGTTCGCGTACCACCCAGTCATATAATGGACGATGGTCCTCAAATTCCAAGGTACAAATAGAGTGGGTCACCCCTTCGATGGCATCTTCAATCGGGTGTGCAAAATCATACATCGGATAAATGCACCACTCATCGCCAGTATTATGATGAGTCATTCGCGCAACACGGTAAATAATCGGGTCACGCATATTAATATTTGGTGAAGTCATATCTATTTTAGCGCGTAAAACCTTCTCACCATCCTGATATTTACCAGCTTTCATATCTTCAAATAGCTGCAAATTTTCTTCGATGCTGCGTTTGCTCCACGGATCTTCTTTTCCAGCTTCAGTCAGCGTTCCACGATATTCTCTCATTTCCTCAGCGGTTAAATCAGATACATAAGCTTTGCCTTTTTTGATTAGTTTCATTGCCGCTTCATACATCTGTCCAAAATAATTAGATGCAAAATAAAGCCGTTCTTCCCAATCAGCGCCTAACCACTTAATATCCTCCAAGATGGATGTAACAAATTCCGTCTTCTCCTTGGTTGGATTGGTATCATCAAAACGCATGTTAAAGATTCCGCCATACTGTTTGGCAAGCCCATAATTTAATAAAATGGATTTCGCATGTCCAATGTGAAGGTAGCCATTCGGCTCCGGTGGAAACCGCGTACAGATTTGTTTGCAGTGTCCCTCTGCTAAATCCTTGTCAATTATCATTTCAATAAAATTTCTGGAGACAGTTTCATGTTCCATTCTTGTCTTCCTCCTGCTGTTCACTATTCGTTAAGTCCCAATGAGACTTACCTATTAGTATATGACACAATGCCCCCCCATTGCAATACCCAGATGGTAAAATCAGTTATTTTTTATATGCTGATGGGTAAACAGATGGTCTTGACAGTATTCGTAATTACCATCGCATTTCGAACAAAACCGAAATTCCAATGTCGCATCATCTACTTCTGTTCGCCCGCAAATCGCACATTTATGTTTCGTGATGCCAGAACCAGCACGCGGTTCCCGCATCTGTGCCTTATACACCTGCCGCCGGTGGACTTCCCTGGGTGATACCCGCCTATAATTTCTAGTTGATAGGAAAAACAGCAAAAAGTTAAGTAACGACATTACAATTGATACTCTTCCGCACCAATTTGTTACAATCAAATTATAGATGGTTAAGGCCGCATATACATATGCCATCCACTTCATCTTGATTGGAATAATGAAGTATAGCAAAATTTCCATATTTGGATACATCGTTGCAAAAGCCAAGAAAATGGACATGTTGATGTAGTTGGTGCTGAAATACATACCAATGAGCTGCTGTTCCACAATGGATGCTCCGATTAGGCACTGTACTCCATAGTATGCAAAAGCTCCAAGCACCGTAAAAATCAGACCGCCAAAGATATATGCATTAAAACGAAAGGTCCCCCAGGTTCGTTCTAAGGAAGTGCCCAATTGAAAGTAAAACAATGCCATAATAAATAGTGTTAAGATATTCGTATCGGTCGGCATTAATACCCATGTAAATAACCGCCAGACTTCACCTCTGACAATGTGGTAAGGACTTAACATCAGCCAATACGTCAGTGAAGGATTGACTCGATATATGACAAAACCAATACAATATGCCCCAATCATCCATACGATTAAATTGGGAATGGCAAATTTTCCTACTTTTCTTTCTAATTTATTTAACCAGTTCATGCTTCTACCTCTGTCTTTCATTCTTAGATATTAATAAGTTGATTATAAATACTTGTTCCCCCCTTGTCAATTGAGCCCAGGCTTTTTATAAAATGTTTAGATTTCACTTCTAAGCGAGAAGGGTTTGGAATACGTTAGAAACAGGTTGAACGAGGGGGTGTGTAGGAAGTGGATTGGCAGGGACAAAGTGATGCCATCCACTTTCCATACCCACATTCAAATCTAAACATTTTAAAAATCCAGAAAAAACAAATTGTCTTTTGTCTAATCTTGTCGTATAATGGCATTGTTTTGTAAGAGTCAAAACGAAATAACATTTTAATATGAAAGAATTGGTAGTAAAACCATAAAAACACTGTTTCATTCTAGTGAAGCATTGGAGGTAATTAATATGGAAAAGAAAAAAATGTACAAGCTGGGAATTGATATTGGTTCCACAACAGTAAAAATTGCCCTTTTAAACGAAGAAAACGAACTCCTTTTTTCTGACTACGAGCGTCATTTTGCTAACATTCAGGAAACGCTTGGGAAGTTGATTCAAAAAGCTTTTGATAAATTAGGCGACCATCAGGTTTCGCCGATGATTACTGGTTCCGGTGGTCTGACGTTAGCTAAATACCTCGGCGTACCTTTTGTTCAGGAGGTTATTGCGGTATCTACTGCTTTACAGGATTATGCACCACAGACTGATGTTGCGATTGAGCTTGGCGGTGAAGATGCCAAGATTATTTATTTTGAAGGTGGTAATGTAGAGCAGCGAATGAACGGTATCTGTGCTGGCGGTACCGGTTCTTTTATTGACCAGATGGCTTCGCTGATTCAGACGGACGCTTCCGGTTTGAATGATTATGCCAAAGAATATAAAGCGATTTACCCGATTGCCGCACGTTGTGGCGTTTTCGCAAAAACTGACATTCAGCCATTGATTAATGAGGGGGCTACCCGCGAAGATTTATCGGCTTCTATTTTCCAGGCTGTTGTCAATCAGACGATTAGCGGACTTGCCTGCGGTAAACCAATCCGCGGCCATATCGCCTTCTTAGGCGGCCCGCTGCACTTTTTATCAGAATTAAAAGCGGCTTTTATCCGCACCTTAAAATTAGATGAAGAACATATCATTGCGCCAGACCATTCACACTTATTTGCCGCAATTGGTTCGGCACTAAATTATACGGATGATGTTTCCACCTCTTTAAATGAGCTGTTGGAAAAATTATCTTCTAATATCCAGATGGAATTTGAAGTTGCCCGAATGGAGCCACTGTTTTCTTCAGAAGAAGATTATAGCGAATTTTCCCGTCGTCACAGCGGACATGACGTCATTACTTCCGACCTTTCGGTTTACGAAGGTGACTGTTACCTCGGCGTAGATGCTGGCTCAACCACCACCAAGGTGGCTTTGGTTGGCGAGGATGGTTCCTTACTGTACTCCTTCTACTGTAACAACAATGGTAGTCCGCTTGCGACTGCAATTCGGGCAATTAAGGAAATCTACTCGATGCTGCCAAGTCGGGCGCATATCGTGCATTCCTGCTCGACTGGTTACGGTGAAGCCTTGATGAAGGCTGCTCTGCTGTTAGATGAAGGTGAGGTTGAAACCGTTGCCCACTACTATGCTGCCGCCTTTTTCAACCCAGAGGTTGACTGTATCTTAGATATCGGCGGACAGGATATGAAATGTATTAAAATTAAGAACCAGACCGTTGACAGCGTACAGCTAAATGAGGCCTGTTCTTCCGGCTGTGGTTCCTTTATTGAGACCTTTGCGAAATCCTTAAACTTTTCGGTTCAGGACTTTGCCAAGGAAGCTTTATTTGCCGTAAATCCAATTGACCTTGGTACCCGTTGTACCGTATTTATGAATTCCAAGGTAAAACAGGCGCAGAAGGAAGGCGCCAGTGTGGCAGATATTTCCGCCGGACTCGCTTATTCCGTTATTAAAAATGCGCTGTTTAAGGTTATCAAGCTCTCCGATGCAAAGGAATTAGGCAAAAATATTGTCGTTCAGGGCGGAACCTTCTATAATGATGCCGTATTACGCAGCTTTGAAAAAATTGCTGGGGTAGAAGCCATCCGTCCAGATATTGCTGGGATTATGGGTGCCTTTGGCGCGGCTTTGATTGCCAGAGAACGTCATGAAAAAAGTTACAAGACCCAGATGCTTTCGATTAAAGAAATCAATGATTTGACCTTTGATACCAAGCTCGCGAGATGTCAGAGCTGTACGAACCACTGTTTACTAACCATCAACCGTTTTACCGGCAACCGCCAGTACATTACTGGTAACCGCTGTGAACGTGGTCTTGGTCAGGAAAAGAATAAAGATAATATTCCGAATTTATTTGAATATAAAAATGAACGTTTATTTGCTTATGAGCCGCTCTCCGTTGCGGCCGCAACCCGTGGTACGGTGGGTATTCCAAGAGTTTTGAATTTCTTTGAAAACTATCCGTTCTGGGCCTCATTTTTTGAAGCACTGAAATTCCGGGTGGTACTGTCTCCACAGTCCAACCGCAAAATATACGAAATGGGTATCGACAGTATTCCAAGTGAATCGGAATGCTATCCTGCCAAACTGGCGCATGGACATGTGGCATGGTTAATCAACAAAAATGTGGACTTCATCTTCTATCCATGTATACCTTATGAACGCGATGAATTTCCAGATGCCAACAACAATTACAACTGCCCAATCGTAACCTCATATGCCGAAAATATAAAAAATAATGTCGATGAAATTACCACTGGTCAGGTGCGTTTCTTGAACCCATTTATGACCTTTGCCAATCTCGATGCCTTGACCGCTCAGTTGGTGAAGACATTTACCAGTGAGTTTCATATTTCAGAAGAGGAAATCAAAGCAGCGGCCGTTGCTGGCTGGCATGAATTAGCCGAAGTCCGCGAAGACATCAAACGCAAGGGCGAAGAGGTTTTAAAATACCTGACCGAAACCGGCAAACGTGGCATTGTCCTGGCTGGTCGTCCGTATCATATTGACCCGGAAATCAACCACGGTATTCCAGAACTGATTAATTCCTATGGCATCGCCGTGCTAACCGAGGACTCCGTTTCTCATTTAGCCGAGGTGGAACGCCCATTAATCGTGATGGACCAGTGGATGTACCATTCCAGACTTTATGCAGCGGCAAATCATGTCAAAACCAGAGATGATGTGGACTTAATTCAACTAAACTCCTTTGGCTGTGGTCTGGATGCTGTTACAACCGACTGTGTCAGTGACATTTTAACAAAGTCAGGCAAAATCTATACCTGCCTGAAAATTGACGAAGTAAATAACTTAGGTGCGGCAAGAATCCGTGTCCGTTCCCTCTTATCGGCGATTCGGGTAAAAGAGAAAAAGCAGGAAAAACGCCAGATTGTTCCTTCCAATTACGAACGTGTGGTATTTACTGAAGAAATGCGCAAAAGTCACACCATTCTCTGCCCACAGATGTCGCCAATGCATTTTGACTTACTCGAGCCGGCGTTCCGAGCTGGTGGCTACAATATGGTCGTGCTAGACAATGACAACCGTAATTCCGTCGATATCGGCTTGAAATATGTAAATAATGATGCCTGCTACCCTTCACTGATGGTCGTAGGACAGATTATGAGTGCCGTAATGTCTGGCAAATATGATATGACTAAAACAGCGATTCTGATTTCCCAAACGGGCGGTGGCTGTCGAGCTTCAAACTATATTGGCTTTATCCGTCGTGCCTTAGAAAAAGCTGGTTATACTGATGTTCCGGTTATTTCAATTAATATGAGCGGATTCGAACAAAATCCTGGCTTTAAGCTGACGATTCCGCTGTTACAGCGTGGTCTGTATGCAATTGCTTTTGGTGATATTTTCATGCGCTGTCTGTACCATATGCGCCCTTACGAGGTAACTCCGGGCTCCGCTAACGCGCTTCATGAAAAATGGAAGAAAACCGCAATTGATTTTGTTTCACAGGACAAATTTTTGTCACACCGCAAATTCAAACGGATGTGCCGTGATATTATCCGTGATTTTGACAACCTGCCAATTACCAATGAGAAGAAACCAAAGGTTGGTGTTGTTGGTGAAATCCTGGTTAAGTTCCTGCCGTCAGCGAACAACTATCTCGTCGATTTATTAGAGGCTGAAGGTGCCGAGGCCGTCGTTCCTGATTTAATGGACTTCCTGCTCTACTGCTTCTATAACAACAACTTCAAGGCCGAAAACCTTGGTATGAGCAAAAAAACGGCGCGTAACAGCAATCTTGGCATTAAAGCCTTAGAATGGCTTCGCAGTGCCGCCAAGGATGCATTTGAAAAGAGCAAGAACTTCCATGCACCAGCCCAAATTGAAACGCTGGCAAATTATGCCAAGGACTTAGTTTCGATTGGAAATCAGACTGGCGAAGGCTGGTTCTTAACTGGTGAAATGATGGAGTTAATCCATAGCGGAACCAATAATATTGTGTGTGCGCAGCCATTTGCCTGCCTGCCAAACCATGTCGTGGGAAAAGGTGTCATCAAAAAGCTGCGTCACGAATTTCCGCTCTCGAACGTTGTCGCAATTGACTATGACCCGGGCGCTAGTGAAGTAAATCAGCTCAATCGAATCAAGCTAATGCTGTCAACCGCCCAGAAAAACCTGGAAAAAAATACTAGTTTATAAACTTTTTAGAATTGGAGAAAGCCCTTTATTTCGGGCTTTCTTCGTCTTTTGTTAGCACTCCTTTAAAAAGAGTGCTAATTTACTATTGACTTTTAATTTGGGTCGTACTAAAATTTCTATCAGAGTAATATTTATCATAAAAAGAAATTTGAAAGAAAAGGAGTCGATTTAAAATGAGTAAAAAACATGGTAATCTATCAATCAGCAGCGATAACATTTTCCCAATCATAAAAAAATGGATGTATTCCGACCACGATATCTTCTATCGTGAATTAATTTCCAATGGCTGTGATGCCATTACGAAGCTGAAAAAACTAGAAATGATGGGCGAAACTACACTTGCTGATGATTTCAAACCACAGATTCAGGTAACTGTTAATCCGGAAGAAAAAACTCTGACCTTTGAAGATAATGGTCTCGGTATGACCGCCGAAGAGGTTGAGGAATATATCAACCAGATTGCATTCTCCGGCGCAACCGATTTCTTAGAGAAATACAAAGACAAAGCCAGCGATGACCAAATTATCGGCCACTTCGGACTTGGCTTCTATTCCGCATTTATGGTTGCTGACGAAGTTCACATTGATACCCTCTCTTACAAAGAAGATGCCACACCAGTACATTGGGAATGCGACGGCGGCACCGAATATGATATGGCCGATGGCAATAAAGAAAGCGTTGGTACCAAGATTACGTTATTCTTAAATGAAGATGCGTTAGAATTTGCCAATGAATATCGTGCCAAAGAAGTGATTCAGAAATACTGCTCCTTTATGCCGACTGCAATCTTTTTAAGCAAAGCAAACGCGGAGCCAGAATATGAAACAATTGATGTCGAAGACAAATTAGACAGCGACACGGTCATCGAAACAATTATCGAAGAAGCAAAAACCGAGGAAAAAGAAAACGAAGATGGCGAAAAAGAAATCGTTGAAGTTTCCCCTCAGAAAGAAAAACTGAAAATTGTAAAACGTCCGGTTCCATTAAATGATACCAACCCACTGTGGACTAAAACGCCTAGTGAATGTACCGATGACGAATACAAGGCATTTTATCGCAAGGTATTTATGGATTACAAGGAGCCATTGTTCTGGATTCATTTGAATATGGACTACCCATTTAACTTAAAGGGCATTCTCTACTTCCCGAAAATCAATACCGAGTATGATTCACTCGAAGGAATGATTAAGCTCTATAACAACCAGGTCTTTATTGCTGACAACATCAAGGAAGTGATTCCAGAATTCTTAATGCTCTTAAAGGGTGTGATTGACTGTCCTGACCTGCCGCTGAATGTTTCTCGTAGCGCTTTGCAAAATGATGGATTTGTGCAGAAAATATCTGACTACATTTCCAAAAAAGTTGCTGACAAGTTAAGTGGCATGTGCAAGACCGACAAAGAAAATTACGAAAAATACTGGGATGATATCAGTCCATTTATCAAATTCGGCTGCTTAAAAGACACCAAATTCTGCGACAAAATGAACGATTATGTTTTGTTCAAGAATCTCGAGGATAAATACTATACCCTTCCAGAGCTGTTGAAAAAAGAGGAAGAAAAAGCGACTGAGGATGCTGCCGATTCCAGCGTCGATGATGCTGACTCTAGCGTAGAAGATACTGATTCCACCCAGGAGGCTGAAAAAGATACACGTCAGACCGTTTACTATGTAACTGACTTGGTTCAGCAGGGCCAGTACATCAAGTTATTTAAAGAACAGGGAATGGAAGCTGTTATTTTAAATCATAACATCGATACCTCTTTCATCTCTCAGTTAGAGCAACGCAATGAAAACTATCGTTTTATGCGCATTGATGCTGACCTAACCGATTCCTTAAAGGAGGAAACTTCTGAGGAAGATTTAAAAGAAGCTACTGACACCTTGGCTGAGTTATTCAAAAAAAGCTTAAACAATGATAAGCTGAGCATTAAGGTTGAGAAGCTGAAAAATGAGAGCCTGTCTTCTGTCCTAACCTTATCAGAAGAAGGCCGCAGAATGCAGGATATGATGAAAATGTACGCCATGAATGGCATGGGTATGGATGCTTCAATGTTTGGTGCCGATCAGACGCTGACATTGAATGCAAATAATGCGTTGGTGAAATATATTCTGGATAACAAAGATTCTGAGCATGTGCCGATGTTCTGTGAGCAGTTGTACGATTTGGCAGTGCTGACGAACCAGCCATTGTCTGTTGATGCGATGACGAAGTTTATTGAGAGAAGTAATCAGGTTATGTTGTTATTGACCAAGTAAGATAATGCGAAAAGGGCTTACGCTGTACATATTGTATGGCGCAGGGCCTTTTTTTACTTTGTGGAGGCAAAATACTGAGGGGGGCAAAATTACTGCAACAGGTACAAAGCATTCCGAAGAGCCCGAGCAAAGCATGACTATCTCGCCCAGTGGGGCTCCATAGTCATTCAGTCTCTTCTCCATTGTCCCCAATATGCAGTAATTTTGCCCCCCTCAGTATTTTGCATCTACGTAGTGAAAAATGGCTCTACCCTCAATCTGTACAGGGAATATTTTCTTCACTTTTTTGGTGATGGAGATATGTAGGCTGCCAGCAGTATTGGTGGTGTACAATCCAAATCCATAGCTTTCGAAGTGTGTGCTAAAATGTAGCTTTAAAAAACCCAACTTACAATCGGGGGAAAACACTTTTTCTGAGATTACTATATATTAATTTCTTCTTTTCCTACATCAAAACAGTCTAAATGAATCTAAAACCTTATGTTTTTTGTTTTTTTTGTTATTTATTTCACTGTGTAGATGGCCAAATACCGCGGATGTGCAAAATTACTGCATTTAGGGACAATGGAGAAGAGACCGAATGACTATGGAGCCCCACTGGGCGAGATAGTCATGCTTTGCTCGGGCTCTTTGGAATGCTTTGTACCTCTGCAGTCATTTTGCACATCCGCGGTATTTGGCCCTCCACAAAATGAAATGAAATTGAAATCATTACCATAGCTTTTTCCCTCATTACATGATATCTTTACCTTAGTTGACATAACTCGACAGGAGGCAACATTCAGATGAAGATACTATCAAAATACAAAAAGCACATAATTCTCTTTTTTATTTCCATAATTCTAATCGTACTGGGATTTTATTCCTATAGCAAAAGCCAACGCCCTCTCACTTACAACGATTTCCGCACCCAAGTGGAACAAGGCCATGTTGCAAGCGTTACCTTAAGCGACAACCAAGAGGTGCTGCAAGTCTCCCTTACTGATTCCAAGAAAACATACCGTGTGCCTAATCCTCATTCTGATGAGTTATTTGATTTCCTTTTGAAACATGATGTTGCCATTAGCTATAGTGATTCAAACGGTGCACCACTCCCCCTGCAAATAGCGTTATTAGGTATCATTGCAGGTGGACTGTACTATATTTATCATAAAAAAATGCGAAATGGCTTGATTAAAAATACGCAGACAGATGATGCCAGATTCTCTCTGCTGTTAGATGACATTGCCGGAAATGCTGAGGCCAAGAGCATGGTTATGGACATTATTCAATTTATCAAAAACCCTGATAAGTACGCCGATATTGGTGCTAGAATGCCACGCGGCATCCTCTTCTATGGTCCACCAGGAACGGGAAAGACGCTGATGGCGAAAGCCATTGCCGGTGAAGCGGGAGTACCATTTTATGCTATGAGCGGCTCAGATTTTATTCAGACATATGTGGGGGTGGGAGCCAGTCGGATTCGCGAATTGTTTTCCACTGCTAAAAAGGCCGAAAAAGCAGTTGTCTTTATTGATGAAATTGATGCCATTGGAAAAAAGCGAAGCCGCCAGCCAGGAGCAAGCAATGACGAACGTGACCAAACCCTCAATGCACTGTTAACCGAAATGTCTGGCTTTCATGAACGGGATGGGGTGATTGTGATTGCAGCCACCAATCGCTTAGATACCCTAGACGAAGCCTTGACAAGACCGGGACGATTTGACCGCTTAGTTGAAATTGGTCTGCCGGATAAAAATGCCCGCCGGAAAATTCTTGAATTACATGCAAAACAGAAATGCCTTTCCGATTCCGTAAATTTAGATGAGCTGGCTAAATCGACCGTTACCTTTAGTGGCGCAATGCTTGAAAACCTGTTAAATGAAGCCGCTATCTATGCCGCTAATGACAATGAGCATTCGATTCGGGCAGCTCATATCGACAAGGCATTTTATACCGTAATTGCTGGTGCTGAAAAAACAGACACAAGCTTTTTATCAAATCAGGACCGCCGCATTACAGCCTATCACGAAGCTGGTCATGCGTTGATTACCAAACTGCTATTACCGGAATCAACTGTTGCCAAGGTAACCATTATTCCTAGCACCAGAGGGGCTGGTGGTTTCTCCTTAAGCATACCGAAGGATTCACTGTTTATGTCCAAACGGCAAATGCAGGCTAATATGAAGGTATTGCTAGCCGGACGCGCTAGTGAGGAATTGATTTTCGGGACTGATGAAATAACCACTGGTGCTGGCAACGATATTGAAAAAGTGTCTGGATATATCATGCAATATCTGCATACCTATGGCATGGACAAAGAATTCGGGATATTTAATGCTACCTCGCTAAATACCACTCCTAGTCCTGAAATGCTGGAATTGTGCCGGATTAAATTAAATGAGTTGTATGAAGAAACTAAGACTACACTAGCCGACAATCTGAACATGCTTCATGATATTGCTACTGCACTTTTAGAAAAAGAAACACTGAATGAAGGGGATATTGATAAATTAGTATCTTAAAAAATGGGCCATCGTAAAATGCACTTGCTATTATCCTTGCATTTTACGATGGTCCATCATAATCTATTATACCGTTTCTACCATTCGATTCCTTATTGTTTCTAATGTTTCTGCCGAAATTCCAGTCGTCAGCAGATATTTCTCAAATCCACCGTAGTTCTTCTCAATATGTTCGATAAAATACTCCATATACTCCATTTTTGAATAGAGAACCTCGGCATTATTTTCATTGGCATACTGCATTAACAGTTCATTTTCTTTAATGTAGGTATAAGTTACCTGATAGTTGGCTAAAATATCTGCTTTTGAAACACCACACAATCCTAACAGCAATGCTGCCAACACCCCGGTCCGGTCTTTTCCGGCGGTACAATGAAATAGAATGCAGCCATCTCCACACTCATGGATAAAATCAAATATGGCTTTTATTTTCGACTTTGCTAACTCGGCAATTCCGACATAGGATTTTGCCATAAAGTTTTCTTCTTTTAACTTCTCCATCTTGGTCAAATCTGCCGCCACATTCATTTCCGCCGGCATTAATGGAATATTGATATAACGAAGTTTATCATCACTCGCTAAAACATCTGGCATCATCTCGGCTTCCTGCGGGCTTCGCAAGTCAATAACTGCGCTCAAACCATATTCCTTTAACAGCTTTATATCAGCAGCGGTTAGGGCATGAAGCCCATCGCCCCGCAAAAAAGTATGCCATCTTGTTATTGTCCCATTATCATCAGCATATCCACCCAGTTCGCGAACATTATATGCACCAGTAAGTGGTAGTCTAAAATAATTCATTGCAAACCTCCTATGTACCAAAATATTCATTATACATTTCAAAGAAACTATTTGTTTGAATGTCACTGTTCAACTCCACTTCAACTGTCTCCCATAGCTCTTTATTCAATAAAGAAGTTAATCCTGTGACAAATTGCTCATAGACATCATCAAATGCTTCTTTTTCTCTATCCTTTACTATCTCAGCCTTGTGCTCATTTGTTAATTCTTCTTTGAATTTATCAACACACTTTATATAATAGAAACCATCCGCTGTCTCAATCAACTTTGATATCTCATCATTTTCTAGTTCAAAAGCCGCTTTCTCTACTTCTGCCGGCAATTTTCCACGACCAAAAGTGATGTCAATTGAGCTTGCTTCGTTATAATCTGCCGCCACAGAAAGAAAATCCTTGCCGGAATCTAATGAATCTTTTGCTAATTGTGCCTTGGTGGAATCCTGCGTATAAATCTGCATTGCTTCCATTATGCGTGCTTCATCATCACTTACTTCATCATTAATGCCCTTTGTCAATGAAGCATATACCTTTTGTGCCAGCGCATAATCCTGATAGAGCTTAGAAATCGTGCTTTCGTTGATTCCCATATAATCAATTTCTACCTTAGACAGCGACTCGTAATATGCTTTGGCAGCATTTCCAGCTTTGACAATTTCTTCATCTGTCAGGCTAATTTGTTCTTGCTTCGCCAACTCATCCATGCATATAACACGGGTCAGTTCGGATATGGCAACCTCTTTGACATAATCCTCCAAAGAAACCATGTCTGCTTCATGTTCCCATAAGTTAACACCGTATGCACTGCCATAGATATTCTGGTAATTGCACAAAAACACCTTCACCTCTGGCAATGTGCAGACTGTATCTTCTATTTTAAATACATCCTTTGCGCCAAGAGTCGTCGTAAATGCAACTGAACTCTTTCCCAGGCTACAACCAGCCATCATTAAGGATAAGCTAAGTAGCGCCGTTACCGTTATCTTTCGTAATTTCATTTTATTGCTCCATTGTTCTTAATATGCTACGTGCAACGCTGATACCATTTGCTGAAGCCTGCTGTAATCCTCTTGTCACACTCGCGCCATCGCCGATTGCCCGCAGCCCTTTCACACTAGTTTCAAAGTCCTCATTTACCACCACTTTATTGGAATAGAATTTCACCTCAACTCCATAAAGCAATGTCTCGTCGCTGGCAATACCCGGTGTCACCTTATCCAGCGCCATAATCATTTCCTCAATATCAACCATGATACGATGTGGAAATACCAATGACAAGTCGCCCGGCACTGCATCCTTCAAGGTCGGCACCAGATTATTCCGACACAGACGTTCCTCTGTCGTTCTTCTTCCTCTCCTAAAATCACCGAAGGTTTGAACCAATATTCGACCATCACACAGCATATTTGACAGTTGTGCAATCTGCTTCCCATATTCGATTGGTGTTTTAAATGGTTTGGTAAAATTCTTTGATACTAATAATGCAAAATTTGTATTATTGGTTTTTAATTCCGCAGATTTATAAGCATGACCATTTACCACGGCCAGACCATCGTCATAATACTCTGTCGCCACTTCACCGGATGGATTGGTACAAAATGTCCGCACCTTATCATCAAATGTTGGCGTGTGATAAACCAATTTGGCCTCATATAAATTCTTATTTAGAAAATCCATGATTTCATCACGAACCTCTACCCGGACACCAATATCAACTGTTCCAACTTCTGTCTCAATGCCCTTTTCCTGACACACCTTGGAGAACCAGTTTGCGCCTTCCCGACCAACTGCGGAAATAATCTCAATTGCCTGAAACAGCTCATCGTTATCCGTCACAATTCCGGTCACAGCATTGTCCTCTACCAAAATATCTTTTACCATCGTATTAAATAAAATCTCCACGCCGGCATCTAGCAAATGTTCCTGCAAACGGGAATAAATCTTATATCCCTCTTCCGTTCCCAAGTGGCGGATTGGACACTCAATCAATTTCAAATTGGCATTGATTGATTTCCGGCGAATTTTACGAATTTCCTCTTCCTTATCAACGCCATATACATTCGTATCGGCGCCGAATTTCAAATAGATACGGTCTGATTCCCCAATCAATTCGACTGCCTTATCATAGCCTAAAATTTCCGGTAAATTGCCCCCAACATCAGGAGACAAGGAAAGTTTTCCGTCAGAAAATGCACCTGCTCCCGCAAATCCAGTCGTAATGGAACATGGCTGACAGCCTACACAGACTTTGGTTTTGCGCTTCGGACACTGACGCTTTTCAATTTGACGACCTTTTTCAATCATTAAAACCTTTAAATCTGGTCTTTTTTCCTTTAATTCGTAGGCCGTAAATATTCCTGACGGTCCTGCCCCAATAATAATTACATCATACATTTTTCCCATATTTATACCCATGCATATCACAAGCTTGCTTGTGATACTGCTCTAATAAGTATGGTTGAAAGAATAATGCACTGCATGGACTCCTTTAATAATATTTTCTTTCAACCTTATATCCTCCAAAGTATGGCTTTGAACCTTATGTTTTTCAAGGCTATGCTTCCACAACTAAATATCTGCCATCTGGCAAGGTAAATACTTCTTCAGCCTCTTCGATTTCTTCATTACTCATGCCACTGATATCAGCGCCGCTCTCATCCAAATACTCTTTTACTTCTTTCAGATTTTTGCATACTACTGCCATACAGTCATCTAAAAAGGTCTCTGCTTCCTCTAAATTATCAGCCACTGGTTCATCATATAACTGTCCTTGGTGCTCTAAAAAATATTTCAAAACCACTTCATCATATTCTCCCATAAGTATGTTCCTCCTAGAATTGTTATCTGTTCTAATTCTATTATGAATTCCTAAAAATGGCAATGCCTAGTTGCATCAGTTCTTGATAAATTCTAGCCACCGGCAGTCCCACCACATTATTGTAATCGCCATCTATTTTTTTAATAAACTTCGCACCCATTCCTTGGATGCCGTAGGCTCCTGCCTTATCCATCGGTTCGCCGCTTTTAATATAGTCAAGTATCTCTGCTTCGGTGATTGGATACATCGTCACCGCCGTCTTCTCAAAAAAGCGATGACCATCTTCCGCCGAATGAAATGAGGGGGACTTTCCGCTACATTCCGCCAATCCTTGCAAGGATTGGCATAGCAGCGAAACGCCGGTATAAACCTCATGGACATTGCCAGAAAGCATCGACAACATTCGTAGCGCATCAGCTTCATCCTTTGGTTTGCCCAATATTTCCCCTTGATATACCACAACGGTATCAGCGCCAAGAATCAGATTTTCACAATTGCTTTCATAAATTTCACGCGCCTTTTGCTCTGCTAGTTCCATGACCACTTCATCTGGCTGCACCTTCGTCGTTTTTTCTTCCCCCTGCGCTGGCTGCACTTCAAAATCAACACCAATCTGTGTCAACAATTCCCGCCGCCGTGGTGATGCGGATGCTAAAATAAGTTTCATCGTTTATTTCCTTTCGTATCAATTTGCTAGAGCCGTTTTACTGTTAGAGCCGTTTCACTGCTAAGGCAGTAAAACGGCTTTTCCTAGCGAAAATGAATATAAATATTTTTCTTCGACTTTTTTATTCCATACTGAGCAAAGAGCCTTTCCATAAAGTTCCAACTGCTCCTGATACATCTCAATCAACTGTTGTGGTGAATTCACGCGGTCGGTTTTATAATCTAACAGCACAATTTTGCCGTCCTCCTGCCAGAATACGTCAATAATTCCTTGCACTAAGATTAGTTCTGCACTTTCCACTTCTTGTATTCCCAGCACAAACGGTTTTTCCCGAAACAGCTCACCCCGCCTGGCTGCTGCGCGCATCCGCAATCCCAACGGTGACATTAAGAACTTTACCAATCCATCCGGGTTGACCAATTGACGCATCTGTGGCGTAATTCGATTTTTGTCCAGCATTGTCTGTAACTGACTTGCCAGCTCGTTCTCTAAATCATCACCAAGCACTGCAAAATCCAGACATTCCAGCACACGATGGACTGCCGTACCACGCAGTGCCCCTTGATTTACCTCGTTCTCTTCACTACTCATAAAAGCCGGAATATATGGAATGATTGGTTTTTCCAAAAAAGTCGGAACCATATCCGCCTCTGCTTCAATGAATTTTTCACGCATCTTGCGGTGCTTTAATTCTGACACGGAATATTTCATCTGTAAATCAATACTATCCGCATAGGGATATTGATAAGACAGCCGCTCGGCAACGAACGCTTTCATTTCTTTCGATACTGCCGCATCTTCCGCCGAACACAACTTTCCGCCGAACGCAAGTGAGGGGGACTTTCCACTGTGAGGGGGACTTTCCGCATCTTCCGCCGAACGAATGTGAGGCATAATTTTCTCATTGCTTTGACGACTCGCTTCGTCCCTGATTATATCAGCCACTTTAATTTGCTGAATCTGATACTTCTCATTGTAGGAAACCGCTGCCATCAGTACCAACTCTAAATAGTTTTTAGCTCCTGCCACATCAAGAAAACCAACTGCTGGCTGATTTCCAGCGGAAAGTTCCCCTTGCAAACCTCGGCGGAATGTAGATGCAATCTGGTATTCCTCGACAAGTTTTTCAAGATGAGCACATACGCCGGTTAATATCAATTTTTCCTGCGGTCTGGTCAATGCCACATACAAAACGCGCAGCTCTTCACCCAGATTTTCAAGCTCACTTTGATTGGCAATTAATTGCTTCATTACCGCTGGTATCTTCAGACGTCGCTCGCTGTCAATTTCATCCACACCAATACCTAGCTTGGGATGTAAAATCATCCTACTTCTGGTGTCCTGGCGATTAAACTGTTTTCCCATACCACTGACAAAGACCACTGAAAATTCCAAACCCTTACTTTTATGAATACTCATAATCCGAACCGCCTGGTCATTCTCACTTACCAAATCTGCTTCGCCAAAATCAACATCATACTTCTGCAATTCATCAATATAACGGATAAAATGAAACAGCCCGCGGTAACTACTGCCCTCATAGGCAATCGCCTTTTCAATTAACATGGATAAATTTGCTTGCCGCTGCTTTCCGCCCGGCATGGCTGCCACAATATCGCCATAACCGGTTTGCTCCAGCACTGCCATTAGTAATTGATGAATCGTTTTATCAGCAGTCATTTCCCGCAGTTTTTCAAATGTACCGACAAAAGCCGTCGCCTTCTCATACAAATCTGTTTCTAATCTCTGTTCGTTCGCATTACTTTGCGTCAATCCTTGCAAGGATTGGCTCTCCGTGGGGGACTTTCCGCTTGCGATATAGCTAAAAAAGCTTTCACAAAATGACATCTCGGCGGAATGCAGACGAATTCGAGCCAAATCTTCATCACTGAAATTTCCAATCGGCGATTTCAGCACTGCTGCCAGCGGAATATCTTGCAATGGATTATCTAAAAGCCGTAAATAATTCAGTACCGTCTGCACCTCTAACGTAGAGAAATACCCAGTCTTACTCGTCGTATGAGCTGGAATCCCAGAATCCATCAAAACCTGCGCAAAGGTGTCGGCATAACCACTCAAACTTCGCAACAAAATAACCACGTCACCATATTCCATCGGGCGAAGCTCTTTCGTCTGTTCGTCTGTCACCAACTGATGCTCGATTAGATTTTTTATCTTATTGGCAATGACCATCGCTTCTAAGGTCACCTTATCGCCTTGTTCCAATTCCGCAAGCATTTCATCTTCACTATCCGCCAATAATATTTCAGTGTCAAACATCGGCTCGTTCGGCAAAAAGTTAGGTAAGTCCCCCGCGCAGCAGAAAGATGCGCTCGGCGGAAAATTAGCCCCCGGATACAATGCTGCTGCCTCATCGTATTCAACATTACCGATACTGCGGTGCATAATCTGATAAAAGATATCATTTGTAAATGACAGAATTTCATCCCGGCTCCGGAAATTCTTGTGTAAGTCCACACGCTGGCAGTCACCACCCGTCAACGAATACGTATCGTATTTTTCCATAAACAGTTCCGGTCTCGCCAGACGAAAACGGTAAATACTCTGCTTCACATCACCAACCATGAAAATATTATTTTCACCCTGAGACTCTCTGGAAATGGCTCGCAAAATAGATTCCTGTACATAATTACTGTCTTGGTATTCATCAATCATAATCTCGGCATAGGCATTTTGAAATTCCCGCGCCGTCCCAGTTGGCAGCTTCGTTTCCTGATCCACCAAAATCTGTAAGGCAAAATGTTCCAAGTCACCAAAATCAACAATATTCCGTTCGCGTTTTTTAGCCGTCAACGCATCCATAAATGAAATCGTCAATTCCACCAATGCCGAAACAATCGGTTCAATCTGCTGTAACTGCCAAACACACTGCTCACCGGAACGGCTGAAATATTTTTCCCGAATTGTTTTCAAGTTCTTTTTCCATAATTCTCTGGCCGCCTTGACAAATTCCAGCTTACCCACATCACCATCATAGCCTCTGCTCGAAGCCAGTTTGGCAAACTCAAGTGTTTGCAAACGCCCAAATAATGCTTCGTAAGAATCACATTTCTGTAATTCCTGCAACAGTTCCAAATCGCTGTTTAAGGTCTTTTCATAAGCCTGTGGACCATCGTGCTCCACACTAATGCGCAAGCACAGCTCCACCTTTTCGAGCATCCCCGCAAGCATATCTTTCACATACTGCAAAAGCCCTTCTACCGCTGGACTATGCATAAATTCAGTTACTGAATCCAGCTGATAATTAGCCTGACATTCTAACAGCCATTCCTTCGGCCAGGGATAACTGCCAGCAAATTCATAAAGCTGTAAAACCAGCGTTTTTAACCCCTCATCACTTTTCCCCGTCGCATAAGTATCGGTCAGCCGCAGAAATGATTCGGCGCCCTTTTCATATTCCTGCTCCAACAACTGTGTCATCACATCCTGCTTGAGCAGCTTCAATTCCCCTTCATCTGCAATGCGAAATGCTGGCTCTAAATCAATTTCATGAAAATGATTCCGAATCACATACAAACAGAAGCTGTCAATTGTCGTAATCTGCGCATTATGTACGAGCGCTAACTGCTTTTGCAAACGCACATTAAAAGGCTGCTCCATCAATTCCTTTTCAATTGCTGCGCCAACTCGCTCCCGCATCTGGGCGGCAGCGGCCTTGGTGAAGGTTACGACCAGCATTTCATCAATATCAACCGGCTGGGTTTCATCTAAAATCCGCTCCTTAATACGCTCTACTAACACAGCTGTCTTTCCAGAACCGGCGGCCGCAGATACAAGTATATTCCGATTTCGTAAATCTATCACTTTTTGTTGTTCGGGTGTCCACGACACAGCCATCTATTTTTCCTCCTGACCAACTTTTTCCTTCATCCGGCTAAAAATTTCTTCATCCCTATCAAGCTGCTCCAATTTCCGAAATCCATATCCCGGAATCTTTGCATCAATTCCGCAAACACTGCGATAAGGACAGTACATACATCCATCCCGGTCCTTTAGCTGATATGGACTCGCTTTGACCTCACCCGCCACAATCCGTTCGCCAAGCCCCTGAATGACCTGATTGACATATTCAGACATGACCTTAAAATCCTCACCGTTCGCTGCTTTCGAGTTTTTGCTAAGCGAACCGTCACGATTGATTGCAATTGGAATCATTTTCGATTTTGTTCCCATCTGGGTATCAATGGTCTGATAAATATTATCCTGCGTATTTACCAGTCCATCTAATTTTAGCTTCTCTAAAACCCGCTCATAAATCTCCACATCTGATTCACTGCCTTGCCCCTCTACCACTGGGTCATCAATATGATAATAAAAAATACCCGCCGGGATTACTTCTTTGTCGGGATGCTTCTTCCCGAGCAGCTCCATTGCGGCATTCATATAAACAACTAGCTGCAACTGTAACCCGTGGTATAGTGAAAGCAGTTCAAAGCTGGTATTTCCCGATTTATAATCAATCACCTTAACATATAACTTATCCTCTTCTTCATAAGTATCAACCCGGTCAATTCGCCCTCTCAGCCGCATTCGCTCATCTGGACTGAGCGCAAAGTTGACCGCCTCCAAATCCTGGGCAAATGCAAAAGCAACCTCAAATTCACTTGGCTCGAATTTCCCCGCCTGCACCTGAGCCGTTAATGTCGTGATGGTCTTGCTCAAAATCTTTTTCATCCGAAATAGGAAATACTGATTCTTATACGTCTGCGCCAATGCCTGATTGCCGGTCTCTAAAATCGTCTCACGCAAGGCCTGTGAAATAAACTCCTGCTGAACCTCGGTGGAAATATCAAACCAGTTCCATTTTGAAGCCGCCACCATGCCGGCATATTTCTCAAGTGCCAAATGATAAATATTTCCCATGTCCATCGCCGCAAACTGACTGATTTCACGCTCATTTAAATGCAGACCATAGTCAAAGAAATGCGCACAGGCACACGCCGCGAACTGTTCCAAGCGGGTGACACTGTTCTCCAAAATGGAACCATACAACGCTCGCGAAATAGCCCGGCTGATTTCATTTCCGGCATACTCATAATTTCTGGCCCGCTTTATTTTCTCCGCCCACTCACGATAATTCTCGTCATTTTCATACCACTGCTCTAAAGCTTTCCATAGCTCACCCTGCTCAGCAAAATGTTCCAGGTAAAAAGAAGCGCTACTCTTTGGCGTCACAATCTGATTTTCCATCTGCTGTTCATCAAGCTCGGTGATTTTCACCTGCGGGAACAATTTTAGCATTGTGCCAATCAGATACGATTTGCGCAACGCTGCCCCCTCACCATTCACTCTGGCACACGTTATGTAGAGACGCTCAGATGGCTTGGTCATCGTCAAATATAAATAGAATCGCTGAATAAACACCCGCTCTCTCGCCGTTGGTGCCAGCTCAAGATGATGCCTTAACAGTTCCTCCCGCTCTAATTGGGAAATAATTCCGCCGCGGACATCCGACTTCGGTACAATCCCGTCATTTACCCCGACAAAAAAGAGTACCTTAATATGCTCTAACCTGGTTCGTTCAATATCGCCCACCGTTACCCGGTCATATCCGCTTGGGATAACCCCGACCTTGGCAGCTTCAAATCCGGCATCAAGGATTTGCGTATATTCCTGAATTGTAATTTCCTCGTCTCCAAGTAAGGAAGCCATCTTGTCCAATAAGTCCATCACAATTCGGTAAATCTGAGCATACTCTTTTTCCTTGACGAACTCACCGCAAGATTTAAAATACTCTTCCCGTTCCTTAAGTTGTTGTTCAATTTCCAATTCTTTAATAAATACATACAGTGCCACCGATTTTTCCCGCACCGTAGCATGTTTTTTCAAAAATATCTGACGTAATGGCTCAACCCGTTCCATTTGTTCCTGACGCAGCCCTTCTAATTCCTCTAACTGCTCCTGGGTCATCCCCTTGGGCAGATATGAAAAACGCTTTGCCCACATTTTATGACCTCGAATGCCAGCCGCCAGCACATAATTTTCCAGCCGGTCAATCATCATCACGGGAACCTTTTGCAATTTGCCATCGTCGGAAGTGGACTTATATATCACCAGATTACTTCTAAAATAACGAAATACACTATCATAGCTAAAATCCCGTTCCAACATTTCAAGTACCGCCCGAATAAATTCAATAAACGGATGCAATAAAATATTCTTCGTGGTATCTAAAAAGAACGGAATATCATAATCCCCAAATACTTGCGGGACATAGTGTCCATATGTTTCCACATCACCAGTGACCACCGCAAAATCTTTATACCGGTAACCAGCTTCCCGAATCAAACGTTTTATTTCACCCGCTACAAAAATAAGTTCTTCTTTGGCATTCATCAAGGAATAAAGCTGAATACTGCCATCATTTTCAGCCATTGGAGTCATCTTCATGCGAAATAAATTTTGTTCAAGCCACGCCAGCATCGGTAATCGCTCCACTTTATCTAAAATCACCGGTTCATTGACGTGCATCCCCACCCGGTCAGCCATCTTGATTAATGATGCTATCGTCTTCTTACTCATCGCAAACAATTCCTGCATATCCCGATAGGTATACATATCTTCTTTGGGGTCAATCGTCACGGTTACGTAAACATCTTTTACGATGGTCATCAATTTCATTAGCAGATTGTTCTGAATTGGCGTAAAGCCGGTAAAACCATCGAATGCTAAGACACTATTTTTGAGCAATTCAGATTCGTCCGCCAAATTGCCAAACACTTCCAAAATCTCTTCGGCGGTCACATATTTACCCTGTAAATAATCCTGAAATCCACGGTACATCGTTAATATATCTTCTATTTTATAGACAAAGCTCGCCGGCATATCTGATTGCTTTAAGAAATCCTCAAGATATTCCGGCGAAATATTATACTGCGTCAGCTCCGAAATTAACGATTTGATTTCTGAAACGTAGCCCATCTTTTTTAGATTTCCAGCTAGTATTTGTAATTCATCCTTTTTATCTGCTGCTACCTTGCGCAATAACAAATTCTTGCCCGTCTCTTCCAAGACAACCATGTCCTGTTGCCCCAACTCATCAAATATCCGGTAAGCCAAGCGCTGAAAACTAACAACATCGATATTCATGATGCCGCTACTTTCCGCTGAGTTTGACGAGGGGGACTTTCCGCTACTAGATTTTACTACTAGCTCCCGCTGCGTCTGCATTGTAAACTGCTCCGGTACAATCACATAAAAATTAGTAAGTGGTTGCTCTTTTGCCTGCTGCACAATCTGTTCATAAAGATGGGTTGATTTTCCACTGCCACTGCTTCCCAATATAAAGTTTAATGCCATGAAATCCTCCCAAAACTATTCCACTACTCATTGATATCTGCCACCGACTGTCCCGCCAGCAAGGTCGCATTAATAACAACCCGCTCCACTAATGTTGTCCGCGGATTTTCAACCCGGTTCACCAATCTAATTGCCGCTTCTTTGCCAATCTCTTCGGTATTTTGGCGAATGGTTGTAACCTTTGGATGAACTAATTGAGATACCTTTGTTCCATCATAGCCCGCAATCGAAATATCATCTGGTACTCGAAGTCCCTGCTCCAAAATCACATTTTTACCACCAATCAGTGCCGTATCATCACAATATAAAATGCAAGTTGGTCTTTCCTTCAATGCCAATAACTCTTTGGTCACTTCGGCTGCCATCTGCGCATTCAAGTAGTCGCTTTGTCTGATGTATTCTTCTCTGACCGTCACACCCAATTGCTCCATTGCCCGATAGAAGCTGGTGACACGTTCCTTTGTTACACTAGAAAATGCCTGTCCGTGAATATACGCAATTTTTCGGTGTCCCATCTGATAGGCATAGTGCACCAATGCCTCAATTCCCATCACATTATTGGAGCTAACTGCCGTACAGTTATAGTGCACAAAATCGATTGTTACAACCGGAATATCGCTGCACATTAACTCCCACACCTGAGGCTCATCAAAATCCGCACAAACAATTACCACACCCTCGAAATTACGATAACGGCAGTGCTCTAAGTAAGTCATACCATTATTGTTATTATTGATAAATGTAATATCATATCCCATTGATTCAGCCTGAACCTTAAAACCATTTAAAATTCCCGAAAAATATTCATGGGTCAGGTTACTGCCGGCTTCATCCTTAAATAGGACTCCAATATTATAAGAGCGGTTTGTTTTCAAGGCGCGAGCTGCGGCATTGGGATAATAACCCATTTCAACCGCTGCGGCTTTGATAATTTTACGTGTTTTTTCACTGATGTCTTTTTGTCCATTTAAGGCTTTACTAACCGTCGCTGTAGATACCCCACAGCGTTTCGCAATATCTTTTAAGGATGCCATCCTAAATCCTCCTGCTCTGTATTTTCCCCCCTTGTATTTTGATCATTACTTTTCTAATATTCCTACTGCTTCTTTGGCTAACTGGTCCGCCTCTTCGTTTCCTGCCACACCAGAATGCCCTTTTACTTTGACAAAATGAATTACAATTTTATCTTTTATTGACTGTACATAGTCATAGTAGGCAATGGTTCCTTTTTTATTGCGCTTCCACTCACCTTTTGCCCACATCTCAATGCCCATATAATCGTAATAGATTGTCAGCTCCGGCAATCCCAGCTCAATTGCTTTTTCAATCGCTGCCATACTGCCTAAGACTTCACCAGCAACATTGCGCATTGCCGCCATTTCTTCCTCATTACCAGAACCTTGGATAATTTCCTTTTGCCCATCATGGCAGAGAAAACCGCCATAGCCATAGACATTTGAGACAATGTTAAATGAACCGTCGACAAAGGCGTAATTCGGTGGTTCTGGTTCTGATTCAACTTCTGCCTTCGCTATTTTTTTTAGCGCTGCTATCGTTTTTACTGCTGCTCCCCCACCAGAAAACATCCCCAGATATTCCTCTGCCGCTTGTCTGGTTGGAAAACTCTTGTATTGTGCGCCGGAATATCCATCGACCATTGCTTGACACTCTGGCCAGCTCATGTAAATTCCCGGTGTCTTGCCTTTTTTTACTGCATAATATTTTGTTGCCATTATACTATTCCTATCTTTCTTTGTATTTAAAGCTTTATCTTTTCTTGCCATGTTCTATAATTGTATTATAACGTATCTTTTACAATCCGCAAAGAGAAACAAGTGAAAAAGTGACATCATCGCTCCTGATGATGTCACTTTAAATAATATCTATCTTTTAATGAATTTAATTATCTTCCTCTATTGTGATTCTTCTTGAATCTCTGCTAAGTCTTCTGGCGAAAATTTTATTTCTGCTATTTTCTGATACGAGTCTCTGGACGAAGTTCCTTGAAATGTTCCCAGCATACTTTTGTCAAAGAACATTAAATTTAATCCGTTTTTTTCTTCGTTTTCCCCAAAAATATATAGT
>JAVBTX010000042.1:0-79516 GCA_031555935.1 Lachnospiraceae bacterium | reverse complement strand
AGGCGGATATTTCGCCTGCTATTGACATACGTATGCATGAACTGTTATATATAAAACAAGGTCTGAAAGCTTATCATATAGTTTTCAGACCAGTTCTTATCATAGAAGATTAGTATTTACAGACTTTTCTTCACACACTCGTAAATTATTTTCATCTAACTTTTCGTCTCTTCACTTTATTTAGTTTTTGGTTTTTTTCTCCGCAAGTGTACATAAGAAAATTTCGTCAAATACCGTGTCTGGCAGATTTTTTATAGCTACCGCACTGTAATTTCAACATAAACTCCCATTCTATCCCACTGGTAATGTGTATATAAAAAATCAACTCCCAAAATAATTTATATATCATTCGGGAGTAAATATATATTTTTATCTATATTTTATTTTATATTTCTTACCACATTACCATAGAGATGTTTTATTGAACCACAGCATATTACCAATCACCTGAAATATAGATTCTAATCAAGAATTGTAAAATCCAGGTCAACTATAATTGCTTTTAAATCAAGTTCTTTCTCAGCACAATATTTAACTATGTCATTAAGTATATCGTAATCTTTTCCCCTATTTAAAAATTTAAATGCATATATATTAGGTTCTTCTTCACTAACTTCATAATCTAAATAATTAAATGATATTAACTGTCTAAATAATTCCGTAATGCGCGGATTATACTGTAAAAGCGAGTTTAAACGAGCAGAATCAAAAAATATATGTTCATAAAAATGACAGTAAGGTGCCTTTACCCGACATCTTGTAGTGGCAGCGTATATTAGTTCTCTCAGTTCTTTCGGTAACAAAGCTAATTCTTTAGCAAAATAATTTACATCATCAGTATCGTTATAACTAGCCTCCTCTATATCTGCAAAGAAACCTTTTAAATAACTTTGACCAAATTTAATCTGGGGCGTTTCTAACTGATTTAAAATACTGTTTCCTTGAGGTTGAATTAATCCTTTAACCGCAAGTTCGTTTGCTAGATGATCTCTTATTTCTTTTAACACTTCATTGTTTTTGCAATTATTTATGCTATCTGCAATATCTTTTAAATCAATTATACTGACATAATCAGGTATATCAATTTTATAATCTTTCTTTATACCTAGCACCAATATATTTAAATCAAAAAATTTTTCGTACATCATGTATTTCTCAAACAATTCTATTGTATGTTTAATCTTTTGGGCGGAGTTGTCTGATGTTATTTGAAAACATATTCCCGCATAATTATCTCCTAAATCAATTGCAGGATAATTATGTTTCAAATTCAGATTTTGAAGATTAGTGCCATAAAGTATGTTTAATAATTTACAAAAAATATCTTCACATTCTCTATTGATATCAAAGAACCCAGAACTATTTTGAAATACAATAAAGTTCTTATAAATACTAAGTAGTCCATGTATATTTTCCACCAATGATTTTCTTGTTTCTTGCATAAACATCTCTATCCGTTTCCTTTTGATTGTCAGCACATAATATAACGAAGTTTTTGACACCTCGACTATACTCTACTCAGTGCTACATCAAAAATTTATTTTTTACTGTTTAAATAAATTAACTCAGTTTTTAAATTCATTTCGAAATAGGGTAATATACTTTTTTCAAACTATACTACTTCCATTCGATGCTTTTGTATCTCTTTTATATTCCTTATAAATTGTATCCCAAATAAGTTATAACCACACACATTAAATTTGATTGCAGTAATATCCCCATATCACAAGTTGATAAATGAAAGTTTTGCAACAACGTCTCCATTATCTACACTAATCTCATATTTTAATTCCTCAATATGTGCATTTATGTTTATCGCTTTTTGAACATTCCTCATCAATTGCTCTCCTGCCTTTGTATATTTTATGACAACATATCTTTATGACAAATTATAAAGATTATGACATATCAAGTCAACCCTTCAAATCCTTTGCAACAAGGCCTTTTCTTATATCTAAAAAAGACAGATGCACACTATATTTCAAATGTACATCTGCCTCTCAAAAATTACCTTGTTACTATATTATTATCCCAACGGATTCATATCCAACCCTTGATTCGCATCTGCCTTCGCATCATTCCCAAACTCATAATCCTTACCCGGCAAAATCGCATTCAAGGCAATGCCAGCAATCGCTGCAATCGCCAGACCAGTCAAAGTGATTGGTGTTCCTGCCACATGAAAGGTTATTCCATTTGCAAATCCCAAACCGCAGACTAAGATGACTGCAGAAATAATCAGGTTCCGTGATTTCGTAAAATCAACATGATTTTCAATCACGTTACGTACACCGATGGACGAAATCATTCCGTATAGGATAAATGACACACCACCAATAATCGCCGATGGCATTGATGCAATAATTTCGGCAAATTTAGGAAAGAAGCTCAGCACTACCGCAAAGCATGCCGCAATTCGAACCACGCGTGGGTCATGGACACGACTTAATTCCAAGACACCGGTATTCTCACCATAGGTGGTGTTGGCAGGTCCGCCAAACATTGCTGAAAATGTCGTTGCCAGACCATCCCCTATCAAAGTGCGATGAAGCCCTGGCTTCTCAATAAAATTTTCACCAACGGTCGCAGAAATTGCTGAAATGTCACCAATGTGTTCCATCATGGTTGCTAATGCAATTGGTGCCATTACCAAAATCGCAGTTAGGTCAAACTTACACAAATGGAATGGCTGTACACCAACCCAGTTGGCTGATGCAACTTTAGTAAATGAAAGAATTGCTGAACCATCTACATTTGTCATTCCAGCCGCGTTCATAATCAATGCGGCAATATAAGCAATCACGACTCCAAGTAAAATCGGAATGATTTTGAACATTCCCTTGCCCCAGACATTGAAGATAATTATTACTGCCAAGGCAATGATTGCCAGTAACCAATTTGTTGAAGCATTTGTTACCGCTGATGGTGCCAGACTAAGTCCAATACAGATGATAATCGGTCCGGTTACTACTGGTGGCAGGAAACGCATTACCCGTCTCACGCCAACCACTTTAATAATCAACGCTAATACCAGATACAACAAACCTGCTACCACAATACCACCGCAGGCATAAGACAATTTATCAGCCATTGACATATCGGCATACATGCCCGACTCTAGGTTCGCAACAGTTGCATAGCCACCCAAAAAGGCAAATGATGAGCCTAAAAAGGCAGGCACTTTAAATTTCGAACACAAATGGAAAAATAAGGTTCCCAGACCAGCACAAGCTAATGTTACCTGAACTGACATCACGCCCGTTTTTCCATAATAACCATTTACCAAAATCGGCACTAATATTGTTGCGCCAAACATGGCAAACATATGCTGCAATCCCAACAGCAGCATTTTAGGAATCCCCAGTTTCCTCGCATCACGAATCACTTCTTGATTCTCATTCATAAAAAAATCTCCTCCTTTGTTTTTATGCTGATGGCATCTTAACGACTGCCAATTGCTTCGATTGCTTTTTCAAAAAATGGATTTTCCATTTGATAGAACACACCCTCATCGGCAGCTTTTGCGTATGCCGGGTCTAATGGCATTTTAGCCAACACGTCAATACCCAGCTTTACAGCTTCCTCGTCAATGTGGCTTTCACCAAATAATTTGATTTCTTTGTTACAGTCTGGACATTTTAAATAGCTGTAATTTTCAATAATACCAACCACTGGAATATGCATCATTTCCGCCATGTTATAAGCCTTTTTAACAATCAACTGCACTAACTCCTGTGGTGAGGTCACAATCACAATACCATCTATTGGCAACGACTGAAATACCGTCAGAGGTACATCACCGGTTCCTGGTGGCATATCTACAAATAGATAATCCAAATCACCCCAAACGACATCGGTCCAAAACTGTTTTACCACACCAGCAATTACTGGACCACGCCAAATAACTGGTGCATCCTCGGTATCCATTAATAAATTAATTGACATTACTTTAGTACCATCAGCCGCCTCGATTGGAATTATTCCCTGCTCACTACCAAAAGCCTGTCCATGAATACCATACATTTTGGGAATCGATGGGCCGGTAATATCTGCATCCATAATGCCGACTTTGTAGCCTTTTCTTGCCATTGCAGATGCTAATGATGCGGTTACAAAAGACTTGCCAACACCACCCTTGCCACTGACAACACCGATGACTTTTTTAATCGATGAAAATGGATTCAACTGCTCTTTGGCAATTTGTGATTGTCCCTTGCTCTCGCATCCTTCACAGCTTTCTTTGGAGCATGTAGACGCACTTGAACATGAATCGTTATCTGACATTGTATTGTCCTCCTAAAATTTAATTTCTCGTCTCAATCACGGCATAAAAGGAAACGATGTCTGTTGGCACCGTTTCCTCTTCGCTGTTACCGCCTTTTAGTATAACGCAGTTTGGTACATTTTTCAATTCTCTTTTTACTCATCCTGCGCTTTTATTCTTGCCGCTAATTCTTCTAAATATGCCCAACGCTCCATCTTTTCTTCTAACAAATTTTCTATTTCTATTTTCTCCTTTGTCAGTTCATTTAAGCGCACGAAATCGCTCGCACATTTTACCATCTGGTTATCAATCGCTTCCATCTTCTCTTCCAGGGTCATAATGTCGGCTTCAATTGTGTCATATTCCTTTTGTTCACTATATGAAAATTTGAGTTTCCTTTCCTGCCGCCAAGTCGCCCGGGAATCCGACTTGTTTTCCCGCTCTGATTGAGTTTGATTCGATGGAGCTGACTCTGCATTAATGGTGCTCGCTTTGATGTTGCCAGTGTTCCCTCCGTTGCTGGTACTTCTTCCGGCAATATCTCCCGCTTTCTCCAAGTAGTCACTGTAGCCACCCTCATACTGCCTTATTTCACCTTCTGCAAAAGCAAAAATCCGGCGCACTACACGGTCAAGAAAATAGCGGTCATGGGATACCGTAATCACAATTCCCTCATAGTTATCAAGATAGTCCTCAAGAATCGTCAGCGTTGTAATGTCCAAATCATTGGTCGGCTCATCTAAAATCAAAACATTTGGGGCCTCCATCAAGACTCGCAATAGGTTCAACCGCCGCTTTTCGCCACCAGATAATTTCTCAATCGGACTGTACTGTTCCTCAGGTGGAAATAAAAATCGCTCTAACATTGCCGAAGCCGATACCAATCCATCTTGGGTCCGGACATATTCAGCGGTATTTTTAATATAGTCAATGACCCGCAATTTCGGGTCCATGTAAGCGATTCCGGCTTCCTTCTCCTGTTCTATTTCCTGCGTATAATAACCAATTTTGACTGTCTGACCAACCGTCACTGTGCCACGGTCTGGCTGGGTTCGGTTGTCAATTATTTTCATCAAGGTCGTCTTACCACAACCGTTTTTGCCAACAAAGCCAACCCGGTCTGCCTTTAAAAAGATATAGGAAAAATCATCAATGAGGACCTTGCCATCATATTCTTTATGGATATTTTCAAGCTCCACGGTTGTTCTTCCCATTCGTGTCGAAATAGAACTAATTTCTATTTTTGCATCAATATCCGGAGCTTCCTGGTCACGCAGATTTTCATATCTTTCAATATGTGCCTTTTGCTTCGTTGAACGTGCTCTCGCCCCACGCTGCATCCAGGCAATTTCCTTTTTTAAAATCGACTGACGTTTTCGTTCACCAGCCCAGGCATTATCCTCACGCTCCTGCTTCGCTTGCAGAAAACCGGAATAGTTGGTCTGATAACTATATATTTTCCCCTTGTCGATTTCAACAATACGATTGCAGACACTATCTAAAAAATAACGGTCATGGGTTACCATTACCATTGCACCCTTATAACCCTGCAAATATTTTTCCAGCCATTCTGCCATGTCATGGTCGAGATGGTTGGTCGGCTCGTCGAGTATTAAAATATCACAAGGTGTGAGAAGCACTGCCACTAGTGCCAAGCGTTTGCGTTGGCCACCAGAAAGATGTCCGGTTTTTTCATCAAAATCGGTTACTCCCAATCTGGTCAGCATTGACTTTGCTGTGCTCTCCAGATTCCAATCAGCCTGTGCTTCACTACTGCTTTTTCTATGGGTACTGCCAACATCGGCCGATTGTAAGACTGCCTCTAAGACTGTCCTCTGAGGGTCAAACTCTGGATTCTGCGATAGATATTTTATCACGACATGGTTGCCCCGAACGACCTCACCAATATCTGGTTCTTCCAGACCGGCAATGATTTTGAGCAACGTCGATTTGCCGGTTCCATTGATACCAATAATGCCGACTTTTTCTCCTTCTTGTAAATAAAAGGAGGCTTCATCAAATAGTTTCCGGTCGGTGTAGGACTTGGTAATATTATCTATGGTTAGTAAATTCATTTTATACCCAACTTAAACCTTTCTAATGCATTCTGTTTGCGTTTTGTCTGTCTATACGGTATATTATTGTACAGTAATAAACGTCAAATTACAATACAGGAGGGATTTTATGTATCATAAAGCAGCCGATTTGCAGCATGTTTTTAATGAAAACATGAGAGGCGGGACTGGCACGGTGGAGATTATCCATTCGGTGCAGGAAGGCGACTACGAGAGTAAGTTGAAAATGGTTGCCAGACTTGTTTTAACCCCAGGCACCTCACTGGGTGAGCACAGCCACGAGGGCGAAGAAGAAATTATTACGATTCTAAGCGGCACTGCCAATTATAATGACAATGGGGAAATGGTTACACTGCACGCAGGCGACACTTGTGTCTGTTTGAGTGGCCAAAGCCATAGCATCGCCAATGCTGATGAAAATGAAACGCTGGTGATAATGGCGGTGATTAGTTATCTATCATAATTGTAAAATGAGGTATCGGAATTCTTTTATTCCAATACCTCATCACTTTATTCTGCTACTATTTGATACTGCATATACTCATATGCCAGTCTGGTTCCTTCCATGATTGCTTCCGGCAATAACGCTCTGGCAACACATTTTAGTTCCTCTGCTGGCTTCTCGATTAGCTGTAAATATGCGTAATCACCATCAATTCTGGCGACGGTATAATCGACTCGTTCAAACATCGGCGTTCCTCTTATAGCTCGCAGTTATTTACCGTTCTTGGGAACGGAATAACGTCACGGATATTGGACATCCCGGTTAAGTACATTACACAGCGTTCAAAGCCTAAACCAAAACCAGCATGTCTGGTTGAACCGTATTTACGAAGGTCCATATAGAAGCCATAGTCTTCTTCATTCAGACCCATTTCATTAATTCTAGCTAACAACTTGTCATAGTCATCTTCACGCTGGCTGCCACCGATAATTTCACCGATGCCAGGTACTAAGCAGTCAACGGCTGCAACCGTCTTGCCATCTTCATTTAATTTCATATAGAAGGCTTTGATATCCTTTGGATAATCGGTTACGAAAACCGGACGTTTGTACACTTCTTCCGTCAAGTAACGCTCATGCTCAGTCTGTAAGTCACAGCCCCAGCTAACCTTATAATCAAATTTATCATTATTCTTTGATAAGATGTCAATTGCTTCAGTATAAGTTACTCGCGCGAAATCGGAGCTAACCACATTGTTCAGACGTTCTAACAAGCCCTTATCAACAAAGTCGTTAAAGAACTTCATTTCTTCCGGTGCATGGGCCAAAACATATTCGATAATGTATTTCAGCATACTTTCCGCTAACATCATATCATCCTGCAAGTCGGCAAAGGCAATTTCTGGCTCAATCATCCAGAATTCTGCCGCATGTCTGGTGGTGTTGGAGTTCTCCGCCCGGAAGGTTGGTCCAAAAGTATAAATATTTTTAAACGCCATTGCATAAGTCTCACCATTTAACTGTCCACTAACGGTCAAGCTGGTCTGCTTGTTAAAGAAATCCTGACTATAGTCAATACTGCCATCCTTGTTGAGTGGCAAGTTATCCATATCTAAGGTGGTTACCTGAAACATCTCGCCAGCACCCTCACAGTCACTACCCGTAATAATTGGGGTATGAACATAGACGAAGTCTCTTTCCTGAAAGAACTTGTGAATTGCATAAGCGATTAAAGAGCGAACCCGAAATACCGCTTCAAAGGTATTCGTTCTTGGGCGCAAATGCGAGATTGTTCTTAAATATTCAAAGCTGTGGCGTTTTTTCTGCAGTGGATAATCTGGTGCACTGGCACCTTCAATATCCATCTGTGTCGCCTGAATTTCAAATGGTTGTTTTGCATCTGGTGTCGCCACTAATTTTCCTTTGACGATGATAGCCGCACCGACATTGATTTTTGACAACGCTGCAAAATTTTCAAGTTCTTCACCGTAAACCACCTGTAATGGTTCAAAAAAGGTTCCATCATTGATTACTATAAAACCAAAGTTTTTGGAGGCCCGGTTACTTCTTACCCAGCCACCAACGGTTATTTCTTTTTCTACATATAATTCCTGATTGCGGAATAAGTCTCTGATATTAACGAGTTCCATTCTCTAATCTCCATTCTTCCAAAGTCTGACGACTTTGATTTATTGTTCTGTTTCAATTACATCCTCTGTTGCCGCTTCAGTATCTGCTGGAATATTCTCAGTCACTTTTACATTATCAACAACGAATTGTAAAGACTGATTGCAGACAAATACACGTTGTAAATAGTTCTTTCCAGATTCAACGGATGGACCATAATTTTGATATAGAGCATCAGCGGAATCTAAGCTATTGCTGCTTACTAATGATGCTACATATTCATCAAAATCTGCTTCGACAAATTTAATTCCCTCTGCATCTGCAATGGTTTCCAAAATCAACTGAGTCTGAATATCCTGCTCCACTTCGCCTTCTATCTGAGTCAAAAATTCGTCATAAGTCACTCCGAAGTTTGTTTCCACATAATCCTTTAATTCTGTTCCATCAGAACAATAATAAGTTTTATACTGCTCTATCATTTCTGACACTCTCGCATCTAGTAATCCTTCTGGCAGTTTGTCAATGGTAGACTCTTCTAACAATTTGGAAATCACGGCTGAACGAATTGCTGAATCCTTCTGAGACGCACTTGAGCTCTCTAAGTAGCTCTTAATATCAGCAATCAATGCCTCACCATTTTCATACGTCATACCAGCCTGCTCACTAATATAAGTCATATATTCATCGGTTAAATTGTTATAGGAAATGTCTTGTGGTTCAACAATTTTATTCACCTTTACATGGAATACGACATCTGCTCCTGCTAAATCGGCAGTTGAATAATCTTCCGGGAATGTCAGGTTCAAATCTTTTTCTTCGCCTACTTTCATGCCAATCATACCATCTACAAAGCCATCGATGAAATTAACTGTCCCAACATTCATGCCAAGCACAAAATCAGTTGCAGAACCACCGCCGAATTCTTCACCATCTTTCGTTCCGGTATAGTCAAGATTGACATAATCACCATCTTCCACGGTTTCCTTGTCCGTATCGGCATAAAGTGGATAATTAGCAATTACATTATTATTAATATATTCTTCTACATCTGAATCACTGACACTGTAATCTGTGGTTAGTTCAATTTCCATTCCATTATATGTTCCCAATTTTACATAATCTTTGGAATTATACTCAATTGTTGCACTTCCGGTTAATTCACCTGCATTTTCTGTACCAGCTACTTCACCATCTTTTTTGTCTTTTCCACAAGCTACTGCTGTTGTTGCCATTGCTACGCATAACAACAATGCAATTATTTTCTTCTTCATATTTTTCTTTTCCCTTCTGGTCTAAATTATCTCAATATATATGTGGACTTTCTTCCACATCATAATAAGATACCACATATTTTGGCAAATTAAAAGGTTTTCCTTTTATTTAACAAAGATTTCACATATTGCTTTTTACTATAATCAATGTTACAATTAACTTCGGATTTTATACATTAGGAGGGTTTTTATTGTGCCGACATATGCGATTGTTTTAATTATTATTACTGTTGTTTTACTAGCAGCTACGATTGTTTTATATTTTCTTGGAAAAAAAGCGCAGAAACGAAAGGACGAGCAGGATGCTCAGATGGCTGCTTCTGCCCAAACGATTTCGATGCTAATTATTGACAAAAAGAAGATGCGACTAAAAGATGCTGGTCTGCCAGCCGCGGTTCTGGCTCAGACACCAAAATTGCTGCGTCGCTCCAAACTGCCAATTGTTAAGGCTAAGGTTGGTCCGAAGGTGATGACTTTAATCTGTGAAGGTTCTATCTTTGATTCTGTTCCGGTGAAAAAAGAAGTCAAGGCTGTCGTTAGTGGGTTGTACATTACTGCTATCAAGGGTGTTCGCGGACCTATTGAAGCCGCACCAAAGAAGAAAAAGGGCTTTATGGCAAAGTTAAAAGAAAAAGCGAATATGAAATAAATGCATCTGATGGTGCATGTAACGTTTAGGGAGTGTCACTTCATGATGAAGTACACTCCCTATTTTTATCATAATTCTATTCTAAATCGCACTGTAATTCTGTTTGTTCCTTACTTTTGCAAGTCTGCCAGATACATGTGACACTGCATATGGGAGGGTTCTATTTGCAGTGCCCGCACAAAAAATTCTTTTGCTTTTTCGATGTTACCTAAGCCCCGATTGCCTAGTCCCATCAAATAATAGCAATGTGCTTTGTTTCTGGCCGTGTAGTTGTCATCAAATATTTGAAACTCTGGCAGTGATACTGCAAAGTATTCAATCTTTACTTCATCCCAAAGATGTTTTTCACCATAGTCAATCAAGCGATAGAATCTGGCATTTGCTTCCATGCCTTTGTCTAATTTCAACTTTGACAAGCCCTGATACATAATCATGTCAGCTGGCTGGTCATTGTAGTACATCATACCGGCTGGTTCGTCGGTTCCAATCGTTGCAATTTCAAAGCATTCCAAAGCTTCTGCCGTTTTGCCTTGCATCTCTAATGCCAAACCTAAATGATAGTAAATATGGTTATCCTTGGTTCCTTCTAATTTTCCTTCACCGAGATTTTCTGGATATACGAGTGCTTTTCGTAGGTAATCTTCAGCTAGTTTGGCATCATTCTTTGCCATTGCTGCTTTTGCCATTTCAACTAATGCCAAGGTATACTGCGTCGTAATCTTGCCTTCGCCGCCTTCCCAAGGATGGAAATTGTGCGCCATAATTAATTTATAAGCTTTTTCGTATTGACCAGTCATGTTGTTGAGCGTTATGTATTCAATATAAACGTCATCACGATTGCCAATGATGGCTCTGTTTTCTTCATACTTCGCCAATCGGTCAGCAAAACTCATTCGTAGCTTTTTATACAACTGATCCAGCTCTAAAAACACACGTACATCTGATGTATTTAATGCAAATGCCTTTTCCATTGCCACTTTTGCCGCATCAGCATCCTGATATTTATTGTAGTAAGCCAATGACAAGTTACGGTAAATGGTGGCAAACTCTGGTGCGCCTTCTTTTGCCTCTTCCCACAGCTTTGTTGCACGTTCCCACTGCAATTTGTCATAAAAGAGATTGCCAAGATAGTATCGCGCCATTGCCGCATCAAATTCATTGATTGCATAAGATAATACTGCAATATCTTCTAATTTATTAGGGAAACAATAATCCGAGTTCATTTGCTCTGCTGCCGCTGTTTTTGCCTTTGCTTCTGCTGTTTTGCCTAATAGTCCGAGATAATATGCCTGATAATAGCTAACTAATGGGGTTGGGTTCAAACATTGCTGTAGCAATCCAACTGCTTCCTCATAGGCTCCTGACTCGGCGTAGTCTCTGGCAACCATTAAATAGTTTTCAGCAAAGCCACGCATCAACTGATTTAGCTGTGTCATTTTTTCGCTATCGCCGCCAGCCAATAATACGGTTTCATATCCGGTCATAAAATCAAATGGGTCAAGGACTAGATTTTCAGCGGCAATTTTTTTAGCCTCTGCTGTATTTCCTAATCTTCTTAAAATCGAAACCTTCAGCGCACGGGCTTTGATGTTGTGTCCGTTTTTCACCAGTGCTTTTTCAACCATCTCAAGGGCATGTGCTAGACGCTCTTTCTTCGCATCAATCGCTGCTAAGTAGTAGAAGGACATTTCCTGCTGCTCATTGGTCCAGGTTGCTTTAAAGAAAGCATCATATGCTTCATCTATTTCGCCTAGATGCAACTGTACCAAGCCCAGATTGTAGTATGCTTCACTGCTGTATGGGTTTGGGGTGTGCTTGGTCATTCGCTCAAGTGCCAGTTTTAAATGTTTCTTGGCACCATCAAAATCACCACGACGCATTAATAACAAACCGTATGCATTGTTGACACGGATATCACCTGGGTCACGTTTTAAGGCTTCCAGATAATAGGTATCTGGCAGATATGTAGCATGACGATACTGTTCAATATGAAGACCAGCAAGGTATAATTCTTCAATTGTTTTGATATCCTCTGGCTCACCAATTGCTTCGGCTGGGTCAGGTATCTTTTCGATTTTCTGTTTCTCTGGGGTATAGCTTAATAATTTCTTGCGGTGCTGCTCAGCATTTTCATAGATGGCAACGGTCAGCTTGGTTTCATCAGCACAAGTATATGCGATGCTCTTTTCAAATACGCTGACTGGTGAAATTATTGTTTCTTCTTCAAATAATTTCTCACCGTCATAATCAAGCACAATGGTTACCTTCTGTTCACTGGTTCCATATGCACATACCGATACCTCTCCATTTTCAGAGGTTAGATTTACTGCTACATCAATCGTTGCATTCTTAACCATGCCGACACCCTTATATGGCATAAAATACTGTTTAAAAGTCTTTTCCTCAAATGGTTTCAACCATGTGAAGTCTGGCTGGTTATCAGTATACACACCGGTCATCAGCTCTACATACGGACCATCTTCATCGGTTAGGTTGCGGTCCCAAGCTTTGCCGAAGTCACCACAGCCCCATGTCCACTGTTTTTTACCCGGGGAAATATGGTGGTCAGCAACATGCAGGATTCCGGCCTGTTTCTGATAATCGTAGCCGCCGACAAAGTCGTATTTTGATTTCTCTGCCATGTAGCTGGTTGGTACTGGAATGTTTTTATAGCGGGAAATATCAACGCCTTCACTATAATCTTGTTTATAGTATACTCCCGTAGCAATTGGGAATCTCGACACATCACGTTTGCCATGATCCATCACTGCATGGACATCTGGCGGGAAAATGGATTGGGTATAGTCATTTACCGGTACTGCCGGATTTGCCCACCACAGGAAGGTCTGCGGCATTGCCGTGCGGTTGTAAAGCTGACCTGTGATTTCGATGTATGATTTTCCCGGATATAAGGTAAATTTGGCAATTCCTTTGGTTCCATACATCTGGTCAACATCATGGACTAATACGGATTTGCTGCCATCCTCATTTTCTACGACAATATGGTCAACTGGTAAAAATGTGGTTGGCCGGTGATGCTGTGGCCAGTTAAATTCAATACCACCGGAAATCCACGGTCCGACCAGACCGACCAAGGCTGGCTTGATGACATGATTGTAATATACAAAATCATAGTCATTGGTTTTATCATAAGCACGATGAATTCTTCCGCCCAACTCTGGCAATATCATTATTTTGAGATATTCATTTTCCAGATATACGGCATTATATTCCTTATCAACTTTTTCATCGCTGATTTTTTCAATCGTTGGATATGGATATACTTTTCCTGAACTGCCTTGATAGACACGTTTATCCAGGAACATTGGATTTTTTTCTGCTGCTCCAATTTCATAGGTGGGAATTATAATCTTCTCTCCCCATACTTTTACTTCACTCATAGTGTCCTCCTTTTTTCGCCAACGGCAGTTGCCTGCGGCAAAATTGACGCTTGCAATTATACGTTTTTTCGGCTCCTTGTTATATCTATAATCTACGCTCATTTGCGCCTTTTTACATTACCGATACTTGCTTATTCATTTATAAAAATTGCGCTTGTCTTTTTCAGCAATACATTATAATATAGTTATATACTATAGAACTTATGGAGGTGCTATTTTGAAATCTTGCGAGCAACATATCTCTCCCCAATCAGACTATTACGTATACCAGCCAAGTATGACAGCGATGGAAACTTTCTTCTATCCGATGCAGACTGGCCACTTTATCTACGAGCCAGGATATCATCAGCTCCGCAATTCCTTTGACAGCTTTCTGCTGATGTATATTCAGTCTGGTGAGCTGTCCGTGAACTTCGACGACCGCACTGAAGTCGTGACTGCCAATCATTTTGTTTTGCTGGATTGCTATCGCAGACATGGCTACCGCACCTCAAAGGGGTGGGAATGTATCTGGTGCCATTTTGATGGTCCGATGGCAAGAGCATATTATCAGCTTGTCACCTCCCATCTGGGGAATATCTTTTCAATACCAGACCCTTATCCCGTATTAAATACGATGATGAAGATTTATAATATATTTGCCTTTAATGAACCAATTAAGGAACCGATGCTCTCCAAGCAGCTTTCGGATATTCTGACCACGATGCTGCTCTATACTCCACTTAACATGAACAGTGTCAACCACACTAATGTCATTGAAGAGATGGTCTCTTACATAAATGAACATTTTATGGATGATATTACCGTCGGTGAATTAGCTGAACGGGCCGTGTTGAGTCCGTATCATTTTATTCGTATTTTCAAAAAGGAGACGGGTTTTACGCCGCATGAATATCTGGTTAATACCAGAATCAGCAATGCGAAATATTTGTTAAAGACCACCCGTTATACGATTAAGGATATTTGCTTTAGTACGGGGTTTTCGTGCGAAAGTGTGTTTTGCACTTCATTTAAGAAAAATGTCGGGGTGACTCCGGCAGAGTACCGGAATAAATCTTGATTATGCAAATAAGCAAGAAAAATATTTATTTAAAGAAAGGTGTTAAAATTATGCGTTATTTTGATATGCTCGTGAAACTGTATGAACTTCCAGAAACTCACATCATTGACCCTGCTTTGAATGCCGAAGGCATTCGGCTATTCCGTCCACTTGCGAGTGACAAAAGAAAAATCATGGATTTTGTTTTGAACAATTTTAGTGAAGTCTGGGCAAATGAATTTGAAAAAACCATGTGTAACAACCCCATATCGTGTTTTATCGCGGTGAATGACAAAAAGGAACTTATCGGTTTTTCTTGCTATGATGCAAGTTATCGCAACTTCTTTGGTCCAATCGGTGTGCTGGATGCGTATCGCGGTAAAAATACTGGCAAAGAGCTTTTGCTTTGTGCCCTATATGCAATGCGTGAAGAAGGATATGCCTACGGTATCATCGGTTGGAGTTCTGAGAAAATGGCACCATTTTATTCCAAAGGCGCAAATGCTATCGAAATCGCGGATTCTTTCCCTGGTATTTACAGGAATGCTCTTGATGTAGAAGCATAATGTGAAGTGTCAGAAACCTTGTATTATCATCCCAAGGTTCTGACACTTTTTTTAAGAGGAAGTACAACTCGCACGAGTTATACTTCCCCTTATTTTTAGACTTTCTTATTTTTTCACTGTATACTTCTTAACTGTCGAATAGTTACCAAATACTTTCTTACCATCAATCGTCTTATAAGCTCTCACTCTAAAGGTATAGGTCGTTCCCTTTTTCAGTTTTGACTGCGTATAAGTAATCTTTCCTGCGCTGGATAGTGTTTTGACAACCTTATAGCTGCCCTTCGAGCCAGTCTTCATCTCAAACTGATAACCGCTGGCATCTTTTATCTTCTTCCAGCTCAGTTTCGCGCCGGTGCTGCCCTTTTTCACTGCCTTAAGACTAGTAACCTGCTTTGGTGTTACTTTTACATAGAAGGATTTGCTAACATCATTTACCTTCACGGTAATTTTAGCTTTGCCGGCAGCAATCGCTTTTACTTTTCCATTTGCATCGACGGTTGCTATTTTTTTATTGCTTGTCGTCCAGCTTACTGTTCCGGTTTTTCCGGTGATGTTTTTTAAATTCGTAGTTGTTTTATTTGGTGCTAAGGTTAAGGTACTGTTTTTGAATTGAATCTCAGTCTTTGTCCATTTTGCATATAAGGTAATATTCTGTGTCTCGCTGTTACCGATTGTTGTCACCTTATTGCCGGTGAATTTATTATTCAAATACCAGCCGTCGAACACAAATCCCTTTTTCGTTGGTGCATACAGCGTAAGCGCTGTTCCATTAGCAAATGTCGCTGGATTTTGCTTATGATTTGTTCCGCCATTTAGTTCATATTTGATATTGTATTTAATTTCCGTCCATTTTGCATAAAAGGTTTTAACACCGGTTTCAGCCGCCGTGATACTGGTTACTTTATTTCTGAATGCTGCATCGGTGTACCAACCGCCAAAGGTATAGCCGTTACGGGCTGGATTTGTCAGGGTTACTGCGGTCCCCTTTACATATGAGGCCGGATTGCTGTTTTGTGCTGGTTTGGCAACACTATCATTTAATACATAGTTGATGGAATATACTGGGATGTAAGCCAGAGCACCCAATTCCACCGCATCAACTACCGCCCAGTCACCACCACCGGCATCTGCATAAAAACCAATCGTGCACTGTGTTTCGGTTGTTGTAAATTCTAAGATCGTATCCTTGAAGCTGCCACTTAGTGAGATATCGGTTTTACCAATCACATTTCCGCTGCTGTCTTTCGCATACATATAGAAATCTTTGTTAATTCCTGAATAGGTCTGTGCCCGCAATAAATAAGTTCCCGGTGCTAAATTCGTAATTGTCTGTGATGCTTCTGCTGTAAATGCAGTATCCATCCACATTGACAACGCGAATGTTCCTTCCACAGTTCCTTGGAACGGTGTCCGGTCCTGACGCGCAATTGCTGGTCCATTTACTGCACTGACGGTACCACTGACTTTCCAACCCGCAGGAGCCTTCCAGTCATCCCAGCCCGCTGGAATATCGGTTGTGGAGCCATCCTCAAAGCCCATGTTGATAATCGTAACTGGGGTCGCCAGGATAATTGTATTTACATCTGTTTCGTCGGCGAAGGAAACCGTAATACTTCTTTTTGCGCTGTTCATATAACCATTCTTCACGGCACTGATGGTATAGTCGCCTGATATTGCCTTCTCGATTTCAAAGCCGCCGGCCGCATCAGTCGTGACATTATATTGCACTTCTTCCGCAATACTCTTGTCCTTCACTAACACATTTGCCCCTACAATTACATTACCATTTGCATCCTTTACAATTCCGCGGATACTTCCTATATCTGCCGTCAAGGTAACCTTATCCGCTGTGGTTGTTTCGCCCAGTACCACGGTTATATCAAAGGTTTCTTCCAGATATCCCTTCTTTTTCACACGAATGGTATATGTCTCACCTGCCTCCAAATATTCCAACATGTAATCACCATTGGCATCTGTTTGCACGGTTGTCTTAACACCATTTAATTCTGCAGTTATCGTGGCTTCAGAGATTGGTTCTTCCGCGCCATTGGCGCTCGTGACTACTTTTCCGTTTACACTGCCTGAGGTCAGTGTAAGCTGAAAATCTTTATCCGATACCGTTTCACCAATTCCCATCTGGACATTCTGCGCTTCTGATGAGTGATATCCTATTTTCACTGCCGTTATTTCATAATCACCCGCCGGAATATCCACCAAACTATAATTTCCCGCTGCATCCGTCGCGGCAGAATATTCTACATTACCTTGTTTGGCCCAAATTGTTACATTTGCCAATGGTGTATTGTTATTATCCGTTACATTTCCAGCGATTGTCACACCAGTTACTGGTAATGTAAGTCTTGCTGTGCTTCCTTTTTCCACCGTAACATTCATGTCGGCTTCAAGCGCACTGTTCATTCCAGAAACTGTCAATGCCACATCGTAAGTTCCCGCTGGAATGTTATTTAAATAAAAGGTCCCATAGCGATCCGTTTTAATATTATGAGTTCCATCTCCTAGAATAAACTCTGCTTCCATATTGCCAATTCCAAGATTGGGATTTCCATTGCTGACAATTTTTCCGGAAATACTGCCAACATCTGTTCCTTCACTATTATATGCATATACGTCTTTTACTGGTAAAAGTTTATGGTCGAAGTCAAATAACGTCGTATTGGAAACTGCATTGATATCTGGCTCATCGGTTGCTTCAATCATCGCCCAGCCAACGCCTTCCTGTTCAATCATAATTGGGTCCCAGTAAAGGTCACCCAGACAGCTATATTCTGTGCCCAAGCCGATGGTCTTTAACCCGTTAAACACCTCTGCCATAAAGTACTTTTGTCCTTCCGGCGTACTATCATAGATACCGATATAATCATCACCATTATCAGTGAGCTGGCCCGGATTACCATTTGGCAGTGTCGCACTATAATTGAATCCGGTTTCCATAATCATGATGTTTCTCTGATACCGTTCAATCAACATATCACAGAAATCAACGATTTTATCAACATTCTTATCGGTCCAGAATGGATAGTAGGAAGGTCCAATCACATCGTAATTAACTTCATATGTGTCACAATTATCAAAAAATTTAGTATACTTATCATCATTTCCAGCATCATCAAGATGAATAATGACCTGAGAATCCGGTGATGAATCTTTTACCGCCTTACTGCCGCTGTTTAGAAATCTCGCCAGATTTGGCCACGTATCTACGGCATTTTTTCCATATGGAAACAGGATTCCACCTTGGATTTCATTTCCGAGGGATACATATGCTGGCACGGTTCCTTGCGCCTTCATCTTTTCCATGAAATCATATGTATAATCATAAATCAGCTCACACAGCTTATTCACTGCGTCACTATCATTCATACCCGCAATTTCTGGCTGCCAGTCAGCCGGAATTATGTTCGTTACACCATTTGTCCAGTAATCGCCATAGTGGAAAGAAAGCTCTATTTCCATGCCTTTATTTGCGGCACGTTTCGCTAAGGTAAGAATATCTGCTTCGTCTTCATAGCCTTCCTTACAGTAATAGAGACCATCACCTTTTCCTTTGCCGGGCGAGTTGTAGAGGCGTAATCTGGCAAATTCAAATCCGGTTTCTCTTAGAATCTGTAAAGCATCACCGGCATTGCCATCTGCATCACGGTAAATACCACCTTCATCCTCAACATAGGTAAGCTCTGATATATCGCCGCCCTTTAATAGTTTATATGGTTGGTCCTGATTCTTTTCCTTAACCAGGGTTAAGTTGTCAAGACTAATCCAATTCCCAGCATTGGCATCTGTATATAGTCCAATTCTGGCAATACCGTCTTCCTCAACCTTGATGCCACGAACTACGGTTTGCCGCCAATAATCACTCCTTGGAATCATTGTCTGTGACACCGACTGTGCGGTTCCACTTGCATATAAGTAGCCGGAGTTCTGCCCGCCGCCATTTTGGGTATAGCCACTCAGGTAATAGTAGCCCGGTTCTAAATCTGTCACTTCTTGATATAAGTTTACTTTATAATCTTCCGCTGACCAGAATGAAATAGCGTTAGCTTCATGCTGTACGTTCGAAGTCTTTTTGCTCATCACTGCATCCGCGGCAGCAGTCGTCTCATCTATTTCCCAGCCGTCTGGTTTTTCTGGCTCTCCTGACCACTCTTCAAACGAACCATTTGGTATATTGTCTGGCGCTTCTGGCACTTCTTGTTCCTTAACTAGTGTTACATTGTCGAGACTAAGCCAATCACCAGCATTGGCGTCCATGGAAAGACCAATTTGCGCTTTGCCATCTTCCGCAACCACAATTCCCTTAACAACAATTTTCTGCCAGCCCGTGCTTGCCGTAACTGTCTTTGTCAAAGGGGATTGTTCGGTTCCATTGGCATACAGATAGCATCCATTTTGCCCACCGCTGCTTTGTGTATACGCCTGCAAGTAATAGTTGCCCGGCTCCAAACCGGTCACATCTTGATATATTTCAGCTTGATAGGCAGAATTAGACCAAAATTGAATAAATGTAACCCCATCCTGAGGGCCATCCGCTGTCCATTTATCAGACATAACCGCATCTGTTGCTGCATCTACTTCCCAGCCTGTTAGCACTCTTGGTCCCCATGTCCAATCTTCAAATGAACCATTTTGGACACCTACTGGTGCACCCTCTACTTCTTCTGCAAAGGTCAAAACTCCCAGACCATCCACACTTGTTACTAGCACAAGTGCTAGTAACAATGCAAACAGTCTCCTTATTTTTTTATTTAGCCCCATTATTTTCCCTTCTCCTTTTCGCAAATGTTTTTATATTATCTGCATCTCATACACCGGCTGCACTTCAATCTCGCTTAGCTCGCCAACATATGCCGTAACCTCTTCCATTCTCGCTGCCATTGCTGACTCAACATTGACATTGACACCTTCTTTTAGCGGTGTAATATAAATTGTTAATGGCTGATTCGCTAATTTATCAGCAAATGTTTTTAGTCCGATTTCCCATACTTCTCCGTTGCAGAAGTTATCATTAATCATATGACCATCAATAAAGGCATGACCGATATCGCCGTTATAGCGGATACGCAGCAGCGCGTCCTTCATTCCGTGAATAAATTTATCTGGGAATGTAACTGTATAACGCCCCTGACCAACTTGTTTTAAGATTGGATTTACCGAAATCTTTTTACAGCTAATTTCGTATGCACCAAGGAATCCCCCCACGTCTTCCTTGTTAAGTCTTGATACCACGCTGCTCTTTTCAAGCAGATTCATTGGATAAGTATAAATCGTTGATTTATGTGCCGTTGTTTCCAAACGAATGGTATTGTCGTGAATCAGTACCGCTCCCTCTGATAAAATAAATCCTCTATTCTCCCAGACATACATCTGATTCGCCAGCTCGCGGCTGACGCAAATAATTTCAAGCTGCTTTCCGTCCTTTTCAATCGTAAACTGCTCTGCGCTCTGCTCACCGTCGCTCTCATAAATATTGACGTTAAGCTGGTTCACCCGAACGCCTGCTTCAAACTCAAAGCAAGGCTTCATGCCATCTGGTTTCATAAACAGATACGTAATTTTTCCGTTTTGCACCAAATAGGTCAATGGCTGTGCAGTTGCCTTCACTAAATCAATGCCATGCATGTCAAAGTGGAATGGCAAAATACAATTTTCATCACCGGCAATGCCGAGATTCGAAAAGACAATTTTTTCGTCATGCAGCTCTAATGTAATCTCTGCTCCTGATTTATCCGGCATCTCTTCATGGTCCTGAAAATTATTGATAAATACAAATCCGCTTCTGCCATCACTGCGAACGGCATAACGCAAGGTTTCCAAATCAGTTGGTGCAATATTCGATGCGCCCTGTGGCAGAATAGTTTTTAAGCCACATAATTTATCAGCAAATGTATTGGCAAATGCATGAATACTTTTTAATCGCCGATAGGATTCCCGCACCTGACCATATTCACCAAGCGCTGCCTGATAATCATAGCTAATCTTCGGCACCTGTCCTTCATTCATAAACGTGCCATGCTTGCCGATTGGATTGCTGCCGCCCTGGAACACATAGTAGCCAAGGAAGTTACAGCCCGATGCCATCTTAATATTGGCCATCGCATCAACACTTTTATATGGTAAAACAAAGCGATAGTTATAGGAACACATCATCCCGCCGCCCATTTCACAGCAGGCATAAGGTTTCTCTTCTGGTTGATATTTCGGTTGAAAATCATTGGTGCAAGGAACTGCATTGTTATGAAAATCCTGATATACATATTCCTCGGTGCTTGGATGCTCGCCTTTAAAGGAATAAAACAACCACGGCCGATAGGCATATCCGCCCCATAACGGCATCATATTTTCTGGGGTTGACGCTCCACCCCAACCGGTACAAGTATAGAACGCTGGTATCAAGCCGCATTCGGCTGCTAACTGTTTCATCCCCAACATGTACTCATCGCCTTGATCGCCGCCAAATACCCATTCATCAGATATTCCGGTTGTGATTTCCCAAGGTGCTGAGGAGTGCATGTATTCATTGTCAATCTGGACTGCAATAATTGGACCATCATTGCTAAAAAATAGGCCTTCGATTTCTTTGGAAATTCTGCTGTAAAGGATTCTGGTGTAATACAAAAAGCCTTCATTTAACTGACGAACTTCAAATGGCTTGCCATACATCCAGTCCGGCATTCCGCCGTTCCTCACCTCGCCGTGGTCAAACGGACCAACTCGCAGGATAACATAGATACCATGCTTTCCACACAGTTCAATAAATTTCCGTAAATCAAGACGCCCCGAGAAGTCAAATTGCCCCTCCTCTTCTTCGTGATGAATCCAAAACACATAGGTAGCAATGACATTAATGCCACACATTTTCATCTTGATAATTTCATCTTCCCAATACGCATCATCCATGCGGGAGAAATGAAATTCACCGCTGACACCGAAAAACGGTTCGCCGTTTTTACACATATAGTAATTCGTAAAGGAGATTGTTTCCCCATTTTTACTCTTGCCCGAGAAGTCACTGCCCAGGTCATAAATATTCTTCTCTTTAAAATCAGATATATCAATTTGATATTTCATGTTAACTTTTCCTCTCTCAAAGCCTGCAAACTTTATTCTTTTACGGCCGCTCCGCCAAGCGAGGTTACCATCAAATCCTGTGAAAACACAAAGAAGATAATAAATGGTATCGCAATCAGCAATGAGCCCGCTGCAAATATGGTAAATTCATTTTTCTTTTCGGTTACGAAACTAAACAATCCAAGTGCTAATGTCATTTTATTGCTGGAACGCAGAACCATTTTCGGGAAAATAAAATCCATCCACGGTGCCGCAAAACTGGAAATAGCCAAGAAGATTAAAATTGGTTTTGCAACCGGCATTACTACCTTACTAAAAATCTGCATATGATTAGCACCATCGATTCTGGCTGCCTCATCTAAGGACCTTGGTATGGTATCAACGTAACTTTTAACCATCCAGGTATTGTACGGAATATTGCCCGCCAGATAAATCAAAACCAGCCCCCATAAGGTATCTAGTGCATTTAAACGTAACAGGATAACATACATTGCCACCATTCCAACAATTGACGGGAATATCTGTAAAATCAGCATTGCCATCATCATCGGTTTTTTCATTCGGAAACGGAATCGTGAAAAGACATAGGCTGATAAGGCCGAAACCGTCACTGTCAACATTGTTGTCATGATTGCTACATAGAATGTATTTCCAAACCAACGCAGATAGTCTGTTTGTTCCACTAAATATTTAAAGTGGTCCAGCGTAAATCCATTTTGAAACGGTACAATGGATAGCGATGAAATTGACTTTCCCGGTGCAAACGCTGCTGCCACGACATATACCAACGGATAGATTACCCATAATGATATCACTGAGAGAAATATGATCGCCAATATTCCATTTATTTTTTTTGCAATTTTCATTATAGTTCTCCCTCCTTAAATGATTTAGTCCGACGGAACTGCCAGATTGCAAATGGTGCCATAATCACGAAAATCATCACTGCAATTACCGATGCGTAATTGTACTTGAGTGCATCTATCGTTAGATTGTAAATCCACGTAATCAAGATATCCGTCCCGCCGGCATGCGTTGTTGTTGTATCTGCCACCACTGGTTTTCCCGAGGTCAGGAAGAAGATTGCGCCAAAGTTATTGATATTATGAGTGAATCCCATAATTAACAGTGGTGCTGTTTGATAAAGTACCAGCGGCAATGTAATCTTACGGAAAATAAATAATTTACCGGCTCCATCAATTCTGGCTGCTTCGAAAACATCTTCTGAAATGGAGGTCATCGTCCCCATTACCAATAACATAAAGTATGGAAAGCCTGCCCATAGGTTAATCAAAACACACGTCATCTTCGCCATGGTCGGGTCGGAAAGCCACGGGATTGTACCATTCATTCCAAGTGCCTGCAAACTGCGGTTGACAATACCAAACGAACCATTTAACAGGTTGGTCCAAACCAGCATACTGATAACTGACGGTACTGCGTATGGCAGAATGAAAATGACCCGAAATACCGGGGCAATTCTGATTTTACTTTCTTTCAATATTACGGCAATTACCAGTCCGGCACCAAAGCAGGTAAAGGTTGCTAAAAGTGCCCAAACTAATGTCCATAGTGCCACTCGTCCGAGTGCACCCGCCCATGTCGCGCTGCCACCAAACAAGGCCACAAAGTTATCCATTCCCACCCAGTTAACCGTGTTATTTGGTGGAATATGATTTGGCAGTGAGTAGTCGGTAAATGCTACTAATGCCGAAAACAGGAGTGGTACAATAACAAAAAAGACAACCAGGACAACGGCCGGTGCTAATGCTGCAACCGGAAAGGATTTACCAAAAAGCTGCTTCATGGCTTGCTTGTTAGAATCCACCTCGCCGTTGATACAGAAGGCTTTGTATTCCGCCAAGGCACTTTTTACGGAAATCACATAGACTGCCAGAAAAAGCACCACCAGCATTAGTACCATAACACCGTCAATCATCATAAACATGGAATTGCTTCTTTGCTTGACCGGTAAATCCGGCTGTGGTTCCCCTAAGGTAACCAGCCCTGCCAATTTTCCGATTACAAACGGCAGCGAACCAATCATTGCCAGCTCTACAGCCGCAAACAGCAAACCTTTTAAATACTGTTTAAAATATATTATATGAGAAAGTCCCATAAACAAAACAGAGGTTAACATCACCTTTCGTTTTGAACTCCCATCCCTAGTTAACTTTACCTTCATATGCGCCACCCTTTTTCAAAAAGAGGGCTGTTTTTACAGCCCGCTTTTATTTATTCTGCTAAAATTGCCTCATTTGCTGCATCTAATTCAGTCTGAACATCCGCACCATCCCAGATGTTTGAAGTTGCCGCATTCATCGGATCCCAGAAGTTATTCATTTGAGGGATGGATGGACATGGGAATGCATATTCAAGCTGATAAATAAATCCGCCTGCATAGTTTGCATCTACCTGAATCTGAGTTGCTGGAAGTGTTCCAGTCAATTCAAAACGCAGTGCCTGCATCTCATCTGACATCATAAAGCTGGCAAATGCTGCTGCTTCGTTTGGATAATCAGAGTATGCTGATACACACATCGTTCTAGCACTTGAAAAAGATGCTGGTGGTGTATCGGTATCTGGCAGACATGGTATTGCTGCCACACCAAAATCAATTCCTGCTTCACGGAATGGTGTTACATTCCATAATCCGGTTAAGTACATTGCTGCGTCACCGCTGGCAAACGCACCATCACAATACGCTGTGGTGACATCGGCTGCTGGCACATCAAGAATGCTTCTCAGACTCTGGAAATATTTCATTCCCTCTACCGCGATGTCATTGTTCATGTTCGTTACTGTTCCATCATCGCCAGACGGTCCAAAGATACGGTTGCCATCTTTAGTCGTGAAGATGTAACTATAGTAGCCTTCGCCAACATTCATCAGATATCCATGCTTACCAGCATTTTCTTCGTTAAATGTAGTGCTCCAGGCAACCAATTCATCAAAGGTTGTTGGTACTTCTTCTTCTGAAATCAGAGCCTTATTATAAAACAATGCATATGTATCTGCTGAAATCGGATAACCATATACCTGGTCTTCATAGGTTACTGCCGCCGAACAAGAACCCAGTGCTTTTTCTTCTACATAAGAACCATTCTGAACTGGTAAAATATGTCCGCCAACAACCAAGGTTCCCAAGGTATTGTTTGGTGTTGCAAATAAATCCGGTCCGACACCGCCAGGGCCGTCTAATGCGATTTGTGCGGAAGAATCACCCAACTCAACATTCACAAAGTTGATTTTGATATTTGGATACATCTCGGTGAATTTCTCACCAGCCTGGATAACAAATTCATCTGCACCCATTGTTGATTCCCAGATGGTTAACTCAACTTCATCTTCAGTTAATGCAATTCCTTCATAGGTGTGCTCGTCTGTTGCCGCTCCAGCGTCTGGAGTGCTTGTATCATCACTAACATCATCTCCGGCATCATTACCGGCATTATCACTGTTAACGGTTTTGTCGTTGCCGCCATTCGCATTACCACCATTGTTGGCATTTCCACAGCCAGCGACAAACGTCCCCACCATTGCTACACAAAGCACCATACTTAATAATTTTTGCTTCATCTTTTTACCTCCCAAAGTAAATTGTTATTTGTTATGTATGTATATTAACACATACTTACGGAGGCAACAATTTTCTCAATTGCTAAATCGTTTAGAAAAATTGCGGTGATGACATTCTTGACAATATCTGTTTTTTATGGCAACGGAACCGATTCGCTAATAATATCACAGACCTCATCTGGTGCATAGTGGTGTATGTAATGACGGCCGGTTATATTAATAACTTGTCCTTTATTAGAACTCTTTACCCAATTTTCCTGCATCTTCATCCCTTCTCTATATTCAGGGTATTGTTCAAATTCTTCTTGATAAGCAAAAATGAGGGTCACCGGCATGTCCTTCGGAAACGGCTTTTCAAGCATTACCTTGGCATTTTCTTCACGCATTTTACGTTCATTCCTGACCATTTTATTCTGATATTTATTTTGGACAAACATGATATCCAATTCCTTATACTCGCTTGAAACATTTACAAATTCATTACGGGAACCCCATGATTGTTTTTCAAGTATTTGTGGTGAGACTGCATCTAGCAAACGCAAAATTCCCAGCCCCCGCAAAGTCGGTTCGACAATATCCGAAGTAAAAGAGAAGCTGCCAGATTCCGTAAGCATCAGCTCGGGGGAGGTTGAATCAAGTAACACCACACCGGAAACTTCGTCCGGATATTCATTTGCCATTAGATTTGCTTCCAGCCCGCTGAGAGAATGTGCAATCAAAAAATACGGTGGCGAAATTCCCGCACCTTGTAATGCACAGCGGCTCTCTTCGACAATATTACTTGTTGTTCTTTCCCGTTTTGTACTGCCACTCCAACCATATCCTGGGCGTTCCAAAACAACAATCTGATATTGGTCCTCAAGTCTTGACCATAACGGATAGAAATCAGCAATCGGTGACGGTGTCCCAAGTCCTGATAGAAACACGAGTGTCGGTTTTTCATCTGTTTTTTTGCCAATCGAAAAAACATGCATCGTAGTATCAAAAACACTGACCTCTTGGCCGATAGGAGCTTTACGTTTCAGTTCCGACTGACATGCAATTAAATTTAACAAAACACTAACCACGGTTAATCCTATCAATATCAAAAGAACTGTGAATAAAAATTTATGTTTCTTTATGAATCCCATCGTACTACCTCCTTAGACACTTGAATTTAACTTATTATCTGCCCAGACTTTGGTCGGATACAAAACAAGAAAGCTGAACGCAAAGGAATCTAATACTGCAATCAGGCCGACCGATATATTCACTAAAATCCATTTTGCATTACCCGAATTATTTAGCGAACATATGATACCATATAAAAAAGCAAAACCGCCGATTCCAAGCGTAAATATCATGGTACTTTTTACCGCAGCAGAAATATGACATAGTTCCGTCCTTGAAAACCTAAAATCTTTTTTAAAGCTGCATTTTATATAGTTTCCAAGTAATTTTCCATTGTTTGTAACAATTAGAAAAAATGCCAACGGAATTAGAATGATACATAGCGATGGTAAATCAAGAAATAATGTTACGATTCCCATCGAGCAACCTAATAGTAAAAGAAAAAATGTCATAAATAATAGACCTATAATAATTAGCATTGAATTGCCTCCTTAATCGTGATTTATAGATTCGGTTAATTCCAACCAAAAAGTTTCAGAAACATAATTTGTTCGTTGTTCCAGGTAATGATATGCAATCGTGTTGATTGGTGAGTTTTTAACGGCAAGGCATAATCCCATTGTCACCATGACTGCTGCCGCAACACCAGCAACTTTCTTTTTATCAAAAGAATCTGCTGCCGCTTTTTTTAAACCTTTATTTACCGCATCATTAAGCAAAGCCATATCACATGATTTGCTGTTTTCTACATTTCTGAGAAAGGAATCTTCATTCATCTTCATTCTCCACCTCCATTCTAAGTATTTTTAGTGCTCTGTTTAATCTGCTCTTTACCGTTCCCTTGGGAATTTTTAGGATGAATGATATTTCTGATAATGTATATTCCGAATAATACTTCAAGCTGATTATGTTACGGAGTTCAAACGGCAAGGACTCAATCAATTGATTAAATTCTAAACGCTCAATATTATCATATTGGTCTGAATATACTTGTTCCGGAAGAACATCGACAGTCGTTTCATGTAGTTGACGCTGGTATAAATCTTTTGCCGCATTAATTAAAATCCGGGTAAACCATGTTTCGGCAAATTGAGGATTTTTTAATTTCTTAATACTCTTATATGCGCGAAAGACTGCTTCGCTCACCGCATCAAGCGCAAGTGCATCATTTCCAAGGATTCCTTTGGCGGTTGTAAAAAGCTTGTACTTCATTGCATTACATAATTCCAAAAATGCTTCTTCATTCACAAAACAATCACCTCCTTCTACTTATTAGACTGAAAAAATTATGCGTTCGGTTCTCACTTTTCGATTTTTTATAAATAATATTATTTCCCAATCTAAAGAATAACATCGTATCTATAAAAAATGGAGTGGCAACCTTTACATAGGAGCCACTCCAAACTTATTATGAAAATGCTTATTCTTTTAATTAACCAGCTTCCAATCTCCGGCCTCTTTTGACTTCACGTTTAAGTGTATCGTGCAATCCGCCAGGTGTTCATAATTAACTTCCAGCGCATATTCCACCTTTACTTCCAGATGATTTTCCGCTTCCTTCATCTGAATATTTTTGGCATCAATGCCAATCAGCAGACTACCGAATGGCGTATAGTAATACGTCACGTTCTTTCGGTCCTTTTCAAACATCATGTGCACATTTGATACCCCTTTTTTGGTGATATCCATCAGGTTATCCTGCACCTTGATCATATTTTTGGTGCTTCCTTCGAAGCCTTCCATAATTTCATCATAAATAATATAGTGTTTGCCGTTCTTCTTATAATAATCACCGGTGGTAATTACTTCGACTGGCTCATTCGCCCCATTTTCTGCAAATTGCAGACCGCTGATTGATACAATTACTTCCTTATTCATGCTAATCCACTTACCTTCCTAATACTCGTCCAGCAGGTAGTATAGCACTATTTGGTGGAAATCTCAAGACCCAGGTTCTTATTTCATTTTCACAACTTTACAACCGTTACGTTCTTTCCTTTTTCCGTCTTGGCAAATAATTTCTTGTATGCTTTTACCTTAGATGCTGGAACTTTTATTTTCAGATTACTTACTTCATTTAAGGCATGATTGCCTACTGATGTTAGTTTTGTGCTCTTGATGTTCACGGTTGCTAATTTACGAGCAAGACAGAATACATGATTTTCAAATTTCTTAAGACCAGTTCCAATGGTTACCGTCTTCAAACTACCACACTTCATAAATGCCGCGTAGGATATCGTCGTCACTTTGTTTCCAACTGTTACCGTGGTCAGCTTGGTACATTCACGGAATGCATTCTTGCCAATCGTTACGACATTGTTTCCAATTATGGCTTTCTTAATTTTTTTATTTTTATAAAACGCTTTCTCACCAATTGCACTTACCTTATAAGTAACGCCATTGTATTTTGTGGTCGCCGGAACGGTCAGGGTGGTCACTGTCTTTCCTTTTGCGATGCCAGTTAAGGTTACTGCCCCACTGCCATTTGTTTTTTCATTCGTTATCTTATAGGTAAAGTTACCGGTAGTAAACTTTGTTCCTTTTTTTGCTGCCACATTTACTTTGGCCGTACCAAATTTCTTAGTATTGTCTTTGGATACTGCTTTGATTGTTAAAGCGGTTGCTGTCTCATCTGAACCAACAGTCAATTTTCCTGCCGAAGTTATTTTGGTATTCTTTGATTTATTTCCACTGACCGACCAGGTTACCTCCTGAGATGGAGAGCCCGTTCCGGTTACCTTTGCTGAAAATGTCTTGGTCCCGCCCTTCAAAACGGAGGCACTGGTTGGACTTACTGCTACTTTAGTGACCGTAGTCACTACCGGATCCGCTTTATTGATTTTTACTGTGGCGAAATCGGATGGCACTGGGTTACAATCTGTTCCGCTAATAACACAAAAATAGTAATATGTCCCTTCGCTTAGATTCTTTGGAATTGCATATGTTGCATTCGTTGCTCCATCAATTCGCGTACTGTCAGCAATGCTATTTGATGTACTAGAATACCATTGGTAATTCAATACTTCTATGCCACCGGTTGCAGTTGCTCCGACCGTTAGTGAACCACTGATGTTTCCAGCACTCATCGCCTTAGGTGAGACTGGTTGTGTCTTAATCGTTATCTCAGCCAAAATGTATGTATACACTATTTCTGTATACACATCGTCGGCATTCGCTGCCGAAAGAACACAGTAATAATAGTGGTACCCGGGTTTTAAATCGGTCGGAACCATGTAGGTTGCACTTGTCGCGCCGTTTATTTTGCTACCACCAATATAATCACTTGATGTATTAGAATACCATTGGTAACTTACTGTTCCACTATCACTGGCAGTTCCTGCTGTCGTAAATGAACCTTTGACGTTACCATATCTCTGTACACTGCTGATTGATTGCGGCTGCGTCCCAATCATTATTTCCGTTCCAATTTTCACGGCTACTCTATTGGAAGTCAGATTTGCATATCCCTCTGCAGAAAGTTTACAATAGTAGTAATATATGCCCACACCCAAGTTTGTTGGAATGGTATAGGTTGCACTTGTTGCTCCATCTATTATGGTACCTGTAACCGAATTATTTACGGTGTTGGAGTACCACTGGTAACTGATAGTTCCTCCATTATTTGTCGATCCTACGACAGTAAGCGAACCGCTGATTTTACCAGGACTCATCATCCCTGGCGATACTGGCTGAGTGCTAATCCTAATTTCTGGTGTCGCGGTCGCAATTATCTTAGTGGCAGGGGTTTCACTATTATATTCGTTATAATACTTACTGCTAGCATCAAGTGACAGTACTTTTTGACTGTCGTTTCTTATCACAAGATTTGGGTTGGCAGTCATATTCGTTAAGTAAAGGGCTGAACTGATTTTACCAGTTCTCGAACTACCACTTTCTATGGTTGCTTGTCCTCCGGTTACGTTAAAAGTGGTACACTGGGCACCATAACTTTCCATTCCCGCACTACCACTTATAGCATTGAGGGTTCCACCATTTATCCTAATAAATGTGTCAGTTTTCATACCATAACTAATGCTGGAATCACCACTAGTACCTCCATATGCATTTATTGTGCCACCATTTATTTCTATATTGTATGATTGACTATAAATCGGGCAGTTTATTCCACTCGTATCGCCGCATGTGACGGTCATACTTCCACTACCTTCGATGGTTATTCCTTTGCCAAATATTCCATAGCTATCTTCTGTAGTCGCTGTACATGCGATATTATTCGTGCCTTTTAATACAATGGTCGTGCTCGATGGCAGTTTAAGCGCCGGCGATTCGCTCGTTTCAAGATTAATGCCATCTAATTCCAATACTTTGCCTGTGTATGTTTGGCCATCAATTGTTGCACCATTGCAGTGCCAAGCCCAGCCTTCCGTAGCAAGCGCATCCATATCTTGGGCCGATGGGTTGGCGCTTCCGCCTGGATATTCCACCAGATTCTTAGTCAAAGTCAACGCTGTTGTACGCTTCGTCACCTCCGCCTTTACGGGCTGCTCCATGATGGTCAATGAAGTTACCATCAATGCGATTACGACGAATAAAGACGCCAGGGAATGTACCATTCTTCGTCTATACCGCGAGCTTGTTTTTGTTGCTTTTAATTCCATAATATTAGTCCTCCTTCAAGAGTTCGATTTGATGAAATTAATTATAACAACCCATGACAAACTGGTGACATACTGGTGATTTCCATTTTTATGACTACATTACCATTATTTTTACGTTCTTTCCCTTCTCTGTCTTGGCAAATAGTTTTTTGTATGTATTAACTTTAGATGCTGGAACTTTTATTTTCAGATTACTAACTTCATTTAATGCATGATTGCCTACTGATGTCAGCTTTGTGCTCTTGATGGTCACGGTTGCTAACTTATGGTCAAGACAAAACGCATGATTTTCAAGTTTCTTAAGTCCGGTTCCAATGGTTACTTTTTTCAAAGCACTGCACTTTATAAATGCCGCGTTGGATATCGTCGTCACTTTGTTCCCAACTGTTACCGTGGTCAGCTTGGTACACTCGCGGAATGCATTCTTGCCTATCGTTACGACATTATTTCCGATGGTGGCTTTCTGTATTTTTTTATTTTGATTAAATGCCTTCTCACCAATTGCGGTAACCTTATAAGTAATGCCATTGTATTTTGTGGTCGCCGGAACGGTCAGGGTGGTCACTGTCTTACCTTTTGCAACACCAGTCATGGTTACAGTCCCGCTGCCATTTGTTTTTTCATTGGTTATTTTATAGGTAAAGTTACCGGCAGTAAAATTTGCTCCCTTTTTTGGCGCCACACTGACTTTTGCAGTGCCAAACTTCTTTGTATCATCTTTGGACACCGCTTTGATTGTCACGGTGGTTGCTGTCTCATCTGAACCTACTGTTAGTTTTCCAACCGTGGTTATTTTGGTATTCTTTGATTTATTTCCACTGACCGACCAGATTACTTCCTGGGATGGTGAACCAGTTCCGGTTACCTTTGCTGAAAATGTCTTGGTCCCGCCCTTCAAAATAGAGGCACTGGTTGGACTTACTGCCACCTTAGTGACGGTTGCATTTAAGTTACCATTTTTTCCGGTTACTGTACAAGTTACATCGATTGCTTTACTCAGTGAATCAATGGTGAAGACTGCTGTCCTCTCTGCATTTGTCCCAGTGCCGCTCCATCCATAGGTGTAACTGTCTGCACCGGAACCGCTTGCTGTAAGCTCAAGCTTCTTTCCACTTAATACTACCGCTCCGCTGGTAATGGAAGCATTATTATACTTACCAGTAATCTTTGCGCTGGCAGCAGTACCCACTTTTTCGGCGGCAAATTTTACGGTATAATAATTTAATCCCAGCATATTGAATAAGACATCCGTCTGTTTAACTACCGGAATGCCTGTATCACTATTATCATCAAAAACGTTATAGGTACCTTCCGCAACATCTGTAAATACACATGTTCCGCCATCATAACATGTTCCTGTATATACGAGGCTCCCACCAGAATACAAGGTAAATGTCTTGCCATGAGACTCGTAGTCGTCACCGTCCTTATTAATTTTTAGTATCACCGTGTCCACATCCTGTATCATACCTGCGGTCAATGTTATATTGCCATTTCCCGGCGTTCTCGTATAGTTGGTATTGGCCGCATTTTTGCTCCCCACCGTACCGCCACTCCATTTGTCAAATGTAAAGCCTGGATTTTCCGTGGCATAGATAAGAAAATTTGTCTGACTTATCGGTGTAATATACACTGTCCCAAAATAATTCATCAGTGTTTTTACGGAGATTGTTTCGCCACCCATTGTTGCACTTGTCAGCGCCGTACACCCAGTAAAGGCTTGTACACTAAACACTGAGACACTCTGCGGAACAGTTATACTTGCTAATTTTGTACAGTTTGCAAAAGCAGAGGTTCCGATTGTCAATACCCCCGACGGAATCGTAATACTAGTTAAGCTGTTGCACCCATCAAATACATTTACACCAATAATCGATAAGCCTGTATTCATCGTTACGCTGGTCAGACCACTGCAATTTTTGAATACATTCCCACCAAGCGTAGCCACACCAGACGGAATTTCGATACTTGTCAGACTGCTGCACCCCTCAAATGTACCTGTTCCTAAGTTGTTCAGACTAGATGGTATCTCGATATTTGTTAAACTGCTGCATTTCTTAAATGCGTCGCTATTAAACTTGGTTACACTTGTCGGAAGCGTAACACTTGTTAGGCTGCTGCAATCTTGAAATGCAGATTCGCCAATTTCTGTTTCGCCGGGCATCACTGTTACACTTGTCAGGTTGGTACAGCCGAGCAGTATCCCTGACTGCATTGTACCCCCTCCGGTTTGGATGATTGCTGTCCTCACATCTGTCTTGTCAAACGTTCCCGCTTGGGTTGCAGTGGCGATGTCAAATGAAGTTGATGTCACTGTTATCTGTCCTGTTTCTGTATCAAACTTATAACCGGAACCGGTAAGTTCCGCTGCCTGTGTTATCAGTGTACTTCCCATCCCACTGATTACTGCTGAAAAAAGTAATGCCATTAAAAAAAGCAACACTTTCCCGCCATACCACTGGCTCATTTTCCATCCTACTGTCTTACTCGTCACGTTCTGTTCTCGCCTCATCTTTCATCCTCCTGTAGTGTTACACAACTCACTCCCTAAGAATGTTTTCATTATAGCAAGCCATGTGCAACGAAACCGCAACTCGGATTGTAACTCGGCTAATACGGAATTATTATTTATCTAAATATTTATTTAGAAATGTTAGATATTTACATTGGATTTTATAGTCTTTTTCTTCAATCAGAGCCTTATACTCCTTCGGTGTCAGTGTCTGTTCTAAGGACTCCTTGGCATCGTCCTCCACCACCTCATAGACACTTCCCGAAAAACACATATTGGGATACATTACACACCACCAGTTACGACCAGCACCTGCGCCAATCACAACCTCTAAGGCTTGATAATTTCCCGCTGGAAAGGTGTATTCGCCATATGTTTTGACCGGGAAATCGACATCGGCAAGATAGGCCTGAACTGGATAGTTATAGCCATTTTCAGAAATGGTTGTCCGGGCTGTTCCCACAATCTGGCTCATATTCTGGTCAACAATTTGTTCACATTCTTCAAGGTCGGTGGCATCGGCTAATAATAGCGACATTTGACTGCCAATAGCATCTCTGACTTTTAACTTCAGATTCTGGTCGGCATCACTGTCACTATTGGCACGGACATGGAAACGTAATATTTTTCCAGCAATCTCCTGCTGGGTCTGAGCTGCTTTTATGTATTGGTCTGCCTGATTCATAAATTCTGCGGTTATAATCAAGCAGAGCACTGCGGTGATAATTCTTATTTTTCGATTCATATTTCTACCTCTTTTCATTGCCCCTCCCGTCAACGTAGTTTGTATACGAATTCGTATGCGAGGGGGTTATAGTAGAAGTATGAACCACTTTTTTCCATCTTATTCAATGACCGGCGTTATATCAAAAGAAATTTCATAGCTTAAATCTTTTAGATACAACGATGGGTTATCCAGATATTTTTTATATAGCTTTCGGTTGTAGCCGCCGAGCCGATAGTAGCTGTTGCTGATATCAAGATTTTTCTCCTGCTGCAACTCGGTAGCATGGGCGGTAACTGTTGCATTTAAATATTCCTCAATCTGTTTCTTTAACTCCTGTTGCTGGCTGACACCAAGAATTGATTTATTTTGCATCATTGCATCGGCCTTTATTTCCGCTTGCTCTAAGCAGCCGTCCTGCGTTTCGCTGCTCTGGTAAGAAACATGCACATTTGACAAAACAATCCCCTCGCCGGAGTCGAGTTCAAATTGATACTCTGCCGATTTTCCCTCTACTAGCATTGCTTCCTGATAAAGCTCCTGACTCACCACGCCGACACTCAAAAAATTAGCCAGCACATAATATTGCTCGATACTTGCCTGCTCCTCCTCCACCTTAACAATTGGAATGTAGATATTTTCCTGCTGGTTATAAAGCTCATTTAACAATGTTCCAACGGTTACGACGGCCTTTTCTTTGACAGCTCGCTGACCGGCTATTAATTCTTCGAGATAAGTCCCTAACGGCATCTCCAGCTTACCATTTAGTTCCATTACCTCAGCGCTGTCATTTTCACAAGAAAATACCAATGTGTTGCGCGCTAAGATATTCTGTTTTTCAATATACTCTAAAAATTCCTTCAACATTTCCTTATCATCAAGCACACTCTTGCTGAGAACGATAACCTTCACATGATTATAGTCCATTGTCTTTGGATTCTCGGCATTATTCTGCGCAAAGGCGGTAAACCAGCTGCCCGAAGTATTCTTGGTTGGAACAGCTTCCTTGGACTCGGCATTCTGGTCCGCAACCTCAGCTAGATTTTCAAAGCCCAGCTCGACTTGATATTCTCCGTTTATTTTATCCAGCGTAATTATTAGGGGAAAGTTTCGGTGTTCCAGTTCAACACTGCTGCACCCGGACAACAGTAGGGTCATCATTAAAACTGCCATTGCTATTTTACTTTTTCTATGCATTTTTACCCCCACTTTGATGACGTACCCTTCCAATCAGATAGACAAGCAATGGTACGCAAATTATAATCGGCAGCCCCACCACCGCTACATATTCACGAAACATAAACATTCCTGGTGCTGACTTATAGTACACCGCTGAGGTGGCAAAAACCAGTAACAATGTTATCAACATATACCGTTTATTACCCTTTTTTGGCACAAGCTTTTTCAAGGCCTCGGTCCCATGAAACATGCCACTATTAATCAAAGCATAGAGTGAGAAAAACCAGATTGCCACCATAAATGCATCCTGGCGTTCGAAAAATCCACCCGGCAATTTTATCATACTCATCAACGTAATGATTGGATATTGCATGTTCGGCAATGCTTTCTGCCCAAAGATGCCGAGCAAGATCAAGTATATTGTCGCATTTATCAGTGCAGTTTTATTGATAACTTTGCTCGCACTGCGAATCGTCTGCCCCTCCGTTTTTTCATAAGGCAGCAAAAACAGACTGAAAAATTGCAGCATATAAAATAGAAATACCAGCAATGTCCCCCGCAATACTTTTTGCCAACTTGTAAAAATTACCGGTGTCCAATAATTCGGATTCACATCCCTTGCCGCCAAAACCAACATCATCAGCAGCGGTATTAACAAAATCCAAAACAGGATTTCATAGATTCTAGCTCGCCCCTCGATACCCTCTAAGATGCCATATCCCGCCAGAACAAGAATCATAATATTGATTAGCCAATAAGATTCTTCTTTTAGCAGGGCAGATTCAATTAAGGTGGTCAGGGTATAAAGGATATATCCAGTCAGCAGAACAAAGCAGATATAGTATAGTCCCAACAGCAGCCCGCCAAATAGATTGCCGCTGCTTTTTTTTATATACGTTAGATAATCGCCGCCTGCATCCTTTTGCACCATTTTCATAATTCCCATATACAGATACGCCGGTATCAAGGCCAGAAAGATACAAAACAGACCATCACTTCCCGCCACCCCCGCTAGTAGCGGCGGTAACAACAACGTGCTGATACCGGTAATATCAAAGGCGAGCATTCGTCTCGTCTGACGGGGCGATATTTTTTTATTTTCTGAAAACATATTTTCCTCTTTTCTGCGCTGATTTATTGGCTCGTTTACGAGACCTTGCGCCAAGTGCAAAATTTATTTTTCACTTTTCCGCCGCAACCGGACTCGTTCTTCTCGTTTCGCAAAGATTGGCCGTTTCTTTAGCGCGAAAGTCGGATAACGCAACAGCGAATCGCGCTCATCCTCATACCCTGTCACATCTGCCCCAACAAATGGCATCAGATACGGAATCCCAAAGCTGCTTAAATGTGATAAATGAACCAGCACCCCTAATACTGCCAACATAAACCCAAAGAATCCCAGCCATGCGCACAAGCCAATAAAGACAAATTTCAGCAACCGAAATGCTGTCGCAAATTCCTCATTCGGAATCGCAAATGAACAAAGTGCCGTAAACGCCACCACAATTACCACAATCGGACTGACCAGATTGGCCGTCACTGCCGCCTGTCCAATAATCAATCCACCCACGATACCAATTGTATTTCCCATTGCTCCCGGCAGTCTGACCCCCGCCTCACGCAGTAACTCAAACGACAATTCCATCACCAGCACCTCAACCACTCCGGGAAATGGCACACCCTGCCTTGCCGCCGCAAATGATAACAGCAATGTCGTCGGCAATATCTGCGTATGAAAATTACAAACCGCCAAATACAACCCCGGCATCACCATCGAAAAGAACGCCGCCACAAAGCGCAACAGTCTCGCAAATGAAGCAATCTCCCATCGATTATAATAATCATCACTCGTTTGAATAAACGAGTTGTAATCCGTCGGCATAATCAAAGCAATCGGTGAATTGTCACACATCAACACCACGCGTCCCTCCAACACCGACATCGCCGCCCGGTCCGGTCGTTCCGTCGTCTGAAACTGCGGAAACGGCGAATACCACTTTTTCTCCGCCAACTGCTCAATAATCCCACTATCCAACACCCCATCTATTTCAAAACCATCCAAACGCCGTTCTATTTCTTCTATAATATGTTGGTGCGCTAAGTCCTCCATATACACCAAATCCACATTCGTTTTCGAGCGCACCCCAACTCGAATCTCTTTCACCTTCAACCGCGTCGAACGAACCTTCTTCCGAATCATCGCTGTATTATTTTTAACCGAATCCGTAAACCCTTCATTACTCCCCCGAATAACCTTCTCCGAATTGACCTGCGAAACACTCATCCGTGGATACCCTTTATCCGGAACCTTAAACGCATAATCAATCCCATCCACAAACAGTATCACTTCCCCCGTCAACATCCCATCCGCCGCATCCTCCATATACGCAAACGGCGTAGAATCCGAAATCCCCAAACTATTATCCCTTAACTTCTGATGTATCTCCATTTCCGTACACCCCATTAAAGAATTCAACAACTGCCCAATCAAAGACTGCTCAAATATCACATTCCCCCCCGTAACCTCTATGTATGCCACCATACATCCAGTCTTAGGCGCCTTCCCAATCCTCATCTCCCGCATCTTGATATCCGCACAATCCTTAAATATCTCCTTATAAACCCTAATATTCTCCTGCAACTCATTTACAACCCTAGTCTTCTTCTCCGCATCCTTCGTCTCCTGCAAATTAAGTGGTATCTCCGCCATAATCCCCCTCCTATTTAAAAAGTGTATTTTGCCCCTGTAAAAATTTTATTAACACATCTTACATCCGCAATTTCAAAATTTAATATTTAGATTCCTGCATTTATTTTATTCTTGACCTATTTTTGTCTTTATATCTTTTGCTTTTGTCTTTGTTTTAAAAAGGGCTAACCAAGATTGAGATTTGCGTATGTCCGGGAGGGCGGTTCATTTTTGTGACTATGGGAGGCGATTAGAGCTTCTTAGTATCCCCTCATAGCCTAGTAATGCACCGACACGGAAGTCGGTGCAAGGCGCAGGGCGGCATGGACGCCGCCTCTAAGCCGTTTACGAACTCAATTCACATATCTAAACCCGGGATATTTAGAAGTTCTTATCCCCGTACATCGGAACAAAAATGAACCGCCCTCCCGGACATAAGCCAAACTCCCCATCTTCTTATCCCCTTTTACAACAAAAAAAAGACAAACACCATACATGTCTGTCCTTTATTATTTCCACATAATTCCCAATTATACACAAATAGAAAGTGTTATTCCTGCTCCCGAATAATATTTTTCACCGCCACCGCCTGATTCAGCACATGACTATCCATAACCTTCGCCGCCAACTCTTTATCCTTCCCCTTAATCGCATCCACAATCTCCTGATGCTCCCGAATCAGCGCCGGATAAGTCTTATCCTTCTTCAAATACTCCACCCGATACCGATACATCTGCTCCCGCAAATTATTCAACATAATTTCCAACTTTATATTTCCCGTTGCTTTATAAATCACATCATGAAAAGCCACATCCGCTTCTGCAAGCTTCTTTAGATTTCCCGCCTGAATACTATTTTCAAAACTCTTCTGCGCACTCTTCAACTGCCCTAACTGCTCCGCAGTAATATTATCACAAGCCAATTGCACCGCCAAGCGGTCGAGTGTCGAGCGAATAACCAAGACATCCTCCATATCCTTTTCAGTCATCTTGGCAACTTCAGCCCCTCTTCTTGGCACTGTTACCGCCAACCCCTCCTGCTCTAACATGCGAATTGCTTCCCGAATTGGTGTCCGACTCACCCCTAGCTTGGCCGCTAACTGTAACTCCATTAGCCGCTCCCCCGGCTTTATCTCACCCTTTAAGATTGCTTCCCGGAGTGTCTGGAAAACAACATCTCGTAATGGTAGATACGCATTCATGGTTAATTGTAAACTATCTGTCATATCAGTGTCACCGCTCCTTCCTACTTCCTTCTATTATTATATATATCAGTCACATAAATCTGCTTGGCAATGCCCTGTTCTTTTATTTTTTCAGCAGCTACTTTGGCATCCTTAACATTTTCAAACAATCCAAATACGGTTGGTCCACTGCCGCTCATCAATGCCGACAATGCTCCATTTTCAGTCATGCATTGCTTAATCCGAGAAATCTCTGGATGCAGTGGAACGGTCACGCTCTCTAGGATGTTGCCAATATTATCTGCTATTCCTGATAGATTTTCCGCTTTCATCTCAGCCATCAGGCGGTCGATGTCAGGGTGCACCGTATCTTCATTCAGGACAAGGTGTTCATAGACATATTTGGTTGATACACTAATCTGCGGTTTGGCAATTAATACCGGACATTTGACCATTGGCGGGAGGGCTGTTAGCTTCTCACCAATACCTTCTGACAATGCCGTTCCCCGCATAATGCAATATGGCACATCGGCACCTAGTTTTACACCGCGTTCCATTAATGCCTTTCGTGATAGTCCCAAATCAAATATTTCATTCATGCCATACAATACTGCTGCCGCATCGGTACTTCCACCGGCCATTCCCGCTGCCACTGGAATGTGCTTTTGCAGTTCAATCGAAACACCTTCACCTAATTCAAATTCCTCGCACAGCATTGCCGCTGCTCGATAAGCCAAATTATGTTCATTAACCGGTAAAAAAGACAGATTAGTCCGAAGCTTTATTCCAGCTTCCCTTTTTTTGCTGATTTTCAAACGGTCAAACAAATGTATCGTCTGCATAATCATGCGTACTTCATGATAGCCATCTTCTCTTTTTCTGATTACATCTAATCCCAAATTAATTTTAGCAAGTGCTTTTACTGATATTTCGTCCATATGTGTGTCTCTCCTACACTATGTATTCTCCTGCATTTTGTATACAATATACATACTAACATGTTTTTAAAAAAAGTCAAATTTAATGGTAAAGTTTTTCCAATTTCTATCCGATATAGTATTTAAAGCCGGACATGGACAGCCGGCGCACCAAAAACCAAGGAGGGTAAATTTATGGCAGTAAATTCAGTTAACAACAATCACGCAAATGCAAACTCGGTGTACAATTCCCACAGCTATGCTGCAAGACAGGCAGAAGAAAGAGGAAAATCAAAATCCAAAAAAGATCCTGCGGAAGATACCGGAGTTGTATACGAGAAGGATTCTGCTTCTAAAGAAGCATCCAAAACAACAAATAACAAGGTTGATACCGAATTAATCGCTAAGCTAAAAGCTGATTCCAATAACCGTATTTCCCAGCTTCAGGGCATCGTGCAGAAAATGATGCAGGGACAGGGTTCCGCTGTTGGCAAAGCTGACAGTATGTGGCGTTTCTTAGCAAAAGGTGATTTTACCGTTGATGCTGCTACTCAGTCACAGGCACAGGCAGATATCGCTGACGACGGATACTGGGGTGTTGACCAGACTTCTGACCGCATTCTTGATTTTGCCAAAGCACTATCTGGCAGCGACCCTTCCAAAGCCGACAAATTAATTGATGCTTTTAAAAAGGGCTTTGCGCAGGCAACTAAGGCATGGGGCGGTAACTTACCAGATATTTCCCAGAAGACCTATGATGCTGTTATGACTAAATTCGATACTTGGAAAAACGGCGAAACAGCTTAATATTTTAGTAAAGTAAAGGGCTGTTGCAAAGTAGATGATTACTATCTATTTTGCAACAGCCCTTATTGTTTTATAACACTTTTGACAGAAAATCACATAATCTTGGATTCTTTGGATTTGCAAAAAATTCCTGCGGTGAGTTTTCCTCCTGTATTTGTCCTTCATTGATAAACATAACGCGGCTTGCCACTTCGCGGGCAAAGCCCATCTCATGGGTTACGACTACCATTGTCATGCCGTCGGCAGCCAATTCCCGCATAATTTCTAACACCTCGCCAACCATTTCCGGGTCAAGGGCTGAGGTTGGTTCGTCAAACAGCATCACATCTGGATTCATTGCCAAGGCTCTGGCGATAGCAATTCGCTGCTTTTGTCCGCCCGATAACATGGCTGGATAAGCGTCTGCTCGTTCCGATAAGCCAACCCGTTCTAACAACTCGACTGCCTTCTTATCGGCATCCTCTTTTTTCATCAGACCAGTCTGTACCGGTGCCAGCATCAGATTCTCTTTGACGGTATAATTCGGAAACAGATTAAACTGCTGAAATACCATGCCGATTTTCTGACGCATCTTATCGATGTCGACAGTTTTGTCGGTGATATCGATTCCTTCGAAGGTGATTGTGCCGCCAGTCGGTTCCTCCAGCAGATTCAAGGAACGCAAGAACGTTGACTTCCCACAACCGGATGGACCAATGATTACCACTACCTCACCTTGGCTAATCTTGGTTGAGATACCGTTTAATACGTTTTGCTCACCAAAGGACTTCTGTAAATCTTTTACTTCTATTAACACCTGCCCGTTACCGTTCATTCGTTCTCAACCTCTCTTCCAGTTTCCGCACTCCTGCTGTCAATACCATCACGATTACAAGATATATTAATGCAACTCCGATTAGTGGGAAGAATGCTTCATATGTAGTGCTTCTGATAATATCACCACCTCTGGTCAAATCCATGATTCCAATATAACCGCTGATGGAGGTTTCTTTTAATAATACGATAAATTCATTTGCCAGCGCTGGGAGTACATTTTTGAACGCCTGTGGCATGATGATTAACCGCATTGTCTTGCCATAGGACATTCCGAGGCTTCGTCCTGCCTCAAACTGTCCCGCATCAACAGACATAATTCCTGAACGGACAATTTCCGCCACATATGCCGCCGAGTTCAGACCAAAGGCAATGGCCGCAACCATAATTTTGTTATTGATTGATACCAGTATAATATAGTACATAATCAATAGCTGAATTACCGCTGGGGTTCCGCGAATTACCGTCAGATAAACGCGACAAAGAAAATCCAAAATGGTTAAGCCGCCATGTTTATCATGGGTTGCGCGTACCATTGCAATTAAAAAGCCAAGGATAATACCAATGATAAGTGCCAGCAAGGTAATAATCAGGGTATTTCCCAAGCCTTGCAGCAAATACATATAACGGTCCTTCTCGATGAAATTCTGCTGAAATTTACTGATAAATGTATCCACTTTTTACCTCCTGTGCAATGGCACATGCCGCGCAGTAATTCTTATTTGCTTCTTACTACCAAAACCTGACGAGCCGTTGTATAGGTATCGGTAAAATCAATATTCTTTAATCGGTCTTCGGTGACGGTCAAGCCGGCTGCGCCAAAATTAGCTTTGCCAGATTCAACAGCGGCAATGATGGAATCAAACTCCATATCCTGAATCTCTAGTTCATAGCCTAACTTATCACAAATTGCCTGCGCCATATCGGCATCAATTCCAACAATTTTGCCGCCATCGTAATATTCATATGGCTCAAATGCTGCATTCGTCGCCATAATTAATTTGCCTGCTGAACGGTCCACATCTGCTGGTGAAGTGTATGGGGTTTTCCCTTTGGTATCATCACCGATATAGTTCTTAATGATTGAGTCTAAGGTTCCCTCTTCTTTCAGCTCTTTTAAAGCCTGATTGAAACTCTCGGTCAGCTCGCTATTTCCTTTGGCAATGCACATTGCATATTCTTCATCGGCAAATACTTCTTCTAAAATCGTTAAATCATTTGTCTTTGCCACAAATGCTTTGGCCGGCTGTTCATCAATAATAACTGCATCTACCTTGCCTTGTTTTAAAGCCTGAATTGCATCTGCACCTTTGTTATAACGCTCAACCTTGGTACCTGCTTTTTCTTCATCGGCATAATCGGTTGCATAAATATCACCAGTTGTTCCTAGCTGCACAGCAATCGTTTTGCCAACCAAATCGTCTACCGCAAATACGGTATTCGCTGCTATCGAACCACAGCCTGCCAATGAAAGTGTCATCGCCACTGCCAATGTCAGGGCAGTAAATTTTTTCATCTTTATCATAATCTTTTCCTCCATAAATGTTTCAACTAATAACGGACGGATTATATCATAATTTTTGTGAAAATACAAGCAAATACGATGTTTTAGCCATTATCCAACCATGTAATATTTGCATATCACTATAAACATTGATATAATACATGTTATCAATATTTTTTTGGAGGTTTTTTATGCGAAAATTTGGCAGAATTTTATTTTGTTTCGTTCCTTTTTTATTTGCTTTGGGGATTCAATTCATCCTTTCCATTCCCTTTACCGGCATTGCTTTTTTACGTGTGTTCAACGGTTCACTTATTTATGATTCCAATGCTTTGACGGACGCACTGATGGAGGCTATTAGCAGTACATCCTTTACAATCTCACTGAGCCTAGCCTATGGAATCTGCGCACTGGTTATCTTTTTCATTTGGTATCAGAAGCGTTTTAGCCAGCCTCGTTTGAACGCTGCCAAGCACTACATCAATCTGCCGATTCTTATTTCGCTTGTCTGCCTGGTGGTTGGAATGCAGCATTTAACCAGCTATATTGCTTCTTTGGTGGCAACGATTCACCCCGCTTGGTTGGAACATTATATGAAACTGATGGAAACTGCCGGTTTTTCAGAAATAAATTTGCCATTGGTACTGTATGCTGTGTTAATTGGACCAATTAGCGAAGAATTAATTTACCGTGGCGTTACTTTAGGTTACGCCAAAAAGGAAATGCCTTTCTGGGTTGCTAATATTTTGCAAGCTTTCATGTTTGGTGTGTTCCATATGAACGTTATTCAAGGCGTTTACGCTTTCTTTATTGGCCTTATCTTTGGTTATATCTGTCATAAAGGCAGTATTTATCTCGCCATTTTGCTACACATACTTTTTAATATCTGGGGCACCTTTATTCAGAATAGTCACATGTCCAATATGGACACTGCCTTTTTCTTCTTTTTCTGGCTGTCGCTGGGTATTGCTTTTACTGTAGCGGGTATTGTCATTTTCCGGCTAGGAATACAGAAATTGGCATTTAGGGCTAAAGATTTTGGGATATCTTCCGATAACTAATTTGTAAGCATTTATTTCCAGGCCAGAACTATGTGCTTGCAAATATATGGAACGAACCACGGACGGTAGCGTAAGGAAAAATGGAATTTTTCTGACTCTGCCGCCTTTTTTATTGGGTTATAAGGAGGTAACCCGGATAAAAGGGAACGTTCTCAAGGGGGATCTTGAATGATCATTCAAAACAGTAACATTAACATGAACAGTAAACGCAGTTACGAAAAGACAGAAGCCACTTACACGGCACTTAATGTGTGGGGTGGGGTGAAGAGTACCAATAATGCAATGGGTATCTTCGGCACTCCAAAGGAGCAGGAGGGTGCCTCCGGCGAAGACGCATTTACAGGCAGCTTTAACAATTCGATGGATGATGTTTATAAGCGTTATCAAGAAACTTCACGCGTATCATCACCACAAATTTCGGATGTTCGTGCCAATTTCCGAAAAATGCAGGAGGATACGATTCAATATTTACTGCGCCTGCTATTCGGTGATAAGTATGGTGTATTGGACAAATCATCAGACGCTGCCTTTGTTGATTCTGCCCAGCAGACCTTTGGCGGTCACTATGAGCAGACTTATTTTTACGAAGAATCTGAGTCTACCTCTTTCCAGACGACAGGCGTTGCTAAAACGGCTGATGGCCGCGAAATTGAGTTTAATGTCAACCTTACTATGACCCGTCGTTTTATGGAATACTCTCATACGTCAATTGATTTTGGTGCACCACAGTTAACCGACCCACTCGTTATCAATCTCGGCAGTGGAGCGGCTTCGGTATCTGACCAGACTTTTCTTTTTGACATTGATGCCGATGGAACGCTGGACACCATCTCGATGTTAGGGCCAGGCAGCGGCTATCTCGCTCTTGATAAAAATGGTGACGGTATTATCAATGACGGTAGTGAGCTATTTGGAACCCGCAGCGGCAATGGCTTTGCTGATTTGGCCGCCTATGATTTAGATGGCAATGGCTGGATTGATGAAGCCGATGAAATTTTTGACAAGCTGCGGATTTGGTCCAAGGATGCAAATGGCAAAGATGTCTTGGTTGGCCTCGGTCAAGCTGGTGTCGGTGCCATCTACTTAGGTTATTCTGATACGGAATTTTCACTTAATTCGTTAAAAGATAACTCGACCAACGCAGTTATCCGCCAGACCGGTATCTTCCTTTATGAATCAGGAAAGGCTGGGACTGTTCAACAAATGGATGTGGCAAAACAGTTTGCCGCCAGTAGTTAAATGCAAAAATATGGAGTTGCCGCTTCACCCTTTGCTACTTTTCAGTTGGGTGTTTACGACAGCTCCATATTTTTATTGAAGTCTTTCTCTATTTTCCAATGCCCCATAGACATTTGATTTGATTCTGCAATTGATCGTAGGACCACCTTTTTTCGCTATTGCTGTGACGATTTGGATCATTGACGTAGAATCCACCCGCGTCATAACCGGTTATCAAGATGAAGTGACCCGTGGTAGTAAAATCGCCCGGTGCCATGCTGCATACAATTACTTCGCCATTATCTAAATGATTTTGCATCGCTGATTCTGACAATGATAGTTCCGTGCCAGTCAGCCCTAAGCCCTGTGTGCCCGCCGTCCATAGGCTCCAGCTCGTTCCCTCACTGGTATAATAACCATTTTCATAGGCATATGCCGACATCTCCCGGGGATTCATCTGGGTGTCACCGGTCAGATAAATATAGGCCATTGATAAGCAGGTCGGTCCGCAGCCACCAATTCCCATCATGGTTTCGCCATACAATTCATAACCCCAGCGCTGGTCCCACTGCATTAATAGCGGAACTTCTCCCGCAGTATAATCTGCTTTCAAATCAATGTCTTTTCCAAGATACTCTTCCCGATTCGGATAATCTTTTACATAATCATACGCTTCCACATTTTTCTCCAACATGTCTACCAGTTCCTCTGGATACAGGTCTGCGTTTTCCTTTATTTTTATTGTCTCTGCCCGCTGCTGATCCGCCTGCTGCTCCAAAAATTGGTTGCCACCCTCTTCTTTCAATCGAATTGCATTTATTGCTACCGCAGTTAATAAAATCAGTAAAAACGTCAACCACACTAACCTCTGCCGAATTCGTTGTCTTTGGCGCCGCTTGCGTGCTTGTATTTGTCTGCGGCTCTTTCCATCTATTTCTAATGCTATCATATTCACAAAAAAACCTCCCTTTCCCAGATGTGATGTCCTCGTCTTAGTAGGAACTCACATTTATTATAGGAATTCGGAAGGTTTTCTTTTCTTCTTTTTTCTCATGACTTTTTTAATTTTTTCTTAAGATTGTGGCAGTTCAACAATAAACCGCGTGGACTGGGCCACACTTTCAGCCGTCATCGTTCCACCATGTAACCGCACAATTTCACGGGCAATCGCCAGTCCCAGTCCCGCCCCGCCAGTGCTCGAGGTTCTCGAACTATCTAAGCGGTAAAACTGTTCAAAGATTCGTTCCAGCTTTTCGGCTGGTATGGTTGGCCCTTGATTTTCAAATACCAACTGCAAACTTTTATCGTGTACTGACAGATTGACTTTTATTTCGGTTTCTTCATAACCATAGATGATACCATTGCGCAAGATATTATCAAAGACACGCTGCATTTTATCCGGGTCGCAGTTTAGCATGATATCACCTGGCGCATTTAATTGACAGCTTAAGCTTTTCTCGCTTAGCATTGGTCCAAACTCATATATGGTCTGTTCCAGCATCCGACTTAAATTGATACTTTGTTTTTCCAGCTCCATCGTCGTCAGATTAAACCTTGTTATTTCAAAAAATTCATTGATTAAATCTTCTAGCCGCTCGGCCTTATCAAGGCTGATTTCTAAATACCGTTCACGTATTTTGGGGGATATTTCTGATTCCTCTTGCAGCAGTGTAAGGTATCCAATTATAGATGTTAGCGGGGTCTTTAAATCGTGTGCTAAATAGACGACTAAATCATTCTTGCGCTGCTCTGCTTCTTTGGCTGCCTGACGATTTCTGATAATATTATTTTGAATCGCATTCATCTGGTTTTCCACTTCTGTCAACTCTTTGGGCAGATGAATCCACAAATCTGACTCCTGCTGCATTTTTTCGGTGGCTTTTAGAATTTCTTCCATGTAGCGCAGCAGCTTTCGAAAATAATAAATAAATATCGCAAATATCCCCACTACAAACGGCAGTACTACAGCTGCTATTTTATTTTCAGATATCCAGTGTAGCAGCGGATACATCGGCTCATTGCCATACCAGACAACACCTCGACCAACGGCGGCACAACAAAACAGTACCACCACTAGTCCGACTAGATAGGTGATACTGGCCAAAAATATTCGTCCTAGAAATCGTTTTAATATGGCTTGGCCAATGTTTTTTTCGTCCATCTTAATAACCATGCCTTTCTCGCAACCTGCAAACTTTGCGCAGGCGCAAATTTGCGTGTGAAAAATTTTTTTCACACTATGCCTCCATCATATATCCGACACCCCAGACTGTCTTAATAAACTTAGGGTTTTTGTAGGATTCTTTCATCTTCTCACGAATTTTTCCGACATGTGACATCACGGTATTATTGCTCTCAAGATATTTTTCACCCCAGATGGCCTCAAATAGTTCCTCCGAAGAGACTACTTGTCCACGATGCTCGCATAAATACCATAGAATGGCAAATTCGGTTGGTGTCAATTCCAGCTCTTTTTCATAAAGCCGGCAAATATGAGTTGTATTGTTGATATATAGGCCACGGATATCACATTCCTGAGTGTTACTTGCATTATAACTGGTATAACGGCGTAGCTGTGTTTTGACTCGGGCTATTAGTTCTAATGGATTAAATGGTTTGGTTATATAATCGTCCGCCCCTAACATCAATCCAGATATCTTATCTTTGTCCTCAACTTTTGCCGTCAACATTATAATCGGAAAAAAATAATCCTGACGAATAGCTTTGCATAAAGCAAAGCCATCCATGTCAGGCATCATAATGTCAATCACTGCTAGATCAACGGCGCGAGATGTACTTCGGACATAATCCAGCAGTTTCTGACTCTGATAAAATTTGTGAACCTCGTATCCTTCATTCATCAGATACAGTTCTAACAAATCTGCTACTTCTATTTCATCATCTACTACTACTATTTGTTTTTTCATTAATCCAATTCTGCTTCGGTTAATTCAACCGTTACTTTGTCTAAATGCCAAATCTCGTCAACATATTCCTGAATGGTACGGTCAGATGAGAACTTGCCGGATTTTGCCACATTTAACATTGCACTCTTGGCCCAGCGTTTTTCATCACCATATGCTTCCATCACTTTCTTCTGTGCCTCTGCATAGGAGTGGAAATCAGCCAGAATAAAGTATGCATCCGCTTTACTGGTACTGATTGTATTCAACAACGAGTTATATAGGTCACGGAACATTTCTGAATCATTCGGTGAGTAAAATCCATTGATTAACTGCATCAGTACCTGACGGATATCGTGGTCATTATTGAATATCTGCATTGGGTCATAATCGCGATGCTGCTCATGAGCAATGACTTCATCTGAGCTCATACCAAAGATAAAGGCATTTTCTTCGCCCATTTCTTCGACCATTTCGACATTTGCTCCGTCCATCGTTCCAATCGTCAGGGCTCCATTTAACATGAACTTCATATTTCCGGTTCCAGATGCTTCCTTACTTGCTGTCGATATCTGTTCGCTGACATCGGCTGCGGCAAATATCATTTCTGCCACCGAAACACGATAGTCTTCGATAAATACTACTTTTATTTTGCCATCAATGCTCTTATCGTTATTAACCACGTCCGCTACGGAATTGATCAGCTTGATGGTTAATTTGGCATTGCGGTAACCGGCTGCCGCTTTCGCGCCGAAGATAAATGTTCTTGGAATAAATTCCATTTCCGGATGCTCTTTTAATTCATTATATAAATGCATTACGTGCAGGATATTTAACAACTGACGTTTGTATTCGTGCAGACGTTTTACCTGAACGTCAAAGATGGAACGAGGATTTATTTCAACACCATTATGCTCTAAAATGTATTTGCTGAGACGTAACTTATTCTGGTATTTAATGTGCATAAATTCCTGCTGTGCCTTTTCATCTTCGGCATAAATTGATAGCTTATCAATGTGAGAGAGATTGGTAATCCAATCATTTCCGATTCGCTCGCTCACCCAGTTTGCCAGCAATGGATTGCCATGCATCAAGAAACGACGCTGGGTAATACCATTGGTCTTATTGTTGAATTTATCTGGGAACATCTGATAAAAGTCTTTCAATTCCTGATTTTTTAATATCTCGGTATGCAAACGAGCTACACCATTTACGGAATAACCAGCGCAAATGGCTAAATGAGCCATCTTTACCTGACCATCGTAAACGATTGCCATTTTCTTTACCTTGTCATAATCGCCCGGGAATTTTTCTTCAATTGCCTGAACAAAACGACGGTTGATTTCTTCAACAATCTGGTAAATTCTTGGCAGCAAACGGGAGAATATTTCGATTGGCCATTTTTCCAATGCTTCTGACATAATCGTATGGTTGGTATAAGCACAGGCTTTGGTTGTAATACCCCATGCATCCTCCCATTCTAAGCCTTCCTCATCAAGCAGGATTCGCATTAACTCTGCTACCGCTACGGTCGGATGGGTGTCATTCATCTGGAAGGTTGCTTTCTGTGGCAGCATATGAATATCTGGATGTGACTTTTTAAATCTGGTTATTGCCCGCTGCAAGCTTGCTGATACGAAGAAATACTGCTGTTTTAAACGCAGCTCTTTACCTGCAATGTGGTTATCATTTGGATATAATACTTCGACTAAGTTTCTTGCCAGGTTCTGCTGTTCTACCGCTTTGCGATAATCTCCCTTGTCAAAGGATTCCAGCGCAAACACTTCGGTTGGCTGAGCATCCCAAATCATTAAGGTATTGACTACGTTATTGTTATATCCAACAATTGGCATATCATAAGGCACGGCTAGAACTGACTGATAGTCCTCCTGGACAAAACGAGTACGGCCATTTTCCAACAACTCAGCGCGAATATAGCCGCCGAATTTTACTTCTACCGCATGCTCCTGGCGGCGCAGTTCAAATGGATAACCATCTTTTAACCAGTTATCCGGTACTTCCGTTTGAAAACCATTTTCTATTTTCTGTTTAAACATTCCATAGCGATAACGGATTCCACAGCCATATGCTGGATATCCCAAGGTTGCTAGTGATTCCAGGAAGCAGGCTGCCAGTCTTCCCAGGCCACCATTTCCAAGGGCTGGATCTGGCTCTTGGTCTTCGACTACATCTAGGTTGATTCCCATTTCATCTAATGCTTCTTTTACTTGTGTATAGGCAGTTAAATTAATCAGGTTATTTCCCAGTGCCCGGCCCATCAAAAATTCCATCGACATATAGTAGACGAATTTTGGGTCCTCTTCATCAAATACGCGCTGGGTTGCCATCCATTCTTCAATTACAACATCTTTGACAACATAGGAAACGGCCTGAAATATTTCCTGCTGGTTGGCCTCTTTCAATGTTTTGCGGTATAGATTTTTGACACTATCAGTTACATTTTTTTTAAATGCCTCTTTTTCGAACATTGCATTTATCATACCCTGTTCCTCCTTTGGGTTCGTTTTCAGGTTCTGCAAAAAAAGGGAGTAAGCCCGTTTCGGCCCTACTCCTCTCTTCCTATTCTTATTTTTTCTCGACGCCAAGTAATACTGTTTCACCGTTTATATTCCATTCCTTCTGATATCCGGTCACAGTCCCTAAAGTAATCTGTTCTGCCAATACGTCCTGACAGATTTCATCACCAAACTTATCAAAGATTGCGTTTACTTTCTCGCCCGCCTGATAACTGACAGTGATTTTATCCATTACTTCAAATTCTGCTTCCTTCCTCATTGTTTGTATTTTGCTGATTAGTTCTCGGACAAATCCTTCCTCTAACAACTCTAAAGTCAGATTTGTATCTAAAACGACGGTTACCTCATTATCACCCTCTGTCATATAACCTTCCATCTGGGTCATTGTGATGAGCAAATCCTCACTTGATAATACTATGCCAGCATCGATACTGTCAAGCTTTAACTCGCCGTTTTGATTTAATTCTGCCTTTGCTGCATTGCCGTCAAGCTCTGCTAACGCCTTTTGGATCTGGCCCAAATATTTTCCATATTTTGGTCCAACCGTGCGTAACTGCGGCTTAAAGGTATAGCTGGTATAGGCACTGACATCTTCGGTAAAGGCTACTTTTTTGATATTTAACTCGTCGGCGATAATTTCGGTAAAGTATTCGGTTAGCGCAAATGGCGCCTTTACAAACATAGTTCCGATTGGCTGACGATTCTTGATATTGGCTGCATTTCGGCATGCCCGGCCCATGACAACGACTTTTAAGACGCCGTCCATGTTTTTCTCTAGTTCTTTATCAATTGCACCTTCGTTGGCAACTGGGAAGTCACATAAATGAATACTTTCCGGTGCTGTTTTGTCGATACTGCAAACGAGATTCTGATAGATTTCTTCGGCCATAAATGGAATCATCGGTGCTGCTGCTTTACATACATTTACAAGCGCGGTATATAAGGTCATGTAGGCATTGATTTTATCCTGCTCCATGCCCTTTGCCCAGAAACGCTCACGGCTTCTTCTGACATACCAGTTACTCGTCTCGTCTACAAACTCATCCAATGCTCTCGCCGCTTCTGGAATCCGATAGTTACCCAGATTTTCGTCTACTGTCTTTATTAGTGTATTCATCTTGGACAGTAACCATTTATCCATTACCGAAAGTTTTTCGTAATCTAATTTATATTCTGTCGCATTGAATCCATCTATATTCGCATAAAGTACAAAAAATGCATAAGTGTTCCATAATGTGCCGAGGAATTTACGCTGTCCTTCCTGAACTGCCTTGCCGTGGAAACGATTTGGTAGCCACGGTGCCGAGTTGATATAGAAATACCAACGAATCGCATCTGCGCCGTATGTGTCTAAGGCATCAAATGGGTCTACCGCATTGCCTTTGGACTTACTCATCTTCTGACCATTTTCATCCTGCACATGTCCGAGGACAATAACATTTTCATATGGTGCTTTATTAAATAACAGTGTCGATTCTGCCATCAGTGAATAGAACCAGCCTCTGGTCTGGTCAACTGCTTCGGAAATAAACTGCGCTGGGAACTGCTGCTCGAACAGCTCTTTGTTTTCAAATGGATAGTGATGCTGAGCAAATGGCATTGCCCCAGAGTCAAACCAGCAGTCCACCACTTCCGGTACCCGATGCATTTCTTTGCCACAGTCTGGACAAGGAATCGTCACTTCGTCAATGTATGGACGGTGCAATTCGACCTTGGCATGTTCTGGATTACCACTGCGTGCTGCTAATTCCTCGCGGCCACCAATCGCCTCCTGACAACCACATTCACATTCCCAGACATTCAGCGGTGTTCCCCAGTAACGGTTACGGGAAATTCCCCAATCCTGAATATTTTCCAGCCAATCACCGAAACGTCCCTTGCCAATCGACTCCGGTATCCAGTTTACAGTATTGTTATTGCGAATCAAATCGTCTTTTACTTTGGTCATTTCGATAAACCAAGATTCTCTTGCATAGTAAATCAGTGGTGTATCACACCGCCAGCAATGCGGATAATCATGTTCAAATTTTGGTGCATCAAATAACAGTCCCTTTGCTTCGAGGTCCTTTATTATCATTGGGTCAGCCTTTTTTACAAAGGTTCCCGCATACGCGGTTTCTGCTGTCATCTCACCTTTTCCGTCAACCAACTGCACAAATGGCAGCTCATAACGCCGTCCGACCTGCGCATCATCCTCGCCAAATGCTGGTGCAATATGAACGATTCCCGTTCCGTCTGACATCGTTACATAGTTATCACAAGTAATATAATGTGCCTTTTTACGCTGTTTCTCAATGATTTCCTTTGCGAAATCAAATAGTGGCTCATATTCCTTACCCTCTAAATCAGTGCCCCTATAAGTCGCAAGAACTTCATAGGCTTTTATGCCCTCTTCTTCGTTTGCTAATTTTCCCAGCACCTTATCTAAAAGTGCTTCCGCCATATAGTAGGTATATCCATCCGCCGCTTTTACTTTACAGTAAGTTTCTTCCGGATTCATACACAACGCCACATTCGATGGCAACGTCCAAGGTGTTGTTGTCCAAGCCAGGAAATATGCATCCTCGCCAACCACTTTAAAACGAGCAACTGCCGAACGCTCCTTCACCATCTTATATCCCTGTGCCACTTCCTGAGTAGACAAAGGCGTTCCACAACGCGGACAATAAGGCACAATCTTAAAGCCCTTATACAATAACTTCTTATCCCAAATCTGCTTGAGCGCCCACCACTCAGATTCAATAAAGTTATCATCATATGTTACATATGGGTCATCCATATCCGCCCAGAATCCAACCGTGCCAGAAAAATCTTCCCACATCCCTTTATATTTCCACACCGATTCTTTACACTTACTGATAAACGGCTCCATTCCATACTCTTCAATCTGATCCTTACCATTTAAGCCAATCAGTTTCTCCACTTCTAACTCAACCGGCAGTCCATGCGTATCCCAGCCAGCCTTCCGCGGTACCATCTTCCCTTTCATCGTCTGATATCTCGGTATCATATCCTTAATAACACGCGTCAACACATGCCCAATATGCGGTTTCCCATTCGCCGTCGGCGGACCATCATAAAAAGTATAAATTTCCCCCTCCTTACGATTCTCCATACTCTTCCTAAAAATATCCTTCTCCCGCCAGAACTTCTCCACGTCTTTTTCTCTGTCCACGAAATTCAAACTGCTGTTAACTTTTTCATACATAACCTAATTACCTCCTTGATATATTTTCTGTTTTAATTTGTCTTGCATCATTGTTTTGCATCATTAAAAGATTCTTCTTCCCCATAGGGTTTTCTTGTTTTTTGTTATTGTTTTTTTGTTTTTGTTTTTTTGTTTTTGGGTTTTCTGTAGTGGGCCAAAGTTTTGGTTGCGGATTGCCATCTGTGTAATCTGCCCAAGCCAACACCTTCGGCCCTCCACTTATAAATCCCCAAAATAAAAAAGCTCCCATCCCGTAAAAGGACGAAAGCCATTAATTTTTTCGTTTAACCACCTATTTACCCGTACTTGATTTCACCCGCATACACGCCTTCCATAACGGGGAAGCACCGTCAACATCTACTTACTTTCGTGTTCGAGCTGCAACTTGGAAGTGATATTCATTCATAGAGTAATAGTACCGGCTTTCACCCAACCCGGCTCGCTTTGACGTTCTCCTATGAACTACTGTCTTCGTCTTAGTCTTTTTCTTATACTTTTACTTAGTATAAAGCGGTTCTATTTTATTGTCAATTACTATTTTGCCAAAACCGCTGTCTTTCCATACCGTTCCACATATGCCTCCGCTTCCGATTCAGATATGTGAAAACGCCGCTTTAGCTTCTCTACAATCCGCACTTCTGGAAATCCCTCTTCTAAGTAATCCGTTACAAAGGCCTCAAAGCCTTGTTCCCTTCCTTGTTCTATTCCTTGTTCTATTCCATCTTCCCATATCAATTTCGTCAGCTCTGTCATCCTGATTACCTCCTTTATCGATTCTAGTTCGTTTCCACTCAAAAATTTTGTTGCAAACGCAAATAAACATCGCAAAGGCAAATAAATTTGCCTTCAACCTTTCGCCCGTAGTCATCAGCTATTTCCTTGGCTATCTCAAGTGCATCTCTTATTTTCTCATAGGGGCTTAAATCGCCACCCATAACCGGCGCAAAGGTCAGTGCCATCATATCAGCCCGACTGATACTTTGGCCTGCTTCTAGCTTTTCCTTGACAGTCTCTAACATTTGTCTGGCATCGTACCCACTCATATAGATTGGAATGACCCGATATACATTAATTCCTGATGTATATTCCGTACAACTGTCGGTAATGCCACCAGTATATATGACATATGTAATTACCTCTTTTCCGGTACGATAACTGTAATTCACCTCATACACTTGAAACCGCTGCAAATCCGCCTTACCTTTATCAGTCGACTGAAATTCAAAATGGATATAGCGGTCATTAACGGTCAAAAATGTGAAATCCAAAAAGCTGGACTCTAATTGCAATCGTATCAGTTCGGTCGTCCCAATTTCTTTTACCTTATCCTGAATTCCAAGAAATTGTAACCCATCAAAAGCAAACAATTCTGATGCCAGCTTACATATCTTATCTTCGGTCTTGCTAAAATTCAAACACTTACTCCTTCCCTCTTGGAAATTCGCATATGTTTGTTTCTAATATCATTATAGCAAGGCTGCCTGGTAGAAACAATACCAAATTCCCATTAATTTTCAATTCATATTGGCGATTCTTCCGACTTCAGAATGAAATCTGAGATTCTCTGATGCACTAATGTGCTTTTGATTTTCTGTAAATAACAGAAAAAGAAGTCCTATATCACTGCATTATAGAACTTCTCTTCCTGTTTGCCTAGCCTTTGCTAAGATATTTAATAATATTTATACTTTTTTCAGAATTTACATAATCGTTCTTATCCAGCCTTCCGGTGCTTCTACACGCCCCATCTGGATTCCGGTTAAGGTATCGTATATCTTCTTCGTTACCGGTCCCATATCCTCCATGCCACTTGGGAAACAGATTTCTTCGGTTCCATTGACTACTTTTCCAACTGGTGAAATTACTGCTGCTGTACCACAAAGTCCCGCTTCGGCAAAATCCTTTAATTCAGCTAACTCTACTTCACGTTCTTCGACAGTCATTCCCAGATAATGTTCTGCTACATACATAATTGAACGACGGGTAATGGATGGTAAAATAGAGTCCGATTTCGGTGTTACCAGCTTATTGTCCTTCGTAACGAAAATGAAGTTCGCTCCACCGGTTTCCTCTACCTTTGTCCGAGTATGTGGGTCGAGGTACATATTTTCATCATACCCTTTGGCATGTGCATCTACAATTGCATGTAGACTCATCGCATAATTAAGTCCAGCTTTTACATGTCCTGTTCCGTTTGGTGCAGCCCGATCAAATTCACATACGCGAATGGTCAGCGGTTTTGCGCCACCTTTGAAATATGGTCCGACTGGAGTTGTAAACACTCTAAACTGGTATTCATTCGCTGGTTTTACGCCGATTACTGGGTTTGTTCCCATCATGTATGGGCGAATGTATAGTGTCGCACCAGAACCATATGGCGGTACATATGCTTCATTTGCTTTGACTACCTGGTCAATTGCCTCGATAAACTGGTCTTCTGGAAACACCGGCATTTCCAATCTCTTGGCTGAATCTGCCAAACGACTGGCATTTAAGTCTGGACGAAAAGTGACGATTCTGCCATCCTCAGTGGTATATGCTTTGAGTCCTTCAAAAATGGTCTGAGCATATTGAAATACACCAGCACATTCATTTAAGACGATATTTGCATCCTCGGTAATGACTCCAGCATCCCAGGCCCCATCTTTATAGTTGGAGACATATCTTTTCTCCGTCATCATGTAACCGAATCCAAGGTTTGCCCAGTCCAGATTTTTCTTTTCCATTCGTGTTTCCTCCATTCATCTTTTTTTGCGTGTCTTATAAGACACACTTGTTATATCTAATATAACCTATGGTTATACTTGTTATCTTCACCATTATTTCATCTTATTTTAGTACAGCCCTTTTCATTTGTCTAGGGGTATTCGAAAAAAGGTAACTGCCACTTCCACAATGAGGGCACCCCTCAAGCCATTTCATGACTTTTAGAGCACCCTCAGTATTATCACATGTTTTTAATTATAAGTACATAATTTTTTCGCTGTCAAACATTTTTGCCAGACCAACTGCCAAAAGCAAGGTATATACGATATTGACACCAACGGTCACAACAATGTTAATTGGTAGATAGGTAAAGGAAAATACCCCATTCATACACTGTACACTATTATAAAATGGAATTAAATACCAGTATATCTCTTTTGGTGCACCACCACCCATCATTGTGGTTACGGATATTACCATGACAACAATCATTAATGGTGTAATCATTGTTGATGCCTCTTTGACACTCTTTGAAAACGCTGACATCAATGACAATACCGACACAATCACTAATACGGTCGTCAAGATTACGCCCAATAGCAGCATGTAATCTTGTATCTGATAAACGCTGGCATTCACTGCATCCGAATCGCCACCCATCAGTTTGGGCAGGGACAACATCGTTCCCAAAAAGCTGGACAAACCACTCAGCAGTCCAATTACACCAAGACTGACTATTTTGCCAACTGCTAAATGACTTCGTTTCATCGGTGTAACTAGTAAGGTCGCAATCGTTCCACGCTCTTTCTCACCCGCAATTGATTCTGGTGCAATTGCCATACAGCCGCTAAACAAGAACATCATCATCAGCATTGGCAACATCATCGAAAATATCTGACCTGCCTCATCCTTCTCAGAAGCTAAGTCATGCCCATCTTCACGATTAATGTCAAACTTATTTGCCAGCATCGATTCATAAGAATCAAACACCCCCACCAGCATCTGGTATGCAGTGTAAGATTCTGTTTTGGTTGAATTGTAGTAGATTTCTATCTGTGGGGCTGGTTCTGTTGCGGTCAAAGAATCATATGCTGCAACTGTTTCATCAAAGTTTTCTGGGAAAACAACCAGCAAATCGGTTTCTTTTTCTTCAATAGCTGTTTTGATATCGGCTGCTTCCGCGGACATAACCGCATCGACATCGGCTGACAGCTCTTTCATCATCGCATCCATTGACTGCGGCATGTTCTCCGTATAAATTTGGTAAACGTAGTCGTCGGCCGTTGTAAACTGATTCATCATGGCACTGCCCATAAAACTATATAGTACATATATCATCACACCTGGCATGAAAATAGTTGTCAAAACCATCCGCTTATCGCCAAAAAATCTGGCAAATTCCTTTTTAATAATTGTGATTATATTGTTTCTCATACTGTATCACCCACCATTTCTTCATAAATTTCAAAGAATTTATCTTCCATACTCTTTTCGCTGGTCAGTTTTTCTAAATCGTCGCAGACAATCATCTTGCCATTGATAATAATTCCGACCCGGTCACAAATTTTTTCAATTAGGCTGAAAATATGAGTGGATACAATGATGCTTTTGCCATCCTTCTTCATCTCAAGCAGGAAATCCGTTACTACTTTTGCAGTAATAACGTCAAGACCATTGGTTGGTTCATCAAAGATGATAATTTCCGGGTCATGAACTAGCGAAATAACCAGCGATACTTTTTGTTTCATACCCGTTGAAAGATTTCCCACCTTTACCTCGGCAAATTCCGATACGCCAAAACGGTCAAACATTTTCTTTTTACGTTCCTCACGCACTGTTGGTTCCACACCATACAATTCGGAAAAGAAATCATATAAATAGTTCGGGGTAAAAAATTGCTCTAATTTTAACTCACTGGTTAAAAAACCAATTTTTGCACGAACGGCTTCTGGTTCTTTCACAACGCTGCTGCCATCTAATAAGGCATCGCCTTGATCTGGTTTAATCAATGTCGCTAACATTCTCAGCGTTGTTGTTTTACCTGCACCATTTGGTCCTAATAGGCCAAATACTTCGCCGCGATAGGCTGTAAATGACAAATTATCTACAGCGATACGTTTCTTTTCATTTGTTTTTTCCAGCTTCTGCTGTTTCTTGGAAAGGGTAAATGTCTTGCCCAAACCTTCTACTTTCAATATTTCTTCCATAATCTTCTCCTTCATCAAGGTAATGTAAAGTTTGCTTTACAATCAAATTATACATACTATATCCATTAATGTCAAGTCTACTTTACATTCTTTTACATAATTTCCGAATGAATAAAAAACTTCTTTTGAGCAATAGATTTCCTATCATCAAAAGAAGTTTTTATTTTACAAAGTATCGTCATCATCGAAATTATAGTCATCGAAGTCATAGTCATATGTATAATTTCCATTCTGCAATATTCTATTATATTCCCTTTTATACTCTTCCAAAAACGAATCTGTTCCAGCACTGGCAAATGAAAATGCCCAGAATATAGCACAGAAAATAATTGATAATGCAGCTGTGATTATTCCACCGATTGCAATGCCTTTTCCGCTTTTCTTTGTTATTTGGATAATACCAAAGATAATTGCCAGCACAGCAAAAATCACGTTACAACATGTGCAGAACAGTACCAGTGAAATGATACCCAATACCAGCGATGCAATTCCAAATCCTACTCCCGCCGGTTCTGCCTTCACTTCTTCATAGGTCTCATAATGATATTCTTCATATGCCCGTGGCTTATCTTTATTTACCACATATGACGCAGCTTCTTGCTCGGCAAATGTTTCTTGACCGTTCATTTCATCATTCATACTATAATCTCCTAAAACTTTTTTAATAAGCTAAACCACTCATTCCGATTGCTGCTAATAAAGCACCCAATGCCAGCAACATGATTACCATAAGAATCAATCCAATAACAGAACATACAATACCTGCTGTTGCCATACCATTCTTAGCATTCTTCTTATTGTGCATAATTCCTAGAATCAAACCAACAATTGCTGCTGGAACCGAAATGTACCAGATACATGATAATACAATCGATACAATACCAAGTATCATTGATGCAACAGCCATTCCTTTACCCTGTGGTGCTTCATTTGTTACGTTGTAATTTTCTTCGCTCATCACTAAATCCTCCATTAGTATAATTTCATTCCAACTTATTGTAGCAAACATGAAAAATCTTTACAAGTTAAATCTAAAATTTCTATAAACTTTTTCCATTTTTTCTTATTCTTTACAAAATAGCTTTAAAATGGGTATAATATTGGTATTCCAAAAGAGGGAGCCATAGAAGAATACTATGAGTACATTAAATTTGACTTTATTAACCGATTTATATGAAATGACGATGATGCAAGGGTATTACAAAACCGGCAATCAGGATATTGCTGTTTTTGATGCCTTTTACCGCAGTAATCCTTGTGATGGCGGATACGCTATTTGCGCCGGACTAGAGCAGATGATTGATTACATCCAAAATCTGCACTTTGACGAGGAAGATATTGCTTATTTAAGAAGCCTGAAGATTTTTGATGAAGATTTTTTAGAATATTTAAATAATTTTAAATTTTCCGGCAATATTTATGCCATTCCGGAAGGAACTGTTGTCTTTCCCCGCGAACCATTGTTAAAAGTGATTGCCCCAATTATGGAAGCGCAATTAATCGAGACTGCTATTTTAAATATTATCAACCATCAGAGCCTGATAGCGACCAAAGCCGCACGGGTCTGTCACGCTGCCAAGGGCGACGGGGTCATGGAATTTGGACTTCGCCGTGCACAAGGGCCTGACTCTGGCACATATGGCGCAAGAGCTGCGATTATCGGCGGCTGCAAGGGAACCTCCAATGTGCTTGCTGGTCATATGTTTGACGTTCCTGTTCTCGGAACTCATGCTCATAGTTGGATTATGAGCTTTTCAGATGAATATACAGCGTTTAAGAACTATGCATCACTGTACCCATCTGCTTGTATCCTATTGGTAGACACCTATGATACCTTGAAATCCGGTGTTCCAAATGCAATTCGCGTCTTTACTGAAATGAGGGAAGCAGGTATCCCGCTCTCTTATTACGGCATCCGCATGGACAGCGGCGACTTGGCTTACCTTTCTAAGGAAGTCCGCAAGATGCTTGATGCTGCTGGATTTGAAACAGCAGTGATTTCTGCTTCCAATGATTTGGACGAGTATCTCATTGAAACACTGAAAATTCAAGGTGCCACCATTACTTCCTGGGGCGTTGGAACCAACTTGATTACTTCTAAGGATAATCCTGCTTTTGGCGGGGTTTACAAGTTGGCTGCCCTCCAGAATAAAGATGGTGAGTTTGTACCCAAAATCAAGCTCTCCGAGAATATTGAAAAAGTAACCAATCCCGGAAATAAAATTGTTTACCGCATTTACGATATCAAAACCGGCAAGATTCGTGCTGACCTCATTTGTCTTGCCGGTGAAAATTTTGATACCTCAAAGGATTTAAAATTATTTGACCCAAATGCACCGTGGAAAAAAACCAGATTAAGGGGCGGAAGCTATACCTTACGCGAATTGCTTGTTCCGATTTTTGAAAATGGTGAATGTGTCTATGAGTCACCTAGCGTTATGGAAATCCAAGCGGTCTGCAACCGGGAAAAGGATACCATTTGGGACGAGACGAAGCGTTTCGTCAATCCCGCGGAAATCTATGTTGACCTTTCGGACAAACTCTATCAGATGAAAACTGACTTGTTGAATCAAACTAACTTAGATGATTAACACTGCTGTCACGATTAGGGTAGCAACCACGATAAGCATCAATCCCGCCACAATGACAATTGCTGCCGGACGTGCGTAGTTAAATCCGCCATTACCGCCAAACCGGTCTTCCACCAAAATAGCCGGGTCTTCTGGGTTGTAGTAAAACATGCCCAGCTTCCAAAAGCGGTCATCGCCTTGGCCGGGATGAATTTTCCGAACATTGCCTTGTGCCGCCAACGGATGATTTGCATCAACATGAGGTGTTAGACGGCAGCCACTTTGACCGGCTTTAATTGGAATATAAATGGATGGAATCATAATCACCACACAAAGAGCAATAATTACTGTGATGATAAATGCTGGGTTATTTGGCAGCGCTCCTATTGTTTCCAACTGGATAAATGCAAATAGGATTCCACAACATAGCGTAATCAGTCCCAGCATTGCCGAAATTATTTTCCGGTACTCTTGATGCTGTGCAAATGAAAGTTCTGGATTATCCTGATTGATTTGCAGTTTCATCCGAAAAACCATCATATTTGATATAATCATAGTACCAATCATGAACAATCCAAACAGTGGCAGCATAAAAACGGTCATTGGCCCTTTCGCGCTCCATCCATTTGGGTTTCCGGCAAAGTCCCAATGAGTAACCATCTGATCCGGTAAATCTTTATATACCGCAACCGACCAGATAATCGAACCTACTACCAACAGTATTGAAACAACATACCAGCCCCACGGTATCGCACCAAGACGCACCCGCTCTGCTGCCGAACGTGTTTCTACCACTGCTCCCGATGCGGTCTTCCATGCCTTATCCGCTTTGAGCCGTGTCGCTGCGCGCCAATGCGGAATAAAAATCAACATTTGCAGTGGAATCATAATGAGGGGCACCAGAATACATGCCAATAACGAATACTGTGGTGCAAACCCATACTGCGCCAAGCACAGCAGAACCAACACTAGACCCATCAATAACATCCAAATGGTATAGCGGCGTTTCAGATTCTTAACTTCCGGCGAATGACTAGCTGTCTCTGGAATCCGCACGCCAAAAAGCAAATTCTTACGTGTTATCATTGGCATAATTGCCAATATGAAAATAATCAAAGCCATGTCAAATATGTTGATTAAGAAAAACATCAAATTTTCATTCATTATTATCAGCTCCTATCTCCAAAAAAGTTTTTTTACATATTTCGTCAAATTCCCCGTGCCTCATCCCGCGGCATGCCGCTGCTGCTACAAGGGGTGTTAACTCATCCACCAGATAATCTCGAAATGCCTGGTCGCTAGGCGGAATCGTCAAGGCAATACTACATCCACTGCGGCGGTCCAAGACTACATAACCTTCATCACGCAAAATGGCATAGACCTTGTTAACCGTATGGGCATGAACCCCAATATCGGCCGCCATTCGGCGCACCGACGGCAACGCCTCACCCGGCTTCAGTAATCCTCTGGCAATTCCCTCGACAATTTGATTATGCATCTGCGTATAGATTGGGACATCACTGGAAAAATCAACCGTTATTATCATACTACTATCACTCCTTTCACACTTGCTATATAACAAGTATAGCAGATAGCCGTAAAATTATCAATCCCCAATGCAGTTTTCATTAGAATGTGAGCAATGCCTCCATGCTGGGCGCAGTGCCCCCAGGATGAAGGGCACAAAAAAAGAACTACCAATCATAATTAGTAGTTCTTTCTTAAGTCTTTTTTAAAAGATATTTTATATCTGTGCATCTTCTTCTTTATTCATCATCGCCAGCATTTCAAACTGCGGTTTCACCTTCTCAAGACACTTCAGCAATTTGGGATTGAAAACACCACATTCGCCAGCAACAATCATGTTGTATGCCGTATCTAATGTAAATGCCGCCTTATACACGCGGTTGCTTACGAGTGCATCATAAACATCGGCAACAGAAACAATCTGCGCAGCAATGGATATTTCTTCTTCTTTAAGTCCATCTGGATAACCTTTTCCATCATATTTCTCATGATGATGACGGCAAATCTCATAGCAATATTCGTAAAAGTCCATATTTTTAATAAACGACAATGTCGTTAACATCTCGCCGCCTTTGGCCGAATGACTTTTCATAATCTCAAACTCTTCGGCGGTTAATTTTCCCGGCTTAAGCAATATGTTATCTGGAATTGCAATCTTACCAATATCATGTAACTGAGATGCCTGCACTATCATATCAATCTTGTTATCATCAAGCTCATATTCAGGATAATCTGCCCGCACCTGCTCCGCCATGATTCTGGTAAATCCCTTAATACGGATAATATGCTGTCCCGACTCGGTATTTCTAAACTCCACCACGGAACTCAAGGTTTCAATCGCCTGCTCCTGCATCTGCTTCGCCTGCTTTTGAATTTTTTCCGTCTGCACATCAACAAGGCGTTCCAAGTTATGTTTGTGTAGATATAGATCAATTAAATTTTCCACACGCTTAAACACAATCTGAGGTTTAATTGGCTTTGTAATAAAGTCTGAAACCCCCATATCAAAGCCTCGCTTCTCTAGCTCTGGGTCAAAATCCCCAGTAATAAATACCACCGGAATTACCCCTAGCAAGCTCTTTTTCATCATATACTCAAGTACTTCAAAACCATCTACTCTTGGCATAATAATGTCTAAAAGAACAACATTTAATCTTTGGTTGTCTTCTTCTAAAATCTTCATTGCATCATCGCCATCTTCAGCTTCAATGATCTGATACGTATCTTGAAAAATTTCTTTTAGCAGAACGCGATTCACTTCCTGGTCATCAACAATCAAAATTGTATCTCTTTTCATCTTAAATACCTCATCTTCATCTTTACAGATTCTTCCTAGTGTCAATCTTCCATCTATTCTATGCTATCAATCACTTTTATTGCTTCATTATATGCTAATTGAAGATCAGGTAATAGTGCCTCAACCCCATCCATCGACTTTTCTCGCAGTATTTCCACAACTGGAATCACTTTTTTATATACCAAATTAATCCCTAAGTTTGCCGTCACACCTTTTAAAGTATGAGCTGAACGAAATGCAGTTTCAATGTCACCTTGCTCTATTGTATCGATTAGCTCCTGCATATTCTTATCTTCTTTAAACTTCTTTAGGAATTTAAGGTATAGGTCCTCCTTGTTCATAAAACGCTCTAGCGTTCCCGTCACATCGAAGTCAGCCTCTTCCAATCTGGTGCTCATTTGAATATCCATATTCATTTTACCTCTTCTTTCACTTGTACATAAAATGTTAAAGTACTGAAATATTATATCACAGGTTTCTGAATTTTGCATTACAAAATTGATAATTACTCATTTTGTATCTAATTAAATCCAACTACTTTCTGAGTTAGTTTGTATGCAGCTACGGATATTTTTCTACCACTTTTCCCTGGCAGGTTCATGGTCTGTCCCATGATACCATTGCGTAGCCGATGAAAAAGGCGGATATCTTTCTCTTTGATATAACGCCACAACTCGCGTTTCTTTTCCAGATTTTCTTCAGTTCCAGAACGAATGCACATTACGGTTGAAATAACGGTAATTATCTCCAGATAGTTAAACATATAGTTGCGTAATCTGCGGTTTGAAATTTTCCACAAATCAACGTCGTCAATCATAATTCTATTGACCTTCATCTGCTGGTCGATTCGGCCAATCATAACCTTTTCGTTTACTGACTGGTCATCCCGACCGATGAAGTAGCGGTAAAAGTCCACATCCAGATAATACATCGTTTTAACGTAAGGCAATGGTTTATACACAAAAATATTATCCACATAAAAGGTATGTCTTGGCAACTCCAATCCACATTCATGTAATAGTTTGGTCCGATATATCACCGAGTGCATCAGAATATATTTACCCTTCATCATATATCTTACATCATTCCAGCTAAAAATTTCATCCTGCGGAAATTCTCTTGGATAGCGCATTACTTTTTTATGCTTTGCTCCTTGTTTCTCATAAACAAAATTGCTAATCATCATATCTAACGTCGTATTTCCGCCAGAAAGTTCAGCCAGCTTCGCAAGTATCTGACGATAAGCATCTTCATCCACCCAGTCATCACTGTCAACTACCTTAAAGTAAAGTCCTGTCGCATTGGCAATTCCCGTATTCACCGCTGCTCCATGACCGCCATTTTCCTGATGAATGGCTTTGACAATTGTCGGATAGCGTTTTTGATAAGAATCGGCAATCTCTTTGGTTGCATCCTTTGAACCATCATTGACAATCAGTATTTCCACATCCTCACCGCCAATCAGCAGTGAATTAATACATTTTTCCATATAATCTTGAGAATTATAGCTTGGTATCGCAATTGATAATAATTTCATCTTTCCTCTCCTTGAGTTCTATTTTGACAATAACTGTTCTGAAAGCTCTAACGCCTTTTTGGTCATCGCATCAATATTATAGTATTTGTATTCTGCCAGTCTGCCGAGCAGGTACATATTCCCATACTGTGCAGCACGTTCTTTATATTTTTTATATAGGGCTTCATTTTCTTCATTCAAAATTGCATAGTAAGGAATTTCGCCCGCCGCTCCGGTATAGGCAAATGGGTATTCCTTTACAATTGTGGTTCCCTTTGCATCCGCTTGTCCAGTTAAATACTTAAACTCGGTGATTCTCGTGTAATACTCACTAACCGTATAATTTACCACACTATGTCCCTGGAAATCCTCCCTTTCATAATGTTCAAAAACGAAATTCAACGAACGATATGGCAGTCTTCCATAAGCGCAGTCAAACAGCTCATCAAGCGCTCCGGTATAGACAATCTTGCCTGCAAATGGTTCGCCATCAAGCGTAACTGTTCCATCTTCGGCAAAAGTCATCCGCTCCCTGCAATCAATTCCGGTTGCAACTTCAATATTAGGATGCTGTAACATGTTTTCGAACATTCGCGTAAACCCATCGCGCGGCATCCCTTGATATTTATCTTGAAAATAACGATTGTCATACGAAATCAAAACCGGCACTCTTCCTGTTACCTCTGGACTGATATCCTCCGGTTTTTGCCCCCACTGTTTCATCGTATATTTCAAAAATACATTTTCATATACATATTCCGCAATCTGCTGAATATCCGCATCTGGATTCTCGCGCAGCTTCATAATTGGTACCCTGCTGCCTTCGCCATATGCTGCAATCAGCTTCTGCTCCAACATATCGGCCTGTTCTTTTTCATAAACCATATGGAGTGTATTTAAGTTAAATGGCACCGGTATTAATTTTCCATGCACATTTGCCACTACTTCATGTCCAAAATCATACCACTCGGTAAAACGAGACAAGTATGCTCTGACATCCTCCATTGAGGTATGGAAAATATGTGGACCATATTCATGAATTACCACGCCATCTGCATCGGCGGCGTCATAGCAGTTGCCTGCAATGTGATTTCTGCGTTCTAAAACCAGTACCTTTTCTTTGCCTTCTTCTGCTAATTTGCGAGCCACTACGCTGCCGGCAATTCCCGCACCAATTATGATTGTATTGTACATTATTATCCTCCGTTACCAACTTTCTTTGTCTTTCATTATACCATTAAATCCCAAGAATCCAATGGCTTTTTTGCGTTTACAAATTGTTCACATAATATTAACAGCCCCCTCACACTTTTTACATGTCCACTTCATAAAATGTGTATATACTCATTAATATAAACGAGATAGCAAGAAGATATCCTTCATAAAACTAAACATATATTTTTTTAAGACCTTGCATCGGGCAAGGTTCCTCCCACCAATTAGAATCTTTTTCATATAATAAGCCGGTGTTTTTACACCGGCTCCCTCTTTATATATGGGGCAGGAAATTCGCAGAATTTCCTGCCCCATATATAAAGAGGGAGCCCCTCCGGGAGGGTGGGCACTCGCGCGAATGGTATGATGTCGCCTAGGCGACCGCGCTCGGCGCAAGAGCCTGACAAGTCAGACTCTATTTTTATGCGATATGATGTGGGCAGATGTATGCTCGCGCGTTATTTGAATCTTTTATTCCCTAGTAACACATTCACATAATTCGTATACGCTTCAAACGCAGTCGGAATCGGATAGCGTTCTTTTGTTTCCTGCGGCTCCACAAATAACGTGTCCGCTTCATGCTCCGTATCTAGTGCCGCCACCCGAATCGTATAGCCTATCATATGCCATTCCACATGCGAAAAAATATGCTTTGCTTCGGTAGTTTTTTGAATCTGAAGCGGCATCAGATGCATTCTCTTCACATATTCAAGCACTGCATCTTCATCGACATGCCCCTCCAAATTCGGAAATTCATATAGTCCCGCCAACAGACCTTTTCCCGGTCGCTTCTGTAAGACGAAACGTTCACCGTCCCGGATAATTAAAACCGTTTTTTCTTCAATCCGTCTTGCCTTTGCTTTGCTTTTCACCGGAATTACTGCAATTTTATCCATTAATCTGGCTTGACAGAACTCCTGCCAAGGACACTCACCGCATAACGACTGTCCATTTGGAACACAGACCATCGCCCCAAGCTCCATTAATGCCTGATTAAATGCGGCTGCTCTGCCGCTTGGAATAATCGGCGTAAGTTTTTGTTCCATTGCAGTTTTTACTGATTGCTTCATAATATCAGACTCGTCCGCACTCACTCTTGAGATGACCCGCAGGACATTGCCATCCACCGCTGGGACGGCGATTCCAAATGCAATTGAGGCAATCGCTCCCGCCGTATAGCTGCCAATGCCCTTTAGCGTGCGCAATTTCTCATAATCCGCCGGCAGCTCTCCGTCATACTCTTCCATTACCGTCCTTGCGGCTAGCTGCATATTACGCACCCGATTATAATAGCCAAGTCCTTCCCATAATTTCAGTAATTGTTCCTCCGGGCATTCCGCCAACGACTTGATATCTGGCAACGCGGTCATAAATCGTTCAAAATATGGCTTTACCGCCTCAACTCTGGTCTGCTGCAACATGATTTCCGAAACCCACACCCGGTAAGGTGTCACCATTTCCCGCCACGGCAAAACTCTGGCATGAGCGTCAAACCACTCAAGCAGCGGCTCTACAAGCTGCTTTAATTGTTCTAATTCTGCTTTATTTTTCATTTTTTTAGTATACCACAATTGGCTTAAAATACTACTTCTTTATTGACAAATGAAGCTTTAAGAGATAAAGTATCAATATAAATGTTCGTTAAGAATTTATCAAATTATTTTAGGAGGGCTATATCACAATGAACAACTTAACATTAGTAGTAGAAAACGAAATCGCAGTTCTTTCGATTGCCAGAGCAGCTGCTTTAAATGCATTGAATTCAGAAACATTAGATGAATTGAATGAGGTACTTACTGAAATCGAAGGAAGAGACGACATCAAAGTTGTCATCTTAACTGGCGGACCAGACAAAAAAGGAAATGAATTCAAATCCTTCGTTGCTGGCGCTGATATTTCTGAAATGGTTAATTTCACTGCTGCCGAAGCAAGAGCTTTTGGCATGAAGGCATCGGTTCCTTTCTTCAAGTTGATGAACATGAGACAGGTTACCATCGCAGCCGTAAACGGATTCGCACTGGGCGGCGGATGTGAAATCGCAATGGCATGTGACATTCGCATCGCTAGTGACAATGCACTGTTCGGACAGCCAGAATGTGGTCTCGGAATTATCCCAGGTTTCGGCGGAACCCAGAGACTTGCCCGCCTTGTTGGAATGGGACGTGCAAAAGAATTAATCTTCACCTGTGACAACATCGATGCTGCTGAAGCTTATCGCATTGGTCTGGTTAATAAAGTGGTTGCTCCAGAAGAATTAATGGAAACAGCTAAGAAAATGGCTGCTAAAATTATTTCCAAAGGAAGCTACGCTGTGACAATCGCAAAAGCTGCTATCAACAACGGTTATGACATGGACATCAAAAACGCTGTTGAAATGGAAGCAAATCTTTTCGGTATCACTTGTGCAACCAATGATAAAAAAGAAGGTATGACAGCATTCTTAGAGAGAAGAGCTGCTAACTTAACAGATTTCTAAAGACAAAAGAGGCTTGCCTTCCAAAGCGGAGGACAAGCCTTTGTATTAACTATTTACAGGAGGTCACATATGTTAAATCAAACAATTGGCTTTATTGGCGGCGGTAATATGGCATCGGCCATGATTTCCGGCATTATCTCTTCCGGTCTGGCGACTCCAGCTAATATTATTGCCAGTGATAAAATGGAAGCATCCACCACGCACTTGAAAAATACTTACGGAATTGAAACGACACTTTCTAACTTAGATGTCGTGCAAAAAGCCGATATTATCATTCTCTCCGTAAAGCCATTTTTATATGAAACAGTTATCCGCGAAATCCGCGATGACGTTACTGAGGAAAAAATTATTGTTGCCATTGCCGCTGGTCAAACCATCGAGCGCATCGAATCTGCATTTGGCAAAAACATCAAATTGGTCCGCACAATGCCAAACACACCAGCGATGGTGTTAGAGGCAATGTCGGCACTCGTTCCAAATGAAAATGTTACCGAAGACGATTTAGCTGCGGTACTTCGTATTTTTGAAAGCTTTGGCAAAGCCGAAGTCGTTTCGGAATCACTAATGGATGCCGTAACCGGTGTCAGCGGTTCTTCTCCGGCTTATGTCTTTCTATTTATTGAAGCAATGGCCGATGCTGCTGTAAATGATGGTATGCCAAGAGCTCAGGCTTATAAATTCGCTGCTCAGTCGGTACTTGGGGCGGCTAAAATGGTCTTAGAAACCGGCAAGCATCCAGGCGAATTAAAAGATGCCGTATGCTCTCCAGGCGGAACCACCATTGCTGCAGTTGCCAAATTAGAAGAAGGCGGTTTGCGCAATACCGTGATTGCGGCGCAAAATGCATGTACTGCAAAATCAAAGGAAATGAGTAATAATTTCATTATCAAATAATATTTAAAAAATTAGAAAAGAGGACTTATTATGTGGGCATATGAAAGTGTATTTTATCAGATTTATCCGTTAGGTTTTTGTGGCGCACCATTTGAAAACGATGAGGTTTTAGAGCATCGTATTCTAAAAGTAAATGATTGGATTCCCCATATTTTGAAGATGGGTGCAAATGCCATTTACTTTTCACCATTATTCGAATCCGATAACCACGGATACAATACCAGAGATTACCAGAAAGTTGATACTCGTCTTGGTACTACCGAAGACTTTCAGCTTGTCTGCAAGAAACTTCACGATGCCGATATCAAGGTTGTTTTAGATGGTGTTTTCAACCATGTTGGCCGCGGTTTCTGGGCTTTTAAAGACGTTCAGGAAAAGAAATGGGACTCGCCATATAAGGATTGGTTTCACCTTAATTTTGACGGTAACTCCAATTATAATGACGGCTTCTGGTATGAAGGCTGGGAAGGTAATTACGACTTAGTAAAACTGAATCTGCACAACGAAGAAGTCATTGCTCATCTATTTGACAGCGTCCGTTACTGGATTGAAACGTTTGACATTGATGGTCTGCGCCTAGATGTTGCGTACTGCTTAGACCACAATTTTATCCGCCGCTTACGCAGTCTCTGCGATGACTTAAAACCAGAGTTCTTTTTAGTTGGCGAGACCCTACATGGCGATTACAACCAGATTATGAATCCGGAAATGCTGCACTCGGTAACGAATTACGAATGCTACAAGGGGCTGCATTCCAGCTTTAATTCAATGAATATGTATGAAATCGTCCATTCCCTGCTGCGTCAGTTTGGCCCGGAAAACTGGACCTTATACAAAGGAAAACACTTGCTTTCTTTTGTTGATAATCATGATGTCAGCCGCATTGCCAGCTTACTTGACCATCCAGAACATCTGCCATTAATCTATGCAATGTGCTTTGGTATGCCAGGCATTCCATGTTTCTACTACGGCAGTGAATGGGGGACCAAAGCGAAAAAAGAGGAAGGCGACCCAGCTTTGCGCGTTAGCTTTGACGCACCAGTAGAAAATGAATTATCAACTTGGATTAGCCAGCTTGCCGCAGCCAAAAAAGGCAGTGCTGCCCTTAATTACGGCTCATTTTCCACAGTAATTTTAACCAACAGACAGTGCATCTTCGAACGTAAATACGACAGCGAACGCGTCCTGGTTGCTATCAATGCCGACAGCGAGGCTTATTCCGCTCATTTTGATGCCGGCTGTGGCATGGCGATTGATTTAATCACCGGTGAGAAACACGATTTCGGCGGCGGCAGCACGCTCCCACCATATAGTGCTTTTTTCTGGCAAATGGAACGTTAGATAAATGATACATGTTTTTATTTGGGGATGCGTATAATGGTAAAAAGCCCTTAGGTGAGATATGAATCTTAAAACCTTATTCGCTAAAATTGATTTAAAAACACTTGCCATCAGCATTGCGATTCCGCTTATTGTCGGATTATTAGCTTCTCTGCTGACCATGGACAGCAGAACCATTTATGCCTCCCTGGTCAAACCGCCACTGGCACCTCCAGGGTGGGTTTTTCCAGTTGTCTGGACAGTCCTTTATGTCTTGATGGGGGTCAGCTTTTATCTGGTTCTAAAAACGCCAAGCAATGAACTTTTAGAAGCCATCGGCATTTATGCCTTGCAGCTATTTTTGAATTTCATTTGGACGATTGCATTTTTTCATATTCAGGATTACCGCTTGGCATTTGGTATTTTAGTTGCTTTGTGGATTAGCATTCTGCTGATGATAATTCAATTTGCTGCTATTTCTCCGCTAGCTGGAAAGCTTCAGATTCCTTATTTGCTGTGGGTCACCTTTGCCGGTTATCTGAATCTGATGATTGCGTTGCTTAACCCCTAAAAAAGACTGCCAATAGACATTTACACGTCTACTGGCAGTCTTAAATCTTAATGTAATTATAACATCTGCATCGTCTGAATTGCTTTCTCTCCGACAATACAGCTACCGTGCTCAAGAATATATGCCTGCACACCTGCATGAGCATAAATACTTTCGGCAAATTCCAATGCCGCACTCAGCAACCGGCAATATTGCTTATCACTCATTGGCTCCTTCTTCATTAATAAAAAATAGGAGCGCTCCATCTCTAATTTATAAATGCTGCTTTCAACTGGCATCTCCAACTGAATCGCTTTACAATACTGCTCCACCAGTTCTAGTGATGCAAACAGAATCTGGCACTCAGAATGCTTTACCCCGGCTGTCTCGTCCATCTTCTCCGGTATCTGTTCCTTCACCTCAGCAACATCCTTCGACAAATTCTCAACTGCTGATTTCAAATTCTCTAACACATTCATTATATTTGCATCTGGCTTTTCCGAAAATGTCAGCGCAACAACGTTCTTTGGCAATACCGATACTTGTATCGAAATATTTCCACCCTTTACCTTGTAGCCAACCTCCTCTTCTGCCATCGTAATTACTTTTCTAAGAAAGGCCTCTGCTTTACTGTCGTTATGTAAAAAATTATCTACTTCCAGTCCATTTTCCAGTAACTCATCCTGACTAATCAAGCATCTGACCGTATCGACATTAATTCGTTTAAACTTCACTGCCTCTCACCTGCACTTTCTCTTAGTATATTTGTAACGCCTTTTATCCTACTATACAATAAAATGCGCAAAATTTCAATCATGCTAATTTAACCATTTTTTGATAAATTAGCATGATTGAAATCATCTACGACAAAATTATCGAGAAATAAGATGCAAATATACATCCTCGAGGCTTGGCCTGACTGCTTCGACTTCACCAATATCAGGCACTTCATCCGACACTACCCGAAGGCAGGTTTTACCAGCGGTAAACATTATATTTGCAATGCGATAATCAGACGCTTCATACTGGCGCTGTTCTTCCTCTGTCACCAGCACTTCAAATACTTTGTTCTGCATATCAGCAATCAACTGTTGTGGCGTTCCATGTTTCAAAACCTGTCCATGCTGCATCAGCAAAATTTCCTTAGCAATATATTCCACATCCGATACCACATGAGTCGCCAATAGTACAATTTTATCCTTCGAAATTTCACTGATAAAATTCCGAATGCGAATCCGCTCTTTGGGGTCAAGTCCAGCGGTCGGCTCATCCATAATCAGTATTTTGGAATCATTGAGTAACGCTTGGGCAATCAAAATACGCTGCTTCATGCCACCGGAATACGACTTTAATTTCTTATAACGGTCCTCGGATAGATTGACAATGATCAGTATTCTTTCAATTTTAGCTAACGCTTCTTTTTTGTTTAATCCTTTTAAAGAAGCCATATACCATAAAAATTGTTCACCGGTAAAATCATCATAGAGATTCTGTTGCTGCGGCATATATCCCAGACATTCCCGATATTTTGCGCCTAACTTATTGATTGGCTCGCCATCCAGCGTAATCGTTCCCTCGTCCGCCTTCAGATTATCCGTAATCATATTCATCAACGTACTTTTGCCAGCTCCATTCGGCCCTAGCAAGCCATATACTCCCGGCGTAAACTCCATTGTAAAATCAGAAACCGCATAGGTTTTACCATGATTATAGCTTTTTTTGATACCCTCTAATTTTAATTCCATTTTAATAACCATGCCTTTCCCACCACCTGCAAACTTTGAGCCGCAGGTGGTACTACCACAACATTCTCAGAATCCAAATACTGATGTCCATTCGTAAATACAATAACATCACCGCCACTATTCCAACTATTCCAATTCCAACAATATTGGTGATTGTTTCATTATGGGTCATTCGCGAAATCCGCACGCCGCCATAAGCCACCAGGCCAAAGGTTAGCGCTTTTAGGGCAAACACGATTAGCAAAAACACACCAATGTTTAAGTTCCCCGTAAGCTGCACCAATGTCAAATCACTCAATTTCTGTGACAACACCGTAAAATTATCTATCCGGTAAAAATGTGCCAATAGCGGAAACTCCGTTAATATAAAAATTGCTAATGTGCCAATTGCTGCACATATATTTTTTCTCACATTCAAATATGCTCTGCCATTTTTTGTTGCTCGCAGCAACGGCATAATTTTCTTTTTTTCATCACTCGGATAAATCCCGCTTAGCCAGATAATCGCTGCGGCTGTTCCCATAAACCAAAACGAAATATCTGCTTTGACATCATCCCACAGCCCCAGATAAGCTTTTTCATCTACCCAGTATTTATCATACAGATTACCTTCTTTCTGTTGTAACGCCTCCAATTGGGTTACAAGCATTTGGACACCATCTTCTTTGAATTCTATCTCTGCTTTTAATTGCAGTATCAAAATTGAATCTTTTCCGGTTGTATCAGAGCCGATTTGCTTCATTTGCTGATACAAATCCTCAATATATGCCTGTTCCGAATATACAAATGCTATGCTTTCCTCCGTTACTTTTCCCGCCAGGCGGCTCATATAAGTGTGGTACTGAGCAATACCAGCCTCCGAATAGTATTGATTTTTTCCCGCGCTGACAATCTCAAAAGCACAAACCACTAGTAAGAATAACAGCATCCATCCCTTCTTTTGCTGCATGAGTACCTTGGAACATTCGAATCGCAACAATTTCGTATGTCCCCAAAAAAATCTGGTCTTTTTGCGCATCCATATTTGCAGCTTTTCCAATCGGCTTTCCGAACGAATCTGGCATGAATAGTGGAATAGAATTATTCCACCGATAGAACCACCAATTATCAGAATGACTGCGACAATCAACGCACATCCCGCTTTTGAGGCGGCGTATCCACCAATGTTTAAATTCTGATAAACTGCCAGTGATTGCTTCATATTCCAGCAGTAAAATGGATTGATACATTTCAGTCCATTCAAGGTTCCGGTAATAGACAAGGATTTTCCTGCCCAAAATTCAAATCCCAACAGTAGACCCATCGACAACATTGCCAACAGTTCATTTCGCACTGCTATACTCACCAAAAACAAAGTGACTGCTAATACTTCGGCAATGAGCAGACGGATTATAAAAAGTGTCAATATCGCTGTCAGCACAGACATCTGGTAAGGGCAATTGCGAAATTCAGAGATGGATTGGATACTTCTGCTCAGATTTCCATAACCATAGAAATATCCCAGCAGCAGAACTGTACTTCCTTCCTGAAACACCTCGTAAATAAATGTCAGAAACATCATCGTTCCCAGCTTTGCCGCCGCCAGCGGAGTATGTCCCCTTTTAGTGCCTTTAACCAACAGCAGTAAACCTTGATTTCGCTCAAAATAAAAGATGAAATAGGAGAGAATCGCTAAAAATACAAAGAGAAAGAATATTCCCCATTCATACTTCGCCAGCTCGCGAACGCCGAAGCAATTGTCCGCCACCACGGTAATACCAGACAGCTTGCCAAAATCATCACATGTTTTCTCCAAGTTGCGGTATACATAGCTGGTTTCATCGGCATAGGTTGATAAGCCCTTCAATTCATCTGCCCGACTTGCCATTTCATTCAGGAACTGCGGATAAGCAGCGAGGTATTTCTCCTGCTGCTCCATTTCCCATTGATAGTATCCATCGATATCGGCTTGTTTATCGCCTGATAAAAAGCTTTGGTATTGGCTTTTCTGTTCATAGACATAATAAAAAGCACTTTGGTTTTTCTCGTACATATATAAGGTCAGAAGGTTCCCGAATACCAATACGATGGATAGGATTATGAATATTCTTTTTTTGCTTATCTTAATTAGTTCAAATTGCCATATACTTTTCATCTGTGCTCACTTCTTCTATTCGGATTCTTGCATGTCTTGGACCTCTGATAAGTCTTCTGGTGAAAATTTTATTTCTGCTATTTTTTTATAAGCATCTCTAACCGAAGAACCATGATAAGTTCCTAGGGTACTCTTGTCAAAAAACGTTAAATCTACCCCTGTACTATCTTCATTTTCCCAGAAAACATATGCTCCCTCCTCCATGCCAATTTCTTGGTCAACACTAAAAGGCATTCCCAATGTATCAACCAAATTCATATCCTTATCATACACACGATAAGATGCCTTCTCTGCATTGCCAACGAACACGAAAATCGAATCCGAAATATAAAGATATTTGCCATCACTGATATAACGTTCACCTTGGATAATGTCTTTTTGAAAAAGCTCTACATTTGAACCATCTAAATCTGCTATGTAAGAATTTGTTTTTCCATCTAGTTCCTGATTATCATCGTATAGCTGTAAAATTATCTTTCCATTCCAAAATGTAACCGGTTGAATATTAACACCCTTTTTGTTTTCCGGTACTTCTAATGTTTTACATTCTCCAGTTTTTACATTATATGTTATCTGGTTAAGGTACACGTAATCAAAAACATTTTCATCTGTAATTACATCCAAATCAGACACAGATGCTCCATGTAAGGTAAAATAGACGTGATTTCCATAAGCCTTTACCTTTGACAAAGAATAGACCGTGTGACCTGCCTCTGACTCAAAGATTGTCTCTGGCTGTTTGCTTCCCATTCCGGTTAATGCTAATTTTTTCACTGCATAATGTTCAATTGTCTCCGATTTATTCTGCTCATCCTTTACTGTCTCATAGGTATGTTCTACAAAATACAGGACATCACGATGAATGCCCCATTCTTCTATCGTTTGGTCATCCCAACTGTAAATCAATTGCTTCTCGGAACCATCCTCTTTTATACGATATAGCTCTCGATGCCAATCAAACGCTTTTTCGATATAGTATAGATATCCATTACAGTATGCAATGCCCACCTCTGGGCCACTCAACCTATTATTAATATGTGCATTGCAATCTATATATCGACTCTCATCTGTTTCTTTATTATGCAAGCAATCTGCCTTATTGCAGAGTGGAACCAACTTCTGAGTGTCGTCATCTAAGTAGTACAAATAATGACCTACTGCAAAAAAATAGCCTTGGCTACCTCTAGCTGTTCCCTTATAAAATATAAATGAGCCCTCAAACATGTACTGATAGTCGCTTCCTTCCACGTAGGATTCGTCAAGATTTGTTTTTCCGCAACCAACCACTCCTATTATGGTAACTAGAATAAATGCCATTAATGTAAATCTTTTCATCATTACCTCCAAAGATGATATCTTCGCCTACAATATTAATTGCAGGCGAAGATGTGCTCTGTTTATTATAATAGATTATATCTACTTGGGATTGTTCCATCTTGAAGGATAGGAGCCCAACGATAGTCCTTATATTGAACCAGATGTTGTCCTTCGTTTCCGATCACCTGACCGGAACTTATTTTTTTGGTTGCCGTTGCGGACACACCCCCAGCGCTACTTGTATTTTCCGCCTCTGTTCCATAGCATAACCCATTAGATAAATAAAAGATTCTTGCTGTTGCTGATATAGTCGCACCATAGCGAGCATATGTTGTTGTTGCCGAAGTGTTGTTAGTCGTAAGAGTTGCGTTCGTTGCTGCCCCATCAACGTTTCCAGGCTTACTATATGTTGCTGCAAACACCTGAACATTTGTTGCCCCTGCCAGCACGATACAACTAAGTGCTAATGCAGTAAATTTTTTTGTTTTTGTAAACATGATTTCCTCCTTTGTGTTCTGACACTGTCGCGAACAGTTTCAGTATTTTTTATTTATGTTAATGCATTTAACATCATAATATAATAGAGGTTGGCTTGCCGAACTCTCGCGTCGGAGCGCAGTCGCTATAGCGACCATACTTCCTTAGTGCGGAGTGCGCATCCATAGCGGTGCGTTTTTTAATTCATAGGATGCAATTTCCTATGAATTTAAAAAACCAGACCCCCCCCCTAAAGGAAGTATCTGGTTTGTCAGTCTTTTCATATCCAACTAATCTTTATAACTCACAGTTCTCCCCTGAACCGTTTATATTATAACCGACCCTTCCACCCAAGTAAAGCACAACCATTCGACAATTTTCGACAAACCAACTCTAAAACACTCTATTCCGATTCTGGCACATCTTGAATCCCTGCTAAATCTTCTGGCGAAAATTTTATTTCTGCTATTTTCTGATACGAGTCTCTGGACGAAGTTCCTTGAAATGTTCCCAGCATACTTTTGTCAAAGAACATTAAATTTAATCCGTTTTTTTCTTCGTTTTCCCCAAAAATATATAGT
>JAVBTX010000025.1:0-94997 GCA_031555935.1 Lachnospiraceae bacterium | reverse complement strand
AGAGCGAGATAATGAGTTAGCAGAGCGAGATAATGAGTTAGCAGAGCGAGATAATGAGTTAGCAGAGCGAGATAATGAGTTAGCAGAGCGAGATAATGAGTTAGCAGAGCGAGATAATAAGTTAGCAGAACGGAATATCATGCTAGCAGAGCAAGAGAAACGAATTAAGGAATTGGAAGAACAACTAAAAAGAAAATAGCAATTTCCAATAGACGTAAAAAATGAACAGATGCCCAAGAAGTTACCACAGCGGTCAATGAGATATATTTGATTGCATGGTAAGCTTCTTGGGTATTTTGTCTTTTTGGTATTGAATAAAAATAAGTTTATGCCGAAAAACGCTTTACAATCGTTGTTGAAACTTCTATTTTAACGGTATGTGGAATCGGATTGGTAATCTGGTAGATTAATTGCCTGGCAGCAGTCTGTCCCATAAATTTTCGTGGAATATCAATTGTGGTAAGGGAAGGCTCAATAATTCGGCTTTCGGAAATATTATCAAAGCCAACAATGGCGATATCATCTGGGATTTTGTATCCTCGAAGCTTTAGCGCTTTGATGGCACCAATCGCAATTAGGTCATTGTCGGCAAAGTAGCATTCGGCCAAATCATCTGCCTGGTCGATGATTTCGAGCATGTCGGTAAATGCTCCGTCGATGGAAGGGGATAGTTCATGGGTAATCGATTTACCGACCGACATACCATGTTCGCGGACGGCACGGTTGAAGCCATTTTTACGCTCGATGAAGTTTTCAATTTTATAAGAGGAGCATAGATGCCCAGGCTGTTTGCCACGGCGGTCAATCAGATAGTTGGTCGCAAGGTAAGCACCCTGGGTATTATTGATCAAGACACTGCTGCATTCTACGGAGTGAAAGGAGGAATCAAGTAGCACCACGGGAACGGAAAGCTGTAGGAATTGATTGCATATAGCTGCTGTAATCTCAGTTCCTAACAGGATAATTCCAATACAGCCAGTGACCCTTAAGTCTTCAATGCATTTTTGAACATCATCTGTCTTTTCATAAATCTGTAAGGTTTTTAAATGATAGCCATTCTGTCGGCACTCCTGCTCAATCCCATCGGTTAATTCAGAAAAAATTGGTGTGTAATTTAAAATCGCATTGTGTGCGCGGTAAATAATACAGTAGATGTCCCCGGTTTTATTTTTCTTTAAGGAAAGTCTGGTGAAGTCATAGCCGTACTTCTCCGCTTCTTTAATGACGAGATTTCTTGTTTCGGTGCTGACACCGGGTTTGTTATTTAACGCCATTGAAACGGCTGTGGCAGACAGATTCAGCTTGACGGCTAGTTCCTTAGCAGTGATTCCCATTGTAATTCCTCCGATTTCAAATATCTTATTTGATGAATCTTATTATACGGAATAAAGAAAGAATAAACAAGAATAAAGTTGAAAATAAAGTAAATAACGCTTTATTTATTGTGGGAATAAAGTGTTGAAAAAGATATATTACAGGTAAAGTATGAAAAAAAGTTTTCACACAGACTTTGAAAGAATGGAGATTAAGAATGGATAAGATAAAAATAGGCTACGCGCCAACCAGAAGAAGTATTTTTAGTGCCCCAGATGCAATTAAGTATCGCGGATTAACGGCAACAAGATTAGCAGAACTAGGAATTGATTTTGTCGATATCACAGACATAAACGCAGAAGGATTGTTATACAACGATGAGGATATGTACAAAATTGCTGAAAAGTTTAAACGAGAAAAAATCGATGGACTGTTCCTGCCGCATTGTAACTTTGGGACCGAGTATGAGTGTGCCAGATTAGCAAAAGAATTAAATGTACCAGTGCTGTTATGGGGTCCCTTAGATGAGCGGCCAGAACCGGATGGAACAAGACTTCGCGATACTCAGTGCGGACTATTTGCAACCGGTAAAGTCTTAAGAAGGTTTGGCATTTCATTTACCTATATGACGAACTGTCGATTAAGCGACCCGATCTTCGAGCGCGGCATTCGCGATTTTCTGGCAGTATGCAATGTTGTAAAATCATTTAAGAATATTCGTATCTTACAAATATCCACCAGACCATTTGATTTTTGGACCACGATGTGTAATGAGGGAGAATTGTTAGAACGGTTTAATATCCAATTATCACCAATTCCAATGCCGGAATTAACGGATGCAGTGAGAAAAGCGAAAGAAGAGAAAACAGAGGTAGCCATAGTTATGCAGTACTGCCGCGACAACATGGAAATCTGCATTAAAGATAATGAATTGGAAAATGTTGCGGCATTAAAAGTGGCAATGAAATCTCTGGCAACAAAATATGGCTGCAAAGCAATTGCAATCCAGTGCTGGAACCAGTTGCAAAACGAACTTGGGGTTATGCCATGTGCGGCTAACGCACTGCTAAATGATGAAGGAATCCCAGTTGTATGTGAGACCGATATTCATGGTGCAATCACGTCTCTAATGGTGGAAGCAGCAGGCATGGGCGAAACGAGAAGTTTCTTTGCGGATTGGACGATTCGTCATCCGGATATAGAAAATGGCGAGTTATTACAGCACTGTGGACCGTGGCCAATATCCATTGCGAGGGAAAAAGCAAAACTGACTTATCCACTGGCATTTGATCATCCAGGCAGTATTACCGCAGAGGCAAAACATGGTGATGTATCATTGGTTCGCTTTGACGGCGACAACGGTGAGTATTCATTGTTATTAGGAAATGCCAAGGGAATTGAAGGACCAAAGGGCATGGGCACTTATCTTTGGGTGGAAGTAGAGAATATCAAACGCCTGGAGGCAAAGATTGTGGAAGGACCATATATCCATCACTGTGTTGGGATTCATAAGGATGTGGTACCAGTGTTATATGAAGCATGTAAATACATAGGGGTAAAACCAGACCTTTATGATCCGATTGAAGAGGACGTAAAAGCATACCTTCGTGGCGAATAAAGTGTGAAAATAAATCTTCACACGCAAATGAGAAAGGATTGGTAATTAAAATGGAATTAATGGAATTAAGCAGATTGGCTTATGATTTAAGAAAAGATACCGTGGATATGATTATATCCGGTGGCGGCGGTCACATTGGCGGCGATATGAGTGTCATGGAAATATTGGTTGCGTTGTACTTCGACCAGATGAATGTTTCGCCAGAAAATATGGCGGATTCTAACCGAGACCTATTTGTCATGAGCAAGGGACATTCAGTGGAAGCGTACTATGCAGTATTGGCAGGCAAAGGCTTTCTGGATATCAAAGTGGTAAAGGACACATTCAGCAAGTTTGGCTCCAAATACATTGGACACCCAAATAATAAATTACCGGGGATTGAAATGAACTCCGGCTCCTTGGGACACGGACTGCCAGTCTGTGTTGGCATGGCACTAGCCAGTAAAATGGATCAAAAAGATAACCGTGTCTACACCGTTATGGGTGACGGGGAACTAGCAGAAGGCTCAGTATGGGAAGCAGCGATGGCGGGCAGTCAGTACCAGCTCGATAATCTTTGCGCCGTAGTAGACCGTAACCGTCTCCAGATTTCCGGCAATACCGAGAATGTGATGGGACATGATGATCTTCATGAACGATTTAAAAGCTTTGGCTGGCATGTAATTGATGTGGCAGACGGCAATAGCATTTGGCAATTACACCAAGCCTTTGAAGAAGCAAAAAATACCAAAGGACAGCCAACGGTTCTGATTGCCAATACGGTGAAAGGAAAAGGCTCGGCCGTAATGGAAAATAAAGTGCCGTGGCACCATCATGTACCAAACCAAGAAGAATATGACCAAATCATATCGGATTTTGAGGAGAGAAAGGAGGCATTTTTATAATGAATAAAATTCATCTGAATAACATTCCAAATCGTAAAGCAATCTGTGATGTACTTTTAAAAGAAGCAGAAAATGATAAAAGTATTACCGTTCTATGTAGTGACTCCAGAGGTTCAGCCTCCCTAGCACCATTTGCCGAGACATATCCGGCGCAGTTTGTGGAGACGGGGATTGCCGAACAAGACTTAGTTAGTATAGCAGCAGGATTGGCTCATTGCGGGAAAAAAGCGTTTGCGGCATCGCCGGCTTGCTTTATTTCAACGAGAAGCTATGAGCAGTGCAAGGTTGATGTTGCATACTCCAACACTAATGTAAAACTGATTGGTATCAGCGGCGGTGTCAGCTATGGTGCACTTGGTATGAGTCATCATTCGGCACAGGATATTGCCGCCTTATCAGCAATTCCAAATATGCGAGTGTACCTTCCAAGTGACCGTTTCCAGACGACCAAACTAGTCGAAGCATTGTTAAAAGATGAGAAGCCGGCGTATATCCGGGTCGGCAGAAATCCGGTTGAAGATATTTACAGTGAGCAGAACTGTCCATTTGAAATGGATCGGGCAACCGTATTATGTGAGGGTGACGATGCAGTGATTATTGCCTGTGGCGAGATGGTTCATCCAGCCTATAAAGCAGCAAAGCTATTAAAAACAGAAGGAATACATGTCACCGTTCTTGATATGTACTGTGTCAAACCGTTAGATAAGGAAGCGATTTTAAATGCAGCACAGAAGGCGAAGGTTGTTATAACCGTCGAGGAACATGCCCCATTTGGTGGACTTGGTTCAATGGTAAGTCAGGTGGTTGGCGCATCATGTCCGCGTCAGGTCGTGAATATTGCCCTGCCAGATGAACCAGTGATTACCGGTACTTCCAAGGAGGTATTTGATTACTATGGAATGAATGAAAGCGGAATTGCTGGGACTGTAAAAGCAGCACTAGTATAGGAGGCAGCTAATGGAAAAAAAATATGTGCTTGCAGTTGACCAGAGCACGCAGGGAACGAAAGCAATTCTATTTGACCGAACGGGTAATCTGGTCTGCCGTACCGACCTTGCGCATCAGCAGCTAATCAATGAAAAGGGCTGGGTATCTCATGACCTAACGGAAATCTACCAGAACACGATTCAGGTGGTCAAAAATCTTGTGGCTCAGGCGGGAATCCAGAAAGATGAGATTGCCTGCCTTGGCATCAGCAATCAGCGTGAAACATCGGCGGCTTGGAATGCTTCATCTGGAGAGCCGTTGGCTCCAGCCATTGTTTGGCAATGCTCCAGAGCGGAGGAAATCTGCGAACGGATAAAAAATAATGTGATGCTTGACCCGAGTCGTGAACAAGGAAAGCATGGTGGTGTGGCAGAAATTATCCGCCAGAAGACGGGCATGCATTTATCACCATATTTTTCCGCCGCAAAGTATGCATGGCTGCAAGAGAATGTAGAGGAAGTAAAAACAGCCAGAAAGAATGGAACACTTTGTCTAGGAACGATTGATACTTGGCTTCTATCCAAACTAACGGCTGGAAAGGTCTATGCAACTGATTATTCAAATGCATCAAGAACACAGCTATTTAACATTCATACCCTGCAATGGGATGAAGAAATCTGTGCCTGGTTTGGCATTAACCCAGAAACACTTCCTAAGGTATGTGATTCGAATCACCATTATGGGGAAACTGATTTTGAAGGATTTTTTAATACACCAATACCAATTCGCGGAGTGATTGGCGATTCGCAAGGCGCACTGTTTGGTCAGGGCTGTACCCAGAAGGGCATGGTGAAAGCGACGTATGGAACCGGTTCTTCGGTGATGATGAATGTTGGAGAGCAGGAGATTCGCTCAGAGCTTGGGTTGGTTACCTCACTGGCTTGGGGCATCGATGGTAAAGTGACCTATGTCTTGGAAGGCAACATTAACTACACCGGAGCGGTAATTACTTGGTTAAAGGATGATATGGGATTGATTAATTCACCAGGAGAGACGCAGGAATTAGCGCAGTTGGCCAATAAAAATGACAGTACCTATCTGGTTCCGGCTTTTTCCGGACTAGGAGCACCGTATTGGAAAGCGGACGCCAAAGCGATTATTTACGGTATGAGCCGTACCACTGGAAAAAATGAAATCGTCAAGGCGGCATTAGAATCCATTGCATATCAGATTACGAATATTGTGGAGATGATGAAAGCAGAGGATGGCATCGACCTAAAAGAGCTTTGTGTTGACGGTGGACCAACGGGAAATCAATATTTGATGAAGTTTCAGAGCGATATACTTGGAACAAAAGTCAGTCTGCCGCGCTGTGAAGAATCCTCAGCTCTTGGTGCAGGCTTTATGGCGGGACTCTCAGCCGGAATCTATACGCCAGAAATTATTTTTGAAAAGACGAGCAGAAACCAGTTTATCCCATCCATGTCAGATGAGGAACGCGGACAAAAATATGTTGGATGGAAAGAGGCAGTCGATAAGGTTCTAGTGTAAATCGTAGTTGAATGTACTGTGAGAAAGGGGGATTACTTCATGAAAAAGCAAATAGCAGTGTTGATGTGTGCCATCAGTTTTGATAATCAAAGAAAAATATTGGAAGGAATCATGACATATGCAAGAGAACAAGACCTGAATGTATTTGTTTTTACCTGCCATATCAACTATATGGAAAAAGAAATGAATAAATTAGGGGCCTTTCAGATAATGGATTTGCCGGATTTTCAGTTTTTTGATGGTGCGGTACTAGTAAAAAACACAATTCAATATGAGCTGGCAGCAGAACGATTGGAACATCGTCTGAAAAAAAGCCAGATACCAGCGGTCAGTATTGATGCTAATATTGAGGCAATGCATATGGTAAAGGCTTCGGGATATGAAGCACAGGCTCAAGTGGTGGAACATTTGATTGTTACTCATGGTATCAAAGAAATCTGCTATGTTTCTGGGCCGTTGTCCAATACGGAAGGCGAGGAGCGCTACTTGGCATACTGTGATACTCTAAAAAAGTACGGCTTGGCATATCGGAAAGAAAACGTATATCACGGCTGTTTTGATGGTGATAGTGGAAGGCGGGCGGTCGAGCAGTTTTCGAAAAAGCTGGGTACATGTCCATTGGCAATTGTCTGTGCAAATGATATTATGGCATTAGGGGTAATGGAGCAGCTTGAGATTTATGGTTACCATGTACCAGATGACGTATTGGTGATGGGATTTGATAATGATGAAGCAGTGCAGTATCAGAATCCGTCACTGACAACGATTGATAAGAAGCAGTTTGAGATTGGCTATCGTGCAGTCGAATTACTAATGAATGAAAGTGATAGGGCTATACCACAGAAAATAACGGTCCCTGCGCGGATGATTGTCCGCGGAAGCTGTGGCTGCAATACCAGAAACAGTGTCGATATGGAACAGCTAAAGAAAAAATACATAAAAAATAAATTAGTGATGCAAAGAGTTGCCAATAATATGAAAAATATGATTTCAGAATTTTCTGGCATGGGGCAGCCTGAGGAATTGATTCAGGCCTTGGAGAAATATGTACTAGAAACCGATATGGATTCTTTTTATTTATGTATGTGTGAGCGGGAAAAAGTATTTGGCTGTGAAAATTTGTCATTGGATGGACAGCTTGATATATCTAATATCAATACAGAATATACCAATAAAATTTCAATCCCGATGGCATATGAAAAGGGTGGTTTTGGTTCCTATCCAGAATTTGATAAGGGCGGGGTGCTGCCAGCGCAGTGCTTAGAGCATGCCAGCGGAAATATGTATATTGTCGTTCCTGTGTATTATCAGAATTGCTGCTATGGTTATTGTGTCAGTGGCAACAGTGATTTTCCGTTGGAGAATGAACTGTTCTATTCATGGATTATGAATATCGGAATTGGATTTGAAAATATCAGAAAATGGATGCTTTTGAATGAGACGGTCAGCAAATTAAATGGGATGTGGGCATATGATATGCTGACTCACATCTACAATCGGGCCGGTTTTTTCTACCATTCGGAAAAGCTACTCACGGAGCTGAAGGAAAATAAAGCAGATGCATTCTTGCTTTTTGTAGATATTGATGGATTGAAGCTGGTCAATGACAATCTGGGCCATGAGATGGGAGACTTATGTATTAAAACTGTGGCTGAGATTCTCCGAGAAAGCCTGATAGAAAAACAGCTCCTGATGCGTTACGGCGGAGATGAGTTCGTTATCTTTGGAGTGTGTGTGGATGAGGCACAGGTGATGGCACAGATAGACGGGATAGAGACAGCAATGCAGAAAAGAAGCGAGGATGTCACGCTACGATTTACGGTAGATGCCAGTGTGGGATTCATGAAATACCCAGCAGAAGCAATTAAGGATTTGAATGAATTGATAGAATTGGCTGATAAAAAGATGTATGAAGAAAAGAAGCGAAAACGGAAAGAACGGCAGAAAGCGAGGCGAGGAAATGAAGGAAATTGAAAAATGGAGAATGTTAGAATTAACGTTTACAGGTAAGAAGGATGGCAATCCATATACCGATTATTCCATCAAAGCAGTATTCACCGGAGAACATGAAACGGTAGAAGTGAATGGCTTCTATGATGGCGACGGAATATATAAAGTAAGATTTATGCCATCATATGAAGGTAGCTATCATTACCTCGTACAAGGTGACTTTCGCGAAGAACATGGTTCAAATGGGGAAAATATGTCAGATGATATGTCAGGCGAATTTATCGTCCAGAAAAATCGAGAGAACAATCATGGGCCAGTTCAAGTGAAAGATAACCAATATCTTGTCTATGCGGACGGTACACCATATTTTAGCATGGGAACAACCTGTTATGCGTGGGTAAATCAACCGGAAAATGTACAGGAGCAGACGCTTGAAACGCTAAAAAACAGCTGTTTTAACAAAATCCGTTTCTGCATTTTTCCCAAATATTATCAGTACAATGAGGACGAACCAATCACCTATCCTTACGAGAGAGGAAATAAGCGGGGACAAGATGCTGAAAAGGAAAAAATAAAGCCAGTCATTGCTTTTGCAATGGAAAAACCGATGCTGGAGATTACCGATTTTGACTGTTACAGCTTCAATACCGAGCATTTCAAACGATTTGACAAAAGAATAAGTGAACTGCTCGAATTAGGAATCGAAGCCGATATCATCTTGTTCCATCCATATGATAAATGGGGATTTATAAAGATGAATAAAGAGTGTAATGAGCTATATCTAAATTATATGATGGCGCGTTTTGGTGCATATCGTAATGTATGGTGGTCATTGGCAAACGAATATGATCTGGCCATGTCATTTAGTATCGAAGAGTGGGATTCCTTTGGTAACTTGATAAAAAATACCGACCCTTATCATCATCTATGTTCGATTCATAATTGCATGGCATTTTATGATTATACAAAAGATTGGATTACGCATTGCAGTATGCAAAAAAATGACCATTATAAGCATGTTGAGGAGACAGACATACATCTTGAAAAATACAAGAAACCGGTAGTATGGGATGAAATCGGATATGAAGGCAACATCGACATGGGCTGGGGTAATATTTCTGGTCAGGAGATGGTCCGCCGCTTCTGGGAAACTACATTGCGAGGCGGATACGCTGGGCATGGAGAGACTTATGTTCATCCAGAGAATATTCTTTGGTGGTCTCATGGTGATGTGCTGCATGGAGATAGTGAACCAAGGATTGCCTTCTTGAAAAAAATCTGGCAGGAAGTGCCAGGTGGATTTTGGAAGAAAGCAGAAAGCATGTTTGATGAAATTATATCAATACCAGTTGGTGAAAATAAAACGTGCAGCTGGATGGGACAGACGTGGTGCGATTATGAACTTCACTATTATGGCTCTGGCAGACCATCATATCGGATGTTTAAACTACCAGAAACGGAGTCCTATCAGATTGATGTCATTGACACTTGGAATATGACCATCACGAATGCAGGTGTTCATAACGGACAGACGAGAATCGAGCTTCCGGGCCATGAATGGATGGCGATTCGGCTACAAAGAATGAAAGCATAGCAAGGTGGTTATATATTTTATTCTACTCACAATATTGACAAGAATGGTTAGAATGGTTAGAATGTGAGTAGAATGAATATTAGGAGGTATGCCAAAATGGATTTTTGCGAAAGTGAAACAATCGAGCTAAAAGAAATTGTTGTAGAGGATATAAAGAAAGAGATTATTGCTTTTGCAAATTGCAAAGGCGGTAAGTTATATGTTGGCGTCAGCGATTCCAAAGAAATAGTAGGGGTCGATAATCCTGATATGTCAATCCAGCAGATTAGTAACATGGTACGAGATTGCATTAAGCCAGATGTAACAATGTTCATTCATTATGATGTTGTTGTAGCCGAGGGGAAACAGATTATTGCTGTTGATATAGGGCGTGGGACAAACCGTCCTTATTATCTTGCCAAGAAAGGGCTGCGTCCGGAAGGTGTCTATGTAAGGCAGGGAACCTCATCTGTTCCTTCCAGCGATACAGCGATTCGTCTTATGATAAAAGAAACGGATGGAGACAGCTTTGAGGAACTACGCTCTTTGGAGCAGGAATTGACATTTCATGCTACCGGCGGCGAGTTTGGGCAACGAGGAATCCCATTCGAGAACCTACAGAAAAAAACGCTGGGTATCTTAAACGCAGATGATATCTATACGAATTTAGGTTTGCTGTTATCGGAACAGTGTACGCACACCATAAAAGCAGCCACCTTTGAGGGAACAAATCAAAGTGTATTTAAAGACCGGCGCGAGTTTTCTGGTTCTCTGTTGCAACAGATGAATGAGGTGTATGATTATATTGATTTACGTAACCAGACCCATTCATCTTTCGATAAACTAAGGCGCATTGATTATCGGGATTATCCAGAGGTGGCAGTCCGAGAAGCATTGTTAAATTCGCTCGTACACCGTGATTACTCCTTTGGCGCAAGCACGATTATCAGTGTATATGCGGATCGGATCGAATTTATTTCCATTGGCGGACTGATGTCTGGTGTATCATTAGAAGATGTGCTACTGGGATTGTCTGTCTGCCGCAATACCAAGCTGGCAAATGTATTTTATCGCTTGGAATTGATTGAAGCTTATGGAACTGGCATGGGGAAAATCATGAATGCTTATGCAGACAGCAGAAAAAAGCCTAAAATTGAAACAACGGATAATGCGTTTAAGATTATTCTGATGAATCGGAATTTTGAGCCAAACGCCCTTTTGCTGGAAGATTATGTCAGAGCGGAGGAAGCAGACATTCTGAAGCTGGTACGCGAGAAGAAATACATTTCCCGCAGAGAGGCTCAGGATTTACTTGGTCTGGGCCAATCAACGGTAGGACGTATCTTAAAGCAAATGCTTATCAAAGGACTGCTCGTCCAAAAAGGGCAGGGTAAGAATACAAAATACGGCCTGCCAAATGAAAATTATTGAAATTCAATCTCAATCAAACGAACCTCAAGCGGGGCCATCTGGACATGAATTGTTAACAGATGGTCCTCAATTGTTTCCTGATGTAGATACATGCCCGGCTGAGATTGCATGTTCAGCAGTTCCAAATCACCATCCCAAGTCAGAGCTTGTGCGCCCATACGCACCCAGGCATCGTAGCTGCTGCCATATGCTTGATTGATAAAACGCTCTTTAATCAGGCATTTCTGGTATTCAATATCACAAATCTGAATCGCAAATTGGGCAGAGTTCATTTCTGAAAAAGGGGCGTAGCGGTTTTCACCAGAAACCTGCGAACGGATACCAGAAGCAAACAATTTAGAATAATGTTCGTAATTATACACGAGAATCGCAATGCGGTTTTCTTTTTTTGTAATAAAATAGCCATCACCCTTGCCAATCATCTCATCCTCAATATGCGTTAAAAAACGAAACGCATTATAATGCGCCTTGGGAATCCCGTTATAAGTAAACATACCCAAGCCGCCATGATACAATTCATTCGGTAGCTGAAGCTCTTCAATAAAATCCGTCAGACACCAGTAGCCAAAGGATTCCAGACGGTCATAGTTTTCCAACAGGTTTTTAACCAGATAACAAGATTTAAAACAGGTATCATTAATCAAATCCCGATGTGAAATCGTTAGATTCCATTCGGTCAGATAAATCGGCATTGCTTTCATATGGTGGCGTTTTAATAATAGTTTTATCTGGTTGATGTATTTCATGAATGCGTAAGGATCAACACTCAGAGGGAAAGAAGACCCCATATTTTCCGCAGAGAATCCTTCTCCACGGGAGCGGTCACGCATGTCGGATTCAAACAGCGTATTATCATAATAATGAATATTTAAAAAATCTGGACGACATCCATGAGCTGTAACATACTGGAAAAACTCAGCCGCCCAACCCTCTTCCTCGGTAATCGACAAAAGCAGTGAAGGAGTACCAAAAACAAAGCCTGGGTCAATGGCTTTCACGGTTTGATACGTCTGGCAATAGAAATGAAAAAATAATTCTCGATCTGACCAAGAAAATTCATTCACCGTTTCATCTGGTTCATTCCACACACAAAACATCCACGAGCGCACTTCTGTTAGCCCATACCGTGAGATAAAGTGACGTATCAGAGCATCAACAAGACTCGTCCATTTTTCCATATCCTTAGGTGGGGAAGTGTTAAAATGATAGAAGTCAACCAAACGGTTTGGATCTGTTGCCAGGGCAATTGGCATAAAGGCTAACTGACAAAATGGGCGCAGATTTACACTCAGCAGGAAATCAATCACTTTATCAACGAGTGTAAAGGAATAAACGGCTGTTCCATCACTTTTCTCAGAATAGACCATCATCTCATCTGAGAGAATGCCATGAAATTTGACATAGTCATAATGGATTTCCTTTTGCGTCATCCGAACCATATCCTGAACTTCACGATAGAGAAATTGTTTGGCACTGCCGACACACATCATCTTATGGAAATTGTGCGAAAGCGGAACACTGTCAGCGTTAATGGAAATTTTTCCGGCATCAATGAGACGTGGTGATTCGGTCAGCAGTGATGGGAGCGAAACCTCTTTTTGAAAATATGACTGGTATTTAATGAGGTTCGGAAAGCGGGCAGCTTTTTCAATACTGTCAGCACCGGAGGCAGCGAGTTCCAATGTGATTTCACTTAAAGCATAAATATTGTCATGACTATGGGCATTGGCCTTGCGATAAACACTTGGAAGCTGCTGGTACTTCTTTTTGAAGAGTGAAACGAAGGCGCGAGAATCGCCGAAACCATTGGAAAAAGCAATGTTTTCGATTGACTCATCGGTAGAGAGTAACGCATCAACTGCATGAGCGAGGCGAATCTCATTGTAATAAGTAAGGAATGTCCGTCCGGTGTTCTTTTCAAAAAATGATGCAAAATAAGGTGCCGAAAGTCCCTGGGCAGATGCAACATCCGTCAGTGTCAACCCTTCTTGATAATGTTCTTCAATGTAGTTCATAATGGAAAGAATCCGTTCTTGATTTTTGCGTGAATGGGTAATACTTTCCATTGGTGGTGCCTGGAAGTTATCGGACAGATGGCTGTAGAGTGCGTATACCATGCTTAAGGTTTTGTAAATGTGCTCACCAGCGGCATTCATTTTGACAAATTGGGCAATCAAATAGCGGACATAATCATATTTTCCAGCATAGGTATTCCCGGCTGAATTTAACGAGAAACGTGGCTCCTGCTGGTTGTTAAAATACGGAAGCTTACCAATTTCGAATTGAAGTGAGAGCATTTCACAGGCATTTCCCGTAATCTGATGAATGTCATTGGCATTGATTAAAAAAACATCCTCTGGTGAAACCGTAAAGGAAATGTCCTCAATAGTAACATTGGCGTGGCCAGATAAAACAAAGAATACTTCGGTATGGGGATGCCAATGCTTAATACTGGAAGTATAGTTATAGTATTTCAATTGAATCGGCATAACTTCTTTGTATAGAAAATGAGTGTCCATTGAATAATCCATCGTATCCTACCTCGTTTCGGTTTCTGTTGAGTTAGTTATAGTATAACAAAGATTTTAAATAAATAAAGAAAAATAATAAAGAATATGAGTTTTTGACCAAGAATTAGAGCAGAATTAGTGAAAAACAAAGGAATATCAGAAAGATTTTGAATGATATGCAAAATATTAATGTAAAATATGCAAAAAAGCAAGCAACATCGATATAAAGATATAATATCGAAAGAAAAAAGGAAGTATTCGAAAGAGAATGCCAAAGGAATCACGTTAAAAATATGAATATAATTTGCTAAAATACAATTACAGAAACAACCTAAGGCAAACGAAGGGATTCTGGGACACATATTAATGTATATTAAAAGGAGGCAACTATGAAGAAGAATTTTGTAAAACGAGTATTAGCAATGGGACTTGTATTGGCAATGACAATCGGTAGTTTGACTGGATGTGGAAAGGCAAATAACACCACAAATGACACAAACAAGACGGCATCCAATGATGTCAACGATGTTGATGCCGAAACTGAAAAAGTTGGTGAAGAAACGGTTGTAACCCCAGGTGTGGGTGGAACGATTTTATGGCTTTCAAATCTTTCCAGCGGGATTCAGTATGAAACCGCAAATGCGTACTTATCAGCACTTTGTGAGAAGTCAGGATACGATTTTAAAATTGTATATGGTGATGGCTTTAACGATGCAGCCGGTAACCTTCAGGCAGTAAAAAATGGTATGACCTCTGATGTCGTTGGTATTATTGCCAGCCAGGATGGTGGTTTGGCAAGTATTATGGAAGAATATCCAGACGTCTATGTTGCTGGTTACAATACCGATATGACTTCTGTCTATGGTGAGGGTGGCGAGAACGCAGCTTGTTTGGAAAATGACCATTTCTTAGGAACCATTTGCGACCAGACCGCTAGTGGTGAAGACACCGCAAAGAGATATTTTGACGAAGTAGTTGCAAAAGGTTATAAAAAAGTTGCAGTTATTATCTTCCCATCCTATGCATACCCAATCATGGGTGTTGCAGCGGAAACATTTGGTCAATTGGTAGATGAATATAATGCCACAGCAGCAGAAGAAGACAAGATTACGATTGTTGGCGAGACCACAACCTTGGAATTCCAGCCGCTGGCAGATTCCTGGTTCTTAGAAGAAGGCCGTGGCGATTTAGATTGTATCGTTTCTATCTGTGCTGGAATCCAGTTCGTATTTCCAACGATGGCATCGGCAATTGCCAACGGAACATGTTCTGAGTATACAAAGATGCTTTCTTCTGGATTTGATACAGATTCAGCAGTTGTGATGGCAATCGGTGATGACGAAGTAATGTCCTATCTGTCAATTTCACCAGCAGAAGACCCATTATATGCATTCGTATTAATTGACAATGCAGTAAATGGCTGTCAGTTTGCAGACTGGACCAATGCTCGTCTTGACAGTGCCGCTTATGTAATCGACAGCACCGAGGATATTGAAAATGTAATGGCTAAATCAATGGCCGGAACCGCAGATGTATCGAAAGCACAGATTAGTATTGATGACGCCTTGAACTTCTGTGCCAGAAATAATCCAGATGCAACGTATGCACAGCTTGTTGATGCATTGCTAGCAATCAGCACGGATCAATTAAAGTAGTTCGTACCGTAAATTGAAAAAGAAAAGGTCTGTACTCCATAGACCTTTTCTTTATCATAAAAATGTGGTGGATGTTTATGAAACAATCAGCGGAGACTGGTTGCTTGATAAAGATGTGGCATATAAGTGTAAAGGAAAGTCCCCCTCAAAGACAGGCGGCGGAAAGTATAGGAAAGTCCCCCTCAAAAACAGGCGGCGGAAAGTTGAGGTATAACATGGAAAGAGAAGTAATCTTTGAAGCGAAACATATGCATAAAGCATTTGGTCCGACAATTGCCTTGAAGGATGTGGACATCCAGATTAAGCGCGGCGAAATCAGAGGTCTAATCGGCGAAAATGGTTCCGGTAAATCCACCATTATGTCAATTGCGGCGGGAATGCAGCCGGCGACGAGTGGTGAGATGTTCTATCAGGGGCAGGAATGGCAGCCAGCCAATATGGTAGACGCACAGAAAAAAGGGATTTCGATGATTCTTCAAGAGGCGAATACAATACCACATGTAACGGTTGCACAGAATCTGTTTGCTGGGCAGGAACATGAATTTGCGGTTCTCGGAATGGTGCAGATGTTCAAAATGAATAAAGCTGCCGATGCCCTATTGGATAAGTTCGGAATTACCGGTATCAGGGGCAAGGATCCAATTGATCGACTAACGTTTGAAGAACGAAAATTAATTGAGATTGTCCGCTGTGTAACAGACGATACAGAAATCTTGGTAGTCGATGAAACAACAACGGCATTGTCCCATGATGGTCGTGAAATTTTATACAAATTAATTCACAAAATGGCAGATGAGGAACACAAGGCCGTTGTCTTTGTCTCTCATGATATGGATGAAATCTTAGCGCAGTGTAATGTATTGACGGTATTACGTGATGGAGATATTATCGGTCATTTATCCAAAACAGAAATGATGGCAGAGGATGCCGTTTCAAAAATCCGTTTTATGATGGTTGGTCGTGAAATTGGTGAAAAATACTTCCGCGAAGATTATGTGGCAACCCATCTTGAGGAAGTCGCTTTAGAGCTTAAGGACATTTCCTTTGGCGCAATCGAACACTTTTCACTGACGCTGCATCGAGGTGAAATCGTCGGAATGGGTGGGCTGAGTGGCTGTGGTATGCATGAAATCGGCAAGGCGGCATATGGTCTCGAAAAATTAGAGCAGGGTGAAGTAACCAGAAATGGCAAGAAAATAAAAACATGTTTACAAGCAATTGAAAGCGGAATCGGATATATCAGCAAGAACCGTGATTTAGAAGCAGTAATTTTGGAAGCTTCGATTCAGGATAATATAGTGCTTCCGTCATTGACGGCACTTTCTAAGAAAACGCTGATTAAGCCCTCTAGTGAAAAGAAACTAGCAGATGAACAGATTGCAGCATTCCGGATTAAATGCGGTAGTGGAAAACAGTGGGTAAATACACTTTCTGGTGGAAATAAGCAGAAGGTTTCCTTTGCCAAGTGGACGGCGAAGGGCTCAGAGGTCATCATCATGGATTGTCCGACGCGAGGTGTGGATATCGGTGTGAAGCAGGCAATGTATGGGTTGATTGAAGAAATGAAAAGAGAAGGAAAAGCAATTTTAATGATATCAGAAGAATTATCGGAACTAATTGGCATGTCGGACCGCCTGTTAATCATGAAGGATTTTAAAGTGACCGCAGAATTAGAGCGTTCCGCCGATTTGAAGCAGACCGATGTTATTGAATACATGATATAGGAGGGAAGACAGATGGAAAAGGGAACAAAACGCATATTTTCGCTGAATTGGCTGAAAGCACATGCTTCGGAAGTGGCCGGATATGGCGGACTGATATTCTGTATTATCTTTTTTACAATCTTAACTCCGATTTTCGGCGAGAGCATTTGGTCAGCATCAAAGCTTAGTACCTTGATTTCGGATGTTATCGTGCTGGCACTGATGGCAGTTGGAGCGGTATTTGTATATTCGCTGGGAAGCATGGATATCAGTATCGGAAAGCAGGTTGGACTGTATGCAACCTTGATGGTAGCGCTGGGAAACGCAACCGGCTCCTTGGTATGGGGGATACTGCTATCAATTGTGATTTCAGTCGTCATCGGAGTAATTAACGGCGCAACCGGAGAATTACTACATATTCATCCGATTATTTCATCATTGGTATTCATGATGATTTTAGGGGGTGTCAGCTCCATCACTTATACGAAGCTGGGTTCCAGAAATGTAGGCTTAAAGACCATTGATTACCATGTTTTCAAGAATACCTGGGTCATGGTAGCTGTGCTTGTAATAGAAGTTCTAGTGGTATTATATTTATTCAACTTTACGAAGTTTGGGAAAAATGCCAAAGCAATCGGTGCAAATCCGTTAGCGGCTGAGCAAAGTGGTATTAACCTGATTAAATACAAAATGATTGCCTATATCATAATGGGAATTTGTGTTGTGGTGGCGGCCGTATTTCAGATGGGATATACCGGCTCGGCCTCGGATTCAACTGGAACCGGTTATGAAATGAATGTTATGGTTGCTCTGATTCTCGGCGGCATGCCGTTGTCAGGCGGAATGAAATCCAGAGTATCCTGTGCCATCTTAGGAGCTTTTACGTATTCGTTGTTAAATGTAGGCTTACCGATGATTGGTATTGCCGTAAATCAGGTAAATCTGATTAAAGCAATTATTTTTATCATTGTCGTTTTAATAACCTGCCGTAAATCAAAAGGCACATTGCCACGATAGAAAGGAGCAAAAGAAATTATGAATATAGTAAAAAATATCTCGAAAAGAGTAGGCGGAACCTTAATCCTGCCGCTCGGAATGTTCTTTGCAATGATGATTCTCTGTTACTCCCACGGCAAGATGTATTATGGTACCTGGCTGATGTGGCAGACATTAATGGTAGACATTGCCGTATCTGTTTCTTGCGCACTGGGAATTGGTCTACAGTTTAAAAATGGCAGATTTGATTTTTCCGGTGGTGCCATTATGCTGTTATCAGGAATTATTGCCGGAAATATGGCTCGAAATAATGAAAACAATATTGTCTTGATGATTGTTCTAAGTATGTTGTTTTGCATTCTTTTGAGCTTGGTCGTAGCGCTGTTATATGTTTATGGTCGGCTGCCAATTATTATTGCCACAATCGGAATGGCACTTTTGTATGAATCAGTTACCTGCTTGGTATATTCAGGCACGGGAATCAATCTGGTAACCAATATGACCCTTCGGAAATTTGCCACCTTCCCATTCGTATTGATTCCGCTCGTGCTGTCAGTTTTGATTTACGCCTTTTACAGTCGCTTTACGGTAGCAGGAAAGCAGGGAACACTGCTGGCAAATAATCAGCAGTCGGCGGTCAATATTGGTATCAACGAGAAAAAAAATGTAATCGTCTCTTATCTGTTCAGTGGTATTTTATTTGGGCTGGCGACAATCATCTGGATTGGAAAGGATATGCACAAAGCATCATTTTCATCACTGACCACAGTTGGCGAATTGTTCAGTAATATTCTGCCGGTATTTATTGGCTTAATGCTGATTGGATTCTGCGGTGATACGATTGGAATTATTATGGGTTCCATCACGCTTTGTCTGCTATCATACGCGTTAAAAGCAGTATTTGCAAATGATATGGGCTCGGCGCTGACAACAATTATTACTGGTGTATTTATTCTGCTCTTAAATGTCGTATCGGCACAGGGCATGAATTGGATTCGTGCGATTGGAAAACAACTTCGGAGGAAAAAGGCGTGAAAAATTTGATAGATTTAAAAGGAAAACCATTTTATCTGAATGACGAACAGATTGAGTGGGTTGAGCAAACGAGAGATACCATGACAGACGATGAAAAAGCAGAACAGCTTTTCTGTCCGCTGTTATTTACCAATCATCCAGATGCAGTGCGCGGCATCATTGGCAGTCATAATTATGGCGCTGTAATGTTTCGCGGCGGCGATGCGAAGGAGATTCAAACGGCGATTAATGTGATGCAAGAGACGGCAAAAATCCCGCTTCTTGTTGCAGCCAATCTCGAAGATGGCGGCAATGGCATTGCTAACGAGGGAACGTACATGGGGCGGCAGATGTTAATTGCGGCAACCGATGATGAGCAAAAGGCATACCAGCTTGGCAAAATCTGCGGCAAGGAAGGAGCAGCAGTCGGCGTCAATTGGGCTTTCGCGCCAGTGCTTGACATTGACACCTGTTTCCGTAGTCCAATCACGAATGTCCGTACCTATGGCAGTGATGTAGAACGGGTTATCCGCATGGGCAGCAATTATCTGTTGGGGTTGAATGAAGAGGGATTAATTCCATCCATCAAGCATTTTCCGGGTGATGGACAGGATGAGCGTGACCAGCATCTGCTGACGAGCGTCAATTCACTTTCGCTTGAAGAGTGGGAAAAATCTTACGGAAAAATCTACCGCAAAATGATTGAAGACGGTGCAATGACAACGATGGTTGGTCATATTGCAATGCCGGCGATGGAAGAAAAATTCGATGGCAAACCTTGCATGGAAGTAATTCCATCTTCTTGTTCCAAAAATGTGATGACTGGTTATCTGCGTGGCGAGCTGGGCTTTAATGGCTTGATTTCAACCGATGCTTCACCGATGGTTGGGTTAACCTCCAATACGATTCGCAGTGTCGCGGTTCCAGCCGCAATTGAAAATGGAGCGGATATCTTTTTGTTTGGCAAAGACTTAGATGAGGATGTAAAATATATGAAAGCCGGCATTGCCGATGGACGACTGAGCAAGGAACGTCTGGATGAAGCAGTGACCAGAATTTTGGCAGTCAAGGCGGCTTTGCATTTACCAGAAAAGACGGCTGACGGCAGTATCTTCAAAACCGAGGCTGACTTGACTGTATTGGGCAATCAGGAACATGTAACCTGGGCGAAGGAATGTGCTGACCAAGCCGTGACCTTGGTAAAGGATACCACCAACCTATTGCCGCTTTCAGCAGCGAAAACAAAACGAGTGCTATTAGAAATACTTGGTGATTTTGATTCCAATGACCGCGTCAAAGAGCAGTTTAAGTCTTTGCTGGAAAAGGAAGGCTTTGAAGTTACCGAGTATGTACCAGAAACAATGGAGACGATTTTTATCGATGGTTCGACCGAAGCATTCAAAGCAAAATATGACTTGGTATTTTATATTGGAAATATTGAAAATGCTTCGAACAAAACAGTTTCACGGATTCACTGGCATACTTTATTTGGCGCCGGCAATAATCTGCCTTGGTTTGCCAAGGAAGTGCCAACCATTTTTGTGAGTGTTGGAAATCCGTACCATTTGTTTGACGTACCAATGATTCATACATATATTAATGGCTATTGCCACTCATCGTATGTCATTGATGCAGTGATTGAGAAGGTAATGGGTAGAAGTGAATTCAAGGGAATATCACCGATTGATCCATTCTGTGGAAGATGGGATACAAGACTGTAATCAGACGAAGGGTAGGTTGAAAATGAGAATCGATAACGTGAAAATCAATGGCATCAAAAATCCAGTTGGATTTGATTATCCGCGGGTGAAATGCTCATGGAAAGTTACGGAAACAAAAGATAAGGCCCAGAAAAAAGCCCGCATTCAGTGCTCATTACGGGAAGATATGCTGGAAACGATCTATATCTTACAAGGGGAACATCTTGCATCAATTGGAACCGTGATAGAGCTAGAGCTGATGCCTTATACCAGATACTATTATACGGTTGAGGTATGGGGAGACGGCGGCGATTATGCGATTAGCGAAGTCTGCTATTTTGAAACCAGTAAGATGGAAACGGAATGGACTGCTGATTTTATTGGTACAGCTGAACCCGAAGATACCATTCACCCTAGTTTCTATAAAGAATTTGTGGCGGCAAAGAAGGTGACATGGGCGAGAATCTATGTTACGGGGCTTGGACTCTATGAAGCCTACCTCAATGGTGAAAAAATTGGCAATGATTTATTAGCGCCATTTTGCAATGACTATAATCAGAAAGTACAGTATCAGACTTATGATGTCACTTCCGACATTGAACCGCAGAACCAACTAGAAATTATAACCGGCAATGGCTGGTACAAAGGGCGTTTGGGATATGATGGTGACGCAGCATATTATGGCAATCGGTTTGGTACCATTGCGGAGCTTCATATTCGTTATGAGGATGGCACCAAGGAAATTGTAAAAACCGATGAAACGTGGAAATACCGCGGCAGTAACATTATCTTCAGCGATATCTATGATGGAGAGACAATTGATAAAACATATTGGGAAACGCGGGAAAATCAATCGAAACCAGTTGTCAAATGTGATGCAACGTCGAACTGGGAGTTTGATAAAAGCAAGCTGACCTCACGTTATAGTCTGCCGGTAGTAGTCAAGGAAGAATTACCAGTAAAAGAAATTATCAAAACACCAGCCGGTGAGACCGTGCTTGATATGGGCCAGAATTTTGCCGGATACCTATCTTTTTATGCTGATTTGCCAAAGGGAACAACAGTAGTTTTAGATTTTGGCGAGATTATGCAAAAGGGCAATTTTTATAATGAGAATTACCGCACCGCAAAATCAAGATTTACCTATGTATCAGACGGAACTGCTGAATGGGTCAGACCGCATTTTACGTACTTTGGATTTCGATATGTTCGGGTGACGGGATGGAGTGGAGAGCTGCGCACACAGGATTTCAAAGGGCAGGTCGTCTATTCGGATTTGGCTCCGACGACTCACTTCCAATGTTCCAATGAAAAACTAGAGCGTTTATATCAAAATACCCTTTGGGGACAAAAGTCAAATTTTCTGGATATGCCGACGGACTGTCCGCAGCGTGATGAGCGGCTGGGCTGGACCGGAGATGCACAAGTATTTTCGCCAACCGCTTCCTTTCAGATGGATACCAGAGCATTCTACCGCAAATTTTTAAATGACCTTAGACTAGAGCAGCAAAAGCTGGAAGGTGCAATTCCAAATTACCTGCCGAACAATAGCCCAATGCCGGGCGGCAGCAGTGTCTGGGGCGATGTGGCAACCTTTGTGCCGATGACTCTTTATGATTATTATGGTGATAAAGAAGAATTGGCGGATTACTATCCGTTGATGAAGGACTGGGTCGAATTTATTATTCGGGGCGATAAAGAGCATGGCGAACATCATTTATGGAACTTTGGTTTTCATTTTGGTGACTGGCTGGCTCAGGATGGTATCACACCACAGAGTATGAAGGGCGGAACAGATGATCATTTTGTTGCATCGGTTTATTATTACGCGTCGGTAAAAAAATTGGCAGAAGCGGCAGAAATTATTGGGCATCCAGACGATGCCAAGTATTATCTGGAAAAAGCGGATAAGATTTATCAGGCGATTCTGCACGAATATTATTCACCAAGCGGAAGACTAACGATTGACACGCAGACTGGTTATTTACTGGCATTGAATTTTGGTATTTATCTTGATAAAATAAAGATTATTGATGGCTTCAAAGTACGGCTGAAAAAGGACTGCTATAAAATTAAAGGCGGGTTTGTCGGTGCTACGATGATGTGTCAGGTAATGGCGGAACATGGAATGGAGGAGCTGGCCAGCTATATTTTGTTCCAGGAAGGTTTTCCGGGCTGGATGCATTGTATTGGCTTAGGCGCAACAACGATTTGGGAACGCTGGAACTCCGTTTTGGATGATGGAAGTATCAGCGGAACAAATATGAATTCTTTAAATCACTATGCATATGGTTCGGTAATGGAATATGTTTACCGTTATATTGCCGGTATTTCCACTACCCAGCCTGGTTTTAAAAAGGTCAGAATTGCACCGCAGATTAATTCAAGGTTAAACAAGGTACGATTTAGCTATGATTCTATCAGCGGCACCTATGTATCAGCATGGACGGTTCATCAGGATGGTACAGTAACCATTCATGTGGAGGTCCCATTTGGATGCAGTGCAGCAATCGTGCTGCCGGGAACGGATGGAAAAATGGTGAATGTAAATGCTGGCATCTATGAAGAAACCTACATGCCAAATCGGAATTATCGACAGAAATATCAAATGACATCCCGCTTAGAAGAGATGAAGGATGATGTGGAAGCGATGAAGATTCTGGAAAAAGACCTTCCAATTGCTGCCGGCATGATTGCAGGCAACGATGTGGAAAGCATGAGCATGAGTCTAGAGGAACTTAAGGTGATGTTCTTTCTGGGATTCAATCCGCAGATGGTACAAACAGCGGCAGAGCAGCTTTTGCAGCTTAAAAACTAAGAAAGGTAAAGGTTATGGAAAATATGTATCATGCAATTATATTTGATTTAGACGGCGTAATTTGTTTTACTGATAATTACCATTATCAGGCTTGGAAAAAGCTGGCAGACCGGCTTGGCATTTACTTTGACGAAGAAATCAACAATCGTCTCCGCGGGGTTAGCCGGATGGAAAGTCTGGAGATTATTTTGGAACGCAGTGAAAAACAGTATACACCGGAAGAAAAGGTAGGATTTGCCGAAGAGAAAAATGAGACTTATCGGGAACTGTTAACGCAAATGACAACGAAGGATTTACCAGATTCAGTGAAAACCACATTGGAGGCGCTTCGTAGCCGAGGGCTGAAATTGGCGATTGGTTCTTCCAGCAAAAATACACGAACAATTTTAGGACAGATTGGACTAAAAGGCTTTTTTGATGCAATCAGCGATGGCACCAATATCGTTCATTCCAAACCAGACCCTGAGGTGTTTATCAAGGCGGCAGAGTTTATCGGTGAGAAACCAGAACATTGTCTCGTCATTGAAGATGCCGAGGCGGGGATTGAGGCGGCTTATCGCGGTGGATTCCACAGTGCGGGATTAGGTGAGGCGAGAAAGCATGACCACGTGACGTATAAATTAGATGAGTTTGAAGATTTGTTGGAAATCTTTTAGATAAAGTATTTTATACAAATATTTTTAGGCAGATGCTATACTGAGATATATAAATTCAGAGGCATCTGCCTATAGTTATTATCGCGCTGTATCAAAGACAACTTTTTCGCCAGCAGCATCAAAGACTAAAATAATCGTTTGTGTCGCTTCGCCAGCGGTTTCAGGAGTGCTTTCCGTTGGTGTCTCAGTCGTAGCATCAATCGGTTCTTCAGTCGTAGCTTCAACTGGTTCCTCAGTATTAGCTTCTGCCGCATCCCCAGTGCCAATAACCTGAAAGACAAGCTTTCCTGAAAAAGTTTCTCCAGGCTCAACGGTTTTATCATGAACCGTCAAAGCATAACCTAACAACCGGGTTGGGGTATATTCAGCATCGTCAATATATAACGTGGACATAATATCATTCACAGTACCATAGCTTGGCAAAAAACTTTTTGCCACATCACCGGTATTTACCGCGGTAATATCAAATGTAATAAACTGCTGTCCTTCTTCCGCCTCAAATCCATAATATTCGCTTTCGCTGATATAATCCGTAAACTCCCAAGCGGTAATATTCAAAGACCATACACCCAGGGAACTTTCAGTATTCCATGAAATTGCTTCGGCGCTCAGAGCATCAGCACCTTGAGCGGTTTCTTCGGTTTCTGTCGGTAGGGTAGCTGCTTCAGTCTCAGTGTCCACAGCAGTTGTGTCCGCCGGAGCGTCCGATTTGTTGCTATTGGAATTTGCTGCACAGCCGGAGATAGTTAGCACAAGTATGGTGGTTAGTAACAATAATTTCTTTTTCATGATAATCCTCTTTTCTTTTCACTTAATCTATAAATCAGGCCCAATCCCAATTGGCATCGCCGGCCCCAATTTCAAAATGATATTTCACAATACCAAGGTCTAATTTGGCAAACGGACCAAGACCAGCTTTGGCAGTAACCTTATTGCCAGTTGCTAAGGAAAATTTGAACTTTTGCTGGTTAACAGCAGTCGGTGCGAGCAGAGCAAATTCAACGCCATTTTTAAACCAATCCGGCATATTTGCAGCATCGGGAACGACATCGGTGAGGGATTTTCCTTTGTGAAGTGTACCCTGAGTTTGGCCATATCCAATCGCAATAATGATGTATAGTTTTTCACCGCTGTCAATTTGGCAGGAACATTTTCCTTTGCTGTAAGTACCGCCGACCCAGCATGAATTTAAGCCTAGCTGCTGCGCCGCCAAAACAATTTTTTCACCGTAGTAACCACATTTTTCAGCAGTTCCATCGGCTTTCTTGCCAACAATTGCAATGTAGTTATTGGCATTAGCAAAATTACCATAGTGAGCAAGAAAGTGGTCAAAAGCCTTTGGCTCATCATAACAGACTTGAATATGAAGTCCGCTATCCTGATTACATTTCGCAATGACATTTGCCAGTTCATTTCTTGTTTGTTCATCAATCTTTCGTTCCGTAAAGGCTCTGACGGAATGTCTTTCGTAAATAGCTTCTTGAATGGTCATCGATAAATCCTCCTTCATTATTTAAAACAAATATACACCAACAGCGGTATAGTTACAACTGATAAAAGAGTTGTTAGAAATACGACCTTAGCTGCTAATTTTTCATTGCCGTGATATTCATTGGCATAGAGTACGGCGGTATTGGCAACCGGCATCATTAGTAAAACAGCCAAAATGCCAAGGACAAACGAGTCTTTGACGGTTAACTTGAGAACCCCAAAGTAGAGCAGTGGCAGAACCAACTGTCGCACGAGGGCGTAAGGGTAAATGCGTAGGTCTTCAAATAATTCTTTCAATTTCATGTTGGCTAAAGTAGCACCAACAATCATCATTGCCAGTGGAACTGTCAGTGAACCGATATAGCCGACGGTTTCAACGATGACAAAAGGGGCATCGACATTTAGAAAGTAAACAATCACTGACAACAGAGAAAACAGAATCCCCGGGTTGAGCAGCTTTTTTAAATTCATAGTTGTCTTTTCGTCTCCGGAAGCGGAAAATTTGTGCATCATTATTACACCAATGCTGTAAATAGAAAGATTAAAGACAATGTTGAAAATCGCGGCATAAAAAACAGCAGTTGAACCAAGCAACGCCTGAATAACCGGAAAGCCCATAAAACCAACATTAGAATATACTGTCATGACCATGTAAATGCCACGGTCTTGTGGCGGAACCCGAAATATCCACAGCAGTGCAAACGCAATCAGCGGCAGTATCAGATATGTAATCAAAGTAACAACAAAAATAGTAATAACCGCAGAAGTGTCTCGTTCACCAGTCTGCGCTAAAACAGAGTGCAGAATTAAACTTGGCACGGTGACATTTAGCAGAATTTTAGTCAGACGTTTGTTAAATTCAGCATTCATAATATCTAGTTTAAAGAGAATGAGGCCAATCAACATCATCAGAAACAAAATAATCATTTGGTTTAAAATAACAGAAGAATCCATGAAAACATCCTTTCCTATTGCAATAGTTGCATTATAGAAAAAAGAAATAAAATTGTCAAATCATCTTAATTATAAGTTCACCTCAAGAATGAAACTTATTAATAAGTAAAACTAATAACAAATATTACTATATATAATTGGCATTTCCACTCGAATCAAGGTACAATGAATCTGACGGCGACAGCCAATTTTAAAAATTTGTCATTAACAAATTAGGAGGAAATGTAATGGATTACAAGAACGCAGGAGTAGATATTGAGGCCGGATACAAATCCGTAGAATTAATGAAAGAACATGTAAAAGGTACCATGCGCCCAGAGGTACTAACCAACCTTGGCGGATTTTCCGGAGCATTTTCCATGACCAAATTCAAAGATATGGAAAAACCAACATTAGTATCTGGTACAGACGGTGTCGGAACCAAATTGAAACTGGCTTTTCTATTAGATAAGCACGATACCATCGGTATTGACTGCGTCGCAATGTGTGTCAATGATATTGCTTGTGCCGGCGGTGAACCATTATTTTTCTTAGACTATATCGCATGTGGAAAGAACTTCCCAGAGAAAATTGCGACCATCGTAAGCGGTGTGGCAGACGGATGTAAACAGTCTGATGCAGCCTTAATTGGTGGTGAGACAGCGGAGATGCCAGGCTTTTATCCAGAAGATGAATATGACTTGGCCGGATTTGCCGTAGGTGTTGTTGATGAAAAAGACATCATTACCGGCAAAGATTTAGCAGCCGGCGACGTGTTAATTGGTATGGCAAGCTCTGGTGTACATTCCAACGGATTTTCACTAGTTCGTAAAATCTTCAATATGGACAAAGAAACATTAACAACCTATCATGAAGAATTAGGAAAAACCTTAGGTGAAGCATTAATCGCACCAACCAAAATATATGTCAAAGCACTTCGCGCGATCAAAGACGCTGGTGTGACCATCAAAGCATGCAGCCACATTACCGGTGGTGGTTTCTATGAAAACATTCCAAGAATGCTGCCAGCAGGAAAACATGCAATTGTTGAGAAAAACAGCTATGAAATCCCAGCAATCTTTAAAATGATGGCAAGAGAGGGACAAGTGGCTGAAGAAATGATGTACAATACCTATAATATGGGATTGGGCATGATTTTAGCAGTAGCTCCAGAAAATGTAGATAAAGCAATGGAAGCAATCAAAGCAGCCGGCGATACACCATATGTAGTTGGTAAAGTAGAAGATGGTGAAAAGGGAGTTACATTACTTTAAGAATTACATCGAACAAATGCGAGGGGGACATACCGAATGCTGAAAATAGCAGTTTTGGTATCGGGCGGCGGAACAAACCTGCAAGCCATTATGGATGCAATAGAAGCCGGTGACATTACCAATGCCGAGATAAAAGTAGTCATCAGTAATAATCAAAATGCCTATGCGTTAGAGCGCGCAGCAGGGGCTGGTATTGATAGCCTTTGCATTTCACCAAAGGACTATAGCAGTCGGGCCGAGTTTAACGTGGCATTTTTAGAAAAATTAGATTTCTATCAGGTAGATTTAGTAGTGTTGGCGGGATTTCTGGTGGTAATACCGGAAGCGATGATTCAAAAATATCAGAATCGAATCATCAATATCCATCCATCCTTAATACCGTCTTTTTGTGGAACGGGATACTATGGATTGAAGGTACACGTTGGTGCATTAGAGCGTGGTGTGAAGGTTACCGGTGCAACCGTTCATTTCGTTGATGAGGGAACTGATACCGGACCGATTATATTGCAAAAGGCAGTTTGCATCGAGCAGAATGACACTGCCGAGATATTGCAGAGACGTGTTATGGAGCAAGCCGAGTGGGTGATTCTTCCAGAAGCAATAAATCTGATTGCAAATGGAAAAGTATCTGTGGCGGATGGTAAGGTATTGATAAAGTAACAGTTTGTGAGAAAGGTATGGTTATTAAGATGAAAGTATTAATCGTAGGAGGCGGCGGAAGAGAGCATGCGATTGCGGCAAGTGTGGCAAAGAGCAGCCGTGTCGATAAAATATATTGTGCACCAGGCAATGCTGGTATTGAACAGATTGCAGAATGTGTCCCAATTCAGGTAATGGAATTTGATAAACTAGTTGCATTTGCGAAGGAAAAGGAAATTGATTTCACCATTATCGGACCGGATGACCCATTAGTTGGCGGCGTGGTTGATCCTTTTGAGGCGGCTGGTTTAACGGTATTTGGACCAAGAAAAAATGCCGCTATTTTGGAAGGCTCCAAAGCATTTTCCAAAGACTTAATGAAAAAATACAAGATACCAACCGCGGCTTATGAAAATTTCAGTGACCCAAAAGCGGCAGCCGAATATTTGCAGACAGCAAAAATGCCAATCGTTTTAAAAGCCGATGGGCTAGCTCTTGGCAAAGGTGTGTTAATCTGTAATACCTTAGAAGAAGCCCTTGCTGGAGTAAAAGAAATTATGGAAGATAAGAAGTTCGGTGAAGCAGGCAAGAACATGGTCGTAGAAGAATTTATGACCGGCCGCGAAGTATCGGTACTATCTTTTGTCGATGGAAAGACCATCAAAATTATGTCTAGTGCCCAGGACCACAAGCGGGCCAAAGACGGTGACCAGGGCTTAAACACAGGCGGCATGGGGACATTTTCACCAAGTCCATTCTATACCGCAGAAGTAGATGAGTTCTGTGAAAAATATGTTTATCAAGCAACCGTTGATGCGTTGGCGGCTGAAGGCAGAGAATTCAAAGGAATTATCTTCTTTGGCTTGATGTTAACAGAAGAAGGACCAAAAGTATTAGAGTACAATGCGAGATTTGGCGACCCGGAAGCACAGGTTGTCTTGCCAAGAATGAAAAATGACATTATCGATGTGATGGAAGCTTGTGTGAATGGAACCCTAGACCAGATTGATTTGCAGTTTGAAGACAATGCCGCGGTATGTGTGGTACTTGCATCTGACGGATATCCGGTATCATATGAAAAGGGCTTAGAAATAAGCGGACTTGATGCTTTTGATGAGCAGGAAGGCTATTACTGTTTCCATGCTGGAACCGGAATAAATGAAGCGGGTAAGATTGTTACAAATGGTGGTCGTGTACTTGGCATAACTGCGAAGGGTGCTGACTTAAAAGAAGCCAGAACCAATGCCTACAAAGCGACGGAGTGGGTAACATTTGATAATAAATATATGCGTAATGATATCGGCAAAGCAATAGACGAAGCGTAGTAAGCTCAATAGCTATTATTAGCAGAAAATAGAACGTTACTTTATAAGTTGATTGGGGAATCAGCTATTTGGTAAGGTTCTATTTTTAATATGGATGGATAAATTCACAAAAGTGGAAAATTGTACAATACCCTCGAATATGATACAATTTAGGTGATAATCTGAAAAATTAGGAGGAACTATGTCAAGAAGGTTCTCATTAAAAAGCAAAATAAAACGAGTATCAATAAAAGCAGTCGGTGCATTTGGGGCGATGCTATTGCTATGCTCATTATTTATAACAGTCACAATTTTCAATCGCACCAGGGTAGAGCAATTGGAAATGGAACGTTTAATCATTGACAAAAGTATGGAAATCAGTGAGGTGATTTCAAGTTTATTGTATAAAACAGAGGCACTTTCGGCATTGGTAATACAAGGGGATGGTGAAGTCGAGAATTTTGAGCGGGTGTCCGCCACAATTTGTGATGACCCGGCCATCTTAAATGTACTGATTGCACCAGATGGTGTGGTTCAAGATGTCTATCCATTAGAAGGAAATGAAGCAGTCCTTGGACTTGACTTTTTTTCTGAAGGTGCTGGTAATCGGGAAGCAATGCTGGCGAAAGAAACAGGTGAGCTGGTGTTTGGCGGTCCCTTTGATTTGATTCAAGGCGGTCAGGCGTTGGTGGGACGACTGCCGGTGTATATTCAAAAAGACGGCGAGGAACACTTTTGGGGACTGGTATCAGTTACGTTAAAATATCCACAGGCGCTTGAGGGCGTGGGCTTAGATGGATTGGAAGAGGACGGATACTCTTATGAAATCTGGCGTTATAGTCCTGATGATGGCGAGGAACAAGTCATTGCCAGCGGCGCGGCCAAATATAATGAAGGTGCGCGATATGTTCAGGAAGAAATAAAGATATTAAATGCCAATTGGTATTTTAAAATTGCGCCAGTCCATGTGTGGTATCAAAATATAGGTGTTTGGCTTTTGATTGGTGTGGGACTGTTTGTTAGTTTTCTAGTGGCATTTCTGGTGCAGAGTAACGATAATTTGCGTAAAATGAAGGCCAGAATAGAGGAAATTGCCAATCTGGATTATCTGACCGGAATCTACAATCGGCGGTATTTTATGGAAGTGGTATATAATTGTATGGCGGCAGGTCAGAGAGGTTGTGTGATGCTCTTTGATATTGATAAATTTAAGAAAATCAATGATACTTATGGGCATAGTACTGGTGATGCGGTCCTTATCGATATTACCTGCAGAGTGCACCAAATGTTAGCAGAAAACAAGATGTTCGCTCGTTATGGCGGTGAAGAGTTTGTCGTATTTCTGCCTGACCAACCATTAGCAGAAGCGGAACAGCTAGCAGAGCAGTTGCGGCTCCTGATTATGAGTGAGGCTTGTGCATTTTGCGGTCAGAAGATAACAGTAACGGTAAGTATCGGTGTGGCTAAGATTGATGCCGATGGTAATCTCGAAGCAGCCATAGCCAAGGCAGATGATGCAATGTATCAAGCAAAACAAAACGGCCGCAACCAGGTCATGGTGATGCCGGAAAATAAATCCAGACAATAGGGAAAAAATAGAGTTCTTTCGGTTATGCTACCTGTGGAGGTATGTCATATGAAAAAAATATTAGTTGTTGATGATGAAAAAGATATTCGCGGTATGTTAAAAGAATACTTGGAAATGGAAGGTTATCTGGTTTATACCGCAGCATCGGGAATAGAAGCGTTAGAAAAAATCAATCAGGAAGTCGATTTGATATTGCTGGATGTAAATATGCCGGGAATGGATGGCTATCATTTTTGCGAAAGAGTCAGAGCGGCAGTATCCTGCCCAATTCTTTTTCTGACGGCACGAACCGAAGAAGCGGACCGCATTAAGGGTTTTCAAGCTGGTGGTGATGATTACATTTTAAAACCATTTAGTATGGACGAGCTGTTAGCCCGGGCGAATGCACACCTGCGCCGGGAGGAACGCAAAACCCAGAGTGCCAAAGTCTATATGAACGAAGAATTGACGGTCGATTTTGATGGCAAGAGAGTATTGTGCCGCCAAGCCGACCTGGGACTGACAAAAACAGAGTTTGCCATTTTAGAGCTGTTGCTGACGAATGCGGGACGGGCTTTTGAAAAAGAACAAATTTACGAGCGGGTACGTGGTTTTGATGGCGAGGCTGATGCGTCAATTGTCACCGAGCATGTCAGAAGAATCCGCAAAAAAATGCAGACCTATACGAACACAGAATACATTGAAACAGTCTGGGGAGTGGGGTATAAATGGATTGGTTAGAGGAAAAAGCCGAAAAAATCAGAAGATATATTCAAAATAGCAGCATTGGGATAAGCTTGCTTTGCTATATTTGCTTAGCGATTATGGCTGCTGGGGTGCTGACTTTACTGACGAGATATTTTTCTCAGGTATGGATTGCTGTCATTACCAGACAGAACCCGGGGATAAATGTTTATCAGGATTCATGGGGAAATACGTTTGTCCAGAATATCGGAAGTCAGGATAAAGCAATTTTGTATGTGGCACTATTTTTTAAGCGCTTTGGTCTGCTCATATTTTCGCTTGGCGCAATTGGTGGGACGGCATTTTTATTTGTCCGAAATAAGTTGAATCCAGCCATAAAGGCGGCCAAAAAAGCAATCGAGTATTTGCGGATTGGTGATTATGGTCACGAGCTGGCTTATCGCAGTGAGGATGAATTAGGAAGATTGTGTCAGGAAGCAGAAGGCTTAAGGCTTCACTTAATCGAAGAAAAACGAAGACAGTGGGAGGGCAAAGCAGAGCAGCGCGATATCAATGCAGCATTTGCGCATGATATGCGCACGCCGCTTACCGTCATGCAAGGGTATACCGAATTTCTGCTGAAATATATACCGCAGGGAAAGGTGACGGAAGCAGTATTGATTGAAAAATTGGAGATTCTTAAGCATCAACAGGAGCGGTTACTGCAATTTTCAATGACAATGACAGAGATTCGCGGTATGGAAATGCGCGAGATAAAGAGCCATTGGTATGAGATGGGTGAGCTTAAGCATCGCCTTAAGATGGTAACAGAAGGACTGGCACATCAGAGTGGAAAACGGGTGGAAATGTTAAACGAAAAAGATAATTCCAACGAATTAAATAATTCGTTGGAATTATCAATTGATATTGAAATTTTTCTGGAAGTATTTGAAAATCTTTTAAATAATGCAGGACGTTATGCCCGCGAGAAAATCGAAATAAAAACAGAACTTATCGATAAAATGTTTACCGTGTATGTGAAAGATGATGGGCCAGGGTTCTCACCGCGGGCACTGCGGGAGGCTAATACGGTATATTATAGTGAGGACAAGGGTGAGGGTGGACATCATTTTGGTATGGGTCTGTTTATTGCGCAGTTGCTATGTGAGAAGCATGGTGGCTCATTGACGTTGGTAAACAGTGTGGACGGTGGAGCAATTGCAGCCGCATCTTTTTTAACTTTTCAAAAATAGAGAATTTGTAGGGAATCGTTCGTTAGAATTATCTACATAAGGAACTTACTCAACGGAATTAAATTTCCGAGAAAAAGTTAGAAAAGGAGAATTCAGATGTCAGAAAACATCATTATCAAAGATTTGTCAAAGAATTTTGGCAAGAAACAAGCTTTAAGCAACGTCAATTTAACAATTGAAAACGGCATGTTCGGATTGCTTGGACCAAATGGAGCCGGCAAGACCACACTAATGAAAATAATTACAACCCTAACGAAGAAAAGTGCCGGTGAGGTAGCGGTATGCGGTGTTCCGGTGAGCAACAGCAAGGAAATACGCAATATCATCGGATACTTACCGCAGGAATTTTCCATGTATGGTAATATGACGGCTTATGAAGCACTGGATTATCTGGCGGTCTTGTCAGGAATGAGTGCTAAGAGCCGCAATGCAAAAGTGCCACAGGTACTTGAGATGGTCAATTTGCTGGAACAAAAAAGAACCAAGGTGAAAGCGATGTCGGGTGGAATGAAGCGTCGTTTGGGAATCGCCCAGGCAATCATTCATAATCCTAAGGTAATCGTTGTGGATGAGCCGACGGCTGGTTTGGACCCAGAGGAGCGGGTGCGTTTCCGTAATTTGCTGTGTGAGATTGCCAGGGAGCGGATTGTTATCTTGTCAACGCATATTGTTGGTGATATCGAGGCAACTTGTGAGAATATCGCGGTTTTAAATCATGGTCAAATCATTTATCGAGGCACTGTCACGGCACTTTTGCAAATGGTAGAGGGCAAAGTGTTCCGGGCAGAGGTTTCAACGATGGAAGTGCCAAAGCTGCAAGAAAAGTATGAAGTAACCGGCATTTTGACGACCGGAAAACTGACTCAGATTAAAATTGTTGCCGATGAACAGCCATTTGCTGATGCCAAAGCATGCAGTCCAGATGTGGAAGATGCGTATCTCTATCTGATGCGTAGCCAGACAACTGCAAAAACTATGTGTTAGGGGGTGGGGCAGATGTTTGGAGCATTATTTTTAAAAGAATGTAAGCAGATTTTGAAAAGTCTTGTGTATTATATTTATATTGTTGTGATGGTACTGTTTTTAACCTCACAGTTAACGGATGAGGAGTGGAGTGCAGAATTGACGGAGCCTCAGCCGGGCATGGAGTATTATGGTACGACGGAATCACATGATGAAGATGCGGTGATGAATGAAACCATCAAGCAATTATTGAAAGAGTATAATTGGGGTCACTATGCAACCTACCCATTCAGTTTTTATAAGGAAGTAATTCTAAGTGAAGCAGAAAATGAAGAAATCAGAGCCAAGATTGAATATCTGACCGGTCAAACAATTGAACAATTAATTGATGCTGAAATAGCTCACTTTGAGCGCTTCAACCAGGAAACGGCGGAAGAATATATGGAGGCGTACAACACCTATGAAGTAAAACATGCCGCCGGTATTACGTATCAGGAATTTGAAACGATAATGAAAGAAGTCAGTCAGATGATTGGTAAAGGCTCTTACTACGAGGGTGATTTACGAGAACGTGGTGTTAGTGCATTAATGAGTTATGAAGATGCAGTGGTGGAATATCAGGCATTTTGTGAACTGGATAAAGGAACCGGAGCATACATGCGTCTTTTCTGTGATTATGCGGGAATCATGCTATTGATTATGCCGATTTTTATCGGTGCGACCAGAGCATTGCGAGATAAACGGGCCCAGGCGGCGCAAGTTATTTATGCCCGCGGTATTTCATCTGCTAAGCTGGTATTAAGCCGCTATCTGGCCAATGTGGTGCTGACCTTTATTCCGGTAGTAGTGTTAGCATTCTTAATTCAAGCACCTTTTGCGTATCAAATGAAAGCGCGGGGAATGACGGCAGATTATTTTGCCTTTATCAAATATTCAGTGGTTTGGCTGTTGCCAGGGATAATGATAACACTTGCGTTAGCGTTTCTGTTTGCCGAGATATTTGAAAATGTATTTGGTGTAATTATCCAAATAATTATTCAGTTTGCCAGTCTGTTTAGTGCAACGACCTTAGTTGGTGATTTTGGCTTGAAAATGGAAATTCGTTGGAATAACTTAGGGGAGACGGTGAAATTCTTTGAGCAGCGTCAGGATTTTTTGCTGAACCGAGGCTTCTATACGATATTGGCTCTGTTGCTAGTTGTGTTTACTGTTTTTATCTACGAGAAAAAACGTGGAGAGGGGGTAAGCTTGTATGCCAAAGTATTTAAAAATCGGCGTTAGTTTTATTCATCGGCAGTATTTGCCGCATCTAATCATGACAGTATTGTTTTGCTTATTGTCTGGTGGCATTATGAGCTTTCAGAACCTGGCGCAGCCGCAAGTGGCCAGAGCCTTGGAACTGTTTGTCAGTTTTGTCGGAGTGTTACTATTGACACCACTGTTTTTACCGGAGCAGGATGAGGAAATCTGGCTCCTAGAAAAATCAAAGGCGACCGCCATTTGGAAGCTTTATCTGGTCCGGTTGTTGATTGGGACAATGGCAATGTTAGCTGTGGTGGCATTCTTCATCTGGCGAATGTGGGAAGGCGGCAGTGATGTTCTCGTAAAAGATATGTATCTTGGCACATTTGCTGAGATGATGTTGTTAGGGGCAATTGGATTTTGTGTCAGTGGAATTACGAATCAGGTCGTGCTTGGTTATATGTTGGCAGTTATCTATTATGCGATTAACTTTGGCAATAATAAATTTTTAGGAAAAATGGCAATGTTTCAGATGGCCAAAGGACATTATGATTTTATCGGCTGGATGCTGCTGGTATCGTTGTTGCTGATTGGACTTGGCATTATCATTAGAGAAAAGACGAAATAGAAAAGATAAGAAAGGAACCTGGAGGTGAATTGCCCTCAGGTTCCTTTTCATAACTTGTAAGTAAGTCAAAAGGCGTGTATAATAAGACATTATAGCGAAAGACAATCATAGGTGATTTATGCATAGAAGTGGAGTAGGAAGTATAATAAAATCACGGCTTTTACTAATTATAATGCTGGTATCAATGCTGGCACCAATACTATTTGGTACGTCAACGATAGTTCATGGAAATCAGACAATCCGCCTGGCCGTCTGGCTGCAAGGGGGACGGTTTATCTATGAGGACGGAGAATTATCTGGTTACGATGTTGACTTGATGCAAAAAATAGCCGAACGAAATAACTGGAGTGTAGAGTACGTTTTTGTATCAGGAATGAGTGAGGCCCTTGACGCATTAAAGCAGGGACGGGTTGACTTGATTTCTTCGATTGATGAGCACGAAGAATTAAAATCGGATTGTCTGTATAGTGGTTTGTCAACTGGCTGGGAGTATTGTGGTTTGATTAAGCTTGAAAGTCGGACCGATATTATATATCAGGATGTGGAGCAAATATCAGAGTGTACGATTGGATATGCAAAAGATTTTCATAATCACAGTTCAGCCCTCACTTATCTGCTTGAAAAATATAAAGGAATTATAATTCGGGAATATACAGGTGCGACTCAGCTTGAAAATGCTTTAACAGCAGGTGAGATTGATTTGATGCTAGCTGGGGCCAATGATGTCATATCCGGAGAATTACTTGCTGACCGCTTTTCACCGCGGGAGGTATTCTTTCTTACCAGTAGAGAAAATACGATGTTAATAAGTCAGATTGATGCGGAACTAGCTAATATTATTATGAGTGATTCCAGCTATTTGCCGGAATTACAGAAACAATATTTTCCGATGTATTGGCGCGAGGATTTTACCAAAGAGGAGCTGGATTATATTGCCACAGCACCAGCTTTAAAGGTTGGCGTGCCGGTGAATCGCAGGCCGATTTCCTACTATGATGAAAAAGAAGGACAGTATGCTGGAATTGCAATTGAATTGATGGAGCTGATGGCGTTAAAAAGCGGACTTTCCTTTGAATATGTTCCATTTGACAGTATTCAACATGTCGATGAAGTATTGCAGAAGGAAGACTATGACTTGGCTGTACCAGCCGTAGAATCATCCTTTTATAATGACAAGGAGCTGGTCAGCACGACCAATACCTTGTTGTTAACAGCAACAACGATTGCAGTTAAAAAAGGAACGGATGTCGAGGCAATTGATAATTTACGCATTGGTGTTGCGAGAGAATTTGCGAATTTGGGCAAGTATATGACGAAGCGTTATCCAAACACAACCATTATCACTTATGATACGCCAGAGGAGGTTCGCAAAGCGGTTGACCGTGGCGAGGTGACAGCAATTTTAAATACGCTGACAGTGTGGTCATATCTGCTTCAGGACCCGCAATATTTGGAGTATTCATTAGTTCCGACAATATCGGTCAATATTCCGTATTGTATTGCGGTGGAGAAGGGTGAACAGTCACAGACGTTATTGGCTATATTGGACAAGACGATTGATCAGATTGATGACAGCGAAAAAAATGCAGTTTTGGCAAAATATACGACAGGTGAAGTTTATCAGAGTACCTTCAAGGACAAGCTGATAAAAAATTTACCAGTGATGATGGTGGTACTTTTTATTTTTGGCGTCTTTTTGATTTTTTATATTCAAAAAATCAGATACTTCCGGAGTTTGGAGGAAACAAACAAGAAGCTGGTTGAAGCGAATCAGGCTAAAAATGAGTTTCTTTCCCGTATGAGTCATGAGATACGGACACCAATGAATGCTATATTAGGGCTGGCGGCATTGGGCAAGGAGGATGTGGATGATGCCAAACAAGTCGAATCCAGCTTTGGAAAAATAGAATCCTCCGGCGAATTTTTATTGGGCATAATTAATGACATCTTAGATATGAGCCGGATTGAAACCACGGCCATTGAATTGCATGAAGAATTTATCAATCAGCGGGAATTTTTGGAGTCCGTTGTGACGATGATAATGCCAATTGCCAGACGAAATAAAATTGAATTGGTATACGATTTTTCTCAGATAATGCCGGTCCAGGTCAAGGCTGACCGTTTGCGGATGCAGCAGATATGCATCAATCTTTTAAATAATGCCGTGAAGTTTTCTGAGTCTGGCAGCAAGGTAGAGTGGATTGCGACAAATGAACAGTTAGATGACACTCATATTCAGATGAAGTATCGGATTCGTGATTACGGCTGCGGAATGAGTGAAGAGTTTCAGCAAAAGCTGTTTCAGCCGTTTGTGCAGGAGCATAATAAGTTTACCGACGGTCACAGCGGAAGCGGCCTGGGACTTGCCATTGTAAAAAATATCATCGAACAGATGGGAGGAACCATTGCCGTCAGCAGTAAGCAAGGTGAGGGTTCTGAATTTATCATCAAATTAACCAGGGAGATAGGCGGTATGTCGCCAGAAAATCTGGCACAGGAGCAAGATATCAAAGGGCAGCAGGAGCATGAATATATCATGGCATTGCAAGGAAAACAAGTGCTGTTAGTAGAGGATAACGAAATCAATCGGGAAGTCGCGGTAATGATGCTTGAGCGCTATGGGATGCAGGTTGATACGGCAGAGGATGGGGCTGTGGCCGTTGCCAAGGTGAAAGACGGCGGCGAAAACCGTTATGATATTGTTCTGATGGATATTCATATGCCAGTTATGAATGGCTTAGCAGCAACTAAGGCGATTCGTTTGCTGGAATTAAAATATGCATCTACACTTCCAATTGTGGCAATGACGGCAAATACGTTTGAAGAAGATAAGCGGCAGACCATGGCGGCGGGAATGAATGAGCATTTAGCGAAACCAATCAACCGCCAGCAACTGTCACAGGCATTGATAAAATATTGTGTAAACAAGGAGGAAAATTCTCTGCTCGCACAAGTGAGCTCGCATTTTTCTTCGAAAAACAAGGAGGATTAAATGGACGCACGGGAGGTCTTAGAAAAGGTAAAGACGGGAGAAATGACTGTGGTAGAAGCAGAGCACTTCTTTCGCCGTGAGCCATTTGAGGAATTAGGGTATGCGAAGCTAGATCATCATCGCAAGCTACGCTCTGGTTTTTCAGAGGTAATATTTTGCAGTGGTAAATCAGATGAGCATTTATTGCAAATCTTTGGACACTTATATCAGGAAGATGGTGAGGTATTCGGAACCAGAGCATCACAGGAGCAGTATGAGTTGATTGCCAAACAGTATCCGATGGCACAGTACGATTCGCTGTCTAAAATTATTAAAATTGAAAAAATGGACAAAAAAAAGATTGGCAAAGTGGCAATCTGCACTGCCGGCACAGCGGATATTCCAGTGGCAGAGGAAGCGGCCCAGACAGCAGAATACTTTGGCACCAAGGTCGAGCGAATCTATGATGTTGGTGTAAGCGGACTGCATCGGGTGCTGTCACGGCTCGACGTGATTCAAAGTGCCAACTGCGTGGTGGCAGTGGCCGGCATGGAAGGTGCGCTGGCATCCGTGATTGGCGGATTAGTGGACCGACCGGTGATTGCCGTGCCGACCTCGGTTGGTTACGGTGCCAGTATGCATGGCTTATCGGCACTTTTGACGATGATAAATTCCTGCGCCAATGGAATTGCGGTGGTAAATATTGACAATGGGTTTGGGGCCGGTTATATGGCAACACAGATAAACCGACTGGGAGAAAAGAGTATTGTCTCGTAAACGAGACAAACAAAAATCGCAGAAATGAGGAGAATCATGAGTAAGACCTTATACTTGGAGTGTTATGCAGGAATTAGCGGCGATATGACAGTAGCGGCATTGTTGGACCTTGGAGCCAGCCGAATTATACTGGAGCAAGCGTTGCAAAGTCTGCCAATCTCCGGCTATTCAATTGAAATTAATAGAGTCAAAAAAGCAGGCTTAGATGCCTGCAATTTTTGCGTGCATTTAGATAAGAAACATGAGAATCATGACCATGATATGGCATACCTTCATGGGGCAGACAAGCATACTCATGGCGAACATGCTCATATTGAGCATCAAGATAGTGGGGATAATCATGATTCGCTGCATCAGGAATATTTGCATGAGCATCGTGGTTTGGCAGAGATTTTAGCAATTATTGAACAAGCCCAGTTGACTGAGAGGGCAAAAGGAATAGCTTCTCGAATCTTTACGATACTAGCAGAAGCAGAAGCAAAAGCACATGGCGTTCCACTGGCGGAAGTCCATTTTCATGAGGTCGGAGCGGTGGATTCGATTGTGGATATTGTGGCAATTGCAGTCTGTGTGGACAATCTGGATATTACGGAAACGGCGGTATCTGATTTATATGAAGGCAGAGGATTTGTCCGCTGTCAGCATGGTATGATTCCCGTCCCGGTTCCAGCCGTTACTCATATCGTGGGAAATAACAATTTGAATCTGCATCTCACCCAGACTGAGGGGGAATTGGTGACACCGACGGGAGCGGCGGCGGCAGCAGCACTAAAGACAATCGAGCTGCCAAAGCAATTTCAGATATTGAATGTTGGGATGGGTGCGGGAAAGCGTACTTATGACCGGCCGAGTATCGTTCGGGCAATGTTAATCGAAGCAAATAATGTATCAAATGATACCATTTGGAAATTAGAAAGCAATCTTGATGATTGCAGTGGCGAAGCATTGGGATTTGTATTGGATGAATTATTTGGTGGTGGAGCAAGAGATGTGTATTATACCCCAATTTATATGAAGAAAAACCGTCCAGCTTATCAGTTAAATGTAATTTGCGATGAAGACAACATCAAAGTTTTGGAAGAAATCATATTTAAACACACCACCACCATCGGAATTCGCCGTCACCAGTTGGAACGTACAGTGCTAAAGCGAACGGAGAAAAAAGTGATGACCACATATGGCGAAGTTGCCGTGAAAATCTGTGAATTGCCTTCAGGAGTAAAGGTTTACCCTGAATATGAAAGTGTTGCCAAGGTCGCTCAGGCAACCGGCAGACCATTTGGCGAAGTCTATCAAACGATTGTTAAAGAGTGTGACAACAAAGAAAAAATGTTTTAATTGAGGGCGAAATGGACGAGATAAGAGAAATAGACGATAAACTGCAAGGAATACTGCGGGAGAAAACAAAAAAGAATGTAATGCTGGCATTTTCTGGAGGAGTGGACAGCAGTCTGCTATTGCAGATATTATGTGATAAGGCAAGAGAAAATCAGAGCCAGGTATATGCGGTGACGATTCATACCAGATTGCACCCAACCGCAGAATTAGAGCTGACCAGACAACTGGCGGAAGAAATGGGTGCTATCCATCAGATTATCGAGGTGGATGAACTAGAAGCGGCCGGAATATTAAACAATCCGGTGGAGCGTTGCTATCTTTGTAAAAAGTATTTGTTTACCCATTTGCAGAAGTTGGCAAAAAAGTTGAAGATAGAAACAATTATGGAAGGCACCAACGAGGATGACCTATATGTTTACCGTCCAGGCATTCTGGCAATTCAGGAGCTGGGAATTGAAAGCCCATTAGCGGATTTGCATATTACCAAAGCGGAGATTCGCGCGTTGGCAGCAAGGCGTGGCATTTCAGTGGCAGACCGTCCGTCAACGCCATGTCTGGCGACAAGATTTCCGTATCATACACCACTTTCCTATGAAGCAATGGAAAAAGTGGAACAAGGGGAAGCTTATTTGCGAAATGCTGGCTTTTATAATGTCCGTCTTAGAGTTCATGGGCAGATTGTTCGAATTGAAGTTGATAAGGCTGATATGGATAAACTGGTAAATATGAAGGAACAGGTTATTACGTATCTAAAGAACTTGGGTTATGATTATGTTACATTGGATTTGGAAGGATTCCGTTCAGGGAGTATGGACATTGGGTGGGGAATGTAAAAAAATGGAAAGTATTTCTTGACAGCTTGTTTCTCTATATGATATTCTGAAAAAAATCAAATAAGAAAAGGGGACAGGTGTTATGAGAAAATCTAAGAAAGCTATTTTCAGTCTATTATTTTGTTTAACTCTTATTTTATCAATTTCACTTCCGTCAAATGCAGCTACCAAGACGTATTCCAAAACAATTACAGTGTCAACTGGATTCACAAGTGCATGGGAATATAGCAGATATGTGGATATTGATGTGGAGGGACTAACGTTTGGGGCATATATTGTATATGGCTATGATACGTGGTGGGTAAAAGAAGATTATGTGAAAAATTGTGGTAATACCCCGAAAGGATGCTATTGCCAAGGAACTGTTACAAATAGTGAAGGCACATCGAAGACAACAAATAAAGTCGATGATGGTTTAAGAACAGGCAAGGCTGATGTGAAGCATACCGGTACAGCAAAGTATAAAGTCTCAATATGGTTTTAACTAAATAATAATCCATGTGTGCTTATCACACATGGATTATTATTTATACCGTTTAGTAAATACAATATTTTAGGAGAACTACAGATGGAAAAAGAAAGCATTAGGAGGATGGCATTCATAATTCTTGTGGCTATCTTCGTATTATATAATATCATATGGACAATTTATGTAAGTAATACTTATGGACCATATAATGAGAAGCTGGGCTTCGCATCAATGTCCTCAAATAGCGTTATTCGGGAAAAGGATTATACATTTGCAGTTAAAATGCCGTCATGGCTTAGGTTTGTTGGAAATCTTTCTATTGCGCAAAATTTGCATATTTATGAGGATGGAAGTTGTGATGATTCTATTGCAATGCTCATATGGCCTAAGGGTAGAAATAAATTTCAGATAGGAATTTCAATAGATTATAGTGTATTTGACAAAAAGGAAAATAGCTTTGTTACAGATTCGGTAAGTTTTTATGTAGACGAACAGATGAACTTAATTGATACAAGTGATTCCGAAATAAACGAAATTTATGAGCAGCATTATAAAATTATTGAGGAAGTTTTTAAACTGGCATATGAAAAATGGGGAATTCTTCCTCAGTATGAAAAATGGGAGATTTATGAATAAGGTTAGATTCACAATTAGTACCCTGCTTTTGCTTATTGCCCTGATTTTTACTTGTGATTTATATCAGATTTACATATATTCATTTGAGGACTTCTATAATACTTCATTTTATACTCAGCCGGAAATTGAAACAGAGGATATGCTAACTGATATTTGTAGGGTTTCAGATAAATATGATGTACAAATTTTCTTTATTGCAAAAGAAATTGAAGGTGATTTCTATACGAATGTAAATGTTTTTTGTGATATGGCAGTAAAGGAATATTTGGAGAAGGAATACTTTATTGTTGAGGGAACACATAAAAGTCTTTTTTCCGGCAGCACAAGTATCAGTTATCACGAGTTCATGGAATTAGATGCCAACAATCTAAAAAGAAATCCAGATAGCTTTTATTTATTTGGAGAGCGGGAGCAGGTGTTGGGTTTTAAGGCGGAATTGGTGGATACTTATGGAGGGAGTTTGCCAAAGCATGAGGAACGAGATAGCAGAAAGGATATTCAAAGAGATTCTGCACTGTTATGGGGAGTGGTAATTAGTATTATTTTAATAACAACATATTATAATGTGATTTCTGCTAAGAAAGAGTATTTTATTCAACTATCTTTAGGGGAACGCATTTCACATATTGTTTTTAAAAACATATTATTTGATTCTTTATATTATTTTATATGCTTCGTAGTTTTTTCTGCAATCATTTATTTTTATAGTGGTGGTGCATTTCTTTTTGCATACAATCTTGGGGCGATAATGTTACTCCTGATATTGAATGCTTTGATTTATTTGGATTTGTTTCGATTTGATTTAAAACGCAGTATTTCAAATGAAAAGATGTCCCAGAAATTATTGGGTGCAAATTATTTTTTGAAATTCATATTAACACTGCTGGTAAGTATGTCTTTTGCGTCTAATTTATATTTTATTGCAAAATATATGGAATTAAATTCTCAGAAGGAATTTTATGAAAGTCGGTCAGAATACTATTATATAAATTTTACACAGTATCATGGTGAAATATATAATTTAGAATCATTTTTTTATTGTTTATTCTATGATGAATTTGATATTCAGTTTGATTGTGCTCTTATTTCTTATGATGATTCCAATGATTTGGTTATATGTATGAATGAGAATATGAAAGATTATCTTTTAACGTGCATACCTTCCATTAAAAAAGAACTGGATGGTGAGGAATCTTATCTGATACTTCCTGCATCAAAACATTTATCAGATGAGGAAATTGATTCATTGAAAACATACAGTCTATGGCTTTCGGATCGTGAAGATGACCATGTTAAGATGGTTATCTATGATAAAACGAAAATAAATACAAGAAACATTTTGGATGGATATGAAATTGCAAAGAATCCTATTATCATTTATAGTAATCGCAGTAATTGGGACGAGTTTATTCCGTTTGAGGGCTGCATTCCAACATTAGTATTAAATGAAGCATTTTCCAAGGTGGACATTACACGTTTGGAACAATTCTGCGATAAAAACCAATGTAGCTATTTACTCACCAATGTATATGACGATTATAGTTACCTGCTGGATATGGTCAGGCGTGGTTCGATATTAAATTTAATTCTGCTTATAATACAGCTATTGATTGAAATTTTACTGATTTCCACAATCGTAAAATTAGAATTTGAGGCGAATAGATTAGAGCTGGTTTTAAAAAAGATATGGGGATATACTATTTGGGAACGGATTTCAAAGTTGTATCGAATAACAATTGTATCATTTGTGATAAGTTTGATTATTGTTTTTATAGCACATTATTTTGGATATCTCAAATATGCAAATTTTGTGAATATTGGCTTGACATTCTTGATGATAGTGGAATGTATTTTAACCACAGTGATGTTTATAAAACAGGAACAAGATAATATTCAAAGAACACTAAAAGGTGGATATTTATGATTGAAATTAAAGGTTTGTGTAAAGCCTTCAACGAAAAGATATTATTTGAGCATTTCGATATTAAAATAGAAGATGGTGAATTCGTTACTTTTAATGGGGAGAGCGGTTGTGGAAAAACAACACTTTTAAACATGATTGGGTCTTTAGAGAAGGCAGATAGCGGAGCCATTATAATTAATGGTAGGGATATATCTCTTCGAAAAAATCAGCGTTACTTCCTTCAAAATGAAGTGGCATTTTTGTTTCAAAATTTTGCATTAATAGAGGGGAAGACGGTTCGACAAAATCTTGAGATGGTAAAGAAGGCGGGACGCGCTGAGGTTTCATTGGAAGATGCATTGAAATATGTAGGGTTGCTAGATAAAATGGATACGAAAGTATACAAACTGTCTGGTGGCGAACAGCAGAGAATCGCATTGGCAAGAGTTCTACTGAAAAAATGTTCTATTGTTCTAGCTGATGAGCCAACCGGTTCATTAGATAAGAAAAATGCTGACCGTGTGATTGAACTTCTTCAAGGGCTTAATAAAATGGGAAAGACTGTAATTATGGTGACTCATGTAGAAGAATATAAAAAAATTGGCACCAAAAATATAGCGATTTAAATAAAATGGAGTCTGTTCAACTGACTCCATTTTTCGTGCAATGAGAGAGTTTTATGATGATTCCGTTAAATCTGCACCTTGCGCAACCGAAAAAAATTAGTTACAATGTATTTTTAAGTAAACTTCGATGAATGGAGGATTGGAATGAGTTTAGCAGACCAGATATTTATAGATATGTGCAAGTCCATTTTAGCAGATGGGTTCAGCACAGAGGGCGAAAAGGTCCGTCCCCATTGGGAGGATGGCACCAGTGCCTATACCATCAAGCAGTTTGGTGTCGTCAATCGTTATGATTTGTCGAAGGAGTTTCCGGCATTGACCCTGCGAAAGACAGCAATCAAAAGCTGTACTGATGAAATGTTGTGGATTTGGCAGCAGAAATCCAACAATATCAACGACTTAAACAGCCACGTCTGGGATGAATGGGCGGATGAAACTGGTTCAATTGGGAAAGCCTATGGGTATCAGATGGCCGTCAAGCATCAGTATAAAGAGGGCATGATGGATCAGATTGACCGAGTCATCTATGATTTGAAAAATAATCCATATAGCAGGAGAATTTTAACGAATTTATATGTACATCAGGATTTAAGTGAGATGAATCTATACCCTTGTGCGTATAGTATGACCTTTAATGTAACCCAACGAAAGGGTGACGATAAGTTAACGTTGAATGCAATCTTGAACCAGCGTTCACAAGATATTTTAGCGGCAAATAACTGGAATGTCTGCCAATATGCAGTGCTGATGCATATGCTGGCACAGGTCTGCGACATGCGTGTCGGAGAATTAGTTCACGTTATTGCTGATGCGCATATTTACGACCGACATATTCCGATTATTGAAGAACTGATTACGAGAGAGAGCTATCCGGCACCAACCTTTTGGTTAAATCCGGAGGTGAAAGACTTCTATAAGTTTACCAGAAATGATGTGCGTCTGGACAACTATGTGACAGGTCCGCAGGTTGAGAATATTCCCATAGCAGTTTGAAACATAAATGTTTCACACCGTTTTAGTCAATTAAGAAAAGAATGGAGGATAATATGAATTTAATTGTAGCTGTAGATAAGAATTGGGCAATCGGTAACAATAATAAATTGTTGGTGAGAATTCCCGATGATATGAAAAATTTTCGTAAAACAACCACGAATAAGGTAGTCGTCATGGGTCGTAAGACGTTAGAAAGCTTTCCGAATGGCTTACCGTTAGCAAATCGCACGAACATTATTCTGACAACCAATAAAAGCTATCAGAAAAAGGATGCGATTATCGTCCATGATATGGAGGAACTTCACAAAGAGTTAAAGAAATATGCAAGCGAAGATATTTACGTAATTGGTGGGGAGAGCATTTACCGCCAACTGCTTGATGAGTGTGACGTAGCCCATATTACAAAAATTGATTATGGATACGATGCCGATACTTATTTTCCAAATCTTGATGAGAAGCCAGAGTGGAAGATTGTTGCAGATAGTGAGGAACAGACTTACTTTGATTTGGAATATGTTTTTCTCAAATATGAAAGAATATAGACAATGACAGATTTGGTCTTTAGCTTAAATGTGACAGTGCCAATATTTTTGGTGATGGTGCTAGGATATATTCTGAGGCAAATAGGAATGTTTAAAGATGATTTTATAAATACACTAAATAAATTCAACTTTACCGTGACCTTGCCAATGATGTTGTTTCGGGATATTTCTGCGGTGGCAATCCGAGAAGTATTTGATTTGAAATATGTACTATTCTGTGCCGGAACCAGTACCATTTGTTTTTGGGGTATCTGGGGATTAGCAAAAATATTTATAAAAGATAAACAAATAATTGGTGCGTTTGTGCAGGGAGCATTTCGCAGCAGTGCCGCGGTACTTGGGCTGGCATTTATCGAGTCGATCTATGGCCGCTCAGCGATGGGACCGCTAATGATTATCGGTGCCGTACCGCTCTATAATATTTTCTCCGTGATTGTTTTAACCGTTGAAGGTGAAGCTGATGGTATAAAGGGAGCTGCAAAAATCAAGCAGGCACTGACAAATATATTGAAGAACCCAATTCTTATTGCTATTGTGATGGGATTATTGGCGGCGTTAGTAGATCTACAATTGCCGGTGATAATTAATTCGTCAATTAACAAAGTGGCACAGATGGCAACACCGTTGGCACTCGTGGCATTGGGAGCTGGCTTTGAAGGCAAAAAGGCCTTGGCAAAAATAAAGCCAACCTTAGTGGCAGCTTTGGCAAAGCTGATGATTCAGCCAGCAATTTTTCTACCGCTCGCGGCGATGATGGGATTTACCGGTGAAAAAATGATTGGTATATTAATTATGTTGGCTGCGCCGACAACACCAAGCTGCTATATTATGGCTAAAAGCATGAAAAATGATGGCATATTAACCGCTAGTATCGTTGTTGTTACGACACTGCTGGGGGCATTTACATTAACATTTTGGATATACATACTAAAGCGTGTGGGATTGATAGGATAGGAGGATACAATGGATATTACAGGAAAGAAATTAGTAGTGAAGGCCTTGCTGGAAGAAGGTGTAGACACTATCTTTGGATATCCAGGAGGAATGATTACAGACCTTTTGGACGAATTATATAAACAGGATTCAATTAATTTTGTGTTGCCAAGACATGAGCAGGGATTGATTCATGAGGCGGAGGGCTATGCAAAATCAACCGGAAAGGTTGGCGTTTGTCTCGTTACCAGCGGACCGGGAGCGACCAATATTATGACTGGATTAGCCGATGCTCATTACGACAATATTCCTCTTGTTTGCATTACCGGCCAGGTGCCACTTAGCCTGATTGGTAATGATGCATTTCAAGAAGTAGATATTGTTGGCATGACGAGAAGCATTACGAAATACGGCATAACGGTAAGAGACCGTGCGGACCTTGGCCGCATTTTGAAAATGGCTTTTCATATTGCAACCTCAGGAAAGCCGGGACCGGTTCTGATTGATTTACCGAAAGACATTCAGACCGAGTTAGGACCAAGCGATTATCCAAGCAGTGTTAGCATTCGTGGTTATAAAATAAATGAAACAGTCCATGTGGGGCAGTTAAAGAAAGCTTACAAGCTTTTAAAAGCGGCGAAGAAACCGTTGATATTAGCAGGTGGAGGAATAAATATTGCTGGGGCTAACGAAAAATTGCGTGAATTTGCCGAAAAGATGGAGATACCAGTCGTAACGACAATCATGGGTAAGGGTGCTCTGGCGACAAACCATCCATTGTATGTTGGAAATAGTGGAATGCATGGACGCTATGCAGCAAATATGGCAGTCAGTGAATGTGACTTACTCTTTTCCATCGGTACTCGTTTTAACGATCGTATCACTGGCGACTTGAACGAGTTTGCACCGAAAGCTCAGATTGTTCATATTGATATCGACACGGCTTCGATTTCACGAAATGTTGTCGTTGATGTACCAGTTGTAGCCGATGCGAATCTGGCACTGGAAAAGTTAATCGAATGGGCTGAACCAAAGAAAACCACTAGCTGGCAGAAACAGATTAGCGAGTGGAATCAGGAAAATCCGCTCGAGATGCGAAGAGATAAAGGGATGACACCACAGATGATTATGGAAGCGATTAATCAAAGCTTTGATGAGGCGATTCTGGTAACCGATGTTGGACAGCATCAGATGTGGGCAACCCAATATTTAGAATTAAATGAGAAAAAACAGTTTATCACTTCTGGCGGTCTAGGCACGATGGGCTTTGGTTTGCCAGCGGCAATTGGGGCCAAGATTGGCAACCGGAATACACCAGTTGTTTGTATCACCGGCGATGGCGGTTTACAGATGAATATTCAAGAGATGGCAACCGCTGTTGTTCAGGGAGCACCAGTAATTATCTGTCTGTTAAACAATCATTATCTCGGTATGGTACGCCAAATGCAGCAGTTATTCTATGGCAAACGCTATATTGCGACCTGCTTAAAACGGCGTCCTACCTGTGACTTAAACTGTAAAGGACCAAATGCAAAATGCCCGAAATACACACCGGATTTTGTTAAACTGGCTGAAAGCTATAGTGCGCAGGGCATCCGGGTTGAAAAACCAGAGGATATTCTGCCAGCGTTAGAGAAAGCAAAGACCTATCAGAATATGCCGACTTTAATTGAATTTATGATTGATACCGACGAGATTGTTTTGCCAATGGTAAAAGGCGGAACGGCAATGAGTCAGATGATATTAAAATAGGAGGAGGCTACCAGATGATGAAAAATAGATGGATTGCATTATATGTAGAAAATCAGGTTGGTGTGCTTGCCAAGGTATCGGGATTATTTTCCGCGAAATCCTATAACCTGCAAAGCCTGACCGTTGGCACGACTGAGGACCAGACGATTAGCCGCATGACCATTTGTGTAACAAGTGATGACATTACCTTTGAGCAGATTAAGAAACAGCTGAATCGCCTCGTTGAGGTAATTAAGGTGATTGATTTGACCAACGTACCAATTCATATGAAAGAGATTTTATATGCCAAGCTCTTGAATTTGACCACAGAGGATAAAAATGAGGCGTTCCAGATTGCTCAGGTATTTGATGTACAGGTGGCAGATATCGGAAAAGAAAGTGTACTGCTGGAATGCAAACTAACCGAAAGAAGAAATAATGAACTAATTGCCTTGCTGAAGTCAAAATTCAAAGCCGTAGAAATTGTACGGGGCGGAGCAGTGGCAATTGAATCAATCAGTACATCATGCAGATAATAGATTTGTGAGAGAGGTATGGTTATTTCATGAAAAAAATGAATGTACGACAGAATATGGAGGACTTGATTCAACTATCAATCTTTGAACATATCAGGCGTTTCGTGCTGGTGGTGGCAGCTTCCATTATTTTGGCAATTAATATTAATAGCTTTGTCAATGCTGGTGGACTGATACCGGGTGGTTTTACTGGTGTGACGCTGCTTTTTCAACGCGGGGCAATGCAGTATTTTGGCCTATCGCTGCCATTTGCGCCAATTAATATTTTGTTTAATGCAGTACCGGTGGCAATTGGTTTCAAATATATCGGCAAACGATTTACGACCTATTCTTGCCTATGTATTGTTTTAGTCAGTATTTTGACCGATGTATTGCCAGCGCTGGAGGTAACCGAGGATTTATTGCTAATATCAGTGTTTGGTGGTATTATCAGTGGTTTTGCAGTGGGTCTATGTTTATTAGCTAGAACGACCAGCGGCGGTTCTGATATTATTGCCGTGGCCTTGTCTGATAAGTTAAATGTTGATGCCTGGAACTATATTTTATATGCCAATGCCGTCATGCTTGTTATTGCAGGAATTATGTTTGGCTGGGAAAAAGCACTTTATTCAATCCTGTTTCAATTTTCGGCAACACAGATTGTCAAGGTGATGGATAGCAGTTTTAAGCGTTCGACCCTTTTTATTGTATCGGAGAAAACAGAAGAGATATATCAAGGGATTATCAAAAGCACGAACCACAGTGCAACCTTGTTTCGTGGACAAGGGCTATACAATGGCAAGGAATGTACGATGTTGTATTCGGTTATTTCGGAACCAGAGGTACGGCCGATTATGAAAAAAATAAAAGATGCCGACCCCAAAGCGTTTGTCAATGTTATGAAGACGGAACAGATTGGTGGCAAATTCTATCGTCGGCCGAATGATTAAATATGTTAATTACAAAAGGCAGGAAAACCGTTATCTCAGTTTTCCTGCCTTAAAAGCGCGCTGCACACGGCATTATTCAATCTCTGGATAAACAACTTGCAACAGTCGTTTTTCAAATTCTTTCTTCGGCAAAGGCTTGTCAAACAGATAACCTTGTGCCATATCGCAGCTTAATTGCTTCATAAATTCCAGTTCTTCCTTAGTCTCAATACCTTCGGAAACAATCGACATATCAAGCTGCTTCGCCATCTGAATAATATGCTCGATTACGGCATGGCTACGCTCATTCTCCAGATTAGATTCTAAAAAAGATTTGTCCAGCTTCAAAGTATTAAAGCTCATATTTTGAAGCATACTGAGTGACGAATAGCCGGTTCCAAAGTCATCCATTGAAGACGAGATACCAAAATCATGAAGCTTATTAATACTATCAATCAGATTTTGGCTGTCATCGAGATAAGCCGTCTCTGTAAACTCAATCTCTAAGTATTGCTTGGGAATGCCCCATTTTTCGGCAATTGCATTAATTTCACAAGCCACCGTATTTTCTACGAAATGATGCTTGGAGAAATTAACCGAAATTGGAACCACACGCAGTCCTTTCTCTAACCAGCTTTTAATATGCTGGCAGGCTTCATTGAGAACATAAAAATCAATTTTTTGAACCAAGCCCATTATTTCACATAGCGGAATAAATTCCATCGGTGGAACAATTGTTTTATTTCGATTCCAACGAACGAGTGCCTCGGCGCCCACTAACATACGATTTTCCATGTTAACCTTAGGTTGATAATATACTTCAAACTCATGGTTTTTAAGGGCAGGCTCAATATCATTGGCCATAATATCTTCTTGAATGATTTTGTCGCGTAGTTCTTTGGTATAGTAGCGCAGAGTATCAGTGGAGTGTTTGTCAATCGAATTATAGGTAATCGAAAGCTTCTCAGCAATCATCTGTGGTGCAGTATCCGTACCATCAGGGTGATAGATGGCAATTCGGGCCGAGGCAAATACCGGAGCATCATTCCCAAACGTTAAGCAACTTAGGGGAATTGCCTCCAATGCCTGTAAAATTGGCTCAATGTGATGAGATTTGAAAACACCAATAAAATCATTGCCGCCAATTAAAGAAACCAGCTCATCCGTGCCGGCAAGTTCAGAAACTGCCTGCGCATATTCCTTGAGGGCGATATCGCCGCGTTTGAAGCCGTATTTTTGATTAATAAACTTAAAATTATTGATGTTAAAAAATAAAGTTGTATACTCTGTAATTTCTCCAGTTTGAATCAGCTTTTCGACAAAATTCAAAAAACCATTGTAATTATAAGCACCGGTTCGAACATCAATCATCGAAATTCGAATATTTTCATCTTTGACATAATGAACACAATTTTCAATTGTGTTGTAGCCTTTGGAAATGGCCGTTGCCATTTCTAGGCAGGAACTATACCCACAAGAGTGGCAGTCAATTGTTCGTGAGTCAATCGAATGCTTATGCATCGCTCTAAAAATATCATCCAGTTCAGAAGCTGAGTTCTCATCATAACAATAAATCGGATTCTCGTTCTGGTAGCAATCTCGATTATAGCTGCGACGAAAGTCTTCAATCTTCAGATTACCGAAGTATTCCATCAGCCGCCGTTTTCGTTCTTCATAAGACACCGATTCCTCAAACGGATTGTGTTGATCATCAAGTTTATTCTGTGGGACACGTTTTTTCTGAATGTTAAAAAAGATATCATCATTAAATTCGCAGTGTGAAATTGTTGCCGTACCAGCTAAGCAGCCTTGGCGGCAATTCAGACAATCAATCATATATGGCAGGTTTTGACCATTTTCAATTCGCTGCTCTAAGCGCATGAAGTAATCATAGACATTACGTTCACCATGAATTTCCCGAATTGCATTTTCAGGAGCGATAAAGTAGCGTAGATTCTCGGATAATCCGCCGGGGGTCGGATAGATTTGTCCGACACCAAATTCCGGAAGAGCCAAGCCCGCATGGTATGGGGTTAAATCAATACCATCCAAGCGCTCCATTAAATGGTTAAAAGTAACATTATATTCAACAAGTCCATAGTTGGCCAAATCATCAATCTCATCTTTTTTGGCAATACATGGACTTAAAAATGCAAGGTGATCCGAATTGTCTTGGTATTTGCGGACATAGGTAGCCAGACACAGCAGCGGCGACTGAATCGGAATTAGTTGTTCTAGTAGTGGTTTTGAGTATTTTTGAATATAGTTGACCACAGCACTGCATGGTGGAGCAATGGCCCCTTCTAGCTGGTTTTCCTCGATACATTTGAGGTAAGCCCATGTTGAAATATCGGCACCGAAGCCGACATTATAGAACAGATTAACGCCCAGTTCCTTTAAATATCCAAGAATTTGATAAGCCCTTTGCTCATAAACCAGGAAAAAAGAAGGAGCAATCAGCATCGAAATAGGGACACCGATTTGTAAATTCTGCAAAAAAGTATCTGTATCATCCCGAAATTCACGGGCATTATGACGACAAGTTTCGAGACAACGGCCGCAGTGAAGGCATTTATCATCGTCGACATGGATATGGTTAACCCCGTCCTTCGAGACGGAAATATTAGCACCGAGAACTGGACAACCAGAAATACACCGGTTACAACCGATGCAATTATCATTTGTATAAATAAGTCCTTGATTTAATCTCATATCATTCCCCCTTGATATTGAATCACTTGTTATTATAACTGATAAATATAGAAAAAGCCACAGAGTTTTGTAAAAATGTACCAAAAAGAAGAAAAGCCACAAAAAATGTAAGGAATTATTTTAGAACTTTATATTGACAGTAGGAAAAGTAGGTGATAATATCCGAGTAAAAGAGTCGGAATTGAAAGCGGAGGTGCAATATGAAACTTTCTACAAAAGGAAGATATGGCCTACGGGCATTTATTGATTTAGCAGTATATAGTGAATCAAAACCAGTTTCATTGACCATGATTGCAAAGCGCCAGAATATTTCGGTCAGCTATTTAGAACAATTGGTTGCAAAACTAAAACGAGCAGGTCTGGTGGAAAGCATCAGGGGTGCAAATGGCGGTTATATCCTTTCAAGACCGGCATCCGAATATTCAGTTGGTGAGGTTCTACGTGCATTAGAAGAGGAATTAGTACCGGTAGATTGTGCGGCAATCAATGGCAAGAGCAGTGAACATTGTGTGGGTTCGAAGAATTGTTTGAGCCGTATTGTCTGGGAACGCATTAATGAAAGCATTAACAATACCGTAAATAATATTTTTATTGGCGACCTGTTAGAAGAAAATCGCCGGAATCAAAAGGAGGAATGATAGTATGAGAGAAATAATTTATTTAGATAATGCCGCAACAACGAAGACAGCACCTGAAGTTGTGACGGCAATGCTGCCATATTTTACCGAGTATTACGGAAATGCATCAACAGTTTACGCTTTTGGCGAGGATAGCAAAAAAGCAATTACAGAAGCGAGAGATATAATTGCCGGAGGGCTTGGCGCAAAAGCCGAAGAAATCTATTTTACAGCCGGCGGCAGTGAGTCCGACAACTGGGCCTTAAAGGCCACGGCTGAGGCGTATGGAGACAAGGGAAAACATATTATCACATCAAAGATAGAGCATCATGCGATTCTGCATACATGTGAATACTTAGCGACACTGGGGTTTGAAGTAACGTATTTGGATGTTGATGAAAATGGTTTGATATCATTAACGGAGTTAGAACAGGCAATCCGGGAGGATACCATATTAATCTCAATTATGTTTGCCAATAATGAAATCGGAACGATTGAGCCAATTGCTGAAATAGGTAAAATAGCAAAGGCTCATGGAATTCTATTTCATACCGATGCGGTGCAGGCATTTGGCCAGGTTCCAATTAATGTTGATGAACTAAACATTGACATGCTGAGTGCCAGCGGCCACAAATTAAACGGACCGAAGGGAATTGGATTTTTGTATATTCGTAAAGGCATCAAGATACGTTCCTTTATTCATGGCGGTGCGCAGGAGCGAAGACGCCGTGCCGGAACCGAAAATGTACCGGGGATTGTTGGACTTGGTAAAGCCGCTGAGCTGGCAATCACGACACTGGAACAGCGAACCAATAAGGAAAAAGAATTGCGTGACTACTTAATTGCACGCGTCGAAAAAGAAATACCGCACACCATTTTAAATGGCGACCGGACGAGTCGGTTACCAAATAATGCGAACTTCTGCTTCCGATTTATTGAAGGAGAATCCTTATTAATTATGCTCGATATGCAAGGGATTTGCGCTTCATCAGGGTCAGCATGTACCTCAGGTTCGCTTGACCCATCCCATGTTCTGCTGGCAATTGGGCGGCCGCATGAGATTGCACATGGTTCCTTACGCATAACGTTAGGAGCAGAGACAACAAAAGCAGAAATAGATTTTACAATTACTCATTTGAAACGAATCGTCGGTCATTTACGAGAAATGTCACCGTTGTATGAAGACTTTGTAAAAGCATAAGGAGGAAAAATCATGTATAGTGAAAAAGTAATGGATCATTTTCAAAATCCAAGGAATGTCGGCGAAATAGAGAATGCAAGCGGTGTTGGAACCGTTGGTAATGCAAAATGTGGTGATATCATGCGAATTTATATGAACATCAACGATGGTATTATTGATGAATGTAAATTTAAAACCTTTGGTTGTGGAGCAGCAGTTGCTACCAGCAGTATGGCAACTGAGCTGGTGACCGGTAAAACAGTGCAGGAAGCACTGCAAGTAACCAATCAGGCAGTAATGGAGGCATTAGATGGTCTGCCACCAGTCAAGGTACACTGTTCCCTATTGGCAGAAGAAGGAATCCATGCAGCACTATGGGACTATGCCGAAAAAAACAGCCTTACAATTGATGGACTGAAAAAACCAAAAAGCGATATCTCAGAAGAAGCCGAGGAAGAGGATTATTAACTAGGAATTTTTCATATTGACATACTAGGTTTATGGAATATATAATAAGAAAAAAGCATTGGGGATAAAAAAGGAAGAGGTGACAATATGAAAATATCGACAAAGGGGCGTTATGCGGTACGTTTATTACTAGATATTGCATTAAATGATGGTGCAGAACCAGTACGTCTCAAAGATACAGCAGAACGTCAGGATGTTTCGATGAAATATTTAGAACAAATCATATCAATATTGGTACGGGGCGGATTTGTGAAGAGTATTCGCGGACCGCAGGGAGGCTATCGCCTGATGAGAGCACCAGAGGAATATACGGTGGGAATGATATTGCGTCAGGTCGAAGGCAGTCTGGCACCAGTAGCGTGTCTGGAAGATGAAGTAAATGCTTGCAGCCGTAAGGCTGAATGCGTATCACTTCGTATTTGGGAAGAATTGGATGAGGCAATCGCTGGTGTGGTGGATAAGTATACACTGAAGGACATGATGGACTGGCAGAAGGAAATGAAATGTGAATATGTAATATAAGGAAAAAACTCCTTGACAAATTATGCAAGGAGTTTTATATTAAACACAATTCATATAAAATGGATAGGAAATATATGAAAAGAAAAAAGCAAGATGAATACAACATAAATCTTACATATATGTTTGAAAAAAGTAACATAACAGCTTTTACCAGAACATATTAAGATATAAGTGAAATCCCGCCCAATACGTGGGGGAATTTAGCCACAAATGAAAGGAAGGAGGGCGTTTGACAGATGGACATTACCTTTATTAAAAATTATATACCAGTATATGCACTGGCGGCCAAAGTTACCCTGGAGATTGCCCTAATCGGAATATTAATCTCAATGCTGGTTGGAATTATATGTGTGATAATACAACATTATCGGATTCCGGTACTAAAAAGAATTGTTAGTTGTTATATCGAATTATCCAGAAATACGCCACTTTTGATTCAGCTATTTTTCCTCTACTTTGGTTTGCCAAAGCTGGGAATCATGATTGAGTCAAGCACATGTGCCATTATCGGACTATCGTTCCTCGGTGGCAGTTACATGGCAGAAGCCTTTCGCAGTGGTTTGGAAGCAGTTGAAAAGATTCAATGGGAGTCATCCGCAGCAATCGGTTTGAGCGGCACGCAGGCACTCCGCTATGTGATTTTTCCACAGGCATTTGCCTCAGCAGTACCGGCCATTTGTGCCAATGTAATCTTTCTGATCAAAGAAACCTCTGTATTTTCCGCAGTGGCATTGGCAGACTTGATGTATGTTGCCAAGGATTTAATCGGTCTTTACTATAAAACGGATGAAGCATTGCTGATGCTGGTACTGTCATATTTACTGATATTACTGCCGATATCTGCAATCTTTGCGGTTCTGGAAAGGAAGCTTCGTTATGCAGGATTTGGGAATTAGCGTATTATTTATGGGAAATAATTTAGAGCGTTTACTCTATGGCTTGTGGGTAACGATTCGAATCTCATTGTTATCGGTTGGTATCTCGATGATAACCGGAATATTATTTGGTCTGCTGATGACTGTGAAGCAACCGGTGATAAAAACAATTTGTCGCATTTATCTGGAGTTCATTCGAATCATGCCGCAGTTGGTGTTACTGTTTCTGATGTACTTTGGTGTAACCAAGGCCATCGGCGTCAACATTCCCGGTGAGGTGTCAGCGGTTATCGTATTTGTTTTATGGGGAACCGCAGAGATGGGAGATTTGGTCCGAGGAGCCTTAGAAGCAGTACCAAAGCATCAGTATGAAAGCGGGGCAGCGGTTGGACTGAAGAAAATAGAAATCTATCGTTATGTCATTATCCCGCAGACGATACGACAGTTAATACCGTTGGCCATTAATTTGACCACACGAATGATTAAGACGACTTCGCTGGTAGTGTTGATTGGCGTTGTGGAGGTCTTAAAGGTAGGACAGCAGATCATTGAAGCAAACCGCAATACGTATCCAAGTGCAGCGTTGTGGATATATGGCGTAATCTTTTTCTTATACTTCATATCCTGTTACCCAATCTCGATATTGGCAAAGCGGATGGAGTTGAAATGGCAAAACTAAAGTAAGAGGTGGAACATATGAATGAAACATTACTAGAAATATCCCATATTAATAAAAAATTTGGCGAGACGCCAGTGTTGCGGGACATTTCCCTAAAAATAAATAAAGGGGAAGTCGTTGTTATTATCGGACCCTCGGGCTGTGGAAAGAGCACCTTACTGCGTTGTATCAACGGGTTAGAGCCAATTGATGGTGGTCAGGTTAAATTAAATGGTGAGCTTATCAGCGGACAGCCGAAAGAAATGAATCTGGTGCGGCAAAAAATCGGCATGGTATTTCAAAGCTATGATTTATTTCCACATATGACCATCTTGGAAAATATTATCTTAGGCCCAGTCGTTGCTCAGCGTCGTAATAAGGCAGAAGTTAAAAAAGAAGCGGAGGAGTTACTAGAACGTGTTGGTTTATTAGACCGAAAAGATGCCTATCCGCGTCAGCTATCCGGTGGGCAGAAGCAGCGCGTTGCAATTGTGCGGGCACTGTGTATGCATCCTGAAATGCTGCTATTAGATGAAGTGACAGCAGCCCTTGACCCAGAGATGGTCAGAGAAGTATTAAACGTTGTTTTAGAACTGGCAAAGCAAGGTATGACAATGGCAATTGTGACCCATGAAATGCAATTTGCCAAAGCGGTGGCAGACCGTGTGATTTTTCTGGAAAATGGAGTCATTATCGAAGAAAATACCCCGGAGCTTTTGTTTAATCATCCGATGACAAAACGTGCCGGAGAATTTATTCATACCTTTGAGTATGAAAGTATAAAAAAAGAGGAGAGAAAAATATCATGAAGAAGAGATTACTAGGAGCAATTTTAATTGGTGCATTAACGTTAGGGACCTTAGCCGGCTGTGGAAAAAATAACAGCGTACAGAATGCATTAGATCAAGCCAGTGCAAATGAACCAGCAACTGAGCAACAACAGAAAAATAGCAAAGGAACAGCTAGAACACTAGATGAAATCAAAGCCAGCGGTAAAGTGATTATTGGTGTATTCAGCGACAAAAAGCCATTTGGTTATGTCGATGAAAATGGTGATTACCAAGGCTATGACGTATACTATGGCAATCGAATCGGTGAAGATTTAGGTGTCACCGTAGAGTATGTTTCGGTCGAGCCAGCGAGCCGGGTCGAATATCTAAAGACCGGTAAAGTCGACATTATTTTAGCAAACTTCACCGTCACCCCGGAACGAAGTGAGCAGGTTGATTTCGCACTGCCATACATGAAGGTGGCACTCGGTGTAGTATCCCCAGATGGTGCTGTGATTACCGAACCAGAACAACTAAATGGCAAGACCTTAATTGTCAGCAAAGGAACGACTGCTGAGACGTATTTCACAGACAATTATCCAGATGTAGAGCTGCTTAAATTTGACCAGTATACAGAAGCTTACAATGCCTTGTTAGATGGCCGCGGCGATGCATTTTCGACTGATAACACTGAGGTGTTGGCGTGGGCAATTGAGAATGCCGGATTTACCGTAGGAATTGAGTCATTGGGAAGTCTAGACACAATTGCTCCAGCAGTGCAAAAAGGTAATACCGAATTGCTGAACTGGATCAATGATGAAATCAAAGCATTGGCAGAAGAAAACTTCTTCCATAATGCATATGAAGAAACCTTAAAACCGGTCTATGGTGATACGGTTGACCCGGATAGTTTGGTTGTTGAAGGTGGAATCGTAGAATAAGAATATGGAAATACAACTTAAAATATCCCAAAATCAGAGTTTTGATTTTGGGATATTTTAAGTTGTATTGACGGTGTATTGACAATGTTATATAATATGTGTATGGAAAAGAGGTGTTGAAAATGGAAAATATGACATATGTTCAAGTGCGAACACCAGAAAAGTTAAAGGAGAATGCAGCAGATATTCTTGATAAATTGGGGTTGAATTTGTCCACATATATCAATATGTCCTTAAATCAATTAGTTATCCAGGAAGGTATTCCTTTTGAGATAAAGCTGAACCGTGCTCCGTATACAGCAGAGGAGGCAATACGTGAGGTAGATGCAACATTGGCGCTGGAAGGGATGAAATTGAATTCAGAAGATATCGAATTGCTGAAAGCATATAAGAGTGGTGTGATATCGGGTGATGATATTAGGAAACAGATTTTAAGTGAGGTTTGATTATGGCAGATACAAAATACTGTTATCCTAATTCCAATGTGTTGATTAATAAATTGGGAATACAGGAGCAGCAAAAATTATGTACCATAGAACGTAAACTGACTATGCTTAGAATCTTAGAGTTGATTGATAAACCAATTGAAGGAGATTATGGATTTAAGCACCTTTGTGCAATACATCAATATATGTTTCAAGATATTTTTGAGTGGGCAGGAAAGGTCAGAACAGTTGATATTGCAAAAGGGAATATGTTTTGCAATGTAATGTTTATCGAATCACAAGCAGAAGAAATATTTAGAAAGCTTAGGGCAGAAGATTTTCACTCAGGTATGGAACAACAGGAATTTTCCCATAAACTAGCATATTATTTTTCGGAAATAAATGCCCTACACCCATTTCGTGAGGGTAATGGAAGGAGTCAACGTGAATTCGCACGTGCACTGGCACTTAAAAATGGATATGTTATTAACTTTGCCAATACGTCTGTAGTGGAAATGATGAAAGCAAGTCAGGACTCATTTCTTTGTAATTATAAATCTATGGAAGTATTGTTTGACAAATGTATTAGGAAGAGATAGATGATATTAAAATACAAGAGGGTATCTGGCGCGCAGTTGTTACAACTTGCGTCCAGATACCCTCCTTTAATATTCTGATTTTAGCACTCAGATACCGCAACCTTAGTTGCGTGCAACTCTTAGACACACGTAACTTTAGATACGTGCGACCCCAGATTTACGAGCAGCTTCCGCAACCGCCTTAGCAACAGCAGATGCAACACTCTTATCAAGAGCACTTGGAATAATATATTCCGGTGACAGCTTGTCAGCTTCCACTGCATCTGCGATAGCATAAGCAGCAGCAATCTTCATCTCATCATTGATATCACTTGCGCGAACATCAAAGGTACCGCGGAAGATTCCCGGGAATGCTAGGACATTGTTAATCTGGTTCGGGAAGTCACTGCGTCCAGTACCAACAACTGCTGCACCAGCTTCTTTGGCAAGGTCAGGCATGATTTCTGGAGTAGGGTTAGCCATTGGGAAAAGAATAGGGTCTTTCGCCATTGATTTCACCATTTCCGGTGTCACACAGCCCGGAGCAGAAACACCGATAAATACATCAGCACCAACCAATACATCCGCAAGTGTGCCTTTCTTTTTATCAAGATTAGAAATCTTAGCCATTTCTTCTTTCTCTTTATTCAGGCCGTCACGTCCTTCATAGATAGCACCCTGACGGTCACAAAGAATCACGTTTTTCAATCCCATAGCCATCAACAGACGGATAATTGCGATACCAGCCGCACCGGCACCACTTGTAACAACGCTGATGTCTTCTAATTTACGGCCAGTCAGTTTCAAGGCATTTAACATTGCTGCTAAGGTTACGACAGCAGTTCCGTGCTGGTCATCATGGAAAATTGGAATATCGCAGGTTTCTTTTAAACGACGTTCAATTTCGAAACAACGTGGAGCGGAAATATCTTCTAAGTTAATGCCGCCGAAGCTGCCTGCCAATAGCGTAACGGTATTAACAATATCGTCAACTTCTTTGGAACGGATGCAGAGTGGAATCGCGTCAACATCACCGAACGCTTTGAACAGCGCACATTTTCCTTCCATTACCGGCATACCAGCTTCTGGTCCGATATCGCCAAGGCCAAGGACAGCAGTACCATCGGTTACAACGGCAACAAGGTTCGAACGACGGGTGAGTTCATAGCTTAAATCAACATCTTTCTGGATTTCCAGACAAGGCTGGGCAACGCCAGGTGTATAAGCAAGGGAAAGGTCATCTTTGTCGCCCAGTGGCGCACGAGTAATAACTTCGATTTTACCTTTCCAGTCATAGTGTTTTTTTAATGATTCTGATGCATAATCCATTTTTTTACTTCCTTTCTGTTTCGCGTTAACATTTATTATACCATTACAGTTCTAGTGCCGCAATAATCTCTTTCAGGGAGTTCGCGCTAGCTTGCAGCTTTGCTAACTCATCTGGCTGAAGTGGCGGTGTTAATTTGTCGATGATACCGTTACAGCCAACAACGAATGGTAGACTCAAACAAACATCTTCAATGCCGTACTGACCATTTACCATCGCGGAAACGGTGAGGGCAGAGTCGATATCGCGGATGATAACATCACAGATATGACATACGGAAAGAGCAACAGCATAGTAGGTTGCGCCCTTTAAAGCGATAACCTGAGCACCGGATGTTTTCACATCTTCGGCAATATCAGTTAGAACTTTGTCAGAAAAATGCTTATCATTACCGCAGTATTCAGGCATCGTCATACCAGCAATTGAAACTAGAGACCAAGGAACCATCAAGGAATCACCATGCTCACCAAATACATAAGCATGAACATTTCTTGGGTTTAATTCAACGTGACCTGCGATTGCAGTACGAAGTCTGGTTGTATCAAGCATGGTACCACTACCGATAATCTGTCGCTCAGGCAGACCAGAATATTTAATCATCGCATAGGTGAGGATATCAACTGGATTACTAACCATAATGTAAATCGCATTAGGCGCGTATTTTACAATTTGTGGAGCAACGGATTTTATGATGTTAACGTTATTCTGGGCAAGGTCGATACGAGTCTGACCAGGCTTTCTCGCCTGTCCAACGGTAATAACAACAATGTCAGAATCAGCAGTATCAGGATAATCACCAGCATAAATATCAACAGATGGGCAGAAAGCGGTTCCTTGAAGGATATCCATCGCTTCACCTTTTGCCTTTTCGGTATTGATGTCAACTAGAACGATTTCTGATGCCAAACCGTTAATTGTAAGTGCATAAGCGATGCTGGCTCCAACATTTCCAGCACCTAGAATAGATATTTTTTTACCTTTTCGCATGTGTATGACTCCTTTTTTTATAATGTACCCCCATCATATAGTAGGAAAATTTTTTCATCAATCATAAAAGGGCACAGATTTGTAAAGCTTATGTAAAGTCTGTGTAAAGTCACTCACTTTATTCCATTTGGTTTTTTTTCGCCAAAATGGTAAATACTGAATTTAGATAAAAAACTTAATGAAAAAGTGGAGGGAATACTATGGCAAGTAAGTATGATGGATTAGCAAAAATCATTATCCAAAATGTTGGTGGCAGAGACAATATCGTCAGTCTGACCCACTGTATTACCAGACTTCGTTTTAAATTAAAAGACGAAGCAAAGGCAAACACAGATGTATTAAAGGCAACAGAAGGAATCGTTACGGTGATGAAGTCGGGGGGACAGTATCAGGTTGTAATCGGTAACCATGTTCCAGATGTTTATGCAGTTGTTTGTGAAAAAGCACATATTTCAGGTGATTCACCGGCATCAGAGGATGGACCATCGGAGCAGATGAGCTTTGGTGCAAGATTAATTGATATTATTTCGGGAATCTTCCAGCCGGCCCTTGGAGCACTTTGTGCAGCCGGTATTATTAAGGGTTTTTTGGCACTTTGGGCTTTCATTGGTGGCGAGGCGGTCGTGGCAAGTGGCGCCTATATGACATGGTATGCGGTCGGTGATGGATTCTTTTATTTTCTGCCAATTATCTTAGGTATTACGGCAGCCCGTAAATTTAAATGTAATGAATTTGTTGGTATGGCTCTTGGCGCAGCCCTTTGTTATCCAGGCATGGTAAATCTGTCGGGAGCGGCAGAGGCATTAGGTTCCATCTTTGCTGGAACAGCATTTGAAATGAGTTACCACGCAACCTTCTTTGGCATTCCGATTATTATGCCGATGAGTGGCTATCCATCTTCAGTAGTGCCGGTAATCGCCGCAGTAGCTTGTGCCGCGTGGTTAGAGAAACGTTTGAAGAAGGTAGTTCCAGATGTAATTAAGACATTTATCGTACCAGTATTGGTGTTAGGAATTATGGTTCCTATTACTTACATTGTAGTTGGTCCAATTACCGCATTGTTATCGAGTTCCGTTGGTGTTGGCTTCAATGCAATCATTAGTATTCCAGTCGTTGGTGGAATTTTAGCGGGTATTGTATTAGGTGCATTGTGGCAGGTTCTCGTAATCTTTGGATTGCACTGGGGAATCATTCCACTGATTATGATAAACATCGGCAGCATGCAGTATGACCCAATTATGGGCTTGGTGTTCCCGGCATCCTTTGCCCAGACGATGGTAGTTTTAGCAATTGCAATCAAGACGAAAGATATGAAGATTCGTAACCTGGCCATTCCAGCATTTATATCCGGTATCTTCGGTGTAACCGAGCCGGCAATCTACGGTGTGACCTTACCAAAGAAAAAACCATTTGTGATTTCTTGTATTGCAGCCGCAGTTGGTGGTGCAGTAGCGGGATTGATGGGGGTAAAAGTATTTATGATGGGTGGCCTTGGTGTTTTTGGTTTCCCGGCAAATATCGATACAGCAACCGGAGATATTAGCAGCTTGATTGGGGCAATTGTTTCAGTATTAGTGGCATCGGCAGTTGCGTTTATTTTAACCTTTATCACTTATAAGGATGATGCACCAGCCGCAGTGACAACCGGCGCTATGGTAGGAAATAGGAGTAGCAAAATAGTAGCATCGCCACTAAAAGGGGAAGTAAAAGATTTAGGCGAAGTAGAAGACGAAGCATTTTCCTCTGGCGCATTAGGACAAGGCGTTGCAATTATTCCAAGCGAAGGCAAATTGTACGCACCAGTTGATGGTGAAGTGACCACATTTTTCCCAACCGGACATGCAATTGGAATGGTATCAAACGATGGCATCGAAGTATTAATGCATGTTGGAATGGACACCGTGAAAATGAATGGAGACGGATTTAATCCAATTGTAAAGCAGGGGGCAAAAGTGAAAAGGGGTGATTTGTTATTGGAATTTGACCTCGGCAAAATTAAGGCCGCTGGTTATTCTGTAACAACCCCAGTGATTATTACAAATATTGAAGATTTTACTGACGTTATTCCAGATGCCGCGGCACGGGTAAATGTTGGTGATCAGTTGATAACGATTATCTAATCAGGAGGAGCTAAAAATGAATACTTTCAGGACCGATTTTTTATGGGGCGGTGCTACCGCAGCAAATCAGTATGAAGGTGCATGGGATGTGGATGGCAAAGGGCCATCCGTATCCGATATGTGCACGAACGGTTCCCATACATCACCAAAGCGAATTACGCCGGTATTTGAGGAAGGAACATTATACCCAAGTCGTGAGGCGACAGATTTTTATCATCATTACAAAGAAGATATTGCATTATTTGCGGAAATGGGTTTTAAAACCTTCCGCTTGTCGATTGCCTGGACGAGAATATTTCCGACCGGCATGGAGGCAGAACCGAACGAAGCAGGACTGAATTTTTATGACAAGGTTTTTGATGAATGCCTGAAATATCAGATTGAACCACTCGTAACTATCTCCCATTATGAAATGCCATATGCCTTGATTGAAACATGCAATGGCTGGGAAAGTCGTGAATGCATCGATTATTTTGAAAACTATTGTAAGATCATTTTCGAGCGATACAAAGATAAGGTAAAATACTGGCTGACCTTTAACGAAATTAATGCTGGAACAATGATTATGGGCGCAGCGCTTTCGTTAGGCACAATTAAAGGGTATAGTGGTCCGATTATGGAAGCACCAGACCAACCACAAGTGCGCTATCAGGCACTGCATCATCAGTTTGTGGCAAGTGCGAAGGTGGTCAAGCTGGCACATGAGCAGTACCCACAGTTTAAAATGGGAAATATGTGTCTGTTTGCAACAATGTACCCACTGACCTGTCATCCAGACGATATGATTTTAACCCAGCGGCAGATGCAGATGGTAAATTGGTTCTGCTCCGATGTTCAGGTTCGCGGAAAATATCCATCTTATGCCAACCGCTTCTTTGAAGAAAATAATATTTGTGTTAAAATGGAATCAGGTGATGAAGAACTTCTAAAAGAAGGAATCGTTGATTTTTACACCTTCAGTTATTATATGTCCAACTGTGTGGCGGCCAATCCGACCAAAGAGCAGAGCGAGGGTAATATGCTAGGCGGCATCAAGAACCCATATTTAAAAGCCAGTGATTGGGGATGGCAGATTGATCCCCAGGGACTGCGCTATACTTTAAATGAAATTTATGGTCGCTATGAGATACCGTTGATGGTGGTTGAAAATGGCCTTGGAGCCCATGACAAGCTAGAAGAGGATGGCAGTATTCACGATTCCTATCGAATTGATTATATGCGTGAGCACATTGCCCAGATGAAAGAGGCAGTGATGGATGGTGTTGATTTAATGGGGTATACACCTTGGGGCTGCATTGATTTAGTCAGTGCATCAACTGGTGAGATGGCGAAACGTTATGGTTTCATCTTCGTTGATAAATATGACGATGGCACCGGAACATTGGAGCGAAAGAGAAAAGATTCTTTTACATGGTACAAAAATGTGATAAAAAGCAATGGTGAGGATTTATAGGAGGAGTGTGAAAAATCAAGATTTTTCACACGCAAATTTGTGCCTGCAGCTCAAAGTTTGCAGGTTATGAGAAAGGCATGGTTATTAAAATGGGCGAATTTAATTATACAATAACGGACGATATCGGATTACATGCCAGACCGGCTGGACAGCTTGTGAAGAAGGCAAAGGAATATGATGCCAGGATAACCCTTGCATGCAATGAAAAAAGTGCGGAACTGACGAAGTTAATGGCGATTATGGCGATGGGTGTAAAATGTGGTGATACAGTCACCATCACCACCGAGGGAGCCGACGCTGACCGGGCGGCAACAGAGCTGGAAACATTTTTTAAAGAGAATTTATAGAGATAAGGAAAGTCCCCCTCGCGGGGCTCGGCGGAAAGTTAGGAGGAGCCACATGGAAGTTTTTCACGGAAAAAAAATATTTCGGGGCATTGCGATTGGCCGGATTCGCTTTTTTACAAAAACGGAAAATGTCGTTGTCCGAAAAAAAGTTGAAGATATCGAGGCGGAAGTGGTTCGGTATGAAGTAGCCAGAGAGCAGGCGATTATTGAGCTGCAAGAGCTGCATCAGCGGGCCTTAAAAGAAGTGGGTGAACTGAACGCACAGATTTTTGAAGTCCATTCGATGATGTTAGAGGATGAGGACTACAATGACTCGATTTATAATCTGATTCGTAGTCAGAACGTAAATGCCGAATATGCCGTGGCAACAACCGGTGATAATTTTTCGGAAATGTTTGCCAATATGGACGATGAATACTTCCAGGCGCGCTCCATAGATGTTAAGGATATCTCAGAGCGGGTGCTGACCATTTTAAATGGCAATGATACGGATTCTGATATTGGTGATGAGCCGGTGATTATTGTGGCAGAGGATTTGGCCCCAAGTGAGACGGTGCAAATGGATAAAAGTAAGCTATTGGCTTTTGTCACGCGCCTTGGTTCAGCCAACTCCCACACCGCCATTTTGGCTCGGACGATGGGGCTGCCAGCACTGATTGGCGTCGAAATCAGCGCCGAATGGAATAAAAAAATGGCGATACTTGATGGCTATGAAGGCAAGCTGGTGATTGAACCAGATGAAGAAACACTGCGGGCATACCGGTTGCAGCAGGCTGGTGATGAGAAGCAAAAGGAACTGCTGCAAACCTTAAAAGGCAAAGAAAATGTGACTAAGAGCGGGCAGCGGATAGAGCTTTACGCTAACATTGGAAATGTCTCCGATTTGGCCTCCGTGCTGCAAAATGATGCTGGTGGCATCGGACTGTTTCGCAGTGAATTTTTATACTTGGGAAAAAATCAGTTCCCGAGCGAGGAGGAACAATTTCAGATATACCGTCAGGTGGCCGAAACGATGGCCGGTAAAAAGGTTATTATTCGAACAATGGATATTGGTGCTGACAAACAGATTGATTATTTTAATCTGGATAAAGAGGACAATCCGGCTCTAGGCTATCGGGCCATTCGCATCTGCCTGACCCAGCCGGAAATATTCAAGACTCAGTTGCGCGCTCTGTTTCGGGCTAGTAATTACGGAACGATTGCGATTATGTACCCAATGATTATTTCAATGGATGAGGTGCAGGAAATCAAAGCAATTGTTGCCGAGGTAAAGGCCGAGTTAAGTGCCGAAGGCATCCCTTATGCCGAAGTGGAACAGGGCATTATGATAGAAACACCAGCGGCGGCGATTTTAAGTGACGAGCTGGCCAGGGAAGTGGATTTCTTTAGTATTGGCACAAATGACTTAACGCAGTATACCCTGGCCCTTGACCGGCAGAATGCAAAGCTGGACCGCTTTTATAATCCACACCACGAGGCAATTTTAAAATTAATTGAGATGGTGGTAGGGAATGCTCATAAGAATGGAATCTGGGCGGGAATCTGCGGTGAGTTAGGGGCGGATATGGAACTGACGGAACGTTTCCTTAAAATGGGAGTAGATGAGCTGTCTGTATCACCAGGCTTGATTCTGCCATTACGAAAAGCAATTCGGGAGATTATATAAATGCAAACGAAAATCATTTTTTTAGATATTGATGGAACACTGGTAAATTTTAAAGGTCAGATATCGAATTCGACGAAGACGGCAATCAGGCAGGCGAAGGAAAATGGTCACAAGCTGTTGATTTGCTCTGGTCGAAGCCAGTATCAGATTTATGATGAGTTGTTAGAGTTGGGCTTTGATGGTATTGTAGGCGGGGCCGGGGCGTTTGTGGTGTGTGAAAATGAAGAAATTTATCACAACTTCATCGCCGTCGATAAGTGTAAGACTTTATTTGACTATCTCGAAAGTAATGGTTTTGCCTACACCGCGCAGTGTGACAATGGTACGATGATGAATCAAAGATGTTTAGAGATAATGGAGAAGCTGTATCAGAAAATGGGTATTACTGAAAAGCAGTTGCGTTATCTGATTGGTGCGGCAATGATTCGGGAAGATTTATGGAATTATCCCAAGGTCGAAAAGGTGATTTACCACAATGCGCCATTTTCAGTGGCACAGGTGCAGCAGGACTTAGCACCGGATTTTGATGTGACAGCACTAAGCATTGATAGAATTACCGATGATGCTGGCGAAATCGGTGTTTCTGGAATTAATAAAGCAACAGGAATGAAGCGTTATATTGAGCATATTGGTGCGTTACAGGAAGATACGATTGCGATTGGTGATGGGCCGAATGACTATGAGATGGTGGAGTTTGCGGCAATTGGCGTGGCGATGGGCAATGCCACACCAGAGCTAAAAGAGTGGGCCGATATGGTTACAGCCGATATTGATAACAATGGTATTTACCGTGCCTTTGAAACATTAGGTCTGATATAAAGTGGCTGGGTGCACCAGCAATAAGAGAGTAGCGTTTGCATGGAGGTTTTTATATATGAAATTAGGAATTGTTGGAACCGGTATGATTGTGCGGGAGGTGCTGCCAGTGTTGCAGAGCCTTGCCGGAATCACCATTGAAGCGCTCTGTGGAACACCGCGCAGTGCTGATATGGTGAATCAGCTTTGCGAACAGTATTCGATTGCGAATGGCGTAACAGATTATGAAGCGATGTTAAAAATGGATATTGATACGGTCTATGTGGCAGTACCAAACCATTTGCACGCTTCATTTTGCATGCAGGCATTAGCCGCCAGTAAGCATGTGATTGTTGAAAAGCCGATGACTGCGGCGTTAGCAGACACGACCGCGTTAATCAAGATGGCAAAGGAACAGCAACTGTTTCTATATGAAGCAATTTCGACCAGGTATTTGGAAAATTACATACGATTAAAGGAGCTATTGCCTCGAATTGGTGAGATAAAGTTGGTGCAGTGCAGTTTCTGCCAATACTCCAGTCGTTATGATGCCTTTTTAGCCGGCGAGATAGCGCCGGCTTTTAACCCTGAAATGGCGGGTGGGGCATTGATGGACATTAATCATTATAATTTACACTATGTCGTTGGACTGTTTGGGAAACCGGAGCATGAGCAGTATTTCCCTAATGTTGAACGAGGGGTCGATACGAGTGGCGTTGCAATTTTGAAATATCCGACGTTTACAGCGGTATGCTTAGGTGCAAAGGATTGTGGAACCCCGGCGCGTTATTTAATTCAGGGCACGAAGGGATATCTATTGCAGGAAACGACCGCAAATATTTGTGGTGCAATCACCATTCATTTCAATGATGGGACAAAAGAGCATTACGATGAGAATCGGAATCGCCATCGGATGTGTGCGGAGTTTGAAGCGTTTGAGCGGCAGATGCGTATCGGTGATTTGGCAAGCTGTTATGAGATGCTAAATAGCAGTCTGGTGGTTAGTGAGATTGAAACCAATTTGCGTTCTTTTTAGGTTGACACGCGGAAAAAACATCAGTATAATTCTATTGATATAACATACTAAGCAAATAGGAATAATCATATTAGCAATATTATGAAAATAGAAGGGATACACAATGGAAAAAAAGTTAAACCGCGCAGACCGAAATTTACACTTTGAAACCTTACAATTACATGTCGGACAGGAAAGCCCTGACCCGATTACCGATGCCAGAGCAGTACCGATTTATCAGACCTCGTCCTATGTCTTTCATGACTGTGACCATGCCGCAGCCCGATTTAATTTATCAGATGCAGGAAATATCTATGGGCGACTGACCAATCCGACGCAGGATGTTTTTGAACAGCGGATGGCAGCATTAGAGGGCGGTGTGGCAGCATTGGCAGTAGCCAGCGGAGCAGCCGCAATTACTTATACCATTCAAAATCTAGCGAAGCAGGGTGAACATATTGTAGCCGCTAAAAATATTTATGGCGGGACCTATAATCTACTAGCGCATACTCTGCCTGAGTATGGGATAACGACAACCTTCACTGAGCCGGATGCGGATAGTCTAGGGGCAGCGATTGGGGAGAACACCAAGGCCATTTTCATTGAGACTTTGGGCAATCCAAACTCGGATGTATCTGATATTGAAGCAATTGCGAAGGTAGCCCATGCGCACCAGATTCCATTGGTGGTTGATAATACGTTTGCAACGCCATATTTGGTGCGGCCGATTGCATATGGTGCAGATATTGTGGTTCACTCAGCAACGAAATTTATCGGTGGTCATGGTACCTCGATTGGCGGTGTAATTATTGACAGTGGAAAATTTGATTGGGTAGGCAGTGGCAAATTTCCGGCCTTAACGGAACCAAATCCAAGCTATCACGGTGTGAGCTTTACAGCAGCAGTGGGAGCAGCGGCTTTTGTAACCAAAATCCGGGCGACTTTGTTACGTGATATGGGAGCATGTTTATCGCCGATTCATGCATTTGTCTTTTTGCAAGGTTTGGAAACACTTTCCCTACGAGTTGAGCGGCATGTGGAAAATGCACGAACGGTAGTGGAATTTTTAAACAAGCATCCGCAGGTAGAGAAGGTAAATCATCCATCCATCACTGAGAATGAGGAGCAGAGGGAATTATATAAAAAATATTTTCCGAATGGCGGCGGTTCGATTTTTACATTTGAAATTAAGGGTGACGACCGCAAGGCCAAAGATTTTATAGATAATCTGGAGATATTTTCCTTGTTAGCAAATGTTGCTGATGTGAAATCCTTGGTGATTCATCCAGCCTCCACAACACATTCACAGTTGAATGAGACGGAGCTTGTGGAACAGGGAATTAAGCCGAATACGATTCGTTTGTCGATTGGTACGGAGCATATTGCAGATATTATTGAAGACTTGGCGGAAGCATTTCGGGCAGTTGAATAAGATAAAACTAAAATTTTTAATAAATAAAACGTCCTTGCCATATATTTGGGTAAGGACATTTTTTTGAGGATTTATGAAAAAGGAAAATAAGAAGATTTTAGGAATTGCCTTATTACTTTCCGCACTTTTTCTGGCTGGACGGAGCGCAGCAGGTGCAGTCGGAGAGTGGCAAAACACATTTGCTATCGTCCCACAATCGGAGAACTGGGGACTGGGATTTAATGGTGAGGGAATGCAGCCGACCGGTAATGTTACAGCAGATGAGTTAAAAAAATATGATGCTTATTATGTTGGTGATAAGCAGGAAAAGGTAATCTATCTGACCTTTGACTGTGGCTATGAAAATGGCAATACAGCACCGATACTAGATGCATTAAAGAAGCACGATGCGCCGGGCACTTTTTTTGTCGTGGGACATTTCTTGGAAACGAGCCCTGACTTGGCAAAGCGCATGGTTGCCGAGGGGCATACAGTTGGCAACCACACCTACCACCATCCCGATATGTCGGGTGTCAGTGATATTTCGAAATTCCAAAAGGAGGTCGATGATGTCGCCGCCTTATATAAGCTGATAACCGGCGAAGAGATGACCACATATTATCGTCCGCCACAAGGGAAATACAGTGAGGGTAATCTCAAGATGGCAAAGCAATTAGGCTACCACACCTTCTTCTGGAGTCTTGCCTATGTGGATTGGTACGAGGACGACCAGCCGACCAAGGAACAGGCATTTGACAAATTAATCGGGCGGATTCACCCGGGAGCAATTGTATTACTACATAGTACCTCAAAAACCAATGGTGAGATTCTCGATGAGCTCCTAACAAAATGGGAGGAGATGGGCTATACCTTTAAGCCGCTGTCCCATTTATGGGAAATGGAAACAGAAGGAGAGGGAGCAACCGAAAGTAGTTTAATCTGGTAAAAATATACCGCTGTAAATTCTGAAATATGAGGATTTACAGCGGTATTGTGATTTATGATTTATATTTTAATCGTGAGTAGGGTATGATATTCATGAAGAAAAGTTCCCCGTGGAAGCAGTCGACGGAAAGTTAAGGAAGCTTTATCATTTTAAGCTTGTCAATCCAACCGTGATTATTATATAATAAATGGAAATCGTTGTTAATTTTAAAGTGCCCCGTGGAAGTGGCGGCGGAAAATTTGGAGGTAAGAGATGGCAGATTTAAAAGGAACCAAAACAGAACAGAACTTAGCAGCAGCATTTGCTGGTGAATCACAAGCGAGAAACAAATACACTTATTTTGCATCTAAGGCAAAAAAAGATGGGTATGTACAGATAGCGAATATTTTTGAAGAAACAGCAGAGAACGAAAAAGAACACGCAAAAATGTGGTATAAATTATTAAATGGAGGAGCAGTTGGCTCAACCATTGACAACCTAAAAGCAGCCGCTGAAGGTGAGAAATTTGAATGGACCGATATGTATGCAACCTTCGCGAAGGATGCTAGAGCAGAGGGCTTTGATGACATTGCAGAACTTTTCGAAGGCGTTGCTGCAATTGAAAAAGAGCATGAGGAAAGATACCGCAAGATGCTGGCAAATATTGAAGGCGATGTGGTATTCTCGAAGGATGGCGATGTGATTTGGCAGTGTTTAAACTGCGGTCATATTTGTGTTGGACAGAAAGCACCTGAGGTTTGCCCAGTATGTGATCATCCGCAGGCATATTTCCAGGTAAAGGCTGAAAATTACTAATAGGGTAAAAAATTCTTTTCAGCAATAAATGACTGAAAAGAATTATACAAAAGAAGGAGTCATGCACATGGGTTCGAATGAAGTTGATTTAACCGAGTATTTGCAGGTGCTAGAGCAGTTTCGACAAGAGAATACCGAAGAAATAAAAAAATACTGGGGCAGCATTGGAGCATATGATGATTTTGTGGCAAATGTTAAGGCAAAACAAGAAGATGTAGCCAGAGTAGCAATAAAACAGTATGGCAGTATTGAGAAATATACTGAAGCAATGCGGGAAAGCATGGGACGTTTTTCTGAAATGATGGATAAGCTCCAAGAATTTAGACCACAAGTAGAGGACTATATTCAGAAAAATAATCGTCTGATGAGTCAGTTGACAGCAGATATTACCCTTGATATCTCATCAGCAGAGGTGCAGGATATTGTAGGCGCAATTATATCACTTTATGAAACGGCACATCCCGGAACGGATAAAGAAGAGCATTATTGGGACCGGGTTATTGACGGCTATCTGAATAATGACAGCATTATGAAAGTGAATGATGAAGTATATGGTGCCGGTGCATCAGAATTTATTGGTAAGGCATTTCAAAAATACTTCAAATAAGTAAAATAGCGTTAGACCCCAAAGTTAGCTAGTGACTTTGGGGTCTGTTTTATTGACAAAAAAAATCATGCATGCTATTATATCGATAATCAATATTGATATTCGATATTAAAGGGGGAATAATAATGGCGAGAGAGAAGTTTGCCACCCTAACAGAGCAGATGTACTATATTCTGCTGTCACTGCTCGATGAGTGCTGTGGGGTGGATATAATGGAAAAAGTCAGCAGGATGACAGGTGGCAGGATAGCAGTTGGCCCGGGAACACTATATACCTTGCTGGGACAATTTGTTAAGGCTGGAATCATTGAAGAGACTCAGGTAGAGGGACGAAAAAAAAGCTATCGCATCACCGCGGTTGGAATGCAGATGCTACGAGAAGAGTATGGGCGGTTAAAACAGCAGGTGATAGATGGTCAGGGATTATTGGAGGATAAGGAATGAAGCAGGAAGAAGGATTGAAGAAATATTTTCCATTTGATTGTTACGAGTGCGGCAAAGCAGAAAAATTTCTGGAACAAATGGCGGCAAAGGGGTGGCTATTAAAAGAGGTAAGCCATAATACCTTTCATTTTGTCAAAATGAAAAAACAGCCGATTAAATACGCACAGCATATTAAATATGCTGTGAAGGTTTTTGATGGGGCTGGACCTTATGATTTGATACCGGGGAAAAAAGGGCAGACATATTTGGAATATTGTCAGCAGGCGGGGTGGAAATTTATTGATAATTTCGGAAAGATTTATTACTTTTATACCGAAGCAGAGCATCCGGTACCCATCGATACAGATGCAAGGTTAGAGCGAAGGGCTGTCATTAAAGGAACCTTGCAGCGTGACTTTTTTTTGATGTTTTTTGCACCAATATTAAGTATATATTTTTTTAGAATAATGTCAGAATTAGGAATGGCATTTTTGATTACGAGATATATTATGTTGTTTTCGTTGTTCGGAATGGGAACGGTGCTGTTATTAGCGTTAGTAAAAATAGTAGATTTTGTTACATGGTGTATCCAATCTGGCGAGCAGGTTAGAAATGGCAGCGGGATAAAATATCGCACGCGTGCTGTTTATCCAAATCGAAGCAGTATCAATATTTTACTAGCACTGCTCGGAGGGATGGCAATTATCGGAGTGTTGCAAAATAAAATAGCAATTGGGATGATTTCGTTATTATTAGTGATATTGTTATTGCTTTGTATTGGGCTTGAAAATTTATTTAAGAAGATACAGCTATCAAATAAAATCTCATTTTGGTTAGAGGCAGCGCTTGGGGTTGGGTTGACATGGATAATTCTAATTATCACAGGATTGGGAATGATTAACCAGTTTCAAGGTCGTCAGGGTGAAATTATTCAAGCTGTGGATGAGGATGGAACAATCTGGACTAGAAATATTTATCATGATGAACTTCCATTGACCTTGGATGATTTTGGATTGGCAATGTCTGGAATACACAATAGCCGTCGGGATGAACAAACAACATTTCTTGCATCGCGAATTTGGTACGATGAGTATTATGAAGAAGATGATAATAATTATGTTAGTATGTTCTATGAAATTTTTTCCAGCCCTTACTCGTGGATTATAGAGCAGTATTACGAGTATGAGATGGAAATGATTGCTGACGAGCCGGATTGGGAGACAATATCCAGCGAACCTTGGGGGGCAGTGGCGGCATATAGGAGTATTTATGAGGATGACGATGAGGAATATGGAGAATTCATTTGTTCTTACCTAGTTATTTATGAAGGAGCGGTTTTTCAGATTTCGTGCCCAATGGAATTAACGAAGGAACAGATTACTCTGATTCGCGCACGGATGCACGAGGAAATTATGGAAATCCCAGCTCCGGATATGCAAGCAGCGGATGCAGCACAAGAACAATGTATCACCGTCTGGGCTTGGGATGATACCTTTAATGTCAGAGCAATGAAGCTGGCGGCGCAGCAATATGGGAATACACATCCGGAGGTACAGATTAATGTAATTGCGAAGGAAAGAAATGAGATTGTCGATGCCCTGACAAATCGTTTTTCATCAAAGGTATATCAGGATTTGCCTGATATTGTCCTGATGGAGGATTATGTCAGCCAGTATATGTTGAAAATTTATGAATCCGAGTTTGAGGAATTAACTGATACGACTGACTTTTCACAGTTTATGGATTACAAAACCGATGTAACCTCGGTGGATGGAGAGCATTATGGCATTCCATTTGATAGCGGAACGGCAGTCATGTTTTATCGCTTGGACTATCTTGAGGCGGCTGGTTATACAGCGGCAGATATGGAAAATATCACTTGGGATAAATACATTGAAATGGGGGAAGCCGTAAGAGAAAAGACCGGCAAATATATGACCACAATTGACCCGAATGATTTGGGACTATTTCGCGTTATCCTGCAAAGTGCTGGTAGCTGGTATGTGGCGGATGATGGTGTTACGGTAGATATAGAAGAAAATCAGGCACTAAAGGATGCAATTCATGTATACCAGAAATTGCTAGCGCATGATGTGGCACTGACTAGTAATGGTTGGAATCAATTTATAACGGGATTTCAGCAGGAACAAGTGGCAACAGTGGTAATCGGCTGCTGGGCAGTTTCTAATATTAAGGAAATAACTGCGCAGGATGGGAAGTGGCGGATAGCAAAGATACCGCGTATGGGAGAGAATGATGAATCGGTCAATGCCTCGAACATCGGCGGCAGCAGTTGGTTCCTACTGAAAAATGGCAGTCGCACGTCAATGGCAAAGGATTTCTTAGTAGATATGTTCGCTGATAATACAGTATTTATGGATACATTGATTCGAGAAATTGGCATTGTACCAGCATGGAAGGAGCAGAGTGTTTTTGCCAACTATGATACCGAAGATGCATTCTTTGGCGGTCAAAGGACAATGGAATTTTTTGCCAAAACGATTGATGAAGTCCCAGATGTAAATTATGGCATGTATACCTATGAAATCGAAGAGATATTTGCCGAGGAACTACAAAGTATTTTAAAAGGAAATGAGGAGGCCAATTCACTTAGCAAGGTGCAGGCGAAGGCCGAGGCACTTTGTGAGAATTAAGAATCTAAAAAAAATCCAAATATCACAAAATAATCCAAATACCATAGCACGGTTCTAAAAATAGTGAAAGTTTTTAACAAGTTATTCCTAAGGTTTGAACGGATGAAATTGATAATATGTACTTACAAAGTTCATTAAACATTTCATAGGGAGGAATTACAATGAAGAAAAAACTTTTATCGTTACTGTTAACCGGAGCTATGGTATTTAGTTTAGCAGGCTGTGGAAACAACGCCGGAACAAACGCAGGTGACAATGCCAATGCAAACAAAACGAATGACCCAGCAACTAGTGATGCAGCAGATGCATCCACACCAATTGATACAGACGGTGGCAAAATCACCATCTGGGCATGGGATGAATCCTTCAATATCAAGGCAGCTAATGATGCCAAAGAAATCTATCTGGCTGAAAACCCAGGTGTTGAAGTAGAAGTTGTAACGATGGCACAGGATGACATTGTCACCAAATTAAATACCAGTCTTTCTTCTGGTTCATACGAAGGATTGCCAGATATCGTTTTAATTGAAGATTATCGAATTCAGGGATACTTAACTGCATACCAGAACGAATTTTCAGATTTGTCAGATATCGCTAGCCCAGAGGATTTCGCAACCTACAAAACAGGTGTCAATACCATTGGCGGCAAAATGTACGGAATTCCATTTGACAGTGGTGTTGCCGCAACCTTCTATCGTACCGATTTAATTGAAGAAGCTGGATACACACCGGAAGATATGCAGGATTTGACTTGGGATAAATACATTGAAATTGGTAAAGCGGTCAAAGAAAAATGTGGCGTTTCCATGTGTACCTTAGACCCAAGTGATATTGGCCAGATTCGTATGATGATGCAGAGTGCCGGTGCTTGGTACACCGATTCAGACGGTGTCGTAACAATTGAGAACAATCAGGCAATGAAAGATGCAATCACCGTATACAAAGAATTAGTAGACTCTGGTATTACAAAACAGACCTCTGACTGGGATCAGTTCGTAGGCGCATTTAACAATGGCGAAGTAGCGTCTGTTATTACCGGCTGCTGGATTGCGCCATCAATTAAAAATGCCGAAGACCAGAGTGGTAAATGGGCAGTAGCATCCTTCCCGAAAATGTCAGCAAATGCTGATTCGGTAAATGCATCCTCGATTGGTGGTGCTGGCTGGTATGTACTAAAAAATGTTGGTAATGAGGCGTTAGCAAAAGATTTCATGGCAAAAACATTTGCATCAAACGTTGATTTGATGAATCAGTTAGCAACGGATATTTCCTTAGTAAGTACCTTGAACGCAGCAGAAACAGCAGAGAATTATAGTGCTGGCAGTGACTTCTTTGGTGGCCAGAAAATATTTGCTGATTTGGCTGAATGGACACAGAATGTACCAGCTGTAAACTATGGTATGCACACCTATGCTTTAGAAAACATCATGACAGAAGCAGTTCAGCAAATCGTTGGTGGTGCTGATATAGATACCGTATTAGTAGATTATCAGGCACAGGCAGAAGCAGCAGTAGCGCAATAATACTTAAGGATAGGGGAGTGCCGTTATTGCACCCCCTATCTTATTAAGAGGAGGAACCGTATGAAATCGAAATTAGATAGAAGATCCTGGCTCTTTATCATTCCCAGTGTTGTACTAATATCGGTATTAGTTTTTTACCCAATGATTCAGGCGTTTTTTACATCACTGCAAACTGGTATGGGCAATAATCTGACCTTTGCAGGTGCAGCAAATTACAAACGGCTGCTAACAGATTCTACATTTCGGAAAGCACTATTTAATACCGTACTGTATCTGGTCATTCAGGTACCAATTATGATTATCTTGGCATTGATTATTTCTTCCATGCTAAACGACAAGAAGTTAAGAGGAAGAGGTTTCTTTCGGACCGCTATTTTCCTTCCATGTGTTACGTCTTTGGTAGCATATTCAATTATTTTTAAAAGCCTGTTTGCAAGCGATGGATTTGTAAATGCGTTGCTGATGAATCTTCATATCATCTCTGAGCCAATTTCTTGGATTACCAACACGGCATTTGCAAGAATTTTGATTATTATCGCGATTACCTGGCGTTGGACTGGTTATAACATGGTATTTTACTTGTCGGGATTACAGGGGATTGACGATGCAATATATGAGGCGGCTGACATTGACGGCGCCAGTGGCGTAAATAAATTTCGCTACATTACCTTGCCGTTATTGAAACCAATTATTCTATTTACAACCATTAATTCAACAATTGGAACCTTGCAGCTATTTGACGAAACCGTGAATATAACAAATGGTGGGCCAGCAAACGGAACAATAACCATTTCTCAATATATATACAATCTGCTCTTTAAGTATCAGCCAAACTTTGGTTATGCAGCAGCAGTTTCTTATGTCATAGTATTATTGATTGTGATATTATCCATTATTCAGATGCGAGTAGGAGGCGATAAAGAATGAGTAAAAAATCGAAAATAATTCGTGCAGTTGAATATGTAATTCTAAGCATTTTGTCGGTAATCTCAATCTTTCCATTCTTCTGGATGATAATTGCCGCTACCAATAAATCAGTAGATGTAACCAAGGGCACACTATTGCCGGGAACTTATTTTTTTGAAAATTTAAAATCGGTGCTGTCATCAAACTTAAACTATCTAAATGCCTTTAAGAATTCTTTGATTATTGCTGTGTTGACAACTGCAATTGCGATGGTAGTGTCCTCAGCTGCGGGCTATGCGATTGAAATCTATCGTTCCAAGGCAAAGGATTTGGTATTCAACATTATTCTACTGTCAATGATGGTTCCCTTTGCAGCAATGATGGTTCCGCTGTTTCGATTGTTTTCAAAATTTAATAACATTCCGGTACTGAAGTTTTTGGCCCTAAATACCAGAGGCTCGGTTGTTATTATTTCGGTTGCAACCGCGTTTTTAATCTTCTTTTTCCGTCAGAATACCAAGACCTTTCCAAAGGAATTGGTGGAGGCAGCCCGCATTGACGGACTCGGAGAGTTTAAGATTTTTACCAAAATATATATGCCAACTATGAAGTCAACATATGCCGCAGCCGTAGTTGTAACCTTCATGTCAAGCTGGAACAACTATATGTGGCCATTGATTGCATTGCAGTCAGAAAATAAACGAACGCTGCCACTGATTATCTCGGCAATGGGCTCATCCTATACCCCAGACTACGGTATGATTATGACCGCAGTTGTTATTGCGACATTGCCAGCAGCAATTATTTTCTTCTTAATGCAGAAACAGTTTGTTGCCGGTATGACCGGTTCTGTAAAAGGATAAAAAGGTAGTTTAAAAGACACTACGCTAGAAAACTTGGAGGAATTTATTATGGAAGCAACCCTTAATTGGCTGAGTGAACCAGCTACATTTGCAGTAAATAGACAATTAGCACATTCTGATCATAAATTTTTTCTCTCCCAAACAGAACAAGAGAACCCTAGCGGTTCTTTTTGTTCTTTAGCTGGTGAGTGGTATTTTTCATATGCCGATAAACCGGCAGAGCGAATTACGGATTTTTATAAAATGGAATATGATGTTAGTCACTTTGATAAAATAACGGTACCAGGACATATTCAGTTGGCAGGCTATGATAATTGTCAGTATATCAATACGGTGTATCCTTGGGATGGCCGTGAGGAAATGCGTCCGCCACAGGTATCAACGGAATACAATCCGGTTGGTTCCTATGTCACCTTTTTCGATGTCCCAGAACAGATGCAGGGGAAACGGACATTTGTGTCATTTCAGGGCGTGGAGACAGCATTTTATGTATGGTTAAACGGTACGTTTATTGGCTACAGCGAAGATTCCTTTACACCATCCGAGTTTGAATTGACGGAGGTATTACAGGAAAAGGGTAACAAGCTGGCAGTTGAGGTCTATAAACGCAGCAGTGCCAGTTGGATTGAGGACCAGGATTTTTGGCGTTTCTCAGGAATTTTTCGTGATGTCTATCTCTATGCAATACCAGAGGTTCATGTTCGTGATTTATTTGTGCATGCTGATTTGGTGAATGATTATCAGGATGGTCAGCTGCAAATCGAAGCGGAGCTGATTGGAGCTGTGGACGAATTGGGGCATGCTACAGTGAGACTATTTGATAAAGCAGGAAGAGAAGTGTTTGGCAGCAAAGAGGCAGCCGTAGAAGATGGTAAGCTAGTGCTGATTGCAGAGGTTCCAAGCGTAGACGCATGGAGTGCCGAAGCGCCAGCACTATATGACCTAGAAATAGAGTTGCATGATACAGCCGGAAATCGAATTGAGCTGGTGACCCAGAAGGTTGGTTTTCGAACCTTTGAAATGATAAATAATATCATGTGTCTCAATGGAAAGCGAATTGTTTTCAAAGGAGTTAACCGTCATGAATTTAACTGCCGTCTCGGTCGGGCAATTACCGAAGCGGATATGCTGTGGGATATTCGTTTCCTAAAGCAAAACAACATCAATGCCGTGCGCACATCACATTATCCAAATCAGACCAGGTGGTATGAGCTATGTGATGAATATGGCATCTATTTAATTGATGAGGCCAACCTTGAGAGCCACGGCTCATGGCAGAAGATGGGGGCATGTGAACCATCTTGGAATGTGCCGGGTTCACTGCCGGAGTGGAAGGCATGTGTAGTAGACAGAGCCATATCAATGTTAGAACGTGATAAGAATCATCCATCGGTTTTGATTTGGTCTTGTGGAAATGAGTCCTATGCTGGTGAAGATATTATGGAAATGACAAGGTACTTCCATGAGCGGGATAAATCCAGACTGGTTCACTACGAGGGTGTATTTTGGAATCGCGAATTTGATGCCATCAGTGATATGGAGAGCCGGATGTATGCCAAACCAAAGGAAATTGAAGCTTATCTACAGGGTGAGCACCACAAACCATACATCAGCTGTGAATATATGCATGCAATGGGTAATTCCTGCGGTGGGATGCATTTGTACACTGATTTAGAAGCAAAGTATGCTGATTATCAAGGCGGATTTATCTGGGATTATATCGACCAGGCGGTAATGAAAACGGAAGAAGATGGCCGCGAGCATCTTGTTTACGGCGGTGATTTTGATGACCGGGCAACGGATTATTGTTTCTGTACCGACGGAATTATCTATGCCGACCGTACCCCTTCGCCAAAGATGCCGGAGGTTAAGCAGTTGTATGCCAACGTGAAGCTGACGGTGAACAATGAGAACAAATCCCACCCAGTGGTGGTGATTGAAAATCAGAATCTGTTTATCGATACCGCGGACTATGATTTTGTCTTTCGCGTGATGAAGGAAGGCATTTGCTGCGAGGAACAAGTCAAAAAGCTGGTTGTAAAACCGAGTGAGACAATGACCGTGCCGTTTGCTTTGACAATTCCAACAGAGCAAGGTGAATACGTGTTGGAAGTGTTGATGCAGCAAGCGATAGACACGCTTTGGGCAAAAGCAGGGCATGAAATGACCTTTGCCCAATCGGTGGTAAAGGTCGGTGAGATAAAACAAACAGATTTGGGTGGAAAAAAATTAACCGTTGTACATGGTGATGTTAATATTGGTGTCAGGGGTGAGGGCTTTGAAGCGCTGTTTTCCAAAGGCGAGGGTGGCATTATCTCACTCATCTATGATGGGACAGAGTATCTTACGAGAACGCCGAAGGTATCCTTTTGGCGGGCAACGACGGATAATGACCGCGGCATGGGCAATCAATATACAATGGCACAATGGCTTGCCGCAAGTATGGGGGCGCGGCAGCAAAATCAATCATTTAAATTAAAAGAAGATGAGCAGCAGGTACGCCTTGACTTTGTATTTGAGGCGCCATCACAGCCTTCGTTTGTATATCAGGTTAGCTATTTGGTGTGTGCAGATGGCAGTGTCAGCGTGTCCATTTCCTATCCAGGTGTAGCCCAGATATCAGAGATGCCACTATTTGGGATTGATTTTAAAATGAAAAAAGAGTACAGCCATTTTTCCTATTATGGTTATGGACCGGAAGAAAATTATATTGACCGCTGTCAGGGAGCAAGGCTTGGTGTATTTGAGAGTGATGCAACACAGAATATGGCGCGCTATTTAATTCCGCAGGAATGTGGAAATCGAATTGGTATTCGTTATCTAACGGTGGACAACGGTCAGGGAAAAGGGCTTCGTTTTACCGCGGTGGCTCAGACCTTTGAGGGCAGTGTCCTGCCATACAGTGCTTATGAATTAGAACAGGCATTTCATATTGAGGAATTGCCGCCGGTGAATTATACCTGGGTGCGGATTCTAGCCGCGCAAATGGGCGTTGGCGGTGATGACAGTTGGGGGGCACCAATTCATCCGCAGTATCAAATTGCGGCAAATGAGCCAAGAGAATTGACTTTTGTAATTTCAAAGTTGTAAAATAGGAACAGATGTGTAGGGGGTGATGTGCATGGCATATTATTGTAAAATCCTGATTATTGATGACGAGTTTATTATGCGTCAGGGACTGAAGCATATGGTAGACTGGGAAAAAGAAGGATTTGAGATAGTCGGTGAGGCTTCCAATGGTAAGGAAGGCTTACAGATGATTGAGCAGCTGCATCCGCACATTGTCCTCTGCGATATTGTGATGCCGATTATGGACGGCATGGATTTTTCAAATATGGTGCAAAAGCTGCACCCGGAGATTCAGATTATTATTCTAAGCAGCTATGATAATTTTGAATACGTAAAAAGTACGCTGCTAAGCGGTGCGGTTGATTATGTGCTAAAGCCAACGCTAAATCCGGAGGAGCTGTTAGCCGTTTTACGCAAGGCGATGAAACGGATTCCCGGCTTAAAGGTGCAAAAGGACGCATCCGTCAGCAACGAAAAGGCAATGGAGCGTTACTTGTTAGGCTTTGATGCAACGCTGGACGGACTTCAGTTTGGAACATTTTTTACGAACACGTATTATCGGATGCTGGGATTCTATATGAAGCGGCGCAACCAAAAGGAACGTGATATTTCAGCCGACTTGTACGAACAGACCGAGCGATTTTGGCAAAGACAAGATTATTGCAAAAATGTATTGGTCGTTTTACAAGGCGAAATTATATGCATGGTACTGAATTACAATGCGAATCAGGAACAACGAATGAGCGAGGATATGCAGTTGCTAGTCGAACAGCTAACGATTTTATATCCCGGCTTTTTTGGCGTTTGCAGCCGAAGAATGAATGACACCAGAGGACTGCGTGCTTGTTATCAAGAAGAGTTGCTGCCAGCGATGGAGCAGGCGTTCTATTATGAAACAGAACATTTGCGAATCCTCGAAGAAGGTCAAGCGGTTGCATCAGCAATTGAGAAATTTGATTATACCCACTATTCGAATTTATTAGCCGGTAAAAATTATGGTGAAGCGACCGACATGCTAGACCGCTATGTACAGGCTTCGTTGGCAATCAAGATGGATGAATATCGTTTGAAGAATCAGACCAAGAACATGCTGTACAATTTTCTTGAGAGTATTGACCAAGAGGAAAATGAGCGCGAGCAGTTGCGCTATGAGTTTTTCCGGATGATTGATGAGACCGATTATGCAGCGGGATTTACCGAGGTCTTTGGACAAATTATGCAACGACTGCGTGTAGCATCAAACAACGAGCAACTCGGCAATGACAAGCGTATTCGCCAGATTTTAGATTACATTCGTGAGAATTACAATCAGGAGCTGGATTTGACAGAGATTGCCAATGTTTTTAATTTTAACTATTACTATTTATCGGCATATTTTAACCAGCATATGATGGAGGGATTTAGCGATTATTTGAATCGTGTCCGCATTGAACAGGCATGCAATATGCTGCGTGAAAATGAATTGACCATTGCCCAGATAAGCGGTGCGGTTGGTTATTCAGACCACAGTTATTTTTGCCGGGTATTTAAGAAGATTACCGGAGAAACGCCTTCGGCATGGCGACGGGGGAACAGATAATGCGCATTGGTGAAAAATTACATGTAAAAAGTCTTAGCTTTCGCATTATATGCACGGTAATTTTGGGAATCCTTAGTGTGGCATTGGCGATTACTGTTATTATCATTAATATTTCCAAAAATATATTTGTCGATACCTACGGAAAGTCACAGGAAAAAGTTTTTCTTCAGATTGAAGAAGAGTTAAATCAATATCACGAAAATCTAATGAGTATCAGCAGTGCGATTGATTCGAGCTGGGCATTTCGTCTGTATTTTGGCAATAACAAGGACATCAGCAGTCAGCTTTCCTTTCAGACCGTCTATCAGATGCAGCGTGATATTTCAGAATCACTGCCTTCTAATATCAGTGACATGAGTGTCATGGTGATTGGCATGGAGGGGCAGACCTATATTAACCGAGCCGAGACAATTATCTTAGAAAATGATGAAATCTTAGCTAGTGAGGCGGCGCAGGCAGCACTTTTAAATCCGCAGTCGGTGCAGTATGTTTATGCCACGAATGGGTTTACCTCGACAACGCGTAATTCACCGGTCATAATTGGTGCCAGAGCGTTGACCTATTTAGATTCCGGTGAATGCTATGCGATAGTATTTTTTACGATGAAAGAAACGGATGTGGCAAAATTCTATAACTATTTTGTCTCCGATTCAACAAGCTTCTATTTGTTGGATGGTGATGATAACCGCGTGATGACTTCGGATAAAAAGGCTACTAATGGTAAAAATCTGGATACGTCGTGGATTCTGTCAGTGACTGAGCGCGAGGGTATACCGCTTCGCAAATCGGTGACAGAAAATGGCGAAATGCTATCGGTAATGCAAGTTTATCTGCCGTATTATAACTGCATGGCATATGGAGTGATCGACAACGACAAGGCCCTCGATAAGCTCTATGATATTCCCCAAATGGTGACAATTTGTATGCTTATTTCCATTGCGGTGTTATTCGTTATTTTTATTTTGGTCCGGCAAACAACCAGACCATTATCTACGCTTGCGGGGAAAATGTCAGAGATACGCGGCGGCGATTTTAATCAATATGCGCAAGTGAGCGGACCAGAGGAAGTGCAGGAATTGGCGACGACTTATAATTATATGCTGCGCGATTTACAAAGCTACGTTGACCGGCTGCTCCAGACCCAGCAGGAGAAACGGAAATCAGAAATTAAAGCATTACAGATGCAGATTAATCCGCATTATGTATATAATACCTTAGCCAGTATTAAATGGCTGATTTGGCAGGGCGATGCCGAGAAATCAACGAAAACAATTGATGCTTTTATCCTGCTGCTGCGAAATACAATTAGCAATACGGATGAATTTATCACAGTCAATCAAGAGATTGAAAATCTTAAAAATTATATTCTCATCAACAACACGCGTTATGGCGAAAAGGTTCAGGTGGAGTTCTATGTAATTAGTCAGTGCGAGAGCTTTTTATTACCGAAAATGATGCTGCAGCCATTCATCGAAAATGTTTTTTTTCATGCCTTTCCGGGTGACCGGGGTGGGACGATTCAAGTCTTTTTCAGCCGCAGTGAAGGTAATTTGAAAATCAGGATTAGCGACGATGGCGTTGGCATGAATCAGGAACGATTGCATGATTTGACCAACCCTCATCGTGGACGGGATAATTCAGAGCACTATTCGGGCATTGGCATCAATAATGTTGATGAACGGCTGAAGTTGATTTATGGTGCTGACTATGGTGTGACAATTACCAGCAAGGAGAATCAGGGGACATCGATTCAGATTCTGATTCCAGTGAAAGAAGTGGAGTAACATTTTACCAGCACCAGCATATAGTAAATATGAAACGTGCATAAAGGATGATACGCGATGTCTAATCTCCGTGCTATGCAAACTGATACGGGAAAACTGCAGATAAATGTTACAACGGCACAAGGTGCGGCGCCTATACGTGATGCAAAAATCACCCTTACTTATACCGGAAATCCAACCGAGACAATTGATGAGTTGCAAACGGATATATCCGGTCAAACGCCGGTCGTCGAACTGGCAGCACCGCCGATAGATTATAGTTTAGAACCGTCGGAGCCTCAGCCTTATTCGGAATATACAATTCAAGTCACAGCACCCGGTTTTCATTCACTGGAAGTTACCGGTATCGCAGTGTTACCAGAGGTGACCGCACTTCAGCCAGTCAATTTGATTCCGGAAGAAGTGCCGGGACCGGTGCGCTCCGATATTGTCATCGGAGCAAATACCCTGTTTGGAAATTACCCGCCGAAAATACCGGAAGCGGAAATAAAACCGGTATCTGAATCCGGTGAAATTGTACTCAGTCGAGTTGTGATTCCGGAATTTGTGGTAGTCCATGATGGAGCACCAACTGATTACACGGCAGCAAATTACTATATCAGATATCGAGACTATATTAAAAATGTTGCTTCCAGTGAAATCTATGCAACATGGCCGGATGCCAGCTTGCGCGCGAACATCCTGGCAATTATGTCCTTTACGTTGAACCGGGTTTATACGGAATGGTATCGCAACAGAGGATATGAATTTACAATTACATCCTCAACCGCATATGACCATAAATTTATGTATGGAAGAAACATCTATGCAAATATTTCCCAGGTGGTGGATGAAATGTTTTCAAACTACCTCTCACGTCCCGGCGTGCGGCAGCCAATTTTGACGCAGTATTGTGATGGGCAGCAGGTGAGCTGTCCGAATTGGATGACCTTTCTGCGATAGCGTAGGTAGTAGGCTTAAGGCTAGTATTTATAAGGGGTTGGTGGATTGGGGTTCGGTCAGATAGAAATACATATCCAACGTCTCACCCTCTCGGTCAAAGACGATTTTTTCCATGATGCTCTTTAGGGCATCATTTTTTATGTTCATTGGTATGTCCTTATTTGTAATCAGTTGGTAGACGTTGTGAATTTTATCAAGCATGATTTCCTCGGTATTGTCTTCTTCAACGCTAATTGGGGTCAGTGTGTCTAGCTTCATTTGGATTTCGTTACGTTCTCGAAAAAGAATTTCTTTGTTTTCCCGATATTCCTCAATGGTGTCAATGCCGTCGCGATAGGCTTGTTTGATTCGCTCTTCTTTTTTTAACACTTCCTCCAGGCGCGCTAGCAGGATTTCGTTGTCGTTGTGCTCCGTGGATTCCGTTTGGGATAATACTTGGAATCTAACATCACCAGTGGCAATTACTTTTTCAATTCCTTCTAGCACTAGTGGAACTAGTTTCTTTTCTGATATCTGATGAGATACCGCGCATTTACCTTTCGTCACACCGTAGCATTGGAAGTTGGTGTATTGGCGGCCGTATCGTTTATCGGTGTGAACAGAGGTGGCTAGGGTGCGGCCGCAGCTGGAGCATTTTACGATGCCAGATAACCAATGGCGGCAAGTGGAAGAGGGGCGGCTTTTTTTTGCGCGGTATTCGTTATCGTAGCGTTGTCTGGCCTTTTCGAATTGTTCTTCTGATATGATAGCTTCGTGAAAACCGTCTTTGACTATCCATTCATCTTTATCTTTGTAGGTTTTATCTTCGTTGTTTCGTTTGTTCCAGACAGCTTTGCCGGTATAGGTTTCATTTCTTAGAATGTAGTCCACACTTCGACGTTCGAATGACTTTTTTTGGCTTGTCTGATAGCCCAAGGCGTTTAGATGTCTTGTTATATCAAACATGCTTTTTCCCTGCTCGGTGTAGAGGTCGAATATCAGACGGACGATAGCAGCTTCTTCGGGGATGATTTCAGGTGTTTCTTTATGATGAAGGATTTTATAGCCCAAGGGTGGTCGGGCTTGGTATTTGCCCCTTAAAGCGTTTTCTGTCATGCCCCGGAACACTTCTCCGGATAAGCGGATGGAATAGTATTCGTCCATCCATTCGATGATGCGTTCAATCAGCGAACCGAAGGGACCATCAATGAGCGGTTCGGAAATACTGATAACTTCCACGCGGTCACGTTTGAGCATTGATTTATAGACGATGGATTCTTCCTGATTACGGGCAAAGCGGGAGAACTTCCAGACCAGAATAACATCAAAGGGATGTTCTTTGCTCTTTGCACGGCCAACCATTTCTTGAAATTTTGGACGCTTGTCAGCCTTGCGACCGCTGATGCCATCTTCTTCATAGATATATTCACTTGATATGATGATGTTATGTTTGGATGCGTATTCTAGCAGCAGGCGCTTTTGAGCGTCCGGGGATAGTTCTTCTTGTTTGCCGGTTGACACACGGATATAGAGAGCACCGGTGCGCATGGTTTGTGTTGGGGTCATGATATCACTCCTTCCCTAATATGTATGAAAAAAGGGTATAAAAAATACACCTGCTTGCCAGATGTACCTTAGGAGTGATATAATCGTCTTGTCTAGGGATATTATATCGGATGGGTACATCTGGTATCAGTATCTGGTAAACCGTTCTGTTGTTGGCTATTAGCCGATTTGCAGGACGGTTTTTTTTAACTATTTAAATATGTTAAAACGAAAAATATTACAGCAAGTATAGATACTACAAAATATGTTAATATAATATTACGGATGGTATGTATATCTTTTGTTTGTTTGGTTAGAAGGAATAATTTGGCATCTTTTTCATCTACTTCATCAAAAAGAATAAAGCGACCATCATCATCTTGTTGGTATCTTAATTCTTCCGGGGCAGCATCAAATTCAGTCTTAGTACATTTGTGGCCATTTATGGCTCCGATATTAAAAAGTTCTCTGTAAGTGTTTTTTCTCATAGTTAAATCTCCTATAATATTATTTTGTTATTCTAGTGCTTTCTTTTGCTCTTTTTCAATCTGCTTTATACTTTTTTCAGGTGTTGGCAAATCTTCAGGCATCGTGCCACCAATTCTTGCAATAGTATCTCGGACTTCCTTTCCCACGTCGTAATGGGTTTGATTGGCATTATCTTTGCCTTGAATATTATCCCGGCGCAGTTTGGCTTCGGTCTGAGTAGCGCGAAAGAGGTTTGCTGCAAGTTCTTCGTAACCCATATGGTCTAAAATTTTCTGACTCTTTTTCAGTCCTTTTTTTGCATGAATATCTTGATGCTTTAATCCACCATACAATCCCATGTATCCAAAATTCTGAAATACAGCGTAATCCAAAGCAGATTCCACACCTGCATCTTTTGCGGCCGCCACCAATAGCTTATTGTGTTCAATCATTTCATGGCGGATGGCGAGTCTCTTTTGGTCGTCGTTTAAAGCATTATAATTTTCGATTAATTCTTGTTGTCTGGTTTTTACGGCAAAATAAGATTGGCCGATAGCAATTACTTTTTTTCTTGGGTCGCTGTTTTGAACAATGAGATAGCAGGCGTAGCGTGATAATTGTATATCGCCGATATCCTTGTGTGTTGCGCCAGCTTCTACGATTTTGTTGACGTCAACAAAATGGTCAGATACCAGATTTTCGCTATTTTCACATGCCAATATTGCCTTATCAATTACTTTTTTAAAGTTTCTCCACTCCGAATATTCTAAGGCAACTTGTAATTCTCTGGCATACCAAAATTCTTGTCCAAATTCATTCGTGTGACGTATCGATTCAAATAAAGATTCGGTGTAGTTGGTTTCATCCTCTGGCGTCAACGCTTTAGAAAGCACACGTTCAGAGAAATCTTGTAGTTGCTTTTCAAAATTTGATTCATTCAAAGACCGTTTCTCCTTTCATTTTTTGACTAATCCGGTATTGTTCGGCATATAGCACGCCGTCCCACCAGCGGCCCGGTTAATATAATATATTATGAATTTACTTGTATTAAAATTTTCTTCGTAGTTCCACTACCTTGCCCCAAATTTTTACGGGAGTATGTTCCATTTCCTCGGCTGTAAATCTTAATGGCTCATATATTGGATTATTTGGGATAAGAGCAATTCCGTCACTGTATTTTTGCAGACGCTTACATGTAGCGTCAGAGCCATTAACTAGTGCTATTACAAAGTCGCCATTTTCAAAGTCGCAGTCACGTTGAACAACCACCGTGTCATTTTCTCTTATCATTGGTTCCATGCTGTCACCTTTGATTATTAATCCAAAATGTTCCCCTTTGCTTGCCATTTCTTTTGTAATTTCAATTTCGCCGATAATCTCTTCAATGGCTTCCTTACCATATTCAGCAGCAACGCGGTCGAGGACTGGAATCTTAACGCCTGGTTCTAATGTGATAATTTTTAAATTATCCGGAAGCCCTTCTTTGTTAGAAAGAATATATTCATTTCCGTTTTTATCATAATGGATTTTTTTCTTAATATCCGACCGCCCATATAGAAAATCCATATCTACATTAAAATAATCTGCAATTTCCTCGTATTTTTCATCACTTGGTTTACGTTTACCAGTTTCCCACATAGCAACAGTGCTTTTTGCTACATTTAATGACTTAGCCATTTGTTCTTGGTTAAAGCCAAGTTCATTTCTTAGTTTAAGTATTATATCTTTAAATTCATACTCTGACATCAAATTTCACCAACTTTCTTAATGAGTGAGTTTTAAGTTGTTATGTGATTTATGTTATCACAAGTAGTGATAATTGTAAATATGATTTACTCACATTGTTGAATTACGTGGTAAGCGAACCCAAAGGGAAGTAGCTAAAGCAATTGGAATAAACCAAAGTACATATGCAATGTATGAATCAGCTAAGCGGATACCAAGTGATGAAAAAAAGAAAAAAATAGCAGAGTACTACAAGCGTTCTGTCCAGTGTATTTTTTTTAAATAGCAAGGTCACAAATAGTGAATATATTTTACTGACACAAATTTAAGAAAGGAAAATAATGAGCGAATTAAAAGTAATTGGTAATCAAAATTTTATGGAAAAAGAAATCTCAGTGGTATTAGGAGGCTTTGGAGAAGGCAAAAAATGTATGTCTGATAAGACGATAGCAGAAATTCATAACATTCAGACAAAGCATGTGAGAGAACGTATTACGCAGAATATTAATCGTTTTAAGGAAACCATTGATTTTATTGACTTCAAGCAACGGGTCGGGGAGATAGGCACGTTGGAATTACTTCAAAATATCGGATATTCCAAACAGTCCATTACCCAAGCAGAACACATTTACATATTATCCGAACGCGGCTACGCTAAGCTTATCAAAATTATGGATACCGACCTTGCATGTGAAATTCACGACAAACTAATTGATGAATATTTTGAACTTCGAGAAATGAAGATGCCTTCCGGCGAAGAATTATTGGCTTTGGCAGTTATTGAAGCACAAAAAACAATTGCGGAAAAAGACCAGAGAATAAACCAAATGCGACCTAAAGAAATCTTTGCGGATGCGGTGGCCACAAGCCACACGTCAATCTTAATAGGAGATTTGGCGAAGATTCTTAAACAGAATGGTGTTGAAATAGGTCAGAAGCGATTATTTGAATGGCTGCGAACGAATGGATATCTGATTAAGCGCAAAGGTTCTGACTGGAATATGCCAACGCAGAAGTCAATGGAGCTGGGCCTATTTGAAGTCAAGGAATCAGCGACAAGTAACCCTGACGGTTCTGTCAGAATCAATAAAACAACCAAGGTTACTGGTAAAGGGCAGCAGTATTTCATAAACAAGTTTCTTTCCGAGTAACAAAGAGTAAAGATGTACAACCAGCACGACATAAGATGAAACGAAAGGGTGTGATACATATTGGAAGTAAACTGCTACATCCGACAAGGGAATCAGATAAAGAAATTTGAGGACCTAACGGATGAAGAAAAAGAGCAAATATCACAACGGTTAAATCAACAGGCAGCGCGTTCTGTTGTACTGACACCAAAGACCGCGTAAATGCGGCAGAAGGGACAAGCTTATGGTGCAATTTAAAAAGCCTTTGACGAGCGGCAACTCAGCAAAGGCACTGTAACCTGTCAACCCAAACATAAGACCGGTACATGTGTATTATAACACATTCCGGCGGAAAGGAAAAGATATGAGTGAAAGAGATTTGCTTTTAGAATCCCGACCTTTGGTACTTAAGATGGCAATAGAATCAAGCAAAATGAGCCAAGAACAGTTTGATAAATGGAAGCGTGAGACATTGGAACAGACACAGCAAAACGGCAATGATCCGTTGAATTTATGAAGAAAATTTTTACCGTTATTGAGGTGGTTACAGGACGAGAGTGTGCAGCTGTTGGTTCTCTTGCTGACAGTAGCGTTATCAATAAAGCATTGTAGTAGAGAGGATGGTACGTTTATGAGCAAAGAAGATTTTGACCTTAAAATTAATCCATTGATAACTGATCTGGTGGGTGAAGCAGAAAAAATGACCCTGGGGCAGTATGTGAAATGGAGACAAGAAGTATTAACCGCAGCGCAGGAGTTCGGAGCCGCAGCAGTCACGTTTATTAATGTGGTGATTGCTACGGTAGAGGAAAAACAAATGGATGGGCAGTTTAACGATTTAGCAAACGCAGAATAGGAGAAATTTGTATGAGCAGAGAAACTTTAAAAGAATTAAAAATATATATCAAAAGCCGCAAAAATATGCCAGAGCCAAGAATCGAATTAGGAAAGATGCTTTCTATCCACGGTATGGAAGGGTATACTTTCGTCTGCGCAAACCGGATTGCAAGCGCATTTCTTATTGATGGCAATCATGTTGCAATTAATTTTCCAAAGCCAGAAATCCTTTTAGATAAAATTGGACAAATTAAGTGCAGGGATATTCTTTCCGGGTACATTTCTGTGGAAATGTTGGACGAATATGAGGATGCTATGTTTGGTCTTAGTGGCGAAGTGGCGGCAAAAAATACCGCCTTAAAAACGCTTCGAAATTATACCAAGAAGGAATTGCTTGCCGCTATTGAAGAACCTATTGAGACAGAAGAAATCAAAGTTGGTCAAGTTTACACCCTTCAGTCAGAAATGAAAGTCAGGACCGGAGCCGGCACAGGATTCCGTGCAAAAGCTTTTGCAGAACTGACCGAGAACGGCCGGCAGCATGATGCGGATAAAGACGGTTGTCTGGATAAGGGGACGCAGGTTACGTGCAAGGAGATTAAACCGGTTGGTGCTGATATCTGGATGCACACCGTCTGGGTGGATTGCGGCGGTGTATGGCGGGAAAACGTACATAAAATAAATAGTAAGCCAGTGTGGAGAGAATTCACACTGGCAACCATGTTATTTTTGGTTAATATTGGTCAAATGAAAAACTAAATTCCAGTTCCAGTTGAATGGAGCTTTTATTTTGCGATTTGAGCACTTTTTTTGGACGACCCTATATAAAGTATCCTTCAAATATGCTATAATCCGCTTTGAAAGTCTATTTGCTTGCATAGC
>JAVBTX010000022.1:0-173079 GCA_031555935.1 Lachnospiraceae bacterium | reverse complement strand
GCTATGCAAGCAAATAGACTTTCAAAGCGGATTATAGCATATTTGAAGGATACTTTATATAGGGTCGTCCAAAAAAAGTGCTCAAATCGCAAAATAAAAGCTCCATTCAACTGGAACTGGAATTTAGTTTTTCATTTGACCTTGCGTAAGTTTTGGGTAAAATTTTCCTATATCTCTAACGTCTGTTTTATTTTCTCAATATACTTGTCTCCAGTACGTTCTCCGTACATAATATGATTGATGTATTGTGGACTTGTTCCCACAATTCGAGCCAATTCTTCTTGCCGCATTTCTAATTCGACCAGGCGCATTTTTACATCTTTGCCAAATGCCGTTAGTTTTCTTTTTCTTTTTCTAACCATCTTTTTCCTCCCCATGCATATTTTTCTTTCTCTACATTGAGAATTTCTTTATAATGTTGTATAATATATAAATGTTATTCATATATTAGAATTATAGTTCTCATATATGAATTTGTCAAACTATGAATTTATATTTACAAATTTTTTATGGGCAATTTTTTGTTCAAGAAGGAGAAATGTTATGACGATTAGTCAAAGAATTTTCGAACAGCTAAAGGCAAAGCATATTACGCAGAAGCAATTAGCTGAGTATACCGGCATTTCCACTGCTGCAATTAGCAGTTGGAAAAAATATAAAACCAATCCGACTTCCGATAAGATTCCAAAGATATGTGAATTTTTGAATGTTTCTTATGAATATCTGCTGACTGGTTATGATTCCCCGGTCGTTGGTGATGCACTGATGCATGATGTTGCTTATGGTGGATATGGCTTTTCTGAAGCAGAACTTGATTTGATTGAAAAATTCCGCAGACTGCCTGAGTTAGAAAAGGGACGTATTCTTGGCATTGTTGAAGCTCGACTGACTGATTTAGCTGATTCAGAGTGACTTATTTTTTTAATCAAATGATATACTTTTATATCCAGAAAAATAGGCGCGAACATTCTTTTTTAACAAGGATGTTCGCGCCTATTTTATTATTTAGTTATCACCCCGACCAAATTCTGACAATATTAGTCCGTCGTTTCGGTCTAAGGTCATACCGACACTCCATGCATTGACAAAGAGTAATAGCGGATTTCCTTTTAAATCAGTTACTTTCTTCATGTCTGATGTTCCAGTCAGCTTGTCTAGGTCGATTTCTTTGTTTTCAATCCAGCGAATATGTTCATATGGAAGATTTTCCATTCGAATTTCGACATTGTATTCATTTTCAAGGCGATATTTCAACACATCAAACTGCAATACACCGACAACGCCGACGATGATTTCTTCCATTCCACTTTTGTATTCCTGGAATATCTGTATTGCCCCTTCCTGAGCTATCTGCATAACACCTTTGACGAACTGTTTTCGTTTCATCGTATCAACCTGACGTACCCTTGCAAAATGCTCCGGCGCGAAGGTTGGGATTCCTTCAAATTGGAATTTTTCTTTGGCATTGGTGATGGTATCGCCAATCGAAAAGATGCCCGGATCAAAGACACCGATAATATCTCCGGCATATGCCTCTTCGACAATTTTTCGCTCCTGCGCCATCATCTGCTGTGGCTGTGACAGCTTCATCGCCTTGCCACCCTGAATGTGCTTTACTTCCATTCCCGCTTCAAATTTTCCGGAGCAAATTCGCATAAAGGCGATTCGGTCACGGTGGTTTTTATTCATATTGGCCTGAATCTTAAAGACAAAGGCTGAAAATTCTTCGGAAAATGGGTCCAAGATGCCACAGTCTGCTTTTCTTGGCAGTGGCGAGCTGGTCATTTGCAAAAAGTGCTGCAAAAAGGTTTCGACACCAAAATTGGTCAATGCCGAACCAAAAAATACTGGTGACAGCTCTCCTTTTGATACTTTTTCCATATCAAATTCAGCACTGGCACCGTCTAATAATTCTATTTCCTCTAAGAGCTGGTCGCGATACTCAGCACTAATTTCCGCCTCTAATGCTTCGTCGTCGATTGCCAACTCTTTCTCGACGCCTTCTTTGGTTCCTTTTAAGGTATCCGAAAAGGTCATGACGGTCTTGCTGTTACGGTCATATACGCCCTTGAAATTCTTGCCCGAGCCAATCGGCCAGTTGATTGGACAAGTTGCGATGCCTAACTCTTTTTCAATTTCATCTAATAATTCAAAGGTATCATTGGCATCCCGGTCCATTTTATTGATAAAGGTAAAAATCGGGATATGACGCATCACACAGACCTTGAATAATTTTCTTGTCTGCGCCTCGACACCTTTGGAAGCATCTATTACCATCACGGCTGAATCGGCGGCCATCAAGGTTCGATAGGTATCCTCCGAGAAGTCCTGATGCCCCGGCGTATCAAGGATATTGATACAACGGTCCTGATAGTTAAATTGTAATACCGATGAGGTTACGGATATACCTCTTTCTTTTTCGATTTCCATCCAGTCTGATACAGCATGTCTGGCAGTCGCCTTCCCCTTAACAGAACCCGCTAAGTTTATCGCGCCACCATATAACAGAAATTTTTCTGTCAACGTTGTTTTTCCCGCATCTGGATGGGAAATTATTGCAAATGTTCTTCGTTTTTCAATCTCTTTTCTTAAATTAGCCAAATTTGTTCCTCCTAAAGCGCATGGATTATTCTTCATCCGCCATTTTTTCCAAAAGCCGGCAGAGGTATCAACGGAATATGACACCTCTGTCTTCCTTGCAGTTTTCTATTATAGTTGCTTTTCCTCTTTTATGCAAGAAAATTACTGTGTAACCAAAATTTACTCCCCAGCTTGGGACGTTTGGATTGGTGTGATAATGATGTTCTCCGCCGCAATACTGGTTTTACGTTTTACAATATCCTCAATCTGCGCCCGTTTTGCATCGGTTACTTCACCCATATCAAGCACTACATCGGCTGATTCGTCAGTGATGCTGACTACGACATTGGCAAAGCCTTTTGCTTCTAAAAGCATTTCTGCCGCTGCTTCCCGCTCAGCTATTCCAGTCATTTTTATCATCTGGTCAACTGCTGCTTGCTTCTGTACTTCATCAATACTGGTGTTATTGATGATTTCTAAAAATGATTCTTTGTTCTTAGCCCTCACCTGCTCGCGATTTAATTTCATCTCAGCAGCAAAGTCAACACTATCTACCACTGCGCTGGTTAATACTGCCTCGCCTGGGTTAGCACCCTCTTCCAAGTCAGAATTTCCCTGCAAACTCTGGTCTGTACTTCCATCCACGCTAGCGTCTGCATTTGTCTCAGTGGAGTCTAATGCTTCAACGCCGGTTTCTAAACTGTTGTCCTCGGAATCCGTAAAAATTTCTCCCTCTAACAGGGAATCCTCATTTGAGATTTCATAATCATATGTATTATCGGTGATTTCTGCGTTGGCCTCTTTTGCGACCTTATCGTCCTGCATGTTTCCGTTGGTAAAGCTTAAGTATCCGGCAACAGCAATCATTAGTGCTAATGCGGTAATTATGATTTGATTCTTTTTAAATAGTTTCTTCAATTTCCGCCCCTCCTATTCGTTCATCTTTACTACGACTATTTTATGTGCTTCAACTGGAAATAATGCTAAAACTGCATTGGAAATGTTTTGGCGAACGGAAATTTTATCTCCGCCCTGGGCGACGACTAAAACGCCCTCTATTTCCGGTGTCAGCTCTCTTGATATAAATGGGGAACCTTCCCCGTTTTGACCATCATAAACGGTGCTTTCACCGTTTTGATAATCATCGCTCTGACGCGTTCCGCCCGAGCTGTCTGCTTCGGTGGTGCTCTCTTTATTTGTGGTCCGATCCTTTTCTACTACCTGGGTACCATTGTCCTGATAAGTAATCATGACCTTCACTTTTCCGACGCCTTCCATCTCTGACAGCACTGCTTCAAGCTGGCTTTCCCGTGTATCTGCGGCTGCCTTCGCTGCGGTTTCTACGACAGCTGAATCGACTGCCGTTTCTTTCGTTTCATTTTTTTTCGTGCTATTTGTGGGAATTGCAATGATCAGTATTAATAAACCGGTCAGCAGTAATATTACCCAGGCTGTTTTATCTGGTTTTTTCGGTTCTTCTGAGTCCTCCTGCAATCTACGCTTTAAAAACAGTTCTTTTAAATCCATGCCTATTCCCCCACATACTGTATTGTTATCTGTGAATCCTCCAATTGATAAAATTGACTGATTTCCTGCTTTAGTTCCTGAACAATTGCCTCATTGGTACTGTCGCCTTCACTGCCGGAGTTGGCAATAATTTTGCCGATTGTTATTCCACCGATGCCATCTCCTCCAGCAAGCTGCATATCTACGGTTTGAAGTTCATAACCCGCTGATAGCAAAACTTGAATATTGACAACTGAAAATCCATTTGACTCTGCCATTTGGGTAATATCTGCGGCAATTACTTTTTCGTATTCTTTAATATAGTAATCCGACTGAATATATTCCATTTTGCCGGCATCCCTTTGCAGATTTTCCAATTCTTGCCAAAACTGCGAATATTCTATTTTTTTATCTAAGTCTTCGCTGGCATAGATGACCTTAGCAATCGGACCAATAATGGCAATTACAATGATCAACTCGACGAAGAACTGAATGTATTTCTGATATTTTTTTTGTGGCACCAATTGTAATAATGCCGATAAGATAACAAATAGGATGACAATTCCTTTCATCCACTCCAGAACTGCCTGCATACTCTACCTCACTCCTTGAAACAACTTTTTTCGAACAAGCAAGGTGCTCCTATCCGGCTGTAAAGCTGGTGGTCGCTGTTATAATGGCAATCGTCACAAAGAATAAAAACAACGATGTCAGCATTAATTTTCCCGCCAGCACACTGCCCTTAAAGACACCATTCACGCTTCCGGCAATGCGTTTATCTGTAATTGGCTCGAGGATTGCCGAAGCAAGTTTATATAGGAAGGCCATCACATATATTTTTATCATTGGCACCAGGCCCAGCATGACGATGACGAGCATCGCCGCTACCCCAACACTATTTTTGACGACCATGCCGGTGCCAATTAGCATCTGGCTGAGCGCATTGGCAGAATTGCCGATGCCGGGTATCATACTGATGGCCTTTGACCAGGAGGTCGTTTTAAAACGATCCACTGCCGGATTAATTAAGCCCTGCACAACATTTAACCCCATCACAATGGTAATGATTATTTTTATTCCCCAACGAATGCCGTCTTCTAATAACTCGCACATTCTGGTAAATTTTTCGCCCTCTAAGATATGATTGAGAAATTCCATCGCTACATAAATCTGGACCAATGGTGCTAGCAGATATAGGATGACCGATTGGATGATAAATATCACCAGAAAGGCAATTTGATAGAATCCGGCGGCACTGCCAGCGCCATTGGAAAATACCAAAGATACGCAAAAAACTGGTAGCAACACCTTCATAAAGTCTATCACGCGCCCCAGTGTGCCACCCAGCAGCTCGTACATAATTAAAAACGACTTCATCAGCAGTATCATTAGTTCTATATATAATAGTATAAATGCCAGCTCCGAAATATATGCATTTTTAAAGATGGATGAAAAATTTTTGATTAAGGCAAATGCCCCAGCCAACGCCACAATTACTACCAGCAGCCGCTTATTGGCGGATATTTCTTTGAAAACCAAATTCTTTAGGTATGTTATGATTGTGCCACTGCCGCCGCTGCTGCCCCCAGTCATCAATGATTTGACCAGCTCAGCAAAGCTCATCTCCATCGCCCCATCATTTTGCAAGTAACTATCAATCTCCCCAAAGTCGAGATTCTCTAACAATTCTTCACTCAGACTGTTTTCTTCATTTCCCGGACCAGGTTCGGTGGCGGCTACCGTTTGACTTTGCCAGCCTAAAAATACGACGAGCAAGGCAAGCCCCAAACCCCATCTTATTTTTTTTGTTTTTTTGCCGCTACTCATAGAAATTCTCCAATCATTTCGACAAATGACATCAGTACCGGCATACTAATCAGCAGTATCGACATCTTTGCAAACATCTCTATCTGTCCGGCAATCGCCTGATAACCCGCGTCCTTGCAAATATCCACGGAAAATTCAGCAATGTAAGTAATACCAATCATTTTTATGACGAGTCGGATATACCGATTGTCGAGCTGAACCAGCGACTGAACCGAGTCCACATACGATAATATAATTTCCAGCTTGGATATCAGATAGATAAATATGCAGATACACGCCCCCATGCTGATGAACAAGCTATACTCTGATTTGTAGGAACGCACCATCAATGCCAGAAATACGCCAGCCATTCCGATTAATGCAATTTTTATGATATCCATGCTGCAGCGCCCCCTTCCCATTGAACTTATAGTGCAAATAAATCCTTCATCGTCAGAAATAAATCATAGATGTATGGCACAATCCAAAATAATACAATTAACAATCCTGCCAGACTTGTCATAAATGCATGTTCCTCTCTGCCGCTGTGCTTTAGCACTTGACTCAGCACGGTAACTAAGATTCCCACGGCCGCTATTTTAAATATCAAATTTACGCTCATATACCCTCCGTCGTCTTACTTTTCATAACAGAATCAAGATTAAAAATACTCCCGCGGCGGCCGAAAGATAGCTGCACACCTTCTGTCGATTTTTCAGTTCCTCTTGTGCATGTACCATTTTATACTGTACCTGCTCGGTAAATAATGTTACCTCTTCACCTTGTGCATAGCTGTTTCCTTGCTCTAAGATTACGCCAGCTTCTAAATATACTTGAAATTCTTCCTCGGACAGCAAATATTTTTTTCGATTTTTCTGCAAAATACTCTGCCAGATTTCCATTGGACTAGCCTGCCTAAAATGGTTCATCTCATCTGCCATTTGCACAAAGGACTCCGAAAATGGCTCTTTCGTTTGCTTTGCCATCCGCTCCATAACTACCGGCAAAGGTAACTTTAAATAACGCATCTCATTTCCCAGTAGCAACAGCAATTCCTTTAACTGCACTATCTGCTGATAATGTCTGCGGATTCTGGTATTTATGTTTTGTCCGATGCCGATTGCCCCCACTAACACCATCACTGCTCCAAAGAGCTTTACCATAACCGTTCCCGCCTCTCGTCATATACCTCAAATACTCTTTTTCCATCTGCCTGTTTTTTTAATATGATATATCGTTGGAAAATTCCTCGCTCCATCCAGATTTTCATATTTTCTTTTTCCGATAATTCCTGAATACTTCCGGCATGTACCGTTCCAATCAACCGACAGCCACAGTTCATGGCCTGCTCGACGGCATAGAAATCTTCCTTAGCCCCTAGTTCATCCACGGCTAATATCTGCGGCGACATCGAACGAAGCATCATTATCATGCCCTCCGGTTTGTTACAGCGGTCTAAGACATCGGTGTTTGGCCCCACATCATTTTGCGGTATCCCCAAATGACACGCGGCAATCTCCGAACGTTCATCCACCACACTGATGCGAATTCCCCGCCCCGAAGCCCCATCACGTGACAGCATCCGAATACAGTCTCTTAAATAGGTTGTCTTGCCAACGCCCGGCGACGATACGAGCAGCGTATTGTAAATTAAATTTTCGGTAGTTATGTATTTTATCATTTCTTTTGCACACCCCGGCCGCTGTTTGGCGATTCGGATATTGAGAAAGCGAATATAGCGAATATCTGCCACTTGATGATGTTCCATCTGAACCTGTCCAGCAATTCCAACCCGGTGTCCGCCCTCTAAGGTGATAAATCCACTGCGGATTTCCTCCTGAAAGGCGTATAGAGAATAGCGGCTTAGGAAGGTTACCATTTCCTGAACATCAGATTCGGTGATACGATAGGCCTGGCTTTCTTGTTTTGTCAGTTTTTGCTTGCTTGCATCGAGATGCCACTCTTCCTGCCCATAACTAATCACGATGGGCTGTCCGATTCGGATTCGGATTTCTTCTAGCAGTTCTTCACGAATGTTGCAATCTGCAATTTTTTCCCGCAGATGCACCGGGAATATCTGCAATACACTTTTGACCATTATATCGCCTGCTTTCTTGTCCCTACGACTAATGTATATGATGCAGGGGGAAATTTATTCCATGTTTCTTATGGGTGGAAAAAGAAATGGGGGAAATTGGAGAGTTGGCTCGATTTTTTTGTATAATAAAAGCCGTGACTTCAAACCGTCACGGCTTTTGTAGAGCTTAAAATGGATGTTTACTTATGTTGAAATAATCTTCTTTTAAATGCACTGAACTTATATATTGAGCAGCTGGTGTAGATTACGGCTATTATTAGCATACCAAAGGAAACTCCACAACAGAACTCTGCGATAGCTTCTGTTATTCCATTATCAGCTAACCCCATGATTTCCAACACTATAGAAATTGTAAATGTAATGACTCCTGTCCACGAAAAAAAATGTAATTTCTTGATTAATCGGTTTTTTTCTTCGTTGCTATAATCAGCTACTTTTAAAACGGTTTCTTCCATTTCTTTATTCATCTTTTCACTTTTCCTTTCTCCATCAATTAATTCTCGGATATCTACTTCATAAAAGTCTGCCATCTCAATTAGGATGTCTAAATCTGGCATATTTTTACCAGTTTCCCATCTTGATACAGTTCTTCCTGAAATATTTAGCTGTTCAGCTAATTGTTCTTGCGTCAATCCTTTTTCTTTGCGTAACTCCTTGAAGAAGCAGCCTGTTTTTTTTTGATCCAATTGTTTCTCCTTTCATTGTCAGAATACACATAACAGGCGACATTTAACACGACACAACGTGAGAAATATCGTGTTTGTCATGATTGGACATCTGTGTCTACATTCAAAGCCGTGACTTTAAACCGCCACGGCTTTAGTTGTTAACTAAGTATATCTTTGTTGATATATATCTTCTGGGATTGGAATAATGCAGAAAGGGTGGCCGGAAGGGTCGAACATTACTTTCCACTTATCCGAAAACTGGTCTTCTGACATTTTTGCACCACACTTCATTGCATGTTCAATTTTGCTTTCAAACTCATCCATACTAACATAAAAATCCAAATGTACCATCTGTTGTTGTTCGTCCTTATATGATGGCCATTTTGGTTTTATATAATTAGGATTCTCTTGAAAAACGATTGGCGTTTCGCTATAATCCTCCTTTACTACCGTAATCCATTTTTCCCCGTCCTGAATCTGACTACTCTTTGTCCATCCAAGTAACTTTGCATAAAAATCCGATAGCTCCTCTATATCGTTACTATCGATAACTATTGCACCTAATCTCATTATTAGTTCCTTCCTTTCTGAGCAAACTCGCTCAATTTTAATTTGTTATTTGTCTGATCTTTTCTTATTAAGTTTCAGTTTTATGCCCCTTTTATCAGCAATTTTTTCTACAATATTCTATCCCCTCTTGTTCCAGACTACATTTAGCAATCGTACATGATTGGTTGCCATTACCACACCCACCACAATGTTTTCCTAAAAACATTGGGCAGAGCCCACAATTCAATCCACAAAGAGATAATAATTGATTCGTTCTTTGAAAGCCTTTTATAATATCTACCTTACAATTCATCTATGTTTTTGGCAAAATATATCGGCTACTTTCAGCATCCAATAATTTAAAACCACAAGATAGCAATACCCCCTCGGAAGCCTTGTTATCTTTGTCAATATCAGCCGTAACTATCTGCGCATCTTGAAAAGAAAAGATTTTGTCCACAAGCAAAGAAATCATTCGCTTACCTAAACCTTTACCAATATAATCCTCTTCTCCTATTAAATAATCAATTCCATATGAACCTGTAAGTGATAGTGTTCCAAAATTCTCATCACCACTATCCACACATTTATAGTATTGGCATAATCCAATTGGACACCCTTGCCACATTACAATGAGATGAGTTAACCATTGATACTGTCTATTACGTTCTTTTATTTCAGTCATCCAGTCGTCAATTGAAACTCCAAGATGTGGTATTTCATACCACTTTTTCACATGTTCCTTATTCAACCAGCTTTCTACTAATAGTATATCACTATCACCTAGTAATCTAAATTCTAACATAGTCAATACCATCAACACTCTTTTTTATACTTTTTTTCAATTACAAGAGAATAGACAGCCATCGCAATAATAGCTTCTATCATAATCCCCACAACGGAAAGCAGTATCCAACCAGAATTTTGTCCTGCAAGTAAAGGGAATCCTAATGCAATTAGGACAATGCCAAAAACACAAAATAGCTTAGCAACCGCGCGATTATATTTTTTTGTATCCGAAACCTCAAATACCTTTGCATTTGCCCAAAATCCTACCGGCTTTTTTGAAAAATAAGAAAAAATTGCTAAAACAATAAACATACCTCCAAAAATACTCCATAAAATAAAACCTATCGTTTTCCCTTCCATAATTAAGCCCTCCGTAAAATTTCTCTTTTGTAAATTATATCACGATTATAAATGAACCACCACATATTCTTATCGTTCCATATCATGCAAAAACTTAGATTGCAAAAAAAAATTGGATGCAAAAAAGATGGTGTTTGCCTTGGCAAACTTCTGCGCCGAGCGCGTTCGCCTAGGCGACATTATACCGTTCGCGCGAGTGCGCATCAAAGGTTCTCTTTTTTTGCAGTGCTTCCAGCTCGCTGGAAACATTGCAAAAAAAGAGAACCTGCTTCGCAGATTCTCTTCTGAGTTTTAGTTGTACTTACGTTTTCTTGCAGCTTCCGATTTTTTCTTACGCTTAACACTAGGTTTTTCGTAATGCTCTCTCTTACGGATTTCCTGCTGGATACCTGCTTTGGCACAGTTTCTTTTGAATCTGCGTAAAGCGCTATCTAACGTCTCGTTCTCTTTTACGATTACATTTGACATAGTTTCACACCTAACCTCCCTCCAGTTGCTTATTGTGCATATTCAACTGTTTGGGTCATATTTTATTGCACTATCAATTATTATAGCATAATTTTTCCATTCGTCAACCATTTTTTATATATGAAATTTATTAACTTCTTTTCGCAGCTCTGCGGCCATTGCGGTAAGTCCCTCACTCGCCTCTGCGATTTGCTCGAGAATCCGATGCTGAGTCTCTACGGATGCGGATGCTTCCTCCATGCTAGCGGCATTTTCCTCAGAAAGAGCAGAAAGATTTTCAACCATGCGAACCATCTCATCTTTTTCCTCGCCCATTGATTCTGTTGATTTATATAGTACCCCAAAAGCATTCTCAACCTGTTCTAAAACATTGGCAATATCTTCAAAGCGCGTTCTAACGTCGGTCACTGTCTCTGCTTGTCCAGATGAGGTCTTGCTCATAATCCCAACTGTCTCAACCGTTTGAGTCATAACCTGCACCAGTTGTCCCACCACCACTTCTATATCTTTAGTAAAATCATTGGTTTCCTCCGCTAGCTTTCGGATTTCTTCTGATACCACGGCAAATCCGCGGCCTGCCTCTCCGGCTCTGGCTGATTCAATCGCAGCATTTAAGGCAAGCAAATTGGTCTGGTCTGCAATTTCACGAATCATCTGACTGGCATGAGAAATTTTCTCAGCTTGTTCGTTGGTTCGTAATATCATCTCTTGAACCTTCTTTGTTCCACTGTTGTTCTCCTCCGTCTTTTGGATGAGCTCATCAAGAATTACCATTCCTGTTGTTTTCGCATCCATTGCCTCGGAAATATAACCATTTACCTTTTCCGCTTCCTGACGGCTTCCTTTTATCATATCGCCTAGATTGCTTACACTCATTGCTCCATTGGTGGTTTCCTGAGCTTGATTCGTAGCACCATTTGCCACTTCCTCAACCATTTTACTTAATTCTGTTTCACTCTCCATTGAGCGCTTAAAAGCCTCAGCCAGTTCATCTGAGCTTTCACCGACCGTAGCAGCCGTCTGACTCAGTTTACCAACAAGCAGCGACAGATTTTCCCGCATCGAGTACAAAGCCTTTGCCAACTGTCCTAACTCATCGCTTCGCTTTAGGTAACGATATGATAGTTCCGACTCATCCCAATGTAAATCATAATCAGCAATTTGACTGATTTTATGATTGATTACCTGCAATGGTTTAATCACCAACAAAATAACTACCGCAATAATCAATGCACAGACGATAACCAGTGACAATACAAACAACAGATTAACCGATTTCAATGAGGCCGAAATGACCGTATTTAAGTCCTTGACCTCAATTGGTATGCCAATGTCAATTGCTCCAACCAAAGTTCCATCTTCCGCAAAAACTGGCTCTAAAACATCAAGGCATAGACCTGTTTCTTCATCCTCGTAATAGCCACTGTATTCGATTCCCTGCTGTGAACCGGCAAGACTGCCCTCATCGGTTTCCACTTCGCCAATTTCATTTGGGTCATCACTGTAAACAACCGTGGCATCGGTGTTTAGGTAAAGTATGTACTCAAAATCTGGATGCTCTTTGGCCATTCGAGCAATTAACTGCTCAGCACCATCCAGCGTAAAACCTCCGGAATAGGCATCTAGCATCTGTTTTCCGCTCTGTCGATACTGTTCTAGCAATTCGTTACGCATAATTCCCTGTACATTTAAAGCAATAATGAAAAAAGCACCCGCCAATACGACAATTAACGTTCCTACAATTTGAATCAGTATACTTCTCTTCTTCTGCATCACAAATCCTCGCTTTTCGTCATCTCCTTAAGCATTATGGAGTTTTTTCTTAAATAAAAATAGAGAAAAAACCACGCTCTTATGTCGTAGCTTTTTCCCCATCCGTATGATGTGATTATATCACCATAAATACTAATATGCAATTACTAAAAAGTATTTACTCATTTTCTTTTTTACTAAATTTGCGCTTCCAAGACAGCCTTCGCTTCAGCTAATGCATCTGGGATTCCAGCCGGGTTTTTGCCCCCCGCCTGAGCCATATTCGGACGACCGCCGCCGCCGCCGCCAACCTTACCGGCAATTCCTTTGATTAAGTTGCCCGCATGTGCGCCCTTACTCATTGCGTCCTCGGTTACCATTGCAATCAGGTTGACCTTTCCTTCATCAGAAGATGCGAGTACAACTACGCCACTGCCAATCTTTTCTTTCAATTGGTCACCTAAATCTCTTAAGCCATTCATGTCCACACCGTCAACGGAGGATGCCAGTAGCTTCATTCCTTTTACTTCGATGACCTGATCCATAACGTCACCTAGCGCATCCTTTGCCGCTCTGCTCTTTAAGGATTCATTCTCACTCTGTAACGTCTTCATCTCTGCCATTAGATGTTCGAGACGTTCCACCAGATTTGCAGGTGTTGCCTTAACGGTCTTTGCCGCCGCTAGTAATGCCGCTTCGATTTTATCATAATATTCAAATACTGCGCCCGCAGTCAGTGCTTCAATTCTTCGTACCCCAGCGGCTACTCCAGTCTCTGACACAATCTTAAACGCGGTAATGCTGGCGGTATTGTCAATATGAGTTCCACCGCAGAGCTCAACGGAGAAATCATCAATGCTGACAACGCGTACAGTTTCACCATATTTTTCTCCAAACAGCGCCATTGCACCACTTTGTTTTGCTTCATCCAAAGTCATTTCCTTCGTTACAACCGGAATGGCCTGACTGATTTTCTCATTTACAATTGCTTCGACCCGCGCAATCTCTTCATTTGTCATTGCTGAAAAATGTGAAAAGTCAAAACGCAGACGCTCTGCATTGACATCGGAACCAGCCTGTTCCACATGACTGCCTAATACTTCTCGCAACGCTTTTTGCAGCAAGTGTGTTGCACTGTGGTTCTTACCGATGGTCTGACGTTTTTTCGCATCAACTGCCAGCTCGACCGTATCACCAGTTTTAATCATGCCATGTGATACTTTACCAATATGTCCGACTTTACCGCCTAACATTTTGACGGTATCTTCGACAATAAACTCAAACGTGCCATCGGCGCTTCGAATCACACCAGTGTCGGCCGTCTGTCCACCCATCGTTGCATAGAATGGAGTCTGCTCGACAAAAATTGTACCAATTTCACCGTCTGAGAGTGCTTCCACAAGCTCTGTTTCGGTCGTCATAACGGTGATTTTTGAGTTATGGGTCAAATTCTCATAACCGACAAAAGTGGTCGTCACCGCTGGGTCAATTGACTCATATACGGTTGCATCCGCACCCATGTAATTCGTTACTTTTCTGGCGCTTCTTGCCTTGTTACGCTGTTCCTCCATCGCTGCCTTAAATCCTACTTCGTCAATCGTAAATCCTTTTTCAACCAAGATTTCCAACGTCAAATCAAGTGGGAAGCCATAAGTATCATATAGTTTAAAAGCATCTGCGCCGGCTAACTCAGTTTTGCCAGCAGCTTCTAATTCAGCCTGCATCTGTGCCAAAATCTCTAAGCCCTGGTCAATTGTCTTGTTAAACTTTTCTTCTTCCTGTGACAGCACCTTGAAGATAAATTCTTTCTTCTCATTTAATTCCGGATAACCATCCCCACTTTCGGCAATTACAGTCTCACTTAATTTGGCTAAAAACAGTCCTTTGATACCAAGCAGACGACCATGTCTTGCCGCCCGGCGAATCAGACGACGGAGAACATAACCGCGGCCCTCATTGGTTGGCATTACACCATCCGAAATTAAAAAGGTTGAGGAACGAATATGGTCTGTAATCAAACGAATCGATACATCATTGCCATTATCCTGCTGATAGCTCTTGCCAGACAGTTCACAGATTTTATCGCGAATCGCCTTCATCGTATCAATATCAAAGACAGAATCGACATCCTGCATGACCACGGCGAGACGCTCCAGGCCCATTCCGGTATCAATATTTTTATTTTCCAATTCTTCGTAGTTACCCTTACCATCACCATTAAACTGTGTAAATACATTGTTCCATACTTCCATAAAACGGTCGCATTCACAGCCGACTTTACAGTCTGGACTGCCACAGCCGTATTTTTCACCGCGGTCATAGTAGATTTCCGAACAAGGTCCGCAAGGTCCTGCGCCATGCTCCCAGAAATTATCACACTCACCAGTTTCGGGATCACGATAAAAACGAGTGATTTTATCGGCTGGAATTCCTACCTGTTTATTCCAGATTTCAAATGCTTCCTCATCTTCACCGTAAATCGATGGATAGAGTCGCTCCTCTGGCAAACCTAGTACCTTGGTCAAAAATTCCCAAGACCAAGCGATGGCTTCTTCTTTAAAATAATCACCAAATGAGAAATTTCCCAGCATTTCAAAAAAGGTTAAATGTCTGGCAGTCTTGCCGACATTTTCAATATCACCAGTCCGAATACACTTCTGACAAGTCGTCATCCGATTCCGTGGTGGTATCTCCTGACCGGTAAAATATGGCTTTAGCGGTGCCATTCCAGCATTAATTAATAATAAGCTTTTGTCATTATGTGGAACTAATGAAAAGCTTTTTAATGCGAGATGCTCCTTGCTTTCAAAATATTCCAAATACTTCCTTCTTAAATCATTTACACCATTATTACTCACAATGTATTCCTCCAAAATCTAATTCTCGTTCTGTTTTTTATCGGCTTCTCTCAACTCTTTGGTATCCTTACGGTCTCTGAGAAACTTACCCAAAAAGATTCCCGCCACTGACAGTCCCGCCAAAATAACAAGTATTACAAAATATTTCAAAAAACTCAAGCCAAATGCGACCATAAATTTCCCTCCTTTTAGAGCGTAATTCGCGGACACCTTCTGCCCGCAAATTAGGCTTTGCATTCCTTTCGCTATTATATCCCAATTATTTGATTTTTTCAACCAATTTCAAAGAGTTGATTTTCTCCGGTCACATCGATAATCCGCTCAGTGTAGGCCGCATTCAAACATAATTTCTTGTATCCGGAAATTAATTCGTATTGCTGCCACAGATGCATCGGGAACACATAGTCGGCATGAATATGCTGCATAAAATAGTCAAGCCCGCGGTTTGTATGCATTTCAAGACGTGGGTCTAAGACAACAAATGCCAAATGAATATGCTTGCTTTCCAACCGGCGCAAAGCCCCCTTATAGCCGCGTTCCATCTTACCATTAATCAGTTCCCCAGCCCCTTCAAAATACCAGTTATGCAAATCTCCGGCATGATAAATGTTAACCCCTTCTGCTTCGACATAGAAGGCTACCCCCTCATCGGTCGAGCGCAGTGTTTCAATCGTCAGTCCATCTACTTTATACTTGCCCTCTGGACTGACAAAGGTAATCTGATTTTTGATAGTAGCAGGAATGTCATTTCGTTTTAAATAATTTGCCCCCAAACGAATATCCTTTGATAAAATATAGTGCACCTTGGGATAGTCTTTGGCCATGCGTAAAATCTCCACATCAAAGTGGTCCTGATGCTTATGACTGGCAAAAAAGTATAACTGCTTGTCCTGGTCAAATTCCGGCAACACACCAGTAAAAGTAAAACCATTCACGCGCTCATCGCGAAAATAGTCAAACACCAGATAACATGTCTCTAATTCAACTACAAAACAACTATGATGCACAAAATATACCTTCATTTTAAATAACCATGCCCTTCTTATTTCATCCGCCGGATAATTTCATTTGCTTTCTGGTAAATCTCTGCTGGCTCAAAACCAATCGAAAATTTCTGGTCTTCATATAATATTTTGCCATTTACCATTGTCATTTTAACATTTTGCTTGCTGCCGCTATAGACAATATTTTTCACAATATTATTCTCCGGCTGCATGTTTGGCTGCTGTAAATCAATCATAATCAAATCGGCTTTCTTACCAACCGCAAGGCAGTCACAATCATGCAGATTCATTGCATGGGCACCGCCAGCCGTCGCCATATATAAAACCTCATCCGCACTGACACATTCCGCATCATTTTCCCGCACCTTAGCAACCGCCGCCGTCAAAAACATTTCCCGGAACATATCAAGACAGTTATTGCTTGCCGCTCCGTCTGTTCCAATTGCGACCGGAATTCCTTCGGCAACAAAACGTTTGACTGGTGCCATTCCACTGGCCAGCTTAAGGTTCGAAGCAGGATTGGTTACCGCCGTTAAGTTACGGCGTTTCATTATCTCGAAATCCGGCTCCTGCATCCAAACACAGTGGAAACCACCACCGCCGTATTCATACATGCCGATTTTCTCCATCAACTGGGTTGGCGTACAATTATGACGTTCGATGCACTCATCGACTTCGCGTTTCGTCTCAGCATTGTGCAAAAAGACTGGTGATTTTACTTTATGTGCTAACGTTTTAATCTCCTCCATCAGCTCTACCGAGGTCGTATACTCGGCATGAAAACCGATGATAAAGGATGTTAAATCACTCATTTCGTTAACAATGTGATAGTTCTCCTCCATCAGTCCAACACTGCCGCCAAAGTTATTCAGACCACTGACCTGCACCGTCCGAAAACCACAGTCAGCCGAAGCTTTGGCATTTTCCGGCGGGAAGAAATACATATCAAAGTTCGAGGTAATTCCACTCGTTAAATATTCCATAATTCCGAGCACATCGAGATGGTAAACATCCTCTGGGGTCAACTGGTCTTCCTTTGGGAAAACTTGCTGAAACAGCCATTCCTGCAATGGTAAATCATCGGCATAGGAACGTAAAAAAGTCATTGCCGTATGGGTGTGGGCATTTTTAAAGCCCGGCATTAACAGATTCCCTTTGACATCAATCTCGCGCTCCCAGGCAATTTGGGAATCCGCAGTATCTCCGATGTTAGTTCCATCTCCGATGTAACTGATTGAATCACCTTTTACCCAAAGTTCTCCGGTTATTACCTCATACTTATGGTTTTCTTGCAGTTTTAATATTTTAGCATTGTAAAAACGTATCTTCATAAGACCTTCTCCTTCTTTATTATATGATAAGTTATCTTTTACATATCAAACAGGGACAACTGGTTGGATTCCGGTAAATCACCGAAAATCCCTAAATCCCCCATCAAATCAATGACTGTTTTGCTGACCTTCGTGCGCTGTCTAAAATCGTCCTTCGATAAAAATTTTCCATCCTTAGCCGCCTCAACCACCGCATCCGCTGCCTTATCGCCCAGACCTTCAATGGTGCTTAACGATGGCATCAGCTTGCCATCAATAATCTGAAAACGCTGCGACTGCGCCCGATAGACATCCAGCGGCCAGAATTCATAACCTCTGGCATACATCTCCTGAACAATTCGCATATCGCGGTAAGTATCCTGCTCTTTTTTTGACAGCTCATCCTTGCGTTTATCATAATCCTTTATGTAGTAATTTAATTTATCCTTGCCCTGGCACATCAGCTCGTAGCTAAAGCCCGAGGCACGAACGGAAAAAAATGCCGCATAATAAGCCAATGGATAAAACACCTTACAATAAGCAATTCGCCATGCCATCATAACGTAAGCCGCCGCATGGGCCTTCGGGAACATGTACTTGATTTTCTTACATGACCAGATATACCAATCCGGTACATCATGTTCCGTCATATGACGCTCCCATTCCTCCGTTAAGCCTTTTCCTTTACGAACCGATTCCATAATGGTAAAGGATTCCTCACTATCCATCCCCATACTAATTAAGTATGTCATAATATCATCACGCGTACAGATGGCCGTGGAAATAGTTGCCTTGCCTTCTTCAATCAGGGTCTGGGCATTTCCCAACCACACGTCAGTACCGTGGGACAGTCCAGCAATTCGGACCAAGTCGGAAAATGACTGCGGGTTGGCATCAATTAACATCTGCATCGCAAAGTCGGTTCCAAACTCCGGTATTCCAAGTGCACCCAGGGCACAGCCACCAATATCCTCTGGTGAAATCTGTAATGCACTCGTATTTTTAAACAGGGACATAACTGCCTTATCATCAAGCGGTATCTTCTGGGCATCAATGCCTGTCAAATCCTCTAGAAAACGAATCATGGTCGGATCGTCGTGTCCGAGAATATCTAATTTTAACAGGTTATGGTCAATTGAATGGTACTCAAAATGAGTCGTAATCGTCTCAGTGGTCATATCATTCGCCGGGTGCTGAATCGGGGTAAAGGAATAGATTTCCTCACCCACCGGTAACACCACAATTCCGCCCGGATGCTGACCGGTAGTGCGGCGAATGCCGACACAGCCTTGAACAATCCGGTCGATTTCACAGTTGCGTTTGTGAATCCCATGTTCCTCATAATACTTCTTCACATATCCAAACGCCGTTTTATCAGCTAGCGTACCAATTGTACCCGCCCGGTAGGTTAAGCCATCACCAAAGATTACCTCGGTATATTTATGGGCCTTACTCTGATATTCACCAGAGAAGTTAAGGTCAATATCTGGCTCTTTATTTCCCTTAAAGCCAAGAAAAGTCTCAAATGGGATGTCAAAGCCTTCTTTTACCAGTGGTTTCCCGCAGACCGGACAGTCACGGTCGGGCATATCACAGCCGGAAGCACCACTGTATTGCTTGACTTCCTCCGAATCAAAATCACTGAAATGACAGTTTTCACAATAGTAATGCGGTGACAGCGGATTGACCTCGGTAACACCAGACATCGTTGCCACAAAGGATGAACCAACCGAACCACGCGAGCCCACCAGATAACCATCCTCATTTGACTTCCATACCAGCTTCTGGGCAATAATATACATAACTGCGTAACCATTGCTGATAATGGAATTTAATTCACGCTCCAAGCGCTCGTATACAATCGGCGGCAATTCCTCACCATACATTTCATGGGCTTTGTTGTAACAGATATCTCTTAACATCTGGTCAGAATTTTCAATAATCGGCGGACACTTATCGGGCCGCACCGGTGATACTTTTTCACACATATCAGCAATCCGGTTGGGATTCTCCACGACTACCTGATGTGCTTTTTCACTGCCGAGGTATTCAAATTCCCGCAGCATTTCTTCCGTTGTTCGAAGGTATAACGGCGCCTGGTCATCGGCATCCTTAAATCCCTTTCCGGCCAGAATAATACGGCGGTAAACCTCATCCTCCGGGTCGATAAAATGCACATCACAGGTTGCCACGACAATTTTATGAAAAGCTTCCCCCAGCTTGCAGATTTTACGGTTGATGTCCTTTAGCTCTTCTATCGTTGAAACCGGATGCTTTTCATCCCGCAGCATAAACATATTGTTGCCAAGCGGCTGAATTTCCAGATAGTCATAGAAATTCACCAAACGGACAATTTCTTCTTCGGGACGGCCTTGTAAGATGGCCTGGTAAAGCTCACCGGCCTCACAAGCCGAACCAATGATCAAGCCTTCTTTATATTTTAAATATTCACTCTTCGGGATACGCGGCCGCATCCGGTAATAATTCAAATGCGACAATGAAATCAAGCGGTAGAGATTCACCCGGCCAATTTCATTGGTTGCTAAAATAATTGCATGATGGGTTGGCATCTTCATCACCATCTGCTTGCTGACATGTCCTTCTACATTGATTTCATCCAGCGTATGAATCCCACGTTCGCCAAGCATTTCAATAAACTTAACGAAGATATCAGCAGTACAACTGGCATCTTCAACGGCCCGATGATGGAATCCGAGTGGTACATTGATGGCCTTGGCAACGGTATCTAACTTGAATCGGTTGAGATTCGGCAGTAACAGCCGCGCCAAAGATACGGTATCCACTATCGTAAAATCGTAGCTCAGACCAATCTGGTCGCAATTATATTTGATAAAACTCATATCAAAATCAGCGTTATGTGCCACCATCACACACGAGCCGCAAAACTCCATAAATTTCGGCAAAATTTCTTCGATGGTCGGTGCATCCATGACCATATCATCGCGGATGCTGGTCAGATTCTCAATATGAAATGGAATCGGCACCTGCGGATTGACAAATGACGAAAACCGCTCTACGATTTTTCCATCTGATACCTTGACTGCGCCAATTTCAATCATTTTATTCACAAGTGGGCTGAAGCCCGTTGTCTCGATGTCAAAAACAACATAATCCTCCTGCAACGTCTGGCCCTTGGAATTTTCTGCAATATCCTTTAAATCATCAACCAGATATGCCTCCACGCCATAGATTACCTTGATATCCTGTCCTTCCGGTAAGCGGACATGATTGGCAATCGGAAAAGCCTGAATCGCACCGTGGTCTGTAATCGCGATTGCTTTATGTCCCCAACCCGCCGCTCTCCTTACAATATCCTCAACTGCCGAAACACCGTCCATATCACTCATCTTGGTATGGCAATGAAGCTCGACCCGTTTCTCCGGACTGCTGTCCATCCGAGTCGTCGTAAAGTCTGGTATTTTCTTAATTCCAACAATCGAGCCAATCGTCAGCTCACTATCGAACTTATCAATCGTCGTAACACCCTTCACTTTCACAAAGGCACCTTTTTTTAAGCCTCCGAGCAGTTCTTCTAATGACTCGTTCTTGGTAAATATTTTTAAAACTATCGTATCGGTAAAATCTGTTACCGAGATAATCACAATTGTTTTCTCATTCCGGATTTCTCTGGATTCCAGGGTCAATATTTTGCCACGAATCGCCACTTCACCCATTTCACCCATAATCGTTTCCAGTGGAATAACTTCATCTTCAAAATCACGACCATAAATGACATCTGGGTTATCCGACTTTTTGTAAAAATCCCGTTTACCGCCCCATGAGTTGTTTTTCTTTTCCGGTGGTTTGCTGGCTTTTGGTGGAACTGCATCCGTTCCTGGCGGGGTTACATTGCCTTGTGCTAATGCCGCCTCTGGCGACTCAGCGGATGGATTCTCACCGCCTTCTTCATCATCTTTACGCACTGCCGCCAAATTCATGATATTACGCACTTGCTGCTGCATCTGAATATCGGCATTTTGAATATGACGACTACTTTCTTTTTCTTCATAGATTGGTTCGATGATTAGCTTTAGACCACAGCGTTCGCAGATGATTTTACCAAGAATATCAACCAGTTCTTCACTACGATTCTGAGCCACAATCGAATTGTCCATCGTCAGGCGCAGATGGTCTTCACGGTCAAACTCCATCCTCGCACAACGAAATAAATTATATAATAACAGGCTATACGCCTGCAATTCTTCTAAAATACTTTCCTTATAAACTGCCAGCAATTTTTCCGGTGTATACTGCATCGACAGATTAAATTTTTCCATAATTTTAACAGTTATCTCCTGGTTCGGAAATAACTGTTTCATAATTTCACTCTCTAACAAATGAATCTGTTTTTTTTCAATCAGACGAGCACTCGTCAAATACACTTTGATTAGGTCCTTGGTCCGGTTCGTGGCAACCTTCGTTACCTCCGCTTCCATCATCAAATTCCGTATCTCTCCCCCAAGCTTTAGGGTCGGAAAAACTTCAAAGAAAAGTTTTGTCATTTTAATAACTCCAATTTAAAAGTTCCTGACGAAGTTCCATTAAGAGCTGATCCTCCGGTACTTTCTTGTATATTTCGCCATGCTTTATCAACAAACCTTCGCCAATACCGCCAGCAATTCCGATATCGGCTTCTTTGGCTTCTCCTGGTCCATTTACCACGCATCCCATTACGGCCACCTTGATATTCAACGGAATATCGGCCACCATATTTTCTACTTGGTTTGCCAAACTAATTAAATCAATTCTGGTTCTGCCGCAGGTCGGACATGATACCACTTCAATTCCACCGCTTCGAAGACCTAAGGTCTTTAAAATCAGCTTCGCCGATTTGATTTCTTCGAGTGGATCACCAGTTAATGAGACCCGGATGGTATCGCCAATGCCCTGATGCAAAATCAGACCCAAGCCAATCGACGACTTGATATTGCCGCTGATAATTGTTCCTGCTTCCGTAATACCAACGTGCAATGGGTAATTCGTCTGCGCTGCAATCAGTTCATGGGCACGCACACACATCATCACATCAGAAGATTTGATGCTGACGACGAGATTGTCATATCCCATCTCTTCAATCATGCGGACCTTATCAAGTGCACTTTCGACAATTCCTTCGGCGGTAACGCCGTGATATTTTTCAATCAGTGCTTTCTCCAAGGAACCACTATTCACGCCAACGCGAATCGGAATGTTTCGTTCTTTCGCCACATCCACTACGGCTTTTACTTTTTCGGTGTCACCAATATTGCCGGGATTAATACGAATTTTATCCGCTCCATGTTCCATCGCCGCAATCGCCAAACGGTAGTCGAAATGTATATCAGCCACCAATGGAATTGTAATTTGTTTTTTTATTTCAGCAAGCGCCTGTGCCGCTTCGATTGTTGGCACCGCACAGCGGATGATATCACAGCCTGCCGCAGTCAACGCCTGAATCTGCGCCACACATGCCGGCACATCTTCGGTCTTTGTATTTGTCATTGACTGGATTAAAATAGGATTACTACCGCCTATCACACGATTCCCAATGTTAACCTGTTTACTATTTTTTCTTTCCATGTGTTATCTCTCCGTATACTTTCGACTCTTGATGCTAAAACAATTTGCGAATATCGTTAAACATAACCAAAACCATCAAGCCCATCAGCAGCACAATGCCGACAAAATGAACCATACCTTCTTTGTCTGGGTTAACCTTCTTGCGCCGGATTGCTTCAATGACAAGAAATACCAGTCGCCCACCGTCTAATGCCGGCAGTGGCAATAAGTTCATGACACCTAAGTTCGCAGATAGTAAAATCGCCATATTCATCATGCTCATCACAACGGAATAGGTACTAACTGCCTTGCTTTGGTCATAGGTATCACCAATCGTCTTAACGATGCCCACCGGACCGGATAACTCATTGACACTGACCTTGCCGGTAATTAACATCCGCAAGCTCTCAATTGTTGTATTAACCCAATATTTCAGTTCATAGGCACTGTATTGAATCGTCGTCAGCACATTCGTCTTTTCCTGCGTGTAGCTATACTGAATGCCGCGCAGATTGCGTTCACTTTCTTCATCATAGCGTGGTTCTAAGTGAGCACTGTATATCTGGCCATCCCGCTCATATTCTATGTCCCAATCTTCATCTGGATAAAAATATGTCAAAAAGACAATCTCACGATAAAAATGAATTTTTTTGCCATTGACCTTAACAATCGAATCGCCCTCCTGGATACCCGCCTCTTCAGCGGCAAATCCTGGTGTTACAGCAGTTACAATCGGTTTGTCATAACCATTTAAGCCAATGATAATCAAAGCTAGTAAAAAAGCTAAAATAAAGTTAAAGATTGGTCCAGCAACAACCACTGACATTCTGGCCCAAACTGACTTGTTATTAAATGAGCCTTCCGAATCACTGCTCTCGTCTTCGCCTTCCATCATACAGGCACCACCAAATGGCAGTAATTTGAGGCAATACTTTGTTTCTCCCTTGGTGAACCCAACGATGGTTGGACCCAATCCCAAGGAAAATTCATTTACCGTAATGCCATTCTTTTTGGCCAATAAAAAGTGACCTAACTCGTGAAATAAAATAATTGCACTAAATATAATAAGCGCGATAATAATATTCATACTATTTCTCCATTCCTAATATCTACTCTCTATATAATCATATGCCGCCGCTTCTGTCTCTAATATCTGCTCTACGGATGGATTTTCAAGGTAGTGTGCCTGTTCCATACAGCCTTCAATTATATCCACAATCTCGAGATAGCGAATTTCCCGATTTAAAAATTTCGCTACGGCCCGCTCATTTGCTGCGTTAAAAGCGGTCGGAATATTTCCACCTTGTTTCAATGCCTGATATGCCAAGGCCAGCCCGCGGAAGTTTTCTAAATCCGGCTCTTCAAAACTAATGTTTTTGATGCTCCAAAAATCCAGTCGCTCGCCACTTAATGGCCGACGCGTTGGATAATACAAGGCATACTGGATTGGCAGCCGCATATCCGGCGTGCCAAGCTGGGCAATCACGGCCCCATCCTGATACTCTACCATAGAATGTATGATACTTTGTGGTTGTACTACCACCTGAATATTTTCTAGCTCCACATCAAATAACCATTTTGCTTCTATCACTTCTAAGCCCTTATTCACCATTGTCGAAGAATCAATCGTGATTTTTCGGCCCATTTCCCAGTTTGGGTGTTTTAAGGCATCTTCCACTTGGATGTTTGCCAGTTCACTGCGTTTTCGACCACGAAATGGTCCGCCAGATGCTGTTAATAGTATCTTGGCAATGCGATTATCCTGCTCGCCATTTAAGGACTGGAAAATAGCACTGTGTTCACTATCCACTGGCAAAATTGAAACCTTGTGCTGCTTTGCCAATGGCATAATAATATGTCCTGCCGTTACGAGTGTTTCTTTGTTGGCCAATGCAATCGTCTTACCCGCCTTAATTGCGGCGATGGTCGGACGAATGCCTAACATCCCGACAATTGCCGTCACTAATATTTCCACTTCCGAAACCACTGCCACTTCTAACAGCCCATCCATGCCTGAAACTATGGTTACCGGAATATCACGGACATTGTCCCGCAATGTTTTGGCATCTGCTTCATCCCAAACAGCGGTCAGCCGCGGGCGAAACTCTCGGATTTGGGCTTCTAACAGCTTAATGTTACGACCAGCCGCTAAGGCAATCACTTCAAGGTCTTTTTGTTCCCTGACAATATCTAAAGTCTGGGTTCCAATTGAACCGGTCGAACCTAGTATTGCTATTTTTTTCATCTGAAATCTACCTTCCATCGGTTACCTATTTGATCAAATATACTGCGAGAAAATATATGACAGGTGCGGTAAATATGACACTATCGAAACGATCTAAGATACCGCCGTGACCCGGAATTAATTTGCCATAGTCCTTAATATCATAATTTCTTTTTATCGCTGAGGCCGCCAAATCACCAACCATCGAGATTGCCGCACCAATCGCACAGATAATCGCTAAAATCCAGATATCGGTCATAGTATTTCCCATCGCCTGCTGAAATACCAATCCATAGATAACGGTTAGTAACGCTGCACCAACGACACCGCCGACCGCTCCCTCCCAGGATTTCTTCGGGGATAATTTCGGGGTCATTTTATGCTTGCCAATTAACATCCCAACACAGTATGCACACGTATCACTGCCCCAGGAACATAGGAAAATCAGCCAGACGATATATGCGCCATTGGTGATGATTCTCGTCTGATAGACATAGGATAACATTACCGATACATAAAAGATGCCAAAAAATGCCGCCATAATCTGTTCGGTTTTATATTTGGGATAGGTAAATACATACACAAACAAAAACAATCCTAACGCACCTAGAATAAACATATTATTTTCCATGAAATTCCATCTTAGGTCACAGTAAAAAGCTGCTGTCAGCAGATATCCGACGATACCGACCAGACTTTTTTCAATTTGAAATACATGGTACAGCTCTGACAATCCAATCAACGATATGATGCCGATTGCGATTAGTAAAACGTCACCACCTGTAATTATTAATAAAAGAGCTGCTACTACCAGCACGATTCCACTTAGCAGTCTTGTTTTAAACATTTACACTTCCTCCTCGACCTTACCATATCTACGGTCTCTTCTTGTATATTCTGCAATCGCTTTTTCTAATTCTTCCGGGGTAAAATCTGGCCACGGTACATCGGTAAAATAAAATTCGCTATATGCCAACTGCCACATCAAATAATTTGACAAACGTAATTCGCCACTGGTCCTAATTAGCAAGTCTGGGTCCGGTATTCCCTGCGTATCAAGAAATCTTTCAAATACTTCCTCGGTAATATCCTCGGCTTTTACACCGGAATCGGTCATTTTTCTCATTGCCCGCACCATTTCATCACGGCTGCCATAATTGATGGCAATCTGAAAATTCAAACCAGTATTCTCTTTTGATTGTTCTTCTAAATCATGAATTCTATTCTGAAAATCTGCTTCCAATTTGCTTATATCACCAATCACACGGATTCTCATATTGTTCTTTTGCGCCGTTTTCACACAGTTCTTCAAATAATTATTCAAGAGCTTCATCAAGGCATCCACTTCATTTTGGGGACGGTTCCAATTCTCCGTCGAAAATGCATACACGGTTACATATTTTATGCCCATCTCGCCAGCAGCTCGAAGTACCGTTTCAACATTTTTGGCTCCTATCGTATGCCCATAATTACGCGGCATTCCTTTACTTTTTGCCCATCGTCCATTGCCATCCAAGATAATTGCTACATGTTGTGGAATCTTCATATCGTAATCTCCATTCTACAGAAAATGGGGACATTGGCATTGGCTATGTCCCCATCAAAAACACGTCTATACGGTAAGAATCTCTTTGGTCTTCGTCTCAACCGCTTTGTCGATTTCAGCAATATATTTATCTGTAATCTTCTGCGCATCATCTTCTAATCCTTTGATTTCATCTTCTGAAATCTCAGATTTTGCTAATTTTTTAAATGTATCATTGGCATCACGACGGATATTGCGGATTGCTACTTTGGTATTCTCACCTTTTTTCTTAATATCTTTTGCCAAATCTTTTCGACGTTCCTCGGTTAGCTCAGGAAACACCAATCGGATCACTTTACCATCATTGGTTGGATTCAATCCCAAATCTGATACTAAAATAGCCCGCTCGATGTCTTTTAGAAGCGATACTTCCCACGGCTGAATCTGAATCATTCTTGGTTCCGGTACACTTACATTTGATACCTGCTGCAAGGATGTCGGTGTTCCATAATAATCGACTCTGATTTTATCTAAAATATGAGGGTTTGCACGTCCGGCCCGGATTGATGCTAAGTCCTCTACTAAATTATCATAAGATTTCTGCATTTTTTGTTCATACTGCACTAGTCTTTCATCCATAGTTTTTCTCCTTCTATTCCACCGTCACCTTGGTGCCATTAAACTCTCCGCTAATCGCATTAACGATACTATTCGTTTCATTTAATCCAAATACAAACATCGGCATTTTATTTTCCATACACATAATGGATGCAGTCAAATCTACCACTGCCAGCTTTTTATCAAGAACTTCCTGAATCGATACTTCATCGTATTTTGTAGCATCCGGATTTGATTTTGGGTCGCTGTCATATACGCCATCAATTGCTTTGGCAAGATAGATTCCAGATGCTTCCATTTCAATCGCCCGCAACACAATTCCGGTATCGGTTGAGAAATATGGATGACCCGTTCCGCCAGCAAAAAATACGACCATTCCTTTTGAAAAATATTTATTCGCGCGGTCCTTGGAAAATAATTTTGTCATGCTGCCGCATTCAAATGGGGTTAATATCTGAGTTGTCATTCCGACTGAACGGAAAATCTCCGATACATAGATACAGTTCATGATTGTTGCCAGCATTCCAATCTGGTCTGCCTTAGTCCGGTCAATCGTCTCACTGCTCCGGCCACGCCAAAAATTACCGCCGCCGATAACAATTCCCACCTGCGTTCCCTGGTCAATAATTGTCTTCACCTGTTTGGCAACCTCGGTTACGGTTGCTTCATCAAAACCAGTTTTCTTTTCGCCAGCTAATGCTTCACCGCTTAATTTCAAAAATACTCTGTTCATTATTTAACCTTCTTTTCTCCAAATAAGCTTTCTACATCAATTTCTGCATAACACTGTGAACAGAAACCTTCAATAACCGCACCATTATTAATCTGAACGGAACGAGATTTGATGTTACCCATCACGACTGCTGAGGTATCAACAACAACTGGTCCCTGTACGTCAATATCACCTTTGATTGCACCTGCGATAACTGCTGAGGTTGCCGTAATATTTCCAATAATAACGGAGCCAAGTCCAACTTTTACTGTTCCGGTACTTACTACTTCACCTTCGATTTTAGCTGCATCTGCAAAAAATTCTGATGATGTACTGTTACCATTGACAACACCAGTTACGACTAATTTACCATTACAAGATACATTGCCGTCGATGGTGCCACGGATATCTAAAGAACCGGTTGATTCCATATTACCTCTGATGTTGGTGCCTTCGGTAATAATTGCCACTTCATCGGAAACTTCTTTGCCTGGTACCGGCATCTCCATTGTGCTCATCGTATCTATCTGGTCTAATTCATTGTTTAACTCGTTCATTATTGTTTCTTCGTTCATTACTTTATCCTCCTCTGCATCTTGCAGTTCTTCTTTATTTTGATTTATCTGTTCTACAACTGGGCTTTCAGCAACAACCGGCTGTTCCGGGGTTTCCTCCACATCCACACGTTCCTCTACTATGATATCTTCGACCGCTTCTTCTACTTCTTCTACTTCTTCTACTTCTTCTACTGCTTCGTCTTCTTCTACATCTTCGACCGGTGTGGTAGTCTCTTCCGGCATTACTGTGGGTTCTTTCACATCTTTGGTAACTTTTTCGAGCAGACCATCTAATTTAGACAACTCTGATGCGACATCAAGTTCACTCTCCAGTGTGTTTACCACCATTTCAGCATCCTCTTCAAATTCTTCATTTTCCATATTTTCTCCTGGCATCAATTCATTCACCGCCTGCGAAAAATCTTCTTTGAAATCCTTAAAAAAACTCATGTTCTTTCCTCCATTAATTTTGTATTCTATGGCATACTGTCAGCTGTAATATGCTGTATTACAGTTGTATCCTCATCAATTGGTAAAACTTCCGCATCTAGTTCCCTCAGCGCTTCTAATATTTTGCCCAATGCTTCAACGGTAGTGCTTTTTGTATCACTGTCGTGCATTAATACCACCGATGTCTTGTATTTCACGACATCTTTAATGACATTTTCAACCAGTTCATCCGCAGTATATGCCTGTGAGGTTGCATCACCACTCGCAACATTCCAATCAAAGTAAGTTACCTCCTGCGCATTCAGATACGAAATAAACTCATTCATATCCGCATTGCTCACTTGATTGCTGCTTCCGCCCGGAAAACGATAATAGTGACATTCTTCCCCAGTCATATCATATAGAAAATTCTGAATATGTTCAAAGTCTTCCCTGAATCCCTCTAATGAATCATAGATGGTGCTGTATTTATGTGAAAACGAATGCATTCCCAAGGTATGACCTTCTGCCACAATCCGCGCGTATAGGGCTTTGGATTCCTCATCCTCTTTACCGACCACAAAAAAGGTAGCTTTTACATCATATTCTGCTAGCACATCCAATATCCCAGCAGTATTGCTGCTTGGTCCATCATCAAAGGTTAGATATACCTTTAGTGCATCACCCTCCTCGGCTAGATTATCTTTGTTGGCAGTGCCCATAATATTAGCCGTATTGATATACGTCTGCGTCTCTTTGTCTTGTTCCGTTGCATTTTCTAATTCATCATATTCCTGAAAATTTGCCGCAGCATTTTCTGGATTATCAATCTGATTCGTTTGTATCCCATTTTGCGCGATTTCACTCAACTGCTTTTCTAGTGAATGAACCTTTATCAATAGTGAAACACATACCATCATGGAAATCAGCATCCACACAAAAATGGATAGTATAATTCCCATTTTCATTCGGTTAATGCGTCGTCTCCGTTCCCTTTGTCCCTTTAAACCAATCTTGGCTTTTTCTTCCATGTACTGACCCCCGGTCCCAAAATCTCTTTCTATTGTATCACATTTTTCTAAAATATCATTAAAAATGTGTAAATGATTTGATGTATTTCTTTTCTTTTCCATTAGAGTTGTCTGACAATTTCATCAATGTATAAAAAAATGGAAGAACCTAAAAAGTAAATCTCCTTCTTAGGTTCTTCTATTCTTTTCTTTTTACTCTAATTTCTTAATATTTAATTTAAAATCTCCGATGTCTGCTTAATCACTTCTTGAACCCGATCCGCAATATGTGATATTGTATTCATCGAATTCTGAATTTGCATACTCTTCTCTGATGTTTGTTTTACATTGTCAATTGCGGCATTTACGGATACGATAAGCTCCTCTGTTGCCTCATTAAAATTCTGCACAACAACATTAATCTCCTCAATTGCTGCATGAATTCCTTCGTCATTCTCTTTTGCACTACCAACCGATGCCTTGGAGCTGTCTGACAATTCCCGAATGTTCGTCGCAACGACTGCAAAACCACGACCTGCTTCTCCCGCTCTAGCCGCCTCAATTGCTGCATTTAAGGACAACAAGTTAATCTTACCAGCAATTTTTTCAACATCCTGGGTCATTTCATTATATTTTTCAATGCTTTCATTAATATTAGACATTGAAGAAAAGATATTCTGATTCAAGTCATTCAGTTCATTGATGTGTCCTGCTACGCCACCAATCTCCTTCGTACTCTGCTCACCGGCATCACGAATCACAACTGCCTCCGCCTTGACCACATCAATATTCTCGGATAATTCACCAAAAATGCTCATCAGTTCACGATTCATTGCTAACACTTCTTCATTTACCTTAGCAACTTTCATTCGCTCTTTACCAATTGAATGTAACATATACTGATGGCAGTTTTCCTTTTCATTAATTCCTTTGGCAATTGCAATCGCCATATCCCGGCATGATTTGTAACCACAAGCATGACAGTCAAAGTGCTTCTCAACCAATGTTCTTTTGCCTAATGTTACATAACCTCTTTCAATGTCTGATTCATTGATATCTACCTTCGTAATATTTTCCTGTCGATAGGTACGGATAAAATCTGAAATCTTAAGCGTTTTATCAAATTCGGCAAACTGCTGGTCATTTCCTTTTTTATCGGTATGTGCTTTACGGGTTCTGCGCGCATGACGCTCTACGCTATGCATAATATCATTCATTACAAAACGATGATAATGTACACCGGTAGCTGGTCCGCCATTACAGCCCGTTTCACAGTTCAGTACATCAAAAACGGTTGGCAGGGCATCCTTTCGCTGTTCTAAATAGATATCTAAGTCATGATACAATTTATCTGTTCCCTCTGATGTTACTACCTCTAACTCTGGTTCATGAATCAATAAGTTTTGCATTAATCCGCCTGGTTTTGGATAAATTGCACCTTCCATTCCCTGATGACTATCAAACTCAAAATCACTAAAAATCTTTATCTGTGGTAGATTTACACCACGCTCATCAAAATACTTCTTCAGATGGTCCATTGTAACATTATAATCAATCACGCCGGTTTGATGGAATTCATCAATTTTGGCAATACATGGTGATAATGCTGCAATCTTTCCCTTAAAGCCTAATACATTTTTGATATAAATAGCAAGACATGCCATTGGGCTATGTACCGGTGATAAGTATGGTATTAATTCCGGTTTATGTATCTGGATATAATTTACCACCGCTGGACATGGCTGCGATATCAACTTAGCCTCAGGATGCGCTTGTAAATGACGCAGATGCGCCCAAGTACAAATGTCCGCCCCAAAACCAACATCATAGATTGCCTTTACACCCTCATTTCGAAGCCATTCCAAAACATGACGCCAGTTACCATCAAAGGCAATCTTGATTGCTGGTGCTGCAATTATCGCAATTTCTTTTCCTGACTTTAAATCTGCTAAAAAGTCATCAATATCATCATTAAATGCTCTAGCCTCATGCGAACAAGCATGAATACATGCTCCACACTTAATACATTTTTCATTATCAATTATGATTCTCAGATTCCCCTCTTCATCCATGCTGGCAATATTGGCATCACCGGCTGGACATGCTCTAACACACGCATTGCACCCCACACATTTCGATTCATCTACACTTATAATACTCAAGTCCCAAGTCCTCCTCAGATAAAATTTCTTTGTGCATTTTTTACATCTTTTCACTTTTGTAAATATAATTAATTATACACTATATATTTATTTTCAACAAGCTTTTTTCACTTTGTTACTGGCATTAAAAGCTTGTAAAATGCATCCACATATTCTGGGTCAAACCAAGTCCCCCTATTTTCCAGCAACATCTCTGCAATTTCTACAGCAGAAAGATTCTCTTGGCTGGTCTTACTTTTGATTTCATCATAGTAATCGACAATTGCTAATACTCTCGCTTCCTCCGGTATGGCATCACCTTTTTTCATATATGGACCAGTTCCGTCATATTTTTCGAACTGATATTGAATGCCTCTAAAAATGGCATCCCAATCATCGAAATGACTAATAATCTTCTTTGCCGTATCAATCTGACTGAGCATTGCCGTCTTTGAGCCCGGTTCACCCTCCATGCCCAATTTCCCAATATTATGTAAAACAGATGTATACCGTAAATTCTTACAGACCGACTCATCCAGCTCCAGCTTATTTGCCAGCCACAGTGCGTACTGCTTGATTCTCATCCCATGCGATGCCATTGCCGGGTCGATTGCCTGCATCGTGCTGACGAGCACGTCCACCATATGTTGGGTACTCTTTTCACATTTACGATATAAACTTTCAAATCCTTTTGCCAACTCCTGCATCTGCTTTTCCTGCTCATAGCTTTTAATCGCCTCAATTACGGTTAACATCAAATCTTTGACATCCCAAGGCTTTAAAATAAAACGATACAATCCTGCTTGATTGATAGCGGTAATAATTCCAGTTACTGAAGTATAGCCAGTTAACATGATTTTTCGGATTCTCGGATCCTTCTTTTTGATTTCAACAAACAGCTCATCGCCTTTCATAACCGGCATCAGATAATCAGAAATAACGACCGAAACGGGATTCCCCTCCTTGATGCACCGATCAACAATCTCCAATGCTTCCTCACCGCCCAATGCCTTTTCAATACGATAATTATTTCCAAAGAACTCTGTTAGCTGTTCGAACAATACACTTAGCACCATTTTTTCATCATCAACACAGATAATTGTGGAACGGCTTTCTTTTTTTTCGGTATTATCCGCCTCTATATCAATCATTATTTTTGACTTCATCCTGATGTCTCCTTTATTGCCACAATTCATTTTTGCTCATTATAACATATTGGCAAACGAATCACAAACTTTGTTCCTTTGCCCCACTCACTTTCTACATCAATGGTTCCATCATGCATCTGGATTACTTTTCGTGAAATATCCAGTCCCATTCCACTGCCTTCGCCAAGCGGCTTGGTCGTAAAAAATGAATCGTAAATTTTATCAATAACATTAGCCATGATTCCGGTTCCCGTATCTTCAATTGATATCTCAACCCAATCCGATGACACGACGGCTATTTTTATCGTCAGTGTTCCGCCCTCTCGCATGGCATAAATGGCATTTTGAATCAAATTGGTCCAAACCTGAGCCAATTCGTCTGCCCTGCCAAGAATCAGCGGTATTCCTTCTTCGTAATCCTTGATTACTTCAACCTTTTTCTTTAGTTGATTATGATACAAGATTAAAACATTTTCAATATTTTTAACAATATCTAACGGCATCTTTTCATCGAGCGCGCCATGCTCTGCATAGGAATTAAGTGCAAAGACAATTCGCGTAACACGGTTAGTCGCAAACAGAATCGTTTGGATGCCAACAATAAATCCGGATAAGCTTCCGACAATCTTGAGGATTTCAAGGAGATCCGGATTCTTAAGGACTTCGCTGTATTCCTTAAGCTTTGGTACACTTGTTATTTCCAGCCGAACGAGCATTTCCTGCACCGCTTCCGGCTCCGCAATTTGCAGCTCTTCTAAATAGACCAAAATTTCTTTTTTCGCCTGGCGGATTTCAATGGTGTTCTTCATTTCCTTTACCCCATCACCCGCTAATTGAATCAGTGCAAAGAAACAAGTATAGTCTGCTTCTTCAAATTCCTCCTTACATCGTTGCAGCAAAAGCAGCATCGGCTGCAACCCCGACTCCATTGTTTGCGCGGCCCCTTTAATGGCGCCTACCGGTGTATTGATTTCATGGGCAACCCCTGATATCAACTGCCCCAGAGCAACCATTTTTTCCTGTTGAATCAAATAGGACTGAGTTTCCTTTACCTCATTTAACAACTCGGTAATCATTTTTCCCTCTTGGATTGATTCCCGCAAATAAATGCTAACCCCGGTATATAGCGAGAAACCTGTATAAAATAAGCTGGTTACAAAAACAAACATCCGCTCATAATAAATATTTTGTAAAAAATATAGTTCCGTCAATACCTCGAGAAATAGGCTGATAACAAACAACCCAAACACTATATTCTCATGCTCACTGCGAACCAGCAGGCAGCCAAAAATCAAAATTCCCAGCATCCATGAAATTGCCACCCCGGTTCCCTGCTCACCGAATCCGCCTTGGATGATATGAAATCCAACCATCACCAGAAATTGCAGGCTGATAAACAGAAGCTTCTGGAGCTCACTTACGCGCCCGAGGAGATAGCAGTATAGAAATCCGTGGAGACACAGCGTCCACAGCATGCAGCCGCCAAACATCAGAAACCGTCGAAAAAATACCGCCTCATATAGACCAAAAAAAGTCAGCATCATACAGATGCCTAGTTCCAAGGCGATGATGGCCTTCGTCCGGTTCACTTCCGGCTCGCTCAAGACTCTTTTTCCCTTCATTCCAATCAGCCATTCCGCCAGACGGTCAAAGGTACTTTTTCCGGTGTTTTTATCTTTCTGAACGATTGTCATAATCAAGAGCGCAATTCCGGCAATACAAATCGTCAGAAAATTGGTTCTTAACATTTTTGCCGCCAGTTCCTGCACCGCTAAAAATACTTGTCCACTTGGCAACACGGTATATGCCGCAAGACAGACACGTCCGTCACTACCACGAAAACGAATTGCATCCTCTCCCTTACTTGACGTCAATTCTCCCACTAGCTTTCCCTCGTAAATATTTGTAAGTGAGTCTCCCGCTAGATAGCGTGGATGATACAGTACTTCCAGGGTATCCGTCAGCATGCCAAATTCTCTGCCCTTTTGTTCCTGATTAATGACCGCTTTTAAATCACTCATGCTGACCACAATGCCCGCAAAACCAAGATAGGTATCATCCTGATAGAGCGGAATCAAATATTGCAGATGCGCCACATCGGAAAATGCATGATACTGTGTGAGCCAAATCGCATTTAAACGCTGAGTAAATTCTTGATTTATATTTTCCACCTCAACGGTACTCATCAAAGTGGAAATATGGGTTTTTCTTCCCGATTCTTCATTATAGTATACTTCGTATGCAGTCGATGGTACTGTTGCATTTAACTTAAAAAAATATCCTTCGGCCAGCATTCGTTCCGCCGCAAATTCCTTTAAGACAATATTCAACTGGCTTTGTAAAATATCAAGTGCTTCTGTATCAGCCAGCAGGTTCGTCGCGGTAGTATCACTTGCTAGTTGATTGAGCATATCGCCGTATGCTTTAAATTTCTGTTCTATTTTATATAAGGCTTTGGATATATCCTCTGAAGATTGGATTGTCTCTTGCAGCACCTGTCGCTCCGGCATCGCTGAGTAATTTGTAAATATCAGAAAGACAATGGTTAAACTCAGGATGACCGACGATGCAATCCAATATCCCTTCCCATATTGCCTGCGTTTCGCCATTCTATTCATCAGCTTCTCCCAAGAGACTACTGATTTTATTCATCAACTCGTCTTTGTTCCAAGGCTTTGCCATAAATGCGCTAATTGCGCCTTCCCGCTCTACGTTCTCAAGTGCTTCCGAGGTTGCCTGCCCAGTCAGCATCACATTTAAGGTTCCAGGATACATTTCCGTTACCTTAATCAGGAACTCATCACCTTTCATCCCTTCCATCAGCCAATCCGAAATAACCAAAATCACATTTACCTGCTCGCCAACCAGCTCATCAATAATCATCAAAGCCTCCTCCGCAGACATGGCACTTTCATAGATGTACTTATTGCCGAAACGCTCCTTGAGCTGTTCGACCAGACTCAAAATAATTATTTTTTCATCATCCACACAAAGAATTGCTTTTTTCATCCTTATCACACCTGACCTTTCTTCAAACAAACCGTCACTTCGGTTCCTGCTCCCGGCTGGCTTTCCACCTGCAGCCATCCCCCATGCTTTTCAATTATTTTTCTAGCAATATTAAGTCCCAAGCCGCTCCCCTCTCCGGAATTTCTAGTTGAGAAAAACGGTTCAAAAATCTGTGGCAGTAACTCCGGCAAAATCCCCTCACCGGTATCTCCAATCCGAACATTAACCGTATCTTCCTTCGCCCACACTTCAAGCGTCAACTCACCACCACCACGCATTGCTTGAAGGGAATTTTGAATTAAATTCGTCCAAACTTGCGACAGCTCACTGGAGTTCCCAACAATTCGCATCTGTCCCTGCGCATATTTTTTGTTGACTTGGACACTTCCTTTGAGGGTACTGCGAAACAGCGTTAACACAGTTTCAATACTCTGAATAACATCAAATTCCAAGCTCTCCACACCCTCTCCGATATGCACGTAGGATTTCAGTGCCTGAACGAGCTGTGAAACCAGGTCGGAGGAATATATGGTAATTGGTATTCCGGTCGTAAATGCGGTTAACTTGGTCACTTGCTCCAACACTGCATTTATCCCATCCATTTTAAGCATTGCAATATGTGCCTGAATCCAATCCAGATCAACAATTTCTAATTCTCCCAGCAAATTTGACATCTGCTTGGGATTTCCCAAATTGAGCTTTGAAAAATAATTAGCAATCTCCTTTTTATTTCGACGGATTTCTCCTGTATTACGCATTTCTTTGGTGGCTTCCATCGTTTTTACGGTAACTTCTACAAATGCCTGATATTCCTCTTGCGAAAATTTCTCTGCGGCTTCTAGCATCACCTCTAGCATTGGCAAAAACAAACTGTCCATCGTTTCTGCTGACGCCTTAATTGCGCCAATTGGTGTATTTATTTCGTAGGAGACACCAGAAATCAGTTGTCCCAGTGCACTCATCTTTTCCTTCTGCATCAACAGCTTTTGATTCTGTTTTAGTTCATCAATCAGCTCCTTGGTCCGGTTATAATGCCCTGCCGCCCCCGACACATAGATTTCAATGGCGATATATAACGCAAAACCGAGCAAGATAAAGCTTGCTGAAAACAGATAATTCTGTTCGTAATCATTCCCCATGAACATCACCGTTTCCAACACTACATCTAAAAACAGAAACACGACATAAACTTGAAAAAAATGCCCCCCTTTTTTGGTTCCTAAAATAAATAAGCCAAAATAAATACAAATAAAAAACCAAAGAAAGCTCTCTCCGGCTCTGCCCGCATAGAATCCACCCGTGTTAATATGCTCCGCCATTGAGCAAATAAATCCCAGTGTAATAATTACGGTTGCCATTCGCTCGGTGACTCCTGCTTTGCTACGCTTATATAGAAAAACAACGCCAGTTGAAAACACAAAAAACAAGCTATATTCGAGCAGCACTTTGATATCTCTTCCCAACGCAATACTGTAGATGACATCCGCAAATATCGCAATTGACATCCCGATATTCAAAGCAATTGTGGCTTGGTTTCCCTGCCGCGTGGTGGAAGGCATCCGATCTGCGTAATCCGCCATAATATAATCCGATATCTTATCAAAAATCGTTTTGCCGGTCCGTTTGCTCCGCTGAATCATCCACATCGCACAGATTGCAAAAATACTGATTAATAGAATCATATCATTACTATACTCGGTCCGCTTAAGCTTCTCATGTACTTCTATGTAAACCATGCCTGCATCTAAGTCTTTATAGGTGCAAACCCATTTCTGCCTACTCGCTTCGGCATAAAACTCCTCGGCTTCTTTTTCATTTGTAAAAACAGCATACCGAAAACTTTCTTCCCCTTTTTCTTGCTCCAAACGTAATTGTATTTCTTCATATGAAACCAGCACCCCAAGCTCACCAAGATATTGTTCATCCTGATATATTGGATGTGCATATACAAAATGCTCCCATTGGCTCTTGGCTTGTTTTATTTTTCCCCAATTTTCATAATCAGCCGAAACAGCTTCGTCTCCCGCCTGATAATAAGCTTCGTCAACAAGGCTGTTGTTCTGCTTTAATGCCACTTCAATTGTTGCAATTTCCGTTTCTAACAATTCTGCATCATGACCTGCCGCGATAAATTGATTCAGAATTTCCCCGCTTTGAAGTAGCTCCTCACGGATATCAATCAGCTCTGCTTCTATTTTGGCAATGTGTTCATCTGCATCCTCCGACAGTTCCTTGACCGAAACCGTTGTATAATTATTAATAATCATGATGCTTGTGGTAATTATTATCATTAAAGTAATGAACACCCAAAAGCTTTTATCATACTTTTTCAGCATCTGCTTCTTAGCCTCCAACATTTTTCTCATTGAAATCTTTCTATAAACAGTATATATTTAAATTATAGAAAGCTCAAGACAAAGGAGGACAAAATGCCATGAAAAAGAAACAACATTTTTCTATTAGAATATGCGTTTTGTGCATTTTTTTACTCTGCGGCTGTTTTTATGGCTGTACTTCTAAAAAAACATCTACCACCGGCGATATAACCTTGAATGTTTGCACTTCGTTTGGCGAAGGCGATGGCCGCCACGAAATCTACCAATCGCTTTTAACACAGTTTGAAACTGATTCTGGTATTTCCGTTTCAGACGAATCCGAAATTTCCAATGAAGCTTGGAAGGAGAGCATTTTATCACGCTTTACTTCCGGCGAGATACCTGATGTGCTATTCTTTTTCAGCGGTCAGGATGCTGAGACACTCGTTGCCAATCAAGAAGTCATTGATTTTGATACCATTCGCGCCAGCTATCCTTCCTATGGCAGCAATATCAATACTAGCATTTTAAATACCATGAAGGCTTCTGATGGCAAGAACTATGCTCTGCCAGTCAGCGGTTATTGGGAAGGCTTATTTATTAACGATGATTTATTCGAGCAATATGATATTTCGATTCCAACGGATTGGGATAGCTTTTTAGATGCGATTTCTGCTTTTGATGAGCAAGGCATCATTCCCATTGCCGCCTCACTCGGAGAGGTTCCGCACTATTGGTTTGAATTTTTGATTTACAATCACTCCGGTCCGGCCGGGCATCTTAGCAGCGTTCCAACTACGACAAATCCGCTTCCTGATTCCTGGGTAAATGGGCTTACTGATCTTAAAACGTTATTTGACCTGCATGCTTTCCCAGAGAATACCGGTTCTATTACAGAGAAGGAGGCTTTTGCCCTTTTTCAGGATAAAAAGGCTGCCATGCTTTTAGACGGTTCCTGGCAAGTAGGCAATATTACTGATACTAAAAATGTCCGGCTGATTCCTTTTCCGACTAAAGCCGACTGTGCCAGACAAAACACAGATATGATTGGTGGTTTTTCAATGGGCTTTTATATTACCAAACAAGCCTGGGACAATCCCGACAAACAAAAGGCGGCGGTCGATTTTATTATGTCAATGTCTACCAATGAAAGTATTCTAAGCTTTAACAGCAACGGCAGTGCCGCCCCGATTTCCGTCCCGGCGCAAGAAGGCAGTAATCCACTGTTACAATCGATTAGTACGATAAACCTTGAAGCGACTGCTTATATTGCTGTTGTGCAGGATACGATTGATGTCTCGGTGCGAAACGCTTTATTCTTGGAAATGTATGACATTGCCAATGGAACCACCAGCATCGAAGATGCTTTACATGATTTTGTTCTTCTGAATGAAGGTGCATCGGGGCAATAATTATGCTATAAAAAAAGAGGGATGCAATTTGGCAATTTGTAACGCTTGAACTTGCCAAGTTGCACACCTCTTTTTTATATTGAGTAACAACTTTCTACTCCGCTTGTTCCTCTTTTAATCCTTCTATCAGTGACACAATATGTTCTATTATAAGTATAAATTCTCTAATCTGCTTTACATTCTTTCCACTCAGGTCATATGCCCCAGTTGTATTTTGATTCATCTGACCGCTATTTGCTGACATTGTATTGACACTATCCATTATCTCGTTATTTGACTGAATGATCTTTTTCATCATTTCATCGACTTCCGATATCATTTCCAGCAAATCTGTCATCTGGTGTCTGGTTTCACCAAATTTTAAATTTGCCTCGCCAGCAAGTACATTTTCCTGCTTGCACAAACCTACATTATGCTCTACCTGCCGGGATACTTCCTGAGCATCTGTGGACAATTCATCCAATATTACAGTTATGTCCTGAGTTGCTATCTTGGTTTGCTCCGCCAGATTACGAATCTCCTCTGCAACTACCGCGAAGCCTTTTCCAGCTTCACCCGCTCTCGCAGCTTCAATCGAAGCATTCAGCGCCAATAGATTGGTCTGGCTTGAAATGCTCAAGATTACGTCTGTGATACTGCGTACCTCACCGGATTTCATCTGCAACTTGGATGCTGATTGTTTCATTGTTTCACCGGACTGAATGGATTCGTCTACATGACCAACCAGATTATCCATCGCTGCACTACCATCTTTTAGAACCGCTCTGGTGTTTTTCGCGATTTCCACTATGGCTCCCGTTTTCTCACTCGTCACGTCGATTACTTCTTGTATCGCGGCAGTCTGTACCTGTTGATTTTCAACTGCATCGACTGTAGAATTCACACCTGCTGATACTTCTTCCATCGAAGATTGCATCTGTTCTGTTACTTCTCTTACTTTCCGAACAAAATGATGTGCTTTGGCCGCCTCGGTTTCAATTTCCCCGGCAACTTCTATCATCTTTTCTGTAATATTTTGATTATGCTCTGATACTGAAACAACCTCCCCCATTGCTTCATCAAAGAATTTTTGAATCAAACGAACGCCCATGATTGCACCAAAGGTTATCAATATGGTAATTATCATTTCTATCATAACTTCTTCCAGTACATCCATTAAGTTTACCGCGGACGTGATGGTTTGTATTACACTGATTACATTGGTCAAAAAGAATAAAGCACTCACCGCATTAACAGTTATGGCATCTAATGTAAAAATCAAAACCATCAAAATTGGTATCATATATGGAAATGGCCTGCCACTGATACCCAGCAACATCATCGCCATATATACAACCATAAATCCCCCTGCTACACAGCGTGTAAAAATTAAGCTTCCCTTTTTAAGTACAAATACAACAATTGAAACAATTAGCGCCAGAGCTGTCAAGACCATTGGCACGATACTACGAATCGGGTTTGCCCCCGAAAACTGCAATTGCGACATCAATCCCGCCAAAATAAAAACCGATGCAATTCCTTGAATCAGCAGAATCATTTTACTTGTCCTTAATAAGTGTTTTTCCCCCATTTAATTCCTCCTCTTTTGAATTTTTCCCTTTATTTTTGTTTTTCAACTATCTTAATTATAATTCTTTTTAGCAATTTCAACAAGTTTCTTTTCATTTCAGCAACAAAAAAATCCCCAAATCACTCATGTGATTTGGGGATTTTTGAAATCTATTACTGTCCCATCTGAGCTGCTACTTCAGCTGCGAAATCTTCTTCTTTCTTTTCGATTCCTTCGCCAGTTTCAAAGCGGATAAATTTCTTAATGGTAATAGCTGTTCCCACTTCTTTTGAAACCTGCTCTAAATATTTTTCTACTGTCTGTTTTCCATCTTCTGCTTTTACATATGCCTGCTCGAATAAGCATACTTCTTTTAACTCTTTATTGACACGTCCGTTTACCATGCCTTCGATTACTTTCTCTGGCTTCTGAGATTCTTTTGGATCGTTCATAATCTGAGCTTTTAAAATTTCTTTCTCATGCGCAATGTATTCTTCGCTTACATCTGCCTGAGATACATACTTTGGATTAAGTGCTGCAATCTGCATTGCTACGTTTGTTAATGCTTCTTTTACTGCATCATTGACAACTGCTACTTCAGCATCTACAACAACACCAATTCTTCCGCCGCCATGAAGGTAAGATACTACACAGCCATTTGCTTCTTCGATTTTTTCAAATCTACGGATATTTAAGTTCTCGCCAATCACGGAGATTTTTTCTACTAATACTTATTTTACTGTTTTGGAAGCATCATCTTTCCATGCTTCTGCCATAAATGCATCTAAATCTGCTGCGCTTGAAACGACTGCCTGTGCTGCAACATCTGTAACATACTGCTGGAAAGTTTCATTCTTAGAAACGAAGTCTGTTTCTGAGTTAACTTCTACGATTGCTGCTGTTTTATCATCAATGATTGCGACACGTACAAGACCTTCGGCTGCAATTCTGCCAGCTTTTTTCTCTGCTTTTGCCTGTCCGTTCTTTCTTAAGAACTCAACTGCTGCGTCCATATCACCATTTGTCTCAGTTAATGCTTTTTTACAATCCATCATTCCTGCGCCTGTCATTTCACGCAGTTCTTTTACCATTCCTGCTGTAATAGCCATTTTATTTTTTCCTCCAATTATTTTTTATTTTAAGACAGGACAGGCATATTATGTCTGTCCTGATTTTTGCAATAATTATGCTTCTTCAGAAGCATTTTCTTCTGCATCGTAGTTATCTACTTCAACAGTTCCCTGATTTGCTTCGATTACAGCATCAGCCATTTTAGAAACAATTAATTTTACTGCTCTGATTGCATCATCGTTACCAGGAATTACGAAATCTAATTCTTCTGGGTCACAGTTAGTATCAGCAATACCGATTAATGTTACACCAAGAGAATGTGCTTCCTGGATACAGATTTTTTCTTTCTTTGGGTCTACTACGAAGATAGCATCTGGAACTTTTTTCATTTCCTTAATTCCGCCTAAGTTCTTCTCTAATTTGTCCCACTCTTTTTTTAATTTGATTACTTCTTTCTTTGGCAGAACTTCAAAAGTTCCGTCCTCGGACATGCGCTCAATTGCTTTTAATCTAGCAATACGGCTCTGTATGGTCTTGAAGTTGGTAAGCATTCCACCTAACCATCTCTCGTTTACGAAATACATTCCACAACGCTCTGCTTCTGTTTTCACAGCATCCTGAGCCTGTTTCTTGGTTCCTACGAAAAGAATTGTGCCACCATCAGCAGCGATATCTGATACTGCTTTGTAAGCTTCATCTACTTTACCTACAGATTTCTGTAAGTCAATGATATAAATACCATTTCTCTCAGTGTAGATGTATGGAGCCATCTTAGGGTTCCATCTTCTGGTCTGGTGTCCAAAGTGCACACCTGCTTCTAGTAATTGTTTCATTGAAATAACGCTCATTTTCTTTCCTCCATTTGGTTTTTCTTCCATATGCATTTTTGTAGAATGCATTGTACATTCACTTTTATGTCAGACAACCTTGCGGCACCAGTCTAACCACCTGCATATGTGATTGGTTATTTACACAACTCACAGATTATACCATAATTTCTGTGGTCATGCAATATCTTTTTTTGTTCTTCTACTTCTTTTCCGTCAGGATTTTGGCTATCTCTTCATAGCTTGCTCCTTTTGGAATCTGAACGGTTCCCACCAAAATAAAGCTGTCATATCCGTTCCCAACCATGTATTGATTAAACGCATCTGCGTCATCTACCAACCCATCAATGTACAGTTCCAAAGCAACGGAATTAGATGAATCACCTTTTTTTATCGTAAAATCTATCATTTCTACCGTTAAATCCTGACTTCCCTCGGTATCAATAACGTCCTCAGTGTTAGACACATTCTCAGTATCCTCCGGTTTTGTCACTGGTATATCTGATTCTGTCGTTTCCGTTTCTCCCAAAACATTTTCGGTTTCCGTTTCTTCCTGCATAACCATTCCAAGCTGTTTTGCCTGAGCGATAATTTCTTCATCTGACAATTCGTTTTTATGTCCCCGAAAGGCTATCATCAACAGAATCGTCGATACAAAGATACCCACGCCCAATCCTCTTAAATAATATTTCAACTTCAACTTAGCTTTTCTCCTTTAAACAAATCAATTACCAGCTTCACTTCACCGAGTCCTAACCCTAATGCCCGAGCTATTTCAATATAAGAGTTGCCTTGATGATATAGGTCCAATATGGTTTCGTTATGATTTGTGTGATCTGCTTCGCTCTCTTCCACAGCGATTGTGGCTGCAGGTTCCTCTATTTGTTCCATCGATTGTTCCACTAGCTGCGGTTCTACTTTTACTTTTGTTTTCTCACTAATTGCCAGTTTTGATGCCTCACTAACCAACTCGGTCAACTCTCCATGTTTATCATTTAACATGCTGTATAGGAACATCACTTCATTGTGAGTCTTATTGATATTCTCAACAACGGTATCGGAATACTCACTGATTGCCATAATTTTTTCATTTGTCTCTTTGTCGAGTGCACGCTCCACTTTATCAATTGAGTCATCAATTGCGATATCTATTTGCTCATCAATACGGCTCGCGGCTTTTTGCAATTCTTTATCCAATATCCGCTTGATTTCATCTTGACTCAGCTCAGCTATTTTATTTAATTCTTTAGCGGACAATTTCTCCGTAACCATAAAACTCCCGATCATAAAGATTGCGCCAACTATGATTAGAGTTATTTCTATTCCCGTCATCTATGCTATTCCTCTTATATTTTCATGTCAAATCCAGCCGATTTTCCTTTTACAATTACGCGGCCTTCGACATCTTCTTTTTCTTTTTCTCTTTTCTTTTTTCCTTTACTATTGCCTTCATACTGAGAATTGCCTTTTTCTTTAGCATCGTAGCGGTAGTCTTCCTTTTGCGTATCTTCAGCTCCTACCACTTCCTTAGCCACGCGTTCCTCCTGCTTTACAACATGCGTCTGGATATTTTGCTGGTCCACCTGTGGTTTGACATCTTCATTACGTTTCAACGTACCGATATCTTGTGTTCGCTGTATCATTCCATTGATATCTACCGGTCGCACGGTCATAATTGCTCACTCTCCCAACTTTTCTTTACTTTTATAATGAATCTATTACTACATCTCCTTGCCGCTTTAGCAGCTGACAGTAACTTCGTTCACTTTTTAGCGTTAGGTTCGTATCGGATATGCTGACGGTTACTCCAGGATAAATACTTTTATGAATCTTTACCCGACCATCATTTCCCCGCGTAATTTCACGCTGCAACCGTTCATATTGCTGCTGCGTATTGTCCATCTCTTGTTGCTTGGTTTTCAGCGCCAACGCTAGTTGTTGTACATAAACCAGCTTTTCTTTTTTTAATGCCTCGCCTTTTTCCATTTTCTGTGTATAGGTACTTAAAATCGTCTGAAGCCCAGTAATCTCTTTGGCAATATTTTGCATATCCTTTTGCAGCTTGCTATAGAGTTCTTTTTTCTCCGGCTCGGCACCTACTTCTAATTTCGTTGAAGCTCCCATTTCTGAACCAATGGTCAAGGCCTCAATCAGACTTCCCGCCCGAATGACTCCACCGGTGATAAAGCCTTTCTTGCCGTTAACATGTATTTCTGTATTGGCAGACACCTGACTGTGCAAGATTGCTTCTGTCTCTACATAACCACCGGAAATCACGGTTGCATTCTCAATAAATTTACAAACGATATTTCCATCTGCATGCAAAAGCCCCTTGGTCTTGCCATGAATTCCTCGTTTTACAATGATTTGTCCGCCTGCATGCAGTTCAGCATCCTCTACAACACCTTCAACGATGATATCGCCTTTGGCTTTTATTATAAATCCGCCTTTAACATTACCACGAACCTCGACATTGCCCTGATAATCAATATTTCCAATCGAATTGTCGACATCAGCCGGTACTTCATAAATATTTGATACGAATATCTTTCCATTTACTAAATTAGCATGACCTGTCACCGCAGAGTAAAGCTCTGTTCTATCCTCAGACAAGGTAATATTATTTGCATAGGACAGCTTCATGGTTTTTACATTTCGCGGTCTCACTTCTTGCCCAAAAATATTTTTTCCCGGTTTCCCTGGGTCTTCTTTGTATAGTCTTGCCAGCAAATCGCCTTCAACCACATGACTAATCGTCCCTAATTCATGATAATCCACTGTCCCATCGTCATTTCTCTTTGGTTTTAAATCCACATCGACATTGAAATAATATTTTATCTCAGCATCTTTTCCATGTACTGGCTCTAATCCTTCAGCCAGAATATAATCTGTACAATACATGCGATTTGACAAAAAGCTGATAATCCCCTCCTGCTTAATGCCAAAATGGATTCGCTGAAACTGCAAATCTTTGATAATTTCCTGCGCATCCATTTTACCGCCTTTTGCACTTGGCGGATAAAAACGACAAATGGCCTTCATTCCATCTTCCGTTGCATGTATTTCCATGTATTCATTTATTTCGATTCCATCACTATCGCCAACTCGCAGTTCAGCCGCCTGCATACTTTGTACCACATGGTTTAATTCTTTTAAATCATAAGCATTAAAACCACGGATGTTTAAGTAGGCAACCACTTCACTAACAGACAAGGTATCCCCTTGCCCCTGCGGTGGAAATATCTTGATAAACACCCCATCATTACGCACATCTAATTGAAAATATGAATTTATTTGCCCCATACACCCTCCATAATTCATAGTTATTTCAATATTCCCATGTAGCTCCCCATTTTATTTTTCATTTTTAATAATGCTTTGGTATGTAGCTGCGAAATTCTTGATTCTGACACCTCAAGGATTTTACTAATCTCTTTTAAGGTCAGTTCCTCATAGTAATATAGCAATATTACTTTGCGCTCTTTTTCAGTCAGGGTCTCTAATGACTGACCTAACACTTCTTTTAATTCGCTTTGCTGCATCGCATCTTCCGGTTGCACAAAGTGCGCGTTGGAAGCGGCATCCATAACAGGTTCCCCACCCTGCTCCACAAACTCATTTAGCGACACAATATTAGTGACCTTCATCTGTGACTGCCAATTTGCAAATTCATCGCCGGTTACCCCAAGCTCCTGCGCCACTTCCTCATCCGAAGCTGATTTCCCGGTTCGCATTTCAATGTTCTTGATGGCTACATCAATTTTCTTCTGACGTTGCCGCACGGTTCTTGGTATCCAGTCCATTTTTCGAATCTGGTCCAAAATTGCACCACGAATCCGAAGACTGGCATATGTTTCGAATTTCACTTCTTTTTTCATATCGAACTTATCAATCGCATCAATCAGTCCAAAAATTCCATAGCTGACCAAATCCTCATATTCTACATTATACCCCAGATACATACTTAAACGGCCAGCTACTAATTTGACCAATGGGGCATATTCTATGATAATTTGTTCTCTGATTTGCGGCGTCCGGTTTTTTTGATATTCTTCCCATAATTTTTCCTTATCTACCGTCTTCATCTATGCCTCCACCACCTTCGGATTATTTCTCATCTTCACCAGAATCATCCTCTGTTTCATCCGATGCATCTTCCGATTGTTCTTCTGCCTCTTGCTCTTCCGTCTCTTGTTCTTCGCCCATTTCCCTAAAGTTCTTATCCACAATAACTTTTATTACAACACCTATCACATAAAATATAATTAGTCCACCGACTAGATTTTTTAAAAATTGTCCCAATTCCAACCCTTGAAATATCGAAAATACACATACAATAAATCCGGCCGTCAGCATTACCACTGCGGGTATTTGTTTTGTTTTCAATTTTGCCCCCAAGGTCACATTATCTTCAATGTTTTTCCTACTGATTTTATATGAAAATCTCCAGTTTCGCAATATAGCTCTACTGTTCTTCCAAAATTTTTTCCAACATCCTCTGCTAAAAGTCGTATTCCCAACTGTTTTAGCTTAGCTCTCGAAGCCTCAGCATTTCTGTCCCCAACACTGCCCAGCTCAGATGATGAATTTATCTCAAACATCTTTGCGCCACCAGCTATCTTTGCCACTATCCGCGTTTTAGAAGCTCCGGCACTAATCATCCGATGGACTAATTCCTCTATTCCGGTATCGGCAAATTTAGCCGCAATCGTGTTGTTTTTTATCTGGGTACTGTCCGGCAACATAATATGTACTAATCCACCTATCTTAGTGACTGGGTCATAAAGGGCAATACCAATACATGACCCAAGACCAATGGTGGTAATCATATCTGGAGCTTTACAAACATTTAAATCCGCAATCCCTACTTTTATTACGCTCATCGTGCTCTACTCCTTACATGGAAATCCCAAGTGATTTTAATATTTTCTCATATGATTCCAATTCAGGCAACAGGATAAAATAACCTTTTAACATAACGTCATCACCAAATTCTGTCTCAATTAATAAGGCATTATCTCCAAAACGCCCAAACTGTATCGCCGGTACACTCAATATTGCTGCCGCCATATCAATTGCGATATATGGAACAGACGGTAATATCGTAAGCTGTGTCATCGTTGACAGCGCACTCAAATAAGAGCCCGCAATAATATTTCCAATCTCTTTTAATGCTGACAAATCCATCTCGTCGAAATCTGCCGTGTTATCCACTGGCTTTCCCATTAAACGATTTACCAGATAATGTGCCGAATCAAGTCGCATGATAAACATCATACTTCCATCTATATCCTCTTGTACTTCTAAATAGATTCCAACAATTGCCTCATCTTCTGGGCACACTGCCGAGCCCAACTCCGGAAATGTCAGCAAACGTACTGTCGGCACATTCATATTGACTCGTAACTGCAACATACTCGCAATCGCTGTCGTTGCATTTCCAGCACCGATATTGCCAAGTTCCTTTAAAACATCCACGTACATATTATTTACATGGTCTAGTGTAAATTCTGACATATATACCCCCTAACGCATTTTTTATATCCCAAGATATGGAATATAGTGAGGCAGGTTTGCCTCACTATATAATAGTTTTTATACAAATTCTTTTTCTTCAATAATAGCATTAATATCTAGTAGTGAAATTAACTCTGCACCATTTTTGCCAATACCATTGATAAAGTTGTCTTTCACCGTTTTTGCCTGACCTGCAACCTTTTCAATTTCATCAGTTCCAAGGGTTACTACTTCTTTTACCTCGTCAACTATTACGCCAAACAAGCCTTGTGCTTCAATTTTCAAAATAATAATTCTGCTTGCGTTGGTAAATACATCATCCTCTAATCCCATTTTGGTACGAATACTCATCACCGGCACTACTTCTCCACGAAGATTAATGATGCCTTTGAAGTATGACTGCGCCTTTGGAACTCTTGTTATCTTCTGCATACGGACAATATTATCAACATAACTGATATCTATTCCATACTGCTCGTTACCAATCTTAACGACGATGTATTGCTTTCTCTCGTTTTCTAAAATTTCTAATTGTTCTGCCAATTTGCACACCCCCTACATCAACGTATTTACATCTAAGATTAACGCTACTTCACCATCACCTAAAATCGTTGCACCACTGATAAGTTTATTGTTATTGATATATTTTCCAAGTGATTTAATAACGATTTCCTGCTGTCCCATTAGGTTATCTACAACCAGTCCGGCGTAATTATCACCTCTACGGACAATAACAACAGTAAGACTTTCTGGTTCTTCATCCTTTGGCTTGATATCCAAAATCTGATCCAAACGAACCAGCGGAATTACCATACCTCTTAAATGAATTACTTCTTCTGCCTGAACATATTTTATGTCTTTTACCGGAATATCTTCAATGTTCTGAATTGAGCCCAGTGCAATTGCGTATTTCTCTTCACGGATTTCAACCATCAGTGCTTGGATAATTGCAAGTGTTAATGGTAAGCGAACAATGAATTTTGTTCCTTCACCGAGCTTGCTCTTAACTTCTACATCGCCACCCAATGCTTCAATATTGGATTTTACGACATCCAGACCAACACCTCTGCCTGATACATCCGTAATCTTCTGTGCCATCGAGAAGCTTGGCAGGAATAAAAATTCCATAATTTCCTTCTGGCTTAACTTCTCAGCCTGCTCGAAGTTTACAACGCCTCTTTCGATTGCTTTTTGTTTTACGGTCTCAGTGTCAATTCCATTACCATCATCACTAACCTCAATAATTACATTATTTCCTTCCTGGAAAGCATTCAGGTTAATGGTTCCGACTGCTGGTTTGCCACGTTCCTTACGAACTTCTGCACTCTCTAAACCGTGGTCGGCAGAATTGCGAAGTAAATGCTGCAATGGGTCACCAATCTGGTCTACTACGGTACGGTCTAATTCCGTATCTTCACCAGTCATGTATAATTCCATTCTCTTATCGAGTTTTCTTGCTAAGTCACGAATCATTCGTGGGAACTTATTTACAACACTTTCAATTGGAACCATTCGTACTTTCATAACTGATTCATGAAGATTGGTTGTAATTCGCTCCAGATATTCAATCTGCTCATGGAAGGTCTGATTTTGTACTTCAGCACTGCCATTCTCGGTTGAACTCATTGATACCAAGCTGTTCTTGGCGATAATCAGCTCACTCACCTGATTCATCAGCGCATCTAATTTCTCAATATCAACACGCACCGTACGGTTTGTCACCGGTTTGTTGGCGCTCTTTCCTTTGTTTGCTGGTTGCTGCTTTTCGTCATTGGAGACTGCACTCGTCGGCTGTGATACAGACAAGCTTGTTGTCTCTGTATCATTTTCTTCATCTGACGAATCTCCTAAGATATCTTCTATACTCACACTATCACCCACTGCTGTCTCAATCTCTGATACACCTCTGATTGCCTTTAGAACATCATCTAAGGCGGCATCTGTGCTGAGATAAAAACTGAAATCCAATTCAAAACGCTCGTCCTCTATATCCTGTGAACTTGGTTCATATACTACGATATGACCCATTTCCTCTACTGCTTTGAAAACAAGAAATGCTCTCGCTGCTTTCAGCAAGCAATCTTTATGTATATATACCGTGAATCCATATAACGAATTCTCCGATTCTTCGACCTCTTTCAAGGCAGCTCTTTGAGTATCAGAAAACGAAATATCTAAATACTTTTTATGATATTCTTTTTTATCATTTGTTTCTTTTTTTGTTGTTTCAGCTCCATCATCTGGAGTTACCACTTCTTCTGCATGAGCCAGGAACTGGTTAAGACCTTTGATAATGGCTTCATTTTCTTCGGTTCCTTCATCAGAGGTACTCTTGATGATTTCTAAATATCCCTCAATTGCATCAAGGCACTGGAACAATAAATCAATCAATTCACTTTTTACAGTTACATTACCGCTTCTAACTTCCTGAAATACATTTTCCATATCATGGGTCAAATGCTGCATCCGTTTAAAGCCCATTGTGCCTGCCATTCCTTTTAAGGAGTGCGCTGCCCGGAAAATCTCGTTAATTGTATCATCGTTATCTGGCTCTTTTTCCAAAACCATAATACATTCATTCAGTGACTGAATATGTTCTGCTGTTTCATCAATAAAAATCTCAAGATATTGACTTACATCCATCTTATTTTACCCCCACATTCTTCATAATTGATTGTGCAACTTTGTCTAATGGGACTACTTCATTTACTACACCTGCTTCTGCGATGGCTTTTGGCATTCCATACACCACACAGCTTGCAGCATCCTGTGAGATTACGTAGAGTGGTACTTTTTGCTTTAATGATAGAATTCCTTTGGTTCCATCTGCTCCCATGCCGGTTAATACGACACAGATAATTTGGTCAAAAGAGCTTTCTCTTAAGGATTCATACATTACATTAGCACAAGGTCTCAGTCCACCAATCGGCGGCTCATCAGTCAAAACAACTTTGTGTCCGTCACCCACTTTAACAATTTTCATTTGTTTTCCGCCTGGTGCTACGTACACAGTACCTTTTTTTAGCAGCTCGTTATCTTCTGCTTCTTTGACTTGAACCTTACTTAATTCATCCAACCGCTCTGCCATTGATTTGGTAAATCCAACCGGCATATGCTGTACTAATACCATTGGCGCATCCATCGCCCGATCCAAAAGTGGAATTACACTCTGTAATGACTTTGGTCCACCTGTTGAACAAGCTAGCGCAATCAGCTTCTTACCGGTACTGCCACGTCTGGCAGCCGGTGATACCTTCGGTGCTTCTGCTAAGCGGATTGGAATATGTCTCTCTTGTTGCGGGATAAGCACTGCTCTTAATACAGCTAATAACTTATCCTGAAAATTCTCACCTTTTGCTTCAATTACATTGGTTGGTTTGGTAACAAAATCAACTGCTCCACGCTCCATTGCCAGCACCGTAGTTTTGGTGTCTTTGGCTGTCAGCGTACTGACCATAATTACGGTTGCCTTGATATTGTCCTGCTGAATCTTCTCCAGCAGTTCCAGACCATCCATTCTTGGCATATTTACATCTAAAACTACACCGTCATATTGTCTCGTCTTCAAACGCTCATATGCATCGAGTCCATCCCGACAGACATCTATTGCTTGAAATGCATTGTCTGAATTGATTATATCACAGATGACCCTTCTCATGAGTGCAGAATCATCAACAACAAGAATATTTTTCTTCATTTTTTCACTGTGTCTCATTTTTTCTTGTCCTTCTTTCCTCTGCAAAGATAAATTTTATTATTTCTTCCTGTGCTTTTGTTTCTTTAAATATATATTCCACACGATTTTCGTAACGAATATCGGTGACATCATCCGTTCGTATCCGTTCACTTTGAATTACGTGCCCAACAATCAGATATTGTTTTGACTCAATTCCATTATCCAGTATCATAATCATTAAGATATAGCTCTCTGGCGGATTTTCCTCACTTGATACAAATCGCACCCCGCCGCCACTAATATCGACAATGCTTGCTTTCTTTTGCGTTTCGAAGAATTTATCACCACGCAGCTGTGCAATAATCTCTTCTGTTTTAGGAAGCGCCGCCTGTTCATTGGTAATATTATAATACTTCATTTCAATGACACATTTCAACCGAAAATATTGCCGGCGCTGATATTTGCTCAGAGGTGTCTTAAGCTCTACTTTTATCAGATAACGATTCTCTGTTTTATATCGCTCTTTTACTTCCCCAATTGCTTTGTACAAGCCACCGTCTACATAAAACACCATTTCGTATCGCATCCCCAATGACAGCAACACTAACCGACCCGCTTCGCTCGGCATCAAAAGCTCTAATTCACCACTTTCCAGAATGTCGCACACCTGGCTTTTGTAAATATGTACTTCTTCCCCCGTTTTTATTGAACGCTCCTTCTGGCTGTAAATATTAATATCTACCTTCGCTCCTACGCCTACTATATTCGAAACCATATGCACCACCTGTCATTTATTTATTCATTAAATTTGAAAAGAGCTGTGCAACACCGCTTCTCATCATATATTGTTCATGTCTGTCATTCAGCAAATTGGATGCCAATATTTCAAATGCCTTTGCTGATTTTGCATTTGGTGAACTAAGCGATACCGTTTTCTGTTGCCGCACTGCTTTTTCCAATATTGTATCTTGCGGTATCATTCCCAAATAATTGATATTTCCATTCAAAAACTGTGATACGACCGAATTTAATTTATCAAAAACGGCCTGCCCATCTTCAATGGAGGTCACCTTGTTGGCAACCACATTAATCCGCGTTCCATTTCGCAGAAAATTAGGATTGCGATGCAACGCCTTTAGCAATGAGTATGAATCGGTCAGTGAACTCGGCTCTGGTGTTGACACTAACAGCACCTCTGGACTAGCGATGACAAATTCCAATACGCTGTCAGCAATTCCCGCACCGGTATCAATCAACACTACGTCAGCTAATTCATCTAATTCACCTAGGTTATGCACCAGATAAACAATTTGGTCCTTGGACAAATTGTTCAGTCCAATAATTCCTGAGCCGCCCGATATAAAACCAATATCCATCGGTCCCGGAGTAATAATTTCCCGGATGCTTTTGCCGCGATAAATCAAATCACTCAAATTGTATTTCGGAATGGCTCCAAACATAACCTCAACATTCGCAAGACCTAAGTCCGCATCAAAGATTATCACCCGTTTGCCCATTTTTTGCATCTGAATCGCCATGTTTACAGCAACATTTGACTTTCCCACGCCCCCTTTTCCGCTGGTAATGGTTATTACTCTCGCCTTGGGAGCTACTTTTTGATTTTTTAGTTTGATTACATTTCTCAGCTGTTCTGCTTGATCCATCTATTACTTGCCTCCCAACAACTGTTTCACTACCATTTGCGAATCAAACAGTTCGATATCATCTGGTACATTCTGTCCATTCGTTGTATAAGATAGTTCCGCCCCGGAATAGAGACGAATGTTTAATATATTTCCATAGGTCGTGGTTTCATCTAATTTTGTAAATATTATTTTATAATCAGCGATTTCATGATAAATATCTGTAATATCTTTCAAATCTTTATATTTTGTTGTCGCACTGATTACCAGATATACTTCTTTTTCATATTTTTCATCAACACTCTCAACGAGGTGCTTGATATCACTTCTTCTCGCATCACTCTTATGCGAAAAACCGGCTGTATCGACCAGCACCAAATCATAGTCATTCACACGTTCAATGGCTGCATTCATTTCCTCAGCAGAATAGATGATGGTAAGTGGTGTGTCCAATATATTTGCATAGGTACGGAGCTGCTCGGCTGCCGCAATTCGATACGTATCCGCTGTTAAAAACGCAACCTTCTTGCCCATATCTAATTTATACCGCGATGCAATCTTGGCAATTGTCGTCGTCTTTCCGACCCCGGTTGGACCAATAAAAAATACGATTTTAGGCTGGCCATTTGATAATTCTATTTTTTTTGCCTGCCCAAACTTCAGAATCATTTTCTGATAGATACTGGAAAGGATGATATCCATATTATAACTGCTTCGCGTTATTTTTTCTACGTCATCCATAATCTGATTTACATATTTCTCATTTACTTCATTTTCCAGCAATATTTCATATATCATTTTCATGCAGCGAAAACCATCTGACTGATCGGCTTGCTTCTCACTTGCCCCATCCATTGACTGCGATGCTTGACTTCGTTCCAGCATACTTTGTAAATTTTCAAGCTTCTCTTCTAATTCCTTTGACGATGTCTGCACCGCTTGCACTGGCTCTTCGCGCCTTACTTTTGGGGGCGGAATCGTCTCTTCACGTTTTTGTAATGGAATATCAATAGAATCATCTGCCACATAGCTAACGCTATCATGCATTTTAAGTGGTACCTTCAAGGCAGAAAGCGGATTGACGAACTGTTCCTTTTCTTCCATCGCCGCTGTCACCTCAAAACTTGCGCTCTTAAATGCGCTGAGCAGTCCCTTCGGCTTTACTTCTTTTACATTCATAATAACAACATTGATGCCCATTTCTTTCTTGGCTTTATCAATGGCTTCTTCTTGTGTCTTTCCCTGAAATTTATTGATTGTCATTTATTCTGTCACCATCCCCACCGATTGCAGTTCTACGTTTGATTCCACTTCGTTATAAGATACCACAATCAAGTCCTTAAAATAATCTTCGGTCAATTTTTTAAAGTACATTCTCACAATTGGAGAAGTTATTACAATCGGATTTTTGCCGATATTTTCAAGTTTGGCAATTTCATTTTCCACGGAGCTAATAATCGCTTTTGTCTTCTCTGGGTCTAAGGTCAGATAAGCCCCTTGCTCAGTCTGTTTTACTGAGCCCATAATATCCTGCTCCACACGCGGGTCAAGGGTTACTACACTCGTGGTCTCATTGGTTGCAAAATATTTATTGGAAATCGCCCGCTTCAAGCTTTGCCGCGCATACTCTGTTAATACATCGGTATCTCTCGTTGTGCTGGCATGGTCTGCCAGTGTCTCAAAGACTGTCAGCAAGTCGCGAATTGAGATTCCTTCCTGCAAAAGATTTTGCAAAACTTTTTGAATCTCACCAATTCCAAGCAATTTCGGCGTTAACTCGTCGATTAATGCTGGATGATTCTCTTTTACGTTGGTGATAAGGTTCGACACATCTTGTCTGGTCAACAGCTCAGCAATATGCTGTCTGATAACTTCGGTTAAATGCGTCGCAATAATGGATGGCGGGTCTACTACAGTATAGCCCAAGCTTTCTGCACGCTCCCGCTGACCCTCGGTAATCCAAATAGCCGGCAAATGGAAGGATGGTTCAAAGGTCGGAATACCTGTGATTTCTTCCTCTACATAACCTGGATTCATCGCCATATAATGGTCGAACAGAATCTCACCTTCGGTCACCTGGATTCCTTTTATCTTAATAATGTATTGGTTCGGATTGAGCTGGATATTATCGCGTAAACGAATAATTGGCACAACCGTTCCCAATTCCAAAGCCACCTGTCTTCGAATCATTACGACACGGTCTAGCAAGTCACCGCCCTGATTTACATCTGCCAGCGGAATAATTCCATAACCAAATTCCAATTCAATTGGGTCAACCTGCAATAAGGATACAACATTTTCCGGCTTACGGATTTCTTCTGCCGCGTTTTCTTCTTCACTGGCCTCTTCCTCGATGGCTGCCTCAGATACATTCCGATCAATCATCCGACCGCATACAATAAACATCACGCCGAGCGAACAAAATAAATACCACGGTAATGGGGTGACAATGCCAAGGAAGGTCATACCAGCCCCAACAATATAAAGCACTTTAGGAATACCAAATAGCTGTTGTACCAGTATCGTTCCAAAATCGGCATCCTTGGATGCTTTGGTTACCAAAATACCTGTTGCCAAGGAAATCAACAAGGATGGAATCTGGCTAACCAGACCATCACCAATGGTTAGTATGCCAAAATGAGCAATTGACTCTTGGATCGAAAAGCCCAATGACATATTACCAATAATCGTTCCACCGACAAGGTTAATCACGGTAATAATCAAACCTGCGGTAGCATCTCCCTTAACGTACTTCGTCGCACCATCCATGGAACCGAAGAAGCCAGCTTCTTCTTGTATTTTCTGCCGACGTTCACGGGCCTCTTTTTCTGTAATCGCGCCAGTATTCAAGTCGGCATCAATTGCCATCTGCTTACCTGGCATCGCATCTAACGTAAATCTTGCAGTTACTTCGGATACACGTTCAGAACCTTTGTTAATAACAATAAACTGAACCATTATCAAAACGATAAATACAATTGCACCAACGACTAAGTTATTGCCACCAACGAAGCCACCAAAGGTTTTTACGACACTTCCCGGGTCACCTTCCAACAGAATTAATTTGGTTGAGGCAAGGTTTAACGAAATTCGAAACAATGTGGTAAACAAGAGCAGCGTTGGGAAAAATGACATTTCCAAAACCTCCTGCACAAACAAGGCGTTGAACAAGATTATCATGGAAATGGAAATATTTATCGCTAACATAACATCTAACAAAATAGAAGGAATTGGAAGAATCAAAACAACAATTGCTGTCAACAAAAATATCGCAATCCCAAAATCCGCTTTTTTCATTCCAATTTCCTCCTTTCTAATTTTGTATCAATTTTTATTTTTTATATTTTTGTAACATTGCCAGCACTTCTGCTACTGCCTGATATAACTCGGGCGGAATCTCCGCACCAACATCAACATTTGCATATAGCATTCTGGCTAATGGTTTATTCTCTATTATTTCGACCTGATGTTCCTTTGCCATCTCACGGATTTTCATCGCCAGGTAATCTTCACCTTTGGCTAAAACTACCGGCGCCTTCGCGACACTTGTGTCATATTGCACCGCCACTGCTAAATGGGTCGGGTTGGTAATGACGACATCGGCCTTCGGTACATCCTGCATCATTCGGCGCTGACTGGCTTCTCGCATCCGTTGTCTTTGCCGGCCTTTTATTTCTGGATTTCCCTCGGTATTTTTATACTCATCCTTTACTTCCTGCTTGGTCATTTTCATTTCTTTATTAAATTTAAATTTTTGATAAATCCAATCCGCCACGCCTACAATCAAGTATACCAAACTAATGCGCAGTCCTGCATCTAAGATAATATTTCCAATAAATATAATTGCCTGTGTCAATTCAAAATCATAAAGAAATAGTAACTTCTCTGACTGGTCTTTGATGTAGGAATAAGCAACATATGCAATTAATCCTATTTTAACAATTGATTTGACAAGTTCAAAGAGTGAATCTTTGGAAATTATTCGTTTGAAACCATTAATTGGATTAAATTTATCTAATTTAGGCTCCATTGGCTTAGTCGTAACCTTCCAGCCAACTTGCAGAATACCAATTAAAAAAGCTATTACCACTCCAATCAGTAAAAACGGGAGCGTCGCAAAAATGATATTTGTTAGTCCCAAACGAACCAACTTATCTGCTACTTCCGTTGTCATTGCGCCGCCACTTTGATTACTATATAAAACAACGTCCGGTATTTTATTATAAATCACCGAAAATATCTCAAAAAACTTCCCTGATACAAAGGGAATAAATATTTTAAGTGCCAAAAACAATACGATTAAATCCACCGCCGATGAAAGTTCCTTACTTTTAGCAACTTTTCCCTCTTTACGGGCCTCGTCTAATTTCTTCGTGGTCGCCGGTTCGGTTTTGTCTCCACCCTCATCGGCAAACCATTGCAGATTATATATCAATAGGATCTTATTTTCTTCCAAGCTAATACAGTCCTTTTACCATTAATTTCATCATCTGTTTCATCATTCTAAATACAAAATCGGAAACATACGGCAACAATTGCATTGTTAAATACACAATCACTAGGCCTACCATAATTTTCAGCTGCATGCCTACTGCAAACATATTCATTTGTGGTGCCACTTTCGACATAATGCCAAGGACACAGTTTAAGATCATGATACAAGCAAATACCGGCAAGGCAATCCGAAAACCAATCACCATTGAATCACCCATATATTTCACCATTGAACTCATCAGGCTGTCCCATTTAAAAAGCTGCTGACCAACCGGAATTACGATAAAGGAATCCGATATCGCCCGCACTACATAATGATGCATACCGCTTCCTAGTAATAGCAACAGAATCAAATAATTATAAAGATTTCCGGTAATTGGTGAATTCGTCTGCGTAATTGGGTCATATTCGGTAGCCATCGAGAGCCCCATGTTCATATCAATAATATTTCCCGATAATAAAACAACGGAATTACATATGTTTGCTGCAAATCCAATAAGCAACCCTGTAATTCCTTCCCTGACTACAACTGTGGCATATCCTATTACATCCACATACTCTATGGTTGTTTCGGGAAGGATTCCATTCATCAATAGCGCTACCATAACCGAAAAACCGACTTTTACCCGGGCTGGCACATTCGGCAGGCTAAAAAACGGAGCAACTGCTACAAAAGCAGATATCCTTACCAAAACCAATAAAAAATGTTCTATTATTTCCAATGAAAAACTAGTATTTACCATGTCTATTACCTTACATAAACTGCAAAGTTAGACCACAAGTTTATCATAAAATCTTTCATCGTATCTAACATCCAAGAACCAAAAATCATGATTCCCAGAAAAACTGCTAGTATTTTCGGAACAAACGTCAATGTCTGTTCCTGTATTGAGGTCACCGTCTGAAAGATACTTACAATCAATCCCACTACCAAAGATATTATCAGCGGTGGTGCCGAAACCATTATGATATTGTAAATCGCACTTCTCGCGATATCTAAAACCTCGCCCTGACTCATATTTATACCTATTCTGCGCGTTACGGCGCGCACTGAAATCAGTAGTTGAACACGCATTTTTGTTCAACCTTCCACCTCTAATTAATTGTCTGTAATATATTTTTAATGACTAGTTCCCATCCATCTACGAGAATAAATAACAATAGTTTAAATGGCAGGGATATTGTAGTTGGCGGTAACATCATCATACCCATTGACATCAGCACCGATGAAACAACCATATCAATTACGATAAATGGAATATAAATCAAAAAGCCAATAATAAATGCCTCTCGCAACTGACTCAAAATAAAGCTTGGTATCAAGGTTGTTGTTGTAACTGTATCCATATCATTACTGTCATAAGTGATGTTTTGAATATCACTAAACATTTTGATATCGTCTTCCTGCGTATTTTTAAACATAAAATCTCGCAGTGGCTCCATACCAATCTCCAAAGCTTCTTCCTGCGTAATTTCAGCGCGGTCTAATGGTTGAATTGCAGTCTCATTAATCTGTGTAAACACTGGCATCATTACAAATAACGTCAAAAACAATGCCAATCCTACCATTACTTGATTCGGCGGTACCGTCTGTGTTCCAACAGCCGCCCGCACAAAATGCAGACAAATAATCACTTTTGTAAATGAGGTCATCATAATCAGAATAGACGGTGCTAACGAGATTACCGTTAACACAAGTAATACTTTAATTGGTCCTGATAATGTTCCTTCCTCATTGTTATAGGTAATTGACAAGCCATTGTTAATGTCTGTTGTGGCATCAACTACACCGCCGCCATCCGGATTGCTCTGCAAGTCATTCGCAATGTCATCACCCGATGGTGTTTCAAAAGCATCATTTGCCGTTGCTCGAACCGTTTCTGGCCATGCTGTTAACGCCAATGCTAGGACAAACACTCCAAAAACAAATGAAATTATACAATATTTTTTCTTTATACTCATTTTTGTGCCCACTTAATCGGCATGCCTACTTTTTCGGCATACGCCCTTTTATTTTTTCAAGTATCTCCTGAAAACTTTCGCCAATATCCTTGGTTCCAGAAGATAACATTTCCTCCGGCAAAACCTTCATCTGCTCTCTGGTTAATTTTGTCAGAAAATGAACCTCGTCCTTACCAATGGCAATTACCAGATATTCCTCGCCAGCTTCGATAATTTGTATGTACTTATTATTTGTAAGCCTTAGAGTCTCAATAATTTGCAGATTTTTATTGGCACTTTGTCCTTTTTGATATCCGGCAATCCATTTCGTCGAAAGATACGTCAAGCCTAACACAATTAAAAAAACTATGATAACGCTCACTAGCTGCCAGATACTTTTCCAACTTGAAGTGTCTGAATATAGTAATATCATATTAACCAACTACTTTTTTCACCGCTTCTAGGACACGCTCTGCCTGGAACGGCTTTACGATAAAGTCTTTTGCACCTGACTGAATGGCTTCAATAACCATTGCCTGCTGTCCCATTGCGGAACACATAATAACTGTTGCATTGGCATCTGCTTCGCGAATTTTCTTTAATGCTTGAATTCCATCTAATTCTGGCATCGTAATGTCCATTAAGACCAAATCTGGTTTTGTTTCATTATACTTTTCGATAGCCTTCAATCCATTCTCAGCCTCACCAGCAATGTTGTAACCATTCTTGGTCAGAATGTCTTTAATCATCATTCTCATAAAAGCTGCATCATCACAAATTAAAATATTTTTTGCCATATCTAATCTCCTCATCATTTATTGTTTTTGTATTTATTTAACAATTTCGGTTATTCTTACACCGAAACTTTCTTCAATAACAACTACTTCGCCTTTGGCTACGTATTTTCCATTTACTAATATATCTATCGGTTCACCAGCAATTTTATTCAATTCAATAATGGTACCTGGACCAAAATCCAATATTTCATGAATCGATTTGCTTGTTCTTCCTAATTCCACCGTTACTTCTAATGGTACATCCATAATCAGGTCGATGTTTTCTTTTTGGAAAGCACCGCCCATATCACCGGCAAACGCTGAAAACTGTGCGGGCTGGACATTTACCTGTGGCTGGTTCATATACATCTGCGACATATCCATCATTGGCTGCCCCATCATCGGTTGCCCCATCATTGGTTGCATCATTGGCTGTCCCATCATCGGTTGCCCCATCATTGGCTGCTGTCCCATCATTGGCTGCTGTTCCATTGGTGGTGGTGCCATCTGTGGTGCCGCTTGCGGCTGTGGTGGTGGTGGTTCTGGTGCCGGTGTACTATCGCCTCCTCCGGACATTCCATTCGTAATGTTAACACACATTTCTTTCGCAAAGGAGCATGGATACAATTGCATAATTTCACTGTCAACCAAATCTCCAATTTCCATTTTAAAAGATATCTTTACGAATTTACCAGCAAGAAAATCATCTATCTGACTTTCATCCACAGTCTCTTTCATATCAACGAGATTTGCTTCCGGCGGACTGATATCAATTGTCTTATTCAGCATCGAAGAAAGTGAAGTTGCTGATGAACCCATCATCTGGTTCATTGCTTCGCTAATGGCACTTAAGTGAAGCTCTCCTAATTCTCCTGAGGTATTGGTTCCGTCTCCCCCCATCATCAAATCAGTAATTATTTTAACATCATTTTCTTTTAATACTAAGATGTTACTACCGTCTAAGCCTACCGTATAAGCGATGCGAATAAATACACACGGGCGCTCATATGCCAGCATCAAATCATCCCATGTGGCAGTGGTAACAACTGGAGTGGATATTTCCACCTTTCGATTTACCAGCGAAAACAATGTCGTTGCTGCTGTTCCCATGCTGATATTGGCAATTTCACCAATCGCATCTTTCTCGGATTCAGTCAATTCTTCCTCGTCGGCATTACCTGCAGTATTGGTACTATTCAGTAAAGCATTTATTTCTTCCTGCGATAATACTCCGTCCATTGCTTACTGCTCCTCTCTAATTACTGATGTAACTCTTACTGCGTAGCTGTCTCCAGAAGCACCTGGCAATGCGGCAAACTTCTTAATGTTTCCCACAAATACATCTAGCTCCTGATCTACTTTTGAGTCTAATCTTATAATATCCCCTACCTGCAAATTCACAAAATCATTTACCGATATGGCGCTATTACCTAATAAGGCCTTCACTGGAATTGGTGCCTTGGATATTAATGTCTCAATCATTTCAGCATACTGTTGCTCATCGTGATCTTGCATCGTTGAAAACCAATACTTAGTATTCAGTTTATCCATTACCGTTTCCAATGTCAAATATGGCAGACAGATATTCATCAATCCATCTACTTCTCCAATTCTAACATTTATTGTAATAATTGCAATCATTTCACTAGGTGAAATAATTTGCGCAAATTGCGAATTAGTCTCAATACGGTCTAAACGGGGATGTACTTCAACTACATTTTCCCACGGTTCCCGCATTAAATTCACACATACATTCATAATTCTTTCCACTATCAGCAGCTCTATTTCAGAGAATTCGCGATTCTTATCAAGCGGTACTCCTAATCCCCCAAGCATCCGGTCAACAAATGCATAACCAAGGTTCGATGCCATTTCAAGGATAATTGAGCCTTTTAGTGGTGAAAAATTAACTATTCCCAGCAAAACCGGGTTTGATAAGGCATTGGCAAACTCAGAATATGTAACCGCTTCCGAGTTCATTACCTCCACCTGAATGTTTTTTCTTAAATACACCGGAAGATTGGTCGATAATAATCTTCCATAATGTTCAAATATAATTTCAAGAGTTCGTAAATGTTCCTTTGAAAATTTCGATGGTCTGGCAAAGTCATAGTTTTTGACATGCTTCTCACCGTTTTCTTTCATATCTTCTACATCCAATTCACCGCTACTTAATGCTTGCAGCAAACTGTCTATCTCATTTTGAGATAACACCTCACCCATGAACTCTCACCACCTAAACCAAGCTTTCTATTTTACTGATATGTTATCTTTGAATATCCTACGTCAAAAATAAATTCTGACTGAAATAATTTCTGCAGTTCTTTGACGATTTGTTCACTGATAGCCTTCTCGTCCTCTCTGCATTCTTCGACTGTGTATTTTTGAAAAGCTTTATTGATTACATTTTTAATCATGTCTTCTTTTAAAGCCATTTCCTCAGCAGAGCCATATTCCTTATAACCATCTGCTTTGGTATCCATCGACACATACGGAGTCAAAACCACATAGTGCCCTCCGCTTGTCGTCGTCTTACCATTCTCGTCGACAATCACACTATCTTTTAAGTTAATCGTTAATTCAGATAATGGATAAGACTCCTGTTGCCCAATCGGAACCGTCGAAGCGTCTTTTACCTCACCGCTCTGCAATTCCAGATTAATCGCCGCACAAACTTGAGTAATCAATTCGTTGGCTTTCTTTGTCTGGGGTAGAACAGAAATGGTCAATATTGCTGTCAGAATTAAATTTACCAATACCAACGCCAATATTAAAACTGACATTAGATTTTTTTTCATGATACAAGTCCTCCTATCTTCATTTGAAGATTTTTCTTCATCCGAAGAATTTATTCTGCAGTCACAGAATTATAAGAATTATAAATTTTAATCTCGACCCGACGGTTTCTAGCTCTGCCCTCGGCGGTGGAATTATCCGCAATCGGAACATAATCTCCGCGGCCGGAAGATTTTATATTGGCTGGATTCAAGGTTGTATTGCTGCGGATAAAATCGGCAACGCTACGAGCCCGGTACATTGACAATACATTATTGTCTTCATATTTTGCTGTACCGATTGGAATATTATCCGTATGACCTTCCACATCAATAATATTATGCGTATAAACTTCTAATATTTTACCAATTTTTTCAATTAATGGCAATGCTTCACTGAGAATTTCAGATTGACCAGAGTCAAATAAAATTGCTCCATTCAAATTCAACAACACATATTGAGCATTAAACTCAAGCTCGACGTCATTCTGCAAGCCATATGCTTCCACTTGTTTTTCAATCTGTTCTTTCATCTGTTCCGATTCTGCAAGCCCTTGTTTTTCAAATGCTTTTTCGATGTCCACTTCTGTTTCTGTTTGGGTTTCAGTTTCGTCCCCCGTTTGGTCTGGGTCTCCGCCACCTTGCTCACTTGTTCTCGAATTGCCATCTTTATAATAATAATCAAGATACTCCAACTGGCTGACACCAGAGGATATCAGATTCCCCTCGCCAATGGACGAGCCACCACCTGAAAGTACACTAAACTGCGCTTGCAGTGATGCAACTACCATATCAAATTTATCTGCATCCACACTAGAAAACGCAAACAGTAGTACGAAGAAACAAAGAAGCAGGTTCATCAAATCACTAAAGGTCGCCATCCATCCAGGTGCCCCTGGCTTTGGTGGATCTTCCTTTTTTTGCCTTGCCACTATTCTTCACCTCCGCCATCATCTCCATTCATGCTTGCACGCGCTGTTGGCGATAAGAATGACTTCAGTTTTTCTTCTATGACACGTGGATTTTCTCCTGCCTGAATTGACAAAAGTCCTTCCACAGTTACTTCCTTCATCATAATTTCATTGTCATTGTTATAACTTAGTTTGGCTGAAGTAGGTGAACACAACCAGTTTGCAATCAGCGAACCATAAAGCGTTGTAATAAGCGCTACCGCCATCTGCGGCCCAATTGAGGATGGGTCGTCTAGTTTCTTAAGCATGAGAACTAGTCCAATCAGCGTACCAATCATCCCCCACGCCGGTCCAAGTTCGGCCCATTTATCCCAGAAACCGATGACTTTCTTATGACGCCCTTCAATACATGACAAATCCGTCTCCAAAATACCTCTGACAAGCTCAGGGTCGGTACCATCAACAACTAACATAACGCCCTTTTTCAAAAATTCATCTTCAATCCCATTTGCAGCTTCTTCTAATGCCAGCAGTCCTTCTTTTCGAGCGATGTTTGAAAGATTAATAATATTGCCAATTACTTCTCCCGGGTCTGATTTATCTTGTTTAAAAATCAAGGTAAACGCCTTAAATCCTTCCAGGAAATCCTTTATCGAATAACTGGCTAACAGCCCTGTTAATGAGCCGCCAATTGTAATAATTATAGAAGGAATATCTATGAAGCTTTCTCCAATTGCCGCAACACCGGCACTCGATATAATACCATATAAAACTGCTACAAATCCGAGTATTGTACCCGCCAAAGATGCTATATCCAAAACTTTTCACCTACCGTCTGATGTATTTCACATACTTTCACTCATTTATACCATATTACTAAATTTTAGGGGAATTGTCTACTTTTTTTACAATATTTTTGTTTTTCCCTTATTTGCCACTTTATACCACATGTGGGGAACTGCCAAACGCAGTCCCCCAACATCTATTATTTACTATTCATTTTCATGCGATTAACGCTTCAGATTTATTAGTTCTTCCAATAATGTATCGGAGGTTGTAATAACTCTTGAGTTCGCCTGGAAGCCACGCTGGGTGGTTATCATTTCGGTGAATTCCGCAGACAAATCGACGTTTGACATCTCAAGTTCACCAGTTGACATTTTACTTCCATCGGCCGTAATCTCCACACCGATACCATCGAACTCACCGGAGTTCAAGGTTGTTGTATAGCAGTTTTCACCGATTTTCTCCAAACCTGCCGCATTGGCAAACTGTGCAACGGCAATCTGACCAAGTAAAACAGTATTACCATTATCATAGGAACCATAGATTCTACCGCTGGTATCAACTGACAATCCGGTCAAGGCGCCTAATTTTTTGCCCAGTCCAGTTACACCATCCTTCGCACCCTTATCCATACCCATAGTAGAAGTTCCACCATTGTTATAGTTTAAGCTCTGCGAAAAATCGACTCTGATATTCTCAAATTTGTCATCCAACGCCTTCATATTTAAGGAAGAAAAACCATTGGTATTGCCACCAATTGAGACAAAGGTACCCTTATCCTTATCAAACTGCAAAACTGAATTAATCGGTGTTGCGCTAATAGTTGGTGGATTGGTACTATCAACGATACTGCTAATTGGAGCACCCATCTGCAACCCACTATAAATATCAGAAATATTAACTTCTGTTGTCTCGGCAAATACTCCCGGTGCCGATTGTTTGTATATCTTGCCATCGGTACTATTAAGGTTAATATAGTATGTATCGGAACCATTGGTAAAACCCTGATATCGATTACCACCAGACATCACCGTATCACCCATGCTCCACTCTGGATTCAAAGTATCGTAAGTCTGCGGTGTATTGCCGTCCGCTGAGCCAAACAAGGAAGCGACACTATTTCCCTGCGCTAAATATTCTGCCAGAATATTATTGTCTCTCGAATCATATATTGCTGACAATTCCACCGTATAGGTACCAGCTTTGATATCAACTGCTTTTACTGCAAATTTTGCTGTATAGGAATATCCCAAGGCATCATAGAAATTCAAATTCATCGCATATCCGCTGTCACTGGTGACATCCTTGCTGTTCATATCGAGAACGCCGGCACAAATACCCTCGGTTGTTGCTTCCGGTGCACTTGTCAAGTTCTTCTCCTGCATTATCCGAAGTGCTGATACGGTATCCTTTTTAATCCCACCAGTGGTTGGGTCAACCTGCCAGCCCATCAACGTATATCCTGTTGAAGTCATGCAGAGGTTACCGCCGCCATCAATATAAAACGAACCAGATCTGGTAAACAAATTCTGCGAACCATTACTTACAACAAAGAAACTACTGGATGAACCTGAATCTGAGATGCGGATATCAAATGGATTACCCGTCGACTGTGCTGCACCGGCAGAGGTAACGCTGACGGCTGTGGAACCCATCGACGAACCAAGACCAATCTGTTTCGCGTTCACACCACCCATTCCGGTATTTGCATTCGCTCCGGATGCACTCGACAGGGTCTGATACATAATTTCGTTAAATGTTACTGAGGATGATTTAAAGGCAACCGTATTTACGTTTGCAATATTATTACCGATAACATCCATTTTTGTCTGATGTGTCTTAAGACCTGACACAGCAGAGTACATTGATCTCATCATAATGAAATGACCTCCTACTTTCGCGCTGCCTATCTTATCTGTCAGTCAAAGATAATAGCTCCCATTAAGGTCCAGCTATGCTATTACAGCGCCATCAATATTGGTAAATATGTTATTTTGCGATTCATTCTGGTCGATTGCCGTTACGACTGTCCGGTTTGGGACATTGACGATAAATGCCAGTGAATCTACTACGACAAGCGATTCTCGAATTCCTTTTTCACTCGCTTGTGATACTCCTGATTCCAATCGTTCACTTTGTTCATTGGATAACTGGATATTTCTGCTTTCCAACCGCATCGATGCATGCTTGGAAAATTTCAGACTCTGCGTCGAATCCGTTTTTTGTTTTAAAATCTGTTCAAATGATATATCGGACGATGACTGGGTCTGATTAACACCTTTTTTTAAATATTGGTCAGTTATCTGTTCAATGGACGCGAACTGGTTTGCTATCTTGTTCATACGCTCATCTCCATTAACTATTCCGTGTCTGTGGGTGGGTCGGTCGGGTCGGTTGGTTCTGTTGGTTCTGTTGGTTCTGTCGTTCCCGCTGCTGCTTTCTTAAGTTCCGTCATACGTTCTTCTAATGCTTCTAATGCTTCAATATAAGTCTTATCAATAAATTGTTTCTGATAAGAGGTTAATGAATCATATGCTTCTCTCGCTGCGGTTAGCTTCGCCTCATCACTTAAGGTCAATTGGCCCTTTGTTGGCAGTTTGCCAATCGCTGTTGCCAAGGTCTTCGCCAAGGTAACTGCTTCCATATAAGCACTGTCTGCTACCGTATCCAAATCATCGATAGAATACAAACTATCATTGACGGAAAGATATGTCTTATTCCCTTCATGAATCACATAATCAACCTGACCACTAATGTAGGTGCTTTCACCGGTAACGGTTGATGTTACTTTTAAAATTACCTGTTTTCCAACCAAATCATTGGCTTGTGCCTGCTTCATGGTATTACTTAAATTCTGGGTTTCCTCTAATTGTGAGAATGTCGCTAACTGGGATATGTATTCTGTATTATCCGTTGGCTCTAGCGGGTCCTGATATTTCATCTGTGCTACCAATAACTGCAAAAATGCGTCTTTATCCAATCCACTGGTATCTGATTTTTTTGATGCTGAAGATAGCGATGTTGCGCTTGCACTGGTGTCTACTAACTTACCATTTTCAATTGCCTGTACTAATGCCATAATTACTCCTTTCCTTATGCAATAACATCCATTGTGTTACCATTATCCTGCATGATTTTGGCGGCTAGCATTTCTTCTTCGCTCATCAAACCTGAGAGCTCATCTAAACTGTTTAAATTCAGACTTCTACGACTTCGCTGTTCGCTCCCTCGCTGCTCGGCCTGCTGTTTTTCGCCTTCTGCATTCTGTTCCAAATTCCGCTCAAATTCATGAGTTGAAACGGTTACTTCGATCGAGGTTACCTTGACCCCTTGCTGGTTTAGATTCTGTCTCAGTTCGGCCGCTTGTGCTTCTAAGGCTTCCCTTACCACTTCATTTTGAGTGGTCAGTGTTGCCGAAACATTGCCATCCTTCGTTGTCGAAATCTGCAAATAGACTTTTCCCAAATTTGCTGGATTAAGCTGCATCTCTAATGAGGTTGTCTCCGGTGTTACTGATAATTTGGTATATTCTGATATCTGGTTAATGATATCTGCTACGTTTATTACTGGTCGGTATGCCTGAACCTCTGGCTGCATATTTGCTTCTGCAATTGGCTGATTTGACATATTCTGATGTAGATTGGTTTCAGCAAAAATGGTATTACTCTCGGTTTTTTCATTCGTAGGTGTTTGCTGCTCATTTTGAAAATCCAAATCTTCATTTTCACCATTTGCGGACTGCCCAGAATCCTCCTGCGTATTTGTCTGGCGAATCGTCTGACGTTCGGTAGCTTCTGCTTTTGGTGCGGCTACCTCTTCTTTTGATGCCGTTTTGAAATTCAATTCTTCATCTGCTTCTGGTACCTCAACTGCTGCTTCCGCCTCGCTCGGCAGCTCTGTTGTCTCGAGTAATCCATCTGTTTCAACCGTCATGCCTGCTGATTCTAATGTACCCTCCGCCTGCAAGTTCATTTCTTCCACAATGGCCTGCATTTCTTCCACGGTAATTCCTAGTGCATCTGCCAAATCTTGTTTTACATCCGTCATTGCCTGCATCACATCTGTAAATTCATCACTTAGCAGCAGACTGCTGACATCCTCACTACCGGTCAATTCTGCTACAACCTCAGTTAAATTAGAAGGTATCAGTAAATCCAGCATTGTCATTCCCAATTCGTCAACCACCTCGGTCAACTCTTCTTCGGTGACGCCTAATTCATCTTCAATGATGTCCTTAATTTCTTCACCAACCTCATCTGCCTTTGCACTCATATCTTCCGACGAAACTGTTTCCTTTGCTTCGGTTGGCTTGATGCGTTCCGCTTCTCTGGTTGGCTCTTTTTGCCAATAATCAGCGGCCTTTGCTTTTGGCTCTACGCCAGCAATGTCATTCGCCTTCTGGCTTTGGGAATTCGTTTGGTTACTAGCCAGATTGTTTCCACTTTGATTCATCAGTGCCGCAAATATACCACCGGCTTCTTCTGATTTTTTTGTATCCAAACTTCCCTTTGCTTTTATTTCCATACCAACGCTTGTCGTCAGTTCGGAAATTTTTGAATTTGTCACTCGCTTTCCTCCTTTCTCTTTGTTTTTGGTACTGCTTATCTATTCTGAGGGATTCATGATATTGATTACCTTTGCTGCGGTCTCCGTATTCATTTTCCCAAGAATATCTCCTCTTGCCTGGGCGCTCAAATTTTCTAATATTTCCGCCACCAAATCCAATTCACTTGTCATTGTATCAAAGATTGCTGCCGCCTCTTTTGGCTTCATCTTCGAATAGGTGCTGACAAAGTCTTCCATCTCAGCATCTATCTGCTCCTGCGCCACCACTTGTTTATATAAGATTTCGGCGTTGGCCGGGTCAATACTCTCATAATACTCTCTATATACACTTATATCGGGCGCTGAGTCAGAAAAAACAACCTCTTTATAAAACTTTTCTTTGATTGCTTCAAATTCCGCCTCATTCGCCTCGTATTCTTTTAGTTTTTTTAGCTGTTCCTCGAGCTGTGCACTATAGGCACTGCTATCATTGCTACTCTTTTGGGCAACCTCCAGCTCTAATTCCAACTCTTTGATATAAGCCACCGCTTCACCTAAGGTCTTGTATGGCAGCTCTGTCTCGGTCGAAATAATTTCATCCGATTCCGGAAGAATTTTATTCACATATGGAACATTTTTTAGAATTGGTGTCATTACAGTTGAGCCAAAACCACCAACATCCCACTTAATTAGCAGAACCAGAATCGCCAGCCAGATGACTAGAATCACAACTGTCACAAAAAAGACTGCAAGCTTTCCGCCTTCTTCCTCCTCTTCCAATATGTCCGTATCCAGCTTCCCGTTTTTTTGCATCTTCTGCATTTTTTTCGCTTCTCGTTTACGGGCCTTTTCGGCTTTTTTGTCTATTTTACTTTGTTCGTCTGCCATTTCAATCTCCATTTCTCCAAAGCTTTGCCTGATTATTCGACTTCATCACGACGATAGGTATAACTTACCAGTTCATCTACCGCTTTGTTTTCCTCATAAGCAATCTCTTGTTTAAATTCTTCGAATGCCTTTTCGCGAAGCTTTTCGTGTGTCTTTCGTTCCATCATGATTACATTTAATTTCTGTCTCGCCAGTTCAACATTTTTTTCTGCCATCTGCACTTGTAACATCTGCTGGCGCATAATATTTTTCATTGCATCAATTGCCCGCTTATTTTCTTGGATATCACGAACCTTAATAACACCGCTAACCAATTCTTTTGCTTTCTTGTCATAGCCTGCTTTTTTCACCAGAATGTCTTGCAGCTTCTGCTGTTCCTCTAACAGTTTGGCATTGGCCTGCCCATATGCAATTTTCGCCTGACTTTCCAGCTTAAGCTTGACTTCCAGAATATTTTGCATCCGGTAGATAAATTTTGCCATCTGTTCTCACCCTTAATCCACAAACAATCCATTCAACTGTTCGATAATTTCTTCAAATGTATATTTATCATGCGTGCCCTGACGTAAAAACTGATTGACCGCATCTATTTTTTGCACCGCATAATCAATGTCTTTATTTGAGCCACTCTTGTAAGCACCGATATTGATTAAGTCTTCCGCTTCCTGATAGGTCGCCAGAACATTTTTAAGCTGCCCCGACACGCCCTTGTGCTCCTTGGTTGCGATTGCACTCATAACACGGGAAATACTCTGTAATACATCAATCGCCGGATAATGGTTCTTATGCCCCAGCTTTCGCGACAGCATAATATGTCCATCTAAAATACTTCGGGCGGTATCGGTAATCGGCTCATTAAAGTCATCACCATCGACAAGAACGGTATATAACCCGGTAATAGAACCATGTGCGGAGTTCCCAGCTCGCTCTAAGAGACGCGGCATTTCTGCATATACACTCGGCGGATAACCTCTCGTTACCGGCGGTTCCCCCGATGCCAGACCGATTTCCCGTTGTGCCATCGAGAAACGGGTCAGCGAGTCCATCATCAACAAAACGTCTTTGCCCTGGTCTCTAAAATACTCCGCAATCGCTGTCGCTGTCTTAGCGGCCTTATTTCGAATCAAAGCTGGTTTATCTGAGGTTGCGACAATAACCACAGAACGCTTCATTCCTTCTTCACCCATATCATTTTCAATAAATTCGCGTACTTCCCTGCCTCGCTCGCCAATTAGGGCAATTACATTAACATCCGCCTTGGTATTACGGGCAAACATTCCCAGCAGCGTACTCTTTCCTACTCCCGAACCAGCGAAGATACCGATACGCTGTCCCTTTCCAACGGTAATCAGGCCATCTACCGCCTTGACTCCAAGTGGCAGCACCTTACTGATAATTTCACGTTCCATTGGGTCCGGGGGCATTGCCTCAACCGGATATTGATAATGCAAGTCAAGGGACTCCACATCGGTTGGCCGTCCAATTCCGTCTAAGGTATGCCCCAGCACTTCATCCCCTACTAAAACGGATAAAGGATGTCCCGTACTTTCGACGATACATCCCACTCCTATTCCTTCCACACTATCAAAAGGCATCAAAAGTAAGCGTTTTTCACGAAAACCCACCACTTCTGCCATTACATATTCGTCTTTGCTGCGATCAAGAATAATCTTACACAAATCATTTAATTTTGCATCTGGTCCGACCGATTCAATCGTTAGTCCAACGACTTTTACCACCTTACCTAATCTGGTGCAAAAATCTTTTTCCGCTAATTGTAAATATTTCTCAAAATTATATGCCACTGCTTTTTCCTCAAGAACATAAGGAGCGCAAATCTTTTATTAGATTCTCCAGCTGTGCCCCTAGGTCACATCCAAAAACACCTACGTCCGTTTCTATCATACATTGATTTTCCCGCACGCTGTTGTCAGTAATGATCTCCAACGACATGTCGGCGCCGATACGGCTCATCAAATCTTCTTTATGTGCTACTAAAAATTGATAATTATCCTGTCCGACGCGGATTTGAAACTGTTTACAGCCCTCCACGCCATGAATCGTCTTGGTAATCAGATACAACAGAATATCTTTTTTATCATCAAACTGTATGTGAAACACTTTTTCTACCACTTGTAATATCGCATCTAACAACTGTGGCTCAAGTTCTTCTAACTGCCTTTGGTAATAACTATCCAGTTCTTTTTCCTTGACATCCAGTTCTTTGATGCGCTGGTCAACCTCTTCTCTGGCCAATGCACTGCCTGACTCGAAACCCTCCTGCTTGCCCACCTCGGCCGCCTGCTCGCGGATTTCGACTGCCTGCGTCCGAGCTTCCTGCAACATCTGTTCCGCTTCCCGCTTCGCTTGCTCGAGCATGGTTTCAGCTTCAGCCTTGGCCACTGCGACATAATCAATCTCCGGTTCCGGCTCTATTTCTACCGTCTCGGCTACAAGCCCTTCGGTAAATCCTTCGCCACTCACTCCCGCCGGAATAAAGCTCACATCCTTTTTTAACTCTTGCAACCGCTGCTCTACCATTTCGTTGGAATTGATTACGCGGGCATTGGCGGTTTCACTTATCACATAGCGCTGCTTATATAAATTAGACAATTATCTCGTCACCTCCGCCTCGTGAAATTACGATTTCTGCGGATTCCTCTAACTTACGGATAACACCAACAATCTTTTGCTGGGCTTCCTCTACATCCTTCATTCGAACTGGTCCCATAAATTCCATGTCTTCCTTAATCATCGCGGCTAGACGTTTGGACAAGTTCTTGAAAATAACATTTTGAACCTCTTCGTTGGCTCCTTTTAAGGCAATTCCCAAATCATTGTTATCAACATCACGCAAGACTCGCTGAATTGCCCGATCATCAAGCAACAGAATATCTTCGAAGACAAACATCTTCTTACGGATTTCATCCGCCAATTCTGGCTCTTCGATTTCTAACGACTCTAAAATATGACGCTCGGTTCCACGGTCAACAGTGTTTAAAATCTCAACGATTGCATCGACACCACCCACAATCGTGTAATCCTGGTTCATCAGTGAAGATAGTTTTCGTTCTAACACTCGCTCTACCTCTTTGATTACGTCTGGTGAAGTGCGGTCCATTGTCGCAATTCGCTTTGCAACATCAGCCTGCTTTTCCGGTGTTAATGCACCCAATATCATTGCCGCCTGACTTGCTGACAAATAGGATAATATCATCGCGATTGTCTGCGGATGCTCATCTTGAATAAAGTTCAGCACCTGCGTCGGATCATTCTTTCGAACAAATTCAAATGGCCGCACCTGCAAGGATGCCGTCAGCTTGGAGATAACCTCCTGGGCCTTTTCGGAACCAAGGGCCTTATCAAGCAGCTCTTTGGCATATCCGATACCGCCCTCAGCAATATACTGCTGAGCCAGACAAACCTGATAAAATTCATTCAGAACATCTTCCTTCGCCTGCGGAGAAACACTTCTGGTATTGGCAATCTCCAGGGTCAGCTCTTCTATTTCTTCGTCTTTTAAATGTTTAAATATACTCGCCGACTTTTCCGGTCCCAACGCGATTAATAAAATCGCTGCCTTTTGTATCCCTGTATACTCTTCTGCGTTAACCATATCGCCTAATTCCACTCCTCATTCAGCCAATTACGCAGTAGTGCCGCAACCGCCTCCGGATTATCATCTACAAATTTTTCTATCATCACTCGCACTTCCGACTTCTCATTAAAGCCAATGTCGTCTATGTCCTCTTGAACCGCTTCTCTCGTTGTTTCAAGCAATGCTTCCACTGAAAGCTCCGGTTCTAACTCTGCCGACTCTTCTTTTCTGGTACTGCGGAATACAACGTATCCAAGCATTCCCAGAATCAGTACCGCCAATGCAATCTGTAGGTAATCGCTGACGCTTCTGCCATTTGAAGCAGAATATTCAAAAAATGGTATATTATAAGCTGTAATTTCAATATTCTCTTCTGGAACACTGGTCGCCTTTGACACGATTGCCAGAAAATCCGGGTCAACTTCTGCTCGTGTCCGCTCATTATTCTGCGCCTTAAACTGCTCAAAGGTCATCTCGTCTAAGGTTCCATCCGCCCGCAAAGCATCCTCATTGTAATATACATAATTATTTGCTACGACCGCAATCGTAGAATTCTCTCGGTCCATTGTGCCAACTGCCTTTTCGGTCTCAGTTATGGTTACACTTGGATCATATACTTTGGTGTAATCAACGGTATTCTGTGAAGTGATGGTACCATCCTGCAACACATATGTAACATCATCATCATTCGAATCGGTACCTGGTGTTCCTGCTGCTCCACCTTGCGCATCTGATTCAAAATAACTTTCCTGCGACAACAGTCCTTGATCTCTGCCTTCATCCGTATAAACATGACGGTCCGTTTCCTTGACGGTACTAAAATCAAGTTCCAGATGTAAGCCTACCGCCACATTGTTATAGACATTCGTTCCAAGCAAAACATCTTTGATGGAACTTTTCATCTTGTTCTCGGCCTTCGTCTGATAAGAAAGCTGTGAATTAGCAGTTCCCGTCATCGAGGAGGAATCACCACCGGAATACAGTGTATAACCTTCTCCATTGATAATGGTAATACTATCTGCGGTCTTATTTCCGACTGAGTTAGCGATTGCAAGCGCAACTCCTGCGGCCCAATCCTCATCCATTTCCGACTTCAGAAACAGTGTAACCCATGCATATGTATCCTCTTGCCGAGAAACCATCGTTCCCTCATCGGCTGGTATATATAGCTTTACCGTAGCAGTTTCAACCGGATCTAATCCCTCTAGCATACGTGTCATTTTATCTTCTAAGTAGACCTGATAACGTTTATCCTTATCGGCTTCGGTCACGCTAAAGCCGCCACTGGTCACATCATCAATACTATAGCCTTGCGTTGGAATATCATTTGAACCAAGCAAAATTCTAGCTCTTGCCTCATCCTCCTGCTTTACCGAAAAGACCATTCCATTGTTTGACTGTTCCAGATAAACGCCATCACCATCTAGCAAATCCTTAACCTTCGCCGCCTGAGTTGCATCTTCACAGGTACTAACTGTCACCATCGTTGGCTGCGACATTACATAAACCAATATCACCAGCGCCATGATTACTGCAGCCGTAATACTAATCATCAGGGTCTTCTGCTTTGTATTAAATTTTTTCCACCACGCAATTACGCGGTTCAATATTTCTTGTATTCTCTCTGGCATTTTCTACACCCTATCTATTAGATTTGCATATTCATAATTTCTTTATAGGCTTCTAATACTTTGTCCCTTACTGCTACCGTAAACTGTAAGGCAATATTTGCTTTTTCCTGTGCCACCAAAAGATCATGTGTGCTAGTCGATTCACCTAAGGCAAATTGTATCTCTGCTGACTCGGCACTGTTTTGGAAGTCGTTTGTCTCGCTTACGAGATTTAACGCCTGCGAAAACACCGAACCGAAACTGTCATTTGTATTGGTGGTGGTCTGATTATTCTTTTGTGCTATTTCCAAGGCACTCGAAGAGAGCTTGCTTAATGTTGAAACATCCATTTTTTATACCCTCGCAAATTGTTCTGAATTATTTTTATTATTTTTATTACTTTCCAATCTGTAATCCGGCCTGAGCCATACTCTTTGTTGCATCAAATGCCGTTGCATTGGCTTCATAAGCCCGGCTGGCATCAATCAAGTTCGTCATCTCGGTTACAATATTGACATTGGGATAAGATACATAGCCATTTTCATCGGCATCTGGATTCGCCGGGTCATACTCCATAATAAAATCCGTCTCGTAATCCTCTGATACATTGGATACTTTTACACCATTACCCAGATTATATTCTCTTGTGTGCTCTAGCATCTGGCTAAATGATGTTGCATCACGTTCCTGAAATGTAACAATTTTGCGGCGGTATGGGGTGCCATCCTCCGTCCGTGTTGTATTAACATTTGCAACATTTTCAGCGATTACATCCGTTCGGAAACGCTGTGCGGTCATTCCTGATGCGCTGATATTAAATGCCTGAAATAGTGCCATGAATATCCCTCCTTCTGATTATGGTGAATTATTTTATCACTGATTTGAAGCGTGCAATTTCCTGAGTCAAACTGCTTGTCAGTCCTTGGTAACGAATCTGCTCCGATGCCAATTCCACTTCTTCGACATCAACATCAACATTATTTTCGTCTAAACGATACGAGAAATTAGCGGAATCAACATAAGTGTCTACATTCAAATGATTTAAATGCAAATCACTGACTTTCCCATCCAAGGATAAATATTTGGAATTTCCCAGCTCACGCTTCAAGACGCTCTCAAAATCTACATCCTTACGCTTGTACCCCGGAGTATCAACATTGGCAAGATTGTTAGTTATGGCTGTTTCTCTTAACCAACTGGCATCTGCCGCTTTATTTAATACATTGATATAATCAAATGCGTTTGAACCAATCATAGGTAGCTCCTTCCATTTGTCAAATACTTTCCCCACGTATCACATCTTATTTTATTATAAATAATATTGCTAAAATTTCAAGGGGGTTTTTGCATTTTTTACATGATATTGTGTTTTTTTACGTTTTGGTGCACAAGATATGCGTTTTTTTCCTTTTTTTCCACATATATATACAAATTTCATTTTTTTTCCTATTTCAAAAAATAAAAGGAACTTATAGCATGCTATAAATCCCTTTAATCAGACCAAATCCATTTGTTCTTATTAATTTTTAAGAATAACTCTGTTGCTTTTTTAATTTTTTCAATTCATCAAACACGACATCATTAATCACCTTGATATATGTACCCTTCATTCCTGAAGACCTTGATTCAATAACTCCCGCACTCTCGAACTTGCGAAGTGCATTGACAATCACCGAACGGGTGATGCCGACACGGTCAGCTATTTTACTTGCGACGAGGATTCCCTCGCTGCCATCAAGTTCATCAAAGATATGGGTGATAGCTTCTAATTCCGAAAATGACAATGTGCTGATGGCTGAACGGACAATTTGTACTTTTCTGGTCTCTTCTGCATTTTCTTCATTTACCGAACGCATCATTTCCAAACCAACTACAGTTGTCCCATATTCACTTAAAATAATATCATCAATATCATATGGACGGTCATCACGGTATACAAACAGTGTTCCTAACCGCTCACCAGCAATATCAATCGGTGTTATGATTGCACAGTACCTTTTAATGTTATCGACAAAACCCAGCGTCTCAAGATTGACATTCTCTTTTGTTGATAGAATACTCAGCAGACGTTCATTCAGCATTGGATCAATAAAACCACCGACTGAATCTGCAATTAATTCTTGAATCTCATCTACCACTGAGCTCTGACTGGTTCCAAGCACTTTTCCCTTTTTACTGATGACCAATACATTTGAATCCAGAATCTCTGTCATCACTTCACAAATATCGTTAAATACTACTTTAACAGAATTATTGTTGTGCAAGAGCTTATTGATCTTTCTAGTCTTATCCAATAATTGGACACTCATTTACCCCACCTCTATTTTTCCCTTTTCTCAAAAATTCTTAATTGTCTCTTATTCTAACATGTTTATTCTGATAATTCAAGAACAGATGTGCAATTTTGCAATTTTTTTCATTTTTCTTTCTTCTTTTCCTCAACATATCCACATTGTTCTTCTGCACATGCTAGTTTATTCCCTTTTTCGACCATATATCCCTGACATTTCGGACATTTTTTATCAGATGGTTTTGCCCATGACATAAATTCACATTCTGGATTATTTTCACAGCCGTAATATTTTCGGCCTTTTTTGGTCTTCTTAAGAACAACTTCTTTGCCACATTTTGGACATGCGATGCCAATTTTTTCTAAATATGGCTTGGTGTTTCGGCAATCCGGGAAGCCCGGGCAAGCCAAAAATTTTCCATGCGGACCATATTTCACCACCATGTTTCGGCCACATGCCTCACATAATACATCGGTCACTTCATCGGCAATGTTAATCTTTTCCAGCTCTTTTTCAGCGGCAATAACAGCTTCATCTAAATCGGGATAGAAGTTGCTAACAACTGCTTTCCAACTGATGTCGCCTTCTTCAACTTTATCTAGTAAGGATTCCAGATTTGCCGTAAAATGTTCATCGACAATGCTTGGAAATGCCTCCATCATGATTGCATTCACGGCCTCACCCAACTCGGTTACGTATAAATTTTTGTTTTCTTTGACAATATAACGGCGCGCCAAAATCGTTGTGATGGTTGGCGAATAGGTACTTGGACGACCAATTCCCAGTTCCTCCAGAGCCTTTACCAGCGAAGCTTCGTTATAATGAGCCGGCGGCTGGGTAAAATGCTGTTTTTCATCAAACTCCATGAGTGCCAATTTAGAATCTTTATCCAGTGATTTCAGCATTACATTGTTCTGGGTTTTCTCTTCATCATCTGCTGTATAGACCGACAAAAATCCTTCAAACGCAACTTTGGAAGTAGCTACGGTAAATAGATAGTCTCCACCACCAATTTTTACGGATGTCGTCTCATATTTTGCCGGACTCATGCGACTCGCTGCAAAGCGGTTCCAGATTAACTGATACAGACGGAACTGGTCCCGCGATAGTGATTCTTTGACTGCCGCTGGTGTTCTGGTAATATCTGACGGCCGAATTGCTTCATGGGCATCCTGAATTTTGGCGTTGTTTTTCTTGGTTACAATGGGCTCACCAACATATGCTTCTCCATATTTTTCAGCGATATATGCTCGCGCCACCTGATCTGCTTCTTCTGAAATACGCACCGAGTCTGTTCTCAGATACGTAATCAAGCCGACAGTACCGGCACCCTTTAGGTCGATTCCTTCGTATAACTGCTGCGCTAAACGCATCGTCTTTTGGGTGGAATAGTTTAATACTTTGGAGGCTTCCTGCTGTAAGGTACTCGTAATAAATGGCTGTGGTGCCTTTTTGATCCGCTCGCCTTTTTTTACATCCGCCACCTGATACTTTGCGCCTTTTAAGGCCTGTAGAATCTGGTCCATCTGCTCCTTCGAGGAAATCGCTATTTTTTCTTTTTCGGTACCATAGAATTTTGCTGTCAATGGCTTTTTCTCGCCAGCCACTTCAAACTGAGCATCTAGCGTCCAATATTCTTCTGGTATAAATGCATTTATCTCATTTTCGCGGTCACAAATAATCCGCAGGGCTACTGACTGTACCCGGCCGGCACTTAAACCACGTTTTACTTTTGCCCAAAGCACCGGACTAATTCGGTATCCTACCATTCGGTCTAACATTCTTCTAGCCTGCTGCGCATTGACCAAATCCATATCGATGTCTCGCGCTTGCTTTAAGGATGTTTTGACGGCATTCTGGGTAATCTCGTTAAAGCTAATCCGGCAAACTTTTTTATTCTCTAAATTAAGGGCATGTGACAAGTGCCAGGAAATCGCCTCACCTTCACGGTCAGGGTCAGTCGCGAGATATATTTTTTCCGCTTTTTTCACTTCTTTACGTAGCTTCGCTAACACATCACCTTTGCCACGGATGGTAATGTATTTCGGTTCAAAGCCATTCTCTACGTCAATTCCCAAGGTACTCTTTGGCAAATCGCGCACATGACCATTGGAAGCGGTAACTTCATAATTCTTACCCAAAAACTTTTTGATTGTCTTTACTTTTGCGGGTGATTCCACGATTACTAGGTATTTAGCCATAACCCTGCTCCTTTTTATTATCATTACGTCAACTTAATGTCCGTATGTAGTAGTTTTTAAATACTTCTTGTATTAACCCCTGTTGCTGCAAGCCTGAGAGTATTTTTAATGTCTTCGAAATATCCCATTCAAGTTCATTTATGATTTCACTGATATTCTTCGGCTGTAAATCCAATAAAGCATACACCAACAATTCTTCTTTTTCAAGTGATTTTTTCGAAAAGTTTATTTGACCCGTTTTTGATGTATGTAAAATTTGCATATCTTTCAGAAAGTCTTCCACCGAAATAATTATTCCGGCTCCCTGTTCTATCAAGCGGTTACATCCGGCATTTAAGGGGTCGCTAATCCGCCCGGGCACTGCATATATCTCACGTCCTTGCTCCAAGGCACAGTCTGCGGTAATTAAGGAGCCGCTCTTTTCTTTGGCCTCAACTACCACGACAATATCACTGAGTCCGCTGATGATTCGGTTACGCATCGGAAAGCGGTGCGGCAACGGTGCGGTTTCTGGTGGATATTCTGAAATCAAGCCACCGCTTAGCGCTATTTTTTCATAGAGCGCCTGATTACTCGGCGGGTAGCAAATATCAACGCCACAGCCCAAAACCGCATAGCTGTTTCGACTGTGTGCATGCGATATGGACTTTTCACTATTTTTGCCGAGTGCACCATAGTGGCTGGCGCTATCTATTCCAAGCGCCAGCCCACTAATCACCTGCACGCCACTATCAGCTAGCTTTTCACCTATTTTCCCTGCCACCGCCCGGCCATATTCCGAGCACCTTCGCGCCCCCACAATGGCGACACTTTTATTATTCTCATCCGGTAGCCGCCCCTTGATAAACAAACCATACGGCCGGTCTAATAAACTGCGCAGCTTCTCCGGGTAAGTCGATTGTTCCTGCGTCACCAACTGAATTTGTTTTTGTAATAGGATTTCCTTCGCCCATTTGAAATCCCAGTCTGTTTGTTCTATTTTGGTGCTGGTCATGTGATAGATTCGTTCCGCCGAATAGCCCTGCTCTAAAAGACAATTGATTTTGCGGACACCAATCTTCTCGGCATGCCACGCCAGCCAATATTGATATTTCATCATTACACCCATATCTTTTATCGCTCCCATATTTTTTTATCCAAACTGCGGTAGCACACCGCCTCCGTCAAATGCTTTTGATTTATTTGCGCCTGCCCCTCCATATCCGCGATAGTCCGTGCCACCTTGAGGATTTTGTGGTAGGAGCGGGCTGTTAGTGACAGTTCTTGATAAATTTCTTTCATGTATGCCCGAAGCGGCAGCGGTAAATGACAATACTGTTCCATCTGAGCTGGTGGAATCTGACTATTAAAACGAATTGCCGTTCCCAAAAACCGCTCTCTTTGAATCTTTTGCACCTGCTCGACCCGGGCTCGTATCTGCGCTGATGTCTCATTCATTTTTTGTTTTACCACCTCTTCATACTTCAATCGTGGTGCTTCCACGCACAGGTCAATTCGGTCTAGCAGCGGCTGACTGATTTTATTTAAATAATGTCCAATTGCCGAGCTGCTGCAACGACATTTTTGCATATCCGGATAATAACCACAGGCACAGGGATTCATTGCTCCAACGAGCAAAAAATCGGCTGGATAGCTGTACGTTCCTGTTTGTCTGACTAGCTTTACTTGCTTTTCTTCCAAGGGCTGCCGCAATACCTCGAGCGTTTTTTTCTGAAATTCTGTCATCTCATCCAAAAAGAGTACACCACCATGAGCAAGACTCACTTCCCCCGGTTTGGGATAGCTGCCACCACCTGATAGTCCTTGTGGTGTAATGGTATGATGCGGACTGCGAAAGGGTCTTTCTTTGAGCAGACCGGCTTTCTTTTCAAACATTCCACTGACACTGTAAATCTTGGATATTTCCAGTTGCTCCGTCTTCGTCAGCGATGGCAGAATTGTCGGGATGCGTTTGGCCGCCATTGTTTTCCCCGCTCCCGGCGGCCCCACAATCAGCAAATTATGCATTCCTGAAACTGCTACTTCACAAGCTCTTTTGAGCAATTTTTGACCGTTTATTTCGGCAAAATCGCCGCCTTCTGATGCAGCTTCTAGTTCTTCCTGCTGCTGCAATGGACTCTTTCGCACCTTCGTCATCTGGGCAATCTCCGCCTCGCTCATCTGGCCCTGAAGAAAATTAATTAACTGCTCAACATTTTCCACCCCATAGACTTCCATTCCTGAGATTAGCCTGGCTTCTGCCAGATTTTCCATTGCCACAATGGCACCCTTCAAGCCTCGTTCATAAGCGGCACTAATCATTGGCAACACCCCAGACACGGGAAGGATTCTGCCACTTAGACCGATTTCGCCAATTACCAGCAAAGGTCTTACCCGCTCCTTGGGAATTATGCCAAGCGCAGTCAGAATCGCCACTGCAATTGGTAAATCAAAGCCTGCCCCCGTTTTACGGATGTCCGCCGGCGATAGATTTACGGTTATCCGCTTCGCCGGCAGCAAATAGCCGCTATTGCGGAGGGCTGTCCGCACCCGCTCCCGCGCCTCTTGCACTTCTGCGCCCAAGTAACCGACCATTTCAAACATTGGCATTCCGTCACTGACATCGGCCTCAACAATTACTTCCAGACTTTCGATACCACGCACGATTGCCGTTGATACAATACTATACAACGTATCACTCCCTTTTATTCATTTTTATTTTTATTTATTTGGGATTATTCAGCTGATTGCTGTTAACGATAAAAAAGATGGAATTATCATAACATAATTTCCATCTTTTTAAAAGGGGTTTATTCAATTTTCGACAAAGCTTTTTTTCAGCTTTTCAATTGCTTTCTTTTCGATTCGACTGACATACGAGCGTGATATGTTTAATTCCTTGGCGATTTCCCGCTGAGTCACTGAACGAATATTTCTGAGCCCATAGCGTTTGCACAGTATTTCCTGCTCTCGCTCGGTCAGCACCTGAGGAATCAATTCGTATAGTTTTTTGACATTTTTCCCAAATTCCATCTGTTCGACAATGTCGGGTTCATCGTTTTCGACGATGTCGAAGAGGTTGATTTGATTGCTACACTGATGATGTATGTTAGAACATACAATGCATTTTGATTGGCTTTCTTCTATTAATAATGTAAATTTTCACAAAACCACCATACTATTCACCCTCAAAGACCGGTGCACCAATTAGAGTGGATACCCATTCTAAACTTGTTTATAACTCGAATTCACCTCGGGATGCTTTGCTTTTTCTTTTTGCTTACAATATTTATCCCACTCTACATCTGAAAACAATGTTATACGCTCTAATACCGAACTATCAGTAGGGTAACCTTGGCTATAATAGACATGCCAATAACATCCTATTTCATCCTTTATTCTCTCAAAAATATCATACCCAGCGTTAGCATGCACATTATCATATCCATGTTCTCTAAAATTGTACCGAAAAGCATTGTTCTGTTTATCATATACAACAAAATCCGTAGCATACCCGTTAAAATTGTTTTCCGAATTTGCTTTTATAAAATTTATCTGGACACGCTCAATACCACCATGACACATAATGAAATTCATAATTTCTTTTCGCAGTTCACCACGATTTTTGCCGTTCTCCGTAATGTCTATTTTAAATCTCCTATAAGACTTTTCGCCTTTATCAAAGGCATCAAATCCCTTACTAAGCAACCAGCATACAAACCTGTAGCCACCATAACATAGTGCCGCAAAAAAAATTAAAAAAATTATATTATCCATAACACCCTCCCTTTCATATGCATTCTTTGTCCAACGCTTCACAAATTCATTATAATATGTTTTTCCATAAATTGGAATACCCTAAATTGGTCAGTGCAGATTCCTCCACACTGACCAATTGTTTTATTTTATATATGTTTTCCCATTGTATACCGCAGCAATCCATCCAGACGGTGTCCTTATCCAAACATCATTGCCAACCTTTTTAATATCCTTACAAGTCACCTTCGTGCCTTTATCCAGGCAACCATCCTTGTCCACATCATGCTTTTTGCCGTCCTCGGTCAACTCCGCATAATTCTTTGCCCGAAATTCAATTCCGGCTCCAGTCCGCACTTTCATTTCGGCTTGAAGCGTATAAGTCTGGCCAACCTTGTATTCTGGTTGCACCGGTGCAACTTCCGCGGCTTGGACGGTTGGTGTTGGTGCGGTTGGCTTCGCTGTTGCAGCCGGAACGTCGTATTGTGTAAGACTATATTTTTCAATCAAGTTAATCAAGCTTGGTGTATATGTTAATGCGGTGGCCCAGCCGTCCGCTTTGATTAATCGGCAAGCTTCTTTATAATCAGTTACGCCTTTTAAGTTCTGGTACCGCTTGTACTGTAGAAACTCGTAATAGCCTTTGATACCATCTTCTAAGGAATCATACTTGCGGAATTTAGCCATAATCGTAATCCATGTGCCATCTTTGTTCTGTTCCTTGGTTAGGAACTCTTTGTAGCCACATGTTGCTGTACTGCTCCACTTCATGCCGAAATAGTTGTGGCATTGCTGTGCAAGTGCTGATTTTCCCCAATTACTTTCAAGGATGGCCTGGGCAATTGTTAGGGATGGTAGGATTTTGTATGTAGCGTAATTTTTACGCGCTGCCGCCGCAATAGTTTCAATAAAGCTATTCTGTTCTGTTTTCATGATTGTTCCTCTCCTTCTCCGGTTAACTCCGGCAATCCATATAAAGATGTTAATAGTGACAATAATCCGGCTAGTGCCGTTGCTGATAATGCAGTTATCCAATTGACATCACTCAATACCGCTGATGTTCCAATTGTGGCAATTACTGTTTGGGCCATTGTTTTGGCAGCTCTAATGCCAGCCGCTTTTAACCATTTTTTATACATACTATTGTCCCCTTTCCAAGTCCGCAATTCGATGATTTACGACCCTTAATTTTTCTTCTTGAAGCTCGGTCTGTTTTTCGAGTTCAAAGGTTCGTTCGATTACACTGTTGTGCTTGTCAACCTTGTTTTCTAGTTGCTCAATGCGGTAATTCGTCAATCGGGAACTTACTGCGATTCCCGAAAATGTTCCCAATGCACTGCCAGCTAGGGTGATTAGTGCTACGATTAATTCTGTGTTCATATGATTTTGTCCTCTTTTCTTTATCATAAAAGAGCCAGACAGATTTCTGCTTGGCTCTAGGCTCTTGATTCTAATTCGTCTATTCTTTTCTGTGCTGTATCAAGTTTATCCTCTAATTCTTTTATTCGTTCATCGTGACTGTCTACCCGGTGGATAGTTTTTTGTATCATGTGAGTATTAAGCGCCGTAAATTCAGTGTAAATCAAGCCCAGTTCATCGGTAAAACCTTGATAATCTTCGTCGTCTGGACTGATATACATTTTTACATAGCCGGCAAAGTCCGTTGATGATAAATTATTATCCGTCAGTGCTTTGTACACATTCTGTGCCCTAAAACCGACATGATAACGATTAGATGTGCCTTTATTATATTTAAAGGCACATGTGCCCAAATCCATGAAGAATTCTTCGTAATCAGTCAAATCTTTAAACGAGTTTTTTAGTCTTTCATCAGATGTTACCGTTGCACCTGAGGTCGAACTAAGTTTACATGTTTTACCATATAGCAAGAGATAACTCAAATCATTGTTTCCAACGGCGCAATTATTGTTTGAACCAATATACAAGATTCTAATATTTGTTCCCGCTGTATTTCCACAATAGTACCCAGCATTATTTTCTGACACTATTGCATACGCATATATATTTCCATTTGTAGCAAGATAATAACTGCTACTGCCTGCAAAGTTTACAGTTGACCGAAACATTGCCGTTGAATTACATGTTAAAGTGCTTGTTGCTATACTGGTTGCCGACAACGGATTATTGCAATACAGTCCGCCTTCAATCTGCACATCAGAGCGTATTATCGTTCGAAATAATTTGTAGCCGTTTAATGTTGTATAATTCGCAGAATCAAAAAAAATAAATTCCTTTCCCCCACTTGTCCCTAATACCCCACAAAAACTCACTCCGCTTATAGATGTGTTAATCACCGCATAAGATGGGTAGGTTCCGTTGTAAGATATATTTTTATTTTTCATAAAAATTTTATCATAGCCATATATATTTCCTTCTATAGTTGCACTAGTTGCTGTTAATGCACCCGCACTATCTACTTTAAAAGTCGAGCCACAACTTATGCCACTCGTACCGATATACATTCCTCCCGCGGCTCCGAAAGTTGCATTTGAGCGGTACAAAGACGTGGCATTAATGCTCCATCCAGCGATTGTTCCACCTGGTGCCACTAAATTTCCAGCAAAATAAGCGTTACCAATGCTGTCAATTGCAAAGCTTTTACTTATTATCTGACCAGTAGACATGTTTAGTTTTATGCCGGCCGTACTATAATTTCCGCTGGTATATGCAAAATTACTACTCTGCAATGTTCCTGATGCAGTGATGCTCTGGGCCATGAGATTATTAACGTCTATATTTTTTGCAGTCAATTTATTCGCCTCGATTAGCCCATCACTAATTAGGTTCGTGACATTTATTTCATTTGCCGTAATCGACTGTGCTACTATCCTATCTGCTGTAATACTCCGTGGTGTAATTATCTCGCCATTCAGAGTGTTCACGTTGACCGATTGTAGCGCGCCTGATATACTGTTTAATTCGTATACAACGCTATTTATTGACCCTCTGAACACCAGTCGTTCAACAGATAATGTGCCCGCCGTAATATCGTCTGCGTAAATATTAACACCGGTTAACACATCGGTTGCCGTCACTTTTCCAGCTACCACCCTATCGGCTATAATGCCTTGGTCTACCATGAGGCTGTTTAAAAAGCCTTGCCGGATATTTGCAGTGTCCACGTTTATGAAGTCCAAGTCTGCGTAATGCGATTCTAGGTATTCCGTTGTGATGTCTGTAGCAGTTATCTTGTCTATTTTTGCACTAACTGCATCTAGTTCGGTTATTGATGCATAGTTGGCTTGTAAATAGCCAATAGATGCCTTTGTCGCAACAACCTCTTTTACCAATAGCAACTCGCTGTAAACTCTATCCATACGCTTTGCGGCAGGTCCGGCCTGCCTGCTCTCGCTAGATTCCTCAGTGTCGCCGTAGCTGCCGACTTCATTTATCAATCCGCCGTCAAAGTCAAAGTTTAACGACATAATTGGTACTTTTATTTCCGTGCTGTCCCTTTTTACAACCGTAACTATATCTCCTAAATCCGTCCGTGGGTCGCCTTTGTATGATAGGGTGGTCGGCAAATATTTCATGCCACCAACTTTGCTGTAGATACTGTTTAAGATAGTCTGATTCATCACCGGCGCGTTACAACTGATGCCGGTTGCTCCACTGCCACTTGTTAAAACATTTTCGCTGTTACTGCCAATGGTGCATTCCACGTATTTCACTTGGTATTCGGTTTCTGCACAATTAATATCGCCGTAGGATTCATTTGTTTCTACCCTATGCCCCGATTCTGTGTACCAGCGAAATTCTACTGCACCTTGCCGGTTAATTGTTGCAAATTTGCCATACATAGTGGCTAGATAACCGATTGTTTCTCGGTAGGTAAAACCGTCAAAAGGATTCTCGTAGGTGGTTGCGGTGCCGCCGGTCTCATCTGAATCGGATATTACGGACCGCTTAGGTATGACTATCCCATCTGGCAGCGAACTGTAATTAATTGTGATACCGCTCTTGGTCTGAATCTCTTTTAGAATGTTCTTACCGTCTGTTGGATATGTCAGCGTGGAACTGAATAAATAGCCTAATTTGCTCACGAATCGGTCATAGGCGGTAAATGTTACCAGCCCATCTTCTTCTGTTGGTTTTTCAGCGGTAAATCGTCCTATCGGGATATATTCGATTGTATCATCGTTAAGAAGTAGACCTATCTGATATTCAAATTCTTTACCGGTTACCATGAATGGCGGGTTAAATACTTGCACTTCAATATATTGCGATACTGTCCCGCCGAGTGACAACGTTTCTGTGTCCTCGTTGCTCTGTGAATAAGATTTAATGCCAAGGAATCCACTATCTATGATTTCCTTGGCATTATTTACGTTGACTAACCTAGCACGGAAGGTACGGCTTGGCTCTGCTATTTTAGTTTTATATGCTTGGCTTACTTCGTTGTACACGAAACCACCGCCTTTACTCTTTAATCATAAAGTCCAGCACATATAAAATGTCTGGCTCGATTTCTGCTGGTAGCTCATCAAAAACAATTTGATGTGGTGAAAATTCCACTTCGATATCAAGCAGCTCTTGAAATTCTTTTTGCCATGCAATTTGATGTTCTAGTTCAATTTCGATTTTATTAGTTGTCTTATATGCTGGCTCATCATTTTTATTTTTGACATTGTATTGGTCTAAGAGCTTGTCGCGCTCGGCTTCAAAATCTTTATGTAGTGGTTCTAAGGCCTTCATGTTTCGGGTTAATGCGTAAGAGAACTTTACCGGCCACTTTTCGCCTTTGTTTAAAATTTGAGTTAGATTAATATATGCTGCTGTGATTTCGCTGTTTTTCATTTCTGATTTCTCCTTTACTGTTGAATGAGGTCTACTGCCACCCCGACATACTCTGGCAATCCTTTTGCGTAGGAATAAACCGGATATGTAGGAGTGCCTGCATAAAATGTTTTGGTTACATAATCATTTACCCTTGGGTCTTTGAAATAAACAGATACAAACGCTCGCTCCACTGCTTCATCAATCTTTGCAACTTGTTCCCCGCTTAAGATGCCCCAGGTAATCTGCGCTTTAGTTTTGATGGCAATAATATCGCCTATCATAGTTGCATCTGTGGTTCGTCCGGTATTCTTAGACCAAACCTTTTCTTTACTAAATGTAATGCCGTTAAGCTTCGGTTCTGGCATCTGTATACCATCAATCTTTAGCATTTGCTATACCACCCTCTTTCTTATTTTTATATATAAAAAGAGAGCCTATTTCTAAGCCCTCTAATTACCGTATTACAAAATGTAAGTTCCTATTGATAAGCTCAATTTTGAGTTCAACGTAAAATTGCGTTCTACTATAAATATTGTTTCTATTTTTTTCTTTTAGCTCGCTCCATCCGCTTTCCTTGCATAACCCCATAGCGAAATGCAATAAACACTGCGGATATCGGTTCGTGTCTCTTTATTACCTCATTTAGCACCATCCGAGATACTTTACTTGTAATAGTATTATTAGTCGCTCTAAATAGTTCCTTTTCCACTCTTCGAGATTTCAAACAGTTTTCTAACACATTTAAGGCCATTCTCGCTTCGGGTGGGCAGTTCTTACGCGCCTCCCTTCTGCCATCCGCAGATAAAACCATGTATGATTCTGCTATTTCCAAATAAAGGCCGTATTTCTTGTTGTCTTTATTCAAAACCAAATTATCTGTTTGGGGTTCAAAAAACATTGTAAGTTCGCCTAGTTTAACTCCATCTTCCCACTGTCCGAAAAAATGTCCAGCCTGGTCCATTGTCAAATCTCCAATGCCGCATGCTTTAATACCCAATTCTTCGTTGATTACTTCGTACATTTAGGCCACCTCCATATTTATCTGCGCGTTGCTATCCTCAATACGGATTCTCAAATTTGTTTCTGGTTGCCACACATCAAGATATCGTAGTGCTTCATCAAACTTGGCAGCTAGCGTGTTTGCTCTTGCATTGATACGGAAATAATCACAAAAATCTCTGTTGATTCGACTATATGCTTTACCGCGCAGGCTCTTGTCCTTGTAAGCATTCGCTTCCTCCCCTCCTAATAATTTGACAATTATTAGATTTATTCGTGTTGTCAGAATCCGAATCTGCTCATGCGTGATTGTCATATTGTTTTCAAGCTTTTCAATGCGATTTTCTACTTTTGTCACGCGCTTGTCTACAACTATTGCCGCCTGTAGTTCAGGAGAAATCCCTTCTAAAATGTTCATTTTGTTAAAATATGATTCTTCTAAGTAGTCAAACTGCTCCCAAGCCTTATCTGTTCCAAGCATTTTACTATGACGGCTCGCACCTCGTTTTGTCCAAAGGTATAGTTGCGGAGCGTGCTTATCAACTAGGTCGAAATTTTCTACCAAGCTCTTAAAGGCTTTTAAATCTGTTCCTTTTAATAAATAGAAATGCTTATCTTCTTCAAAGCGATTCTCATTGTTGTTAAAATTCTGTTTAATTTGTGCTTCAGATGAGCCATATACATCTGCTAACTGTGCCGTTGTTACTACTCTCTCACCCTTCCATTCAACGGCAATCACGTCATTGTTATGTACTCTTACTATTTCGTTCATCAAAAATAATTCCTCCGAATCTTGCTTTTTGGGTCAGAATCCTATATAATGAACATAGAATTCCTATATTTAATAGGTTTCACTTTGAGTAAATACATTGCTTTGGTCGGCTGGGTATTTACTCTTTTTCATTTTCTAGCAGTTCTGTTACTGGCATGTTTAACGCCTTGGCAATGGCATTTCCCACTTCTTTCGAACACGTCTTTCCGCATTTGATATAGGAAATTGTTGCTCTTGACACTCCCGCCAAAGTCGCCAGCTTTACTTGTGTAATTCTCTTGCGGGTTAATTCTGCTGCAAGCTTTGCACTGTCGATTTTCATTTATTCACCCCCTTACACGGTTTATACTATCATACCATAATTAACGTGTCAATACTTTATTTTGTATTATGTGTTTTATGTTGATTGGCATTAAATTTTGTGTTACCCTATAGATAAAAGGAGGGTTAGCTTATGAATAACGATGTATTCTCTATACGCCTTAAAGAACTGCGCACAAGCTTAAATTTAACCCAAAAAGCGTTTGCGGAATCCATAAGTATATCAACAGTTACAATATCTTCATACGAAAACGGTGTTAAAAGTCCATCTGTGGAAACAGTAAAAAAAATTTGTGAAAAATACAACACATCCCTAGATTGGTTGTGTGGCTTATCTGATGAAAAGAGAACAAACCAAACACCCGAAACATATGCAGACCTAATAAAACTATTGGTCACAATAAGTGAAATTCATGAACTAAATATAGAAATTGGCTCCTGCTTGCCGCTAGAATTAGAAGGCAATCCCAATGTGAGTTCATTACATGAGCTAGGATGTATAAAATTTGATGATTCAATTCTCAAATCATTCCTATCACAGTGGGCAGAAATGCACTCTTTGAGGAAACAAGGAACCATTAAATGGGAGTTATATCATTTATGGCTAGAGGACAAAATAAAATCCTTTGTGGATTGTCCTATCACTACATTTAATCAAATTACAGATTCCTTCTAGGAAAATACTCTTATCTGCTTTCAATATTAATACCTATTCGCAGAAAAAGTTAAGGGAAATATTTCCGGAAACAATATCATTTTGACCATAATAATACCCGCCTACACTATGTAAGCGGGTAAATTGTTAATTTTGATTTAAATTGTATGTTATTGTTTTAGTAGACCACTCATTAAAATAATCCCCTAGCGGCCTTATGTCTAAATTAAAATCAATCTTTTCTACTTCATCTATATTATTTTTCGTTTTAAATCCATCCTCTACCGTTATTACAAATACTAATTGGCACCCATTTAATATTTGTTCATCAAACAAATCCAAATCTGTATCCGAAACCGTATAATCATTTATAGAAATATTAGACACATCAAAATCAAAATAATTATCCGTATCGTTTGTCAAACAAAAAGTATGACTATTTCCAGAGCTATATAAATAGTCTACCTGAATATTGTTACCTGAATATTTTCCTTCGCCAATAATTCTTTGCACTACACCATCATTATAATTTGTTGAAATAGTAATTTGTTCTGTTTCAAATTCTTTAATCATCGCATCATTGTCATAGGCCCAAAAAAATACATCAATTGTCTTTATAAGGTCAACATCATACTCTTCAAGAAACGATTTATCAATTCCTATGCTTGTATTTGCCTTTTTTCCAGCGGCAACATCGCAGTCCATTGCGTATATACTATCCCGAGTCATGATTCCATTTACTGCATATGAGTGAGCGTTAAAACCAAGATTTAAATCAGAGTTATTTTCGATATATATATCTACACAAAAACCATATGGCAGTTCTTCACACCCCATTACTCTAATAATTACATCGTGATTCTCATAAATAACTTGTTCTTCTACTGTTGTTGATATTTCTGCTGTAGGTTCATCTATACTCTTTTCACTGGCAACTGTAGCAATTGTATCTTCGAGTTTACTACCGTCGCTTTCAGAAGAATCACTATTTGCAATAACCGCAACAACGATTACAACTAAACATAACATTTGTCCAGCATAAGCTAATCCTTTTTTCAAATGCAATTTATCCCTTTTTCCCGCAGTACATAACGAAAATGCCGCAAGCAGTAAAATGCTACAAATAAATGGTTCATCAATGACAAATACTGCACACAGCGAAATAATAAAACCCGAAATACTCAACGGGCTTGCCGCGTCCTTGGCCCCGCTCTCCACCTTGGGGTTTTGATTTTTTTCTGAGGCTTGCAAATCATCAAATAACCCATCTGTCCTATAACCACACTTGGGACACGATGTGTAATTGACATCAAATACATAACTACACTTTGGGCAAGTAGCTAAATTCCTTTCCTCAATATGCGCTTCTTCTTGTTGAATATCTTCAGTGATTGGATATCCACAACTTGTGCAACTTACCGCCTTGTCACTTATTTCTTTTCCACATTCCGGACAGTTAATCAATGCCATAACTCATTTCCTCCAAAAGTATTATTATCTATAATACCATATTTGGAATTTTATGGAAAGGGTGCACCTATATTCTGATGCACCCCCATAAATTATGCTGTAATAGGACATTTTCCCGTTGCTAATGTTCTTCCGTTAATATCCTTTACCACGTAATCTGTTACTTGCTTTCCACCAACATAAACATTAATCTGTGGTGAAGCCGATTGTTTGTTGTTTGTCATTGCCGCCATCACACCGTTATAAACCGCTGGATAGACAGCATTTGTCATACTAGTCTCAATCTGACCGTTGTTTGCTACTGCCGGCCGGCCACCTAGAGTTCCGACAAGCTCTGGTCCTGCTTCTCTTGCCAAAAATAACTGCCCGGTATCTGGATAGCCACCGCTTGCAAATCCATTAATTAAAATGCTAGTAAGAGTTTTAGGAACAAGCCATTGACCGTTCGCCTTCGCTTGTACATCCATACTGATTCCGGCTGACAAGGTTTTCTTATTTGCTTCGAACTTACTAGCAAATGCCGCCCAACCATCCGGTAAGTCTACACCTACACTAAGGTTTTTTGCGCCAAAATCTGCTTGAAAAATTTGCCGCAAAGACGCTCCTGTATTTGTTAAAGTTGCTTTTGTGTGAAGTGATTCCGCACCATAGGTTTTCTGGATTGCATTTCTTAATGCACTGCCTTTGGTATCCGACTTCGCTGTCGTGTGTAATGGACCACTACCAAAAGAAGTTTGCAATAGGTTTCGGATACTCCAACCCGGCGTATCTGACTTCGAGTTGGTATGGAAAAATCCTTTCGAAAATTTTTCTTGTTCCCAGTCAAATATCTGCTTTCCAGATGTGTCAGACTTCATTGGTGCATGGAATGTATTCTTTTCTACTCCTTTTTGGACTAGTCCAAAAATATAATCTCCCCTTGTTTTGGTTATTGTGTTTGTTGAAAAGGTTTTTTTGCCCAATATGTTTTGCACACCCGAGTATAAATCATCGGCTGTTTTTTTGCTATCCGTTGAAAAGCTCACGCTACAACTCTTTATCTTTCTGCTAGAATTAACATAACCTATCGTTTCGTTTGCATTTTTCTGTACCTGTTTTTTATCTGTAACAATATCAACCTTTAATTTGGCTATTGATTCATTGCGCTGTTGATTCTTTTTTGAACCCCAAACCGGCGATTTTGTTTTTGACAAGTCTGCACCCGACTTATAATTATAGTAATCCGTCTCGGTGAGACCTGGGTATTTTTTCATAAATTCTTTTTGTTCGTTATCCTCGTCTTGCCAATCGGCAACAGCGCTATTCCACTGCTCTTGCGATACATCTTGTCCCGTTATAAGTTTTATCATTAATCCCGAGAGCTTTTCCATTGGCAACACAATAAGCGCCTGTCCAATGCCGGTAACTAATTGCTTTGCCAATTTTGAAAAATCAAAAACTAGTCCAGTCCAATCAATTCCGGATATAAGGTCTGCTATTGATTGACCAACGCTTGCCCATTCGACCGTCTCCAACGCCTTAGTCATTGATTCGGTAATACCCTTTATCGTTTCTGAAAAGGACACTCCTAATTCTTGCCACCCAGTTAAACCACTCTTTTTATTAACTGTGTTCATTGTTTTAAAAAAAGAATTAATGGACGCGCCTATTTTTTCTCCTAAATTACTGAAATCAAATGTGGTAACAAATCCGTACCATGTGCTTATTGCGGCTTTCAGTCCATTGGCAACCGTTTCTCCAATTAAGCCGAAATCCGTCGTCTTGATTGCACTATTTGCTGAACTTGCCACAAAAGAACCTAGCTTTTTAAAATTGGTCGTTTTAAAGAATGTATTTGCCGCTCCAACGCCGGTATTGACCGCATTGCCAACGGTTTTTCCGATACTTGTATCAAGTCCGTTTGTGCTGATAAAACCGTTGATAAATGTACCAATTGATTTGGCTATCTTATTGCACTTCTTCTGGATTCCTTCCCAATCAATCTTATCCAGCTCTTTCTTTAACTTTGTTCCAACGGTTTTTCCTATTCCGGTAAAGTCCGCATTCTTCCACGCTTTTTTTATCATGCTTGCAAAGTTTGCGAAATCGTTACCCACCGTTTCGGTTGTAAACATATCTCCGGCCGGGATTCCCCCGCCTTTTGAAGCCGAGCTATCATCGGACAATTTATTTATCTCGTCAAATCCCATTAGCTCACGTTTAAGGCTTGCCGCCGATGATGTTGCACCGTCTAATGAATCTGCATAGTTTTGGGTATTATAGGTCGCCTTCGTCCATGTCTTGCTACCGGTAAGTGCTGAAAAAAACTGTGCAAGCGCATTTGCACCCGAGGTGAGATATCCTACAAATTTTGTGATGTATGGTGCTACCACATTTATAATTGGCTCAAACGCTGTTGCAAGAGCATTTTTCATTTGCCCTAGTGCAGAGTGCATGCTCGTCATGCTTTGGTTGAATTTCGTGCCGTGGATATTGCTGTACTTGGCTAGGTTTTGCAGTCCTTCTTTGGCTCCATCTAGCATTTTTCGAAATGCAGTGTAAAAAAGCATCGTCTTTGCTATCATGCCAAATTTGCGGAAGATTCCTCCTAATCCGCGGGTACTCTTTCCCAAACCGTTCATTGACCGCTGGGTTTTCCCGATGAATGGAATACCATTCCTAAATTTTTGAATGAGTGATGCAAATGCTCCGCCAGCAACTTTGATTCCAGTTGTGAGTGATTTTTTGATTGTACTTCCAAGGCTTTTAAATGCATTGGAAACTTTGGTCACACGAACACTTTTTAGGTAATCATATTGCTTTGCATGAAGCTGTGACAATTCGTTTCTGGTATCACTAATGTCTTTTTGGATTTTTGTATATGCGGATGAATTCTGATATTTTTCTGCGGTAGATAAATTTTTCATATCTGCCTTTAATGCTTTTACTGCGTTGTCCGCTTCTTTAATATCATATTGTAATATCTTCCACGACCTTGTATTCTGCTTTGCTCCCACTGACTTTAATTTTTCTTCCTTGGCTAGCAAGGAATTAAGGCGCTTTTCTGCATTTTCTATCGCCTTTGCAATCTCCTTGTACTCTTGGGTATATTCAATATCGCCGCCAGAAGATTCCATTTCGTTTCTGTTCTTAATTAGCTTATCTAGCTTCTTTTCCGTAGATTCGATGGAGCTTTCCAAGTTCTGGGTGCTGTTTACCGCCATTGGTCTTGCAAGAATGCTTTTTAGGATTTTATTTGTGCTATTTGCTCCTTCCCTCACCTTGCGAAATGCTTCGCTTTGAGTTATAGATGATTTTCGCACCGCTTCTTTGCTCTCATTTAAGGTTCGTGCGGTCTGGTTCGATTCCTTCCGCACTTCGCTCATAGCCTTTCTGTATTTTTTATTATCTGCTTCTATTTCAACCCTTAATACTTCTAATAAACTCACTCTATCACCTCCTGCCTACTCTGGTTAAATCGTGCCGCCTTTGCACGGCGTTTCTCTTTGTATTCCTCCAATTCAGCCTTTTTCATCTGCGCTTCGTAATGAATTTTATCTTCCTTGAATAACTCAGGGTAATAATCCCACGGCATAGCTCTTTTTACATCCTTGTTAAATCCACTCCATACATTGTTTGCAATTAGTTCAGCTAAACGGAATTGGTCGTTGATTTCCCGTTTCTGTTTTCGGTTCGCACTTTCTATCCGGGCATAAATATCGGGCAAGGAACTCTCCCAGAATTCCCCGCCCGTCATGCCCGCATCTAGTGCCGCTGGGTATATATCCCATATGTAGTCAGAGACTAGGCTAGTTGCTTGCGCTCTTTCAGTTCCTCCATCAAGGCCCTCTCCTGACTTTCCGTAAAAAAACCAGACACCGCCATCGTCGGAATAATAATGTCCGTCATGAAATCGTCTATATTGCCACCATCGCCTACATATTCATCATAGAGACGTTCAACATCATTGTATGAGACTTTCTGTTTCCAAGGGGAAATAGCAGCTTGGGCAACGGTAAGCATAGTACCAAGCGCAGGCAAGTTGTCACCCATTATGAGTGTCAAAATATTCTGCCGGTATTTATCCTCTAGTTTTGCAATCATTGATGCGTTAAGCTTCATCTTGTATTCTTTGTCGCCGACTTCCCAATAATGAAATAGTTTTCTCTTCGGTTTTTCCTCTGCAATCTCCACTGTTTCGTTTATTTCTAATCCTAATTCTTCATCTAATCCTGACATCTATTTTCCTCCTTATGCTGGGTCTGTGAATTTTAAGTTGCTTTGAACTGCCATTGATAAATCAAATTCGATTACACCATTTACACCGCCGCCGGTACGCTTGACCGATGGTTGTGCATCAAATTCTGTTATTGTTCCATCTGACAATGTTTCTCTGAAAGAATAAACCTTGCCGCTCTCCTGCGCAGTTCTCATTTTGCGGTATGGTGAATCTGCCGATGTATTGTCATACTTGAATTTGTATACCATATCACCCAAATCACCAATGCCATTCTCGTACTGCTTGTTTTCATCCTTTAAGCAGGTGTTTTCTACCTTCTCCGGTTCATTTCCCATTTCCGGTAATTCTTTTAGTCCTGGAAGGTCTTGATATTCTCCCGCAGACCCTTTTTCTTTGCATTCTAATGTTGCTCCGTTTGCTAACATATTTCGTCCTCCTTATTTGTCCCAATATACAATATTTGAGGTCATATCAATGATGCCCTCATAAATCATGTGTTTGTGTTTTAACCCGCCTGGGTCTGCTACGTCTTTACACGATGTTCTTACTAACCCCAATGCCGCAATCTGATCGTCTACGGCAAGCGTTGTTTCCGTGGTGCTCTTGTTGTTCCAGATATCAATCACATACCTGACATACGCTTTATCCTCTTTGTTGGACGTTCTTTCGTATACTTTATTTTCATCCTCGATATACTGAACTGTTGGAAGATTCGTCCAGTTTGAGGGATATGTATCGGTAACGGTTTGGGTTACTCGCAAGAGTGCTTGATACACTTCATCTTTTACATTTTTCACTTCAATTGCCTCCTTATATCATCTGCAATGATTTGTGTTACTTCTTTTGTGTTATCCTTTAAAGCTGGGTACATAAACGGTTGTGCTGCTTGCCCGGTGCATTGATAAAACCGTCCGTCCTTTGTGTCAATTGAAAACCAATGATATTTTTCGGCTACCGCCTTGTCAATCTGGCTTTCATGAATCCACCAAGGGGATTGCGTATAAGCAACCGCCACATTCGGAGATATTCCATCGTGATTTTTCTGTCCTTTGGGTCCAGTTCCCATTTCTACATACCGACTGTACTTTTTGTTGGTATAGCAAGTGCCTCTTGTTATATCTCCTTCCTGCTCTACGGCAGTAAAGATACTATTTCGCAATTCGCCGTCGTGTGTTGGGCAACTACCCTTTGCTGCACTTTGCACATAACTGATTGCCTTTCCAATGGGTTGTGTCAAAGAAATGTTCTCGTATTTCTTTAGTCGTCTTAACAGACTGTCCATTCCTTCTGTCATAACCGTTCACACTCCATTCGTAGCTGTTCATACGGCTTGATTGACAGCACTTTGTAGTCTGGCTCTGAATCTGCTGTTACATAAAGGCAGACGCCATCATTTTCTACGATGTCTAATCCGTCCGGATACACGTAATGCACGATACCGTCTCTGGCGGTTGTTATTACATATTTACCCTCAATCCTTGCGTTTCGGATATAAGATAATCGCTCACCATATACTTCTGCTTGAGCCTTTCCGGATGCCGGCCAGACCTCGCCAATAAAAGGGTGTGCTGTGGTATATTCTGGATAAATTCCGCCCTCGTCATCTGGTTTTGACTCTCTACTCTTTAGGTAGTACAGTTGCTTTCTGCTTTGCTTCATGCGCATGCCCGCCACACCTCGCTAATCTATATCCGTTTAATGTGTCATAAATTGACTTTGGGGCATTATCAAAGCTGTAGCTTTCTCCTGCTTCGCTCCGGCCGGATTCTCCCTCGGTCCCTCTGCGGTTTAAGGCAATTACCGCTAAATCCCTTACTGTCTTTTGCAAACCGCTGACAATTCGTGTACGGCGGGTGTAAGAAAGTACAAATGCTTCTGCCTCTTCTAACAAAAGAGAGAGCAACGCTTCGTCACTCTCCCCGGTTAGTTTCTTTAATTTTTCAATGTCTGTCATTTAGACCACATCCTTTAACCATTTGTTATTAGCCTTGCCATTGGCAATGCTTTCGGGTCAAATTTGATGTCCCAATTTGCCTTAGCAAAAAGCTGTGCATCGGTCGGCGATTCTGTCCAGTTCGTTGTTGGAATTTTGAAGCTAAATCCGTTTGGATGCAATGTCTCACGCATTCTTGTGATTAACTCATCCTGACCGCCGTTTTTCTTTGCGTCCCTAACAGTCTCCACCGGTACGTCTACACGCCCTTTGGCTGTTCGAATTACACCCGCACCAAATAAATACGTTGTGTACTGATTCAAGTCTTTATTAGCACCACTTCCACCAACTGCCTTACAAGGTACTCCATCGTCAATAAGCACCGTATATCCATTGACTGATGCAATGTTCATTGGCCGCTGGACACCATTTGCATCTGTGTGCTTCCAATATTCTAGTAACTGCTTATTTTCTAATGTCTTGGCAACGTTCGAGTGCATGATTGCAAGCCCGAACTGGTCTTTGTGATCACCACAAGCCAATGTCGCAAGGTCGTTTAGATCCGTTTCCTGAATTACTCTTGCATTTGCAGTGTCAGAACCCAAATTTAAGGAATGTGTGCTTGCCCATTTCTTTGCGTGGTCACTTGTTCCCGAAACATCGAATACAGCTCCGGTAATCCCTATTAAACGCATCTGTCTGCGCTTCTGCCAATAGCGGGCAATTGTGTTCACTATATGCCCCATTGGGTCTGACCCGGACAGTTCGGCCGTGAAATTTCTTGCAAAAAATCCTTTCGCTCTGCCGTATACAACGCCGGTCTGGGAACCACCACCGATTTCAGTTGAAGTTATATCTGTCTGACCATCATAGTTTTGGTCGTCACCATCTAAGGTGTTGTAGAATGGTATTGTGTAAATGTTTCCGCTGTTCTGAATCATTCCTGCAATCGTACTATCTTCTACAACCGCACCTGATTCAATCATAGCTGCTAAGTATGGGTCCGGGGATTCCGCCCACATGTTTAAGAATATTTCCTCATCAAAAGGTATTCCAAATATTGTTCCTGGCATTTCTTATTTCCTCCATTTCGTTAATTGCCGGATAGCTGTTTGTATAACTCCGGCTGTTCTGTTTTTAGTTTCAGTCTTTCGGCATATCCCATCTTCTGAAATGCTTCTTTGGTTATGCCTTCATTTGGTGGTGCTTTCTTCGGCGGTTTACTGCCCTTTAGCATCTCCTCAACACCGGCTGCCACGGCTTCGTTGAATGCTTTTTCTAGCGCGTCAATAGAGCTACTACATGCTGATGCATCAGCATAATTTAGCAATTCCGCCAAGGACACCGGAAGCTTTTTATCCGAAAGTGTGTTTTTTGCTTCCGCCATTAACTCTTTGCGGGTTATCGCCGCTTCTCGGTCAGCAAGTTCTTTTTCTCGCTTCCGTTGCTGGTAAGCATCTTTTTCATCCTTGGACATTTTAGCTAATTTCTCTGCTTCGGTCACCTTGTCATCCATCAGTGTTTCATACTTGGTTTTCTGCTTGTCCAATGCCGTTGTGAGTGCCTTTTGTACTCGGCGGTCAAACTCGGCTTGGTTTGTGGTATCTTTTAGAAAATCGTCAAATGTTGGTGGTGTTGTCTCATCACCGGCCGTATTTCCCTCTCCATCACCACCCGCATTACCAGTTCCGTCGCCATCACCTTCTGTGCCAACACCATCACCTTCTGCAAAATACTGTAATTTAAGTGGCATTAATTCTGTTACTAATTTCCGTTTCATTGTTTTTCTCCTTTCGCCCCAGTCTGTCCTTGTCCAGACCATTGCATTAAAATGATTAGTTTTACGTCATTTCGGACAAAAAATAACACCCAGAATCAATCTGCGTGCTGCATGCTATTTACTCATACATATTATCGGATTACTTAGCCCTCTGGTTGCACCGGTGCAACTTCTGGTTTTGATGTATCTTTTTTGCCTTGCTTCTCGTTTAAAATTTTAACCGCCTTCTGTTCTAGCAGCTCTTTTGCTCTTTCGTCGCTGACTTCAAATTCTGTTCCTTCTTCGACGATATTCTTATTGTATCTGTCTACGTATCGTCTAGTTGCTTTTACCTTCACATTCTCACCACCTTTCGATTTGGATATAAAAATACCACCACATCACATTTGATGGGTGGCATTAAATATATTCTATCCCGTCAATTTCGTTTTGAAATAATTCAACCAGCCCATTACCATGAGCTAAGGATATGCTTGCCATTTCCGGCTCGTTATCCAATGCAGAAGTATAATACTGGCATTTTCCTTCAAAAACTTTACCGTCTGATAACGTCGCCTTAATATTTTTTCCACATGCTTCGTACATGCTTTTTGTGTTTGTCACTTCGTTTCCCTCCTTGCTGGAACAATATGGACCCCGTCTTTTGAATAATGTATTGTAAATCTATTTGTTGCTATAGCACTGCCCGCTTCTGGATTTACATACATACCTATTTCCTTATTGCATATTATATGTTCCTTGTTTGACCATCTACCGTTACTGTCTCTTTGAATAGTACCCGTTCCGGCATATTTATTTATTAACCGTTGGGCCTCTTCTTGGGAAATAGTCAAATAGCTGCGACCGCTAATATAATTATTATGGCCTAATATGTGCTTACCTTGTTTTCCCTCGTGGATAGTCTTGGATGTTTCATCGGAGCCAAGCCGGTTTCTTAGCTTCTGATTTTTATATAAGAGTTTTAAATCTTCCCACTTATTATACTTCATATCCTGAAATTTATCTAGGGTATCAGGTGCATCTTTGCCAAGAATCTCCTTGTATTTCCTCCACTGTGTTCGGTCAGAAGAACGGTTCTTAATCTTCTTTTCTTCGCACTCGACTTCCGGCCTGCCTTTAACAAATTTTTCATACCATTCTAAATATGACATGCTCATAGGAACATCTATCTGTTTTCCGGTTATTGGGTGATATGTTCTATGATTTAGCTTATCCAGTAATCTTTCATCAATAATAGATATTGTGGTCGACCGGCAAAATGGATGTAACGGAGGATAGTTTACTTCTGGTATCTTTTCTGATAGTAGAAATATCTTTCCGTCCATTAACCTACAAATATTTGAAGTTCTTAAATCAAACACCGCAAGGAACCGATATTTTTCAATCCCGCATTCTTCATAAGCCCTGAAATTTAATTCATTGGAGAGATAATTACTTTCGGTTCGCACCAACCGCCTAGCTTTATATGCTCCTACAGCATACTTATTGGCGATTATTTCGGCTACCTCTCTATTTGTTCGACCGGTCACTAGATTTATAAGCAGTTCTTCTTTTAAGTCTTGCGCAAGCTGTCTTGTGTTCTTCCAGATGCGTTGTGAATAATTCTTACCTAGCCATTTACTGTTAACCACCTGATCAATCATCTTGGCATCGACATAGCCGAAAGAGAATCCCATGCCAATCTGCTGCTGAATGTTGAATATCCCACGGTAGTATGATTCATTTGCCAAATCAACGTAATGAGAGGTTGAAAAGTCTTTTTCTTGTTGATAGACATTTTTCATGACATAATCTAGCTGATTTTGTAACTGCTGTAGCCGTTCAAGCCTTGCTTGATATGCCGGAGCTTCTAATTTCTTTAATAGCTCTAGTTTATTCTTGTCCTTGTCGTCGCTTCTTAGCTTTTCTAGCAACTCTGTGATTGAGGTCTTGTCTTGCATGGAGTTTATCAGCCGCATCGCATCATCTTCGGAAAGACTATGTTTGGTCTGATACTTCTCAAAGATTTCATCCGCTTCAACGCTCAAGTACCGTGATGCCTTTAAATATAACCGCGCTATCTGTTGTGAGGTGCTTTCTGCGCTCTGCATGTACCTAAACATGTCTTGAGCGGCGCGCCTCTCCCAATAACTAAGCTTCTTCGCCATCCTCGTCATCCTCTAGTGGTGTATTTGGGTCACTGCCAAATATCGACTGCTGTCGCTTGGCATTTTCCTCGGCTTCTTCTTTGACGGCTTCAATTTCGGCATCCACATTGTCAACGAATGGTATCTGGGATAGCAGTGTTTTCATACTGACTTTGCCCCATAGGTTAGATACCCACTGTGATATTTCTAACAAATTCTTTGGCATACATCTTGTAAAGACTGGCTTGATTCCGGCTATATCCACGGACTTACCCTTTTTACTCAACCAATTTGAAAATATCCGTAAACGCTTGCGGATTCCTTTTTTATAGTATCTGGTCTTTATCTTGGTGATGTTCTCCATGCCTAGCAACTTAAATTCCATTGCCACACCAGATACATTGCCGCCGAAGCTTTCATCTGACATGCAAGGGATATGACTGAACTTGTGTATATCCTGCTCAATAGCTTTGCGAAGTAGTTCGATGCCTGCTTCATCAAAGGTGTGCGTGAGATATTCAGCCTTGGTTCCTTCTGGTAATTCTAGCAGTTTATCCCTTTGTAATTTTTTCATTGCCTTCCCGGTTCCTTCGCCATCGCCATTTTCATTCTCGTCGACTTCGTAGTCCTCATCTGATAAAAGCGCGCCATAGATTGCAAGAATGGAATCGATAAACTGCTCCTTGTCATTCACCCGGTCGGACATGATAACGTTATACGCATCTATTAGTGGTATTTGCAATTCAAAATCACCAATTCCTAACTTGTTATTCCAATATTCTGTGATTGGTATTTCACCCATGAAGTGCGGTTCTGGTCCCTCTACTACACCCTGCTCATTATCGCTATCGTCAATGTTGAGGACATACTTGTATTTTTCTGTCAGCACTGTTGCTGTATATTTCTTTTTTGTTTCGTCTGTGTCGTCTTTTTGCTCGTAATAATAAACTGCAAATAGTTCCTTTTCCTCAATACTGTCATCGCGAACGATGAACGTGTTTGTTGGCGGCAAATTTTTGATAGCTAGGTCAGTCTTTCCTTCCTTGGCATAGATGTAATCGTAGCTTATACCGTAAATAGATAAATCCAATCCGTTGTCGCCATCTACTTCGTCTGCTCCCGCTTCTTCCAAGGTATCAGTTAATAAGCTTATATCTTTATCGCTCTTGTAAGATATTGGTTCGCCGATAAAATAGCTAGATGCCGTGTCTGATATATCCTTGGCATGATTACAGACTAGTTTATTATTTGGAGCATCACCTTCCTTGGGACGATTTAATATTGCTTGCTTACCCTTATAATATTTCATATTTTCCTCAAACTTTGTTGCGAGGTTCTTGTGCTTGTTTATCAGCTTTCGGATTTTCTGTTTATCTATATTCAGCTCGTCATAATCCTCTGCTGGGTATGTAAATGTGTACATTTTATCAACTCCTATCTGATTCCTAATTTTTGTTTACTGCGAATTTTTGCTGTTCGTCTTGTCATAACACTTTCCATGCCGTAGCGTGTGGCATCGATTGTGTGATTGTCCTTGTCTGGATAACTACCTTTGAAATTGCCGTTTTTGTCCATTTCTAGTTCGTATCCGGTAAATTCTCGCACTGCGTTCGGACACCGCTCTGGGTCAATAATTATTTCTTCTAGTTCGTCAGCAAGAAACTCTATTCCATAATCCACAGAACCAGGTCCCTTCTTTGCTCCGATGATTCTTAGTCCAAGTTCATTCAGTGCCGCTATTGCTCGGGGTTCTTCTGAATCTGCCGTTATAAGTGTGTTGTTTGGATTGAGTTTTCTTATTTCAACTGCCGCCTTTGTATTTCCTAGCTTAACCTTGTAGATTTCGCCAAACAAAAAAAGGCGCTTTCGCGTCTTATCGTAGTGCATTTTTATATATGCCAATGGGTCTGCTCCATAACCGAAGTCTAGTCCATGCCGTATTCTGTCAAACCTTGCTAACTCTTCATCGGTTATTTTTCTGACTTTGACATTTTCAAATACTGCTCCGCCGGTACCTGTTGCAACACCAAGGTATTCATGCTCATAGGCTTTTGGCTTTGTCTTTTTTAGGTGTTCCGCCTCAATGATGAATTGTTCACCAAGCCATTCCGCTGGCACGGTGCGATAGTCGGTATGACTAACAATGGTGTCTGGCCTCTCTAGCAGTACATCTTGATTCACCCAGTTATTCATACTCTTGGGTGGATTCCATGAATAGAACACAAAGTAATCTGTGCCGCCGCGCATCAGGGATTGAAGTATTGTTCTTTCTTCTTCTGCTCCACTAAACTCTGCTCTTTCCTCAAACCATATATACTTAAAATATCCATTGGATAGTTTTACTGACTTGATTTTCTGCGGGTCGTCTGCACCACGGAAGATAATTCGATTGCCGTATGGTTTGTAAGTTAATCCTAATGGCGAATATCGGACTTTCCATTTATCTGTAACGCCCAGCGCATCAATTGCCCAAAGGAGTTGTTCAAATACCGATTCCTCTAAAAACCTTCCAACCTTCCGCATCGCAATCGCATTTGCCTTTGGGTCTTGCATCATCCCGAGAATAATTTCTATTGATAAAAAGGATGATTTTGTAGAACCACGACCGCCATCAAGTTTATAATGCGTGTGTTTGTGTTTAATAATATCCCAATGCAGATTGTAAAAGGATGGTGCAATTAAATTTGTCAGTTTAACCTGTGTCGGGTTTTGGGATGTCATTTACAATCACCACACCTTCCACACTTCCGCCAATCTCAACCTTGTCTTTCCACATGCCCAAATGTCGCCCTGCCAACTCTAAGGAGCCTTTCTTATCTGTCAGCTTATATTTTTTAATATATCCAACAAATTCTCCATCACTATTATGTAATTCAGCAACATCTAATCCGGTGATACAAGCTGCTGTGCTGTCGTCTAGTTCGGTGATGTCCTTCGGGGTTCCGTTCTCGTGGAATAACTTACGTGGGTCAAAGAAGGCTAGTTTCTCCAATTCTTTAAGCACTCTATCTTGGGTTATCTCGGTACGCTGTTCTCGGGCCTTCATCCGCTCGCTGATATATTCCGCAACCTTAACATTTCTTAACAATCTTGCCCCGGCTGCCGCTGCTGTTTCATCCTTTTTACATTTTGGATATGCAACCCTATATGCCCTTGTGGCATTAAGGTCTATCAGGTATTCATCTGTAAATATTTTTTGATTGGCTGTTAATGCCATTACTAGCTCACCTTCTTTCTGCATATAAAAAGAGACAGCCGAAGCTATCTCTAATGTCTTTTCATTTTATCCTCAAAACATCATTCTACAATTCTGCGAATGTCATGATGTCTTAAATACATTTCAATGTTTTGAACGCCACTTTCAACCCAGAAGCTCAAATCCTCATCAGTATATCCACCCCAATAACCTTGAAACGAATCTTCAAAATATTTTTTTGCATCGCTAATAATCATTAAATCTCTTAACAATCCAGCGGAGGAAGTGTCTCGAATTTCTACTTCCGTATTAGATAAACACTTTTCGATATCTTTAATTTTGTTAAATCCAAATTTTTTAAGTTCATCTATGACTTTATAATTAACTTCCCCTTTATCCTCAAACTCAATATCCTTTTTGCTGCGTTTGTACAAAAGATATTCTTTCAGTGTTGTTGAATCAATATCAACATTAAAATCTTCTTCTTTCGTCTTTTCTTTTATTTCTTGTACATATTCATCAATATCTCTGGATAAACTATCAAACTCTTTATCCATCATTTCTAATACCCCTGCAACTAAATGAAAGCGCCTTTTAATATCTTTAGGTAATACTCCGGAAAATTTGTAATTTTTATCATGTTCTATTTCTGCCCATGCATGCTGTAATAGTGTTCTGACTTGAATTTCTCCCTTTAAATCCTTGAATTCTTCATATTCTGGTAGGTCTGCTCTGTTTTTGCTAAGTTGAACAATAAAATGAACCGATAAATACCCCACCCTATCTTCGCTCAAAATCTCAGCTTTATCACCGGAATTATCGGCATCAACCAAAAACTGATTTTTTATCACTTCACAAATTTTAATAACATCTTGATTCGTATACGCAATTATTCTTATTCCGGCTATATCAAGTATTTCCTCCATTGGATTGCTATATTTTTCTTTTTGGCTCTTAGTTAAAAAGCTCCCTTTTTCCTTAGTTCTATAACTTATACTATGAAAAGGAATGTTATTTTTCTTAAGGATTTTTTCAATAATATTTGATATCTCTTTAGAAAAACGTTCGTATACATCTTTGTTTACATCATACCAATTTGATATTTCTTGTATTCTCTCACTCATATGTAAGCACCTCCCACTATATTTTCATTCTACATTACCAAATGCAAATAATCAACAAAAAACACCTACATTTCTGTAAGTGCCAATCTTCGGGGAGGTGGGTGCCGGTTAGGACACCCATAGTTTATGAAAGATTTCGTATTCAGTGTATTACCTACTACTGATTAATAGCATATTACCACATCGTAAACGAACATGCCGAACAAACCGAACAAACATTCACTTTTCTTTCAGGAATCGTTCCATTTCCATTCTTACGCTATCCCCGGTTGCCTTCCGTCCAATCCTATCTGCTACTTGCTCCCATGATAATCCCTCAAAATATTTATATTTGATTATCCGCTGCATCCTCATTGGGATTGTGTTCATGAATTCTTCCACGTTTATCTTAACTTCCTCCGCCTTGGTCTTTCGCTGTACAAGTACATGTTCCCATAACCGAAGTTGCTTATCATCGGCATAAGTAAATATACCGCCTGCCATGTGAAAGTTCCGCGCTTGATATGGGTAGTCTGGATTACTCCCCTTTACATGGTCCATAACAATTGTTTTCTTCTTTCGCTTTATCTTATTTATTTCATGCTCTGTTTCTTTTACTAGTTCACATGCATCTATGTATTCATTTAGTATATTCTTTTCCAAGTTATCCTCCTTTTTTGCATTAAAAAACCAACTACCTAATATTGATAGTTGGTAAAGTTTTTACAAAATAATTGCTGTTAATATTGACATAATGAAAGCAACTATTATGCCCCAGAAAATCTTGCTAGCCAAGTCCTTGAAACGTTCATTTACTTTTATCTGCTCGCCTATGTCAAAAGCTAGTGCTGGCATTATTTTTTCACGTATTTTTTCCAAAAAGGAAGCTATTATATTGGCAATAAGCATAAATAAGACACCAATACCAATGCTTTCGGTCAGTTTTTCATTTGTTCCACTTGTTTTATTTAATCCACCATTAAACAGCAAAAAAATCACTGCTGCAATCCATATCCCAAGCAAAAAAGCCAAAAAATGAAACATACATATTTTAGTTATAAAAGTGTAATATAATGGCCTCCTTCCTTTCTTTAAAATACCCTTTATTTTGTTTGAAAACAAGATACTCTCATCATTATTTTTGGTTGCATATTTGCAATGTACCGTATATTTATAACTTGATATAAAGGATGTGTTTTTTTCGAAATAAATTTGATTGTCATATCCAAAGCTTGCTACTAATCTTTTTATTCTTCTGTTTTCATAATTATCATAGCTTGTGAGTTCTTCGAGTGAATCAAATGCTATTTCGTCTCCGTTATACAGATATGCCTTGTATTCTACCAAATCATAAAACACTAGAATTGCATCCTGCAATTCCTTCAACATCCTTTCGCTAACAATTATTGCGTGATTAAAATAAACATGTCCATATATTATCAACGTATTTCTCCCCTCCACATTTTAATACCCAAATTATACCACTCCAACTATCAATATTCAATTATCAAAGTACCAAAATATGCCTTTTATTGATAAATTCGCAAAACTTACCATTGTCAATATATGTTAATTATGTTATTATCATCTTGGTCGCTAGTGTTACCCTCCCCAGGGATAAATATATTCATATACTTTTTCATCGTACTGGCGGCCATTGTCAATTTTTTTACATTTTGCCGGTACGGAGAAATCTGTACCGGCAATTCTCATTAAAATAGCTCCGCTTGCCCATCACACTGCTTTTTCTTTGGCTCCCTTGGCTTATACTCTTTGTCTGGGTTAAATGCATCTATGGGGTTATATTCAAAATCTTTGCAGTGATTTGCTGTCTTGGCGGTGGCTTCGCTCATTGTTCGATTCTGCTCTTCGCAATATGGCACATCACCGACACATAAGTTTGCGCAGTATCTGCAATACTGTTTCTTTTCATTCTCCTTAACTGTTCTTTCAAACATATCACGTTCAATGCTTTCAATTACTTCCGCTATGCTCATTTCAACCTTCCTTTCTACCAAATCCACAATTGTGTTTCAGCACATACCGCACCGCAATCTAAACATTTATATGCATGGCGGTATCTTCTCCTTATAATCATATCATCAACTTCTTGATGCAATCCTGTTTCATCTCTCTCTGTTTCTTCCACTGGTTCAATATTTACACCGCCACACTTGCCACAATCCATTGTCTGCATATTCAAATTGCTTTTAAACACAAACCACAATGCAATCTTTAATCTATTAGGTTTTCTTCTCATAAAATATCCTTCCTTTTGCTGTTAAACTTTGATTTACCGGCTCAATTCAATTTCTGCAATAGCCTTAAAAATAGGGTGTGCCTGCTGTGGCATCACTGCATTTCCGAGTGTCATAAGTCTGTCCACTTGTCTGGGAACCCCATTATAATTTCGCAGTAATTTGGGTTTAAATACGTTGCATCGTCTGGCCCAGTCCTCAATTTCTCTATACATCGGTTTCCGTGAGCATCTGGACTGTTTCTGTATCTCTTCCGTGAAGTTCCCTTCCAATCTGTTGCTGCTGGCGTGGGCAATAATGAATACCCTTTCTCTTGGATGAATCGCTCCGACCTCGGCAGCTCTGTAACAACACCATCCAACATCATACCCCAGGTCGGCAAAATCTCTGAGTATTCCTCGAAAGAACCGTCCATCTTCACTTGATAAGAGTCCCCGTACATTTTCAGCCACGACCCATTTGGGCCTAATTTCATCAATGACACGCCGGTACTCTGGCCACAAATCACGTTCATCACTAGATGCTTCACGCTTTCCCGCAACCGAATGCGGCTGGCATGGGAACCCCCCCGAAATACAGGTAAGCTCTCCTTTTTCAATCCCCGTTCTTCGAATAAATTCATCTGCTGATAGCTCATGTATATCTTTCCACCTTTCTACGTCCGGCCAATGTTTTTCTAATACTTTCGTAGGATAATCTGCCCATTCACACTGACCGACTGTTTTAAATCCCGCCCATTCAGCAGCAAGGTCTAATCCACCAATACCACTAAAAAGACTTAAGTGTGTTAATTCATTCATGGCATCACCCCCGGATATAAGTCAGATATCGAAGTCTGCCCCTGCATTTCCCATGTTTCTGTTGCAACGCCGCAATGCCCTAGTGCCTCTTTGTATGTAACGCCATTATTTTGTATCTTCATTCCCCAATCATAAAGGCTTTGATGCGCTTCATTGCTTGATATGCATAATCTTTGGAATCTATTTGGCTCCTTTTCCAAGTGACAGCCAAAGCCGCATAGAACACAACCGGTTCGCTGTTCACCCGTTAAATGATATATTCCGCGGCAATCTCTAATGACATCGCCGTATACATTGCAAATAGGAATCCCTTTTTCCGTCTTGAACCGCAATACATCTTGTTTAGTCCAAAATCCTAGCGGTTGACTCTTTGTTGTTTTTCCATCATAGACATTACAACCGGTGTGATTATATTGATTTTCTCGGCGGAAGCTTTCGTCTTGTGTTATGCCGATAAACGGTTGCCGCCCCGATTCTTTTACATATCTTCTAAATGGTTCTTTTTTTAGGATTTCACAGCATATATCTGATATATCTTCCTTTGTGGTATCTGTATCAGCTAAATACTGCCATTTTTTTGCTAACATACCAAACTTTCCGCGCTCATCACCACTCAATAAATAGTTGCGGTATCTATCGCTAAGGTTGCCGTGACGTAACTTTTTTATCTTTTGGGCAGTGTCTTTGCTAATCAGTGGAAAACCATGCGTTTCACAGATATGTTTAAAATTCTTATTGGGATACATGATTTTTAATTCTATGTCTAGTTCTGGGAACTGCACCGTTAACCATTGGTGATACTCCTTAACGAAATCTCTTATTTCTGGGAACTCTGTGCCAGTGTCGGAAAATACTAACGGAATTTTACCGACAAGACCATATTTCCGATACGCCAGGCATACTATATAAGCCAAGACGGTGCTATCAAGTCCACCACTGAACGACACATATACCATTCCATTCCAATAGCTATGCCATTGTTGGACTCGTTTCATAGAAAATGATGCCTTCATTTCATACGGCATACCTACCATGCTACTAAAACTTTCCTTTGGAAATTTCAAATCTTTTTCTAGTAAATACATTTTATTTTTAAGGAAACCGCATATGCTTCACTCTGGCCAGAGTTTCGGCTCCTTTCCATTATTTGACAATATTTTACATTTTAGTTATTATTTAAGTAGGCTCATGCGTTTACATATAATCGCCTCATATAACAGCCGCATACTTTTTAGTTTATTTACATATTCAAGTTTTAAATATATGTATGTGTTTGGAGGTGAATAGGAAATGAGTAAATTTCCTACTAAAGATAAGACTGTATATGTTCATTCGTATACACGTTTTATCCGGGGTACTTATGTAGCAGTGTCTGCCTACTATCGGTCAAGACCACATAGGTAATCCCACACGCATGAACCTTCTTTAAACTACCGTTTAGCCGTTTATTATTTTGCTTAAACATCGGTTAAATCCGAGCGCCATATCATCAAATTCACTTCCGATAACATTTCCATCTTCGTCACGCATATCGTATTTAACCCGTGCTCGTTCTGGCAGCTCCCGAAGCGGGCAATCCCAACAAGGACACCAGCAGAATGTTTCGCGAACCCAAAGGATATCGCCCGGCTGGCAAGGTGATTTTAGTACCCCATCCTTAAACATCTTATCTGCATATACATGTGGTTGTACTTTTAATAACCGCCGTGTAACCTTCTTCCGACCGTCTATTATCGCCCGAACCATATCTGTATTAAATAATATTGGTTTTATCAAATCTTGTCCCTCCTCTCGGGGAAAGTCCAGCGGAACCGGTCATGCCCGATAACCGCTGGGTGGTTAATTAACTAATGTCCTGCTCTCAACATGCAGAATAATAATTCTGCCATAGACCGTTTTCTATATGTCTTTCGTGCTGGTTTAATTACTTTTAGCTCCCACTTTATATCCTTGTCTAATGGGGTTGGATTTTCAAATTCATCCACTGGTTCAGTCATGAATGGAATTGGGCACATCACTCCTACATCTCCGGCATTAAATTCTGTTACTAGTTCTTTGTACAGCTCCATCGGCATCACAAAATAGTTTTTTTCTGTTTCAAAGTTTCTGCCAAATCCGCTATTATAGTCAGCTTTACAGCTTTTCACTTCGTAGGAAGTAAATATTCCTTTTTCAATTTCACTGATATGTACTACTCCGGCAGGCTCAAATTGCATAAAGTCTACTCGTTTTACGTTAGCACTGCCATAATCAAGAGATACTTCCCTTGACCAGTAGGTTCTACTTCCAAATCTTGAAACCAGCAAATCACTTAAAAGAGCTGTCGTATCCTTCCTATTCAATTTTAATCCTCCTTAAAGTTCAGTAATTATTCGCAGTTTTCCAAGCTCTCATAGATTTCATCGCGCAGCGCCTGAGTATCACCGGTTTCATAAGCTGATAAAACAGCATCTTTTGATTCCATGATGATTTCAGCGATAAACTTTGCTAATTCGTTTTTACTCATTTTCTGATTCCTCCTAATGTTTTTTGTGGCTGTACATTTCCGCAACCACGGCAATAGGTCTTTCCATCTTTCTTACTAGTGCCCTTGCAATTTTCAACTTCACAACACATTTCTCTATTTACTTCCACAAATTCATTTCTATTAATTTCACTCATTTTTTCCTCTTTCTCCTACACTTAGCAGTAGGCGCTTAAATTTCAGTTTAATAGCTCAAGCACCCATTCAAAATCCATTGCCATTTGACCTGTAAGGTTGTGTGGGTAGTAACTCGTCTTTTTTAAATCCTCAATTTTGAGTTTAATAGTTTTTTTCGCTTCCTCCAGTTGCTCCATCTTTAAAAAAGCTATTTTAGCGTCCTCAACGGCATTTTTCAGTCTGTCAAGAGCTTCAAGGCTATAATCCTGCGGGCTTGCCGTTTCTTGTATGTGTAAGCTTGCACATTCCAATACGTGTATATTACGTTCTATATCATTCATTTTCCTACCTCACTAAAGTCTCTAAATTTTATCTGCATCAATGCCCAGTTCATCACATCTGTCGCTCATGACAAGGACTATGATTTCTCTTAATTCATGATAAGTATCATTAAGACCTACTTCGTCCTCTGCCTCGTCAAATTTGCTTTTTGCCATGTCTCTAAATTTGCTTAAAATATCCATGCCCTACCTCCGTTAAAGTCTAAGTTTTCCTTATTGCTTCTCGTATTCGCTCTGCTGCATCGTATGGATTTACATACAGTTCACAGCCACCACTTATATCGCATTCCTCAACCTCAATATCATTTTTTTCAAGCCACTTCGATAACTTATGGTCTGCCGAATTTAAATCCATAGCAAGCTCTGCTCTTCTCGTTATTATTTTTTCAATATATTTGGGTACTTCCATAGCTTTCACCACCTCTGCTAAAGTCTAATTCTGAATCACTTACCCCTTGCCGCATATTTCCAAAGCAAAGCAAGAGGATTTACAGCAATTCCATTTTCATAATGGGGTGGGAACATATCGGCCGATTCCCGCACTTTCGTGTGTGAGTGAGTATATCGGATTTCGCCACTCTTTACTTTCCAATTGCTTGCACAAGCAGTTTCCTATTTGTGCTTAGCACCCCATAAATTCTAATTTATTTGCCCTGTTATCTCCGCATACTCATTCATGATTTTCTGGACAATACACTCTTCGCAATTCATACCGCAACCAACTCCGCATGGTAAGTCAACATCATCCACTTCACTTACACCGCCGCTTGTTGCCGGATTAGTCATTGTGCAGCAATCTCTAGGTACATAATTTCCATCATCATCCTTAAGCATCTGTACTGTGCAGGCTTGTTTTACAATAATAGCTTCAACTCTCTTTCTTGCTGCTACTTCGTCAATACCCTTATAATCCCACTGTCTTTTATCTTCTAGTACTGCAAGTAGCTCTATCCAGCACAGTCCACCCCGGCGGTTTAATGTTTCCAAGCTTTGACCATGATTTGTCCATGCTTGCCCCTCGTGGGGTGTGAGCATCAGCCAAGGAACTGTACATTTTCCATTTGTGCCTATTACCTGAAATCTCTCTTTCATGTCATAATCCTCCGATTCTAATTTGTTTAATGTGACTATAGGTCAACAACTTGACCATTAGTCTATGTTATTTTCTTTACTGCTGTGCTATTGTTATTGATTTCTGTATAAACTCACTCATCACGCATAAACTATGTCCGAGGTGATTACTATGTCTAAATTTAAACCTGGCGATAATGCCTATATCCACGACAACGCTACTGGTTGGGTACAAGTCAAAATACTTCGCTCCCTGGGCAATTATTACACGGTCAAGCGGTTAGATAAATCGTCTGCCTTTGGTGCTGCTGAACACCGGTTGCTGACTGAGGCTGAGTATGGCAAAATTGAAAAACCTACTTATTTTCAACCGCCTAAATTGCATTAATCGCCTATCTGCTCCGTGGTTTCTTTTTGAATCCCAGCGGCAGAAGTCCGTTGCCATCTTTACATTTTTGCCCTATTTCATCCGTTCTACTGCATAATCCAAGAAATGTGCGGTATCTGCAATTCATGCATTTGCGTTTGGTTAAATATTCAAGAAGTCGTTTCACTCCTGCACCTCCAATAATTCCGGATTATCAAACTTATTTCCAATCACTTCCACTTTTGGGTCTCTGCCGACATAAACGATTTTTCTTTCATTTTCAAGTGTAAATCCTATATACCTTCCGTTTTCATCGTCCCATTCTACAACACCTTTACAGTTTAAAAATTTGAAAATATCTCCTTCCCAAATCAACCGCCCATTTTTATCCTTTAATCCGGTACATTGGCAGATGGTAGCTGGGTCTACTTTAGTTCTGTTTATTATTTCTGTAGCTTCTCTTCCGTATTTGCTGAATGCGCTTTCTAAAATGGCGACTTCTCCGCTTTGATAATTAACCAGGTTGCCAATTACCCACGAACTATCAAACAGCCGCTTTGCTTTGAATAAATGTCTATCGTTCATGTCCTCACTCACTTTCCGCATTCAGCCAATTTTCCGAGCACTCAATGCAACTCTTTCCATTCAAAACTGACTTGCCTTTTTCTGCACATTCTTCGCCCATGCCATGAGGACACATAATTATTTCTGCTAATTCTTTATTGGCCATGCTCCGAATCTGGTCGCCATTGGTAACGATTTTGCCAACGTCGGCAATATGGTCCCCATCTATCGTTTTGTTGACCTCAACAATCTGTTCAATGCCGATTTTGTTGGCATTAACAGAATCGGGGTTGTACGGTTCTGGTAGCGTTTGCCATGCTGTAATTTTGCTTTCAACAAGTTCAAATTCCCCCTCATCCCAATACCAAGCTTCATGTTCTGGATTGTATATGGCTGTGTCACACTGTATGCCATATTTGTTGTGGTAGGTTATGTTGTACGATTCGTGTTTCTCTGGCAACCGCTCACCTACCGGAATCCATCCGTTGTTATACTCGGCAGCTACTTGCTGGATAACTTCTATGACATCTTTTGTTTCCCACGCTGATACCGGCTCATAGTCATGAAGGCTAAACAATGCTCGTGCCTCTTTCTTCAAACGCTCTATAATCTTCTCAATCATTCCGATTCCTCCGCATTTCTCTTTGCCGTTTCTCTCTCCCAATCTTCCTTTTTAACAAAAATCAGCATAAACAATACAAGTAGAATTAATATATTAAGCAGTGGCACAAACATGAATAATACAAATCCACGCTTTTTCTTTTTTCGTTCGGCATCCAACCATCCATTTGCCTTTATCTGTTCTGCAAATACCTTCATAAATCCCCAAAATGTTATTAGTATCAAAATGCTAAATGCTATATGTAATTTTATTAACCACATTATTCTTCCTCCGTTTTCGCTGCACACATGTCATTACGTGTTTGCAATCCTTGGTGCATTCTTTGTTTTCATATGGGCATTTCATGACCGGCCACCGCCTTTTACAATTTCTGTCGCTTTTTTCATTCCTTCGCTAACTCCGTCCCAATATTGCGAAAGCGAATAGTCACCGGCAACCAAAATATTATCGTCTGCTGTGTCGCCTTCAATTTCCAACTGCTCTACAACTTTGTCCACATTGTAGGCGGTTGGCTGCTTAATAACGAGTTTGATAATATCCTCAATGCCGTGCTGGTCTGCTCCGGCGCGCTCACTTATTCGTAAAAACTTTTCAAAATCATCTGCATCAATTAGTCTCACTCGGTTTCCTCCGTTTCTTCATTTTCCAAATCTTCCAACAAAGATTCTGTGTCTAAAAGTTTTTCGATGTCGCTGTCTGCGCATGGAGGATATATTGGTCCATTAGGTCCACCGGTCACACCGTGATTACAGTTGCTATCATATTTACAATATTTGCAATAATCATCGCCGTCATGACTATCTAGCCACTTTTTGATTTTTTCAGTCTGCTCCATTTCTTTCAGTGCTGCTTCGGCTTCAGCTTTGGATAAAAATATTGTTCTTCCAATATTGTCATAATCAAAGCTACAATCAGCTGCCCATATTCGGCAATCTGATACTTCCTGCACTTCGATATTTTTTATGTAGTTACCGCCCACACTGTCCTCTATTATGTCCCAAAGTGTGCTGCCTTTCGCCACTGGAACCCGCAATAACAATCCTTGTTCTTCGGCCAGCTTCAAATCGTCCCACCTTTCCGCTTCCTCGTAAGTTAAAATTCTTGCCCTTACTGGGTTAATTTTGTGCGGATTTACAAGACGTTCCTCAAACTCCCTAACTACGGTTTCCAAGGTTGTTCTGTTAAATATCGTTTTTAGACGTTCTTCCAAGTTCTCGTAAGCGGCAAGCTTGTCTATGGCTTTCCATTCTGGAACACCTTTGGTTAATTTGTATCCTGCTTCATACCTTGCCTTGTGTGTTAATCTATCCATTCTGCCACCTCTTGCCGTATCTCCGGTTCATGTTTGTCCACTTCCGGTACATTTCGGGTGTAAATTTTGCTAACTGCCCATTCGCCGGCTTATAACCTCTGCTCGCCGCTTGCGCTTGTCCAGTCAACACCAAATCATATTTACCGCACAGTTTGTATTTGCGTATGTGATATGGTCTTAAATCCGCTCCCTTGGATAAATTGGCAAACTCAGTTACATCACCAGCCATTAAGCCGGTCTTTATCTTTTGACCATTCTCGTATATGTCATATAAATTCTTAGTCATCGTCGTTCCTTTCTCCAACCTTCAACAATTGCTTTTCCAGCTCCGCGTAGTCATAGCTCCGCTGTGGATAGTTGGTAAATGCATTCTTTTTATGTGTTGGCTTTTCGGTTTCCGGTGGTTTGGGTCGTTTATAATTCTCTGACGTGTATTTAATCCACTTGTTATCCCTTAGCCAATTGTCTGGATATTTAATAAATTGGTCTGGCTTACACTGTATCTGGCACGCTTCTGCATAATTTGTCGCCGCTGTAATTAAAACCGATTCATCAATACCGCTCAATATCAACTGCACATACTCCTGCTCGGCTAATGTCTGGTTGGTTTTCTTCGGGTAGATATTCCAAAATTCTTGAAACCTCTCGCACGCGTTAACAGATATATCCTTAATCCTTTCTTCTTTTCCTTCTTCTATTGTTGGGAATAGAATGGGAATAGCTTGGGAACTGCTTGGGGTCTGCTTGGCATCTTGCTTGGGAAGGTCTTGGTATTGACAGTAGTTTTTTATTGTAAATACAGTGAATTTACTATGGGACTTGCTTGTGATTTCATTGGTCAATTTTAGATGTTTTATTGCAGTCCTAACTTCGTCCACTGTCAGCCTTGTTTCTTCCGACAGATTGCTTATGGATGATACAAACGACCCTCTTGGTATATCAATCCCTTTAAATTTACCCTCTTTCCAATTGGCTTTTAGCAGCATGTGTATAAATAAGCGGCAAGTATTTATGTCCGAGTACCATTCCCATTCCAATATCTTCCGGTTGATTTTTATGTAGTTGCCATCCAATTAATCACCGCCCACCTCTATGATTGTCACTTCTATTCTTGGATTTTTTCTGTCACAGTGAAATTCGTCCAAATATCCGGTTATTTCATTCCAACCGTCATTCTTAAGCACTCTTGTTTTGACTAGTGCATCCTGAATAACCTTGTGCGCCAGAGCCGATATATTGTCTAAATCTCGCTTTTTATTCGGCTCGTAAAAGTCATATACAAGCCGTACTGGTTTCGATATATGCAACTGCTTCAACTGCTCACGAATGGCCCATATCACAATATCTTGGTTATTCTTTTTCATCTTCCCGCCTTGGTGGGGACTGCTACGATTTGCGGCTGTATATTCGTTTAAACCATCCAACCGCCCTTGTATTATAAATTTATACTCCATCCTCATCACCCTCCAGATTGATTTGTGCATTGCAATCTCTAATCTGTTCTTTAAGTGTCAGCGGCAGTTTGTATGCCCTTACAATCTCGATGGCAATATCTTTCTGGTTTCTGCGAATGTACTTGTATTGACTTACGTCAAACTGTCTTTTTAGCTCACGGTAGATGTCGGAATAAACTTTCTGGCACAAGGAACGGTCCTTGTATGCGTTGCTATTCTTGCCGCCAAGGCAATTAACACCCTTTCGGTTTACTTCACTTTTTACTTCGTCTGCATCCGCTGGCAGTAGTGGCAAATTAAGTTTGAACTCCTGCAAGTCCTTGTTTACAGCATCCACCTTTGAATCAACCTCTTTCAGGGCTTCAAATTCTAGTTCCAATAGCTCTAACGGTGATTTCTTAATCTGCTGTTCCATGTCATGAAATCGAATAATATATTTGGCTGTGAATTCCGTTCCCTTTTGTCCGGTCAACTTATGGGCAATGAAATCGCACCCCTTCTTTGTTACCAGATAACATGGGTATTCTTTTCCACGCTCTGTTTTATGTGTGGATTCAATGAAAAAATTTGAGTGTCCAATTTTGGACTGTGAAAGTTGTAATATATATTCCCTAATATCTCTCAACAATTTATTATGTTCTTTTCCAACCATTTCCGCTACTTCGTGGCTATCTATGTATTTCTGTTCTAATTCCATACTTTCCTTTCCCCTCCGGCTGTAGCACCGGAGGAACAATCTGGCTTTTAATAGTAACTTTGTGATATATCAACGGATAAAATCCGCATGAACCTTATAAATATGACCGTCCAAATATTGCTCTAAATTCTTCTCTAGTGCCATGATTGGCTTCGAAATATTCTTGCGCCATACGTTTTAACTTTGTGTCAATTTCTTTCGCTTTGGAGCGGTCTGCGCGTGCTCCGTTCGGATGTAGGTCATATCTCAGCGGAATAACAAAGCCGTATTTTTCACTTGCTTTTTTCCTAGAGTTGCCAAATATATGATGCCGCTCCACGTAAGGGCTGCCGGTAAAATAGCAGCTATCCATATCATCGGTGAATACGCTCCATAACCGCTTCATACACCCCACCGCTCTTTCATTTCCCTTAATTCGTCCGTTGTTAATGTGTCTATACCCTCAGCCTTTGCATCCTCCACCACACCATCAATTAACCTACTCATTTCTAAGGTGTCATACAAACTCGAACCTTTATAGCATTGTAATTGGTGCATCTTCATTTGTTTTCCGCTTGGAGTAGTAAGAATGGTGTCACCACGTTTAATAACGATGCGGAATACCTTTTTTAACATTTCAATATCATCATCTGTTCCTGGTAGATACATAAATGTTCCATATTTCTGTAATTCAACAAGATACAAATCATCTTTTGTGGTATTTAATACTGGGGCCAATTCCGACAAAAGTAGCCACATATAATTATTTGCGTCTATGCTTCTCCTATTTCTCCATCTAACAGCAGTTACTCGGATATCATTACTATCCTTTAATTTCATAAACGATTCGACAACCGACTTACTACTTGTTGTAAAATTAATAGTGTGTCTATCAGTTATAATGTCATAGGATATATTTGCCTTCTGCGCTCTGAACTCCATTAGTCATCGGCCCCCTTGTGTGATTCAATGGTCTTGTCCAACTTGCTTATACACTTCACCCACTGTTCTGTTGTAAGGGCCTGCAAAACATTTACATGGAAAAGGTCTATTATTTGTTCTGCCTCTACTCCTGCCGCTTTCATTTTGTCCTTAAGAACTTTAAGCTTGACTTCATCAATCTTGTCACATGGATACTTTTTGAAAACAATATTCATGTCACCGTCAATAATTTCCAACTCATCAATGCCGCCATCTTGCGTGTATGTAATGTGATTAACATAGAATTTATCATAAGTCTTGAACTTTCCGTCTTTTTCAGTAATATTACATTGACTTGCTGGAATCCGTATATAAGGTGCAGAGTATAATTCCCGACCTATTCCGTGTTTAACACATGCTCTTTTAAATGCGTCAGATGCCCGCCCTTTTTCCTTTGCGGTATACGAAGCGGTTCCTACATCCTCTTTGCTCACCCACTGCTTATTTTCTTTATCCCACGCAGATATTGAGCAGTATAATTCACCGTCAATGACCTCATATTTATCTTGCCATCCGAGAGGTCCGTACTTTTCGTCTAGCCGTCTTTGTCCGTCTCTGGAAGTCACATATAATAAAAGTGATAATCCGTTTTTTGCTATCTGCTGAACACGGCAACTTATTTCACTTGCTCTTAAATATCCTGAATCCATTCTTATTCCTCCACATATACAACCATGTCACCCAAACAGCTATGACACACGTTTTCACCATTTATCTGATGATAGCTTTCATCTTGAATTGGCTCTTTGCAATAGGTACATATAGGTCTTTTAATCAACCAACTGTGTTGCTGGTGGTCATGGTCCATAAATCTATCATAGTTATCTGGTACATCAAGCATCAGAATCACCCGCCCGCTCATAACTACAGTGTTCTGATTCATACCGTAGCGACCTATAAACCCGAAATGTATCACCGTTTTCCATTTTTGCTGAAACGCTTGAATCCTCACCGCTGACAGCAATATGGACATCTAACCCTAGAACCTTTCTGGCAAATACCTCAACCATGTCAAGAACGCAACGCATGTTTTCTATCTCTACCTCTTTCATTAAAGGCTTTTCCACTATGTAATCCTCCTATTTCCATCTGTCCGCCCTCACCAACGTATAGAGCGGATTCATAATATCTTAGTTGCTTTTGTTTAATATCTTGACAGTCGCAGTTCTCACCGAAGTCTAAATTTGCCCCGCAATCAGGGCATGGTCTATACTGCATAAATACCACCTTCCCAAATCTCTAAATCTGTGTTAGAATAGGCATAGAAATAGTTATATTTCTGCCTAATAAATAGTGCCGCTACTCGCCAAAGTTTCCGGTGCTATTTTTTTGTCTGCATGACGTTTCATCATGGTGTAAATCTGTTGTAAAAATCGTTCATCACCACCGCTCATTGCTTTTGTTCGGCTTGTGATTTCTTTTATGTAATAATCCGCTGCTTTCACTTTGTTTCTGTCCTCCTTCATTGATATATTTTCGATACTTGTCAATTACAGAATCCGTAGCACCACTTTTGAAAACTTTTACTATGTCTGTGATGGTTTCGTCTTTTAAAATCTTTAACCAATCCAACAAGTCAGCACGACCGTTCGCGGAATTATGACATTTTCCATTTTCATATTCAATACAGTATTCCATACTGTTCACTCTCCTTTCCTTTATTTGCCATTTTTCCCCTTTTCTCTTATAATTGGTGTACAAGCTATTAGTGGTAGCTAAGTACATAAGAAGGGAGGATGGTTATGGATAAAAATTTAGCTTGCCATGAAATTGCTATGGAAACCGCCAGGGCTTATATTTCATCTAACATGCCTGAGTATGTTAATATTTCTGATTCCAAAGGTTACGCCAAGGATATGGCCGAAAAATATTACGAAGCCTATCGTGAGGCAAAAAAAGTATTTGATGAAAAAACGCCAAAGGCTCACGCGCGTGTTTTGAAATAGCAATCAAATCATAGTAATGTAAGGAATAATTTTTCTTGCATCCTCAAGTACAGACATCGCACGGTTGACAGTTATTGCGTCTCTGTCATCTACCAATGATTTTATGACAGAGACAATCAGCCGCGCGTCCTCTGATGGGCTCTCAAATCCAATGAAGCGATTTTCAAAAATTTCTATTACTCTCTTTTCAAGACTTTCTTTCACTCTCTTCCCTCCTTCCATTTGATTCCACTAGTTAACATGGCTTGTCCTCTCTGACCGGATTACTCCGGTTCTTCTTCTTCAAGGCATCTTAACTTATATCTTCCGGTTGCTTCTGCCGCTAATGCCAATCTGGTTGCGGCTGGTCTTAAGTTTTCTAACCGCTTTGCACGTTCCTCATCTGTTAAAATTGGTTTATATACATTTACGGTTACTGGTCCACCTCTCGTTTCGACAACCATTGTTACTGGTGGATAATAAGTATCTGCCATATGTAGCCCTCCGTTTCTCTCTTATAATGTTATGCTGTGCTGGTTGTACTTCTTTCGTTGCAATTTTTAACAAGCGGCAAGTACCCCACGTTTTTCAGAAATCCGTACAGAAACAATCTGCCCTTCTGGTGCTCTCTGTATCATAGTTAATCTGCTAGCATCTTTCACTATGCAGAATCCTCCAAATAAGCCAGATTCTTTACAACCTCTAATCGTCTTTTACACTCTTGGTATATTTCTTTATAATGTTTTCCCATTAAGATACCAGTATTAATTTCATGTAATATGATATTTTCCATCAACGACAAATTGTTAAGCTGTATAACAGTTGCCTCATCTCTCTTTGAGATGCCAACCATTTTGTTTGCAAGCTTGGAATATGTCATATAAAGCTTGTCTGCATGTGTGCTACCTTGTTCTTTTGCATATTTCACTAGCTTTTGGATAGTGTCTGTTTCTGTCTTGCGTGTCAATTTTCCGGCCTTTCGTGTTTCAATCCATGATTGGGTTTGTCGTTCAAAAATAAACTGGCGCATTTGGTAGAACTGACGTACCAATTCAAGTTTAAATTGAACAACAATGGGTGTATTCTTAAGCAATGTGATAAGAAACGTCGCTTGCTGTTCGTTTAATTTGTAAATTTTCTGTTCCTGCCCACTCGGCATAGGTCGGATTTCAAATCCGAGCTTTCCAAGTGTTCCAATCTCTTTCTCGTAGTCTCTTATTCTTCTTTGGACTGATTCATGTTTATTTGCTGTTCCCGATGCAATAACTAAACTATCTGTAAATGCATCGTTCCCACGCAGAAAAACTAATTCGTTCATTGTTCTCCTTTTTGCGCTCAATTTGATTGAACATTTTCTTTAAAAAAATATTCATTGATTTGTTCTCTTGCAATTTCAAGTAACGAACATGCCTTAGATATTTCGGGCTGTTTAAACCCTACTTTATTATTTAATTTCAATGATATACTGCGTTCTGAAAGACCCATAGCATTTGCAAAGTTTGATTGTGTCCCAAATTTTTCGGTAATCCTTCCGGACAATTTCCGATAGTCATATGACAATTTTTTTCCTCCTTCCTTCTGCTCAATTTCTTTGAACACATTTAATTTATCATATCGTACGCTGCATGTCAATAGTTTTTGTTCAACTTTTTTGAATACTTTATCATTAATCACTTGAACTTTCATTCAAGATGCGTTATAATAACCTCATTGGAGGATACGATATGAAAAAAGAAAACACTTCCGCAAGACTTCAACAATTAATGAAAGAACGGAACTTAAAGCAAGTAGATATATTGGAAGCTGCACGACCATATTGTGAAAAATATGGAGTGAAACTTGGTAGAAACGATTTAAGCCAGTATGTTTCAGGCAAAGTAGAACCTGGACAAAAGAAACTATCTATATTAGGCATGACGCTTAATGTTAACGAAGCATGGCTAATGGGATACGATGTTCTTATGGAAAGAATAGACGAAGAACTGCTCCAAAAGCAAAAAGAATCCCGAAAACTTTTTGCACAAAAGTGGAATATACAGTATTTTGAAAAGAAGATGTTAGAATCTTTTTCACCACTTTCTGATGAAAACAAAAAGAAAGCTATTGATTATACTGAAAATCTTTTGAAAATTCAAAATTTGGACAATGAACAATCAATAGCACTAGAAGCCGCACACGAACGCACCGACATTGATATTCCAGACAATATTGATACATCGGATGACAATATTATGGATGATGAAAATTTCTAGTCCGTTTTAACGGACACAATATATGTATGATAGTATTAGGGGTGATGAAATTGAACTACGAACTACTTTTAAGTGAATCCGACAAGCTCGGGCTTATTGTAAAAGAAAAGCCATTAAAATACAATAATGGTCGTATCAAAGGAAATCGAATTGCAATTCGAAAAGATATGAATACCGCGGAAAAGGCTTGTGTCCTAGCTGAAGAACTTGGACACTACTACACCACCGTGGGTAATATTTTAGACCAAAACAAGGTTAATAATAGAAAGCAAGAACTTAAGGCAAGGATTATTGCCTACGACAAAATGATTGGTTTAATAGGAATTGTGGATGCTTACAAAGCTGGATGCCGAAACAAGTTTGAAATATCCGAGTATTTGGGTGTGACAGAAGAATTTTTGATTGAAACACTAAATCACTATCAATCGAAATATGGATTACATGCTAGTGTAGGCAATTATGTGATATACTTTGAACCTCTTGGGGTTCTTGAAATTTGTTAACTCTGAACTGAAACAAAAGAAAGAAGGAATTAGATATGGAAAAGAAAAGTGGATTATTTGGGCTTTTAGGATTTATTTTTGCGTTATTGGGGTTATTTATAATACCTTGTTTTTCTCCTATATTTGGAATTATTGCAGAAGTTTTCGCATTAGTATTGTCAATTATAGGATGTAACAACAAATATTCCGTCAAAGGATTGGCCATTGCGGGAATAGCTATTAGTTCTGTTACAATTTCGGTTATTATTATTGTCGCTTCGTACTTTCAGACCCTAGCGCTCTTATAAAAAATAAATAACCAATTAAAAAAACCGCCCTGCGCTAACAGAACGGTTTTCAGCAAATATACCCAAATGGTACATAAGCCCTAGACAAGCTATATTTTACCATCAACCCGGTATATTTGCAAGTGCCGGGCATTTTTATGCCCTAAAACAATAAAATGTATAGGAGGGTGTAAAATGAGTTACGTCATGTATTTAAGAAAATCTCGTGCTGACGGTGAACAAACCGTTGAGCAAGTGCTTGCCAAGCACGAAATACAATTGCAAGAATATGCTGCCAGATACCTTGATGGGCCAATCTCAGAAGAATTCATATTTCGCGAGGTGGTATCAGGTGAAACCATTGACGATAGACCAGAAATGTTAAAGGTGCTCTCAATGATAGAAACACCCAAAGTAGAAGGTGTAATTGTAATTGAGCCACAACGACTTACAAGGGGTGACTTAGAGGACTGCGGCAGAATTATAAGAGCATTCCGCTACTCTTCCACCCTTGTTATGACACCAATGAAATCCTTTGACTTAACAAATGAATTTGACCGGGATTATTTTGAAATGGAATTAATGAGCGGCAAAAAATTCTTGGAGTACACAAAAAAGATTTTAAACCGCGGACGTGAAGCTTCTGTAAATCGCGGAAATTATATCGGAACCTTTGCACCATTTGGGTACCAGAAAATAAAAATAGGCAAAGACCCAACACTTGAGCCGAATGAAAATGCTGATTATGTCCGGTTTATTTTTAATGCTTTCGTAAATGAAGGCCTGAGTATGCACGGTGTTGCCGAAGAACTTAACAAAATGAATGTCAAACCACCCAGGGCGGAATACTTTTCAGCATATACAATCCGAGAAATATTGTTAAATCCTATCTATATTGGGAAACTTCGCTGGAACTACCGCAAGACTGTAAAAATATATGAAAATGGAGAAATTGTAAAAAAGAATCCCAAAGCCACAGACTACATTATTGCTGATGGAAAACACCCAGCCATCATTGACGAAGAAATATATGAAAAAGCAGTAAAGAAAGTTGGAACTCATAACAAGGTCACCAAGAAAAATGCACTTGTCAATCCTCTGGCCGGAGTATTTTTCTGCAAATCATGCGGTCGAGCGATGACTTACCGCGAATACAATAACAAAGGCATTTCAGAATGCAAGCCCAGGTATCATTGTGTCGGACAAACAAAGTGCCATACCAAATCAGCAACATTCGAAATGGTTATGGATGCCCTTGTGGCTTCGCTAGACGCTCAAATTGACAAGTACAATCTCATGTTGATAAATTCCAAGGGCGATTCAAACAAGGTCAATACTGCGGTTATTGATGGGTTAAAAAACGATTTGAAGTTATTGGATGAAAAACAAGAAAGATTATACGCCTTTTTAGAAGACGGAACATACAGCAAGGAATTATTTAAGGTGCGAAATGATGCACTTGCTGCTGAAAGGCAAAAAACAGAAGATGCTATCGAATATGCTGAAAGCAATATCCAGAGTGAACTTGATTATAGAAAAAAAATAGCGACCCTAACAGAATTGGTTGATTTTATCAAAGACAGTGAATTAGATGCAAAAAATAAAAATGATTTTATCAAAAACACCATTGACCGTATCGACTACAGCCGCGCTGATAATTCACGAAGTCCAAAAAACGCTGAATTTGCGCTAGATTTGAGCTTAAAATTGTAACATACATCATCAGTGTGGGAATTGATTGCCCTCCTTGTCAGTTCCAATTGGTTCATACAGCGATATCTCTCTGGCACTTTTACGTTTGGACCTTAAGTACATCAGCATTTCATTATCAATGCACCGCGCCGCATACGTTGCCAGTCGGCTCCCTCTGGTATCATCAAATGTCCCGATTGCTTTGATTAGCCCAATCGTACCAATAGAAATCATATCTTCCATATCTTCTTCGACATTTTGATACTTCTTGGCTACATGCGCAACCAACCGCATATTCCGTTCTATCAGCACATGCTTTGCCTCAAGGCTGCCCTCTTTCATTTGTGTTAAACATTCTTTTTCTTCCTGTGCGTTTAATGGAGGTAGAAAAGTTTTCAAAGCAGCACCTTAAAAGCGATTTATTACATTCTATGAAACGGTCATGTTCTCCGTGCCTTTCCTTATTTTTTTCTTTTCAAAACAGCTTTTCTTTCTGCTTTTTTTCTTCTATAATAAAGCGTATGAAAAGAATATTAAATTATCACATTACGGATTCCGACAACGGTATCTCCGTCCAGAATTTTTTAAAAAATAGGGAGTATTCCCACGCAGTGCTGGTACAACTAAAAAAAACACCGCAGAGCATTCTTGTCAATGAGCGCTGGGTCTATGTGAATGACCATTTACACAGCGGCGACCAGCTATGTATTACGTTAGATGAGCAGGACAATGCTTCTGCCATTCTGCCGGTCGCACTGCCACTTGATATTGTCTTTGAGGATGACGATATTCTGGTCCTTAACAAACCGGCAAACATGCCGATTCACCCATCGCTCGGCAATTATGAAAATACACTGGCAAATAGTGTTATGCACTATTTTTCGGCTCAGGATTGCCCCTATACATTTCGCTGTGTCAACCGGCTCGACCGGGATACCACCGGACTGACACTATTAGCCAAACATATGTTAAGCAGTGGCATTTTATCCAGACAACAAGCCACGAAGCAGATTCAGCGGACTTATCTGGCAATCGCTGGTGGCCGCACCGATGAGCAGGGTACCATCTGTGCCCCGATTGCCAGAGCGGCCGAATCTACAATTGAGCGAATCGTTGACTTTGAACAAGGTGAACATGCCGTTACGCATTACTGGCGGTTAGCTTACCGGGATGGTCTTTCACTGCTCCGGGTTCAGCTAGAAACCGGGCGCACCCACCAGATTCGGGTACATATGAAGCACATTGGACACCCGCTGATTGGAGATTTTCTTTACAATCCTGATTTTAGCCAAATAAAAAGACAGGCCCTTCACTCTTGGCGGCTGGATTTTATCCATCCAATTAGTAAAGAACCTGTTTCTTATTCTGCGCCACTGCCTGATGATATGGCCAGGCTATTTAAGGGGGACTTTCTTTAACGAACCCGCTCTGGAAAGCCGACTTTCTTTTGCACCTTACGCAAGGTTTTGGTTGCATAGTAGTTGGCTTTTTCAGCATTTTCTTTGATTACCTCATCAATAAAGTCTTTGTTTTTACCAAGCTCGGCAAATCGCTCCTGAACCGGCTTCAGCACCGATACCACTGACTCTCCGACCGCTAATTTCAAATCACCGTATCCCTTACCGTCAAATTCCCGAATAGCTTCTTCGGTCTTCTTGCCGGTGCAGGAACAATAGATATCAAGCAGGTTTTTGATGCCCGGCTGTTCATCATTATAATCAATCTGAGCACGTGAATCTGTAACTGCGCGTTTGAATTTGCGAATGATGGTGTCTGGGTCATCCATTAAATAAACACTGGCATTCAAATTCTCGTCGGATTTTGACATCTTCTTTAATGGGTCTTGTAAGCTCATTATCTTTGCGCCGGATTTACCGATATATGGCTCTGGCACGGTAAATACATCACCGTAAATGCCATTGAAGCGTTGGGCAATATCCCGCGTCAGCTCTAAATGCTGCATCTGGTCAACACCAACTGGTACGACATCAGCCTGATACAACAAGATATCTGCTGCCATTAAGACCGGATAGGTAAATAATCCTGCATTGATATTATCGGCATGCTTAGAAGATTTATCTTTAAACTGGGTCATCCGATTCAACTCGCCCATATAAGTATAGCAGTTTAATATCCAGGCCAACTCCGCATGACCGGAAACATGTGACTGATAATAGATACAATTCTTCTTCGGATCTAACCCCGCTGCAATATAAAGAGTCAGCAGATTTCTTGCCCTTTTTCGCAGCTCTGCCGGGTCCTGACGAACCGTAATTGAGTGCATATCAACAACGCTATAAAAGCATTCATATTCATCACTTAATTTTACCCAATTTTGAAGCGCACCCAAATAATTTCCCAGGGTCAGTGTTCCCGTTGCCTGCATTCCGCTAAATAATACTTTTTGTTCACCTATCATTTTTATTCCCCTTTTCTCTTAATATTTCCCGACGGATATATTCATAAGTTTTATCCTCGCCTTGTTCCGCCAGCATGTGCAATAGTTTTTCTAGCAACGCCCGTGTCTCATCATGAAGCATATAATGGTCCTTACCCTTCAAATAATACTCCAGCGCACTGCGGTCGGTATAGTTATCTCCCTGATAATTCTCACTGGCGCTTTTTCTGTCGATAAACATTTCGACCACATACTTTTCCGGCATCCGCATTCCGGACATATCTTTCCCTTCGGAAAGGCTATAATCAATCCAATATTCTAAATGATGCTTGTTCCTGCCCTTGTGATGAAGCCACGCGGCGGAATATCCCTTTTCCATTCTTTCTATATTATTAGGGCTGATGTCGCCACGATAATATTTGCAACCGACCAGAAATTCGACCGGTGAATATTTCGACCAATCATGCATAATTCCCTGCCGATACAGGCCCACCCGAAAACATCCTCGTCTGACTAGCTTTTTATGATTTGTGATAGTCCGAAAATGTTGCCATGCTCTCATTTTATCGTTCCTCCTACTAATACACGAACGGATAACCCTTCTATTTCGATTAAATCTTGTTTTTCAAGGAGCTGCTCTTTTTCCAAAAATGGCTGTTCTAAGGCCGTATCCATAACCAATGCCCATTTCTTTCCCTTGGGCAGTCGCGGTAATGCTAAAAACTGCTTCCCGTTGTGGAAATTATAAGCAATATAGATATCATCATCCGGCGCAGCACCGTCTGTATCAGCATACATTCCACAATAGAGCATACCCACTGACTGCCGGCTTGGTTCAAAGCCGACCACCCACGGAATATCACAGTGGTACGATAAATCTGGATAACCATTGCCTTTATAGTCATTCATTCGCATTGGTTTGACCATGCGAATAATTGGATGCTGCCGACGAAAGGCCAACAGCTTTTGAACAAATTCTATCTGCAACGCATTTGTCGTGGCATTGCGCCAATTTACCCAGCCCGTCTTATTGTCCTGACAATATGCATTATTATTGCCGTTTTGCGAATTGCCAAACTCATCTCCTGATGCTATCAGCGGAATTCCTTGGGCTAGACAGACCATCGCCAGCGCGTTTCGCATTTGCTTCTTGCGCAGAGAGTAAATATATTTCTTTCGGCTTGGTCCTTCAAAACCATAATTATTGCTGAAATTAAAATCCAGTCCATCGGCATTATTTTCACCATTGTCAAAATTATGCTTTTCACTATACATAAACACATCTGCCAACGAAAAACTGTTGTTAATCGCCGCATAATTCACATAGCCTAAAGTGCTATGCTGTTTTTTCTGTTGGTTCACAAATTCATATAAATTACCATCAAGATGATTTAAGCTCTTGCGTAGCGGATACATGTATTCATCATTGCAAACGTACAAATGCGGATATCTCGTTGTATCCTCCACCAAATCCGCGTCAAACCCCATATAGAATAGTTTACTCCGGTTCAGCACCAAGTCCTGTGCCATTGCTCGAATCGGCAGTGCTCCACCAAGCAAATGAAAACCATCGACATGATAGCGCATCACCCAATAACGGAGAGCATCCAGCATCTGATTCTGATTCATGGTATCATCAAAACAGATTTCCATTATGCACTCCATTGAATTGCGATGCAATTCTTTGATAAAATCCTTAAACTCCGTTACTGCATCTCCAGATGCCGCATATGCTGATTTTGGTGCAAAATAGTTCCCTGCCACATAGCCCCAGTAATTTACTTTTGTAATCTCTGGCAAAACAGCCATTTCTCCTGGCTTATGCTGCCCCTTCTGGTCTTCAATCATTTTCCAGGTCAGATAATCCGGCAATGCTTCCTTCGGTGGAATGACTAATTCTTCAAATTCATTGACCGGCATCAGCTCAACTGTGGTAATTCCGAGTTCCTTTAAATATGGTATTTTCTCCATCAAGCCCGCAAAGGTTCCGCGTTTTTTGCCTTTTGCGCCGCCATCCATTGTAAATCCACGAACATGCAGCTTGTACAAAACCATATCTGTTTTTGGTATCTCCGGTGTCCGGTCGCCTTCCCAATCATAATCTTCCTCAACCACACCACCATAGATTTGATAATTTTCATGATACCGTCCGGTTTCAAACCAGTGCTCCCGACCTTCAATGCGCCGCGCATAAGGGTCAACTATAACGTTACCATCAATCTCGTAATTATAGCGATATTTTCGAATATCCAGCTGCTCAATAAACACGGAGCGCAGTGAACCGATACAGTATTCCTCCGGCACTTCTAAACGTAAAATCTCCCCAGACTTTATTCGATATAATAAAATGGCGCACTTTGCTTCTTTTTTTCCTTCAAACGTAAATGTAACACCGTTTTCTGAACGCACCGCACCCATTTGTATATAATTTCCTTCAATAATTGCATATTTCATGATTTCTCGCCTTTCCCTTGATGTATGCCAATTTTTTCCCATTGTTTATTATACGCGATTCTACATTTTTTGTATAGCAGAAGTTGACTTTTTGCCTAGTAATTCCTATAATTGAATTAATACCTATTATATCATAATTTATTTTTAAAATGAATGCTCCCCTCACATACGCTAAGCGGAAAGTTAGAGGTAAATCATTATGCATACAGTAGATACGAAGGATTTAAAACCGGGGATGATAACTGCTGATCGTGTTCTCTCAAAGCATGGTCAGCTTATTGTGGAAAAAGACAAGCTTCTTACCATTCAGATGATTTCTCATATTGAATTTTATGGCATTGTGACTGTTAAAATTCTTGATGGTGAGTTGCCAGCGCGGACCATTGTCGATATGGCCGCTGAAAAAGAAATCATGACTACCTATACGGAAAAAATTAAAAGTAGCAAGGAATTCATAGATTTCAAAGCTAACTATGAAAAGAAGCTGGATTTTCTAGAAAATAATATTAGTGATTTCATTACCAAAAACACTCCTTTTAACAAAGATGTGCTGCTCGAACAGATTCTTGACTTATTTGTTAATAATATGACTACGATTTCCATGTTTGATATGCTGCACAATCTTGGTTCGATTAACAATACCACTTATGCCCACTGCATGAATGTGGCGATTATCAGTCGGATGATTGGCATGTGGACGAATTTTTCCAAGGAGGATTTGGACATCCTAACCCTTGGTGGACTATTGCATGATATTGGCAAATGCATTATTCCTGATTCCATTATCAGCAAGCCCGCACGTTTAACGCCCTCTGAATTTGAGGAGATTAAAAATCATCCCCGCTTTGGCTATGAGATTTTAAAGAACCAGAATGTTCCTACAAGTGTGAAAAACATTGCTTTGAATCACCATGAACGCTGTGACGGCAAAGGCTATCCAAAGGGATTGAAGAGTGAAGAAATTGATGATTACTCAGTTATCATTGCCATTGCTGATGTCTATGATGCCATGACTGCTAATCGTAGTTACCGCAGTGGTTTATGCCCATTCGAGGTAATTGCCACCTTTGAACGTGAGGGTCTAAACAAATACAAGCCACAATATATTATGAGCTTTCTGGAACGCATTGCCAATACCTATATCAACAATGGGGTACTATTGAGCAACGGCGACATCGGTACGATTGTGCTAATTAACAAGCAGCATCTGACCCGCCCGATTGTTCAGTTAGACAACCGACGTTTTGTTAACTTAGAAAAGCATCCTGAGCTTTATATTCAGGCAATTATATAAAATTTAAAATGAAAGAAGAGGTATCTTTATGGGAAATCCAAACGAAATTGATGATGAAGAGGATATTCGTGTCACCCTGAACATGGATGATGGAAAAGACGTTGAATGCCGGATTTTAACTATTTTTGAAGCTGGCGAAAAGGACTACATTGCCCTGCTTCCACTTGATGAAGATGGCGAGGACAATGCCGAAGGTGAAGTATTTATTTACCGCTACTGCGAAGATGAAGAAGGCAATCCTTCCCTTTCTAATATTGACAACGACGACGAATATGAAATTGTCGCTGACCGCTTTGACGAATTATTGGATGAAGCTGATTTTGAAGAAATGGAATAACAGAAATGAACTAATCTTTCATTTCCGCCAAAAAACGGGATATTTCCATTGCATGATTATTCATTTCCACAACTGTATACAAATATAGTTTTTTACGGGCGCGTGTGATACCAACATAAAACATGCGCCTTTCTTCTTCGATATCGTCTTCTAAGATGGCCTTTTTATAAGGCATCACTTTCTCATTTACATCAAGGATATGGACCTCGTCATATTCTAGTCCTTTGGCACTGTGAAAGGTCGTCAGGGTGACCCGCGCTCCTACCTCCATCACCTGTTCCATTTGTCTTGCCATCTCCTGCTGGTACGCTTCGATATGGGCCTGCCACTGTGGATAGCTTTCAAATTCTTTCGCGCCTGCCTGTAGTTCTTCTAAAATATCGGTCAATTCCTCTTCTTTGATGCGGCGCTCCCTCGCATACTCTTTTAGATATTCATCGTAACCGATGCCCTTGCGGATATAATTGATTGCCGCATATGGCGACATTCTCGCCAGTTGTTTGCAATCATAGGCCAAACGGTCAATTCGCTGCGCCATCCACTCCTGCTCGTTTTTGGAATAGTAATCCGCCCACACATCAAAAGCGACCGTCTTCTCTTCGAGACTATCCCGCCCCAGGTATCGCTTTGGACGATTCATAATCTGTAAAAAGTCTGCGCGCTCCCTGCTGCCGGCCGCGATTCTGATATAAGCAAAGATATCTCTGGCAATCCAATGGTCATATAAATTAGGCACACGGTCTCTGGTTTTAAACGGAATATTATATTCTAACAACATCTCCATCAAAAACCGCGGCTGGGTGTTGGTACGATATAAGATGGCCACATCGTCATAAGCCCCACCCGCCTGAATGAATTTTTGGATGTTCGCAATAATCGCCAGATTCTCTTCCCGGGCGTTCTTGCAGCTATACGCAAAGACAGCCTGTTCCTGACTTTTTCCAGTCTGTACTACTTTTTCAAAACGCTGTTTATTGCGGCCAATCAAAGCCTGTGATTTTCGAACAATGTCCGGTGCGCAGCGATAGTTTCGATTTAAAAATATCTGTCTAACCTCGGGATAGTCCAAGGCAAAGCTTTTCAGAATCCCCGGCGTGGCCCCGCGAAACCGATAAATTGACTGGTCATCATCACCAACTAGAAACAGATTGTTTTGCGGTTTAGCCAGCATCGATACAATGGCATATTGTATTTTATTGATATCCTGACTTTCATCCACCAGTATGTACTCATACCGCTGCTGCCACTTTGCTAAAATATCCGGTCGCTCAACAAATAGTTCATAGGTATAGACCAGCATATCGTCAAAATCAATCAGTCGATTTTTCTGTAACGAAGCCTGATACATCTGAAAAATCCGGCGAAATACATCCTCCGCGCAATTCTTTGAATAGTAATGTTCCAAATCCATCCGCTCATTTTTGACGAGACTGATTTCGGTTAAAATCTGCCCGATATATTCATTTTCATCATCATATTCCAGACTGAATTTTCGAATCAAGCTACGTAAAATCGCAAATTTTTGTTCTTCGCGAATGATATTTTCCGCCCGATAATTGTATGCTGCTTTTAGCACCGCAAAAAAAACGGCATGAAAAGTTCCAAACATCACCGAATATGTTCCATCCATCATCTGTTCAAAACGGTTTTTCATTTCCGTTGCTGCAGCCTTGGTAAAGGTGACCACTAATATCTTTGCCGGGTCAACACCTTTTTCTTTAATTAAATGTTTTGTTCTTTGGGTAATTACGAGAGTTTTACCAGATCCAGGTCCCGCCAGTGTCAGGCAGGGACCCGTAAAATGATTGATGGCCTCCCTCTGGCTCTCATTAAGCTTCATCGGTACTCCTAATTTTTCTTTATCTTCACAGTATTGGCATTGACGATTAAGTCGTCCATGCTACGTAATAGCTTAGACATGGCCTTGTAGCCATAATCATTGACATTAAAATTGCGATATTTCTTGGTCAGTTCATCATGGATAATCGATAGGTTATCTAAGCTACCGCCATTCTTCATGATAATAGCGACGATTTCTTCATGCAGCTTCGTCTTGCTAAGCTGCTCTTCTTTCACGAGACAATGATGATTATTGATTTTGGTCACTTTAAAATGAGTCATTTCTTCAAGTAAAAATACACTCAGCTTGGAATAACCATAGTTTCTGGCATCAAAATCGGTAAATTTCTCATTCAACCTACTGCCAACGTAAGCTAAATCTAGCCGTGATGTGCCCAGCTCGACAAACATCGCCTCGATTGCCCGTTCCACATCTTCAATGCTGGTAACATTATCCATGTCCACACCTTGAATTGTCAAATCAGCATTACCAGTCGACATTTCCTTGTCGGAGCTGCCAACCAGATTGAGCAGGACAAATTTATTACAGGCTTTCTTCAGTGCCTGCGGCGTTTTTGACTCACCCATTCCCAGCACATACTTCTGCTCTTCCCTCAGGCGCATTGCCAATCTGGTAAAATCACTGTCACTGGTAACAAGGCAAAAGCCATCGACTTTATCCTTATACAGCAAATCCATTGCATCAATGACCATCGCCATATCAGTCGCATTTTTGCCGGTTGTATAATCAAACTGCTGAATTGGCATAATCGAATAATCCAGTAGTTTCCGCTCTGTCCAATCTGAGCCCTTTGACCAGTTGCCATAAATTCGCCGGCAAGATGCATATCCATATTTCTCTAACTCGTCAAATATAACGGCCGCATACTTGGCACTGACATTATCTGAATCTATTAATACAGCAAACTGTTTTTTTTCTTCGGTAAAATTATTTTCTGCTTCCATATCTCCTCCTGTGTTATTTATGTTTTCAGAAAAGGTGCAGACACCATATTGTGTTCTGCACCTCTTATCTTACTTGTTTTCGCTCAATTTTTCAATTGCATTTTTAATTCTCTTTATCGATTCTGTTTTGCCAAGGATTTCCATAATCTCGGTCGCCCCCCCCGGCGTCATCTGCTTGCCAGATACAGCGGTTCGAATTGGCCATAATACGTATCCATTTTTATACCCTTTTTCCTGTACAAAACCTGAAAGTACCTGATACAAGGCATCATTGGTATAATCGTCATGAGATTCAAGCACTGGCAAAATCTCCTGCAAGACTTCGAGCGATGACTCTTGGTTGGTTTTCATTTTCTTATGCACATACATCGCACTGTCATACTCTGGTACCGCTTCAAAAAAGTCGATATGCTCGGCAATATCCGGGAAAAGTTCAATTCTGGTCTTAACCATTTCAGCAATTTTCTTCAAATCATAATCTGCGGTTACCACTTCTTTGATATGAGGCTTGGCGATTTCATAGAATACATCAAAATCCATCGCTTTGATATACTCACCATTCATCCATTTTAACTTGGTGTAGTCAAAAACGGCTGGTGATTTGCTCATATGATGATAGTCAAACACTTCGACTAACTCTGCCAGGGTAAATATCTCCTGATTGTCCGCTGGACTCCAGCCTAATAATGAAACAAAATTCACAATCGTCTCGGTCAAAAAGCCCTGCTCAACCAAATCCTCATAAGAAGAATGACCACTGCGCTTGCTTAATTTCTGATGCTCCTCATTAGTAATCAATGGACAGTGAACATAAACTGGTACTTCCCAGCCAAATGCTTCATATAAGCGATTGTATTTTGGGGAAGAGGATAAGTATTCATTTCCCCGCACAACATGGGTGATGCCCATCAGATGGTCGTCCACAACGTTGGCAAAATTATAAGTTGGGTAGCCATCAGATTTGATTAATATCATATCATCTAATTCTGCATTATCAACAGTAATATCACCATAAATCTCGTCACAGAAGGTTGTCGTTCCGGTTGTTGGATTGTTCTGGCGAATAACATATGGTACACCTGCTGCCAATTTTTCAGCAACTTCTTCTCCCCCCAGACCAAGACAATGTTTATCATAGGTTACGATTTCCTTGCCCGCCACTTCCTGACGCAGTCCTTCCAAACGTTCTTTATCACAGAAACAATAATAAGCCTCGCCTTTTTCAACAAGCTGTTTTGCATATTCTAAATAGATTCCCTGCGTCTGCCGTTCACTCTGCACATACGGACCAACGCCGCCATCCTTGTCCGGTCCTTCATCATGTAACAGTCCGGTCTTTGCCAAGGTCCGGTAGATAATTTCTACTGCGCCTTCCACATAGCGTTCCTGGTCGGTGTCTTCAATTCTCAATATAAAATCGCCGCCTTCGTGCTTGGCAATTAAATAGGCATATAATGCAGTCCGAAGGTTGCCGACATGCATTCTTCCCGTCGGGCTTGGCGCAAATCTTGTTCTTACTTTACTCATCGTTGTATATCTCACTTTCTCTGCTATCTTAGACTTTCCTTATAATAATCTAGCATATTAATTTTGAGATTACAAGCCGCAAGTTACCAGCTGTTCAATTTCTGTTCGCTCAGGCATCACCCGAAGCGCTCCCTTACGGGTTGTGATGATTGAGGCTGCTGCATTTGCAAAGGTCAGCATTTCTTGTAAGATTTCAGTCGTCAGATTAGCTAAGCCATATTCTAAGATGAAGTTTAGGCAGCTTCCGAAGAAGGTATCACCGGCTCCGGTAGTCTCGATGGTCTGTTCCTGAATGAACGCCGCCGCTTCCACACAAATATCCTGATAATAGGCGCGGCTGCCATCTTTTCCTAAGGATAATAAAATCAATGGAATGTGATACTGCTCCTGCAATCGTTGAACGCCTTTTGCGTAGTCTTCTTCACCGGTAAACCATTGGATTTCGTTATCTGATATCTTTAAGATATCGCACAATTTAAGTCCTGCTTCCATCTGTTCTCTGGCATCCGCTAAAGACTCCCACAGCGATTCTCTGATATTCGGGTCAAACGATAGTAACGCCCCATGCTCCTTTGCCGTGCGGACTGCATACATCGTTGCCGTCCGTACTTCTTCATGGGTCATTGACAAGGTACCAAAGTGAAATATCTTTGCCGCCCCCAGCAGCTCTTCATCCACCTCCGATTGGTTCAGCATCATGTCTGCACCGGGATTTCGGTAAAAAGAAAACTCTCGCTCTCCCGCCGCTGTATTCTTGACAAATGCCAACGTGGTCCGCACATCAGCAGTCATCACCAGATTTCTTGTATCTAATCCCGCCTCTGTCAAAACCGCTTTCAACTGATGGCCGAAGATGTCATCACCAACTTTACCGATAAAGGCAGTGTGTCGCCCCAGCTTACTTAACATTGCCAGCACATTGCCGGGAGCACCGCCCGGATTGGCCTCGAACATTGGATTCCCCTGACTGCTGCTGCCGCTATCAGTAAAATCAATTAGCAGCTCTCCCAAAGCTACTACATCATATATTTTTTCCATTTCACCCTCCTCATGGTTACGTTGTCTCCCGAACTACCAATGAAACCGGCAGCATCGTCCGGCTCGGCACGATATTTCCTGCCTGCGCATCAATTAAAAGCTCTACCGATATTTTGGCCATTTCCTTGATTGGCTGATGAATGGTCGTTATCTGCGGAGTGGTCAGCGAGGCAATATTGACATCGTCAAAACCGACGATTTTTATTTGCTCCGGTACCCGTATCTTCATTCGATAGCAAACCTGCAATATCTGTGCGGCAATGAAATCACTGCTGGCAAAGATGCCGTCGGTTTCCGGGTTCTCCCGTAATACCAGCTCAATTGCTTCGTGATATTCGAGATGATTATATTGCGCTGCAGAGGTTGCCATATCTTTAAAATCTATGCCCCCATCCTCACAGACTTTGCGAAAGCCGAGCGCTCTGGCATCGGCTGGCATCGCCGTTTCGCGCACACCACTAAAATGAATCAAGTGCTGACAGCCCTTTTCAATCAAATGCTTTGCGGCTAACATTCCTCCTTGATAGTTATCACATTCCACCGCTGCTGTACCATTTTCCAGATTCCGTTCAATCGTAATCAGCGGTACATTCAATCCCTGAAACTCTTCAACCCCGACGGTTCCGCTGCACAGAATAATTCCCGCCACTCGGTTACTGGAACACATTTCCAGATATTCCCACTCTCGTTCGTTTTTCTCCTGCGAGTTGAATAATAGTATTTTATACTGACGCTGGTATGCCTCATTTTCCAGATTGCTGATTAATTCTGCAAAATATGGGTGTCTGATATGCGGCACAATAACGCCGATGGTATTGGTCGTCTGTTTCGAAAGCGAGCGCGCCACTTCATTCGGTTGATAGTTGAGTTTTTTCATTGCCGAATAGACTCGTTGTCTCGTTTCCTCACTGATATACCCACGATTATTCAGCACGCGAGATACGGTGCTGACGGTTAGTCCGGTTTCTTTTGCCACGTCTTTTAATGTTGCCATTTCTTCCCTCCGCTCATTGATACTCCCACTTTTTATTTGATGAGAAATAACTGAATTTCGGCAATCGTTGTAGCTTCAACCACCAAATCAGATGTTGTCCTCGTTAATGCAAATGCTCCTGTTATTGTACCATAATCTGCCATAACTTCAAAGATGTTGTCGTCGATTACAAATTCAAAATCACAGATTCCTTTGTTTAGCTGCATCGTCTCGGCTCCCACCTGAAACAATCCGTTATCTGGCTGATAACTTACAGGGGTTCCAAGAATCTGCCATTGCATCACATCGGTGGTTCCCTGCTCTCTTTTGGTTTGCAACATCACGGTGGATGATTCGTTGACTGAATAGGTGAATCTACTATCCTCAATGTAACGATTACAATCTAGTTTCTGCTTTTGCTGGTGCAGCTCTTGCACCAAATGCTGAGCCAACTTTTTTTGACCATTATGAATTCTTACCGACAATTCTCTTGGTATTCCCATTGCTCCAGTATTCAACCGTCCCTGATTTGAAATTCGTAGCCACGGTACGGAGATAATTCTGTATCTGACTTCGTTAAATTGGGCCGCGTTGCTCTGTCCTGCATCAGTATGCGCAATGCCACGGATTGGCGCGTAGGTCTGTGCTGCGTAAGGTACGGTATTCATGTAGGCATGGTGGCGGACACCATCGGTCGTGAAGGTATACCCGTCAAATTCACCCCAGAAATAGTAACCATCAGCACTCCAAAAGAGCCATTCGTCATCCGGTAATTTGATTAAATCCGGACACTCCCAAGCCCCATCCAAGGTCAGGGTTTGGGTCATCGACCACGCTTCCAAGTTCGTCGAACGATAGATTCCAAAATCATTTTTTTCCAGCCACAGCACCATAATATAGGCGCTGCTTTCTTCATGCCAAAACACCTTTGGGTCACGGCTATCTAAGCAGTTCGTCTGTAACACACCAAGGTCTGTCTTGACCAGACTTGCTCCGTTATCAATGCTGTACGCCAACCGCTGGGTAAACGGTTTTTCCTTGCTCATCGGTGAACCATCACCTGCTGCTGTATAGAAATATATCAATGCCTCCGGCGGCAGATTCAGACAGCTTCGTTCATTTGTGATGGCACTGCCGGAAAAAATGGTTCCATGCTCATCTGGAAACATCACTGTATCTTTTTGCTCCCAATGCAGTAAATCGGTACTAACTGCGTGTCCCCAGCTCATATTATTCCAGACCGTATCAAATGGATTGTACTGAAAATACAGATGATAGACACCATCTTGACAGACTAGTCCATTCGGGTCATTGAGCCACCCCGCTGTCGCTGTAAAATGAAGGGTCGGGCGCTCCGACGGCGCTGGCTCAAGCGGCTTTGCCACTGTGATTGCATCCCAAAATGCCGCCGGAAAATCGCCCTTAAGGATTAAGGTTTTATCGGTAAATTGCTTTACCGGAAAACGGGCAAAATAATCGTAGGAAATATCGGTGTCTGTATTCATTGCCACCGGAACTAAAAACTCAGTGATTTTTTGTTCTTCCCCACTGCCTTGATCTAAATAAATTTCTAACAGTTTTGTTTCCTGCTCTACTTTGATTGGCAGATACAGATATTCTGCTGAAATACAGATTTTTTGTCCATCGCTTTTTACTCCCATGTTTGCCAAGCTCCATCTAAGGTATACTTTATTTGTATTTCCCGAGTCACAAAATCGGCTCTTAATTCGGCCCGATGTTCACCGCAGGTTCTAACGATATGCAGCTCATGTTCGCCACTGACTTCCATTGCAAAGGTGCCATCAAATGCGGGGTGTGTATTGCGAAATTCCATCAGACGAAGCAGCGTTTGAACCACGGGCCGCTGTACTTCCGTTTCAATTTCAGCAAGCGAATAATAATGGCGGTTGATGTTTCTGCCAACCTTTGTTTCCTCCAATAATTGCAAATCATTTTTCCCAGCCAGCAATCCGACATAATATATCTGCGGGATTCCCGGTGCAAAAAACTGTACTGCCCGTGCCAATAGGTAAGCCGCATCCTCATCACCCAGTGCTGAATAGTAGGTGCAGTTGACCTGATAGATATCCAGATTCTGATAGGCAGCGGTATTATAGACTTTTTTTACATTGGCACCATAGCGGAAAATATCTTCCTTGGTGCGTTCGATTTCTTCATCCGGCAGCAAATCTTTGATATCAACAACCCCAATGCCATCGTGGGTATCCAAGGTCGTAAACTGTTTCCTGGGACAGATTTCCAACCAGTTCTTAAGATACTTGGTTTGTCCATAGTAAATGGCATTTAAGAGCAGCATTGGCAGTGCGAAGTCATATACATAATAATTCTTGGCGGCAATTTTTTGCTGAATCGTATAATGCTCGTGGATTTCCGGCAACAATTCAACCTGATGGGTGCTGACGATTTCCTCACATTCTCTGAGCAACTCCCAGACTGCCGGTTCTTCGAAGAAACAACTGCTTCCCGCTTTTTTGGTGGCATAAGCAAAAGCATCCAGACGAATTAATCCCGCGCCGTGACCGCAGAGGTCTTCCAAATTACTGCGGATAAAGTTCTTGGCGGTTTTTGAATCACAGTTGATATCAATCTGCTCCTCGTCAAAGGTACACCATACCTTTTCCATTGTTCCGTCTGCAAAATGTGCTTCGGCATATGGGGCCCGCGGTTTTCTTTTATAGATAGCATCAACCTCAGCTTCGTTTGGTTCACCATTTTCCCAAAAATCCTTGTAGCGGATAAATAGGTCATGATAAATGGATTCATCCTTTTTTGCCAGAAAATCCTGATAGTATTCACTCTGGGCGGAGATATGATTAATCATATAGTCAAACATCAGATAATAATTCTCCGCTATTCGTTCCACATCCGACCAATCACCAAAGGCTGCATCGACCTGATGATAATCCATTGGTGCAAACCCCCGGTCACCAGAGGATGGAAAAAAAGGCAAGATATGTATTCCTGCAACTGCATGCTTAAAATACTTATCCATGACAGATTCCAAATCCTTTAAATCACTTCCCAGTGAATCAGGATAAGTAATCAGCATACATTTGTTTTCAATTTTTTTCATGTTAGCTCCTATCCATGTGCCTTCGGCACACCATATTTATTTTACTGCTCCAGCCACTACGCCATTGATAATCTGCTTCTGCAAAAACAGATAGAGTACCAATATCGGTGATACTGTCAGCACCAAGGCCGCCATAATTACACCGTAATCTGCAGAATAGGTTCCATAAAACAAGTATGTGGATAATGGCAGCGTGTATAATTCTTTCTTACCAAGGACCAAGGATGGTAATAGGTAATCATTCCAAAAGGCCAGCACATTTAGGATTACCAACGTCGCTGTGGTTGGCTTCAGCAGGGGAAAGACCACCTTAAAAAAGGTTTGCAGCTTGGTACAGCCATCAAGGTAAGCTGCCTCCTCCAAGGAAATCGGTACTCCGCTCTTGATAAATCCCTGATAAATGAAAACCGACATACTCATAGCAAATCCGGTATGCATAAATACCAGCGTCATTCTGTGATTTAACAAATGTAGCCGTGAGCCGTAGATGGATACCAGCGGAATCATAATTGCCTGAAACGGAATAATCATCGAGGCCGCCATCAAAGCAAACATGATATTGGAAAATTTATTTTTTGTTCTGGTAAAGTAGTACGCTGTCATCGAAGCAAACAAGATGACGAAAAAGGTGCTTAATACCGTGATAAACAGTGAATTTCCAAAGGCTTTTAAGAAATTCATTTTTTCAAAGGCACGGATATAGTTTTCAATCGTATAGCCTTTTGCTGCCAATAGTGAAAACGGATTCTTGATGATATCACGCTTTGCTTTAAAGGAGTTTAACAGCACCAAGACAAATGGAACCATATAGAGCAAAAACAGAGCTGCAACTACGATCAAACCAGCAGTATCAATTATTTTTTTCTTTATTCCGCCAACGGTCATGCTTCTTTCCATTATGCCTCTACCTCCTTTTTCTTGCCTAAGTAAATCTGCAAACCACTAATGCATGCTACGATTGCAAACAGTACCAATGCTTCGGCCTGGCCTAAGCCATAGTTTCTTGATGTAAATGCCTTATCATAGACATACATTGCAACCAGTCTGGTGCTTCCATAAGGTTCACCGCCAGTCAGCGTCAGGTTTACATCATAGACCATGAATGCTCTGGATAAGGTGAAGAACAGGCAGATAACAAAGGATGGTACCATCAGTGGCAGGATAATACTTTTTAATTTCTGAAATCCGGTCGCCCCGTCAATGCTTGCTGCTTCTAGTACATCTGTCGACAATCCGGTAAAACCAGCGATATAGATTAGCATCATATATCCAGACAACTGCCAGACCGTTACAATAACCAGTGACAAAAATGCTTTATTCGGGTCAGCCAGCCAAGAGCCGGAAAAGATTCCCCAGCCGGTTTCCTGTCCCACATTTACCAAGACCCGTGAAAACACAAACTGCCAGATAAATCCCAGTACAACGCCGCCGATTAAGTTCGGTGTAAAAAATCCGGCCCGGAAGAAATTCTGTCCTTTCAGCCCGTTGGTTAAGGCATATGCCAGCAAAAATGCAACTGCATTTACCAGAATCACTGATAGCAGAACATATTTCAACGTTAAGCCCATTGATGTCCAAAATGCTGAATCGGCAAATACCTTGATGTAGTTAGACAAGCCAACCACGTTTTTCACTTTACTGACCCCATCCCAGTCTGTCAGAGTCAGATAAAAACCATATATAAATGGTACGATGACCACTGCAAAAAATATCAGACAACCCGGCAGTGCAAACGTACACAGATTCTTTATTTTTTCGCCCGCTTTTCTTCCCTTGGTACCCATTCTTTTCACCCTTTCCGATACTATCGGTTACAACGTAACCGCTTTCCACACGATCAAACTGCCGCACAGGCTCGGAGCCAGCCTTAACCAGCTCCGTTCCCCCTCTTCGCTAGGTTTTTTCCATGACGGCATTTGTTTAATTCTGTGAAGTCCAGTAGCTCGTAATATCTTGTGCTAATTCCTCTCTGTTACACTGTCCAGCCGTATATTTCTGCATATAAGCCCCAACTACGCTCCAATGATCGGATGGTGCAATGAAACTGGAGGAATAAGTATTTCCAGAAGTCAGCTTTGCCTGAATATCCTGGCCTAGCGGGTCTAATGTCTGATATGAATTGTTGGTACATGCTGGAATAACAGCTACATCCTGAACTAGCATTTTCTGTCCATTATCGGAGTATACCAGCCAATTTAAAAACTCTTTTGCGGCTGCAATTTCATTTTCACTTGCTTGTACAGCATCAATCATAACCTGTTTGGTGGCTGCCGCCTGAATGCTAGTATTGGCAAAATCACTTGTGTCATTTCCCATTATCATCGGTAAAAATCCGTACTCATCACCTGTTTCAGCTCCTGCTTCGGCAAGGTTTGGCCAAGCCCAACTGCCATTTGCCCAGATTGCAGCTTCTTTGTCGACGAGGAAAATCGGGTCCTGCTCATATAATGCGCCCAATGGGTCAGCACCATTGATGTTGTACTCTAACAGTAAATCAAAGGTATCCATAAACTCGTTAAAACGATTATATTCTGCTACTGTCTGTGTACCTTCTTTTAACTGGCTCAACAATTCCGTACTTCCTTCTGTTGTACCATCATATGCATCATAGATAAAACCAAGCTGATGTGCTCCTAGTGACCAGTCTTCTTTGGAAATAACGACTGGATTCTCCATGCCTGCTGCTCTTAATTCTTCTAGTAAGGCCTTTAATGCATCATAGGAATTAATCGTGGATGGATCGAAGTCCTCACCCAATGTTTCCTCAATTGCTGTTTTGTTGTAAATCAGTCCTCTTCCTTCAATACAGAACGGAAAGCTGTATACTTTTTCAACTACTTTGGTAATCTGATTGGAACATTCGCTGACCCATTTTTCATCAGATAATACCAACGCGTATTCCTGTGCCAGTGATACAATATCAGTAGTGTCAAGCATTGCCATTGTTGGTGCGCTGCCAGAGTTGTAGGCACTGGTGATTTTGGTATATGGAGATTCGCCGGCTCCACAAGCCATAATCTCTAATTCAATTCCAGTATCCTCACCAAATGCAATCGCCATCTCTTCCAATGCTTCTTGTATCTCGCCTTTACTATTCAAAAGTGAAATCTTTGTTCCGGCTAAATCTACATCTGTCTCTGAATTTGCCTGCTTAGTATCATCTGCTGCCTGCTGCGTATTTACATCCCCACTGTTATTTCCTGCCTTATTGTTTTCAACTTTATTTCCACAACCTGCTAGCATCCCCATTGCCATTGTCATCGCTGTTAATACTGCCAAACATTTTTTTACCTTCATTGTTTTTCCTCCACTTTGGTTTTAAATTGACTGTTACGTTCCCTCTTCCGATAAACCCTTACACAACGTTGTTTGTTCCTTACAAGCATACTATAACACCTGAAATTATATATGTCAACCGGTTGACATATGATTTTGTACATTTCAACAATTTTGCATCCCTGTTTTTAGTAATAATTTTGTTTTCAAAGGTTTTTTCTAAAAATACTAGCTCGTTTCAGCCAAAAATATAAGCGCCACACATGTCAATCGGTTGTTATATTTCCAATAGGAAAGGCATCAGAACGATGCCATGTTCCAATGCCTCAGCTTATTACTTGTTATGTTTCTTTTGATTTTTACAGTCCTCACATTTATCAACCGTACAGTTTTCACCAGAGCAGCCAATACAGCCGCCTTGTTTCTTTCTGCGCCAAATAAACCGCACTACAATAATCAGCCATATTGCCAAACCGGTCAAGATGGCATAATCCCCTAAACCCATATCTACCTCTCTTTTCCCCTAAATATTTCTCTAAAACAACATCCCAATCCGGTATACCACAAATGCCATGAGCCAGGCAATGACACACTGCATAATGACTAGCCCAAAGGCCTTCCAGCCGGAATTCAACTCGCGTTTGATGGATGCAACTGCTGCTACGCATGGGGTGTACAACAACGTAAAGACTAAGAAGCTGATTGCTGTCTGAGTCGTAAATACTGCGCTCAAGGTGTCACTGATACCGGTAAGCGTTGTTCCCATTAGGACACTCATTGTACTTACCACTGCCTCTTTGGCGCTAAATCCGGTAATCAAGGCCGTTGATATCCGCCAGTCACCAAAACCAAGTGGTGCAAATACCGGCGAAATCCATTTCCCAATCATCGCCAGCAAGCTCTGCCCACTATCTTCGACGACATTAAAACGACCATCAAAGGTCTGCAAGAACCAGATGATGATTGTTGCAATAAAGATAACGGTAAATGCTCTTTGCAAAAAATCCTTTGCCTTATCCCACATCAATAGCAAAACACTCTTCATTGATGGCAGGCGATAATTTGGCAGCTCCATCACAAACGGCATTGGCTTGCCACGAAATGCTGTATGTTTACAAATTAAGGCGAACAATATTGCCACAACGATTCCGCCAAAATACAATCCGGTCATTATCAGCACTGGATATTTCGGAAAAAAAGCAGCGGTAAAGATGGCATAAATTGGTATCTTCGCTGAACAACTGATAAATGGCACCAGCATGATTGTCATTTTCCGGTCACGCTCGGAGGCTAAGGTTCTAGTTGCCATTACGGCCGGAACACTACAGCCAAAACCGACTAGCATTGGCACAAAGCTTCGGCCAGATAAGCCGATTTTTCGCAGCAGCTTATCCATTACAAATGCTACCCTCGCCATATAACCGGAATCCTCTAACATCGACAGGAAGAAAAATAACACCACAATAATTGGCAAAAAGCTCAGTACGCTTCCGACCCCGGCAAATACTCCGTCAATCACCAGACTATGTACGACTGGATTAATTCCGTAGGCAGTCAAACCTCTATCAACAAGCTCCGTCAATGCATCGATTCCCATCGTCAGCCAATCACTAAAGATGGCACCAAAGACGCCAAAGGTCAAATAAAATATCAGCATCATAATTAGCAAGAACATTGGAATCGCCAAAAACTTATTGGTTAAAATATTGTCGATTTGGACACTGCGTCGATGTTCTTTGCTCTCTTCGCAATGTGTTACGGTCTTCGAACAGACTTTTTCAATAAAAGCATAGCGCATATCGGCCATCGCCGCATTCCGGTCCATCTTATGGTCAGTTTCCATTTCCTCGACACTATGCTCCATCATGTCCAGCTCGTTGCGGCTTAATTCCAAGCGGCTGATGATATCACTGTCCTGTTCAACAATTTTGGTGGCCGCAAACCGGGGTGACATTCCAATCCGCTCGGCATGGTCTTCGACCTGATGTGATACGGCATGAATGCAACGGTGTACCGGACCTTGTTCACAGAAGTCGGTCACTAGCGGATAGCGTTTCTGTTTCGCGGTTTGGACCACATTTTCAATTAAGTCCTCGATTCCCTCGCCCTTCACTGCACTAATTGGCACAACTGGGATTCCTAACTGCTTTGACATCTGTTTAAAATCAATGGAACCGCCGTTATTACGCACCTCATCCATCATATTCAAGGCCAATACCATTGGTATATGCATCTCTAATAATTGCAGTGTTAAATAAAGATTGCGTTCAACATTGGTTGCATCTATGATATTGATAATTGCATCTGGCTTTTCATTTAAAATAAAGTCTCTCGTTACAATCTCTTCGCTGGAATATGGACGCAATGAATATATTCCCGGCAAATCCACGACTGAGTAGTTTTTTCTGGCCCGTATCTCCCCCATTTTCTGATCTACTGTGACCCCTGGGAAGTTACCAACATGCTGATTTGAGCCAGTCAGCTGATTGAACAGTGTTGTTTTTCCACAATTTTGATTTCCTACTAAGGCAAAAATCATCTGGTACTGTCCTCTCTTTCTACTTCTATCTTCCCTGCATCTTCCTTTCGGATGGTTAGCTGGTAGCCACGAATCGATATTTCGATTGGGTCCCCCATTGGTGCCATTTTTTGCATCCTTACTTTTGTTTTTGGTATCAGTCCCATATCAAGAAGGCGTAAGCGCAGAATACCTTCTCCGCCAACACTCGTTATTACTGCTTGTTCACCAATCGGTAATTCATCTAACGTCATTTATTTTCTCCTCTTTTCCATCTATTTCACTGTTTCATTCTACCCCAGATTTTTTTTTTCTTCAACTAGAATCGTTTTCTTCTTGTCATTTTCATCCTTATCTTTTACTATAATTTTATTAACAATTGAAGGAGATGCTATGATGTTGGATAAAAATGATTATTTAACCTTTATTCAGGCACTTGATTTTTGGGATAAATTAACAAAAAACCAGCAACAGTTACTGGCAAAAGATGCCAGAGTTTTTCATTACGAGAAAGGCATGACACTGCATTCTGGGGATATGGACTGTCTTGGGATGCTTTTTGTTAAATCTGGTTCTTTGCGGGTTTACATGCTTTCCGATGAAGGGCGGGAAATCACACTATATCGGCTAGATGATGGAGAACTTTGTATACTTTCGGCTTCTTGTGTGCTCTCTTCGATTACGTTTGATGTTCACATTGAAGCGCAAAGCGACTGCGATGTTTTTCTGGTGAACGCACATGTGCTTTCGACACTCTCTGCCGAAAATATTTATGTGGAATGCTTTACTTATCGCATGGCCACCGAGCGTTTTTCTGATGTTATGTGGGCTATGCAGCAGATTTTATTTATTAGTTTTGATAAGCGGCTAGCTTCTTTTCTAATCGATGAAACTACCCGCGTTCACTCTGACACACTGAGCATGACTCATGAGGAAATTGCCAAGCTGCTCGGCAGTGCCAGGGAAGTGGTTTCGCGGATGCTTAAATATTTTGCGAAAGAAGGGTATGTCCAGCTTTCACGTGGGACGGTTACGTTAAGTAACAAGATGGCGTTGTTAAAATTAATTGGGTAATACAATTTTATATAAAGATACTGGATATGAGTAAGCCAAGCAACTTTTTCATATCCAGTATCTGATAGGGGGGGATATCATCTAGTATCAACTAATGTCTGGTTTATCTTTTTCTTGCGCTATTGCGTTATTTGCGCTATTGGGACTATTTGCACTTATTGCCTTTATTGCATTTGTCAAATGCTGGGTTAAAGGCATAGAAATTCTTAGAATTCAAATTATCCTGAACGATTCGCAGTGCCTCACCGAAGCGCTGGAAGTGGACAATTTCTCTAGCACGCAGGAACCGGATTGGTTCAGCGATTTCCTGATCCTTTACGAGACGCAGGATATTGTCATAGGTGGTTCTTGCTTTCTGCTCAGCAGCCAAGTCTTCAAATAAATCTGTAATTGGATCGCCTTTTGATTGGAACTGATTGGCGTTATTTGGAACACCACCAGCAGCCTGTGGCCAAACACCAAGTGTATGGTCTACATAGTATTTATCAAAGCCGGCAATTTTCAATTCTTCTTCACTTAAATTTCTGGTCAGTTGGTGAACAATTGTTGACACCATTTCAAGATGAGCCAATTCCTCTGTACCAATATCGGTCAATAATCCAGCAACTTCATTGTATGGCATCGAATATCGCTGTGAAAGATAACGCATTGACGCATTTAACTCGCCGTCTGGGCCGCCGTATTGACTCATGATTACCTGAGCAATCTGCGGATTTGTCTGGGTAATGTTTACCGGAAATTGTAATCTCTTTTCATAATTCCACATTTAAATGCAGCCTCCTTCCCAAGGCCACTTCTGAGTAGCCCAATACCATTTACCACAAGCTGGTGATGCCGTATCAATTGTCAGTGGTCCATAGTGTTCTTCATAGGTTTTCAATGCCTTTTTACGCATTTCATTAAAATGGTTAAAATAATTCAAAGCTTCTTCATCATCTGGATGTGTATCAAGATACAGGGTTATATCATTTACTGCAAAACTTACCTCGTTAATCCATTGAAAGAGCTGGCGTTGGTCCATTGGAACGTTCATCATAGCTGGCATGCACCTCTCTTTCCCATAAATGGCAGATTCAATTCCGGAAAGATGGTTCCGCACATCAGTGCCTTATCCGGATCATATACATTATGAAAATACTGCCACGGAACATAGGCCATAGCAAGTGCTTCTTCTTCAACTGGCGACATAATTGGGCAAGGATTATATTTTGCTTTTCCTTGGCGGTCACAATTATTCATATAATCGTCCTCCTTTATATTCATTACACTATTAAATTATGAAAAAAATATTGTTTGGTGACTAAGTTACGGAAATGATATAATATAAGGGCTATGATAAGTATATAAAACAAAATGCCGGATAAAAAAGCAAGAAAAACGGAAATATATAAGAAACGGCTATATAGACAAGGAGGAAATAAATATGAGCGCATTACATTTAACAGCAGATAATTTTGAAGCAGAGGTATTACATTCAGACCAACCAGTGCTGGTTGATTTTTGGGCAGACTGGTGCGCACCTTGTAAAATGCTTGGTCCAATCGTCGAAGAAATTGCTGCGGAAGTAACCGACGTTAAGGTCGCTAAGGTCGACGTTGATGCACAGCAGAGTCTGGCAATTGAATATAAGGTAATGTCAATACCGACCTTGATTTTATTTAAAAACGGTAAAGCTGTTGCTCAGTCTGTTGGCGTAAAACCAAAACAGGATATTTTGAATATGATTCATAAATAGAAAAAAAGCGTACGCTTTGGTTGTATCAAAGTGTACGCTTTTCATTTAATTCATTTTATTTTTTCTGTCTCTGCCATTGCTGTATCAAAGTCAAAGGCATCCACCGCATTTCTTATTTCCACCAAAATTTCATTTTTCTCTGCGCCAAAATCGTAGCCTTGCAGTTCATCCAAGATAGCGGCCGCCTGCTCTTGTTCAAACGCATCTAAGGCCTCCACTAATAGTTGACACTTTTCATTTAGCATGGCTTCATTGCCCTGCTCCCGGCTCTGCTGTTCAACCACCTGAACGCTTTCAAACGCTTGTTCCAAAAGCTGCAATTCCTTTATCAGCGGTTCCGTATTGGCCTGGCAGAATTGCAGGTTACCCATCTTTCCCGCCATTTCCAGCTCATATGCCTGGTCGGAAAGTCGCATTGCGCCGATATTTGAGAGGGAGCCTTTGACGCCATGTACTTCAATTGAATAATTATGCAAATCTCCATCCGCCAGATAAACTTTTACCTTCTTGCAGAATACTGGAATTGAGCGGCTAAATAGCGAAATACTCTTCTCATAGACATCTCTCTGCCCACCAACTCTGCTAAGACCCAGCTCAAGGTTTATTTCCTCCATGTCCTCAAGCAGTGTCCATAATCCTGTTGGTTCTTCCGTTTCTTCTACTTGTGCAGCATCTTCATTCTTCTTCTGTTGCTTTTCCTGTGGCAGCCATTTTTTCAACATTTCGTTTAGCTTCATCTTCTCAATTGGTTTGGATATAAAATCATCCAGCCCAGCGGCAATAAACATTTCCTTTGCACCAGATATCGCATTGGCACTCAGGGCAATAATTGGCATTGATTGAAATTCCACTCCAAGCTCCCGAATTCGCTTCGTTGCTTCTAGTCCGTCCATCTCCGGCATCATATGATCCATGAAAACAATGTCATATCGTTCTTTTTGGACCGTCGCAATCGCTTCTGCTCCCGATAATACCTTATGTGCTACTATACCATGCAGACGTAACAATCCTAAGGCAACATTTAAGTTAATCTCATTATCATCAACTACCAATATTTTCGCCTCTGGTGCGTAAAGAATCTCTTCTTCGCTCTCTACCGGCTTTAACTGGCTTTCATCACCAATGACTTTAGGAATTGTTATTCGGAAAATGGAGCCCTGCCCGTAAACACTCTCGACACATATTTTTCCCTGCATCATTTCGACTAGATTTTTGGTAATGGAAAGTCCCAGACCAGTTCCTTTTATTGTCCGGTTTCTGACTACATCGGTCTGGGCAAATGCATCAAAAAGTGAATCTATGGCTTCCGGTTGAATTCCAATGCCCGTATCGTGAATGTCAAACTCAATTTCCGAATCGCCAACAATGATTTCAAGCTGTACATAGCCTTCCTTGGTAAATTTAACAGCATTTCCAAGGATGTTCAAAAGTACCTGCCGTAAACGAACATCATCACCATAAATACATCTTGGCATCTCACCATAGCTCATAAAGCGATACTCAATGCCTTTATCCTTGGTGATGAAACTCAGCATTGAATTAACATTGTCAATTAGAATATGGAAATCATAATGAACCGGAACCAAACTCAGCTTGCCAGCCTCTATTTTCGATAAATCAAGGATATCATTGATAATATTCAGCAGTGCATTAGAGGATATTTTGATATCCTTCACATAGCGCATCTGCCGGTTGTTCAAATCCTCGGAAAGCAATAGCTCTGACATTCCCAAAATGGCGTTCATCGGGGTCCGTATTTCATGGGACATATTCGCAAGAAACTGTGTCTTGACCTCAGCCGCATTGAGTGCCCGTTCCTTCGCTTCCTCCGCTTCCTGCGTCATTAACCGTAATTCCTGCGTCCGCTCCTTGACCTTGTGTTCCAGATTTGCAGCAAACGCTTCCCGCTCTGCTTCCATCTCTTTCAAACTATGTAGCATCTGTTTAAATGCATTATGTAAAATAATTATCTCATCTTTGCTTTCACTCGGATAATCCGCAAACGTAATTTCCAGCTCACCGGCCGCCACCCTTGTTGCGTCCTTGGTCAGACTTTTTATCGGCATTATCATCCGGCGCACATTAAATACGACGATTGCTGTTATTAGTAACAGTGAAAAAAGGATTGCTGTGGTAATGATTATGGTCGACAACCGGGCTTCCTGATAAAGCAGTGATGTTGGCACTTCCACATATAAGAAGACTGGCTGAGCTGCCGCATTGCCCACATCCACTTCATTGATATAGATATACGCCTCATCTGTTAAAAATGGCGAATACATCTCTGTTGTATAGACCTCCCGTGCGGTAAGTGCGGCCTGTATACTATCCATATCAGAAAAATCATACTCTGACAGTGCATGGTTCACCAACTGCTCACTCGGCTCATACAAAACCACGCCATTCTGGCTGATAATCATAACATTCCGCTCACCACTCACCTGCATCTCTGCAAGCAAATCAAACATATTCGGATAAAGTGTATCCATACCAATCACGCCAATCACCTCTCCATTAAGAGAAATCGGCATGCTGATTGTACCGGTATATAATTCACCATCTCCCATACCATAGTCATAATAATCGACATTGTCAAAATAAATTTCACCCGTGTTCCTTGTCACATTGTACCAAGGTGATTCTTCGGGATTGTCGAGTACCTCATCACCTAGGTCAAAGATTTCAACTGGTCCGTCTGCCCCGGGAATATAATCCTTGCGGTATCGGCCTTCGCCCTCAAAAACACCCTCGTCAAAGACAAACCATGCACTATAGATAGCATCATGTGACTCCAGTAGGGAGATAATCATATGCTCTGCCACTTCTTTTGCTTCCGCCGATGCAAATGGAAGATCTGCCAGATTTTCCGCGGTCAGCTTCATCATACCCGTCGTGCTTAAAAAACGGTCGTGAACGGACTGTGAAATCTGCTCCGCATAAGCTTTGGAGGTATTTCTTGCCAACGCCGCATCCTGCTTATAGCTAATATTTGTCAGCACCAGAATCAGAATCAGAACTGTAATTATCATCGGAATAAAAATGGCCATTAAAATTTTTCTCAGAATTGTTGTATTCATTGACACCTCACTTATTTAATATGCTCCTGTAACTTCAAAAGAACATATTCCGGAATTGCCGGTTTGACCAGAAAATCTACCGCACCGACACTAAACGCTTTTAAAACCTCATCTCTTCTTCCATTTCCCGTCAAAAATATTACTGGAAATTCTTTTTTCATTTCTAGTTTTATCTTGTGGGCTAATGCAAACCCATCCATCCCCGGCATCTCAATATCCAAAATGGCAATGTCCGGTTCATGTTTTTCCAAAAAACGAAGCGCTGCTTCCCCAGAGGTCACACCAAAAAACTTGTAATCCTGACTTGGAATCATTGCCTTCAAAGAATTTAAAACATCCGGCTTATCATCTACCGCAAGCACTATGTACGGCTCCTTCTCTGAATTTCTCTCTTGGAGTGTTCCCATCAAAACGAGCCTCACCAGCTCCTTGCACTGCTCAATCGCCGCATCAAAATCATATTCTCCAATCTGTTTCCTAATTACATTTACGACAGAAAGTAGATTAAGCGGTACTTTTTTCCGCACAATTTCATTCAGCACCTGCTCTGATGTCTGTCCATCAAAATTCTGCAATGCGTGCTGAAGTCGATGAATATCGTGTTCCAATTGTTGGAACAAATTATCTGAATCATTTGCCTTATTGCCATTTAACTGCGCCGATTGAATGGAAATCGAAAGTGTCGACATATTGGCTATCATCTGCTGCAATAAAATCTCGCATACCGATTGCTTTCGCTCGTTTACTAATTCCATTATTTTTTTGCAATCATATGCCAGATTGTCCGCATAAACTTTTTTTGAAGTTTCTGCCAAATGAGTCGCAAGTCTATTAAAATTATCATATTCCAACGTAAAAAGTGCCTGCTTCATTTTCAGCGAAATATCAGGCACTATATCAACATACTGGTCAAGAAGAAGGCTCATCCGAACACTATCTTTTTCAGTATATTCTTCTGGAATATACAGTCCTCGAATCGCTCTGATTGTTTGAATATTCATCATATTCTTACTCATTCTCTTACTCCTTTTTCAAACAATAATATTTCTCTTAATTATAACACAAAGGGGATACTCTCGCACCCCCTTTATATCTTCATACTATTTTATTTTAAAATGCGAAATCAATTCCTGCAGATTCTCTGCCTGAGCAAATAATTCTTCGCTGACAGCAGAACTTTCTTCCGCAGTTGAAGAGGTTTCTTGTACCACTCCTGAAATCTGTTCAATTGCTTTGCTAACTTCTTGCATACCAGAAGCCTGATTCTCTGAAGATTGCTTCAATCCTTCTACTGCCGTTGAAATGCCGTCAATATTATTCAGCACCTCATTCAATGCTTCTGAGGTATCAACAACGATGCCATTTCCGTTCTTAATCTCATTGACCGAAGACTGAATCAAAGTTCTGGTATTGTTTACTGCCTCCGCACTCTGTGTTGCTAACTGACGGATTTCATCAGCAACAACTGCGAAACCTTTTCCTGCTTCTCCTGCTCTGGCCGCCTCAATTGCTGCATTTAAGGACAATAGATTCGTCTGGGATGCAATTTCTTCAATACTTCCAATAATCATCTCAATCTGACTAGAGGCTTTGCTGATGGTATCCATCGCGCTAACCATCTCCTGCATATGGGTCTGACTCCGTTTCGCCATAACGCCTACGCTCTGAACAATCTGGCTGGTTTCTTCCGCTTTTTTCGCATCTTCCTGGCTTCGGGAATCCAGTTCGTTTATCATTGAGTTCAATTCTTCTACGGAGCTTGCCTGATCCGTTGCACCTTCGGCTAATCCCTGTGCACCTTCGGCCATATTCTGAGCACCAGATTTTACCTGTACTGCGGAATCCTGAATGTTTCCAATCGTATCCGTCAGTGATGTCCGAATTCGCCGAACTGCTGTCAGAATCGGCTCAAAGCTCTTGACATAGAGTGCTGTTTCTTTTGTGAATGCTGTCATATTTCCATCGCCCATTTCATCTAGCACATACTCGATATCCGGGATAATTTTCTTCAGCATCTCTATCAACGCTTCTAAGCTGCGTGCCAGCTCTCCTAACTCATCCTGAGAGTCATATGTTATCTCAACATCCAAATCACCTTCTGCCATCTTTTCTGCAATATTTCTTAACTCAAATATTGGTTTTGTCATCAAAGTGGTTAGGAATTTGCTCAAGTACATCGTCAATGCTAAGCTGACTGCTGCGATGATAATCAACAGAATTACTACCACAATTTTCAATATGTTTGCAGTTGTATAGCTATCCTTCGCTACTGTTTCCTGATAAGTTTTTAACTGTTCCAGGGTATCTGCTACTTTCTCAATACGAGGTACATAATCATCGTTAAAAACTTTAAGGGCATTTTCATTATCATTATTCGTTGCATATTCAAATACCTGCTTGCGATAGGTTGCAGCATCTGCTATTTCAGTACTTAGTAGTTCCAGCAATTCTTTTGCCGAAGAATTCTCTTCCAATGCGTTAATATTGTCGTTTAAGGAAGTTACTGCATCGGTTGCTGCAGTCATATATTCTGTTGTTTTAGCTTCATCATCCGTGGAAACAGACCATAGCACATTCTTCATAACAGACTGCAAATCTCTTTGCGCTGCTAATGAATAATTCATGTTCTGGAATGGGCGGTTATAAAAATCTGTCAATTTACTGCCGACGAGGAAAAGGCTGACTACGGATACAAGTATTGTCAATGCAAAGCATCCGATAATTACCATAAATGAAGTCGTTAACTTCTGGCTGATTTTATAATTTTTAAATTTTTCTTTCATATTGTTTCTCCAGTCTTATGTATTGAATTTTTTTAATCAAAAAACTCCACTACCCCTATATCGATGTCGTATCTGCCGGAAATAACTTTTACCTCACCCTGTTCCACTAATGCATTGACAACTGGGCTATCAAGTATTTTTTTTACGCTATTTTCGATATTGGCATCAATTGCCTCGGTCAAATCTTTTTTACCTTCGATTACCGGCTGTATCTCATCAAGCAATTCACCCAAAAAACCCTCCGTTGTTCCAGCCATTGCCGAGGATACTGCACCACACTTTGTATGACCCATAACGAAAATCACTTTTGCGCCCAGGTGTTCGATTCCGTATTCTATACTGCCCAAATCAAAATTACTGATAATGTTTCCAGCTGTTCTTACAACAAACAATTCTCCGATTCCAGCACTAAAAATATGCTCAACCGGTACACGAGAATCCGAACATGCCACAACAACCGCATATGGTTTCTGACCATTTGTTGCTGTGTCCTGCCTTCTCGCAATAAAATTCTTTGATGTATTAAAATTTGACCTTAAATATTGCTGATTCCTCCACTTTAATAATTTGATACTCTCTTCCGCAGTGTAGCTCATATGTATCACCATCCTTTTTTTGTACCAAATCCCCCTTTTTTTATTCCTTCACCTCCATGCTTATTTTATTATGGTTTTCCCAATCCACAATACTCTCTCAAAAATATTTGTTATAACAATAATACTTTTTTTACTAAATTACAACTGTTTTTTTTACTATTTTTTTATTTTCCTACCAACCCGATTAAGATTGCTTTATTTCTGCATATTTCAAGGCTTAAATATTGTTTTTTCCAGCAAATACCACCCCTATTTTTATTAAATCTTCATTTAACCTTTTAACGCTTCTCCTAACCACAGCACCAGTCTCATTTCTATTTTTCCATCTTCAGCCATCTCTTTCAATATCCAAAGTGCCTCTTCTCTTGGCATCGGTTCTTTATAAGGACGGTCGGACGCGGTTAGGGCATCGTAGATATCCGAAACCGTTAAAATGCGCGTTTCGATTGGAAGCTGTTCGCCTGATAAATGGTTTGGATAACCTGTTCCGTCTAAAAATTCATGATGAGCCGCAGCCCAGATTGGAACCCTTTCGTACTTTTTACTAAAATGTACCTTGCTTAATATTTTTTCAGTCATTACAACATGGTCTTCCATCTGTCTTCTGGCGTGCTCTGTCAAGGTTCCTTTGCGAATGCTTAAACAATCCGCCTCATATTCCGTAAGATAAGGCGTTACCATCCCATTCTCTTTGACATGACATTTTTTTGCCAGCATCCGGACTTTTTCATAACTATCGTCATCCAAGTAACCCATCGTATCAATTACCCGGATAAATTCTATACTTGAATTTAATTCAGCAATAATTTCTTCATACTCATCAACTGTAATTCTCCGCCGTAACATATCGACCTCATAGTATGACTTTAGTAATTCAAAGCGGTCCTCTAGTCTGATGATATCATGGTCTAATCGGGTGGCACGGTTCATTACGGACAACGGAATTATCATCTTGCCAATGTCGTGAAGTAATGCCGCCAGCATCAATTTTTCACGATGTTCATCATCAAAATATTCCTCACATTCGCCCTCGTCATGTTTGTTGTTGATGAAGTCCATCAGCAGCTTGGTGTATTCTGCCACCTTTCTGGTATGTGTTCCATTATATGGCGTTCTTTCGTCAATGGCCGTTGCCAGTGCTTCAACAAAAGAATGTAGCTGCACTTTTAATTCCTCTACATATTGCAGATAAGCAAGAGCCGTTATTTCCGTTTCCATTTCCTTCATTTCCAAATATACCCCCTGCACGCTGTGATCATACGCCCGCCGGCGCACAAAAAGACAGACCTTTTATAAAAAAAATCTGTCCTTTTTTCATTCCTATAGATTTGTCCGAACAACCTTCGGCTTATAACCATTATCTTCTAACGACTTCATAATCTGGTCTTTATGCTCTGTGCCAAAACTTTCTAACGTAATCCGCAATTCCACTGCCGCATTACGATTAGTGGTCACAAACTGATTGTGCTCTAGCTTAATAACATTTCCTTGTTCCTTGGCAATCGTATCTGCTACTTTCGAAAGTTCTCCTGGTTTATCTGGCAGTAATACTGACACGGTAAAGATGCGGTCACGGAAAATCAAGCCCTGCTGAACAACGGAAGACATTGTAATGACATCCATGTTGCCACCGCTTAAAATAGATACGACCCGTTTGCCTGTGACGTCTAAATGCTTTAATGCCGCCACCGCCAGAAGTCCTGAATTCTCAACGACCATTTTATGATTTTCAACCATATCTAAGAATGACACGATTAATTCATCGTCATCGACGGTAATAATCTCATCGATATTCTCTTTTATGTATGGAAAAATCTTATCGCCTGGGGTTTTTACAGCAGTACCATCAGCAATGGTATTAATGCCATCAAGGGTTACTACTTCTCCTTTGGCAAATGATGCCAGCATGCAGCTTGCGCCAGAAGGCTCAACACCGATAACTTTTATCTTGGGATTTAAAAGCTTTGCGAGGGTGGATATGCCGGTTGCCAGGCCACCACCGCCAATTGGTACTAAGATATATTCAACCAACGGCAGCTCCTTGAAAATCTCCATCGCAATTGTTCCCTGACCGGTTGCCACGGTTAAATCATCAAACGGATGAATAAATGTATATCCCTTTTCCTTGGCCAATTTATATGCATGGGCACAGGCTTCATCATAGACATCACCATACAGCACCACATCTGCACCATATCCCTTGGTTCGATTGACTTTGATTAGCGGGGTTGTCGTTGGCATTACAATCGTCGCCTTGCAGCCAAAACACTGAGCAGCATAGGCAACACCCTGAGCATGATTTCCCGCGGATGCGGTGATTAAGCCCTTCGAGCGCTCCTCTTCTGATAAGGTACTGATTTTATAGTAGGCTCCACGCACCTTGTACGCTCCGGTAAACTGCATGTTTTCTGGCTTTAAATAAACTTTATTGCCGGTCTGCTCACTGAGAAAGTTGCTGTATACCAGCTTCGTTTCGGTGATGACTTCTTTTACTGTTTCGGTTGCTTCTTCGAATTTTTCCAAAGTTAACATGTGCCATTCTCTCCTTCTTCATTTTCTAACTGGAACAGAGCATTTACAAATTGCATCGAATTAAATTTCTGTAAATCGTCAATCGTCTCGCCGACCCCGATATATTTTACCGGAATTCCCAGTTCTGATTGGATTGCGACAGCAATGCCGCCTTTTGCCGTTCCATCCATTTTGGTTAGGACGATTCCGGAAATCTTTGCTACTTCAGAAAATTGCTTCGCCTGTTCTAAAGCATTCTGACCTGTTGTGGCATCTAATACGACTAAGGTCTCACGATAAGCATCGGGATACTCCTTTTCTAAAATCCGGTTGATTTTTTTTAGTTCTTCCATTAGGTTTTTCTTATTATGCAATCGACCTGCCGTATCGCAAAGCAAAACATCTGCATTACGCGCTTTGGCCGCCGCTACCGCATCATATACGACTGCGGCTGGGTCACTGCCCTCCTGTCCGCCAATCATATCAACACCTGCCCGGTTCGCCCATTCGCCTAACTGCTCGCCGGCAGCGGCCCGGAAGGTATCGGCGGCGGCTAGAATAACCTTTTTGCCCTGGTCTTTCAACTTGCCAGCTAATTTTCCAACTGTGGTCGTCTTGCCGACCCCATTGACACCGATGATTAAAACAACGGATTTTTCATCTTCAAACCGATATGCCGTTTCACCGACATCCATCTGTTCCTTGATACTCTGAATCAAAAGTTCCTTGCACGCAGCCGGTTCCTTGATTTTTTGTTCTTTGACACTAGCCTTTAGCTTCGTGATAATAGCCTCCGTTGCCCGAACACCAATATCACCCATAATCAATATTTCTTCGAGCTCCTCGTAGAAATCATCATCAATATTGGAAAATCCCGAAAAGATGGCATCAATGCCCGATACAATATTATCTCTCGTCTTGGTTAGCCCTGACACTAGTCGTTTAAAAAATCCCTGTTTCTCTTCGCCCATGCTTTTCCTCATTTCTATTATTTATCCAACTCATTTTCAATTAGGTTCACACTTACCAGCGTTGACACGCCCTTCTCCTGCATCGTAATACCATAGAGACGGTCCGCCGCATTCATCGTTCCGCGGCGATGGGTAATAATAATAAACTGTGTGTTTTTCGTTAACTTATGCAAATATTTTGCAAATCTTGTGACATTGGAGTCATCAAGGGCTGCTTCAATCTCATCCAGCAGACAAAATGGTGATGGCTTCAAGTTCTGAATCGCAAACAGCAGTGAGATTGCCGTTAAGGACTTCTCCCCACCGGATAATTGCATCATGTTTTGCAGTTTCTTGCCCGGTGGCTGAGCAATGATGCGAATACCACATTCGAGAATGTCTTCATCCTCAACCAACTCTAACGTTCCTTTTCCACCGCCAAACAATTCCTTAAAGGCCTTGTCAAATTCACGCTGAATCTCCGCGAACTTCTCAGAAAATTGCTTGCGCATACCAGTATCTAAGTCTTCAATGATACCCATCAGGTTTTTCTCAGCTTCAATCAAATCATCATGCTGCGTCTTTAAGAACACATATCGCTCATAGAGATTCTTATAATCCTCAATGGCGTTGACATTGACATCACCTAATTTACGGATTTCGTCCTTCACACCAGCAATCAGCTTCTTTAATTCTGGCAGTTCCGTATAAGCTTCGTCGCGCAGAACAATCGCATTATGCGGGGTCAGTTCATATTCTTCCCACATGTAATTGGTCTGATACTCACCGGCCTCTTCTAACTTCTCACGCTGATTGTTCAAGCGGAAAATCTCTTTATCAAGGTTCGAGATGCGCTCAGAAATCTCTTCTCTTTTCTGGAAAAAGCCTTTGTATTCAGCAGACATGGCTTCTTTTTTGGCCTGATTCTCCTGCAATGCCTTTTCTACTGACAAATAATTATCATCTGATGCCAGAATTGTCTGTCTGATTTCTTCAATGTCATGCTGATACTTTTCGGCATCCGTTTTCGAGACGGTCGCCTGCTCGGTTAAGGTATTCTTTTCATCCGATAACTTCTTTAATTCAGCCAGGACACGGTTTAAATTCTCAGATGCAAATTCGTTCTTTTGCATGTAGCCCGCCGCCTCTAAGCGAATCTCGGAAACTGCCGCCTGAGCACCCTCTTCTAATTTCAATTGTTCGTCTAAGGTCTTTTGATAGATTTCGTTCTGCTCTTGAATCTCCACTTCGCGTTTTGCCGCCGCTTCGATTTCGGTCTGGGTCTTTTCTTTATCTTGTTTGATTTCTTCTAACTGCTCTTCGATTTCCCGACTCTCCCGCTGCAGCCCCTCAAAGACGCTCTCACTTTCGCCTCGCTGCTGAATCGCTCGGTCAACATTTAACTGGGCCGTGTTCTGGATAATAAAGGCCTCTTGTAAGGTACTTGTGATTGCCTCCAATTCTTCTTTTAAAAGCTCTTGTGCCACTCGTATTTCTTCTTTACGGGTATTGGTATTCTCAATCACGCTCTGAATCCGCACAATCTTCTTCTCAAGCTCCTCGATTTCACGTTTTCTTCCTAACAGATTACTGCTATTTTTAAATGCTCCGCCTGCCAGTGAACCGCCCGGACTTAGATACTCACCATCCAATGTTACAATATGTAAAGAATATTTGCTGGTTTTTGCTAGCGCAATTGCATTGTCAATCGTATCAACAACCAAGACCCGCCCTAACAAATACGCCATAATGCCATCAAATTTGGCATCCGCTTCCACCAACGTATTGGCAAAACCTATAACACCCTTTTCTTTTAAATAATGCTCGTTCTTGCCCTGTTCCTTGCCCTTCACACTCGTCAGTGGTAAAAAGGTAGCGCGGCCAAAGCGGTTTTCTTTTAAGAACTGAATCATCTTTTTCGCCGTCTGCTCATTATCGGTAACAATATTTTGGATATTACCGCTTAATGCGATTTCAATGGCGGTTTCATATTTCTTTTCGACCGTAATCAAATCAGCCACGACACCTTGTAAGCCCGGCTCATGTTCTTTATTCTCCATCACCTTCCGGATACTGTTTCCATAGCCATCGTAACGCTCGGCAATGTTTCTTAATGATTCTAAGCGTGAGCTTTCTTTGTGAAAATCGGTCGTCGCCTTTTCCAACATCTCCCGGTTTTCCTGTGTCTTCTTGCGCCAGTCAACCTGTTTGGTTTCCACTTCCTGACGGCGTATCTTTAACTCGGCAATGTTCTGATTCGCCGCGGTTAATTCGTCCTTGTAGTTTTCCAGAATCGCCTGCAAATCGGCCTCTTCACTTTTGCGTTTTAACAATCTTTGATTCAACTGGGCTTTGCGAATGTTAACCTGCTCTGCCATCGTATCAAAACGCTGCAATTTTGCTTTAATCGAAGCCTTATTATTCAACAATTCAATAATTTCATTTTTTCCATCTTCGATACCCTCGTTACAACGAGCAATCTCTGACTGAATCTGAGCCAATGCTGTGGTGAAACGTTCCTTTCGACTTTCAATCTCAGCAATCTGAGTATCCAACTCAGCCTTTTGTTTGTCGTATTCGCCTCTTTGGGTTTCTTTTTCGGCATACTCACGCTCAGCATTTTCAATTCGCAGCTTAAGATTGTCATCGGTCATCTGGGCCGCCTTAATCTGCTCATTTAATACATTAATCTGGCCTTCTAATTTGCCTTTCATCACATTGGTATTACTTAAATTTTCACGGTTTGTATTAATCAGTTCATCCAACTGCTCCATTTCCCGTTCCATTTTTTCATACTCGCTCTTAATATTCTCGTAGGCCTTTGTATTTTCTTTTAAACTGGCATCGGCAATCTCATACTTTTGTTTGATTTCCCCGGACTGTCTTTCAATTCGCTCCATCTCCATCAGGAACATGTTGACATCTAAGGTCTTTAGTTCTTCCTTCTTTTTTAAGTATTCTCTGGCAACCTCGGACTGCTTCTCTAAGGGACCAATCTGACGCTCCAGCTCGGTTAAGATATCATTGACACGAACCAGATTCTCTCGTTCGGCCTCTAATTTCTTCTGGGCCGTTACTTTTCTTCTTTTATATTTAACAATACCGGCCGCTTCATCAAACAACTCACGGCGTTCTTCCGGCTTACCGCTTAAGATTTTTTCAATCTGACCCTGTCCAATAATTGAGTAGCCCTCTTTTCCGATTCCGGTATCATAAAATAGCTCATTGACATCCTTAAGGCGGCATGGGCTTCCATTAATTAAATATTCACTCTCACCCGAACGATAAACCCGTCTGGCAATTGTCACTTCTTCAAAATCAAGTGGCAACTGATGGTCTGAATTATCCAGCGTAATCGCCACATAGGCATAGCTTAATGGTTTCCGGTTCTCAGTTCCCGCGAAAATGATATCCTGCATATTAGAACCACGCAGCTGTTTCGCGCTCTGCTCTCCAAGAACCCAGCGCACTGCATCGGCTACATTACTTTTACCACTTCCATTTGGTCCCACAATACCGGTTATCCCATTATGGAAGCCAAATAATATTTTATTTGCAAAGGACTTAAATCCATGCACTTCAATACTTTTTAAATACATAACTTTCTCCGTTTCGGTAACTACTTTTTATTTTCGGTCTTCTTCAGAATCAACAGCGCCTGATATGCTGCTTCCTGCTCCGCCGCCTTTTTGGTATGTCCGATTCCGCGGCCAATTAAGCGGTCACCGATGCAGGCCTCAACGATAAATCGTTTGTCATGGTCCGGTCCTTCTTCTCCAATCAACCGATAGCACAAATTGTCCTGATATTCCCCTTGCACTACCTCCTGAAGGATAGTCTTGCTATCATAAAAGAGCTGTTTATTTTCAATATCCGTTAGAATATATTTTAAAATAAACTCTTTTGCACTAGCAAAACCACCATCTAAATAAATGGCTCCAATCACTGCTTCCAATGCATCGGACAAAATTGATTTGCGGTTTCTGCCGCCGGTCATGTCCTCACCCTTGCCTAAGTATAAAAAATCACCCAGCCTTAACTGCTTGGTACAATGGGCTAATGTCGGTTCACATACCAAACTTGCGCGCAGCTTGGTCAAATCACCTTCTGGATAATCCGGATAATTTAAAAATAAATATTCACTGGATACGACTTCTAATACCGCGTCGCCCAAAAATTCCAGCCGCTCATTGTCTGAATGTTTTTTCATATGTTTTTCATTGGCATAGGAACTATGTGTCAATGCTTGGCGCAACAATCCCTCATTGCCAAAATGATAACCAATTATTTTCTGAAACTCCGTTTGCTTACTCACGCTTTCTTTCAACCTTTTACCTCTCTTCGAGAACCAGAAAAGGAATCACTAATTCAGCGATTCCTTTTCTATTTCTGATTAGTTTAATGCGTTTTTAATCTGGTCTACTGCATCTTGGACAGTAACAATTTTCTCTGCCTCTTCGTTTGCAATCTCAATGTCAAATTCTTCTTCAATTCCCATAATAATCTGGAAAACATCCAATGAATCTGCTCCGAGGTCATCTACGAAGGTTGTTTCCAACGTGATTTCTTCTTCGTCAACATTTAAAACTTCGGCAATAATTTTTTTCAATTTTTCAAATTCCATAATAATTTCCTTTCTACTTTACTTTCTAAGCAACGTTTTACTCTTCTACTGGAATCTCTGCATCTGCAATATTTTTTTTGATTTTCCCATTGATATCCTGCTCCTTAAAGGTCACACACTGGATAATGGAATTCTTTACTTCGCTGGCTTTCGCACTGCCATGTGTTTTTACTACCAGACCATTTAAGCCTAATAGCGGTGCACCGCCATACTCTGATGCATCAAACGTTTTTAATGTCTTTTTGAGTGCTGGCAAAGCTAATGCCGCACCAATTTTACTTCTCAGGGTACTCATCATGCCCTGTTTGATGGCTGAAACCAAGGTACTGCTCAAGCCTTCATAAAGCTTCAAAATGACATTTCCGGTAAAGGCTTCACAGACAATTACATCTGCCTCACCATGCGGAATCTCCCGTGCTTCAATACTTCCGACAAAATTAATGTCTGAGCATTCCTTCAGCAGTGGAAATGTTTCTTTTACCAGTGCATTTCCTTTTTCTTCTTCTGCACCAATATTGACAATTGCCACTCTTGGATTCTTGATTCCCACAACATGCTTCATGTAAATGGAACCCATCTTGGCAAACTGGACTAAGTGTGATGGTCTTGCATCAACATTTGCACCACAGTCAATCAATAGCGACACGCCATTTTCGGTCGGAATCAGCGGCGCTAACGGTGGTCGTTCGACCCCTTTGCTTCTTCCAACAATCGCCTGTCCACCCACCAATATCGCTCCGGAACTTCCCGCCGACACAAATGCATCTGCTTCCATATGCTTTACCATATTCATTCCAACTACAATTGATGAATTCTTTTTTCGGCGGATTGCCAAAACGGGAGGTTCTGCTGTTTCAATTACTTCATCAGCGTTTACCACTTCAATCTGACTTTTCGGATACGGATACTTCGCCAATTCTTCCTCGACGAGCTCTTGCTGTCCAACCAGCAGAACTTTGATGTCCGTCCGTATAGCAACTGCTTCGACTGCACCTTTTACAATTTCACCCGGTGCGTTGTCGCCGCCCATAGCGTCCACAGCTACCTTTATTATGTCCTGCATGAATCTACCTCCTGATTTTTGCATTTACCCTATACTGAAATATACTATAACTCTTTGTAGAAATCAACAAAAAACTAATTATAAAAATCGCGATTTTTATCTTCTTCTTTTTCCAGGTCCTCTTCCGACATATATTTACGGAAAATACGCTCTAAAATCATGCTCCAAACCCACATAAAAGCGGCCGGAATAAAGAGAATCAGCGGTGGAAAAATCATATAAAAACCAACAAATACAATGAGCATCACAATCATTAAAATTGTCTGTGGTAAATGTGCGATTGCCATTAATGCCGCATTTTTCAAATACGCCTTGGTGGTATTTTCAAAGCGGGCAATACTTGGGAAGATATAAGTTGCCCAAGCCACCTCAAAGAAAAACAATACCACAAAGACAACGTATAATTTGCCCATGCTGTTACCAGCATCATAAAACTGCTTCATAATAAAGGCATCAACTGCCATCAACGCGGTTGCCGCCAGCAAAATCAAGCAGATGATGGTGGATTGTTTGAAATTGCGCTTGAAAGCCCCCAGAAATTCTTTAAATACATAGCTGCGGCCATGACGCAATACCTTATTTACCGAATAGTACATTGCTGTTGTCGAAGCGCCAACGGTAAAGATTGGGATACAAAAGACAATCCATAAAACACTGATATAAACTACATTCAAGGCTTTATCAAAACCCCGGAAAAACATATTGTCATAATTGAATATTGAAGCCATGCCTTTTCTCCTTTAATGAAACAAAGAGCCTGCCAATAGCAGACTCTTCTTTTACCTTATTAGTCCTGAGGAATAATCTCTTTTTTATTGTAAGAACCGCAGTTTTTACATACTCTGTGTGGCATCATTAATTCACCACATTTGCTGCATTTTACTAATGCTGGAGCAGTCATTTTCCAGTTTGCTCTTCTTTTATCTCTTCTTCCTTTGGAAGATTTGTTCTTTGGACAAATTGACATCTGGTTACACCTCCTTAAATTTGTTAAAAACATCTTGGATAGCTGCCATTCTTGGATCCAACTCGACATCATCGCAATCACAACTTTGCTGATTCAGATTCGCACCACATTTCTTGCAAATTCCTTTACAATCTTCACGGCACAGGACCTTCATTGGCCAGTTTACCAAGATTTCATCGTAAATCATGCGTTCTACATCCAGCTCGAAATCGCTTATGTAGTCTGCTTCCTCCATCTCTTCTTCTGAGTGCTCTCCTTCTAATGGAAATTTCTTATCAAAAGTAAGATGGATTTCTGTTTGAATATCCTCCAAACAGCGATCACACGGTATTGCAATCACTACATCTGTCTCACCCTGGATAAGCAGCCGCTTGTTCTCCTGGTTGGTAAGATGTAATTCGAATGGCTTTTTTTCGATGAATCGAAAACTGCCTAATCGCGAATCGAAGGATTGCATCTCAATTGTTACTTCCATCTGAATTTCTTTGTTTTCACAAGTACATACATCCGTTAATTCTACTATCATGCCTGTCTCCTATTCACACCTAAACAATTATACATATGAGTGTGATTTTTGTCAATCAAAAATTTCTAAAGCAAAATTGCTATTTTACCAAAGCTACTGTTTCTCGGCAAATCGCCAATTCTTCATCGGTTGGAATGATACATACCGGAATCTTGGAATCTTTTGTTGATAACAAGGTATCCACACCACGCGCCTTGTTGGCTTCTTTATCAATGGTAATTCCGAGGTAGCCTAAATATGCTAATATCTTTTCCCTGATAAATGAAGTGTTCTCGCCGATTCCAGCGGTAAAGGCAATTGCATCTACACCGTTCATCGCTGCTACATAGGAGCCGATATATTTTGCCACGCGATAGGCAAATACTTCACACGCCTCGATTGCCCGTTCATGACCTTCATAATAAGCATCCTCTAAGTCACGGAAGTCACTGGATAGACCAGACATTCCCTGCACACCGGATTTTTTATTTAAGACATCCATTACTTCATCAATCGTCAGGCCTTCTTTTTTCATGATAAACTCGATAATCGCCGGGTCGATATCGCCGGAACGAGTTCCCATGACAAGTCCTTCAAGTGGGGTCAGTCCCATTGAGGTGTCTAGGCATTTGCCGTCTAATACAGCACTTATCGAAGCACCACCGCCTAAATGGGCAACAATTAACTTGGAGTTGTTATAGTCTAATCCTAAGAACTCGGCTAAATGTGCTGATACGAAGCTGTGGCTAGTACCGTGGAAGCCGTATTTTCTGACTTTATATTTATCATAATACTCATATGGCAAACCATAGAGAAATGATTTTCTTGGCATGGTCTGATGGAATGCGGTATCAAATACACCGACCATCGGTACCCCTGGCATCAGTTCCTGACAAGCTCTGATTCCAATCAGGTTTGCTGGATTGTGAAGTGGTGCCAATTCATTGCACTCTTCTACCTCTGCCAACACCTCTTCCGTTAAAATGATTGCATTGGCAAATTTCTCGCCGCCATGAACCACGCGGTGTCCAACTGCATCAATCTCTGACAAGCTCTTGATTGCTCCGGTCGTCTCATTCATCAGCGCATCCATCATGACCAGAATTGCTTCCTTATGAGTTGGCATTGGCGCCATCGTAACCTCTTTGTCACAGCCTTCCTTTTGATAAACGAGTCTTCCATCAATTCCGATTCGCTCACAAATACCTTTTGCTAATACTTCTTCTATGTCAGAATTAATCAATTGGTACTTCAATGATGAACTACCACAATTTACTACTAATACATTCATGAATCTTATTCTCCTTTTCCTCACCTAAAAACAATTATTTCTATTATACCCCCTAAATGAGTAAGGCACAAGCAATATTGTGCATATTTTTCCATACAAACATACACTGAATTATCAAACAGTAATTTACTCCCTGCCACTTTTTGGCTATAATGAATATAAGCATTGGTACAATGATTTTAAGTGTTGGAGGATTTTTTATGAAGGTTTTAGGAATTATTGCTGAATATAATCCGTTTCACAACGGACACCGTTATCAGTTAGATCAGGCAAAGGCCAGCACGGGTGCTGACTTTGTCGTTATTGTGATGAGTGGCGATTTTGTCCAACGGGGAACTCCAGCCATTATTGATAAATACACCAGGGCTCAGATGGCACTTACTTGCGGCGCTGATTTGGTTTTAGAATTACCGGCCCTATGGGCGACCGCCAGTGCTGAATATTTTGGTGCCGCGGCTGTTGCCATGCTCGATAAGCTGGGTGTTGTAGATACGATTAGCTTTGGTGCTGAATCGGATAACATTATCCTACTGAATCGCATTGCCGAAATTCTGGTTGATGAACCGGCCCAGTTTCAGTATGACTTGTTCACTCAGTTAAAAGAGGGACGGTCCTTTCCGACCGCGCGCAAAAATGCTCTGCTAAATTATCTTGGTGCATCGGCAGAACTAGAGACGATTCTCGCCACCCCAAATAATATTTTAGCGATTGAATATCTAAAGGAATTAAAGCGGCGTAATTCGGCGATTACTCCACAGATTATCTTACGCCAGGGCGGCGGCTACCACGATACCGCAATTCAGTCTCTGGCCTCGGCCACAGCCATTCGCCGGGCCGCTTTTACAAATCCGGATTTTGAGGCGGAGTTAGAACCGGCGATGCCCGAATCTGCTCGTTTGAGTTTTATGGAATATTGCACGGATTACGCACTTTTGGACGAGAATGACTTTTCGGCTATTTTAAAATACAAATTATTGTCCGAGGCTGCAAATGGATTCGCTGATTATGCCGATGGCTCGGTGGAACTATCCAATCGCATCAAAAAGCATTTCGATGATTTCGTTTCCTATACTGATTTCTGTGATTTGCTGAAAAGTAAGGATGTGACCTACACTCGGATTTCACGATTGTTACTGCACATTCTATTGAATTTTACCAACTGGGACTACCGATGTGGACGGGCGATGGATTACATTCCATATCTACGTGTTCTGGGCTTTAAAAAGGATTCGGGGGAACTTTTACATGCCATTAAGAACAACGCTTCCATTCCAATGATTTCCAAACCAGCCAATGCCACTGCTTTATTACAAAACCAATACACGGATGCTTCTTTTGCCTGTCGGATGTTTGAGCAGGATGTTTTTGCTGCGGATGTCTATACTTCTGTTTTGACAAATAAAATTAGCAGAACCGTCCGAGGTGAATATAACCACGGATTGGTTCTGCTATAAAAAGGCCTGCATATGAGCCCACATCACTTCGAAACGGTAATTGTGATTTCTTTTACTATTTCGCCAAAAAATATTCGTGACTCGAAGTTATCACGTATAAATGAATAGATTGTTATCTTTTTTCCACCAAGCGCTTTTAGGTTTAAATCTTTAAACGTAAAGTTGCCTTTGGAATCGGCCTTTACCTCAGCAATCTTTTTATTGTTCGGTCCTAGGATTCTTACCCACGCTTTGGCATGAGTCTTTCCGCTAATGGTCTTGGTCTTATAAGTAACGTTTTTTGGTTTTTTCACCTCAAGGATTCTGTTGATACATTGAAATTTCAGCTCATTTTTCAGCCATTTCGACCACAACAGGTAGTTTTCCTGATACATTGTGGGCAGGCTTGCTTTATAA
>JAVBTX010000037.1:0-50714 GCA_031555935.1 Lachnospiraceae bacterium | reverse complement strand
CTGCATGGATGGTCTTGACAGATACTGGTAATTGCTTTCCACTCCCTGATCATCAGTTATGCTTTTTACTCGTCCTGCATTCGCTGATGTAGTATCATAGGTTATCACAGCTTTTACGAGTGTTCCTTCGGTTATTTTACTGAGTAAGCCGCTTGTGTATTCATAGCTTGTCTTAAATCCTCCGGCATCTGTCACTGTTTTTAGATATGTCTTGGTGCTGTCGGTATATTCGTATTGAACACTCCGACCTGAGCCATTATCTTTGATTGATGTCAGATGGATACCATCATAGGTAAAGCTAACTGACATAATGGCATCCTTCATGGCGGTTATCTTGTTCGTTGCATCTCTTTCCACCGTGATGCGGTTGCCTTTATAATCCTCGATATATTTTAGATAACCGTTTGAGAAAAATCCATACCGCACCTGAGCTAACGTTTCTAAGGTGTATTCACCGGCAGATGCATTCCATTTCAGTGTACCGCGACAATCGTTGGCCGAGTAGGTTCCATCTGCATTCTTCGTAAAACACCACCATGAGCCATCTGGCATAATGACGTATGGTTTTGCCGTTCCTGTAAGAACCCGCATATCATAGTTAAAACGGAAGCCCTTGCCAACCATTGTATCGCTCGCAGCTTCTAGTGAATTATAGGTGCGGGAAAGTGATAGTTCTCCCAAAACCGAAGGAACCGTCAAATCCGTAAACGTCTGTGAGTAGTTACCCGTTGGCGCATAACCACCTAGAATCCCATAGAAACGCTTTTCTTCTGCTCCGATTACGGTAATTGTACACGTTGCCGACTTCGTCGGATCCTGCACTGAGGTAGCCGTGATGGTAACTGTACCCGTTAATTTTGCACTAACCAATCCGGTACTGTTAACCGAAGCGATACTGATGTTACTTGATGACCATGTTACCGCTGTATTGGTGATGCCCGTCACCATTGCCGATAGCTGTATGGTTGAATCTAGTGAAAGGGATGCCGTGTAATATGCCGCCATCGAAACGGTTGGTACCTTGACAGTAACCGCACATATTGCTTTTACCGATTTATCCACATTTGATGTGGCTGTAATCGTTGCTGTTCCGGCACTTTTTCCCGTTACCACACCGGTTGTACTCACTGTCGCAATGGCTGCATTGCTGGTCGTCCACGTTACATTTCTGTCAACAAGGGTTGTTGGCTCTACGGTTGCAGTCAGTTGCTTGGTTGTATTTACGTCTACGGTTGTTGCATTTGACGGCTTTGTTGCATCTGACGGCGTTATTGTTACTTCGACCTTTGCTGCAACACTTTTTGTGCCAACATTATTTGTTTCACTATATTCCGCAACCTTACCGGCTGAATCGGCTGTTACTCTGACAGTATAGTTTCCTGCCGATGGTATCGTTAAGGCTGCCGATACGTTTGCCGATGCATTTCCATCTAATGCCGGAGTACTAACGTTTACCGTCTGCTTGACCGCATTATTGCTGTCTAATAATTCAAACTTGGTTGTCGTTGCAGCAACTTTTGAATATGCATTGTAAATATTCGCCGTAAACGTATAGGCCCCCGGAAATGGTCCATTCATTGTTGGCGCAGTGATACTATTGACTTTCAAATCCGGCATCGTATATTGTGTGGATGCCGCCTTGAATTTCCATTGATATTTATAATCTGCATTGTATGTACCAAATACGGCATTAGCACCAGAATTCACACTACCGCCGGTGATGCACAAACTTTTCAGATTGTCCAGCCCCATGGATATAATCCGGTATGTTCCAGAGCCATCGTTATTCTTTACAATTTTGAATCGAATATCGTTGCCGAATCCTCCCGGCCAAATGGTTGCATCGAGTGGGCTAGCATCTACATCCCAGATATTCAAGTATCCACTAGAGCCATAATATTTATTGGCAATCGTATAGTAGCCGTCGCCCCGATGAGTAACAATCCACTGCTGCTTGTCCGTATTCGTTACATTGTATTGGCGGACGTTTTCATTGGTGGTGTTTGCATCTAAATAAAGGTCACTTCCATAGTTCATAATAAAATATGTGCCATCAACAATCGAGGTATCCTCATCATACGTTATCTTGATGGATGGAAGGCGTGAAGCCGTTCCGTATTCCGCCGAACAAAAATCCTTCCTTTGTGTCGTCGAACTGCTCGGAACTATCATTACCCCATAACCCTGTTCAAATCCACCTTCATACAACTCATCCCGGAGCCAGTCTTTCACTAACGATGTGATTGCAAATTCATAGGCACCAGAACTACTTATACTAACGGTACTCAAAGCAGAGCCGCATTTTTCCGGCATGTTGTTCCATTTGATCGAACCACTCGTCCAAGTCTCATCGCAATCATATGCCTTGAACGTAGATGTATAAGTTGTTCCAGAGTTTTCATAAACGCGCAGCACTGCACTTGTTATCTTATTTGGATTGATATACGAATAATTTCCAATTACATTGGTCTTAAAAAAACCATAACCCAGTCCATAAGTCCCACCGGCATCACCGATTTGTATTAACGCACTGGAACCAAAGTTTTTTGTTGGTTGTGATTTGTATACTGCCGCATCCAAAATGGTGGTAATTGTCTTAACGGAAGGATCCACTAATACTGGATATTGCGTCGATTCCTTATTTAAGAATTCTTCATCCAAAACATAGGTCACCCGGTAACAGTAATCTCCCATATCTTCAATCTGATAATGATTCTCAAAGGAACAATGTGCCTCGCCATCTGACTCACCAACATAGGAATCCCGGATAAACAACTCGCCCAGTGTGAAGACAATATTTGACTCTGGCGGTATTTCATCCGCTTCATCCGTATTGTCCCCTTCGACACGGTCTGGCTTCACGATATCTTTATACTTAGAGGCCTTGTTTTCCGACGCGTCACTTTCTTCTGTGTCCGCAGTCTCAGTTTCTGGCACTTCGGTTTCTGGCACTTCAGTTTCCGAAATTTCAGTAGCAATTGTCTCGTTTTCCATATGTTCGGTGCTAATCGCTTCTGTTTCTGGAGTCTCGGTTTCTAGGACTACTTTTTCGGTATCCTCTATTTCTACTGATTCCGTGCCAACTTCTTCTGTGTCTAGTGATTCTGCACTTATTAATTCTATGCCTACCGATTCTGTTCCTGCTACTTCGGTTTCGGTAGACGGGGCTTCCGCATTCTCTGTCCCAACAACTTCCGTCTCAATAACTTCAGTGTCGGCCTCTTCAGCGTCGGAATCCTCCGTTTCTGTGTCAGTGATAATGTTGGTGCCTTCCTTCACAAAATTAACGGTCTTACCTTCCATCTGTTCAGGAACTAATCCCTGTGCCTTCAATGTAAATGCAAAGGTATATTTTCCACTATTCTTTCGAATAAAGATATTTTCTTTGACACCATCATTCTGCGGTATATATTGCAAATCATAACCCGTTCCAAATGCATTCTTATACTCCGCCACATTTTGTTCTTCACCATTAAATTTAAATTTCTTTAACTTCGCTTTTGCTTCGACATCGCTAATAGCGGTAAAATCAAGGGAGTAGCCATCTCCATCTTCAATCTTTACACTGTCATTGCTTGTCTGCGGCAAGAATACCTTAATACTGTTGGCCGCATTTTCATAGGCATAGGTGCCATTCTTTAATGCTTTTCGGTCTGATTTCTTTAAGGTATTGTCAATGAATTTGATTTCATTGTTTTCTGCATCATAATATTTGATTGGTGTATCAAAGATATGCAGTGTTCTTGTATCATCTTCGTCAATTGTTGTAACCGAATATAAATCGGCACTGTCGACATCATCCAAAGCTTTCACTTCGTTTACATCGATTTCCAATGCCTCGATGAGTTCCTCCGGCATATCCGAAACTTCCAGCTCCATGTCAATGTCTTCTAATCCCTTGACACTCTCTTCTGTTTCTGGCTCCGACAATACTTGATTGGTGTCTGCCGATAGTTCTTCGGCTCCCCCATTGCCTAAACTTCCCGCCATAGTTTCAGCCGGAAGAAGTGTTACCAGCAGTGCAATCACTAATATCATCGATATGCACTGCCTTAAGTGTTTGAAATGTTTTCTTTTGTTCATAGGACCCCTGTTGTTGCTCCACGCAACATCCTTTTCTTTTATTTGAAACATAAATAGCCATATATTATTTTTATGCTCCAACATATATGACGGAATAGAAGTCCATTTGGTTCCCCAAAAACAAATATTTTTACAAAAAATGTAATATTCGCACTTTGCACAAAAACTTGTCCAACTTATTGTGCAATAATACATAAAGAAACCGTCAACCTCAATTTAAAGTGAACTCAAAGGTTGACGGTTCTTCTCTCTTTCAAAATTTCCGTAAGAACAATTTTTTACTGAATACAAATATTATCAATATTAACAATCCCCGCATCCTCATAAGGGAATGCAATTTCAATACTGCTAATTTTGCTCATATCAATTTCTGGATTTGCTTCCTTAAAAGCTTCGGCCGGAATGCTGACCGTCTGAAACTGATGCTTATACTCATTATCATTCGTCAAATACTGGGTCTTTCCAAGCTTGACCGGAAGGGCTGGATAGATGGTCACATAGTCAGCGGCATCCACGGATGCTGTCGTCTTTCCATCAAATACCTGAATCACTGGCTTGGAATTCTCGTAATTTTCTTCCTCCACCTGCGCATCATGCTGATCACTAATATCAAAGGAAATGCCCTTGCCATTGATATTTAGCTCCTGATTCAAATGAATGTCATAGGAGGCTTCAAAGGTATCCTGCCATTTTAACCGCAGCACATAGTTCTTCCGCTTTTTACCGCTTTCATTGGAAAATCGGGCCATTTCTTCGGTCCATAGCCGCATATTATGGGCACTTAAGGAAGCCTTTTCATCGGTTGCTGTTCGTAAATCAGAATCTTCCTCGTAATCACATAATATCTGCGCATGAGATAACTGGTATTGCTGAACGTATACCGTTTCCGGCAAATATTCCTGGTATTTATCATAGTTGGTCAGCAAATCACTATAAGTCTTTTTGCCTAAGATGGTCTGATCCAAAAATACTTTCGTAAATATTTTCAATATATCCTGCTGTTCGGTTTCCGGTATCAGATTTTCGACATTTAAAAATTCGGCCACTGGACTTGGTAAGTCATATGTCCCCCAACGACTGTTAAACTGTCCGTGATTTGCCCCAGAAATATATAATGAAGATTTTATATTATCTTCGTCTCCCGTAAAGCTTATATTTTCATATTGTGTATTCCCCATAAACACATTAACATCCTGGTCATTCGCCCCTTGCAAAAGCAGGTAATTAACATCCGTCAATTCCACCTCATGGTCGGCCGGCATATATTGGTCGACGGTTGGCGCAATTGCAATCACTGACTGAATCGAAAAATGATAGTTAAAGCTGCGCATCCCATTCTCTGGATAAGCCGCATAATCATTAAATAGATACGCGGTTGCAACAATTTCACCACCACGGGAATGCCCCGCAATCGCCAATTCTTCTTCATCAATTTTTCCATACAATGGATTGCCTTCTTCGTTATCAAACGTTAAAACTTCTTTTATATTTTCCAAAAGCAGTATTGCTCTGGCATCATTTTCACCGGATAACTGATTTAATACATTTTCATCCACGGACACAACAACATAGCCGTGGGACGCCAGATATTCGCCTAAATAATCATATCCCAGATAAGAATCCTCTAAAACACTGTGATTGCCATGAACGATAAACAGCACTGGGCAATCATCTTTTTCCTCTGGATAATAGACAATCCCTGCAACTGGTGCCTGTGACACATCATATCCAGTTACCACATCGCGCCAGACCCCCTCTAATCCATCTGGATTCGTTGCACAAAAGGACAAGTCGATTGTCTGTGTCGTCAGCTCCACATCCTTGGTTGGGCTATACTCCAAAGATGCTACCGTATATTCTCCGGGCAACGACTCATTTGCAAAGGCTGGACTTACTTTCGGCTTTGACGTTTCATTTAGTTCAAGGTAGGCATCCACATAATCATCTTTAAATCCATCACCAAAGAGCAGCCACAGGCCAGACACCAGCACCACTGCACTGACAATTCCAGTTACGGTAACGGTAATTGAATGCACCTTATTACGGAAGAAGGCCCAGACTGCCTTTACGAACAACAACAGTGCCAGCGCAAATATCGCACCAAATATCATATTGTAGGTTTGACCTTTTCCTAAACCGCCATCCTGACACAATGATATGATTGCACTAAATATTAATGCGATATAAATGAGATTTGAAATTCCATTTTTTAAGAGCAGCTTTATCCCCCAGGTTAGGAGCCAGGTTGCCAAATTCACAATCACAAAGGCCAAAATTGCACCGACTATAAACGGTAATACTGTCATTGGAAACAACTGTGCCGACGATATCCCTGCGACAAGGCATACCAGCACCATTGCCGCAATGTAGACTGGTCGATTGGTATTTTCCCAATTCCGTTCTATATATTTAGAAAATTTTTCTTTTTCAAAAATTAATTTTTGTTTTAATTTTTTCATGCTATTGTCTTATCCTTTCTGGAAGAAAAAATTCAACATATTGTTTATCTATCTTAGTTTATCACACCTCAAAATATGTTCAAGAACAAAATTCTACCTTTTTTGACGACATTTTACATCCTTGACTCACTGCTGTATAATAGATGTGGAAACTTATTTTACGCATTACATTCTAGTTGGAGTTACAATGAAAAAGAAAATAAATCTCAGCAACGATTCCTTTTATGGACAGATTTGGAAATTACTTGTACCGATTGTTATTCAGAACCTATTAAGTGCCGCGGTCAACTCGGCCGATGTCGTTATGCTTAACTTTGTTGGGCAGTCCTCTATTTCAGCCACATCGCTGGCCTCGCAGTATACGATGATTCTTTTTATGGTCTACTATGGACTTGGCACCGGGGCCACGATGTTATGTGCCCAATATTTCGGTAAAGGCGATTTGCGTGCGATTCATGTTGTCGAAGGAATTGCACTGCGCTTTTCGATTACGATCTCAGTTATCTTTTTTATTCTGGCACTTACGATTCCAGAACTGATGATGCAGGTATTCACGAACGATCCGGTACTTATCGAATTAGGCGCTACTTACCTACGTTTTGTCAGTATCAGCTATCTCTGCTGGGGGGTCACCGAGGTTTATCTGGCCGTTTTGCGCAGCATTGGTCAAGTAGCGATTGGCACATTATTGAATTCAATTGCCTTCTCGCTTAACATTCTGTTAAATGCTGTTTTTATTTTCGGACTATTTGGTGCACCAAAATTAGGGATTGCCGGTGTTGCGATTGCCACCTCGCTGTCACGACTGGTTGAACTAATTGGCTGCATTATTGTATCAATCTGTAACAAGCAAGTTAAGCTGAAACTTTCCTATATGTTTTTACGTAACAAATTGTTATTTGGCGACTTTATGAAATTATCACTTCCGGCACTTGGCAACGATGTTGTATGGGGCTTGGCCTTTTCGATGTATTCCGTTATTATTGGACATCTTGGCAGTGATGCCGTGGCCGCTAACTCTTTTGTTGTAATCGTTCGCAATTTCGGAACCATTTTCTGCTTTGCCATCGGCAGTGCCGGCAGTATTTTACTCGGTATGAAGATTGGCAAAAATAAATTAGAAGAAGCATTGGCTGATGCCAAACGACTGATGAAGCTGACCATCCTCACTGCTTTGTTCGGTGGCCTTCTGATTCTTTGTGCCACCCCACTTGTGCTTCGTTTTGCTACCCTCACAGATACTGCCATGCATTATCTGAAATATATGTTACTAATCAATACCTATTACATTATGGGAATGGCTGTTAATACGACCTTAATTGCTGGTGTCTTTCGAGCCGGTGGTGATAGCCGTTTTGGTTTTATCTGTGACACGATTGATATGTGGCTCTATGCCGTACCGCTCGGCTTTTTGGCCGCCTTCGTCTTCAAACTGCCGGTGATGTGGGTCTACTTTCTGCTTTGTACCGACGAATTTGTCAAATGGCCTTGGGTACTGAAGCACTATAAGAGCGGGAAGTGGCTGAAGAATATTACAAGAGACAATCTCTTTGTCGAGGATAAAGAGGAACCGTGATATCGATTCATGGCCAGAATACATAAAGCAAGCAAACTGCCAATTGGGACATTGACAGTCTGCTTGCTTATTTTTCTCTGCTGGTAGGATTGGCTAACTAATAAATGTTTCCAGTTTCACTCTCGCCCTCGAAAGCCGTGACTCTACAATACATTTCGGCCTTCTTATCATCTTACCAATTTCCTTCGTTGAATAATTATCATAATAAAACAGTACAAGTATTGGACGAACATTATCTTCTAATTGCATGATAAAATCCCATAAATCACAATCCACTTCGGATGTAACTCGTCCAGACCACTTAGGCACTTTAAAAATATGCCTTGATTCATCCACTACAATCTTCATCATCCATGATTTAAATTCTTCTGGTTTTCGCAATCTGCTTCTACTTTTATATGCGGTTACAATTGCTCTCTGTACGACTTTCTGCGCTTCCTCTTCTGTCTTCAAAATAGAAAACGCAAAACGATATAATTCTAGCTGATACCGTTTAACGCTCTTTCCAAATTCATCCTTCGTAATCTCGCTCAATTCGTTTCACCTAAATTTACAATTTGCATCAACCACTTTTCATTACTACACTAACTAATTGTCAACGTAAATAAATTTTGTTACTAATAGTGGATATAGTCAGCACATGCCCAGCCACTCGTACCGGTTTTTGCTCTTGTCACCGCGTACCAGACCAATCCACCACTTACCGTCGAACTAAAAACAGTTACTGTCTCACCATAATACATCAACTCTTTTACCGTACCACTTGTTGAAGCACTTGCTCTAAGCCGCACACCATTGTCTATTACCGTCCCTGAATTAGAAGCTATTGCCGAAACCGTCGTCAGCCGAAGTACCTCTGGCATAATTATCACCGTAACCATGCCATCTCCATCAGTATCATACTGACCGACATTCTCCAATTCACTCATAGACAACATTACCGGTGTGTCCGTTGCAGCTACAGTATCAGCTTCCGCTGCCCAGATAACACTAGTTTCCAGAATCAGTAACGATAATGCGATTAACATACCACCAATTCTTCGTAATCCTTTACTTCCTTTCATGTGTTCCTCCTTGCATCTTTCTCTTTTGTAGTATTACAAAAATACCCTTATAGGTATATTTTGTCACTGATTCTCTAACGGAACTACACATAGGGTATTACCTACTTTTTCAGCTATCACAACTTGTTTTCCCAATACGCTCTCATAGGCAGAATAATTTTCATAGAATTTCACTTCCATGCAACTCCAATCATTTGCATCAAACATAACACAATATCCGGCATTGTCTGTTGTTTGGAAACCATAGGTAACTCTTGCATTTAGGAGCATGCTGTTATTTGTCTTTTCGTATGTCACCAATGTATCTTTTATTTCACTTTCCTTAATATCGAACGTTTCCATTAATAGCTCTCTTGCTACTTTATATTTGTTTATGTACTCATCTTCATTAATTTGTACTTCTAATTCGCCATCAACCATGTATACCGCTTGTACACCAAAATCTCCACACTCATCAACAGATACTTTATAAGCGACAGCGCCATCACGCTTAAAATCCAGAGTAAATAAACCGTTTAATACATCGCCAGTTCCATTTAACATTTCCAAACTATACTCATGCCCAGATACATCCTCGCCAAACACCCTCTGCACCAAATCGATTCCCTTTTGAACCGCCTTTGACGCATCCAACGCTGACCGTGACTCCACTTGCGCTTCTGTGCTTTCCTGCCATGTTTTGGCAATACTATAATCTCGCTTGGTACAGAAATCTATGTATTGCAATAACTCCTCATCCTTCAATTCCCGCTCTGGAAAATAGAATAGGCTATCCGTAATTACATAGCACATCCGGTCAATTTCTATATCATCTAAGCCTACGACTGTTTGTAACTGTGATACTGGAAATTCACCTTCCATACTGTATGCATCTTGCAATTTGGCCAAGCGTTCCTGTTCCTCTTCGGTCAAGGTCCTGGAATAGCTATCGGCATTTGCCTTGGTATTTTGTTCATTCAAGCTGAACCCCGCCACTTCGATATCCGGCATGTTTTGCAGTCGTTCAGACAATACATAATTAGCGGCTAATACACCACTGCTGATGCTCAACAGACAGACAGCAAATGCTGCCGCTGCTCTTTGCCATGTTGATATCTTGATTACTTTTTTTCTAGTCTCCGGAAGACAATCCAAAACCAGATTGACACGTGCATCATAATTTTCTGATGGTTGCACGATGGATTTTTTGGCTTGTTTCATAATTTTTTCATCAATTTTTTTGTACATATAATTTTTCCCTCTCTCATAATTTAAGATGTCTTCTCCCCCTATTTATCCCTTCCTCTATATTAGACGTTTTAAACTGCCTTTTGGTTCCCCAAAAACACAAAAAAGTTACAAAAATTTACTTTTTGTAACTTTTTCCTTATATTTACAATTTTTTCTACAATTTTTTATGGCTTTTTACTAAATATTCTCTTTTCGAATCGTTTCCATAATATTCTGCTTATTGATTTTGTTCAGCGAATACCGCATAATTGCTAATAGCAGCAGAAACACTGCCAACACGGAGGTAATTACCCCAAACCACGGAAATTCTCTTTCAATCTCCATCCTCCGCATCAATGCCTGTTGGAATGCATAGGACAATGCGATTCCTAATGGGATGCCAAGCAGTAGTGACTTACTGCCATACATTAAACTTTCCAAACGAATCATCTTCTGAAATTCCCGCTTGGTCATACCAATTGAGCGAAGCATCGCAAATTCCTTGCTGCGCAGTTCCATACTCGTCGTAATTGTATTAAAAATATTGGTAATACCAATCAGCGAGATAACGGTAATAAAGCCATATAGGAAAATTGCAACAATGGTATAAAGCGCGCGCATCTGTCGATAGTCAGCGTCTCTATTTTCGATATATCCCCCCGACCAACTGCTGTCCGCTTCAATTTCTTTCTGTAATTGATCCGCATTATTACAATTAATAAATACACGATTATAATGATAGATTGATTCTGCATGAGCATCCATCCACTCGTCGCTGACAATCAGGTAGCCCCCGCCATACATATTTTCCATTCCAAATGGTTGTTCGCTGGTTACGGCAATTAATTCAATTGTCTCTTCCATGCCGGCTACTGCGCTGTCCTCACCCTCATCATAGACCTCACTACCGTCTGTTTTGATTAAGGTGCCCCTTATCTTATCCCCAGCCTTCATATCATAGATTTCCATCGAAATATATTTTTGCGTACCATCTGGCAGGCTATAAAATCCCTGACATTCTCCACTCAAAACAGCCTTATCCTTGGCTTCCTCGTAAGACAGGCCAAGTCTCTTTAAATATGCCACGTACTCTGTTTCTCCAACCGATATAATGCTCAGATTATCATATTCCCAATCTTTGACATAGGGAAAGTAGTCGATATATGCTTCTGTGTATGTCATGTCCTCCGCTTTAACGGTCATCTCCGTATTACGTTTAATTGAAGCGGTCTTTACACCATCCATCCGAATAATCTTCTGGGCCTGCTGATACTCATCCGGATTACTGCCAAATGAATAGGACAAATTATAGGACATCTCACCATAATAGAAATGCGACAGCTTAAATGACAGATTCACAAAGGCAGACATACCAATAAATATTGACACACTTACCACAATTGAAACAATTGTCGTCCGGTATTTTTTCCGATTTCTGCGCAGGTTTTTATAGGCCACAATGCCACCGATACCAAACAGCCGTTTAATCCAGGCCGGGCTTTTCACATCATTTCGTCCCACCTTGATATCCTCATTGCCACGAATAGCGACAATTGGTGATACCTTAGATGCCCTTCTGGCGGAACTCATGGCTGATAGGAAAATGGTAATCACGGATAATATAATTGCAAGAAATATTGCAAATCCTGAAAGAGAGAATTGTAATTGCATCTCTAAGGCTTCTACCATAAGTTTTCCTACAACTTTTACCACAATCCATAATGCAAGAATTCCTGCAAAAACACCTAACGGAACTCCAATAAGAGTTAAAACAAATGCTTCATAATACACGTTCTGCCGAATTTGCTTTGAAGTTGCGCCCACTGAGCTCAGCATTCCGTACTGCTTCATTTTCTCTGTAATGGAGATTGCAAAGCTATTTCGAATACAAAAAATACTTGTAACAATAATAATAAGAATTGCAATAACCGTCATTCCATATAAAACAACCGTGGTGGTTTCACCAAATATCATTGTCTCGTATTGGATTAGTGATTCATTATTTTCATAATTATAAATGACTTCATCTGCTCCCCGCGTGGCAATTTCTTTGGTTACATTTTCCGCATCCTTTAAGGCGGCTTCGGTATAACGAACATAGATATCATAGGTTCGTTTATCCGCGCTGACATCACTTTCGTCATCATCAATGCATGTGATAACAGTATATCCCGGTGCACTATAAGGCTCCATTGCATAAACCGGTCGATTAATAATACCTACCACTGTGTATTGGGCACTTTCGTTCGGTGTTAACTGTTCCTCCTTGGGAGTATAAGGATTCTGCTGCGTCAAGGCATAGCCGTCTAGTGTTTCCCTTGTGCCAACATCAAGTGCCAACGTATCCCCCACTAGATATGACACACCGCCATTGCTGCGAATGTGCGACGATATTACTACCTCGTGTCCATTCTCTGGCATCCGCCCTTCTTTTAATTCCAGGGCCAGATTTTCCATCGCATTTTTATTCTGTGCCATTAAATACAAATATGGCTTATCAAAATTTTGACTATCAGCAAGCGTTGCATAGCCAATTTTCTCCGCCAGATAGCAGCTCTCGATATTGCGATTATTTTCAAAATATTTCAAATCGCTTTCTGGCACATCCCAGAATACATAGTGATAATTTCCGTTATTCTGTTTCGTATACTCCACAAGACTGGCTTGAAAACTGGACGCCATCCCGGAAACAGCCGTTATCAGCGAAGTTGCCAGCATAATTCCAACAATTGTCACAATCGTCCGCTTGCGGTTCATTTTCAGGCTTTTTATGGTCAATCGGTTTAGTAGGTTCATACTTTAATCCTCCTTAATGATTCGGCCATCTTCAATCTGAATAATTCGGTCAGCAATCTTGGCAATTTCCATATTGTGTGTAATCATGATTACGGTCTGGTTGAATTTTTGATTTGATACCTTGAGCAGCTCCACAATCTCATCGCTGGCTTTGGAATCTAAGTTACCGGTTGGTTCATCTGCTAACACAATGGCGGGATGATTGATTAAGGCCCGACCAATTGAGACCCGCTGCTGCTGACCGCCGGAAAGCTCATTTGGCAGATGTTTCAGCCGCTGATCAAGTCCAAGTGTCTGCACCAGCTCCTGCAACGCCTCCGGGGCAGCCGGATTGCCATCCAGTTCACATGGCAGCGTAATATTTTCCTCGACATTTAAAATTGGAATCAAATTATAAAACTGATAAATCAGCCCCACTTGCCGGCGACGAAAAATTGCTAGTTTATCATCATTTAATGCATAAATATCATTTCCTTCAATGTATACTTTGCCGCTCGTTGGCCGGTCCACCCCACCTAATAGATGTAGCAAGGTCGATTTTCCGCTGCCAGAACTGCCCACAATTGCCACAAACTCGCCCTTCATAATGGAAAAATTCATATCATCCACCGCAATAACTTCGTTCTCACCTTTTCCATACTTCTTTGATAAACGTTCTACTCGTAAAATTTCCTGATTCATAATAATAACCATGCCTTTCCTATTTTTCAATCTAATATCAGTATAAATATCTAAAATGACGATCCGGTGACTATTTGGCTATTTCAAATATTTTATTACAAATGTTGTTCCTGCACCCTCCTCGGAGCTGGCGGTTAAATATCCATTTTGCTGCTCAATAATTGTTTTTGCAAGGGAAAGTCCGATGCCAACGCCCTGCTCGATTGTCTTCTTTGATTTATAAAAACGCTCAAAAATATGTTTGATATCACTCTCACTGATTCCTTCGCCAAAATTCTGGACCGCAATTTTCGTATAGACGGAATTGTCTTCCACCTTAATTACGACCTCGCTGGCATCCCGAGTATGCTCAATTGCATTTTTCACAATGTTTTGAATTGCTTCCCGATTCCAGCTATAGTCTCCTCTAATACAAACGTCCTGCGCTCCTTGAATAATGATTGCAACAGATTTTATTTCAGCAATTATTTCTAAGTTTTCGGCAATTTCCCCCAGCATCTCATCAAGTGCAATCTCCTGCATTTCAAAATCCACCACCCCAGCATCCAGCCTGGATATCTTCAATAGCGATACGACCAGCCAATTCATCTGCTGAATCTGCCTGGTTATTTCATTTAGAAATTTGACCCGTATCTGTGGCTCCATATCCGCATTTTCACTGAGATTATCAAGCAATACGGAAACCGACGTTAATGGTGTTTTCAACTGATGGGAAATATCCGATACGGAATCTGCCAGTGCTACCTTCTGCATTTTTGACAAATCCGCCTGTTCCTTAAGCATAACTGTGATTTTATATAATTCATTTTTTAGATTACTGAGCTCGTCCTCCGAATTTTCATCCAAATCCAACATATAATTACCACCGGAAACAGCCCGCACATATCCCGTCAAGTGTTCCAGACGGTGCCTTCGGCAATTTAAATACCACAAAATAACTACCGCTATCATTATTGCTAAAAGCAACATGATAACCGCATTCATCCATATAAACTGGCGCTGCCACTGTCCCATTTCCAATAAAACGTAGGCATCCTCATCAATACCATATTTCTCTAACAAGGCAAAACCGGCCTCACTATTGCTATTCTCATTCAGCAGCTTAATCAACTCTTCCTCTGCTATATCGGGATATTGTTCCCAAACATTGCCAAGCAGTTGGACCATTTTCTGATTGACCAGTTCTTTGACATAATGACCTTGTGATACATTTATCATCAGCATTGCCAAAACTGCCAGCACAACAATGACACTACCCAAAACCAATGCGACTTGGCCCTCTTTATTCTTGATTGTTCTAATTATTTTCATTTCTTATCTCCATACAACCGATAACCCATCCCCCGCACTGTCTCGATAATTTTGCCATCCTGGTCACCAATTTTTTCACGAATCCGTTTCATATAAACTGTCAGTGTATTATCATTGACAAAGTTTCCATCGATATCCCAGATGCTGCTTAGAATCTCCTCTCTGGTAAATAACTTCCGTGGATTTCCAAATAAAATAACAAGAATCTTGTACTCTAATTTGGTTAGAACAATTTCCTCTTTGTCGTGGTAAACCTTGCCTGCTAACGTATCAATTCGAATATTATGGTATTCCAAAACGCTGTTGTCTTTCCCACTTCGACGCAGCACATTTTTGATTCGTGAAATCAATTCCCGGTTGCGGAATGGCTTAATAATGTAATCATCCGCTCCCAAATCAAAGCCTTCAACCACATCTCGTTCCTCATCCTTCGCCGTTAAGAAAATCACTGGCACATCCAATTCTTTTTTGATATAACGACACAGCTCAAAGCCACTGCCATCTGGCAGAGAAATATCTAACAAAATCAGGTCATATCGCTTTGTTTTTAATTTCTCCATCGCCGCACTTTTTCGCTCCGCAGTGTCGATTGTATATTGTTCTTCGGTTAATAGATAGGTCAGCCCCATCACGATTGATTCATTATCTTCTACTAATAATATCTGGCTCATTGCTTGCTCCTCTTTTTATTTTCCATCTTATTATAGCAGATAAAAGTGACTGCTTGATGACAAAAAAAATTGCACATGATATAATTTATCCATATTTTTAGTATTTTAGTGCACCAAATACGATTTTAAAGGAGCCTCCATGATTCATATCGTTCTCTGCGATGATTCGCCCAAAGACATCGAACGCTTGTCAAACATAGTTCAGCAATACTATGCTGGTGAGCCGGTCACCATTCACACCTTTGTATCCAGCATTGAAATGATTACCTACTTAGAGCAGGGCGGTATCTGCCAGATTGCCTTCCTCGATATTGTGATGCCCGGATTTAATGGCATTGAGCTGGCGCGGGCTTTGCGAAATGCCCGTTACAAAGGTTATCTTATTTTTGTGACAAGCTCCAATGACTTTGCCACGGAATCTTACGAGGTTTCCGCTTTTTCCTATTTACTAAAACCCGCAAATACAAATACGGTATTTTCGCTTTTGGATAAGGTTGCAAAAGATATGCAACATAATGACACTGCCACATTGCTGATTAAGACCAAAAAAAGCACGCAGACACTTCTTCTGCGCGAAATTCTCTATGTGGAATCCAGTGCTCATTACCTGATTTTTCATACGGCTGAATCGGAATTGACCGTCTATGCGGGATTCCAGCAATATGAAGCTGATTTAATCAGTGACCCGCGTTTTATCCGCTGTCATCGAACCTTTATTGTAAATATGGATTATATCCATTCTGTTCAAAAACAGTCATTTATGATGCCGGGTGAGGTTACGATTCCTATTTCAAAATCACTTGCTCATGTAAAACAGCACTACATCCGTTATATTATGGAAAAGGAGGGGGCAAATTCTAATGATATCAGTTGAGATTTCTATACTTTCGATTTTAATTTTAACGGTAAATACCTGTGCGCTTTTCTTTTCCTTAGAACCGAAATATCCGGTTTGGAAAATTATTACCGTATTTGCTTTACTGCTTCTGCCGCTTTTGCTGCTAAATATTTTCTTTCCTCAAATTGCTGCCGCTTTGCAGATGATTGCTCCGGGCATAACCTATCTCATCCCAATTTTTATTATGTTTAAAGGGAAAGTATGGCAGAAAATATTTATTTTTTATTTTGCATTAACCGTTTCTACATTATTAGGATGCATTGTTTCCATGACGGTTCAAATCTTTTTTGAATACGGCAGTTTATCATACCGCATCTGTCTGATAACGGCGGCTTTATTGGTGTATATCAGTTACTCTATTATTATTTTGCGTTATGCTAAGCTTTTCTTTCAAAAGCTTTTTGCCTATGCCAATCAAAGCATCGGTTATTTGTATATCCTCATGCCAGCCTCTTCGTATTACCTGCTGAAATTATTCTTTACATCCACAATGGGACTACCTAAGGAAATGGCCGTAACGCCTTTGGATTATTTCCTGCTCCTTTTTATTCTGGGCAGTCTGCTGATGATGTGCTTTTTTATTATCAGCACCAATGAAAGAATCACCGCATCCTACGAGCTTAAGTTCAGCAAAGATATGTTGTCGGCGGGGGCAGACTATTATAAGAAGCTTTCTGAGCTTTCCCAAAGCATCCGTATTATGAAGCATGACTATAGGCACCACCTTAACCTGCTGCAAGAGCTATACAAATCGGGAGCCCAGCAGGAATTTACCGAATATCTGGCAATGACAAATGAACAGTATGAGGACACACCACTGCTTTTCTTCTGTGAAAATCAAATTATTAACGCTTATATTCATGGTTTTTATGAACGCTGCCTGCGTCATGGCATCGCCTTTCACCATCGCTTAGAATTGCCCGATGGACTTTCGATTAACAACTACGAGCTTTGCATGTTAATTGGAAATTTACTAGAAAATGCCTTTGAAGCTTGTTTGAAACTGCCACAAACGCAAAAGAAAAAAGTACGGCAGATTACATTTGAAGTAAGCATCAAAAACAATCAGCTTCTGATGCAGGTAAAAAACAGCTTTGATGGTATTGTCACGGAAGTTGCCGGCAATCTTCAAAGCACGAAAATGGATGGCGGACTTGGCATCAAAAGCATCTGCGCCGTGGCCGAAAAACACCACGGTGAGATGCTTACTGATTGGGATGATACCGAATTTTGTTCCTATGTTGTTTTACAGTTGCGTTGACGCTTTTGGATAAAAAATGCCCCTGCTATTACTAACAGCAAAATGCATCCAAATACAACTGTGTATTGATCAGCTAAAACAAATCCTATTCCAAACGGCTGTGTCACGAAAAATAATATCGTTGATATAGCCGTCAGACTAATCATCCACAATCTCTCCTTCATGGATTGCTTTCTAAAGGTCAATAACGTGATTAGCAATGTCCCCAATAATAACAATAGATTAAGAATCGCCATACCAGCCACATTTTGCGTTAAATCGCCGCCGTCCTCTTGTGCATTCGCTTCGCCAGCTTTGTCCGGATTCTCATTGTAATCTGACTCTATATTTAAATCGGTATCGTCGTCCAAGTCTGAGTCACTATCCTCCACTCCTTCTTCGCGCTGCACCTCCGGTAAAGCAGTGCGGTTTGCACTAAAAAATCCCGCCACAATCTTCGGCAAAGAATCTGGTTCTGAATTTGCTTCGGAATCCGTTTCTGAACTTGCCTCAGAATCTTTCTCGGTGTCCTTTTCACGGTCCTTCTCCGTATATTTTTCCGTGTCCTTTTCGGTATCTTTCTCGGTGTCTTTCTCCGTGTCTTTTTCCGTATCCTTTTCGGTATCTTTCTCCGTATCTTTCTCGGTGTCTTTTTCCGTATCTTTCTCCGTGTCCTCCTCGGTATCTTTTTCGGTATCCTCCTTCGGCGGGTTGTTACCTCCCCCACCAATCTTGGCAAAGCTTGCCGTTACCGAAACGTCGCTGGTTACACCCGTATCCGTTCTCGATGCCGTCTTCTTTCCGTCGCTCCATTCCTTGAAGCTATAACCGGTATCTGGTATTGCAGTTACCGTGGATGCATCACCATTTTTTTGAAAACGCTGACTTGCTGCACCCTGAATTGCTCCACCTGCTCCAGCCTGATAGCTTGCGCTCACCCATTGCGTATATGAAATTGCATAAGCTGAGAACAAATCACTTTCAATCATCAGTGAGCTGCCATCCTCACTCAACTGGTAGGAAAGCTCCGTAATTTCTCCATTATGTTCACGGAATACCCGATAGACGCAATCTGTTCCGACAAACTGCGGCGGCAATTGAAGCGTTATTGGTATCTTGCTCTGGGTATTGTTGACCGGAATCACCCGTTCTTCGACCATCACACTGCCCGCTTCAATTCTGATATATTTATTGACAGAGATATCAAAAACTTCCAAGCTGGTTCCGGTGTCACCGGTAAAATAGCTGTCCAATTGGTCTTCTATACCAGCGTCCGGTAAAGTCTGGATTGTCATCTCGACTCTGGCAATCATCGTTCGACCCACACTGATTGCATCGCTTTCCTCATCCAGCTCATCATCCCAGGCAACTGCATTTAAAATGGCATTCTCGTCAACAGAAAAACCGGTCAGCATTTCTTTCACATCCTCGGCAACGAGAAGTTTTCCGCAAAAGCTAGTATTTTTTATCTTAATCCGGTAAATGTTTTGACCACTATCACCAAGCGACAATTGAATTTCTGCTACCGGCAGATTCGTTGGCATCGTCAGACGAATTGATTTTCCCATACTCCAATCAACAGTGCTCACCGGACTTAGCAATAATCCCGGCGTCACTGCGCCAATCGTTACTGTCTCTGGCAAATCATCAAATACTGGCGTCAAATCCAGTTGCAAGGAGGTGCCATCCGTAGCGTAAAATGTATCATTGACCATAATTTCAAATGTTCGCTCGTCTGTAACACTGGCAATGGCTTGCAACGTCGTGTCTTTTGTCTGCGCTGAAACAGACAACAGCCGAAGGTCATTGCCATTTGGTATCACGGCTCCTTTTGATTCGGTGGTAAAGCTCCAATTTGCCGCTCCACCAAAAGCCGCTTGTGAATTTCCGATTAAATCACTGACAAATCCTGCCTCCACGCTGATGTAGTATGTCGTTTCAGATTCTAATAATTGCGGCAACTGAATGGAAACAATCCCCTTTCCATCCACTGATGTAGTTACTTTCACACGGTTATTACCCGCACTCATATAAGCTGCAAGACTGCCATCCATTTTGTAAATACGCAGATATGCATCACTCCCTTTTTTTAATGGCTCGTCCATCGTAAAACGAATCTCTGCGGAGGGACTCACTTCGGTTGCCCCATGAAGCGGACTGTCAATGCTTAAAAGCGACGGACTGCGTCGATCAATTTTATCAATTGTAACCGTCTGCGAGCATTTATTTCCGGCTGCATCCTCCGCCTCAAAAATATATTCTGCATTTTCCTCTGTAATAAAGGAGAGTTTCACACCATCTGTCACCAGCGTACAGTCATAATTTAGAATCTCTACTTTATCTTCTCCGACCTTTTTAAACATCTTAATCTTGTCATGCGACAGCCCGCTAAGGGTATCACTGATTGTCACCTTAATTGTAACCGGCTGGTTCACTAGTGTCGTCGGATTACCTGCATTAATTGTAATAACAGGGTCTTGCTGGTCAAGCTTCACGGTCACCGCACTGCTTGACGCATCAAGCCCTGCACCGTTATAGACTTTTACCACGATGGCATCCGTATAATCCCCATTTTCAGAAATATCAATGGTATTTGCAGCGGTGGTATCCCATGAAATAAAATTACTAAAGGTCACTCCGCCATCTAAGGAATATGTATACTTTTGGATTCCACTTTCGGCATCCGTGGCATGTATTGTTAAGGTAACGTTCTGCTTTACCCAGTCCTTGTTTTCATTCATACCGGTCAGAGACACGTCAATCGGTGCGGTGGTGTCAATTTTCTCAATGGAAACCGTCTTCGTCTGTGTATTTCCCGCATAATCGGTTACTGCAATCACATAATCACCATTCGTCTTTGCCGTAAAATGATAAGCTCCGGCTGCTGCTTTGGTGCACGTAATGGCCGCGTCATTTAATGTAACGCTAACAGCATCAACACCGCTGGTTACGTCCACTGCCGTAAATGAAATGCTTTGTTCCACTCTCCATGTATCGTTGTCTGCCGCTGTAACATCGGTTATCATCGGCTTGTCTATATCAACCTTGATATTATTCAGGTTGGTAACGGTTGAATAGACAGTATTCGTTTTTTCTAATGAACGGGCACTAAAACTATAGCTCCCACTCGCTGTAATGGATGGCTTATTTTCCGCTGTCAAGGTCTCATACTCAGCACTATTCTTTTTATATTCTGTGGCGACCGTACTGCCTGCCTGTGTCTGCGTCAATGTAATCTGCGGCAGTGTCTGATACCAGCCATTCTTACCATCCGGTGCCGCTGGAATAACCGTAAAGCTTGGTGCGGTTACGGTGCGCGGAACGACTGTAACCGTAAATGTCTTCGTCCCCGGTGCTTCGCCCAACCAATGTCCCCAGGTTTCTTTCGCTTGCAGCACAATCGTACCTGGCTGGTTCACGCTTAGAGTCGCATGGCCATAGGAGGCCGAATTTGTTGTACTGCCAATCGTAGCACCCGTTCCGCCATCATTTAAGATGGTAATGCTAACTGATTTTGAATCTGTATGTAAGGTTTCATTGCAATACCCGCCTCTGCCAAAATAATAATAGTAATTTTCAGACAAGCTGCCCGATGCCGGCACCGTTAATGTGGTTTTATTCGATGTCTGCCAATATGGATTGGCCGTAATATGGCAACCACTTAGCTGGCAGGTAACTGACACTGTTGCCGTCAGCTCGGCTCCCACCCCCAAGGCAGTCAACGCTGCGAGCTGCGGTGCGGTTACGGTAATAGTAGCCGCTCCTTCCGCCTGACACGTAATCGTACCATCGGTTGACACCGTCGCTACCGCCGGATTCGATGAAACAAAGGTAACATCATCCTCACCAGAGAAAAGCACTGGTGTCAGAGTTGGAGTGATTTGTTTCGTACTTCCAATGCCCACTAACGCAGCCGTCGTCATATTCAAGCTCATCGTACGCGGCGTCAACAGACCCAGATTAATATTCTTCAAGCTATCTGTCGAAGACGCTCCCACGGTAAAGGTGTACTCGCCATTTGTGTTAAAAAATGTGTTTCCCGACGGATAGTAATCGCTTATCCCCTTTGCCGCTTTGAGCTTATATGTGCCCGGCAGCAGCATCTTAAGGGTGTATGCTCCAGTTGTACTATTTGCCGTCACACTCTGCAATACGGTTCCAGTCATCCCGCCACCTTTATATAAGGTCATTATTTGGCTTGCGCCGCTTTCTCCAGCATCTTTGATTCCATTCCCGTTACTATCCCGAAACAATGTCCCAGTGATATTTATTGTTTTTGCACATAACTCACTCGGCGTAATCGAAGCCGCCGAAACAGTGTTGTTCAGACTGTCCCGATAAGTCATCGTGGATGAAAAGTAGGCTTTATAGACCGTGGCAGGATTTGTCATCCGCTCATTGAAGCCAGCCTCAAAAGCAAGCTGAACGGAAGCTGCCTCACTAGCTCCTAATTCCCGCCCACTTTCAGACTGTATTTTGATATGTGTGACCGCACGATAATCATCCACTGTGCTTTGATAGGTACTTCCGCCATTGGTGCTATAAAGCACTGTTGCCTGATCAAAAAAATTTCCTTCCAGCGTCACGGCTGATTTCAAATATACGGCCCAAGTCGATTTATAGGTTGTCCCATTGATTACCGCCGTATTGTTTTCTTTGGGCAGCGGAATGATGATTTCTGCGTCTGATGCCGTGGTGCCGGAAGCAAGACCATTGCATATTCTCATATGATAGACCCCGCTTGAATCATAGCCGTAATCCTGGGTAGTATTCTCTCCGAGTTGTCCATCTGCGCTCAAATAGCCTTGTACGCTCAGCGCATTGACACTGTTGAGCTTCACACTCGGATAGCTGCCTGCTTTGGCAAATATATCCGTCAGGGTTCCATTATTGTTGATATCAATCCCAAGGGTTGCTTCGCTGGCCATATAGAGCCAGGTCGCAGCAAGCGGAAAAACGGGGTGATTATTCTCGTAAAACATTCCGGCTGGAAGTGTCACGTTACGAACCTGCGACGTATCTACCGATGGACCAACTCGAAAATAAAATTTGCCCCGACATCCATCCACAGCGTAGCAGACACGCTCCACTCCATCCGTATATCGAACGGTGTATAGAATATCATCTCCGATTGGCCGCTGTGTTATGGTATACTCTGCATCTTTAAAGGCGGCATCTGTCGGTGCTACATAACGGGTAAACACATACTCCTTCGGCATCAGACAATAGATGGCTTGATTTTTTAATAATGTTGTATACCAGTTATCAAACGTCTCCGTAACGGCAAATTCTTCGCCCTTGTTTAGTGTGGCTGGTGACACTGCTACCGTACAGGAGCTTGAGTAAGTTTTTTTCAAATAAACACTGCTCGTCTTCTTTGGACGAGCCGTAATTGTTCCAAAATTGTCGCTATTCGCTGATAAAATTTGGGAGCTTACAGTCCGAGCTGTAGTTTCATCCAGCTCCTCGACATTGGTGTAATAGATTGACAGAACTAATGTGCTGGTGGCCTGTCCAATTTTATCAAAGGTTACAACAAGATATGTTATGGCGTCACTCTGGTCTGCCAGTACAAGTTCTGAATCACCTACTGTCATCGTCTTATGATTTATCAGCTCTCCGCCCTTTTTGGTCTGATAGGAAATCTCCGCACACGATGGTAAGGGACTCGTTGATGAGTTGCTCAAATTAAAAACAAGTTTTCTGGCATAAAATTGTTGTGGTATCACGTATTCCACCTGAATATCTCTAAATTCGTCTCCGGTTTTATTGATAAAATGTGAATAGGAATAGGTCTTATTCTCCAATGGCAGAATTGAAACACTTGAGCCATACGTATACAAAGAAGAAAGATTAAGATAAAAATAATCGTCCAGATTATATTCTTTAAATGTAACGTTGGCAACATTATTCGAGGTCAATGTGCTTGACGCAAAATCGTAGACCACCTTCGTGGTATCATCATAGCCAATTGAAACCTGAGTCCCGATGTCCGGACTATATGTCCCAGCAGTAACACCGGTGTACTTTAGATAAAGATTTCCATTCATTGTAAGATTCTGTCCCCCGGACAAAAACGGATTGCTTCCTTTTATCTGATACACCAGCACCTGAGCATTCACATCAATTGCCCCAGAGCTGCTCTTACAACGATAGTTTGAATTATACGTTACTTCAATCGTATCGCTCAACGAATAAGCCACACCATCTGCCAGTGCCGTAAATTCCGCATCTTTTCCGAATCCCGGCACCGCTTGCTCCGGCAACGGAACTACTGCTGTGACCGAGTCATAATTATAATGAGCCGCGGTTCCAGACAAATATGGGGCCAGCGCCACATAATAACTAGCTGCCGCTGTCAGCAATACGCTATTGGTCGTTCCGGAAGCTCGCACTGCACCTGTAGCTACCGTTGGATTGGTGACGGTTACTGCACTTTGCTCCGCACAAAGTAATGTCGTCCCCTCATAATATTCTGCCTTTACCACATGGCTGACAGCATTTTTTAGTTTATAGGTTGGTCTTAGGGTAATGTTAAATCCTACCTGGGCAATGTTCTCTGCAAAACAGTAGGTCAGTACCGTATCACCATTTGCATCAGACGTTTTCGTCACCTTACTGCCGGCGATAAGCTGCGGCCCCAAAGTAATATTTGTCTCAGTTGGGTAGTAGGGAATATCCATCCCTTTGGGAACCGTTATTTTTACAATTGGTTCTTCCACGGCCCCGCCAGTGATGGTTACCGTTACATCAAAGCTGTTACTGTCACTAATAGTAAAGTTTGTCGCCGAACTGCCACTTCTAAAGATACTCTCCATTGTCAGCGTACCTGCTGCTGCGCCAGCCTGCACCATGTTGCCAAGTCCAGTTCCAACTTCACCGATATTTGCATTTTTTGCAATTTGTCCTACACCATTACGGGCAGCTTGTTTTCCATTTCCGCTTGGTTCTTCTGCCGCAATTTCAGTATCGACTTCCGTTCCTTGCGGTGTCTCCGTTTCATGTTCATCGGGATTAAGAATCGTCTCCGTTTCAATTTCTGTTCCGGGTTCTATGTTGGCCTCTGATTCTGTCTCTGTTTCTATCTCTGTCTCGGTCTCTATCTTTGTTTCTGTTTCTACTTCTGTCTCTGCTTCTGCTTCTGCATCCACTATCGGTCCCGTTTCCACAGCTGGCTGCCATTCAGCAATCGCCCACATCACACCACTCATGGTAAACAGCAACGCAAAAATCAACATAAACGAAATAATCTGCTGACGGACAAAATGATGCCTTCTGTCATCCCATAACTTTCTTGCTCCATGATATGCCGCTAAAACCAGCCCGATTAAGGCTATCAGCGGATATGTAAAACGCGGATGTTTCTTTCCATATGCAATAAGTTTCTTAACTAATTTATTCTGCCTGCGCATCCGAATCACTCCTTGCTATTTAATCTGAAAACTCAAAAAAATTTATAGAGTTCTACCGTAAATATAGCACAAACAGTGGTTCTATTCGCAGAACTAGCATGAGTAACCCTTTAATCGACACGAAGTGACTTTGCGATTGATCCATTGATTCAAGGTAATTATATTCCTTGGGGGGTCAGAGTCCGTGGCACTTTATTTTTATGCATACTACGCGAAACGCTGCGGTGAACTTCTGGACCAAAAATGTTTCAGCAATGGCTTCAACATTTTTAGAATTTCACCTCCGCCGCTCCGAATATGCATAAAAATAAAGTGCCACGGACTCTGACCTCGAAAGAATTTACCTAAGAACAAAAACAAAAAAATCATTTAACTCTCTAACACATTTGACGATAAGCAAAGTAGTGTTAAATAAATTGAATTTATGCAAAGCGTAAGTGCCCCGTGGGAGTTTTTTTGAGTAAATTCGAAGCGACGGAGGTGAAATTCTAAAATTGTTGAAGCCATTGCTGAAACAATTTTCGCCTAGAAGTTCACCGCAGTGTTACGCGTAGTTTACTCAAAAAAAATCCCACGGGGCACGTACCCTTTCACATAAAAACAAATTAATCTTAAAACGAATCACTCACCGCCTTAATCCCCCCATTCTCCATAATAATCCTTCGGTCCACCAGCTTCATCAAATCTTCATCGGCCCCATGCACCGCAATTATCACAATCTTTCCTTGTCTTTTATAATCTCGCATCAAATTCAGAGCCTCATCATAATTTTCACTATCAAGCAAATTAAATGGCTCGTCTAGCACCAGCACATCAGGATTTTTCATAACCACCTGACAAAGCGCTAAGCGTTGTTTCATCCCCCAGGAAAAGTGCTGTATTTTTTTGTCGCGCTGTTCATACAAGCCAAATATTTTTAAATACTGCTCTACCTCTTCCCAAGAAATACTTGAATTATATTTCGTAATTAATTTCATATAGCTGGCAACTGTTTCATTTTCAAAAAAGTTTGGATTCTCGATAATAACACCATAGGAATAATTCCGGTCACGAATAATTTTTCCCTTAGATGGTTCTAATAAACCACAAATCATCTTTAACATCATTGTCTTACCACTGCCATTATGACCGGTCAGTAGGTAGACATTTCCTTCTCTAAATTCAATTGTAATGTCATTTAAGACGGTTTCATTTTCCAATGATTTCGAGACATCACTCATCTGTATCATAATTTTTTACTCCTTTATATGTAATAATGTATCAAACATGCATTATTAATATAAGTTGTCCTACGCATAAATTTTGTCGAATTTACAGTATAAGAGTGATATATCTTTTTTGTTATTGTTGCCGGCATTCAATCTCAAACTTACTGCCATCAATCATGCGCAGTTGAAAAAGATTTTGATTTTCATTCATATCAATGTCTGCCAAAATTTCACCATCCATATCATTTAGTACATCAAATAACCAGTCCTTAAATTCATTGATTGTCATTTTTTCTCCTCCATGTGAATTTTCATAGTATCATTATACGAACACTATTGTGATTTTTATTTTACATGGATAATTAAATTTATACAAGTACCATTTTTAACAGATAGGAGTTAATATGATAAAATTTGACCGTCTCTGGCAAACTATGAGCGAAAAAAATATTACCCAGTACGATTTATATACACATTACCATATCAATCGTTCTCAGATAAACCGCTTGAAACATAATAAAAATGTTGAAGTTAATACCATTGACCGATTATGCAATATCTTAAAATGCCGCGTCGAAGATATCATGGAACATGTTGATGATGATAACTTCTTTTAAGAGAAGCAGGACAGCCCATTTCTTGGCCATCCTGCTTTCCCCTAAATCCGTATAAAATCCTCTTACAAAATCCCAAAACACTTTAATCCCCAATAAATCAGTCCCAGTACCCAACTAGTAAAAATTCCGTATAAAATCACCGGTCCTGCAATTGTAAAAATCTTACAGCCAACCCCAAAGACCTGACCTTCTTTCTTAAATTCAATCGCTGGAGCTGCCACTGAATTGGCAAATCCCGTAATTGGAACCAATGCCCCGGCTCCACCAAATTTTGCAATCGAAGGGTAAATATTAAGACCTGTTAGGATGATACTGAGCAAAATCAAAATCATGCTGCACCAACCACCGGAAGCATCTTTATCCAACCCATAATTTGCACAGATATTTAAAATAAACTGGCCAATCACACAGATAATTCCGCCCGTCAAAAATGCTTTTAGCATCTGCATCCAAAGGTTCTTTGTTGGTGTCACCTGTTTAACATAATCATTATACTGTTCCTGCTTTATTTTCTTTGCTTCATTATTCGGTTGTTTTCCTGCCATAAACTGTCACTCCTCATGCCGTTTTTTACATTATGCGCAAAAAAACATTTTTTATTCAAAAAGAAACAGGCTGTTACACCTGCTTCTTAATTGTGGCTCTGCGATTCTTTTTTTCTTCATATAAGAAACGGTCAGCATGTTGCAGCATTGCTTTAAAATCTGCATTGTCTCCACAGACAAATTCTGCTGTTCCCAATGAAATATTTACGTAGTATGGTTTTCCGGCCTTATCATTATATTCCTCACAAGCATCATGAATCTGATCAACATAGTCACTCGTCTTTAACGTATCGGTCAAGAATATGCCCACAAATTCATCACCGCCAAAGCGGCCAATATCGCCATAATTACCCAATGCATCCTTCATAATTCCAGCTACTGTACGAATCGCACAGTCACCCTCCGAATGGCCAAAGGTATCATTGATTTCTTTCAAATGGTCCAAATCGCCAAACAGCAGGTATGCTTTTTTGCCCTTATGGCGGCGATTAAATTGAATGATTTGCTCCAAAATTCCGCGACGATTATAAATCCCTGTCAGTTCATCATAAATCGCGACAAAACTCAAGACCTCATTCTTATCTTTTAATTTCTGGTTTGTGGCCCGCTCCCTTTGACTTAGTTCAAAGAAACGCAAAGAGGTTCCCAACTGCATCGAAAGCATATAAAAATATGGAATTGCTTCCGGTTCAATCTCGACGGATAAAATACCATACTGTCTGGTTCCCTCAAACAGTAGAAAATCCATGTATACATGAGCACCATCAGCTTGTTTCTGATGGCAAATCATTCCGCTCCCCTTGCGGACAATTGGACGCTGCCCCGACGCATAGTAATTTGCTTTCCCATCCACACAACTGGCTGTTAAAAATAATCTCGACGGACGCTTCCACTCCTCACCTTTTCGATAAATCAACGGCCGTTTGAGCAAGTATAGGTATGTACTGGTGGCACCAGACTTTTCCATTGCCCGCACCGTTTGAATATAAAAGTGCCTTGAATCATCTGTTATCTGTGCCAAACCACGCATTAAAAATGGTCCCATCCAAGCCATCCGCTGAAATTCCCGCAATTCCTTGACAACATCCAGCAAATCTTTATATTCGCCATTCTCCGTGCTGATTGATTCTTCCAAGATTGAGGTCTGAAATTCACAGCCGCAAGACTCACGCTGAATAAAATCAGTTGCCAGTCTCCCTGATTCCACGGTCCTGCCATTGCAAACATCACATGCCATATCCAATGCTTTCTGACCCATTTTGTAACTATCCTGCAAAATAGTGGTAAGGGGCGGTTTTGCATGTGCTGACATATCCGTATTGTCAAATCCGGTTACCGCAATATCTTTTCCCACTCTGATTCCATGCTTTTCAAAAACCCGGTAAATAGCCGTTGTCATTTCATCGTTGGCACTTGCCAATGCATCCATATCCGGATTATCACGCAAGAGTTGCTCAACCTCTTCATCCACGTATTCCGAATAGTTACCGTAGACAATCATTTTTTCATCAATCGCCAATCCATGTGCTCTCATCACATCACGATATGCCGCAATTCGCTCGGATGCATCCTGATTATCTTTTGGTCCACTCAAATAACAGATGTTCTTGCAATCGTGCACACTTATCAAGTGCTCAATGCAAGCCTTCATCCCGCCATAATTATCCGCTATTATATGTACTCCACGATTATCCGTAACCACATCCTCTAACAACACATATGGGATATTTCCAAAATGGCTAATAAATTTATCCTTATCGCTATCTTCCCAAAAAATGCATAACGAACCGTACGCTATGATTAGCACATCCACCTGCGCCAGCATAGCGTAATCATAAATTGTATTATACTGGTAATCATAATCCTCTTGTAACATCTCTCGGTAAAACAATGCGGTCTGTGTCCCTAGAAAAAAGACCACATCAACGTCCTTTCCCTTGACACTGTCACAAATCCCCTTCATTAACCCCTTTGGATGACTTGTATGCGCATTACCAATTAGAACCCCAATCGTATCGCGTTTTTCCATAGTCTCGCCTTCTCTTATGTCTGTGGCAAGGATTCCTGCCACATGTATTGTTCTCGATACCCCATCCAAAATAATTCCTTCATTTGCTCATCAAATGCTTCTACCGGTTTATAAAACAAAAGCATGTGTACCAAGTGCATTTCCCGCTTATCCTCAGAGGAGAAATCTACGATTTCCTGCTGTATTTGTTCCATCAACGCCAATGGTTCTGCCACTTCATGGACAGCCATATCCTTGATCCGAAACAACAGACCTGCCGCATAATAAAATTCATAGTTACCAGTCATAATCGACGATGCTAAATTACACTTAATCACCACGCCTTGTCTTGCAATTGATAAAATCATTTGACAACACTATCCTTAAAATTATATTTGTATATCTTTATTTTATACCAATAAAAGTCCGCCGTCAACTGCCTTTACAATGCCGCCATCCGTTCAAAAAAGAACCACAGACAGCCTAGTGATTTTCCAATTGCAAAGGCAATAATTGCGTAGCTTAAGCCCTGCTTAATTTTAATTCGCCGAAATATAATCGGAAATGACTGCAGCACCTCTGCCAATGCAACCGCATTACAGCCGACGAAAATTCCGGCTGAGGTTCCATACAACACAAGAAAAGCATGGCCCAATGGAATCTGCATCGTCAAAAACACTGATACCAGATTACCTAGTATTCCACCGATAATAATGGCATTCTCATAACCCATAATTGAGCTTGCTGTTTTGCTTTTTCCAATCATCCGTGGAACCACACCCAACATAATAATAAACGCAAAAGTACCTGCTGCCACCGCTCCACCAGCCGCAAGTCCTGCCAAACCAAGGAAAATATGTTTAGCTAATATCAATTCCCTTCCCCCCTCGCTCTGCATTTTCGATAAAGGTGTCATCCACGTCCTTTTCATATTTTCGCATCTGGACCTGAATCGGCGTTGGATCCGGTGTGATTTTCTTCTTGCCAAAGTGGTTAAAGAAGATTAACACCCCGACTGATAGACCAATACTATAACAGACCTCCAGCTCCGTAAATCCGGTGGACTTCTGGCCCATTACCTGCTCATATAATTTAGCAAATAATTCGGTTACCGCAATATCATTATTAAATGCCATAATTGTAAATGCTCCGCCAAAGAAAATCAGCACTGAGAGCAGTACTGATTTCAATGTTTCCAGCCATTTCGGTGGTTCACCATTCTTCAAGTAACTCACCACAAAATCCTGTTCGCCAATGCTGTTGATTTCCACATTAGCGTATTTTTGCTGAATCATCTGGATTAATACCATTACAGAAAACACCTCAACTTGCTCGTTCTTGGCATCCTTGGCATCCGAAAAGGTATAAATTTTCATCTGCTTCACTTGTCTGGCAATGCTCTCATCCGTGCAAAGCAGTGTGGCCACATCCCGAATAGTCACATTTCGATCTTTTACCAGCGTGTTTTTGTCAACCTTTAGATATAATGTTTCACTACTAGCGCCCATAACTTATCCATCTTTCTACCGTTTGAACAAACGGAATATTCATCATTTTTACAACGAAAGTTCCTTCCATCACCTGCGCACTATTTTCCATGCCATTCATATAATAGAAAAGACCGCCTACCACCATTAAAATGACAAGTGATAAAAGACAAATACGATATGTTTTAATTTTCATGTTATTATCCTCCTTACAACATTATTCAAATGTTAGTATGTTATATTTTTCTTTTTTTATACGTAATTAACGAAATATAACATTTGACTTTTTTATTTTAAAAATATATAATGGCTATACAGCTTTGCCGCCGGGTAAAGCAAGGAGCACGCATCATTCATACCATTAGGCCATAGAAGGTATGAACTGTTGGGTGTTTTTTTATGCAAATTTTTTCACAATGGAAATGGAGGTCTTTATGAAAGAGCATGCAGTTTTAAAAGAATTTGGTAAATATGTCAGTTTGAATGTGCTCGCAATGGTTGGTCTATCTGGTTATATTCTAGCTGATACCTTCTTCGTCGCAGCCGGTCTTGGTACAAATGGATTAACCGCGTTAAATCTGGCGATTCCAATCTATAGCTTTATTAATGGAACTGGACTGATGATTGGCATCGGCGGTGCTACCAAATATGCCATTCGACGAGCGAAATCTGATGGTGCTGGCGCCAATTCGGCCAAGGCTAATTTAGCCAAGGCTAATTTAGCCTTTGCTAACTCAGCCTTTTCTCATTCTGTCGCTCTTGGGCTTTTTCTTGGTCTATGTTTTGCGCTGGTGGGAATTTTTCTGACGAATCCACTCTGCACCTTATTAGGATGTGATGATAATACCTTTGCCATGACGAGCACATATCTGCGAACGCTATTATTGTTCGCCCCGATGTTTATTTGCAATAATATCCTGATTGCCTTTGTTCGTAATGACGGTTCACCTGATTTGTCGATGGCTGCCATGCTGACCGGAAGTGTTTCCAATATTGTTTTGGATTATGTTTTTATTTTCCCATGTGGTATGGGCATGTTTGGTGCTGCCTTTGCAACTGGATTAGCACCGGTTATCAGTATGTTGGTTTTATCCACGTATTTCCTCAAAAAAAAGAACCACTTCCAGCTTGTTCGCATAAAAGTAGTTTTTTCAGAGATTTCAGGCATCTGTCTAACCGGACTGTCTTCTTTTATTACAGAAGTAGCTTCCGGACTGGTTATTATTTTATTTAATATTGTTATTTTGAAGCTGGCCGGCAACGTTGGTGTTGCTGCCTATGGAGTTGTTGCCAATCTGGCCTTGGTCGCTACCGCTATCTATACCGGCATTGCCCAGGGTATTCAGCCTCTACTAAGCAAATATCATGGCGGCGGTCTAAAAACGAATATAAACACGGTGCTTCGCTATGCACTGCGAACCGGGCTGGCCTTTTTTATCATCATCTATGGACTGACCTTTTTCCTCGCACCGCAAATTGTGGCAATTTTCAACAGTGAGCAAAATTCCATACTGTCCTCCTTAGGCATACAGGGATTGCAGATTTACTTTATTGGCTTTCTGTTTTCTGGCATCAGTATCCTGTTGGCAACGTTGTTTAGCTCCACCGAACGGCCAATTTATGCGTTTGTGATTTCACTCCTGCGGGGCTGTATCCTAATGGTTCCAACGCTACTCATCTGCTCCTCTATTGCTGGTCTAACAGGTGTGTGGTCAACCTATCCGATTTGTGAACTGCTGACGTTTCTGATTGCGGTTTTTTTATACAAAAAGAGTCTGACCTTGCCAGACTCTCCAATGATACGCCATCACCTTAGTGACTAATTATTATCAATTTTTTATGAATTCATTGCTACCTGAAGTGCCTTGGCTATCGCGCCTGCTACCAGGAAGGTGACAATTGCTTCAATGACACCATTAATACCAACAAAAGCGGCTACAAAGGCAAAGACATTTTTGCCCATGTTAAAATTATCAACCATATATTGATAAAAAATTGCAATTAATGTCGTCATAAAAAATATCGTATTCAATACCGCGGCTGACAGGCTGCCAATAAATACTGCGATACCTTTGGTTGCTTTTAACTTCCGGCATGCTTTACAAATCAGACCGGCACACCAGCCCATCAAAATTCGTGGTACCATACATAATATGAAGGTTCCAACGGAGTTTGCCTGAAATAAAGCGGTTCCAAATGGCTCTAAGCCAAAGCACTGAATAAAACTGGTAATTCCAAATACCGCTCCTAATACCGCTCCGGCTGCTGGTCCTAAAATCACTGCCCCTACTGCAACTGGTATCACGAGCAATGTGATGGATAATGCTCCTGTTCGAATATAACCAATCGGGGTAAAAGCCATGACGATAATGATTGCGATTAACAGTGCCATCTCTACCATGCGGATGGTTTTGTCGCTTCTCTTTGCGCTGTTCATAGTCTCTTCCTCTTTTCTGGCCTACGACCTTATTGCTTTTTAAGGACGTTACGGCCTTATCTTTTTTATCGAGGTAAAGAATACCATAAACAGAAGGTTTTTGCAATCTCTATGAGCATTTCATTGTTATCTTTTTTAACGTGATAGCTTTCTTAGAATGAATGATAAAGCCAACTTGAGTCGTTTCACCTTTTTTTAACTTGCCATTATAACTAACGGACTTTATTGTTATCTTCTTATCTTTGGTGCTGTAGTCACCACACCAACCTTGTTCAAAGGTTGGTTTTCCAGAAAAGGTCAGGGCTGCCGTCCATTTTGCCGTTCTTTTGCTACCCTTACCCTTGACATCTACGGTATAAAGATAATAATATTCACCGTCCTGCTCCCAGGAACTGGTCAGCGCCACTGTGCCCTTAATTTTCTTAGTATCCTTGGTGCCAGTGGCACTTTTGCTATTGGCATTTGAGGTCTTGGTTTTTCCGGTATAGACCTTTAACAACCATTTACCCTGTTCGGATAAGTCGGTAGCACTCCACTTACTGGTTCTAGTACAACTTGACTTTAATAGTGCAGAGGCTTCATCCTTATTCGATAAATTCCAGCAGACACGGCCAATCGAATACTGGTCTAACAGCGCAATCCATTTATTTCCTTCACTTTTATTTACCGTACCATTACCCGATGCTGAGGTGATTCCAAATTCTGTTACCACCACGGGCAGACCAGATTCCACAGCATTTGTAAACTTTGTGCGCAGCTCGTCACGATGGGTATCGGCATAGAAATGAAAGGCATAGGCAATATTTTTATAGCCTGTAATCGGGTTACTTGCTGTTTTATCTACATCCTGCGACCAGGTTGGACTGCCGACAATAATAATTGCCTTTTTATCAATCGCCCGAATGGCTTTTATCACCGCCTTACTATAGCTCTTAATGTTCTCCAGGTTGCCTTCACTGCCGTTTGGTTCATTGCAGATTTCATAGATAACATTTGTATAATTCTTATATTTTCCGGCCATTCCTTTAAAAAATGCAACCGACTCTTTCTGATAGGTCTGTGGATTGCCGTCATTTAAAATATGCCAGTCGACAATCACATACATGCCAAGCTCCGTGGCATATTGGATGCCCTCATCAACTAACTTCTTTAACTTCTTTCGATTCTGACTATCACCAGTACAGTAACCGTTATATTCCGAGGTATACATCGCCAGACGAATCGTATTAACGCCGAAATCGTCACGCAGCGTTTTAAAACCAGCCTTATTGACATACTCTGGGAACCAGGATAGACCGTGCGTGGAAACGCCTTTAATCACAAATTCTTTGCCATTTTTATTGACAATCTTATTTCCCGATACTGACAACCTGCCGTTCTTACCCACTGGACTGCTCTTAGGAACAGAAGGCATTGTTTTTACAGCGTCCTTTACGGACGTTGCGTTCGTAACGGACGTTGCGGCCATTGCCGGTAGCGCTGATTGATATACTGAAGCTAATAACAGCAGTGCCAGTATCATGCATAGATAATTTTTTATTTTTCTCATATTTGGGACCTTCCAACCCTTTACTTAAACCTCAAAGTAAATCAGCGCCTCTTTCTTGGAAATGTTATACTTCTTCTGAATCTTTTCACAGATTTTCTCATCCGAAATTCCCTCCTCGCGGAGAGTCTCAATCAGAGTCTTCGTTACTTCCACTGTAACCCGAATGGTCAATTCCTGTTCAATCTCCTGTTGCCTCTTCGCTACCTCTTCATCAATCTCCTCTTTATACAACGCTCTTATCAATACATCTCCCATCGCTCTTGCCTCCTTCATCATTTTCTGGTTTGCACGCGCAATTAAATACATTGCCGCCTGATAATTTGGGGAATTATGATGCCGCTCGTAATCATCTAGCAGTTTCACCATGTGCTCATCTTTACGTAATTCCATATTCAGGCTCTTTAACCAAAGATTCTCATCTGTGGATAATTTTCTCGTCAACAGTAACTGGATTGGAATAGCATCCCCCTCTAAATAATAGATTCCTGAGTCTACTCGCCTTACTGTAATATTTCTCTCAGCCTTTAATTTGTTTAGCATTTTTCTAGGATAATGGTTGCAAACAAAAGTAATTGTCACATCACTTGCTCTGATTTCATCTATTACTTCACCACCTGATTTATAAAAGCAGGTGTAACCATATGCCTTATAAAAGTCATCAATACTCAAGCTATCCGTTGGACTTTTATATTCAAAAATATTATGTCCACGTAAAATCCTGCCAATTTTTCGTCTGAGAGGTGTACCTACAACCTTCTTTATGACTAACACATCGATACGCATTGGCATCTTACTCAGCTCATGTTCTGAAATAAATTGGAGCTTTTCAGCCTCCTCGCCAAAATCTATCTGCATCGCCGCCAAAAAAGCTGGGTGCCAATGCAACTTTTCTTCATCCTTGTATGAATTCATATATGTACCTCCATTATATTCACTTTTTTTCTTTTCTGCAAGTTAATAAATATAAATTTACACAAATTTACACACGCAAAGGCATCACCTCGATAGACTTTTTTCAAACTGGATATTGTCGACGAATGTCTGATATGAAAGAAAGAATTTCATAAGAATACCAGATTTGTAATTATGATATCACAACTTATTTGAACAAACAAATTAAAAAAATATAAACTGAGGTGCATAAACAGCCCTATTTATGCACCCATCTAAAGTCTTCTTAGAAACCTTTCTAAAAAAACTTTTTTAATCCTTGCCGCACCAAAAACCAACCTACATAAATCAATACCACAATACCTAAATGAAGCTCAAACAAAATTTGATTTATGAACATATCAGCAATGTCCTGATTTATCAATTCTAATTCATATTCATCCACGTTTTTTAATCTTAAATAACTTGAAATAGATACCCTTGTTGTCAATAAAAATACACATGAAAATGGGAGATTGCAGTTTACAATCTCCCTATCGCATGGATAAACATTTTATTCTTTATTTTCTCACCTTATATGTCCTCGTTACTACATCGCTAACCTTATATCCACTCTTTTTGGCAATTACCTTCAGGGTAGTATTCTTCGTTATCTTTATCTTTTTAGTTTTGCCTGGCGATACCTTTGTCGTTACTTTGTCGGTCGGCTTTTTCCCATTTGTTGTGTAATACAACGTTGTTCCTTTTGGCGCTTTCAGTGTAATGTATTTGCCTTTCTTTATCGTTTGGGATTTTGGTACTGCGGTTGTATTTGGCTTCGTGGTTTTCTTGGAACTTGTTGCAGTCACCTTTTTGCCCTTGGAATCGTATGTTCCTTTGGCCGTTCCTGCACCGCTTCCTTTAATGGTACAATTTTTATAGGTTGGCTCATCTGCATTTGTTCCGCTTTTTGCAAATTCTAATGTGCCGCCAGTAACTGTCAGACTGCCGCCGGAACCAGGTGCGCCAATATCGTATGCACCAATGTCATATGTACTACTCGCCTTGACTGTCCCACCGCTTATCTTGACAGTCCCACCTCTGCTATATGTTCCATATGCAGAACCACTTTGCCTGCTCATACCGCCACCGCCGCCAATTCCGGCTCCTTGGCCACTGCCAATTGCGGTCACATTTCCACCAAGAATTGTAACCGTACCGCCATTGCCGCCACGAGTGGAACCACCATTGCTTCCGCCAATTCCAGCTCCGCCGCTGACTCCGGTTGCCTTAACTGTACCATCTTTAATTGTGAGTGTTCCACCGCCGGTACCGCCGCCAATCCCAGCACCACCGCCAGAACCACCCTTGGCAGTAATGGTACCACCGTTTATCGTCGTTTTACCACCATCCCGGTTAGCGCCGCCGCCAATTCCAACACCATAGCCACTACCAGTAGCTGTCACGCTACCATTATTTATGGTGATGTTGCCACCTGCACCATACTCACCGCCGCCTATGCCGGCTCCACCTTTATTTCCAGTTGCTATCACTGTACCACCATGGATCGCAATCGTCCCACCAGTTCCGTCATTGCTAGCACCACCGCCGACTCCTGCACTGCCAGAACCGCCGATTGCTGTAACAACACCGCCATAAATGGTAATATTACCACCGTTATTGTTGTAGCCGCCGCCAATTCCAGCCGCGCCGCCATTATCCACATAACCGATTGTCGCACTACCGCCAACAGCTTTTACCGTTCCACCGTTGATGATAATTGTCCCGCCTGCTCCGCCGGGATTACCCCCAATTCCAGCTCCGCCGGCTGCACCCCGACTCTCAATAACACCGCTTTCAATAATCAACTTTCCATTGGTGGTATTAATACCTGAGCCTCTGCCGTCACCCAACCCAAGTGAAGGTTTCTGGTAATTATTTGTCACCATTAGCTTTCCATTTCCTGGCGTGTTATCACTATATTTACTGTCCTTTATGGTTAGGCTTTTTCCGCTACCTATTTTAATTCCCTGATAGTCAGAAACTGTGACTGTCAGCTTAAATCCATTTAGGTTTAAAACACAATCTTCATATACCACAAAATTGCTCGTCGTATAAATATCCGCACCCAAATCCATAGTGCCACCCGAACTAAATCCCGCCTGCAGCTCCACCGCATCTGTAACCACTGTTGCCGCCTTTACCGGCGTCTCCATAAGTGGAAACATTGTCAACATCAATGCCAGTGTCAAAATAACACTTAAGATTCTCTTTCCAAGACTTTTACGCATATCTGCTCCTCCTGTTTTCTACGTTATATAGCTATAATTATAACATAATATACTAATATAAATTGTGCAAAAAAGCACTATATGCAAAAACAGGCATATGAATTTCTTCACATGCCTGTCTACTATTTTAGTTACTATTACAATCGTATGCTATTATTTTGCAGCCGCTAACTCTTCTTTCAAAGCTTTGGTTAACGCTGGAACGATTTTGTTCAAATCGCCAACGATTCCGAAATCAGCTACATCAAAGATTGGGGCATCTTCATCCTTGTTGATTGCAACAATGATGTCAGATTCTTCCATTCCTGCGGTATGCTGGATTGCTCCAGAAATACCAATTGCAAAGTAAAGGCTTGGACGAACTGTTTTTCCAGTCTGTCCGACCTGTAAGTCTTTTGCTTTCCATCCGTTATCAACAACGGCACGAGAGCAGCTTACGGTTCCGCCGATTGCTTCTGCTAAATCTTCTAAGATTTTGAAGTTATCTGCGCTGCCAACGCCACGTCCACCGGAAACGAGGATTTTTGCATCCATAATATCTACTGCGTCAACAACAGATTTTACGATGTTTAAGATTTCTACGTATTTATTGTTTGGGGTAAATCCAGGATTGAATTCTTCCACATTTGCTTTCGCGCCAGCGATTTTTTCAATCTTCTGCATAACGCCTGGACGTACCGTTGCCATCTGAGGACGGTTGTCTGGGCAAGCGATGGTTGCGATTGTGTTACCACCGAATGCTGGACGTGTCATCAATAACTGGTTATGTAACTGCTCTTGTCCATTGATTGGGTTGATTGGGAAATCGCCAATCTCAAGAACGGTACAGTCAGCGGTCAGACCTGTTTTTACTCTTGCTGATACACGAGGTCCTAAATCTCTACCGATTGCAGTAGCACCAACTAATACGATTTCTGGCTTGTAGTTGTTGATTACAGATGCCAAAGCATGTGTATATGGCTCAGTTCTGTATTCTTTTAATTCTGGATCGTCAACAACGATTACTTTATCAGCGCCATATTCAGCTAACTGATCAGCTAATCCAGCTACGCCAGAACCAATCAAAACTGCTACTACTTCTGTATTTAAATCCTTTGCTAAGTCTTTACCTTTTCCAAGTAATTCGAAAGCGATTCCGCTTAACTCATTATCTACTTGCTGTGCAAAGACATATACTCCTTTATAAGCTTCTAAACCCATCTTTATTCACCACTTTTCCTTATTTTTTTAGATTGCGTGTGTCTCTTTTAATTTGCCCATGATATAAGCAACTGCTTCATCAGAATCAAGCGTTACTTTCTCTCCAGCACCTTTACGAACTTTGTCAGATGCTTTGGCAATTTTTGTAGGAGAGCCTTTTAAACCAAGGTCTGAATCGTCTACATCTTTAAGATCTGCTCTGCCCCAAACAGTAATCTCTGCATCATATGCATCAAAAATTCCGCCTGGTGTCATGTAACGAGCTTCGTTTAATTCAGCTAATGCGGTGATTAAACATGGCATCTGAGCTTTTACTTCATGATAACGGTCTTCATACTGACGCTGAACGATAACTGCATTGCCATCCACCTTGATGTCCTGTGCATAGGAAATAACTGGGATATCAAGATGCTCTGCAATCTGTGGTCCAACCTGTGCGGTATCACCGTCGATAGCCTGACGTCCAGTGATGATGATATCATAATCGATATTTCTGATTGCACCAGCAATTGTAATCGAAGTTGCCCATGTGTCAGCTCCGCCTAATACTCTGTCAGTTACAAGGATTCCCTTGTCTGCACCCATTGCCATTGCTTCGCGAAGAACTTCTTCTGCTTTTGGAAGTCCCATAGTTACTACGGTTACTTCTGCACCGTACTGATCCTTTAATCTAAGTGCTGCTTCTAATCCAGCTTTATCATCTGGGTTCATGATTGTGAGCATTGCACCTCTATCCAAAGTACCGTCTGGATTAAATTTTACTCCGCCTTTTGTATCAGGTACCTGTTTTATACATACAACTATTTTCACGGTAGATTCACTCCTTATTCTTATATTTGTTTTATTTCAGTAATGCACCAGCGATTACCATCCGCTGAACCTCTGAGGTTCCTTCGTAAATCTCGGTAATCTTTGCATCACGCATCATTCTCTCTACATCATATTCTCTGATGTATCCGTAGCCACCAAATAACTGAACGGCTTTGGTGGTAACTTCCATTGCAACTTCAGCGGCAAATAATTTTGCTTTTGCTGCTTCGACTGAATAGAATTTCTGTGTTGCTTTTGCCATTGCTGCTTTATAAACAAGAAGTCTTGCTGCTTCTACCTTTGTTTCCATATCTGCTAACTGGAACTGGGTATTCTGCTGTGCTGCGATGGAACGGCCGAACTGTTTTCTTTCTTTTACATATTCAATCGTTCTCTCTAATGCACCTTCTGCGATTCCAAGTGCCTGAGCAGCGATACCGATACGTCCGCCGTCAAGTGTATGCATTGCGATTGGGAAGCCTTTTCCTTCTGGTCCCAATAAGTTTTCTTTTGGAATTCTGCAATCCTCAAAAATCAATTCATATGTAGCCGAACCGCGGATACGCATTTTCTTTTCTTTTGTTCCAAAGGAAAAGCCAGGTGTTCCTTTTTCTACGATAAAGGTCGAGAAGTTCTTTTTCTTGCGGCCTCTCTTGTCTTCCACTACACTTGTGATTGCAATTACGATATAAATATCAGCCTCTTTACCGTTTGTGATAAAGCATTTGGAACCATTTAGAATCCATTCTTCGCCGTCTAATACAGCCTTTGTCTGACAACCCTGAGCATCTGTTCCAGCCCCTGGCTCGGTCAATCCAAATGCACCTAGCTTCTCACCTTTTGCAAGCGGAACAACGTATTTCTGTTTCTGCTCTTCGGTACCGTATGTCATAATTGGGTCAACACAAAGTGATGTATGAGCAGATACGATAACACCGGTGGTACCACAAACTTTTGATAATTCTTCAACACACATAACATATGTTAAAGGATCACATCCCTGTCCGCCGTATTCCTTTGGTACTGGGATTCCCATGAATCCGTTTTTCTGCATTTTTTTAAGCGTTCCGGTCGGGAATTTCTCTGTCTCGTCGACTTCCTGAGCCAAAGGTTTTACTTCTGTTTCAGCGAACTCTCTAAATAAAGATCTCGCCATTTCATGTTTTTTATCGAAAGAAAAATCCATGATTTACACTCCTTTTATGGTTATATTTTATTATTATTTTTATTTGCTGTAGTCGTAGAATCCGATTCCTGTTTTACGTCCTAATTTACCTGCACGTACCATTTTCTTTAAATATGGATGTGGGCGGTATTTGCTGTCGCCGGTTTCATCATATAATACGTTCATGATGGCAAGGCAGATGTCAAGACCAACTAAGTCACCTAATTCCAATGGTCCCATTGGGTGGTTAGCGCCTAATTTCATTGCGGTATCAATTCCTTCTACTGATGCAACGCCGTCAGCGTAGATGCCTGCTGCTTCGTTAATCATTGGGATTAAGATTCTGTTTACAACGAAACCTGCTGCTTCATTCACTTCTACTGGTGTTTTGCCGATTTCTTTGGAAATAGCAACGATTTTATCTTTTACTTCATCTGATGTATTCTCACCTTTGATTACTTCGATTAATTTCATAATCGGAGCTGGGTTGAAGAAATGCATTCCAATTACTGGACGGTCAAGTCCGGCACCAATCTCCGTGATGGATAGAGAAGAGGTATTGGTTGCAAAGATACAGTCTGCTTTACAGATTTCCTGTAATTCTTTGAAGGTCTGTTTTTTGATATCCATTACTTCTAATGCTGCTTCTACAACTAAATCACAGTCAGTACAGATGGTTTTTACACCAGTTGTAATTTTTGCAAGGATTTTATCTGCATCTTCCTGTGCCATTTTTCCTTTTGCAACTCTGCCAGCAAAACCTTTTTCAATTCTTTTTTTACCGTTTGCTGCAAATTCTTCGTTGATGTCACACAAACATACTTCATATCCTTCTGTCTGTGCAAATGCCTGTGCGATTCCAGCACCCATAGTGCCTGCTCCAATAATTCCTACCTTCATGATAGTCCTCCTTAACCTTTTCGTTTACTATTAATATTAAGAAGGGTGTCTCAGAAGTGTATGCCACCTCTGAGACGCCCTCATACTATTTTAATTTGAAATCAGTGCAAAGTTTCTTGAAATTAGTCTCTTGCAACGATTGTTGAACAACCCATTCCACCGCCGATACAAAGTGTTGCCAGACCTTTTTTCGCATCTGCTCTCTGCATCTCGTGTAACAGTGTTACTAAGATACGGCATCCACTTGCGCCAACTGGATGTCCAAGGGCGATTGCACCACCGTTTACGTTTACTTTTGACATATCGAAATTCAAGTCTCTTGCAACTGCGATTGACTGTGCTGCAAATGCTTCGTTTGCTTCGATTAAGTCCATATCATCAATGGTCAAACCAGTTCTGTCAAATACCTTCTTGGTTGATGCTACTGGTCCAATACCCATGATTTCTGGCTCTACTCCGCCAAGTGCGCCGGCTACCCAGGTTGCCATTGGGGTTACACCAAGTTCTTTTGCTTTTTCTTCGCTCATAACAACGATTGCTGCTGCACCATCGTTGATTCCTGAAGCGTTAGCTGCTGTAATTAAGCCGCCTTCTTTTCCAGAACAGCATTTTAAGGTTGATAAAGATTCTGCTGTAACACCAGCACGAGGTCCTTCATCTTTGTTAAACATTACTGTTTCTCTTTTTACTTTAATTGGCACTGGTACGATTTCGTCGTCAAATCTGCCTGCTTCCATTGCTTTTTCAGCTTTCTGCTGGCTGTTTGCTGCAAACTCATCTAACTCTTCACGAGTGATGCCATATTTATCACAAATATTTTCAGCTGTAATCATCATGTGGTAGTTGTTGAATGCATCGGTTAATGCATCATTTACCATGGTATCAATCATGGTTGCATTGTTCATGCGGTATCCGAAACGAGCTTTGGTCAATGCATATGGTGCTAATGACATGTTCTCCATACCACCTGCAACTACGATATCAGCTTGTCCAGAAGCAATCAGAGTAGCGGCTTCGTTTACACATTTCAAACCAGAACCACATACTACGTTTAGGGTAAATGCTGGTACTTCGATTGGTAAGCCTGCTTTGATGGATGCCTGACGTGCAACGTTCTGTCCCTGTGCTGCCTGGATTACACAACCCATCATTACTTCGTCAACCTGCTCCGGTTTTACACCTGCTCTGTTTAACGCTTCTTTGATAACAATTGCTCCCAAATCTGCTGCTGATGTGCCACTTAATGCTCCACCCATTCTTGCGATTGCTGTACGGCATGCGCCAGCTAAAACTACTTTGTTTGCCATTTTTTGTCTCCTTCTAGATTATTTTTTGCTTTTATTGAAGATGTTAATTTTTTAACAATCTTTTGGTAAAAAAATAAAAATGCCTTTTATTACGGCTTTTCCACACAAAATGATGGTAACATATTTGTAATTTATTTGCAATAAGAATATTGTTAATTATTTGGGAAGAAAGTGTAAAAATTGGGGGGGGGTAGGGTATTGGCTTCGTCATATTAGCGGGCGGGGCGCACTTTTGTTCCGATGTACGAGAGTAAGAGCTTCTAAGCATCCCTTCTCTAGCTTGTTGGATACCGTCCGTAAACGGCTTAGAGGCGGCGTCCCTGCCGCCCTGCGCCTTGCCCCACATCCGTGTGGGGCATTACTAAACTGTGTCGGGATACTAAGAAGCTCTAATTCTCTCCCAAGTCACAAAAGTGCGCCCCGCCCGCTAATATGACAATTCCAGTTTCCTCACTCCACCACTGTTTTCTTGAATCACTTTCAAATTACTTATGGAATCTGAAAAACACCTAAAACACTGCCAGAGGAAAAAACATAATTAGGTTGATATGACTGGCGCTGGTCAAGAGGGATTTTGAGATGCCCACTTCATTCCTTCTCTGCCGCAAAATAAAGAAACAGGCACAAAATTCTGCACCTGCTCCTTTTTATTCATACTTTTATTTTGTAACCTTAATATTTTTATATGTTTTAAATAGTTTCTTATAAGCTGCGACCTTAGCTGCCGGAACCTTAATGGTTGCCTTGACATTTTTTGCCGCATTTTTACCAACTTTGCTCAATTGAGTTGATTTAATGGTGATTGTCTTCAGCTTTTTATCACCGTTGAAGACTTCTTTACCAAGCGTCTTTAGTCCCTTGCCAATTGTGATACTGGTCAGGGCGGTACAGCCTGAGAATGCTGCGTCGCCAATGGTTAGGACTTTATCGCCAATTTTAATCGTTTTAACCTTGGTATTTTTATTTAGGGCTTTGCTGCCAATGGCTGTTACATTTAGGGTGAAGCCCTTAATCTTAACCGTATTTCCGACGGTAACGGTGGTTGCTGATTTCTTTTTGGCTGAAGTCAAGCCCATGAAGGTGACCTCTTTTTTGCTGTTTGTAATTGAGGTTACTTTGTAATTCATGCCTGAGACTTCATATGTCTTGCCTTTACTGATTGGATATGCAACCGTAATCGTAAAGTTCTTGGTGAAATCTGTGGTTGCTGTTTTTCCATTTTTAACCGTCGCCGTTACGACCGCCGTACCGGAGCCGGTGAAGGTCAGTTTGCCATTTTTAAGCACTGCTCCAGTGGTTCCTTTGTCCTTTACTTTCCATGTAATTGTCTTGTTTGTAGCAGATGTAGGAGTCGCTGTTCCAGTCAGGGTCAATGCGGTTCCGACGGTGCCTTTGGTTGGTACTCCGGTGATGTTTGTTGCTGCCACAAAAGTGTTAACGACTTGAACTGCTTGAACGGTTAATGTACCATTTACATAGGTAATGTTCGCTTTGTAATTGCCGCCATCTGGTACGACTGCACCGCTTGCCGTAATCGGATAGGTTCCGGCAGTATTCATGTTTGGTGTACAACTAAGTGTTGGTGCCGTCTTCAATGTTTCGCCACTTACAAGACCAGCTACTGTGTAAGTATAGGCTGGAGCTGCTTCACCTGCTTTTGCTGTTTTATTTGCGGCTGTAATCGTAATCTGAGCCTGATTAATTGTAAAATCAATTTCAGTTGTGCCAGTGTAATTTGCATCGCCATCCTGCACTGATACGATTAATTTATAGCTTCCGGCATCCTTCGGTGCGCTGGCGAGCGTGTCACCATTTGCATTTTGCCATTCGTAAGTATAGCCGCTTGGAACTACGTTCGCCGTTCCGTCATTGGATACTGGCGCACCAGTGTAATTTACGGCACTTCCATTATAGGTCTTACCAGAAACACTTACGCCGCTGATGGTGACTGGTGTTTTAGCAACCGCCTTGAACGTGAGTTTCGCCACAATGTCGTTGTAGTTATTTGAAATAATTGTAATGTTGTAAACATCATTCGCTGGAAGTTCGTTTGCGTCAAGCTCTGTTTTGCCAGTGAAACTGATGCTTCCTTCGTTCAACACCAGCTCTTCGCTCACAACATTTGTTCCGCCTGTTTTGACTGTGCAACCGGTGATTTCTGCGCCGCTTGGCAGGGTTGCAAAGAAATCTGCCGCCGTCACTGTGCCCGTCTGCGCAGTTTCATCAACTACCTTGACATTAATTGTCTTAGCCGGTACCGGGGTATAGTTTGCTTTGTCAATCACCAGCTCATTTTCTGCTGATTCAACTTTATTTCCGGCAGTGCCAGAGACTATTTTAAATTTATAGGTTCCCGCATTTGCCGCTGCAGTACTGGTTAATGTTAGCAGCGTTTTATCAGCGTTAAAGCTAGCGGTTACGCCAACTGGTGCGGTGCCGCTCCACTCAACTGATGGAGCAAAGACAGGGTTGGTGAAATTATCACTCAAAATGTTATATGTAACACTGCTGCCTGTACCGTAAGTCAATTTGCCGGTCTGGCCGCCTGCGATAATGAATGCCTCTGGGACTACTGCTACGGCTGTCCAATGTGCATATACGGTTGTATCGTCTGTATATATCGTGTCTGTCGTAACTTCGGTTCCGCCATTCTCTGAAGTATACCAGCCATTGAACACATATCCACTTCTTTTGAGCTGCGGCAGGGTGAGAAGCTTGCCATTTCCGCCGGTCTCCATATCTGCGGGATTATTCAGTTCGCTGTTAGCATCAAAGCTGACATTATACAGTGTGTAACTGCCAACGGCAAATCTGACATATTTGATATCCGGATTAGCCGTATACGTACTGCTGCCTGAGCCGCCCGGGGGATCAATAGTAGTGTTTGTCCAGCACTTAGCTGGCGCTGTCATACTTACTGTTTTATAAGGATGCTGCGCTGGGTAGCCTTTGAGGGTAAGCATACCGCCTTTAAAAGTAAGAACACAATCTACTGCATATAGATTGCTTCTAATATTGACGATGCCATTTTCCATGGTGATTGTTCCACCATTAATTCCAGTGAGATTATTAATAATATTTAAAGTCCCGTCTCCTTTTATCTTTAGATCCCCATTTGCACTAATCCCATACCAGCCTTCAATGATATTTACTCCAGCCAGCACGATGGTCATGCCATCTTTTGTAATGATTCCAGATGAAAACTGTGCGCGCTCCTTCAGATAACAATTCTCCAGCACCAAGGTTTTATTATCATAGCCATCTGCGGCATTCAGATACCATTTCCAGCCCTCTGCACTATCGAGGATATCGGTCTCATTTGGATTCGCTGTGACGATTTCACTGCCATTATTGTATTGGAGTGAACTATTACCCATATCCAGCGCCGAGAGGCGTGTGTAATCGGCCCACTCAGCATATACTGTGGTATTCGCTGTAATAAGAGTGTCTTTGGTAATTTCATTTCCATTTATTGTGAACCAGCCAATGAACATTTTCCCCGCCCTTTGCGGTGTCGGCAAGGAGGATAGTATTCCTGCTTTGTTCGTTATCACACGGGTTGGGTCAACTGTGCCGCCTTCGGCATTAAGAGTGATGATGAAAGGTGCACCAGCAACCTCCCATCTGGCATATACGGTCGTACTTTCGGTAAACACAGTATTCACGGTAATTTCCGTACCCAACTCGGCATCCGTAAACCAGCCTTTGAAAATACTAGATGCTTTTGTCGGTGTTGGTAAGACAGATAACTTGCCGTTTATGTTTGTGTTTAGGCTTTCTTCCTCAACACTGCCGCCAAAGGCATCAAAACGCACGGTGTTCGTGGTGTAATCACAGATATATTTTACGTACCGGTAATCCGCGCTCTGTTCAAACGATTTACTTCCGGCACCACCCGGACTAACCATATCCGTATTCACCCAGCAAGTATACGTCGGCATATCCATCGGTAAACCATGAAAAGGATTGGTGCTTTCACTCATTCCCTCGAGTACGCCGCCGTTCATCATGTATGAGCCAGACCATACCTGAATTGTCTTATCTACTGCACCATGCAGATTAAGCGTTCCAGATCTTTGAGTGATATCATATTTTGCAGTAACACAATGACGATCTTTGTTAAATATATTAAGGATACCATCTCCTTTAATCACAAGATAACCATCTGCGTAAAGTGAATCCTGATTAAAGCCCTCAGTGGAAATCCAGTTTTCACCTTTTATTACAAGAGTTGAATCGCCTGGTAATTTTATGCTGTGATCCTCCGGATTTGTTGCTAATGTTCTCAAATCCAGTTCATCAATTACCAGTGTCTTCGCTTTGTATTCTGAAGTACCGTTATAATACCATTTCCAGCCCTCGTCACTATCAAGGATATCTTCCTCTGCACTCCGCAAATCCAATGTTTCGGTACGGGTTGCGGCCTTCTCCCAATGCGCATACACTGTGGTATCTGCCTTAAATTCTGTCGTTTCGGTAATCTTCTGACCACCTTCTGCCGCTGTATACCAGCCTTCTAAAGCATACCTTCTTTTCTGAGCTGTCGGTTGTTCCTTTAATCTGCCGTCTTTGCCTGTTTGCATGGTTGCAGTTTTAACCGTGCCGCTGTTGGCATGAAAGGTTATCGTGAATGGTGCGCCCGCTATTTCCCACTGTGCATAGATTGTCGTATCATCTGCAAAGACGGTGTTTGTCGTGACTTCTGTCCCACCACTTGCCGCTGTGTACCAGCCTTTGAAAGTGATTCCGTCTCTTGCTTCTGGAGTCGGCAATCCCGTTAGCTTGCCATTTTCTCCTGTCTCTGCCGTTTCAGTAGTAACTGTTCCACCATTGGCATTGTAGGTAACGGTGCAAGCCTTGGTTGAAACTATCTCAACATGCTTTGCGTCTGTCGGCATTGCGCTAAAGTCTGCCCGCCAGCTGTCCAACTCATCAATGTCACCGCTACGATATCTAAAATCCCCTGAAATAACCGGGGTTTTATTAAATGCCTTCGCATTGCCCTTGGCAACTACTTCGCCGCCCTTTATCTCAAGTGGCACATCAATACCAGATGAGTTGCCGCTTAATAATTCGCCGCCAGCCGCAATCAGCTTGCCGCTTTCTAACACCAATTTGGCGTTTGCATTGCCAAAAACACCAACGCTGCTCACTCCGCTTGTCAATCCCCTTGTTTCAAGGGTACCAGTACCGATGACATTTACGGTGACGCCATTGGCGATGTTGATTCCACAAGACGTACTGCCATTTGAACTCCAATCGCTGACGTTAATCTTGTTGTTACCAACTAAATTTAATGTTGTATTCTTTGTCAAATACAGTGCTACATCACCAACGGATGAATAATCAAAATTATTCAGCGTTAAAACACCTTCACTGTCGGCACTCCAGCCGCTGACATTGCTAATTACGTTGGTAAACGATGCTTCTTTATACATTCTACCGTTGGCCGGGTTGTAATACAAGGTACGAGACTCCGGCAAAGATGGTGTAATTTTCACCCGTGTAGCTGTGTTCACGGTACCAAGCACACGGAAGAAGGATGTGTACGGAAAAGTATAACTCTGATCCGTCCAATTATATATTGTTTTACTATATGTCTCAGTGGTACTGTCATAAGCCTTAATCTCTGCATTATTGAGATTTAAAGAAAATGTTGTTTCGCCAGTTTTCTCAATCACTCGAACGGCGTAGCCACTCTCTGTTTTCCCACCGGTTCCACCGTAGCCACTGGCAACAATCGAACCACTTTTCATATCAATGGTGCTATCCTCGCTAAGCAAGATACCGCAGCCGAACTTCAGCCATTCGCTGCTTCCACCTGCATAGGTGGAATAGGCATTGAGTGTACCGCCATCCATCGTCAGCGTACCAGCACCTTGCATATACACACCACAGGAGCGGGTAGTCCAAACACCCTTAAGATTATCAGTTCCGTTGGCATTCCAGGCCGTGGCGTTTACGGTACCGTTATTAATGGTAAGATTACTGGCAACATTGCCAGCGCTTCCATCAAGCCAAAGACCAATACTATAGCCCTTTACGTTACCAGCGTTGGCATTCAATGTACCGCCTGGCATATCCACTAAAAGACTATAGGCCTTAACGGCGACGGAACAGCTATAACTGTTTGTATCTGGACCAATCGCTTGCAATTCACCAGATCCTTTTATCGTCAGGGCGCCGTCACATACAATCGCATGGCTATTGGTTTTGATGTACATATTACCAATCTTATTGTTTTTCCCATTTACAATAATGGTCGATCCAGGCGGAAGTCTTAATGCAAAGTCCGGATCAGCAGTACAGTCGGTCTCTGGGTTAAAGTCCGGTGCACTTGAACTCTTCCTCACATAGTCTTCTGGAACAACATGCTGCATACCATTCATCACAAATGTTTTTGCTCCATAGCCTAATGCAGAATTTCCATTGGGATACCAAGCCCATTTTTCGGTCGCCATTTTGTCGATATCGTTTTCCTTTACGGTAAAATCCATCGGGTAGTCGACCTTTAGCTCCCATATTCCACTGGACTCTGCTGACGCCGGTATGGCCGGTATTAATGTCAGCACCATACATAGAGTGAGTATCATTGCTAGTAGTTTTTTACTTCTTTTTATCATCTGTTATCCTCCTTGGTATTTATGTTTATATTGTACACCAAGGAGTAATTTGTTGAGGTTGTTTGTGGTAAGAAGTGGGGTTTTTGTGGTGGATTGCAAATCAAAAAAGTGAGGGGGGGAGGGTTTACAATTGAGGACTTCATTCCTTCTCTGCTGCAATCGAGTAGGAAGATAATCATTAATTGATTATCTGTCCTCTCACACCACCGTGCATACCGTTCGGTACACGGCGGTTCAATCTTATAACTAAATGTGTTTCAACTGATATTGGTCTAGTAACGATACTAGACCAAATCT